>CAWDWM010000008.1:0-125444 GCA_963806015.1 uncultured Actinomycetes bacterium | reverse complement strand
TCGCCGCGCAGGACCGCGAGGTCGACCTCGACCCAGGCGATCCCGCGGGCCTCGGCCAGGACGCGGGCCTGCGGCTTGACCGCCTGCGCGGCGAGGACGCCGCGGCAGTCCGCCATCGCCGGGTCGCGGCGGATGCGCTCGAGGTAGCGCGTCAACTGCTCGACCGCGTCGATGGTGCCGATCCGCTTGATCTCGACGGCGATCCAGCCGTCGTCGTCGTCGCGGCACATGAGGTCGACGGGCCCGATGTCGGTCGGCCACTCGCGGCGCACGAGCCGGAAGCCCTCACCGCAGAACGCCGGGGCGGCGGCCAGCGCCTCCTGCAGGTCGGCCTCGACGCCGTCCTTCTCGAGCGCCGCCGCCTCCCCCATGTCGTGCTCCACGTCGGAGAGGACCTCGGCGATGCGGATGTCCAACCGGTCCTCGCTGGCGCCCGCGCGCTTGCGCACGACGATCCGGTCGGGCTCCTCCTCGATCACCGTCGGCGGCGTCATCCAGTTGCTCGGCTTGAACCCGCCGTGGTCGGCGTGGACCATCACCGACCCGTCGCTCTTGACCATGATCAGCCGCAGCGCTTCGGGCAGGACGGCGGAGAGGCGGCCCGAGTACCGGACCTCGCAGCGGGCGACGATGAGGCGCATGAAGCGAGTGAATCTACGCCCGCGCGCGGACGATCTGGGCCCGAACCAATGGACTCGGACGGTCGCCGAGGAAGCCATCGAATCAATCGCTATTCTATTGGCGAATGTTTCTTCCATTCGAGCATACTCGGTTCGTTGCAGAATGCGCCGAGCTCGATGCATGGGCGAAACGGCTTGATGAGCGCATACTCTCCCGTCGCTGGGCCGGCCGCCTGAGGCGCGCACTCGTGGCGGAAGCGGTCGCGGCGTCGACGCGCATGGAAGGTGTCCCGGTCACCGTCGCCGACACGCTCAAGATTCTTGCCGGCGACAGGCCCGAGTCCGTTGCGCCCCGCGACCAGGCGTTGGTGCTCGGCTACCGCGACGCGATGACCTACGTCCAACGGCGTGCGGATGACGGGAACCTCAGCTGGAACCGCGAACTCGTCGTGGGGGTGCAGGATCGGGTACTGGCCGGCAACCTCGCCAGCGGCGCTGGACGTCTTCGCGACGGTCCGGCGTGGATCACGAACGATGCGAGCGGGGCCGTGGTGTTCCAGCCGCCAGATCATGAGCTCGTACCCGGCCTCATCGACGAGCTCTGCGCGATCGTCGAGCACGCTCGCTGGCATCCGGCGCTCGCAGCTGCATGGCTCCATGTGGCGATCGCCGCAGTCCATCCTTTCAGGGACGGGAACGGTCGCACCGCGCGCGTGCTGTCGTCATTGACCATGTATCGCGGGGGCTTTCGCCATGGCGCCTTCACCAGTCTCGAGGAGTGGTGGGGTCGCAACCCGGCCAGCTACTACGAGGCGTTCGAGTGCCTGGGCGATGGCTTCGACCGCGGTGCGGACGTCACGCCCTTCGTGGCAGCGCACATCGATGCACAGGTCCGCCAGGTCATCGGGCTGGCGGTCCGCCAGCGGACGGAGGGGCGCCTCTACACGACGCTCGAAAACCTTCTCGCGGACCGGGGTCTCCCGGAGCGTCTGGCCAACGCGCTCTACGACAGCTTCTTCGGCCGCGACGTGACGACCGCCTATTACCGGGACCTGATCGACCTCAGCCAGGTCACCGCGCGCAACGATCTCAACGCGGCGGCCGCGGCTGGGCTCGTCGCGCCGGAGGGTCACACCCGTGGACGGCGCTATCTGCCCGGGAGCAATCTCCACCGCGCGATCGCACAAGCCCTCGGCGACGTCCCAGCGGAGCGGCAGGCGATCCTGGAAGAGCTTCTCCGACGTGCTGCTGCAACACTCGAGTGGCCGACCGCACCCCCGACGCAACCGCGGCTACCAGGCCTCGATTAGCGACGGCAGAGGCGCCTTCCGTCCGCAGACATAAAGAAGGCCCCGACATCCGTGCGGGGCCCACGTGCTCTTTGTCGGCCGCTCGCGGCTGACCTTTAGCGTTTCTCGCGAAGCTGGCGCGTTGCCGCTACAACACGGTCCGCACGCCCGCCGTGCGCAGGCTCACGTCGCCCGTGCGGGCGCCCAACCCGAAGGCCGGTTCGGGCTCCTCGGCGCCCCTCAGCCACGGCTCGAAGCGCTCGGCGAGAGCGGGGCCGTGCTTGAAGCCGTGGCCCGAGCCTCCGCCCAGCAGCCAGACGCGGCCGTCATGGTCGGGGTGCGGGGCCATGACGAAGTGCATGTCGGTCGTGATCTCGTACTGGCACGCCCGATGGCCCACGAGCGGCGCCTCGGCGAGCGCCGGGAAGCGATGGGCGAGATACGCGCGCGCGAGGCGCTCGTGCTCGGGAACGGCGACGCGCTCGAGCGTCTCGGGGTCGCACGGCGGGCCGTCGACGTCGGGGGAGACCTTCATCCCACGCCCGTCGAGGTCGCCGAGGCCGTAGGCCGCGCCGTCGTAGTCGACCCAGCCGGGCACGCCGGGCGTGCGCCAGGCGACGGGGGCACCGAAGTAGAAGACGTCCTGGTGGGTGATGCGCAGGTTCAGGACGCCGGGGAAGAGCGGCGCCAGCCATGCGCCACACGCCCACACGACGCGGTCGGCCTCCAGGCGCCGGCCGTCGTCGAGCAGCACCGCGGCGCCGTCGCGGCGCGCCTCGGCGAGGACGAGCTCGGCGCCCGCCGCGACCGCCTGCGCGGCGAGGACCTTCACCGCGTCGCGGGCGCGCAGGATGCCCGCCTCGGGCTCGAAGAGGGTGAAGCGCACGTCGTCGACGGCGATGCTCGGGAACAGCTCGGTCGCGTCGACGCGCTCGCACGGGATGCCCTCGGCACGCAGGACGGCCTCGCCAGCGGCCTCCCAGCCGTCGTCGCGGCGCGCGAGCCACGCGACGCCGCAGTCCACAACGAGGCCCGGGTCGATCTCGTGCCACAGCGCCCACGCGCGCCGCGCCGAGCGCGTGTGCCAGGCGTCGGCGCCGTGGCAGCAGCGGATGATGCGCGACTCGTCGCCGGAGCCCGCGCGCACGTGACCCGGAGCCACGCGTTCGACGAGCACGACGTCCCAGCCGGCCAGCGCGCAGTGGCGCGCCAGCGACGCGCCGAAGACACCGGCGCCGACGACCACGAGCGAAGGCGGGCTGCTCACCGCCCGCAGGCTAGCGATCAGTGCTTGACGTGCAGGGTCTTCGACGTCGTGGTCGAGGCCTTGTAGGGCGCGACGTTGACGTACTTGACCTGGACGCGCCACGTGCCCGCGCGCTTGAGCTTCTGCTTGAAGGTGAAGGGCTTGTTGGCCGGCTTGAGCCCGGAGTGGATGGTCTTCCACTTCTTGCCGCGCTTCTGCTGCCAGCTGACGCGGACCTTGCCCGACAGCCCGGCGCTCGCGCTCTTCACGACGCGTCCGGAGACCGACGCCTTGCGGCCCTTGCCGATCTTGACCTTGCCGATCTTGATGCGCGTCTTCAGGGTGGCCGGCAGGGTCTTGACCCGGGTGACCTGCACGGACTTGGTAACCGTGTTGCCCTGAGGATCGAGCGCGATGACGGTGATCGTGTGGGGCCCGAAGGAGAGCTTCTTCGCGCCCTGCCAGTCGAGCTTGACGGCCTTGCCGGAGGCCACGTCGGTCCCGGTGAAGTTGCGGATCTCGGCACCGTCGGCCTGGAAGGTCATGCGCGCGACGCTGCTGGCGTCACTGGCGACGGCGCTGATCGTGAGCGTCTGGACGTACTTCTCGCTCGTGGCCGGCGTGCTGATGGTCAGCGCCGGGGCGTCGAAGTCGCCGCACGGCCCCGTGAGCTGATCGCCGCGCGTGGCCACCCCCTGGAACGCGTCCCAGGCGGGCTTGTGCGTGCCGTCGAGCCGTTGCAGCCCATAGTGATCGAGCTCGTCGCCGTTGCCGCTCGAGTCCTTGAGCGTGAACCACATCGCGGCCTCGATGTACGGATAGGCCGCCAGACAGTGGTAGGCCTCCTTGAGGTTGGCCGCCTGCGCGGCCTCGGTGACCCCTGAAGGCTTCTGGCCCGCCCACATGCCGCGTGCGCAGGTGGTGGTCGTGGTGGTCCAGCCCAGCTCCGTCATCCAGATCGGCTTGGCGCCATCGCCGTTGGCGGCCATGACGTCATGGACGGTGCGGAAGCCGAGGAAGGTGAACCGTGCGACGTTGCCGCCATCGCGATAGAAGGAGCTCGGCGGATCGACGAGGCAGGCCGTGTCGGTGTGGACCGCGGCGGCATCGAACGAGCTGCCGGCGCCGGCGGCGTAGATCTGGCCCAGGAAGTTGTAGTTGTTGCCGGTCAGCGGTCCGAGCAGCACCATCGCGCTCGGGTCCGCTGCCTTGATGCGCGGGTAGGCGGCCTTGAGGATCTCCGCGTAGTGCGCAGCGTCCACCGCCGCGCCCCAGAAGTCGGTCTCGTCCTCCTCGTTCCACACCTCGTAGGCGGTGGCGCCGCCCACGCTCTTCATCTGGGCGGCGAAGCCGGCCGCGAAGTTCGCGAAGTCGGTCGGGTCCGTCGCGGCCCCGTCGCGGTTGCCGACGAGCACGAAGACGACGCCCATGCCGTTGGCGCCGGCGGTCGTGACGATGCTCTTGAACTCGGGGTAGGCCGCCGGGAAGTTGGTGCGCACGGCGAACACGCGGACGGTCTTGGCGCCCGTGGCGGCCGCTGCGGCGACGTCGGCGCTGCCCACGATGTTCACGCCCGGCGTGGCGGCCTGGGCGGCCGCGGGCGCGAGCACGATGCCGGCGAGCAGGAGGGGCAGGACGAGGAGACGGCGCACCTGTGGATGGTCGACCGCTGCGAGGCCCGCCTTTAGCCCGCGCCGGGGGACCTTGGACACACGCGCGCTAGGTTGAGCGCCATGTCCCGCACCGTCAGTTCGATCATCGCCGGCCGCCCCGCCACCGACGCGCCCGGCGGCCGTGAGACCTCCACCAACCCGGCCGACACGTCGCAGACCGTCGCCGACGTCCTGCTCGGCGACGCCGGCACCTTCGTCGCCGCCTGCGAGGCGGCGCGCGCGGCGCAGCGCGAATGGGCTGCCGTCCCGGCGCCCGTGCGCGGGCGCGCCATCCAGCAGCTCGGGCGGCTGGTGGAGGAGAACAAGGAGGCCCTCTCGCGCCTGGTCACCCGCGAGATCGGCAAGCCCTACGCCGAGTCGCTGGGCGAGGTGCAGGAGATCGTCGACACCTGCAACTTCTTCGTCGGCGAGGGCCGGCGGCTGTACGGGCAGACGGTGCCGTCGGAGATGTCCGACAAGCAGCTGTTCACGTTCCGCACGCCCGTCGGCGTGGCGGCGATCATCACCGCGGGCAACTTCCCGGTCGCCGTGCCGTCCTGGTACCTGGTGCCGGCGCTGCTGTGCGGCAACGCGGCGGTGTGGAAGCCGGCCGAGTACGCGCCGGCGGTGGCCGAGGCGCTGGCCCAGCTCTTCCTCCACGCGGGCCTGCCCGACGGCGTCCTGAACCTGGTGCTGGCCGACGGCCCGCAGACGTTCGCCGGGCTCGAGCAGGCGCTCGATCGCGGCCTGGTCGACAAGGTCGGCTTCACCGGCTCCAGCGCCGTGGGCGCGCGGATCGGCGAACTGTGCGGGCGCCATCTGCAGTCGCCGTGCCTGGAGCTCGGCGGCAAGAACCCGCTGGTCGTCATGGACGACGCCGACCTCGACCTCGCCGTCGAGGGGGCGCTGTTCAGCGGCTTCGGGACCGCCGGCCAGCGCTGCACGTCGCTGGGCACCGTGATCGTCGACGAGCGCGTGCACGACGACTTCTTCGCGCGCCTGAAGGCGGCCGTCGAGGGCGCCGCGATCGGCGACCCGTCGCAGGACGTGCTCTACGGGCCGATGATCCACGAGCGCTTCCTGGAGCGCTTCGAGCGCGAGTGGCTCGGCCTCATCCGCGACCACCACAGCGTCCACGGCTCGAGCGCCACCGGGCGCATCACGGCCGCGAACCCCCGCGAGGGCTTCGTGGGCGGCGACCCCGAGAAGGGCCTCTTCGTGCACCCGACGCTCGTGGACGGCGTGCGCGCCGACGACGACCTCGCCAACACCGAGACCTTCGGCCCGATGGTCGGCGTGGCGTCCTTCGGCGACTGGGAGGAGGCCATCGAGCTGGCCAACGGCCACGGCTACGGCCTGAGCGCATCGATCTACACGACGAGCCCCAAGCACGCCTTCCGCTATCGCGAGCGCATCAGCGCCGGCATGGTCAGCGTCAACAACTCGACCAGCGGCGCCGAGGCCCACCTCCCGTTCGGCGGCAACGGCAAGTCCGGCAACGGCTCGCGCCAGTCGGGCATATGGGTCATCGACCAGTTCACCCGCTGGCAGGCGCTCAACTGGGACTACGCGGGCAAGCTGCAGAAGGCGCAGATGGACGTCGCCGACCTCGAGGGCGACCTCGACTACCGCCTCGACGACTAGCGCCCGAAGCTAGGCGCCCGCCTCGCCCTCGAGGAATGCCGGGACGGCGCCGGCGAAGCCCACCACGATGAAGCCGAAGAGGGCGACGATGCCGAGCGCGTGCGCCCACCCCGCCTCTGCGACGGTGAGCAGCCCGAAGCCGGCCAGCAGGCACGCCCCGGCCACGCGGCCCAGCAGTCCGGGGGCGGCGGCGAGCACGAGCTCGCGCCGTGCCACCGCCGTCGCCGCCTGCTCCTCATGGCCGTGGCCCAGCCGACCGCCGAGGGTGAGCCGGAAGAGGAGCACGAGCGACGGGAAGAGGATGACCGCGCCACCGAGGACGGCGACGGTGATCGCCACCAGCACGTCGTGGGGCGCCGCGGCCTCCTTGACCGTGAGGCCGGGCAGGAAGATCGGCGACTGGGCCAGCGCCCAGCCGGCGACGATGGCCGCGACGGCCAGACCCGCGGTGTAGCGCGCGGGCTCGAAGCGCTCGCGCACGACGAGCCCGAAGGTGGCGAGGCCAGCGAGGACCGAGACGATCACGGCGGGCCGACCGTCGCCGGCGACGAGCTCGTGGTAGAGCCGGTAGGCGTCGTGATGGAGCACGACGAGGCCGGCTATCGAGAGGACCCCGCTGACGGCCCCCGCCCCCAGCGCGCGCGCCCGGAAGGCCGCGACGAGGTCGCCCTCGCCGCGGCGAGCCGCGTCGGCGGAGAGGTAGACGGCGGCCAGGTAGGCGCAGAAGGCAACGGCAAGCGCCCCGATGAAGATCGAGGTCGGGTTCAGCCAGCTCGTGATGAGGTCGCCCTCGGCGTTGCCGAAGGGCACGCGGCCCGTGGCCAGCCCGCCGATCGCGGCGCCCAGCGCGAAGGGCGTCAGGACCGAGGAGATCGCCGAGGCGGCGTCGATGCGCCCGATCTCGCGCGGATCCGTGGTCCCGCTGCGCAGCGCGTAGGCCGCGCCGCGGACGATGATGCCCAGCCCGGCGACGAACAGGGCCACGCACAGCGTCGAGGCCAGCGAGCCGAAGGCGGCCGGGTAGGCGGTCCACGTCACGGTCAGCACGAAGATCAGCCAGACGTGGTTGGCCTCCCAGACCGGTCCGACCGCCTCGTGCGCGTGCTCGCGGATGCGCTCGCCGCGCTCGCCCCGGCCGACGGCGAACTGCCACATGGCAGCACCGAAGTCGGCCCCGCCGAGCACGACGTAGAACACGAGGCCCAGGAGGACGAAGACCATCGGCAGCTCCTGCAGCGACATGCGTCAGTCCTCCGCCACGGGCAGCGGTGCGCGCGCCAGGCGCCGCAGGATCCACACGACGCCCGCGCCCACCGCCAGGTAGACGATCCACAGCGTCGCGTAGCCGACCGGGATGCCGCCGGCGTTGGTGACCGCCTGCGAGGTCGGCATCACGCGATAGACGACCCACGGCTGGCGCCCGACCTCGGTCACGATCCACCCGCAGATCAGGGCGACCACCGACAGCGGGCCCGCGGCCGCGAGGGCGAAGTAGAACCAGCGCCACTCGGGCAGGGCTGGGCGCCGCACGCACCGGTAGAGCACGAGCGCGCCCAGCGCCGCCAGCAGCGTCCCGATGCCGACCATCATCTGGAAGCAGATGCGCACGATGTTGACCGGCGGCCGCTCGGCGGGCGGGACGGCGTCGAGGCCCTCCACGCGGGCGTTGGGATCGTGGAAGGACAGCACCGAGAGCATCTTGGGGATCCCGATGCCGAACTTCACCTCGCCGTCGTGGTACCAGCCGAGGAGGTGGATCGGCGCGCCCTTCTCGGTCCGGCCGAGGCCCTCGAGCGCCGCAAGCTTCGTTGGCTGGGACTCGGCCACGTCGCGCGCGGCCCAGTCGCCGACCAGCAGCTGCACCGGCGAGGCCAGTGCGGCGATGGTCAGCGGCACCACGAGCGCCGTGCGCTCGTAGCGGCCCCAGCGCCCGCGCAGGCGCGCGATCGCATAGGTCCCGGCGACGACGAAGCCGGTGACGATGTAGCCCGCCAGGTACATGTGGACGAGCTCGTGCCACAGATAGGTGTTGCCGAAAAGGGCGTGCACCGGGTGGATGTCGACCGCCTCGCCGCGGACGAGGCGGAATCCGGTCGGGTGGTTCATCCACGCGTTGACGGCGATGACCATCCACGAGCCGGTGAAGCCGGTGAAGACGATCGGCAGCGCGCTGAGCATGTGCGCGCGCGGCGACAGGCGGTCCCAGCCGTAGATGTAGATCCCGATGAAGATCGCCTCGAGGAAGAACGAGAAGCCCTCGATCGCGAAGCCGAGGCCGAAGACGCCGCCGAACGTGGCCGTGAAGTTCGGCCACAGAAGGCCCATCTCGAAGCTGAGGATTGTGCCCGTGATGACGCCCACGGCGAAGAGGGCGACCATGATCCGGCTCCAGCGGCGAGCGATCGCGAGGTAGACCGGGTTGCCGGTGCGGTGGCCCATCCACTCCATGACCAGCACCATCACGGGAAAGGCGATGCCGAAGCACACGAGCGGGATGTGCACGGCGAACGAGAGCGCCTGCATCTGGCGCGCCTGCAGCAGGTGGTCCTGCTGCACCGGGCCCAGCGCCTGGGCGAGCGTGACCAGCGAGGGGGTCACCACGCCCCGAGCTTATTTCAGCGGCGCGATCTCAGTACCCGTTGTCGACCACGTTCTCCAGCGGCTCGCCGGCCGCGTAGCGGCGCAGCTGCGCCCCGGCGAGGCTCCACGCCGCGCGATCGGCCCCCGGCGTGTCACCCGCGCTGTGCGGGCTGATCATCACGCCCGGCGCCGCCCACAGCGGATGGTCGGAGGGCAGCGGCTCGGGATCGACGACGTCGAGCACGGCGCGGATGCGCCCGGCCTGCAGCGCGGCGACGAGCGCCGCAGTGTCGGTCGTGGCGCCGCGCCCTGCGTTGACGTAGAGCGCGCCCTCGCGCATGGCCGCCAGCTCGCGGGCGCCGATCGAGCCCTGGGTGGCGTCGGTGAGCGGCAGCAGGTTGACGACGACGTCGGCCTCGGGCAGCAGGACCGGCAGCTCGTCGCTGCCGTGGACGCCGTCGCGCGCGCTCCGGGCCACACCCACGACCTCGCAGTCGAACGGGACGAGCATCGCCGCCAGCGTGCGTGCGATGGAGCCGAAGCCGAGCACGAGGACGCGCAACCCCGATGCGTCGCCCAGCGTGACGAACTCCCAGTGGCGCCGGCTCTGCTGCTCGGCGCACTCGCGAGCGCGCTTGGCGTCGGCCAGGATCGCTGCCATCACCCATTCGGCCACCGCCCGGTCGCGCGCGCCCCGGGCGCTGCACAGCGTCACCCCTTCGGGTACGCGGTCGATGATCCAGTCGACGCCCGCCGACACGGTCTGCAGCACGCGCAGTCCGGACAGCCCGTCGAGCGCGCGCAGGTCCTCCCAATGCACGACGGCGAACTCGACGTCGGGCCCGAGCTCCGCGGCCAGCTCGACGCCGTCCGGCGGCGCGCCCAGCGCCGCGCGGTCGAAGGTCCAGGCGATCACGCCGCGGGCAGCACGCGCGGTAGCGCCGCGCGCAGGCGTTCGAGGAGATCGGCGACCTCGCCGTCGTCGCGGTTGAGCTCCACCGCGCGCTCGGCCGCCGCGATCGCGTCGGAGATGCGGTCGGTGCGCGCGAGCGCGTGCGCGTAGCGCGCCCAAGCGGGAGCCGAGGAGGGCTCCAGCAGCGTCGCCTGCTCGGTGGCGGTGACCTCCGCGCCGAGGTCGCCGGCGAGGTGGTGGGCGAGCGCGAGGTCGAGCAGCCCCTCGACGCTGGGGCCGAGCCGGCGCGCCATCTCGAGCGCGGTGATGGCCGCCGCGCGGTCCATCAGGCGCAGGCGCAGGCGGCCCACGCGCTCCCACGCGTCGGCGTCCTGCGGGCCGCGCGCGGCGGCGCGGTCGGCCGCCTCGGCCGCGAGGTCGATCGCGCCCATGTCCTCGTAGATGCGCGCGGCGAAGCGGTGCGGCGCGGGGCGATCGCCCTCGACGCGTGCCCAGTCGCGCACGGCGCGGCCCGCGGCGGTGAGCTCGCCCGCCTGCCAGAAGGCGAGCGTCATGAGGCGCAGGACGGCGGCATTGGTCGGCTCGGCGTCGCGCGCGAAGATCAGGCGCCTGGCGGCCAGCGGGTAGTCGCCCTCGGCCATCGCGTGCTGGGCGGCGGTCATGAAGCGCTGCACGCGCTCGGCGCCGGGGTCGGGCTTGGAGAAGTCGACGAACTGCAGCGAGCCGGCCGGGACCGTGCGCACGCCGGGCGAGAACTTCACGCGCGCCCACTGCTGGACGTCGTCGCCGGAGCCCGTGAAGTAGATGCCGGTGACCGAGCCGACGCCCCACTCCGGATAGCTCAGGCAGCGCGCGTAGCGATGCACGACCGAGTGGTCGGGCATCCGCGAACCGAAGGGATCGTGCTTGGCCTGATCGGCGGCCGCGGCGCGGGCGCGCTGCTCGGCCTCGTAGGCGCGGCGGCCCTCCTCGGCGCGCGCCTTGCGCGATGCGGCGGCGCTGACCCTGACCGCGTTGCGCGACACGCGCCCGCCGCGCGAGCCCTCGGCCAGCGAGATGAGCTGGTCGGCGGCATCGTTGATCGCCTTCAGGTGGCGCTCGTGCTCGAACTGGCGCCCGGGCGGCGCGAGGTCGGGGTGCCAGACCTTGGCCAGCCGCCGGCGCGCGAGCTGGACGTCACGTTGGTCGAACGGCGGCTCGATCTCCAACAGGAGGAGTGCCTGCTCGATCTCGAAGACTGCGGGCATGAACACCCGACGATAGCGCCGCGAAGCTCAGTCGAGGAGTCCTGGCGCAAGCACTGCATCCAGCGCGCGGCGCACGCGACCGGCGAGCGTGCCACGCCGATCGACGGCCCAGTCGAGCTGCGCGCCGTGGAAGGTCGCGTGGACGGCGTCGGCCAGAGCGCGGGTGTCGCAGGGCTCGAGCTCGCCCGCGAGGACCGCCGCGTCGAGCAGCGCGCGGATCCCGCGCCGCAGTGCGCGGGCGTGGGCGACGGCGAGCGCGCGCAGCTGCGGATCGGCGAGATCGAGCTGCAGCAGGGCCAGATGGTTGGCGAAGGCGGCGGGCTCGCGCACGGGCGCGGTGAGGGCGACCAGTCCATCGGTCAGCGCGGCCAGCGGCGCGTCGCCGGGCACCGGCAGCGCCGTGCGCGCCCGGGCCGCGCCGCGCGCCGCTGCGGCCATCAGCAGCTCGCGCTTGGAGCCGAAGCGCTGCACCAGCGTCGCCGGCGCGACCCCGGCCTCGCGGGCGACGTCGGCCAGCGTCAGGCGCGCGGGCCCGACGGCGCCGACAGCGCGGAAGGTGGCGTCCAGAAGCGCGTCGTCGGAGTGGGTGCGCGGGCGGCCTGCCATTTGTGAATCTTCGTTTAGTATTACAGCCATGCCCGACCTCTCCGACCGCGTCGCCCTGGTCACCGGCGCCAGCCGGGGCGCCGGCGCCGCCATCGCCGCCGTCCTGGGCGAGGGCGGCGCCACGGTCTACGTCACCGGGCGCTCGTCGCGCGCGGGGACGCGCACCGAGGACATGCCCGGCACCGTCCAGGACGCGGCCGATGCCGTGACCGCGCGCGGCGGCGCCGGCATCGGCGTCGTGTGCGATCACACCGACCCGGCGCAGGTGGAGGCGCTCGTGGCGCGCATCGAGGCCGACCACGGCGGTCTGGACCTGCTCGTCAACAACGCCTGGGGCGGCTACGAGCAGTACGACGGCGCCCGCTTCGCCGCGCCGTTCTGGGAGCAGCCGCTGCAGCGGCGCTGGGACGCGATGTTCGGCGCCGGCGTGTGGCCGACCATGCTGACCAGCCACCGCGCGGCACCGCTGCTGGTCGAAGGCGCGCTCGTCGCCTGCACGATCGCCTGGGCCCAGGGCGCGTACACCGGCAGCGCGATCTACGACGCGGCCAAGGCCTGCATCGCGCGCTTCGCGTTCGCCATGGCCCACGACCTGCGCGAGCGGCGGGTGACGGCGGTCGCGATCGCCCCCGGCTTCATGCGCACCGAGCGCGTCCTGGCCGCCCACGCGGCGGATCCCTTCGACCTCTCGGCCACCGAGTCTCCCGAGTACCTGGGCCGCGCGATCGCCCACCTCGCCGCCGACCCCGACCACCTCGCGCGTACGGGCGAGCTGCTCACCGCCGGCGACCTCGCGCGCAGCTACGGGTTCACCGACGTCGACGGCTCTCAGCCCGCGCCGTTCACCCTTCCCGCGTGAGCTAGGTGTAGTTCCCGGGCACGTCGTTCCTGCTGGGATGCGCGGCGATGGTGCAGGGGTGTTGGCGTGAAGTGTCCTGTGACCTCAGGGCAGGACGGTGGCGGGCAGTGAAGGCGAATCCTGCGTCAGCGTCCCGGCCTAAGGTCGCCAGACGACCCTTAGTCGGGACGCTTGGCCTGCCACTCGCTCCCGCGACCACGCGGCCACGCGGCGTATCGGCGCAACGACCTCGGGCCCGACCCGAACAACGTCCTCGGGATTTACAGCTAGGACCGCGTGAGGCGCAGGATCGCCGGCACCACGACGTCCCAATCGCGTCGCGCCAGCTCGTGGCCCGATCCCTCCAGGACGAGCAGCTCGGCGCCGGGGATCTCGCGCGCCAGCGCTTCGCCGTGCGCGACGGGGAACATCGGGTCCTCGGTGCCGTGAACGACGAGCGCCGGCATGACGAGCGTTGCGAGGCGCTCGCGCCAGCGGCCGCCGCCCTCCGTCGCGTAGTGGTTCTTCATGCTCGACTCGATGTTGGTCGTGCGGTCCAGCATGCGCTCCCACAGCGCGCGCGTTCCGCGCTCGTCGAGCGGCCCGCGCAGGCGCGCGAGAGCTCCGTCGCGTAGTCGATCACCGCTGCGCGGTCCGACCAGTCGGGCTCCATCACCTGCGTGAAGGCGGCACGCCCCTCGGCGGTCATGTCCGGGAGGTCGGGCTCGCCCGGGCCCGCCGGACTGGTGGCGATGAGCGTGAGCGAGGCGACACGCCCGGGATGCTCGAGCGCGATCACCTGCGCGAGAGCCCCGCCCATCGACTGGCCCACGACGTGCGCCCTGTCCACGCCGAGCGCGTCGAGCACCCCGATGGCGTCGGCGATCAGATCATCGCCCGTGTATCCCGGGGCGCCCGGCGCATAGCTCACAGACTGGCCCGTGTCGCGGTGGTCGTAGCGGATGACGAACCGTGGGTCCGCCGCCAGGCGCTCGCAAGAGTCGTCCTCCCACCAGTCCATCGAAGCGGCCGCCCCCATGATGAGCAGGACGGGCGGGTCGGCCCGCGCGCCGAACGTCTCGTCGCAGAGCTCGACGCCGTTGACCTGCGCTAGTCGATCAGCCGGCGTTGCAGGAAGACGATCGCCAGGCGCCACATGACCAGGCCGAAGCCGATGATCACCGCGAGGTGGCCGACGTCGGCCCAGCCCTGCCAGCCGAACGAGGCGTCGCGGACCAGCTGGACGAGGTGATACAGCGGGTTGAGGTTCCCCAGCACCTGTGCCCAGTGCGGCAGCGAGGTGAGCGGGAAGAAGGTGCCGGCGACGAGGAAGAGCGGCGTCAGCAGCGCGGCGCTCACGTAGCTGAAGCCGTCGATCGACTTCACGATCCCGGCGATCATGATCCCGCACGAGCCCCAGCCGAAGCCGGCCAGGAAGCCGATGAAGGGCACGGTGAGCATGCCCCACGCAGGATCCAGGCCGAAGACCATGCCCACCAGCAGCGGCACGCTGCCGTAGACCCCCGCGCGCGCCCCGATCCACAGCGCCTCGGCGGTCACGAGCTCCTCGGTGTCGACCGGCGCCGCGAGGATCGCGTCGTAGGTCCGCTGGAACTGGAATTTGACGAAGGTCCCGAACATCGCCGGGAAGACGCTCGCGAAGAGCACGCCCGTGGCGACCGTGCCGGTGGCCACGAACTCCACGTAGTCGTAGCCGTCGACCGTCGTGACCAGCGAGCCGAAGCCGAAGCCGAACGCGATCAGGTAGATCGTCGGCTGGACCGTCGAGGAGAAGGTGGTGGACTTCCAGAACGAGGAGAAGTTCACGACCTCACGGACGAGCACGCCGCTCAGCGCGGAGCGCTCCAGACGACCGTTCACGCGATCTCCTCTCCGGTGAGCAACACGAAGACGTCCTCGAGGTTGGCCGGCCGGCGCTCGCCGTCGAGGCCGTGGCCGTTGCCGAGCACCGCGATGCTGGTGCCCGTCCGCCGCGTGCGCAGGCCCTGCTCCCGCGCCGAGAGCTCGACCTCGGTCAGCCGCGCCGGCGGACCGTAGACCTCGACCGCCTCAGCGCCGGCGTGCTCGGCCACGAGCACGGCCGGCGGGCCGACCGCGACCGCGCTGCCGTGCGACATGATCGTCACCGTGTCGGCGAGGCGCTGGGCCTCCTCGATGTAGTGCGTGGACATGAGGATCGAGGTGCCCTCGCTGCGCAGGCTGTCGATCAGCGCCCACAGCTCCTGGCGCACCTGCGGATCCAGGCCGACGGTCGGCTCGTCGAGCAGCAGCAACCGCGGACGGTGCACGAGGGCGCGCGCGATGAGCAGCCTGCGGCGCATCCCGCCCGAGAGCCGGTCCACGCGCGTGTCGCGGCGGTCGCGCAGGTTGGCGAGGTCCAGCGCCCAGTCGATCGCGGCGCGGCGCTCCGCGCGCGGGATGCGGTAGAGGTGCGCGAAGACGAGCAGGTTCTGCTCGGTGGTCAGCGTGACGTCGAGGTTGTCGAGCTGCGGGACGACGCCGCACAGCGCGCGCGCCGCCTTCGAGTCGCCGGGCAGCACGTGGCCGAGGACCTCGAGCTCGCCCTCGTCGGCGATCGCCTGTGCCGTGAGCATCTTCATCGTCGTCGTCTTGCCCGCGCCGTTGGGCCCGAGCAGCCCGACGCACGTCCCCTCGGGGACGTCGAGGTCGAGGCCGGCGACCGCGGTGATCTCTCCGTAGCGCTTGACGACGCCGCGCAGGCGGATGGCAAGACCCTGGGACACGACCTTTGACCGTAGCGAGCATCGCCCGGTGGCGAGGTGCGGCTACCTGCAGTCCAGGCTCTGCCTGAGGAGCCCGGGTCAGAGCTCAGGTGCGGTCGTCGATCGACCCCGCCGTGCTCGGTTCAGATCCCGCCCGCGCCCCCGGGGCCGTCGCCTGACCCGCGGCCGTCAGCCCGGACGGAACCGGCGTGTCGCGCCTCACGCGCGCGCGCCTGGATCTCGCCCGCGCGGCGCGCGGCTTGGCGGCGGCGCTCGCGCCAGCGCGCGAACCAGCCGCTCGCTTGCTTCTTGGGTTCAGCCATGAGCCGACGCTACACCCGGCGGGAGGCTCGACACCAGCATGGCTACCCTCAGTCGCCATGGCCCACCAGTACGTCTTCCAGATGTATCGCCTGTCGAAGGTCTATCCGCCCGACAAGACGGTGCTCAGCGACATCACGCTCGCCTTTTTGCCCGGCGCCAAGATCGGCGTGCTCGGCTACAACGGCGCCGGCAAGTCGACGGTCCTGCGCATCATGGCCGGCATCGACACCGAGGTCCGCGGCGACGCGCAGCTCGCGCCCGGGGCGACGGTCGGCCTGCTCGAGCAGGAGCCCCAGCTCGACGAGAGCAAGGACGTGCGCGGCAACGTCGAGGACGGCGTGGCCGAGACGCGCGCGCTGCTGGACCGCTTCAACGAGCTGGCGGCCAACTACTCCGACGAGACGGCCGACGAGTTCGCCGCCGCCCAGGCGCGCATCGACGCCGCCGACGCGTGGAACCTCGACACCAACGTCGAGTACGCGATGGACGCGCTGCGCCTGCCGCCGGCCGATGCCGACGTCACCAGGCTCTCCGGCGGCGAGCGCCGCCGCGTCGCGCTCTGCCGCCTGCTGCTGGGCGCACCCGACCTGCTGCTCCTCGACGAGCCCACCAACCACCTCGACGCCGAGTCGGTGGCCTGGCTCGAGCGCCACCTCGCCGACTACAAGGGCACCGTCGTGGCCGTGACCCACGATCGCTACTTCCTCGACAACGTGGCCGGGTGGATCCTCGAGCTCGACCGCTCGCGCGGGATCCCCTATGAGGGCAACTACTCCAGCTGGCTCGAGCAGAAGCAGAAGCGCATGGCGCTGGAGGAGAAGACCGAGAAGGCGCGCCAGCGCACGATCGCCGCCGAGCTCGACTGGGTGCGCCAGAACCCCAAGGGCCGCCAGACCAAGCAGAAGGCGCGCCTGCAGAACTTCGAGGCCCTCGTCGCCCAGGAGCGCAACGTCAAGCTCGACGAGGTCCAGATCCACATCCCGACCTCGACGCATCTGGGCAACGTCGTCGTCGAGGCCGAGAACCTGCGCAAGGGCTACGGCGACAACCTGCTCATCGAGGACCTCAGCTTCACGCTGCCCCCGGGCGGGATCGTGGGCGTCATCGGGCCCAACGGCGCCGGCAAGACGACGCTCTTCCGGATGATCACCGGCCAGGAGCAGCCCGACGCCGGCACGCTGCGCATCGGCGAGACCGTGCAGATGTCCTACGTGGACCAGTCGCGCGACGCGCTCGATGCCGACAAGACGGTGTGGGAGGAGATCTCCGCCAGCATGGAGCAGATCAAGGTCGGCGACCGCTGGATGAACTCCCGCGCCTACACGGCGGGCTTCAACTTCAAGGGCTCCGACCAGCAGCAGAAGGTCGGCAAGCTCTCAGGCGGCGAGCGCAACCGCCTGCACCTGGCGAAGCTGCTGCGCTCGGGCGGCAACCTGCTGCTGCTCGACGAGCCGACCAACGATCTCGACATCGACACGCTGCGCGCGCTGGAAGAGGCGCTGCTGAGCTTCGCCGGCTGCGCGGTGGTCATCTCCCACGATCGCTGGTTCCTGGATCGCGTCGCCACCCACGTGCTGGCCTTCGAGGGCGACTCGCAGGTGACGTGGTTCGAGGGCAACTTCGAGGCCTACGAGGAGCACCGCCGCGCGCTGCTGGGCGACGAGGCCGACCGCCCGCACCGCATCACCTACAAGAAGCTCACGCGCACCTAGCGCGAGGCGCGACCGCGTGTCGCCGCGCCCTTCTTGGCCGCGGCCCGGCGCTGGGCCGCCTTGCGCTGGCGCGTGCGCGCGGCCTTCTTCGCCGCCTCGCTGCGCTTCTTGGCCGCGTCGCGGTCGACGACGCGGTCCTTGATCGCGTCGCTCGCCGAACGCAGATCGGCAATCGCGGTCTGCGCGAGCGCCTCGGCGCGCTTGCTCCCCTTTGCCCCGTCGGTGGCGGACGCGAGCGCCTTGGCGACCTTCTTGCGCACACCGCGGGCGCGCAGCTGGTCGAAGAGATCGTCGTTTCGGTTGCTCTTGGCCATGCGTTCGTGCTGCCCGGCGCGGCCAGGAACCAATCACGAACTAGACCCTGGCGATCACCGCGCCGAGATGCGCGATCGCGGCCTCCAGCTGTGCATCCGACAGGTAGGGCGCCGGCCCGAGCCGCAGCCACGCGCCGCGGCTGTCGGTGAGCACGCCCCGCTCGGCGAGCGCCCGCTGGAGCTCGCCGGCGCGCGCCGAGCGCAGCGCGAGGAAGCCGCCGAAGCGCTCCAGCGGAATGGCGCGCTCGCGCGTGATGATCTCCTCCGGCGCGCCGAGCGCGTCGAAGCCCGCGGCGAGCAGGTCGACCTGCCGGCGGTAGGACGCGCGCAGGCGCTCGGGGGTCAGGCCCTGCGCCGCGAAGAACGCGAACACGCGCGCGGCGCGGTAGTGGCTCGTCGGGTCGTACGTCGAGCCGGCGAAGCGCTCGGCCCCGCGGCCGTAGGGAACGCGCGACGGGTCGTGCTCGTCGGCGAGCGCGCCGAACTCCGCGTACCACCCGGTCACGACGGGACGCAGGTCATCGGCGTGCGCCGGCAAGCGCAGAAAGCAGTTGCCCTCGCCGAGCTGCAGGTACTTGTAGCCGCCCCCGACCACCCACGCCGAGCCCAGCCCGAGGTCGTGGAGGGCGAACGGGACGCTCCCCAGCGCGTGGTAGGCGTCCACCACCAGCTCGGCGCCGCTGCTCGCGCACGCGCGCGCGACATCCCCGAGCCCGGGGACGATGTGCGCGGTCTCGAACAGCACGGCGGAGACGAGCACCGCGCTGGTGCGCTCGTCGACGGCGTCGGCCAGGCGCGCGGCAAGCGTGTCCGCCGGCTGCGCGGGCAACCGGACGACCTCCAGCCCGGCCTCGGCGAGGCGAGCGAGCTGGCGGCGCAGCGTGTGGAACTCGCCGTCGGTGCTCACGAGGCGCGGGCGCCGGTCCAGGTCGAGCGCTGAGAGCAGGCGGATGATGAGCTCGTGGGTGTTGACGCCCAGGGCGATCTCGCCGCTCGGGTCGCCGAGCAGCGCCCGGAAGCCGGCGCGCACCTCCTCGGCCTTCGCGAACGCCCGCCCCCACTTCTCGTCCACGTCGCGGGCGGCGTCGTCGAAGGCCTCGACCTGGCCCTCGAGCGCGACGTCCGGCCACGCCTGGTGGGAGTGCCCGGTCAGCAGCAGCCGCTCGGCGACGCGGAAGCGCGAGTAGTGCTGGGCCAGCGGGTTCACAGGCGGCTGCGTACGGCCCACAGGTCGGGGAAGGCGGCGTCGAAGAGCGTCGTGCGCAGGTACGCCGCCCCCGACGAGCCGCCCGTGCCCGCCTTGTCGCCGATGGTCCGCTCGACCATCTTGACGTGGCGGTAGCGCCACTCCTGCAGCCCCTCGTCGACGTCGACGAGGCGCTCGCACACCTGCGCCTCCGGGCCGTCGACGCGGTAGACGTCGACGAGGACGTCCTGCACCGCCTCCGACGGGACCGCCGGGAGAGTGAGGTCGCGCTCGAGCGCCGCGCGCGGAACGCCGAAGCCCTGGGCCGCCAGGTAGCGCAGGAAGGAGTCGAGCAGGCTCGGGCGCGCCATCGCGTCCGCGATCCGCCGGCGCTCCGCCGAACCCGGCGGGTAGCGGTCCAGGGCGCCGGGATCGCGGCGGCCGAGGACGGCCTCGAGCTCGCGGAACTGGGCCGACTGAAAGCCGCTGGCGGCATCCAGGCGGTCACGGAAGGTCGTGAACTGCCGCGGGGTCATCGTCTCCAGCACGTCGATCTGCGCGACGATCGTCTTGAGGATCGTCAGCACGCGCTTGAGCGTGCCGAGCACGCGGGAGCTGTCGCCCATCTCCAGGCGGCGCTGCAGGAAGGCGAACTCGTGCAGCAACTGCTTGAACCACAGCTCGTAGACCTGGTGGATGACGATGAAGAGGATCTCGTCGTGCTCGGAGGAGCGCGGCCGCTGCGCCCCCAGCACGTCGTCGAGGCCCAGGTAGGACGCATAGGTCAATGCTGCCGACTCGTCGCTCGCCATGGCTGCCTACCCTAAGCGCCCGCGACGCTCGGCCGACGTCCGCATCTCCGCATCCGCCGGCGCGCACCGAAATATGGTGTGATTGCCAACGCGCCTTACTGAACGGTCGCGTCGAGAGTTTTTGTCACACATGGCCGGTGAAACTCCAAATATGTCCCTCCCGGTGCACTGCTCGCTGGCCTCATTACGCCGCTGAACGCCACCACGCGACCGTTGGTGGCAAATGCTAGTTTCGTGTAACCCACACAGCGAAGCAGCACATACCTTGTTCCACCTGACCCGTGGTCCACCTGGCTCCGACAGCAGAGCCATAGGCGGGTCCAGAAATGCCCTCGTTGTATGTGTGCAGCTTCTGCCACGCCGGCCAACGACCTACCGTCCGGGAGCACCGCATGAGGATCGGAATCATGGGGATCGGCTACGTCGGGCTTCCGCTCGCCGTGGCCTTCGCCGAGCAGGGCCACGATGTCATCGGCGTCGACGTCGACCCGCGCAAGACCGAGGCGCTCACGCGGGGCGAGTCCTACATCGAGGACATCCCCTCGCCGCGACTGCAGGCCGTGGGACACCGCCTCGACGCCACCACCCGCGCCGCCAACCTGTCGCGCTGCGACGCCGTGCTGGTGTGCGTCCCGACGCCGCTCACCGCCAACCGCGAGCCGGACCTCGGTCCGCTGGTGTCGGCCACCCGCGTTCTCGCCGACCTGCTGCAACCCGGCCAGCTCGTGGTCCTGGAGTCGACGACCTACCCCGGCACGACGCGCGAGCGCGTGGCGCCGATCCTCGAGGAGTCGGGCCTCGTGGCCGGCCGGGACTTCCATCTCGCGTTCTCGCCCGAACGCGTCGACCCGGGCCGCTCGGACTACACGCTGCGCAATACGCCCAAGATCCTGGGCGGCCTGACCGAGGCGTGCGGCGACCGCGCCGAGGACCTCTACCGGGAGGTGTGCGACGAGATCGTCCGCGTCTCCACGCCCGAGGTCGCGGAGCTGAGCAAGCTGCTGGAGAACATCTTCCGCTCGGTCAACATCGCGATGGTCAACGAGATCGCGATGCTCACCGACCGCATGGGCATCGACATCTGGGAGGTCATCGACGCGGCCGCGACCAAGCCCTATGGGTTCATGCGCTTCGAGCCAGGCCCGGGCATGGGCGGGCACTGCCTGCCGGTCGACCCGTTCTACCTGTCGTGGCGCGCGCGCGAGTTCGACCTGACGACCGAGTTCATCGAGCTGGCGGGCAAGGTCAACCAGCAGATGCCCTACCACTGCGTCTCGAAGGTCGAGCGCGTGCTCAACGAGGCGGGCAAGCCGGTCAACGGCAGTCGCATCGTCGTCTTCGGCGTCAGCTACAAGCCCGGCGTCGGCGACGTCCGCGAATCGCCGGCCCTGAAGATCATGGCCCTCCTGGGCGCGCTCGGCGCCGACCTGGCCTACCACGACCCGCACGTGCCGATCCTGCCTCACAACGACCTTCAGAGCCTGAGCTTCGACGACGCGCTCCAGGGCGCCGACCTCGCCCTCATCGTCACGGCGCACCCCGGCGTCGACCACGATGCGATCGCCGAGCAGGCCCCGTTCGTCGTCGACCTGCGCGGCGTGACGCGGGGCGCGCGCCGCACCGTCCTGCTCTAGCGCCGGCCCGCCCGCGTCACTGGCCGCGCCGGCCCACCACGCACGGAATCGTGCGCAGCAGGATCTTGATGTCCGCCCACAGCGACCAGTTCGAGACGTACAGATAGTCGATGGTGACCATCTCGCGCAGCGGGATGCGGGCGGCG
This sequence comes from uncultured Actinomycetes bacterium, assembly GCA_963806015.1. Lineage (GTDB taxonomy): Bacteria > Actinomycetota > Thermoleophilia > Solirubrobacterales > Solirubrobacteraceae > JAOPZW01. Next base: position 103,937 of record CAWDWM010000008.1, on the reverse strand, counting down.
CCGAACACCTGCCACTCGCCGGTGATGCCGGGCGTCAGGTGCAGACGCCGGCGGTACCAGCCCTCGACGCGCCGGTCGTCCTCGACCACCAGCGGGCGCGGGCCGACGAGGCTCATCTGGCCGCGCAGGACGTTGACCAGCTGCGGGAGCTCGTCGAGCGACGTCTTTCGCAGCCAGCGCCCGAGCCGCGTGATCCGCGGATCGTCGGCGATCTTGAACAGCCCGTCGGCCTCGTTGCGCCCCAGCAGCTCGGCCTTGCGCGCATCCGCGCCATCGTGCATCGAGCGGTACTTGAGCATCTCGAAGGTGCGGCCGTCACGCCCGACCCGCGTCTGGCGGAACAGCGCCGGCCCGGGCGAGGTGAGCCTGACGAGCAGCGCGATCGCGATCATGAGCGGCGCAAGCAGCACGAGGCAGAACGCCGAGCCGACGACGTCGAACGCGCGCTTGACGCGGCGCGACGCCGGCGACAGGCCGAAGCGCCGCACACCGAGCATCGTGAGGCCGTCCAGGTAGTCGAACGCCGCCGACGAGCCGACCACCTCGAACATCCGCGGCAGCACGCTGACCCGCATGCCCATCGCCTTGGCGCGCTGAATGACGTCGAGCACGGACTGGTGCGCCGCGGCGTCCCCGGCGACGATCACGCGATGGACGTCGTGCTCGGCGACGACGCGGTCGAGCTCGTCCGGGGTGCCCAGGACCGGGGCGGTGGTGGTCCCCGGCCGCGCGTCCAGGGGGATCCACCCCACGAACGTGGCCTTCACGTTGGGGCTGGCCAGCAACTTGGCGCGGACCCGGTCGGCGATGGCCGCGTCGCCGACCAGCAGGCAGCGCTCGGGCGCGGTGGCCGCTCGCGCGATCGCGCGGGCCGCCACACGGCACGCGATCTCCAGGACGGTCAGCCCGATCCAGGTGACGGCCATCAGGTGTGCGCTCATGGGCGTGCGCAGCAGGACGCTCTCGAGCAGAAACGCGACGACCGTGGTGAGCGTGGCGGCATGGAACACCGCGGGCGCCTCGTCGAGGGTGCTCTTGCGCAGGAGCAGCTCATCACGCCGGTACAGCCCACACGAGGTGTTTATGACGACGATCAGCGGAAGCAGCGCGAAGGCGGCCTCCCCCGGGCCGAAGACGCCGAAGAGGCGGTCGGCCAGCCCCACCACGAGCAGGCCGGCGAGGAGGTCGGCGCCCACGAGCGCGCGGCGGAACACGCGGTCGCGGCCACGAACCACCTCGTGCGAGGGACTCTCGACCAGCACCCTCGAGACAGCCGTGGCGGCCGCCCGACGGCGCAGCCGCTCGCCTCGCTGGGTACGGCGGCGATCTACGCTGACGCTGAACACTAGGGTCGGTGAATTCCGTTCAACTTGTCCGAAAAACAGCGCACACGACCAGGGCGCTTCCGTGGCTCCGGTACGGGGCAATAAAGTCGAACCCCGGGGCGCCTTCCTCGCGCCAGGGTCAAGCGGCCCTACCTCGAGCGTAGGCTATGTGAGTTCCACTGCAGAGCGCCATGGACCAGCTGTCAAATGCAGCAGACGGGCCGTCGCGTCGGTTGAACGGCGAATGATGCCGCTATTAGGTCAAATACATCCGTCCACCGCCGGCGCCGTTTTGGCGCACCGCCATCAGGGGGTGGCAACTCCAACGCGCCAGGATGGCAAGCTGCAGGACTTGGCCTGCCACAGGACCGATCATCAAGGCGCGAGGTGCCCATGACGGCGCCGGCCACCGAGGAGGCACGGAGCAACACGCTGCTCGCGGCGGCCGGCTTCGGGGTCGCCGCGCTGGCCGCCGTGGCCGTGCTGCTCGTGCTCGGACTCCAATCCAGCGGCCCGACACGGGCGATCGTCACGCCCCGCAGCTCCGTGACCGCCCCCGCGCGCTCGGTCGCCGCCCATCGCGCCGCACCGGCCAAGCCGCTCTTCGCACCGACGAGTGTCTGGAACACGCGGCTGCCCGCCACGGCCCCGCTGGATCCGAACTCGACCGCCCTCGTCCAGTCGCTGGCCGCGGAGGTCCAGCGCGAGACGCAGTCGCGCATCGGGCCCTGGATCGCCACCACCAACTCGAGCACGCCGTTGTATCGCGTGGGCCCGAACCAGGCGCATGTGCGGGTGCACCTCGACGCCCAGGGCACCCCAGGAGAGGCGTCGCTGCAGCAGGCCTTCGCGGCGGTCCCGATCCCGCGGGACGCCAGGCCTGCGCCCGGCCAGGACCGCCACATGACGGTGTGGCAGCCCTCCACCGATCGGCTGTGGGAGTTCTGGGAGGCCCGGCGCGCCGCCGACGGCTGGCACGCGCGCTGGGGCGGCGCCATCCGCCACGTCTCCCAGAGTCCCGGCTACTACACGGCGTCGGCCTGGCCGGGAAGCAAGCGCAACTGGGGCGCGACAGCGACCAGCCTGCCGGTCATCGCCGGCACGATGACGATCGACGAGCTCCAGCGCGGGAGCATCAACCACGCGCTGGCAGTGGCGCTGCCGGCTCCGCGCAGCGGGACCTTCGCGTGGCCGGCGCAGCGCGGCGACGGCACAGGAGGCGCCACGGCCCTCCCCGAGGGGGCGCGGCTGCGCCTCGACCCCCAGGTGGACGTCGCCAGCCTCGGCCTGCCCCCCGTGGCCGAGATGATCGCGCTGGCGGCGCAGCGCTACGGGATCGTCGTGCGCGATCAGACCCACAAGGGCATCTCGCTGTTCGCCGAGGACCCGCGCGGTCAGCAGCCCAACCCATACGACCGCCTGTTCGCCGACCAGTCCCCGCTCGAGCTCCTGGCCAAGTTCCCGTGGGACCGCCTCCAGGTCCTGCGGATGCACCTGTGCACGAAGGCGCCGTGCCGCGCCGGCTGACGATCAGCGCGCGCTGGTGCGCGGCTTGTCGAAGCCCCAGATGAGCCGGATCATGTTCCGCCGGCCCCACGCGGAACGCAGCAGCAGCCGGTCGATCGCCATGCAGGCCCGTGCCACCTGCGCGTGCAGGCGAAGCCGGCGCACCCGGGCCGGGAGCAGGGTGCCCGCGGCGCGCATCCAGAGGTAGTAGAGCAGCGCCACGCGGGCGAACCACGGCTCGCCTCCGACCCCACGGATCGCCGGCGCCAGCCGTGCCTCGCGGAAGCCGCCGCTCAGGGTCTCGCGGAGGTCCTCGGGCGACCGGGGCTCGCGGCGGTGGCTGAACCGCATCAGCGGGCGCAACCAGCCGAGCTTCAGCCGCTGCCACACCGGTGACTGGGCATCGTCCATGAAGACGCACCGGCCTCCGGGGCGCAGCACGCGCGCCACCTCCGCCAGGAAGCGCTCCAGGTCGGGCAGGTGGTGGGCAAAGGCGAAGCCGTAGACGAGATCGACCGACTCGTCGCGCAACGGGAGGTCAAGGGCGTCCATGGCCGCGAAGACCACGTTGTCACGGCTGTGGCGATCGAGCCTGTGGCGCAGCGTGCGCAGCCCCACGGGCGACAGATCGGAGTAGATCAGCGTCCGCGGCCGTTTGACCAGCATGTGCAGCTCACCGACGGACTCCCCATTGCCCAGGAGCAGCACGGTGCGGTCGTTCAGCTCGCCCAGGCGGCGCCAGACCTCCTGCATCTCCCATGGCGCCCCCGGGTCGGTCCACGTCCCCGCCAGCGCCGCCGGGCTCGGCAGCGCGACCCGGGACGGGGCGTGGCGGTAGAAGTCGTCGTAGAAGGCCCGCTCGGGTCCGCGCTGCGCGTCGGGGACGAAGTCGATCACGCCCTCCGCGGCGTCCAGGCGCAGCCCGCAGGCCTCGCAGCGGACGGCCTGCGCGGGCGCGACCGGCATGTCCTCGTGGCACGCCGGGCAGCGGAACAACTCGACGGCGGCCGTCGGCAACGACATCGGTCGCATCATAGGCACCGCCCGCCGAGGCACCGGCGGGAGCCCGCCGGTGGTCCGCTACCCTCGGGCGCTCCGCGGAGCATGCCCCGTCTTGGCTGCTGAAGCTCACGACACCACCGCCCCACTCGGGGTCGACGTCCTTGGTGCCCTGCGCCGCTACTGGCCGGCCGTGGCGCTGTGCATCCTGCTGCTCGTGGGCGCTGCCGTGGCGCTGGGACTGAGGCGTCCGGCGAAGTACACCTCGACGGCGACGCTCCAAGTCGGCCACGTGTACATCAGCAACCCGGCCGGCGTCTCGACCATCATCGAGTCGACCCAGACGCTCGCAGGCGTCTACAGCCGCACCATCCACGCCACGAGCGTCCAGCAGGACGTGGCACGGCGACTGAAGCGCGCTTCGGCTCGCGTCTCGGGCTCTGTCTCGGCCACGCCGCTGCCCAGCAGCCCGCTCATCAAGGTGACCGCTGAGGCGACGTCCGCGGCCGGAGCGGTGGCGCTGGCGAACGCCGGCGCCAATGCGCTTCAGGCCTACGTCAACCACGAGGTGCGGGCCACGGACGTGACCGCCAGCCTGAGCAAGCGCTACGAGGAGGCGGCGCTCGCGTATCGCCGCAAGAAGGACACGAGCGACCGCCTCCAACGTCGCTACCGGCTGAATCCCAGCAAGGCCAACAGGAGCGCGCGCGACAACGCCGCGGCCGTGACCGACAGCGCGTCGCTCACCGCCGAGACGCTCAAGTCGAGCTATCAGCAGGCGGTTGCCGGCGGGACCGCTTCGGCGGTGATCCAGAACTTCTCTCGCGCCGGCGCCGCGACGAGCGACCGCAAGGAGACGATGCAGATCCTCGTCTTCGTCGGGCTGCTGGGCGGCATCGCCGCGGGCATCGCGCTGGCGCTGCTGGGCGCCTATCGCGCGAGCCGGCCGCGGTGACCGCGCGCTCTTCGGTCGCCGCGATCGTCGCGGCCGCCGGCGCCGCGGTCTGCCTGGCCGTGCTCATCTATCTCGCGCCCGCCGGGGCGGTCGAGCACGGCGCCTCGCTGTACCCGAAGGCCGTCGGCCTCGTGATCGCGATCTCCGTCGGCTACATGGTCTGGCGGCTCGAGCCCGCCTACTCCATCAGCGCCGCGGTCGTGCTGTCGCCGCTCGCCGGCAACTGGCCCCAACTGGGCGTGCCCGGCCCGCTCTCGCCCGATCGGCTCCTGCTCGCGGGCGGCATCCTGGCGGTGCTGGTGCGCTCGTTCGCGCCGGGACAGGGCCCTCGGCTGCGGTTCACGGCCACCCACGCGCTGCTGGCCCTGGCCATCGTCTATGCCCTGGGCTCGGCCTATTTCGCGGGAACGCTGACCCAGAACGCCGCGTTCCTCAGGCTCGTCGACACGTTCGGGATCATGCCGTTCCTGATCTTCTTGACCGCGCCGGTGGCCTTCCGCACGCAGGAGCAGCGTCAGGTCCTGCTGGTCGCGTTCGTGGTGCTCGGCGCCTATCTCGGCCTCACCGTCGTGTTCGAGACGGTCAAGCTCGACGCGCTCGTCTTCCCGAAGTACATCCTCGACTCCCACTACGGCATCCACGCCGGCCGGGGCAGGGGCCCGTTCGTCGAGGCGGTGACCAACGGCCTCGCGCTCTTCACGTGCTCCGTCGTGTGCGCCATCGCCGTCCGGCAATGGCACGAGAAGCGCGCGCGCATCCTTGCCGGCGCGATCGGCCTGCTGTGCCTGGTGGGCGTGTTCCTGTGCCTCGAGCGCTCGGTGTGGATCGGTGCGGCGCTGGCCACCTGCGTCGGGATGCTCGCGACCCCGGGCGCGCGCCGCTACCTGATCCCGCTGCTCATCGCGGTGAGCATCGGCGTCGGGGCCGCCCTGATCTTCGTGCCGGGTCTGCACGAGCGAGTCACCGCGCGCGTCGACCAGAAGGAGACCCTCTGGGACCGGCGGAACCTGGCGCGGGCGGCCATCAACATGGTCGAGGCGAGGCCCCTGGTGGGCTTCGGCTGGGCGCACTTTCAGAGGGACAGCGCCGACTACTTCCAGCAGGCAGACGACATTCCGCTGACCGCCACGACCTTCGGCGTCCACAACACCCCACTCGCCTATGCCGCCGACCTCGGCCTCATCGGCGTCACGTTGTGGGCGCTGGGGCTCGTGTTCGGCGTCGGCTCCGCGCTGCTCACGCGCGGGCCGCCGGACCTCCTGCCGTGGCGGATCGGACTGCTCACGGTCTCCGTCGCGACGCTCGTCGTCATCAGCGCAGTCCCGCCGAGCGCCTGGCCCAACCGAGCGATCTGGCTGCTCGCGGGCGTCGCCTCCAGCGGTCGCTACCGCAACCCATGACGATGGACGCGCGCCCGTTGCCCGTCACCGTGATCATCCCGGCCTACAACCGGGCCGACACCGTCGCCCAGGCGGTCGCCAGCGCGCTCGCGCAGCATCCGGCGCCGCCCGCCGAGGTCCTGGTCGTCGACGACGGCTCCGCCGACGACACCGCCGAGGTGGCCGAGCGCGCCGGCGCGCGGGTGGTGCGCCACGCGGTCAACCAGCGCCTCGGCGCGGCGCGCAACACGGGCCTCGCCCACGCGACGCAGCCGTGGATCGCCCTGCTGGACTCCGACGACGAATGGCTGCCCCACCACCTGGCCTCGCTGTGGCCGCATCACGAAGAGCACGTGCTGGTGGCGGGATCGGCCCTGCGCTGCACGCCGGACGGAGGGCAGCGCCACGTCGGTCCGCCCGAGCCCGGAGGGCGCGTGCTGAACTCCCCCGCCGACGTGGCGGTCAGCTCGATCGTGGTGGTGAGCGCCGTGCTCGCCCGGCGCGACGTGGTCGAGGCGGCCGGGGCGTTCAGCGAGTTCGACGGGCCGATGCACGGCGTGGAGGACGTCGATCTGTGGCTGCGCGTGCTCGAGCGCGGCACGGGCTACGTGACCGAGCGCGTCTCCGTGCTCTACCACGAGCACGGCGGGCAGATGTCGGGCGCCGGCAACGCGCTGCAGCTCGCCCGGCGAGCGGTGCTCGAGTCCTGCGCCGGGCGTCCGTGGTTTCGCCCGCAGCTGCTCGAGGAATGGGACGGCATCGTGCAGTGGGACGCGGCCCGCTCGGCGCAGCGCGCGGGCGAGGGCCGGCTCGCACTGGGCCACCTCGCCCACGTCGCGCGCAACCCGCACGGCGCTCGTGCGCTTCTGCGCGAGTTGCGCGTCCGTCACCGAGGGCGCCGTCGCTCGTGGCAGGTCACGCGCACCGGCGCGCGGACCCTGGCCGTGGTCGACCCGGCAGCGGCGCCCGCCGAGCCGCCTCCGGGGTTCGCGATGATGGTCCCGCCGGGGCGGAGCAAGCTCGAGCGCTACCTGGCGCTCGCCCGCCGCCCCGCGGCGGCCGTGCTCGTCGACGGCCCCGCCGAGCGTGTCCTCGTGCGCGCCCTGGGGATGCGGCCGGTCGGCTGACGGCTAGCCTGCTGGCCCGATGCGCATCGCCTACCTCATCGGGCACTACCCGGCCGTCACGCACACCTTCATCCTGCGCGAGATCCAGCAGCTGCGCCGCCAGGGATTCGAGATCGAGACGTTCTCCGTCTGGCGCGCGGACGAGCAGGATCTGCTCACGCCCCTCGATCGCGCCGAGGACGCAAGGACCTACGCGCTGCTGCCGCCACGGCCCGTCGACTACCTGCGCTGCCACCTTCGCACCGCGCTGCGGGCGCCGCGCCAGTACGTGCGAACGCTCGCCCGCGCCCTGCGCCTGTCCGCCCACGGCCTGCGCGGGCGGCTCCTGGGCCTGTCGTGGTTCCTGGAGGCCGTCGTGGTGCACCGCAGCTGCGAACGGCAAGGGATCCGCCACGTCCACGTCCATCTCGACGGGACGGCGCCGGCCGTGGGGCTGCTCGTGGCCTATCTCGGCAATGGCGCCGCCGAGCGCGGGCCCTGGTCGTTCAGCATGACCGTCCACGGTTCGAAGGAGTTCTTCGACGTCGCTCGGCAAGGGCTCGCCCCCAAGGTGGCGGCCGCCCGATTCGTGGTCTGCATCAGCGACTTCACGCGCAGTCAGCTCATGGCCCTGGTGGACGACACGCACTGGCCGAGGCTCCACGTCGTGCACTGCGGGATCGATCCCGAGCACTTCGCCCCGCCCAGCGGAGGACGGCCAGGCGACGGCCCGCTGCGCGTCCTCACGGTCGGGCGCCTGGACAACATGAAGGGCGTCGCCATCCTCGTCGAGGCGGTGGGCGAGCTGCGCCGTCGCGGCGTGGCGGTGGCGCTCACGGTGGTGGGCGACGGGCCTCAGCGCGAGCACCTGCAGCGTCTGGCCGAGCGCAACTCCGTGGGCGAGGACATCACGTGGGCGGGCCCGGTGGGCCAGGACACGATCCGCGATCACTACCACGCCGCCGACGTCTTCTGCCTGCCCAGCTTCGCCGAGGGCATCCCGGTGGTGCTCATGGAGGCGATGTCGACCGGCCTGCCGGTGGTGGCCAACGGCATCACCGGCATCCCGGAGCTGGTGCAGGACGAGGTGAGCGGCCTGCTCGTCCGTCCCGGTCGCACCGACCTGTTGGTCGACGCGCTGCAGCGCCTCGCGGCAGACGCCGAGCTGCGAGCGAGCATGGGCCGCGCGGGGCGCGAGAAGGTCCGCAGCGAGTTCGAGACCGCCGCCGTCGGGCGCCGGCTGGCCGAGCTGTTCACCGACGAGCTGGAGCCGGCGAGCGCTCAGCCGCGGGCCACGCGCGTCGCCGCCCGCACGTAGGCGTCTGCCGTGTCGGCCGGCGTGCGCCGGCCGGCGAGCTCGTGTGCCGCGCGGCCCATCCGCTGGCGGAGCCCGGCGTCGCCGACGAGCGTCGTGAGGGCTCGCACGAAGGCAGCGGTGTCGCGCGGCTGCACCACGAAGCCGGTCTCGCCCTCCTCGACGAGGTCCGGGGCGGCCCCGGCGTGGGGCGAGCAGATGAGGGGCAGCCCGGCCGCGGCGGCCTCCAGCAGAGCGATCCCGAACGTGTCCCCGAGAGTGGGAAACGCGAAGACGTCGGCGCGCGCCAACTGGGCCGGGAGCTCGCCCGGCTCGACGAAGCCGGGCCACTCCACGTCGGTGAGGGCGAGCTCGCCCGCCAGCGCGCGCAGGCGCGGCCCATCGTCGCCCTCGCCGACGATGGTGAGGGCCATCGACACCCCGGCGGCCCGCGCCTGCGCCACGGCGCGCAGCAGCAGATCGATCCCCTTCGCCGGTAGGAGGCGCCCGATGGTCAGCACCCGCAGCACGTCATCGGCACGCGCCGCCCGGGCTCGGCCGACGGCGAGGAAGCCCTCGATGTCGGTGCTGTGCGGCGCCTCGAAGACCGGGTCGAACCCCAGCTCGGCCAGCCGCCGCGCGGCCAGTCGGGAGTTGCCGACCGCACCGTGGGCGGCGCGCGCGAGCACCGCCCGCGTGACCCGCTGGTCGCGCCCGATGCCCGCCTCCGACTGGCTCGTGCCATCGCTCTGGACCAGCAGCCGGGCGCCGGACATGCGGCAGTAGGCCGCGGCGTAGAGGGAGGGGAAGGAGAAGCCGCCGCTGATCACGACGTCCGGCCTCGCCCTCCACAGCTCCGCCAGCACGCGCGGATTGGGATAGATGTCGGCGGCGTCGATGCTCCGGCGGATGACCGGCCCGCCCACGACGCGGTGGCGGAAGCTCGGGGTCGCGAGCGTCCACGCCATCGCCCGCGAGCCCGTCTCCGAGCCGAAGAGGACCGTGAGGTCACAGCGCTGGGCCAGCGCCTCGAACACCGGCGCCATGTACGGCGTCATGATGTCCGTGATGAAGCTGACGCGCAGCTCGGGGCCCGCCATGGGCGCCGGAACGTAACGCACGGCGATCGCTAGGTTCTCTGCCGTGTCCGCGCTCAGCAGCCTCGCGGAAGGCATCGCCGGTGAGCTGGTCGCGCGTGTGCGCGGCGAGCAGACCATCCGCCGGATGCGCCGGCAGGGCCTCCAGGCGCCCGACCCGTTCTACACCGCCGCGCAGGTCTCGATCGACCCGGGCTTCGCCTGGGCGGTGGAGATCGGCGCCGACGCCACGCTGTCCGCCAACGTCCAGGTCATCGCGCACGATTCGGCCATGTTCCGCGCGACCGGCTACACGCTGGTGCGGCCGGTGAGGATCGGGGCCATGGCCTACATCGGCGCGGGCGCGACGATCCTGCCGGGATCGGTCATCGGCGACGGCGCGGTGGTCGGCGCCGGCGCGGTGGTCGCCGGGGAGATCCCCGCTGGCAGCGTCGCCGTCGGCAATCCGGCGCGCGTCATCGGCACGACCGACGAGTTCGTCGAGCGCCATCGCAGCGCCATGGCCGAGATCCCCCGCTTCGAGAAGGGACCGGCGGAGCCCGGCGGCCTCAGCGCGTCCGAGGTCAGCGCGATGAAGCAGGCGCTGGCGAGGCACGGGCGCCTCTACGTGCGGTGAGACAGGAGAGCGAACCTTGAGTCAGGCCGTGGAGCACTTCGAGAGCGAGGCCGGCGCTTACGAGGCCCACGCCGAGGGGCGACCCGAGTTCGAGGAGCGCTTCCGGCTGTGGAGCGCCGCCATCGACCGGGTGATGCCCGCCGGCGCCGGCGGGGCGACGGCCATGGACCTGGGCTGCGGCCCGGGGCACCTGACCCAGCAGCTCGCGGCCCGCGGCTTTCAGACCATCGCGATCGACGGCAGCGAGGCAATGCTGGCCCGCACGCGCGAGCGCCTGCAGCAGCACGGCGTCGCCGACGCAGATCTGCGCCGGCACGCGCTGCCGTTGCCGGCCGAGGTGGTGGACGAGTTCGCCGGGCAGGCGCGGTTGATCGTCATGTCGAGCGTGATCGAGTACCTCGAGCACGACGACGAGATGCTGCGCCAATGCGCGCGCCTGCTGGCGCCCGGTGGCCACCTGCTGGCGTCCTTCCCCAACCGCCGCTCGGTGTACTGGCGCGCTGCAGCGCGTGCTGAAGCGCACGCCCCTGTTCGCACGGTCGGCGTCGCGCCACCAGCGCCACCAGTACGACCCGTCGATGGTGCAGGCGATGGCGCACAACGCCGGCCTCGAGCTGCGAGGCGTGACGTTGTTCGCCCTGCCCCTGCAGCGCTACACCGGCGCCGTCCTGCCGGGGCGCCGCCCGCGATTGGCGACGCTGTTCCTCGCCGATCTGCAGCGGCCGGCGTGACCTACGGGGTGGTGTGCAGGTCCATCTTCATGAGCTGCAGGTGATCCCAGGGGAAGCTGGCCAGCAGGTCGTTGGGGTACAGGCCGCCGAACAGGCCGCCCGGGCCATAGTAGGGGTCGGTGCCGGTCGGCGTGTTGTCCTCGGCGCGGAAGCCCACCGCCCAGCCGGTCTGGTCGGTGACGACGATCCCGTAGCGCTGTGCGGCCACGGCCATCATGCGCGTCATCTTCGGCATCTGGATCGTGCTGAGATCAAGGCTCGGGTCGATCCGGAAGCGGGCTCCCTCGGGGATGCCGGCCGTGTCAGGGCTGCTGCCGTCGGTGCGCTGGGCCGGGAATGACCAGGTCTTGGGCCGTGCGAACGGGATCGCCAGCGCCAGGGCGTGCGGGATGACGCCGGACTTGAGCTCGGCGATCCGCATCAGCCCGCCGGCGAGGGGGAGGCTGCTCGCCGTGGCACCCCAGTAGGACTGCGAGAGCCCGGGCCAGGAGGCAGTGGAGAAGTAGCCGGCGCTGTGCGACACGTCCTTGATCGCTCCGCCGTAGTCGGCATGCCAGCCGTCCGCGAGCTTGCGCATGTGGAAGAACTCCCAGTAGGTGTCGCGTCCCGGGCTGCCAGACCACCATGTGCGCGTCCGCGCCCGTCCCGGGCTTTGCGCCGACAGGAATCGGCACGGACTCGTAAGTCGTCTGCAGCGTGTCGCCCCACCATCCGGTGTGCAGTTGCACCCGGACGCGCGGCTGATCCCACACGACTCGATAGAGCGGGATGCCGCTCTGGTTGGTCGCGATCCAAGGACCGGTCCTCGCGGCGAGGTTCTGCGCCACGGTGTCCTGCAGCTTCTGGACGAGTTGCGGGCCCTCGGGATCGAGCGGGGCGGCGGCCGCCAGCGGCGCGTTCCAGACGCTGGTCGGCGCGAAGATCGGAACCGGCGATCGGCGCCGGGGGCGGCGGGACGGGGTCCGTGGCAGTCGCGTCGGTGCCTGCGGCAGGCGCTGAAGCAGCCGACAGCGTCGCGGTCGACTCGGTGCGCTGCGGGGTGGCCGACGACGCCGCGCTGCGGGTGCGCAGGCGCACGACCAGCCGGTTGTTCGGGACGGCAACGGCGTCCTCGGCGACGAAGCGCCCGACGATGGTGGCCGTCTTGCGCCCCAGGGTCAGTCGCGCGGTGCCCTTGGCGGCGGAGAGCTCCACCAGTACGCGCGCCGCGCGGCCCGCGGGCAGCGCGAGGGACCGGGAGCGCTTGCCGTTCGCCTGCAGCACGAGCGAGCCCCGGCTGCGGATCAGCGCCACGTGGTTGCGCGTGAAGCGCACGAGCGTGCTGGAGGCGTCGCGCTTCGGAAGCTTGAACCCCACTGTCACGTCGGTCGCGGCGCTGAACCGATGTGTCCGAGCGCCGGCGGCGGCGGGAAGGGCGAGGAGCGCGACGGCGGTCAGGATGGCGGTCGCGTTCAGGTAGCGGGTGGAGGTCACCACCCTGAAATCGACCGGCGCAGAGCATTTCTGAGCAGCGCCACGGCCAGCCTCGGACAAGCGGCCAATGGCGTTTATGCCGAGCGGTAGCTGTCGCGCTCAGGCGGTGGCTGGAGCCGGGCGCGCGGCCCGCGCCGGGGCGGCCAACATCCGTCGAGAGGGGCGCAGCTACCGTGCTGCGGATGACCGCCGGGATGACGGCCCCTGCGCCGCGCGCGAGCGTCGTAGTGCGCACGCTGGACTCGGCGCCAACGCTCAGGGACTGCCTCGAATCGCTCCGCGCGCAAACGATCGCGCCGGAGATCGTGGTCGTCGACTCGGGTTCGACCGACGGCACCCTCGCCATCGCGGAACACCTCGCAGATCGGACTGTCCGCATTGCCCGCGCTTCGTTCTCCTACGGTCGCGCACTCAACCGCGGCGCGGCGATCGCCCGGGCGCCGATCCATTTCGCGCTGTCGTCTCATTGCGTCCTGCCGCGACGCGACTGGATCGAACGATCGCTACGTCACTACGAGCGACCCCGCGTCGTGGCGACGAACGGCCAGCGCACGCGACCCGACGGGTCACTGTTGCTCGATGAGCTCTTGGTGACGGCCGACACGCCTCTGCCAAACCCACTCTGGGGTTTCTCGAATCACGCATCGTCTTGGCGCGCGGATATCTGGCGGCGGGAGCCATTCGACGAGACACTGATCGCTTCGGAGGACGTTGAGTGGTCCGATCGCGTGCTGGCCCTGGGCTTTGCCATCGTCTTCGATCCAGTCTTGACCGTTCCCGGGCACCACCTCAAAGAGCAGGGACCGCTCGCGCTCTACCGTCGGAACCGTCGCGAGCTGTTGGGTGTGGCCGCGTGCCGGCACGTCGAAGCGCCGAGCGCGCGTGAGGCGGTCGTCGAGTGGTGGTCCAAGCATCCGCCCGGGACCAAGCGCCACCGGCAGTGGCTGAGCCCATACCGCCTTGCCATGATCGCGGGCCGCTACACGGCCGGTCGAACGATGCGCCGCCGGGCTCGGCGCGGCGAGCCGATCGGCCGTATCACTGAACAGGTCCCCTAGCGTCGCCGGCGTAAGGTGGCGCCCGGTGGGGGTCTCAGCCGCGTGCGCGCGGCCGATGGTACGTTGCCGAACGTGCGTCCCGCTGTCGACGTAGTCATCCCATTTCGTGGCTCCAAGGCGGCGCTCGGCGACCTCCACGGAAGGCTGAGCGCGCTGCAATTGGGACCACGAGACACCATCACTGTGGTTGACAATGCGCCCGCCGGGCCGTCCGAGCCCTCTGGCGATATATCGCCGGCCGAGATGGTGCGTGCGCCCGAACGACAGTCTGCCTACCATGCCCGCAACCGAGGGGCCGCCGTTGGCCGCGCCGAGTGGCTTGTCTTCCTCGATGCCGACGTTGAGCCGGTGCCAGACCTCATCGACCGGTATTTTGTGGACACGCCCAGCCCGAGCACAGCGGTGCTCGTCGGCGCCATTCGGGATCAGGGAGCCCAACCCGGCCACCGCGAGCCGCTTGCCGCACGCTACGCGCGGCTGCGTGGTCTGATGGATGAAGACAACAACCTGCTCCAGGGCAGGCCTTACGCCAAGACCGCAAACTGCGCAATCCGACGAGCCGCGTTCGACAAAGTCGGCGGGTTCAGCGATGACATCCGATCCGGCGGAGACGCCGACATCTGCTTTCGACTGAGCCGGGCGGGCTGGGAAGCTTGAGCCCAGGCCGCAGGCGCAAGCGGTACATAGCGCTCGCCGAAGGCTGGTTGATCTGCTCGGTCAACGCGCACGCCACGGGTCGGGCGCCGAGTGGCTTGAGCAGGTTCATCCAGGGTTTGCCGGGCCGCGCGTCGGCGCGACCACGCTGGTCAAGACCTGCGCCGCCGGTTCCCTTCACGCGCTTCGCTGCCTCCCACGAGGAGATATCGACGGGGCGGTAGTGCGTCTCCTCGACCCGTTCAGCGCCGCCGCCTTCGAGGTTGGGCGTCGCATCTCCAACCGACCGTGGAGGGAACAGCCGATGGTGGGAAGGATCGTGCAGATCCTCGATCGCGGCGCCTACGCCCGTGCTGGGCGAATCGCCCCTGGATGACAGGCGCGGCGAGGTGCGCTGAACTCGAACGACGCTGGCTGCCACCCCCGGGGCGTGTGGACGCGCTGCCCTATTGGCCAGTCGAAACCAACCGGCGCGAGCCGCGCGAACTTGTCACACTCGAGCACATGTACCTCGTGGCTCGGGTCCGACGGCGGATGCGGGGGTTGCCTAAACGCCGCCAGCTCTCCAAGGAGCAGGCCGAGTTCAGCTACTGGCAGGTGCGGCAGCAAGCCGAGGGCGTCCTGACCAACAGCCACTACGAACGGTTCTACACCACGGAATTCGGACTGACCGCGGCCGATTACGCCGGAAAGCGCGTGCTCGACATCGGCTGCGGCCCAAGAGGGAGTCTTGAATGGGCGGCGGATGCGAGCGAGCGCGTCGGCTTGGACCCCCTGGTTGCCAGGTATCGCAAGCTCGGGATCGATTCCCACCGAATGACATACGTCGAGGGCGGGGCGGAGAGCATCCCGTTTCCGGACGGCAGTTTCGACATCGTCGCGGCCTTCAATGCGCTTGACCACGTCGATGACCCCAACGCGGCGATCGCCGAGTTCACGCGCGTGACCGCACCGGGCGGCGTGGGCTTACTGATCGTCGAGGTCAACCATCCGCCGACCCCGACGGAGCCGCAATCCTTGGGGTGGGATCTGCTCGAGCGCTTCTCCGGGTGGGAAACCGTCACCGAGAAGCATGTGGCCATCGGCGATGACCATGACGTGTATGGCAGCTGGCTTCGCGCGAGCCCCTGGCTGTCGGGACCGGGACTGCTCGGCGCGCGCCTGCGGCGCCAGTAAACAGCATGAGACACCGGCGCGCTGAGGCCTCGAGGTCCGACACGCACGAACCGAACCACGCCCCTTCCGTCCTTCACGCGACAAGCGACTACGGCGTCACCTCCGAGACGTTCGTGGCCGATGCCATCCGCGCTGCAGAGGACGCGGGATGGGAGGCATGGGTCGCAACCTTGCGCGTCCACGATCGGACCCGCTTTCCCCACCCTCCCGACGCGCGCCTGCTCGTCGCCCCACCGCCGCCCGGGCCGGGTCGCCGGACGCTCAACCGCGTCAGGCGCCGCACGACACTCGACTGGCTCGCATCGACTGTCGCGCCGCGCGCCGCTGCTGGCAGCCCCTCGATCGTGCACGCACACTTTGGCTGGGCTGCGCCGTGGGCACTTGCGCTCGCCGACCGTCTCCATCTCCCTCTGGCGTGCACGTTCCACGCGTCCGACGTCACGACCTTCCCCGAGCGGCCGCCCGTGCCCGGCGGTGTGAGCACGACCTACGCCGAGGTCTTCGATCGGCTCGATCATGCCTTTGCCGTTTCCGAGTTCGTCGCCTCGGCCCTGCAGGAGATCGGATGGCGTGGACGAACGGACATCCTTCCCGCCGGCGTGCCGCTGGATCTGTTCCCGCAGCGCCCATCGGCTCCGCGCGCGGACCCGGTCCGCATCCTCTACGTGGGGCGCGTGGTGACACGCAAGGGCCTAGACGTCCTCTTGCGGGCCCTCGCCGAACTCCGTCCCGATGACGCAGCAGTGACGCTTGACGTCATTGGCGACGGTCCTCAGTTGCGTGAGTACGAAGCGCTGGCGCGGCGCGTCGTTCCTGATCGGACGGTGCGATTCCTCGGAGCCGCCGGCCGACCCGAGGTCCTGGCGGCGTTGCGACGCGCCCACGTGCTCGTAGTCCCGAGCAGGACGATGCCGTCCGGGGAGGTCGAGGGCTCGCCGGTCGTGGTCAAGGAGGCGCTAGCAGTCGGCGTTCCGGTCGTCGCCACGCGTAGCGGCGGCCTGCCGGAAGTCGTTCCGCCCCGCTACCGGGACGAACTCGTCCCGGAGGACGACCCCGTCGCCTTGGCCGGACGCCTATCAGCTGTCCTGGAAGATCCCGACGCGTGGCCCGAACGGGCGCACGTCGGGCGCGCCTGGGTTGAGGAGCAGTTCGACTGGGCGGTACTGGGGCAGCGCACCGTCGCGATGTACTCGCGCCTCGCGGCAAACGGCACGCGCCGCGCGCCACCCGCCTAACGCCGGGCCACATGAGCAGGCGCGCGCGGTCTACGCCGGTGCCCTCACGAGGGCACCGGCGGTGGTCGCATGAAGATCGAACCACTCGGCCCAGTTCTCGGTCCCGACGCGATCGTGGAGGAATCTCATGAGCTTCTCGGCGCGCGCGCGACCGACCCAGCGACCGGGGGTCGCCTCGGGCACCGGCCCGGACGAGCCGAAGGCAAATTGCCATTCCTCGTCGTACAGGCGACAACGCGCTGCCCGCTGCACTCGTTCGAGCATGGGGCGAGCGAACGTAGGCAGCACGCTCCGCGTTCGATAGAAGCCCGGGCTCGGCGTGCACATCCGCTGTTGGTCGATCAGCTTGAACCGGTTGTAACCCAGCGCAGCAAGTCGGTCCAGGTACGCCCGACTCAGATCGAGTTCGATGGAGAGGAAGGTCGGGCGCCGGTCCGGCGCCAGAGCGTCGAGACAGAAGGCGTCGCTCCCCTCGATGTCGATCTTGCAGTAGTGCGGTATTCCATGCGAGTCGAGGATGCTCCCGAAGGTCCGTACCGGCACCCGAATTGCATGGTGCCGCGCCCCGCGGCGGCTGGCGATCCTGCGGTCGAACGAGCTTCCACTCGGTCTGGTCATCGCAGACCCAGAACTCTGCTTCGCCCTCCTCGTGCCCGATGGCACAATTGAGGATGCTCAGCCGCGCGTCGGCAACCTCGGTGGAAAATCGCTCGGAGGCTTGATCGGCGAGCACACCGTTGGCCTCGATCGCGACGACTCGGTACCCCTTGTGCAAGTAGATAGGCCGAGTCTTGGCCGCTGTGCATACCGACGTCGTAGATCAGATCCCGCGCGGGCACCGGCACAACGCGAATCTAACAACCAACTGTGGCCCGTCCTCGTCCGGACGCTAGCCTGCTGGCCTGTGGCTCGGCCCAGACCGATCCCTTTGGGCCAGCGCGAGATCAGGTCGAGGCCGGCTGTCTGGGCGGTGCCCGGCATCGCGCTCGCCGCGTACTTCGGCTACGGCCGCGGATTCGTCAACAGCGATGCCATGTGGAGCCTTGCCTGGGGGCGGCAGCTGGCTCATCTCGAAACGCCCTCCTACCGGCCGGGGCCGACCCCGCACCCCCTCAGCAACCTCGTCGGGATTCTCCTCTCCCCTCTCGGAGCCTCCGCGGAGGCCGGTTTGCATGCGATCGGGTATCTGGCGGTCGGCAGCCTTGTGTACGCGACGGGCCTGCTCGCGTATCGGCTGTTTGGGCCACTAGCCGCTGTTGTCGCCGCGGGACTGATCCTCACCCGCGACGACCTGATGTTCTATGGGGCGCTCGCGTTCTTGGACGTCATCTTCGCGGCGCTGGTCGTCTCGGCGATCGTCCTTGAGGTGGAGCGGCGGCGGCGAGGAGCGGCCGTCCTCACTCTGCTCGTGATCGCCGGCCTCTTGCGTCCCGAGGCATGGTTTCTGGCGATCGCGTACGCCGTGTACGCCACCCCCGGCGATACGCCCAAGCGGCTGCGGTTTCTGGCCGTGGCGGCAACCGCGCCCGTCACATGGCTGCTTGCGGACCTGGCGGTGACTGGTAACCCAGTCTTCAGCTTCACCACAACGAGGGACGCCACACCGGGGACGGGAAAGCCGACAGGCGTTGCGGGCCTGCTCGAGCACGGCACGAGCGTCTTCGTACACAGCGCTCGCCCTGCGGTCGTAGCCGCCGCGGCGATCGGGCTTGCCGTGGCCCATCGGCGCGGGAATCTCGCCATTCTCTTGGGCGCGCTTGTCGCCACCCTCGCTGCGACGGCGATCCCAGTGGCAGCCGGAACACCGTTGAACGATCGATATCTCCTCGCCTCGATCGCATTGGTGTGCGTCGCTGCCTCTGCAGCGCTCCCGCTGGTGTTCGCGCGTCAAGAGCCGTTGGCGTGGCGAGCCGCCGGCGCCGCATGCATTGCCATCTTCGCTGTGAGTGCGCCGCGGGAGGGCTATCGGGTGCGGGACACGCGCAACACTGTGCGAGCGCTCACGGCGAGCCGCGCAGCCGCGCATGACCTCGTGGTGAACGGCCTTCCCTGCCTACCCTTGGTGCTGCCCAACACGCGCTTCCGCTCCACGGCGGCGGTTTGGCTCCAAGTCGCTCCGCGCGAGATCGTCGATGCGAGACGCGAGGTCCCGCCCGGCTCCTACCTCTGGGGGACGCGGACGGCGATGGCGGGGCTGATAACCATCTCGGGACGACGCGGGGCGGCCGCGCCGACACCGAACGCGAGCGTGGTCCGTCAGAAGCGCGGCTGGACGTTGCGGGCGCGCTGCCCGCATTGACGGAACCACGGAAGGCCGTCGGTCAGTGGCGCGACGCGAAAAGAGACGATCCGCTGGCGCTGATCAGTCGTGATCCGGCGGGACGCCCGCCCAGTAGCGAGGGCGCAGACTGTTCACCCCGCGCTCGTTGACTCGTGGATGACCTTGCGTACGTGCGACGCATCGGTGCGCCACGTCTCCGCGATCCGCGGCGCTGACATGCTCACGTTGGAGGCCAGCAGGATCGCGGCGCGCCGCCTGGTCGACTCACGCTTGGCGCGCCTGGCCAGCCTTCAGACGCACCGCCTCCTCATGCGACAGCGGCCTCACAAACACCTCCGGGGGACACATCACAACCTGTACGGGCGAGATGCATCGCCATTCGCCGCCTGCGGCGCGTTCCGGTGCACCGATCCCTCAAGGCCGACTAGGTACGCTTTGCCGATCGAGTCGGCCTTGGATCGCGGATTGGGGAGACCCGTGCTGCAGCCCTCGCATCGACCGAGGTGCTATCCGCACGGCTCGTGTACTTCGAAGTCGTACATCGGCGCCAAGCGCTCGCAGCCGCAGACCACGCACCGCGTCACGGTCTCGAGGTCATGCTCTGCTCAGCCACTCGTCATGAGTCCACGGGATGATCCCAGTCTTCGTGGGCCGCGTCGCCGCCGTGTGGCATCCCAGAGCGGCGTATGGCCGTGCCGATGAATCCGAGTCGCGTGCGGCTCGACGCCTTCATACGCTCGGCAGCCGCGTCGCTGCCGGAGGGGGCGCGGGTCCTGGACGCGGGGGCGGGCGACTGTCGATATCGCGTGCACTTCAGTTTGGCGAATTACGAATCGGCCGACTTCCTGCGGGTCGACAAGCCTTACGCGCACATCGACTACGTGTGCAGCCTCGAATCGATTCCCGTCGAGGCGCAGCGCTACGAGCTGGTGCTCCTGACACAAGTGATGGAGCACCTTCCCGAGCCCTTGGCGGTACTCAGGGAGCTGCACCGGGTGCTCAAACCGGGCGGCGCGCTGTGGCTGACAGCGCCCCTCTTCTACCCGGAGCACGAGGCGCCGTACGACTTCTATCGGTACACGCAGTTCGCCTACCGCCATTTGCTCGAGCAGGCCGGTTTCGACATCGAACGTCTGGACTGGCTCGACGGCTACTTCGCGACGGCGTCGTTCCAGCTTCATGGCGCTGCGTCCTGGTTACCCCGGCGGCCGTCATCATTCGGCCAAGGCCCCGCCGCGTTCGCCACTGCCGGGGCAGTGGCCATCATGCGGCCAGCCCTCAAGGTGCTGTCGCATGCCCTGTCGCGAGCCGAGTTGCGTCGCAAACACACGGCCAGCGGGCACCCGAAGAATTACGCGGTCGTGGCGCGCCGCCCGGCCGCGGGCAACCCGCGGGCGGGTTAGCGCCGGCCCCCTGGCGCGCGAACGACGGGGATGAGATGGCTTACAGCGTGGCAGGCAGGTGCCCGGATGCCGCCGGACCTCGCTGCGGCGCCGCGGGCCGCGTCGTGATCGCAAGTAGGCTGGGGGCGATGACAGACGACGCGCGACACGCGCGCGATCAGGGCCCGACAGTCAGCCTTGTGGTGGTCACCATCACCCACAACGCGCTGCGTTACTTCCTGCGCATGCTTTACTCGCTGCCCCAGATGCGCGGCGTCGCGTACGACCTCGTCGTGAACCGCAACTGGTGGAGCCAGATCAACCGCCCGATCATGGCGGCGTGCACGCTGCTCGGGCGCATCCAGCGGCTCTCGCCCCCAGATATGAACGCGCTCTTCGCGCCGGGCAACAACATCGGCGCCGCAGCAACCAGCTGTGCGTCGAGCGACGTACGGCTGCTCAACTCCGACGTCGAGGCGCGCGACCCCGACTCGATGCGGCGATTGCTCGCGCTCCACCGGCGCGGGGGGACGTCGTTAGGGTCCGTCGACCCGGAGCCGATCCCGCGCGCCGACGGCTGCTGCCTCCTGGTGGACCGCGACCTCATGCTCGAACACGGGCTTGACGACGAGTTCGAGTGGTACTGGTCGATGACCAAGCTCCAGGCGCTGCTCGCGGAGGGGCAGCAGGTGCGTGCCGTCCGACAGCATGACCACCTGCTCTACCACTTCGGCGGCAAGAGTGGGACGCCCGCCACAACCGACAGCGCGAAGGGGATGGACCTCGAGCGCGACAAGGTCCGCACATGGTTCGGCGGGCGGTCGGTCGAGCCGATAGAGCCAGCCTGATGCCCAGCCAGCCGGCGCCGGACCGTCCCGCCGGGAGCCTGCGCGACCAGACGCTCTCCGGTGTCAGATGGATGAGCCTCACGCGGCTGATTGCCGAGTCGGCCGCGTTGATCGCGAGTATTGCCCTCGCGCGCCTGGTCGCGCCCGACGAGTTCGGGCGCACCGCCGCGGCGGTGTTCTTCGGCATGCTCGCGTTGGCTATCTCGCAGCAGGGCGTGGGCTCATTCCTGGTTCAACTCAAGGTGCCGCGCCGGGCCCACTACGAGGCGGCCTCGTTCGTGTCGTTGAGCGTGGGCGCGCTCGGAACGATGCTGATGCTGCTCTTCGCCGTCACCGCGGCGCCGTTGATCTTCGGGGGCCGCACCGCCTATTTCCTGGCGCTCTCCTCGCCCGTGTGGCTTCTCGCCGGCCTGACGGCGGTGCCGATAGCGCAGCTTCAGCGACAGCTCAGCTTCGGTCGCCTCGGCTTGATCGAAGCCAGCGCGAGCGTGATCGGACCGGGGGTGGCGGTCGTGCTGGCCCTCTGCGGAATGGAGGGCGAGTCGCTCATCATCGGAGGGATCGCCGCGTCGGGAGTCACCGCCGCCCTCGGGTGGCTGCTTTCGCGGCCGCCGCGGCCGGGCTGGCATCCGGCCGAGATGCGAGAACTGGTCCACTACGGAAGCCCGGTCACCGGAGCCTCGATGCTCTATGCGGCCGTGCGTAACGTCGACTACCTGCTGCTGGCAGCGTTCATACCCGCGTTTCAGGTTGGTCTGTACATGCGCGCTTTCGCGTTGGGATCGGACTACCAGTCCAAGGTGAGTCAGATCCTGCTTAACGTGGCGTTTCCTGTGCTCTCGCGCGCCAAGACCTTCGAGGAGATGCGCCGCGTGCGGGCGCGCATGATCCGCGTCCACGCCACCGTGCTCTTTCCGCTGCTGTTCGCGTTGATCGCCGTCGCGCCGCATTTTGTGCCCTGGTTGTATGGCGAGCGCTGGGCGGGTGCCGGCGGCCTCACGCAGATCCTGGCCGTCGGGGGAATGATCGCCGCCGTGGGCACCGGCACCGGACCCCTTCTGATGGCGACTGGCCATCCGCGCGCCTTGCTGGTCTACAACCTGGTTGTCTTCGTCGCCTACACGCTGGCGGTGCTGGCGTCAGTCTCGTTCGGCGTGACGGCCGTATGCGTCGCGGTGGTAGCCGTCCGGCTCGTTGCCTTCGTGACCATGCAGCACCTCATCGTTGAGCGTCGGGTGGGGATTCCCATCCTCGAGACTGTCCGCGACGACGTGATCCCAGCGCTGACGGCCGGCCTGCCGCAGCTAGCCGTCGCCACGCTGGGGTTGAGGCTGTGCCTGGACGCATCGCTTCCCGTCTTCGTGGCCATGGCAGTGTCGGGTACGGCAGGTCTGACGGTCTACGCCGCGATCATGCGCACGCGCTTTCCGGCGACGTGGGCCGACGTGGGCATGCTTGCGGGCCGACTGGTTCCCTCCTCAGGGCCGTGGGCGGTCATCAGGCGTCTTGGTGGCCCGCAGCGCCGACGGCGGGCGGAGGCGGCGCGCGTCGAACAGGGCCGCTGAACGCGTGTGAGCGCCTCCGCCACACCGACTCGCCAGGACGCGCCGCGCATAGCGCTGATCAACACCGTCGCGCTGAACGGCGGGGACGCCGCAATCGCGGTCGCGGTCATCGAGTCGGTGCGCCGTGCGGCCCCCGATGCGCTGATCGAGGTGCACGATTCCCAGCCTGCCGCGGCCGCCCGTTACCACCCGACATTCCGCTGGAGATCGTCGCTGGCGCCGATCGGGCAACTGAAGCGGACACCGCGCCGGGGAGTTCGCATTCTCGCCGCCGCTAACGAGGTCCGGCTCCTGGGAGCCGCCCGCCTGTGGCGCCACCGCGCGACCAGGCCGCTGGCACGAGCGCTGTTACGCGACGGAGAGCGCCGACGCATCGCAGACTTCGCCGGGCTCGACCTCGTCGTCAGCACCGGCGGTACGTACCTCGTCGAACGCTACGGCATCGGCCCTCGCGTCTTCGAGCTGCGCATGGCCGCGGCGCTCGGAGTTCCCGTCGTCTTCTACACGCAGTCGCTCGGGCCGTTCCGCATCCGCCGTAACCGCCGCCACCTCGCGAAGCTGTTCTCGAACTCGCCGCTGGTGCTGTTGCGCGACGAGCGCTCACGCCAGCATGTGCTCGAGCTAGGCGTGCCGGCCGGCGCAGTTCACGTCGTGGCCGACGCTGTCTTCGGCCGCACGGGCGCTCGGCCGTTTGACGTCCGGGCGCCCGCGCCGATTCGATCCGTCGCAGTGTCGGTGCGCGATTGGCCCCCCGGCGCCGGTGCGTCAGATCCGGCCGTATCCGCCTTTCGACGAGCGGTGGCCGAGACAGTGACCTGGCTCGTGCGGCAGCGCGCAGCCAGCGTGACCTTCTTGTCGACCTGCCAGGGCGTGCCGGAATACTGGACGAATGACTCCGCGGCCGCCGCTGCCGTAACCGCTGAACTCCCTTATGACGTCCGCGACCGTGTCGTGGTCGACCACGCCTTCCATGCGCCGGACGCGCTGGCCGCGACCTACGCAGAGTTCGACATCGTGATTGCCACCCGCATGCACGCGGCGATTCTGGCGCTCACGGTTGGAACGCCCGTGCTTCCCATCGCGTATGAGTTCAAGACGTCCGAGCTCTTCCGAACACTCGGCCTTGACGACTACGTAGTGCCCATCGACGGCGTCGCCGAGGGTCGACTGCTCGACCGTACGCGCGCATTCCTCGACGATCTCCCGAGCCTCACCGGGATTCTACGCGCAGGGGTGGAAGCCCAGAGGGCGGAAGCGCGACGGGCGGAGGAGTTGCTCGCACGAGTCGTCGAGCGCATCGTCGACCACCGCTGAGGCCAGCTAGCGGGAGGCTCCGCGGATGCCGCGGCGCCTGCCGATGCGCACTGGCCGCCCTCACTGAGCCGGGCGACGGTCACTCCGCCAGGTGCAGGTCCTCCGGGCGGTGGATGACGGGCACGCCGTCGGGCTCAGGCGGCGACGGCAGCCGCGCGCGCGGACGCACCAGCGCGAGCGGCAGCCGGCGCAGGACCCGCAGCACGTGCTCGGCGCGAGCGGCGGCGAGCGACCGGCGCCCCGTGGCGGGCGGCAGGTCGTCACGGCCCACCAGGACGCGCCGTCGCACGAACGCGCGGCGCTGGCCCTCGGGGGCGAGGAGGGCGTCGACCAGCGTGATCTCGGCGGTGATCTGCTCGGGGGTGCCGCGCATGAGGGGGTTGGCGAGCGTGGCGGCTCGCCTCGCTCCCCAGGGGAGGTCGCATGCGCCGGGCACCAGCCGGTCGGCGGGGATGCCCACGAGCTGATCGAGCACCGTCGCGCTGGTCGACAGCGCGCGCGCCAGCGCCGGGTGCTCCAGTGCCACCTCCGCCAGCAGCACGCGGTCATGCGCTGTGGCGTGCGCGTCCCACCACGCCGCAGCGTCGATCGCGTGGCGCAGGCCGGCGAAGCCGTCGCGGGCGTGGTAGAGCAGCAGCGCAGTGAGCTCGTCGACGTCCTGCAGGCGCCTGACGCCGTCGGGCTCGGGCTGCGCGCGCGCCAGCGCGCGCGCCGCGAACTCGGTCTCGTACCAGTGCAGGCGCCAGTGCAGTTCCACCTCGGGGAGCCCCGACTCGTGGGCGAGCGCCAGGTGCAGCACCGGCTCGCCGGCGCCGCGCTCCAAGCGCCAGCCGAGCGGCTCGAGCGCGGCGGCCGCGCGCTGGAGGTCCTCGCGCCCCACCAGCACGTCGATGTCACGCGAGAAGCGCGCGCCGGGATCGCCGTGCAGGGAGCGGGCGAGCAGCGGCCCCTTCAGCGGCACGTTCGCGATCCCGGCCGTCTCGAGCGCGGCGGCGACGCGCAGCGTCGTCAGCTCCATCAGCCCGCCGGCCTGCCGGGCCGCCTCGGTCTGCTCGGCAACGGCATCGGCGAACGCCGCGGGGGCGCTCGTGCCGGCCAGCTCGAGGACCCGGCCGCCGAGCAGCGGCACGAGCCGCTGCAATTCGAGCTCGGCGAGCAGCGGATCCCATGCGACCTGTCCCAGCAGCTCGCTCAACCGTCCCGCGTTCGCGCGCCGCCGGGCCGCCGTGCCCGCCACCAGCAGGACGAGCTCTTCGTGCGCAAGCAGCGCGCGGGTCACAGCTCCGCGAGCCGGGCGTCGTCGAACTCGCGCGTCGGCAGCAGAGGACGCCCGCTGCGCTCGATCCAGGCATGGGCCGAGAACGTCGGCGTGGGCCGGGCGGCGAGCACGAGCCGTACGTCGACGCCGCGTCGCGCGAGCATCGCGAGCACGACCAGCGATCGTGTGAGACAGCGCGAGTCGCCGGGGAGCCGCTCCAGGACGCGTACGGCGGCCGCGGCGAGGCGGCGATCGTCGGCGTCCAGAGGCCCGCAGCGCGCGTGGCGCCGCTGGGATGCGCGCAGGGCGGCGACGACGGTGGGCAGGTCGCGCCGGCGAACCGACCAGCGCACCTGGCCGTAGGTGACCAGCACCTCGGCCGCCAGCGCCGTGCGATCGCGCAGCGTCGCGTCGCTATGCGACATGGGTCTCGATCAGGCCCCGGCTCTCGAGACCGTCGCAGAGGTCCAGCAGATCAGCGAGCAGCACACCGGGATCCACGTCCCACGACGGTGCGAGCCGCTGCGCGGCCGCGGCGACGGTCGGGGCCTCGCGCAGCGCCTCGAGCATCGCCGCCGAGGTCTCGTTCAGACCGTGGTAGCGCCCGGTGTGCAGGTTCAGGGCGACGGTCTGCTCGGCGAAGTCGCGGTATACGACGTGCTCGGGCACCCGGACTGCGAGCCGTTCGGGATGGGCGCGACCGCCTGGCTCGATCGGCTGCACCTAGTACTCCGTCAGCGTGCCCAGGCGCCGGCTGCGATCGATGGCGAACGCCAGCCCGGCCAGCCCGAGCGGCAGGAGAACGGCGGAGAAGCCGACGAGCTTGGCGACGTCGCCCCACGCCGAGGCCCGGAGCGGCAGGCCGACGAGCAGATGGCGCAGGAGGTCGACGGCGGGGGTGAAGGGCTGCACGTCCGAGGCCCAGCCGAGCCACCACGGCAGCAGCTCGACCGGGAAGTAGAAGCCCGCGACCAGGGAGATCGCCGCCAGGACGTAGGCGGCGCCCGGGGCCTGCTTGAAGCGGACGATCATGGCCACGAAGAGCAGGGCGATCGCCCCCAGGGCGAGGGCGCCCACCGCCGCCACCGGTATCGCGAGCGGCACCCGCGACCAGCTCGGGTCCACTCCGAAGACCACGGCCACGAGGACCAGCGTGACCAGCATGGTGATGATCGCCGACGCGATCGGGAACAGGAAGAGCGAGAGGATGCTCGCCACCGGACCGAACGGGGAGACGGCCATGCGCTCGAAGGTCCCGGCCACCAGCTCCTGACGCACCGCGGCGGGGATGTCGAGCGTCGACTGCAGGACCTGCAGGATGATCACCCCGACCGCCGCGAAGGCGAAGTAGTCCTCAGGCGACGCGAAGGCCTCGACCCGCACCAGGCGCGAGATGTAATAGAAGACCGCGAGGCTGAAGAGGACGCCGATGTACTGGGTGCCCAGCCGCCAGCGATAGCTCAGATAGACGGTCATGTCGCGCCGGAAGATGCCGGCGGCGGCCGCGAGCTGAGGGCGCAATGCGCTCACGCGCGCTCCAGCCGTCCGTCGCGCAGGACGAGCGCCCGTCCGACCGCGATCCCCGTGTCGGCGCCCTCGGGCGCGACGAGCAGGCACATGCCGCCGCGCCGCGCGAGATCGTCCACGGCGCGGCGCACGAGCTCGAGGGCCTCTAGGTCGAGCGACGTCGCCGGCTCGTCGAGGAGCACGAGTCGTGGCGCATGCAGGAAGACCAGCGCCAGGCGCACGCGCTGGCGTTGTCCCATCGACAGCTGGTCGACGCGCAGATCGGCGATCTCCTCGAGATCGAAGCCCGCGTGGACCGACCGGATGGCTGCCGCCCGCGCCTGCGCGTCGAGCAGCGCGAGCCGCGCCCAGAGGTCCAGGTGACGCGCCACCGTCACCCGGGCGTAGAGCCCACGGTCGCCCGGCGTCAGCAGACCGATCTGGCGCTGGTAGGCGCGGCGGCGCGTGCCCAGCGCCATGCCGTCGAGCCGCACCTCGCCTCGATCGGGCGCCACCAGTCCCCCGATGATCCGCAGCAGCGTGGTCTTCCCGGCGCCGTTGCGCCCGGTGACCAGGGCGACGTCGCCGGGGTACAGGTCGAGGTCGAGGTCGTCGAGCGTCGGCGTGGGCCGTCCGCGCCAGTGCTTGCACAGGCCTTCGACGGCAAGCAGCGACTCGCCGGGCGCAGCCGACGGCGGGTCAGCGCGAGCCTGGGGAGTCACGCTGAAGCGATCGTCGTCGGTCAACGGCATGCAGGCGCCCTCGCTGGACCGCCGTAGGGTCGCACACACGCGCGCCGTCGCGACCTCCGCGATGGCGAGGGGCGCTATCGTCGCGGCCGTGGGCAGCGGTCACGTCGCCCGACCTTCGCCGCCGAGCCCGCCCCACCCGCCACTCGGCGATTCGTGGTCGGGGCAGGCCTTCGGGCTGGCCCTGGCCGGCACCCTCGCGCTCGAGAGCGTGGCCGCCGTCGGCGCTGCCGGGTCGCCGGCCGACACGACGCTCGAGCGAGCCCCGCGCGCCGCCGTCGATCGCCGCTGGCGCCAGGCCCGGCCGCGCCCGCTGCTCGAGCGCCGGCTCGTCGACGGGCGGGTCGGGCTCTCGGTGCAGGCCGATGACGACGTGGGCTTCCGTGTCTGGGCGCCACGGCACGGGTGCTATCTCGTCGCCCCCGACGGCCGCACCGTCATGGGCGCGCCGCCGGCCGGGCCGGCCTGGCGCTGGGAGCGCCTCGTCCTCGCCCAGGTCCTTCCGCTGGCCGCGGTGCTGCGAGGCATGGACGTCTTCCACGCCAGCGCGGTCGCGCTCCGCGACCGGGCGATCGCCTTCCTCGGCGGCTCGGGGGCAGGCAAGACGACGCTGGCCAGCCGCCTCGTGGCCCGTGGTGCCCGGCTCGTGACCGACGACGTGCTCGCGATCGAGGTGGCCGGCGCCACCGTCCAGGCCCACCGCGGGGGCACCGTGGCGCGCATCGATCCCCGCGAGCTCCGCCGCCTGACGCCCTGCGAGCGCCGGACCCTGGGCGCCGTGCAGGTGCGAGCCGAGAAGTGGCACGTCACGCCCGCGCTTGCGCCCGAGCGACTGCCGCTCGCCCTCACGTATCACCTGGTCCGCCCCGCCGACGAGCGTGGCGTTCGCATCGTGCCGGTGCGCCCGTATGACCCCTCGCTGCTGCTCGGCAATGCCTTCCTCTCGTACTTCACGGCGCCCGACCGCCTGCGGCGCCAGCTCGAGTCCTGCGCCGCCGTCGCACGCAGCGTCCCGCTCTACCAGGTCCGCGCGGGCGCCGACGCGACATCCACCGACGTCGCCGATGCCGTCCTCGGCCATGGCGAGATCGCCTTGAATGAGCGCCCGGCGTGATGGCGGCGCTGCTCGCGGGCGAGCTCGCCGGGGTCCACGACCCACGAGGGATCGGCAGGGAAGGCGAGCGGCTGCGCCGAGCGCTGCCGGGCGCCACGGTCGTCGAGGCCGGCGCGTTGGCGATGGCGTGCGCAGCGCCCGCTCGCGCAGCCGGGGTCCTGGCCGGCATCGCGGGGCGCATACAGAGGCCCGGCGCACTGCGCGAGCACCTTGGCCTCGGTCCGGACACCGCGGTGGCCGGCGCGCTGGCGGCGGGCTACCGGCGCTGGGAGCAGCGACTGCTCGAGCACATCCGCGGGCCCTTCGCCCTCGTCCTCTGGGACGAGGCGGGCCGCCGCGGCCTCCTCGCGCAGGACCAGCTCGGTGGGCGCTCGCTCTTCACCTTCCACGACGGGCCGCGCCTGTGCTTCGCCACCGAGATCGGCGTGCTGCTGGCCCTGCTGCGCCGCCGCCCCGATCCCGACGAGCTCGCCCTCGCCCATCACCTCGTCGAGCACAGCGTGCCCGACGGGCGCATGCTCTACCAGGGCATCCGCCGACTCGGAGGCGGCTGCCTGCTCGGCCTGTCCGACGCCGGGCGCGCGGAGCGCCGGTACTGGACGCCGCGCTACCGGCCGCCGCTGCAGGCGCCGCGAGCCGAGCTTGCCGCCCGGCTGCACGAGGAGCTGGAGGCGGCCGTGCAGCAGGCGCTGCCGGAGCACGGCCGCAGCGCACTGCTGCTCAGCGGCGGACTGGATTCATCGGTCGTCGCGGCGGTGGCGGCACCCCGCGCCCCCGACCTTCAGGCGATCGCGGCCGCCTTCGCCGAATCCGAGTTCGACGAGACGACGTGGGCGCGCAGGGTGGCCGAGGACACGGGCCTCGCTCTCACCACGGTCGCCATCGACGAGCGCGAGCCACTCGACGCCGCCGAGACATATCTGCGCGCCTGGGAGCTGCCGCTGCCCACGCCGGGCATCCTGATCGAGGCACCGCTGATCGCCGCGGCGGCCCGGCTCGGAGCCAAGGTCGTGCTCGACGGCCAGGGCGGCGACGAGCTCTTCGGCGCCGCGCACTTCCTCATCGCCGACCGCGTGCGCCGCCTGCGACCGCTGTCGGCCTGGCGGCTTTCGCGCCGGCACCCGTGGCTGGGCGATGACCCGCCGCTGCGCCACGTCCGGCGCGTCTTCACGAGCGTCGGCGTCCGCGGGGCGCTCGCGCCGACCCTCCACGAGCAGTTCCGCCGGCGACGGCCCGCGGCCCGCTACGCCCCCGCGTGGCTGCGTCCCGGCCCGGCTGAGCTGTACCGCGACAGCCAGGACCCGTGGCGATGGAAGCTCCTCGACGGGCCGCGCTGGTGGGCCTATCTGGCCGACATCCTGACGCGTGGACGCGAGACCGCCGACCTCGCCGACTACCTGCGCCGGCGCGGCGCCATGGGGGCGGTCCAGGCGCGCTCGCCGCTCCTGGAGCTGGGGCTGGTCGAACTGGCGCTGCGCCTGCCGCCCGAGACGAACTTCGACCCGGTCACCTCGCGGCCGCTGGTGCGCGAGGCCCTACACGGGGCGTTGACGCCGGACGTCCTCGCGCGCCGCGACAAGCGCGATTTCTCGGCCCTGCACCACCGCGTGCTCTCCAGCCCGGCCAACCTCGAGCGGGTCCGGCGGCTGCTCGACGAGCGCCGGGCTGCGGTCGGCGCGTATGTCGACCTGCGGCGGCTGCACCGCGATCATCTCGACCGTCCGCCGGCGGTCGGGGAGCCCGGATGGCGCCCGTGGGCGGTGCACGTCTGGAACGTCGTCACCGCCGAGCAGTGGCTGGAGCATGGGTGAGGCGTCCGTCGAACGGTGCCCTTGCGGGACAGGCGGCGCCGCTCTAGGGTCCTGAGCGTCGAACTCCGACGGGAGTGATCAAGCATGGCCGATGTGCACCAAGCCGGGCGCAAGACGTACGTTCCGCCGACAGTTCGCGACTACGGCGATCTTGTCGAGATGACCGCCGTCGTTGGCGGCGGCTTCAGCGACGTTCCCCAGGGTAGCCCGATCGGTTCGGGTTGCGGGGCGCAGAACGCGCCCTCCTGCTTCTCCTAGCGTTCGCTCGGAGGCGGCGCGAGGTCGTCCACCCCACGCAACGCCGCAGCGGCATCGACGAGCCCCAGTGCGACGTGCGCGTCGCACCAGCGCAGGTAGCGCACCGTCGTCGCGCCCCAGCGGTAGCGCCGGTGCACGGCGCGCGCATCGCGCAGGCCGTGATCGAGGACGCGTCGCGCCACGCGCTCGAGCAGCTCGCGCTCGACCAGCCCGCGCCGTACGAGGGCGCCCAGCGTGCTCAGGCCCGTGCCGGCCGAGTGCGCATCCTCGGGGAATGCCTTGTCCGCCCAGAGTCGCGCGCGCCCTGATGCGTCGAAGAACCCGCGGTAGTGCGCCGCGCCGCGCTGCACCGCTTCGCTGACGCGGCCGTCCACGGCGCGCAGGCGGTCCAGGCACAGCAGCACGTAGCCCGAGTGAAAGGAGTCCGCCCAGGCGAGGTTGCGCCCCTCGCCGTACGGCCACGACCCATCGGGGCGCTGCGCGTCGAGCGTTCGCTGCACGGCCCGAAAGACCCGCTCCCGGGCGAGGGGATCCGCCCCACCCGCGACGTCGACCAACCACGCGCCCAGGAGGCTGGCGTTGTGGATGTTCACGGGCCGGCCCCCGTGATACGCGAAGTAGCCCTCGGGCTCGATCCAGAGCTCGTCGCGGACCCAGCGCGCGGCCGCGTGCGCACGGTCGGCGAGGTCGCGCCGATCCAGAGCGGCGGCGCCCTCCAGCAGCCCGCTCGCCGCGAAGGCGGTGACGACGACGTTCGGGCTGCCCGCCGGATAGAAGCTCCACCGCGTCTGCACGTCCCACGGGTAGCCCCAGCCGTCCGGTCCGGCGCCGCGGTCGGCGTCGAGGATCTGCAGGGCGCGCAGTCCGCCGGCCCGAGGCGCAGCGGCGCGCGTGAGGCGCTGCGCGCGCGCCTCGACCGAGGCGAAGACCCCGAGTGCCTTCGCGGTACGCGGATGGCGGCGGCGATAGAGGCGGCGCAGGTCGAACGGCGAGCGCGCGTGCAGCTGCGCGATCGCCTGCCGGCGGCGCCGGCCGCCGACGAGCGGGCGCGGCCAGTGCCACCAGAGCCCGTCGAAGGGGTCGGGCCCGTGGAAGTCGGCACGCGCGGCCGACTCGCTCAGGGCGAGCGCGGCGTCGAGGCAGCGATCCGCCAGGGCGTCGTCGCGCTGTTCGGCAGCCGGAAGGGCCATGGACGCGGCCATGATAGGTCGGGGCTTCGCGCCGCCTCGCGAGCCCGGTGGGTTCGACGGCTGACAGGCGCGGGCGAATAGCCGCGACGCCACGCGATGCCCCATGTTCCGGGAGTTCGTGATGATCGAAAGTGTTCACATCCCGGACTTCCGGATGGCAAAACGATCTGCTTGGGTCATGGGCCGATGACGTCTGGATGCGTGGTCCAAGTCGTCGGTGCGCGCCCGAACTTCGTCAAGATGGCCCCTGTCATCGAGGCGCTGGCGGACCGGCCTGAGGTCACCCAACGGGTGGTCCACACCGGGCAGCACTACGACGAGCGCCTGTCGGCCGAGATGCTGGCGGACCTCGGGTTCCCTGAGCCCGACGTCTTCCTGGGCGTCGGTTCGGGACCTCACGGGGCGCAGACGGCGCGCGTGCTGGAGGCATTCGAGCGCCTCCTGCTCGACGAGCGCCCCGATCTCGTGTGCGTCGGTGGCGACGTCAACTCAACGCTCGCCGCCACGCTGGCCGCATCCAAGCTCGGCATCCCGGTGGCCCATGTCGAGGCCGGCCTGCGCTCGTTCGACTGGACGATGCCCGAGGAGATCAACCGGGTCCTCACCGATCGGATGGCCGACCTGCTGTTCACGCACAGCCCCGAGGCCGTGACGAACCTGACCGCA
Organism: uncultured Actinomycetes bacterium; assembly: GCA_963806015.1. Lineage (GTDB taxonomy): Bacteria > Actinomycetota > Thermoleophilia > Solirubrobacterales > Solirubrobacteraceae > JAOPZW01. The sequence continues at coordinate 71,391 of CAWDWM010000008.1, read as the reverse complement.
GAGGGGATCGACGCGGAGCGGGTCCGGTTCGTGGGCAACACGATGATCGACTCGCTACGGCGCTTCGAGGGACGTGCCGCCGAGCGCAGCCCATGGCGGCAGCTCGACCTGCAGCGCGGCGAGTACGTGCTCGTCACCCTGCACCGTCCCTCCAACGTCGACGAGCCCGGCCAGCTGCGACGCGTCGTGACGGCACTCGCGGCGCTGGCCGCAACCGTGCCCGTCGTCTTCCCCGTCCATCCGCGCACGGTCGAGCGCCTGCGCGCCGATGGGCTCATGTCCCGCCTCGAGGGCGCAGGCGTCCGCTGCCTGGATCCGCTGGGCTACCTCGACTTCCTGGGCCTCGAGATCGGCGCCGCGGCGATCGTGACCGACTCCGGCGGGGTGCAGGAGGAGGCCGCCGTGCTGGGCGTTCCCTGCTTCACGCTGCGCCGCAACACCGAGCGCCCGGTCACGATCACCCACGGGACCAACGTCCTGCTCGGCGACGATCCCGCGGCCATCGCGCGCATCCGTCCCGATGCCCTGGAGCGCCGCCCGGCGACCATCGAGGGATGGGACGGCCGCGCCGGCCGGCGGGTGGCCGACGTCATTGCCGCGGCCCTCCGCGGCGAACCCATGGAGGCCGCCGCATGACCGTGCTCGCCGATCGCGTGGAGGTCCTCGGCTGCGCCATCGACCGCGTCGACATGGGCGAGGCCGCGCGGCGCTGTGACGACTACGTGAGCACACGGGCGGGCGCGCAGCACATGGCCGTCAACGCCGCGAAGCTCGTGGCCATGCGCCGTGACGAGGCCCTACGGCGGCTGGTCGACGGCTGCGACCTCGTCACCGCCGACGGCCAGGCCGTGGTGTGGGCCTCCCGGCTGCTGGGCGATCCGCTGCCCACCAGGGTCGCAGGCATCGACCTGATGCTGGAGCTTCTGGCACTCGCGGAGCGCCGCGGCTATCGCGTGTACTTCCTCGGCGCCCAGACGGACGTCCTCGACCGTGCGATCGCGCGGCTGCGTGAGCTTCACCCAAGCCTTGTCTTCGCCGGCTACCGCGACGGCTACTTCTCAGAGGCCGAGGAGCCGGCGGTCGCGGCCGAGATCCGTGCCGCGAGCCCGGATCTGCTGTTCGTCGCGATGTCCACCCCGCGCAAGGAGTACTTCCTGGGGCGCTGGAATGCCGAGCTCGACGTTCCGTTCTCGATGGGCGTGGGCGGCGCCGTCGACGTCGTCGCGGGGGTGACCAAGCGGGCGCCGCGGCTGCTGCAGCGCTTCGGGCTCGAATGGGCCTTCCGGCTGGCGCAGGAGCCGCGGCGGCTGTTCCGTCGCTATCTGGTCACCAACTCCGCCTTCGTGGCCCTCACCCTGCGCGACGTGACCGAGGTCAGAGCGCCCCGAGCAATTCGTGCGCGCTCGCGAGGACGACGTCGGCGTCCACCAGCTGCGCGGCGGTGAACGGGCCCGTGGCCACCGCGATGCAGCGCACCCGGTCGGCGCGCGCGCAGGCGATGTCGCGCGGTGTGTCGCCGATGATCACGGTCCGCTTGCGCGGATAGCCGCCCGCGCGGGCACGGGCGATGGCCGGCAGCTCGAGGCGGTCCTCGTGGTCGGAGCCGAAGCCGCCCTGCCCGTGCGCGAAGAAGCGGCCGAGCCCCGCGCGGGCGAGCTTGAGGTGCGCGATCGGCTCGAGGTTGCCGGTGAGCACCGCCAGGCGCACGTCGTCGCGCTCGGCCAGCGTCTCGAGCACCTCGGTCACGCCGGGCGCGACGTGAGCGCTCAGATCGTCCTCGGCCATCCGCGCGTAGGCCTCCACCGCCGCCGCGCGGAAGTCGTCGCGGCCGTCGTCGAAGCGCTCCGCGCCGACGCCGCCCAGCAGCGCGAGCTGCCGGGCGATCTCGAGGTCTGTGCGTCCCGCCGCCTCGATCCGCACCTGCGGCGGCGGTTCCACCACGCCGTAGACGACGCGCACCGCCTCCACCACCGCCTGCGCATGCGCTCGGGTGGCCTTCAGCAACAGCGTGCCGTCGATGTCGAAGAGCAGGAGCACGCGCGGATTCTGCCGGGCGTGCTCCCGCGCCGTCGCTACGCGCTCTCCGGAGCCGAGCCGGGCAACGCCCAGCGCTCCTCCAGGCGCCCGAAGCGCCAGACCGCGAGCGCCACCGCCCACGTCGCCACGAACAGGCCGACCACGATGTAGCCCACGGCGTTGAGGTCGATCCCGGCCACCCACGACCAGAAGCCTCCGTCGAGGCTGAGCCTGTCGGCCGCGATCGAGAGCAGCTCGATGGTGCCGATGAGCAGCGCCACGGCCACCGAGAGCGCCGTGATGGTGATGTTGTAATAGACCTTGCGCACGGGCTGCGAGAACGCCCAGCCGTAGGCGAAGTTCATGAACGAGCCGTCGATCGTGTCCAGCAGCGACATGCCGGCCGCGAACAGCACCGGTAGGCAGAGGATCGCGTACCACGGCAGCCCCGCCCCCGCGGCGCCCGCGGCCAGGAACAGCAGCGCCACCTCGGTCGCGGTGTCGAAGCCCAGCCCGAAGAGGATCCCCAGCGGATACATCTGCCACGGCTTGCGCACCGCGCTGGTGAAACGGCCCAGGAAGCGGTTCATCAGCCCGCGCGACTGCAGCAGGTCCTCCAGCTGATCCTCGCAGTAGACGCCGCGGCGCATGTCGCGAAAGACGCGCACGATCCCCACCAGCACGACCAGGTTCAGCGCCGCGATCAGGTACAGAAAGGTGCCGGACACGCCCGTCCCGATCAGCCCGGTGACCGAGTGCAGGCTGGAACCGCCGTCCCCTACGGGTCCGGCCAGCGCCTTGACGCCGACGGAGAACAGCAGCGCGAGGACGAAGACGACCGTCGAGTGCCCCAGCGAGAAGAAGAACCCGACGCTCAGCGGCCGCTGGCCCTCGCCCATGAACTTGCGCGTCGTGTTGTCGATCGCCGCGATGTGGTCGGCGTCGAACGCGTGGCGCATCCCCAGCGTGTAGGCCGTGAGGCCGACGCCGGCCGTGAACGCACCGCCCGCCCCGAGACTGAAGTGATGCGGCACGACGAAGCCGAACAGCAGCCCGAAGCCGACGACGTGCAGGCCGATGACGGCGGCGGCAAGCCCCCCGGCGCGGCCCCACTCGGCCGGGTTCAACGAGGCGCGCAGGCGGGTCAGCATCAGTCGTCCTCCGAGACGCAGACCGGGCACACCCCGGCGAGGGGGAAGTGGGTGAAGCGCGCGCGGTAGCCGAGCGCGTCGAGCACGGCCAGGCGCACCGCGCCGACGGCGTCCGCCGACAGCGGCGAGACGTCGCCGCAGCGCTCGCACACCACGAACTCGCGCGGCCGGCCGGCCGGCTGGTAGCGCCCTGGGCCGTGGCCGAGGTGGACGTGGGTGACGAGCCCGAGGCCCTCGAGCACCTCGAGGTTGCGATAGGCCGAGGCCACGTCGCCATCGCCGGAGAGCTCCTCGGCGCTCAGCGGCCGGTCGGCGTCGAAGAGCGCCTGCAGCAGCAGGCGCCGTGCGGACGACAGGCGCAGGCCGTGGGCGCGAACAGCGGCGAAGGCGGCAGGGGCGGTCGACGCCTCCATCGCAGGGATGAGGTGAGGGACGGTCACGAGAGTTCTCCTCCTGGTCGAGCGCCCCACCCGCATGGCGCGTTCTGGGTGCTATTGCGCACGACCTGTAGGAGCGGATCACTGCGACCTTCCGAGAACGCCACGCGCGGCTCAAACTGCTCACCGACGGTGAGGAGTTACCGGCGGTCGGGGCGCGGGCGGGCTCCGCGGGCGCGCAGCTTCTGCGCAGTTCGCGTGCATCTCGCAACACATTCAGCCGCCGGCCACAGGGGTGTGCTGCTTAAGCGAACGCATGCTTCGCTAATGCAGCCCACCCCCCTCGTGACACTTTGAGAGGCGTTCGAAAGGCGCGCGACCTGTGCCCGATGCACGCGCCCCGCGGAGTCGCCGGCGCCCCGACCGCTGCTGACTTCCTCCCCTCGGTGATGCAGTTCGGCCCGACGCGAGCTAGGCGCGCTCGCGCGACGGCGCCGGCAGCGCCCAGCGTTCCTCGAGGTGCCCGAAGCGCCAGACGGCGAGCGCGACCGCCCAGGTCGCCACGAACAGGCCGACCACGATGTAGCCCACGGCGTTGAGGTCGATCCCGGCCACCCACGACCAGAAGCCGCCCGTCAGGTCGAGGCGCTCGACGGCGATCGAGAGCAGCTCGATCGTGCCGATGACGAGGGCGACCGCCACCGACAGGCCGGTCACCGTGATGTTGTAGAAGACCTTGCGCACGGGCTGCGAGAAGGCCCAGCCGTAGGCGAAGTTCATGAACGAGCCGTCGATCGTGTCCAGCAGCGACATGCCGGCCGCGAACAGCACCGGTAGGCAGAGGATCGCGTACCACGGCAGCCCCGCCCCCGCGGCGCCGGCGGCCAGGAACAGCAGCGCCACCTCGGTCGCGGTGTCGAACCCCAGCCCGAAGAGGATCCCCAGCGGATACATCTGCCACGGCTTGCGCACCGCGCTGGTGAAACGGCCCAGGAAGCGGTTCATCAGCCCGCGCGACTGCAGCAGGTCCTCCAGCTGATCCTCGCAGTAGACGCCGCGGCGCATGTCGCGAAAGACGCGCACGATCCCCACCAGCACGACCAGGTTCAGCGCCGCGATCAGGTACAGGAAGGTGCCGGACACGCCCGTCCCGATCAGCCCGGTGACCGTGTGCAGCGTCGAGCCATCGTTCTGCACGTCGCCGGCCAGGGCGCGGACGCCGAGCGCGAAGAGCAGCGCGAGGACGAAGACGACCGTCGAGTGCCCCAGCGAGAAGAAGAACCCGACACTCAAGCGGCCGCTGGCCCTCGCCCATGAACTTGCGCGTCGTGTTGTCGATCGCCGCGATGTGGTCGGCGTCGAACGCGTGGCGCATCCCCAGCGTGTACGCGGTCAGGCCCACCCCGGCAGTGAACGCACCGCCCGCCCCGAGACTGAAGTGATGCGGGACCACGAACCCGAACAGCAGGCCGAAGCCGACGACGTGCAGACCGAGGACCGCGGCGGCAAGGCAGCCCGCGCGCATCCACTCGGCCGGGCTGAGCGCGCCGCGGGCGCGCGCGATCATCCGTCGCCCTTCGCCGCGCACGCCGGGCACAGGCCCGCGAGCGGGAAGTGGGTGAAGCGCGCGCGGTAGCCGACGGCGTCGTGCACCGCCGCGCGGACGTCGTCGAGCTCGGCGGGCGCGACGGCGCGCACGGCGCCGCACGACTCGCAGACCACGAACTCACGCTCGAGGCCGGCGGGGTGATAGAGGCCGGGGCCGTGGCCGAGATGGACGTGGCGCACGAGGCCGACGTCCTCGAGCACCTCGAGGTTGCGATACGCCGAGGCCACGTCGCCGCCGCCGGCGAGCTCGTCCGCGCTGAGCGGCCGCTCGGCGGCGTACAGCGCCTCGAGCAGCTCGCGCCGCGCGCTCGACACCCTCAGGCCCCGTGCCCGCAGAGCCGCTGCCGCGGCGGCGGGAGTCTCGGCCTGGACGGCGGGAGTCAGGCGTGAAACGGTCACGATGCGGCCCGCCGGCGACCGTAGCGCGGGCCTGTCGCAACTGCAACCGAGTCGCAGTTGGACGTAATTCAGAGCACCTTCGGCACCGCCTGAGCGGTCAGGGCGAGGCCGACGCCGACGATGGCGATCGCGCTCAGGGCGGGCAGCACGGCGAGCACGCGGCCCGTCCGCGCGCCGCTCAGGCGCGTGGACACCCGCCCGGCCGCCACCACCAGCAGGCCCAGTCCGGTGAGCGTCGCGGCGAGCCCGGCGGAGAACGCCACGATGAGGACCATGCCCAGCCCGATCTGGTGCTGGGCCACCGCGCCCAGGAGCACGACGAGCGCCGAAGGACAGGGGATGAGCCCCGCCGACGCTCCCATCGCCAGCAGCGCGCGCGGACGCAGGTCGGCGTGGTCGTGATGGTGGTGGCCGTGCCCATGGTCATGGCCGTGCTCGTGGTCGTGGTCGTGGTCGTGATGATGCTCATGGGCCGGCGTCCGCGCGCGCCGCACGCGCCCCCGCACCACCGAGGCCCCGACGCCGAGCACGAGCAGCCCCGATACGAGGTTCAGCCACGGATAGAGCTGCTCGGGCAGCACGTAGGCCGAGAGCGCGAGCGCCACCGCCCCGAGCGCGAACACACCGATCGTGTGGGTGATCGTCACCGTCGCCCCGAGGGCCACGGCATGGCGCGCCGTGCCGCGCGCGCCGACCAGATAGGCGGCCACCATCGCCTTGCCGTGCCCGGGCGACAGCGCGTGCACCGCGCCCCAACCGAAGGCGGCGAGCAGGAGCAGCAGCAGGACGCCCTGCCCCTGGGCCGCGCGCTCGAAGACCGAGCCGAAGCCGTCGCCCGCCCCGCGGTCGGTCGTCGTCGCCTGCGTGCCGTCCCCGCGCGGCGCGGTGACCGTCCCGCTCCCGGGACTCACGCGCAGATGGGCGACGGTGCGATCGGCGGGGCTCGCGAGCAGCGCCGTCGGATAGACGTGCAGGCGGCGGGTCGGGTCCGCGCTCGTCACGTCGCTGCGCACGGCGGTGCCGCGCCCGGGCTGGGCGAGCACGGCGCGCCAGCCGGCGCGGCCGGCGAACGTGGCGTCACGCACCACGACCGCCCCCCGGGGCGCCACCTGCGCACGCAGCAGCACCTCCACGCGGGTGGTGTGCAGCCCCCCGGCGCCCCGGGGGAACGTGATGCGCCCGCCCGGACGCAGGGTCAGGGCGACGGGCCGGCCCCCGACCGTCAGGGTCACGCCGCGCGCCACGTCGGCGCGCTTGCGCGCGAGCACGCGCGCGGGCGTCAGCCCGCGCTCCTGGAAGGTCGGGATCTCGGCCTGGTCGAGCACGTAGCGCACGTCGACGTGATCGCTGGACACCCGCACCACGGCGAGATGGTTGACCGAGAAGTTGCCCAGCGGATGCGCGCCGGCGGGCGCGGCCAGCGCGAGCAGGGCCACGACGCAGACCAGCAGCAGGCGCCTCATCGCAGCGCCTCCCGCAGGCCGGCGCCCAGCGCCGCGCGGCCCGTCCGTGCCCGCGCCAGCCAGCGGGCCGCCACGGCGGGCTCGCCCGCGCTGCGCGCGATCAGTCCGGCATGGGTCAGGAAGGCGGGGTCCCGCGAGCCGAGGGCCAGCGCGCGCCGCGCCCACCCGAGCGCGGCGCGCGATTGCCCTGCGCTGTGCAGGGCCCACCCGAGGGCGTCGGCCGAGCGAACGCTCGGAGCCGCCGCCCAGGCTCTGCGGCCGAGCGCCACGGCACGCTGCGGGCTGCCGTGGTCGGCCTCGAAGAGGGCCAGCTCGACGTCCGCGTTGACGCCGGCGCGCTGCTGGAGCATCGTCTCCACCCGCACGAGGGCGAACGTCCGCGCCGCGGCCGTGTGCTGTCCGGCGGCCGCCTGCGCCTCGCCCAGCGCGATGACGTAGCTCGCGAGCGGGAGGCGTTCCACGACGCGCCGCAGGCGCGCGATGGCCGGGACGAGCCGCCCGCGCGCGACATCGGCCTGGGCCAGCCCGGCCTCGGCCGCCGCGTAGCGCGGCATCGCCTCCAGGGCACCGCGGTACTCGCGCACCGCGGCGTCGATGCGGCCGTGCTGGAGCTCGAGGCCGCCGAGCAGCGAGCGCACGAAGGCGTCCTGCTCGGGCGCCGCGCCGCCGGCCGACACCGCCGCGCGCATGGCGGCCAGCGCGCCGGCGAGGTCGCCGTGCAGCTCGCGGAAGTAGGACACGCGCGCGTAGGCGGCCAGGTTGGGCTTGCGATCGACCATCTCCTGCAGCGCCCTGCCGGCCTGCGGGTAGCGCCCGAGCTCGACGAGCGCGTCGACGACGGCGCCGAACGGCGCGTTCACGGTCGGCGCCAGCGCGCGAGCGCGCAGCGCGTCGCGCAGGCCGGCCCGGAAGTCGTGGCGCGAGAGCTCGAGCGCGCTGCGCTCGGTGAGCGCGCCGGGGTCGGCGGGGCGCAGCGAGAGCGCCCGGTCGACGGCGCCCTGGGCGCGCGTGTAGAAGCCCGCGTCGCCGGTCTCGCGCACCTTCTGCAGGTACGCGGCGGCGAGCAGTGTCCAGCCGTCGCCGCGCTTGGGCGCGGCGCGGACGGTGGCCTGCAGGACGCCGATGCGCTGATCCGTGGACGCATCGGGCGCCGGCGCGGGCGGCAGCGCGGCGGATGCCTCGGAGGCGGCGGGCGGCGAGCCGCCGCGCGCGGCGAGGACGAAGACTGCAAGCGCGACGGCGAAGGTCGCGACGAAGCTGATGAGGATGCGGCGCATGGGTGGTGGCCTCGGGTGGAGTGGTGCTGGCTGCGGCAGAGCGCGGAGCGGGCGAGGCAGCGATGCCCCGCCCGCCCGTCGCATTGGGTGCTAGCGGGACCCGGTGGGATCGCCCGGGACCGGCGCGTGCGCCGGCTCGGTCCGCTTGAGCTGCGAGTCAAAGCCGCCGAACGGCGCGGCGAGGTAGGGGAACGAGGTCCGGAACGCCTTGTCGTTCTGGTCCACGCCATCGCCCAGGGGCAGCTTGTTGCCCTTGAGGAAGCCGCCCACGACGCGCTCTGAGATGTCGACCACGTCGTCGGTCAGGCGCCGCCCGTTCGGGAAGCCCTGGGTGTCACCCCCGAGCACGCCGAAGCGGCTCGGGTGCGGATTCGGTACCACGCCGAGGTTGATCTTCAGCGTGTCGGTCGGGGGCGCGCCCGGGGCGATCTGGGTCAGGCCCGGGATGCCCGTGAGCAGCGCCTGCACGATGTCCGTGCGGTTGTTCTCGGGGACGTTGAGACCCGGGAACAGGATGTTGATGACCTTCGCGAGCTCCGGCGAGAGCACGTACTTGCCGAAGTTCTTCAGGTCGTCGGACGGCTGGGTCGCGTTGAACTTGTCCTTCTGACCCAGCGGGATGACCACCTCGTTGACCAGCGGGTTGCCGAGGCGGCTGACCTGGCCCTCGCCGTGGTTGTCGGAGACCCGCTGCCCACGCTGGGACGCGCTGGAGGTGGCCCCGCTGGCCACCGGGCTCTGGCGGGTGACCTGCAGCACCGGGCGGTATGTCGAGGCCCACACGCCGACGACGGCGTCGGAGGCCTTGGCATCAGCCGGCGTCTTGTGGTCGCGCGTGACATCGGACTTCGGCACCTGCAGGGCGATCGTGTGGACGTTGTAGCCGGCGAGGTCGTCCTTGCCGCCGCCCTGGTTGCCCGTGCCGATGCCCATGCGGCCCGGCATGTCGATGTTGATGGCATCGAAGGTCGAGCCGAGGTCGACGAAGAAGGGGTCGTCGACCTGGCCGGCGAAGACCTTGCCTCCACCCGGCAGGCCCTTGATCGCCTGGTTGGCGACCGCGTCGTAGTTGGGGAACGTCTTGGGCCCGACGTTGTTCGGCGCCGTGGGCAGGCCCTTCGCCACCAACTTGTTGCTCACCTGATGGCCGCGCTCGTAGCGCTCGCGCCAGACCGAATACGTCTGCACGAGGTTGAGCTTGGGGTCGTTGACCGAGCTGACGCCCGGCAACGCGTAGAGGAACGAGTTGGGGTTGCGGACCTTGGTCTTGAACTTGAACCGGTAGCGGATGTCGTACTTGCCGTCGCCGGTGTTGTCGACGTTGAGGTAGTACGACGCCCGATCGTCGAAGCGGTAGAAGTTCGGGCCGCCGGCCGGATCCTCGAACGGGATCCAGTTGCCGATCAGCGTCACGGACCCTGGAGCGTCGGGGGCCACGAAGGCGTAGACGTCGGTGTCGTCGCCGGTGGGGTCGAGGGCTGACAGTGGTGCTTCGCGGTGGCTCGAACCCGAGCCGGCAGTAACCGCGAGTACGCCTGCCGAAAGCGCCGCGAGCAGCGCCACCGTCAGGATCGCGAGCTTTCGCATGAAGCTGCTCCTCCTTGGGAGGTTGGGGTCATCACAACCCCCTTTGACGCAGCGCAGGCAACGACGGATCACATAAATCTCCCTGCAAACCGCCGCTTTCTGCGAGCGCCATGCAACTGCGATGCAGTCGCAGTTGCGACCGCTAGCGCAACGCGCCGCGCAGGGCGAGCACGCGCGCCATGGACTGCTGGAGCGCGCGGCGGTCCACGCGCCCGGAGCGCAGCGCGTCGGTCAGCGCCCGCGCCGCGCGGTCGGCACCCTCGTAGGTGCGCGCGAACAGCAGCAGGTCGACCCCCGCGCGCGTGGCGCCCAGCGCGGCGCCGGCCGCGCCGCCGCGCGGGGCGAAGGCGGGCGCCTCGAGGTCGTCGGAGATCGTCACGCCGCGAAAGCCCAGGCCGTCGCGCAGCTCGCGCTGCACCACGCGCGGGGAGAGCACCGCGGGCGCCGGCGACAGCGCCGGGTAGATCGCGCTGGAGAGCATGACCAGGCCGGCACCGGCGCGGACGGCGGCCGCGAACGGCGGGCGGTCGACCGCGCGCAGCTCGCGCAGCCCGACGCCGATGCGCACCGCGCCCAGATCGGTGTTGCGCGGCGCCGCGCCGAAGCCCGGGAAGTGCTTGGCCGTGGCGGCCACGCCGCCCGCGCGCAGGCCGCGGGTGAAGGCGGCGCCGAAGCGCGCGGCGCTCGTCGCGGCGAACCCGAAGCCGCGGCCCTCGGCGTGCAGCGCGCTCTCGGGTCGCACGACGTCGACGACCGGCGCTAGATCGACGTTCATGCCCGCCGCGCGGAGCGTCGCCGCGGTGGCGCGGCCTTCCGCCTGTGCCACCGCGGGACGGCCCGTCGCCGCCATCGCCGGGGCGCTGCGCGACGGCGCGCCGGGCAGGCGCTGCACGCTGCCGCCCTCCTGGTCGACCATCAGCAGCAGCGGCGCCCGGACGGCGGGCGGCTGCGGGACGCGCCGCAGCGCGCGCGTGAGCGCGCGCACCTGCCCGGGGGTGCCGAGGTTGGCGCCCAGGAAGATGACCCCGGCGGCCTCGCCGCGGCGGATGCGCGCGAGCAGGGCGCGCGGCGGGGTGCGCCCGGCGAAGGGAAAGACGACGTGCTGGCCCGCGAGCTGGGCATCGGTCAGCGCGGCGTTCGCGCGCGCCGCCGGGCTGCCCGTCGAGTGCGCATCCGCACCGCTGGTCCGCGGGCCGGCGGGCTCGCGCTTGGCGCCGCAGGCGGCGAGCGCCAGCGCGACGGCGGCGAGCGCGACGGCGCGGGCCGTCACCGCGCGAAGCTCGTCTCCGCGGTCAGGCGCTGCGCGGCCGCGGCGATGAGCTTGGCCGCGTTGGCGACGTCGTCGAGCTGCACCATCTCCACCGGCGAGTGCATGTAGCGCAGCGGCAGGCCGATGCCTCCGCACGGTATCCCCGCGCGCGAGACGTGCATGGCGTCCACGTCGGTGCCGGTGTGGCGGGCGGAGGCCTGGACGGTGAAGGGGATCGCCTCGGCCTCGGCGGTGTCATAGAGCAGCTCGACCACGCGCGGGTTGAGGTTCGAGCCGCGCTCGATCACCGGGCCCGAGCCGAACGGGTGCGCCCCCAGCTCGTTGACCTCGACGCCGGGCGCGTCGGTGGCGTGGGTGACGTCGACCACGATGGCCAGGTCGGGGCGCAGCCCGTAGGCCGTCGTCGTCGAGCCGCCGAAGCTCGTCTCCTCCTGGACGGCGGCGACGGCGACCACGTCGCCGGGCGCGCCGCCGGCCGCGTGCACCAGCCGCGCCACCTCGTAGGCCACGAAGCACCCCAGGCGGTTGTCCATCGAGCGCGCGACCGCGCGGTCGTTGGGAAGCTCCACGGGCTCACTCTCGATGACCGCGACGTCGCCGATGCGCACGATCGCGCGCGCCTCGTCGCCGTGCCTGGCGCCGATGTCGATGTGCAGCTCGTCCAGCCGCGCCACCTTCTTGCGATCGTCGTCCTTGAGCAGGTGGATCGGCTTGCGCCCCACGACCCCGAGGATCGCGCCCTCGCGCGTGGCCACGCTGATCCGCTGGCCGACGAGGACCTGGGGGTCCCAGCCGCCCACGCCCGTGAAGCGCAGGAAGCCGTCGTCGTCGATGTGGGTGACGATCAGGCCGATCTCGTCGATGTGGCCGACGACCGCCAGCGTGGGCCCGTCCGCCGTTCCCGGCACGCGGGCCCACACCGAGCCCATCACGTCGGTCGTGACCTCGGCGTGGGCCGAGGCGGCGTCGCGGAAGACGGCGGCCGGAGCCGTCTCGTAGCCGGACGGGCCGTGGGCGGTGAGCAGCGCGCGCAGAACGGGAGGGATCGACATCGGGGCGGACCCTAGATGATCGGCCGCGAGCGCAGCACGGAGTGCCCGGAGTGCCCCGGGTCGCCGTCGGCCGGCTCGCGCGAGATGTCGAGCACGGGGAAGCGCCGGGCGCTCGCCGTGACCGGCAGGTCGACGCGCGCGCGCCCGTCGGCGCCGACACGAAAGCTCCCGAGTGCCACCAGGTGCGCGGGGTCGCGCAGCATCCACACCTCGTAGAAGCCGCCGCCGCCGACGCGCGGCAGGCCGCTGACCGTCAGGTGCATGGTGGCGCTCGCCAGCCGGGCGTCGGCGTGCGCGCCGCGGGGGCCGTCGCCCACCGGCGCGAGCGCGACCTCGCGCCCCGCGCCGGCGCCGTCGCCTCCCCCGGTCAGCAGCGCGGCGCCCGCCGCGCCGAGGACGACGAGCGCGATGGCCATGGCGGCGGCGATCGCGGGGCGGATCATCAGCGGCGCGCCCCAGCGCCGGCGGCGATGCTCGCGCGCGGGCACGGCGACGCTCAGCGCAGGCGGCTCGGCGAGGTCCCACTCCTCGCGCCCGAGCGCCCGGACGCGCGCGGCGACGTCGTCCAAGTCGGCGGGGATGTCGTCGCGCTCGCTCATGCGCCCTCGGCCTCGATCATCTCGCGCAGGCGGGTGAGCCCGCGCACCATGCGCGCCTTGACCGTCCCGATGGGGATGTCGGTCGCGGCGCTGATCTCGCTCTGGCTGAGCTCGTCGTAGAAGCGCAGGCGCAGCAGCGCGCGCTCGTTCTCAGGCAGCCGGCCGAGCAGGTGCGCGACGCGCCAGCGCTCGAGCAGCGCGTCGGCGTCGGCGGGCACCGTGCGGGGGTCGGGCAGTTGCGGGTCGCGGGGCTCGGGGACGCGCCGGCGCAGGTGATCGATCGCGCGGCTGCGCGCGATGGTCAGCACCCATGTGAGCAGGCCGGCGCGCCGCGGGTCGTAGTCGCCCGCCCGACGCCAGACCTCGGTGAAGACCTGCTGCTGGACGTCCTCGGCCGCCGCGCGATCGCCGAGCAGCCGCAGGAGGAAGCCGAAGGTCGCGGCCCCATAGGTCCGGTAGGCTTCGGCCAGCGCGTCGGGATCGCCGGTGCGCAGCCGCGCGGCCAGTCGGCGCTCGGAGCGATCGGGCCGGCGGCGCCCGCTGCGCTCGGCGGTCGCCGGAGCGGCGGCCGCGGACGTGCGCAGCGGCAGTGCGTCGACTGGCATCTCCTCCATCACCTACGGCTACGGACGCCGATCGGTTGTGGCGCAATGCAGCTCAACCGGGAGCGGGCCGGCGCTCGGAGTACAGGGCATGTCCACTCTCACCCGCACGCTCCGCGTCGCGGCCGCCGGCGCCCTCGTGGCGCTCGCCGTCGCCGCGCCGGCCGGCGCCGCCACCGTCAAGCTCTCCGGCGGCTCGACCACCCTGAAGCTCGACCCCGGGACGGCCAAGGCCCTGAAGGGCCTCGGCGTCTCGGTCACTCCCATCGCCCCGGCCAAGGCCGGCGCCAAGGGCGTGTCCTTCCCGATCACGGGCGGCACCATCAACCCCGCCACCGCGGCGGGGACCATCACGCACAGCGGCGGCCTGCAGCTGCGAGCTGGCAGGACGAAGGTGCGGCTGACGAGCTTCACCATCGGCGTCGACCGGACGCCGACCATCTCGGTCAAGGCCGGCAAGGCGCGGCTGCACGCGTTCACGCTGTCGCTCGGCGCGGCGAAGATCAGCCGCGCCGGGCTAGCCACCAACGTCAGCGGCGTGGCCGTCAAGCTGAGCGCCAAGGGCGCGGCCGCGCTCAACGGCGCCTTCGGCGTGAGGGCCTTCAAGCGCGGCCTGCGCGTCGGTACCGCCACCGTGAAGACCGCCCCCGCGCAGGTCGCCTTCAGCGGCGGAGCGACGTCGCTCGCGCTCGATCCCGGCACCGCTCAGGCGCTGACCTCGCTGGGCGTCTCAGCCGCCCCCGCCGCGCCCGCGACCGCCAACGCGGACGGCAGCCTGGCCTTCCCCATCACGGGCGGCAAGGTCGACGCCAAGACGCTGGCCGGCAGCATCACCCACAGCGGCGGGCTCACGCTGACCAAGGGCTCGACCGCGGTCACGGTGACCGCCTTCACCATCGAGACGGCGCCGGCGCCCAAGCTGACGGCACTGCTGGGCACGACGCGCTTCGACCTCGCGACGCTCGACCTCGGGGCGGCCAAGACGACGATCTCCGGCCGGTCGGTGACCGTCGGTCCCGTCGTCGCGAAGCTCACCAAGGGCGCCGCCGACGCGCTCAACCAGGCCTTCGGGACGACCGCGTTCGCCGAAGGCCTCGTCATCGGCACGGCCACGGTGGCCGCGACCGCCTCGTAGACGCCCCCCACTGCCCCCGGCCCCGCACCCCCAAGGGGTCGGGGGCTACCCGTACCGCGACATTACGTGCCTCCTGCCACCATCATGCGCACATGATCAGGGTCCTCGTGGTCGACGATCATCCCGTCTTGCGCGCCGGACTCGAGGCGGTTCTGCGCACGGAGCCGGGTTTCGTGTGCGTCGGCACCGCCGGGGACGGCCACGAGCTGCTCGCCGCCCTGCGCCACACCCGCCCCGACGTGGTGCTGCTCGATTGGCGGCTGGGCGACGAGGACGGCGTGGCGCTGTGCCGCACGCTGCGCGCGGAGACGGCCCCACCGGAGGTGGTGCTCTACACGGCGACCGCCGACTCCGGCCTCGACGCCCAGGCGAGCGCCGCCGGCGCGTACGCCGTGGTCGAGAAGAGCGCCGACATCGATCAGCTCTTCGACGCCCTGCGCCTGGCCGCGCGCGGCGGCCGCCAAGCGGCGTAGAACGCGCCGAATGGCCTGATCCGCCGCCCAACGGCACAAATACGCCGTCGAACGACCGTCCACCCACGGCCGGACGGCTATCGGTCGGGTGTCAGGGCGCCGAAGGGGCTCTTGTCGGGAAGCGGGGTCTCCAGGACGGGGCTGCGCTGCCGACCACCAGGCCAGACCCGCGCGTGCGCGGGTTGACACGTACAGAGAGGTCCCTGACTTGCCATATGTACTTCGACCCAGAGGGCTGCGCGCCGGATGTACGGCCCTGCTTGCCGCACTCGCCGTCTTCGTGGTGCCCGCCGCCGCGCAGGCCGCGTGCGGCCCGACGCCGACGACTAAGGCCTTCCAGGCCTTCGGCGACTCCAATGACTACAGCCTCGCGCCCAATGGCGCCTTCGAGGCCGGCAGCGGCGGATGGTCCCTGCGCGGCGCATCGGTGGTGGACGGGAGCGAGTCGTACAAGGTGCACGGCGCCAGCGACTCCAAGTCCCTCGCGATCGCCGCGACGGGCACCGCGGTCTCGCCCGCTGTGTGCGTCGACGTCACGCGCCCGACGTTCCGCTTCTTCGCGAAGCGCACGAGCGGCACATGGGGCAACCTCGCCGTCAAGCTGCGCTGGAACGACAGCAGCGGGAACACGAACGAGACCGTCGTCGGCACCATCGGGACCGGCACGTCGTGGGCGGCCTCGCCGGCGATGAGCCTCTCGACCGTGCTGCCCCTCTGGAACCTCGACCAGACCGCGAGCGTGCAGCTCGTGTTCGACCCCGAGAACTACGGAGGCTCCTGGGCCATCGACGACGTGTACGTCGATCCCTACGGCCGCGGATGACCTGCAACCGGACGGCCCGGGCACACGCTCGGGCCGTCCGGCCCTGTTTCGAGATGTGCCCGATCACCACATGACACCAACCACCGCCGAAGACATCCGCAGCGACGACGCCGCCGAGCGCCTCCTCGAGGACTCCTGGGAGACGCGCTCACGTGGTGTCGACCGCCGCGAGCTCCTGACCGAGCTCGTGGCCGGCGGACTCTTCCTGCTCGGCGCCGTCGCGCTGCTGTTCGTGCCGGGCGCCACGGCCGGCCTCGATGTCGCGCTCGCCGTCGCGCTGGTCGTGCTGTACGCGCTCGTCTCGCGCGTCGAGT
Organism: uncultured Actinomycetes bacterium; assembly: GCA_963806015.1. GTDB lineage: Bacteria > Actinomycetota > Thermoleophilia > Solirubrobacterales > Solirubrobacteraceae > JAOPZW01. The sequence continues at coordinate 55,245 of CAWDWM010000008.1, read as the reverse complement.
TCCCGGTCGGCGCGGGCTACGTCTTCCCGTCGCAGCTCGTGCTCGTTCCGATGCTCCTGCTGCTGCCGCCGGCGATCGTCCCGCTGCTGGTGGCCGCCGGCCTGGTCATCGTGCGCGTCTACGACCTGCTCCGCCGGCGCGGCTCCGCGCTGCGGCTGCTCTTCGCCATCCCCGATGCGTGGCACGCCCTCGGGCCCGCGCTCGTGCTCGTCATCGCAGGCGCGCCGCAGCTCGATCTCTCCAACCTTCCGCTGCTGGGCGCCGCGCTGCTCGTCGGCTGCCTGTTCGACGCGGCGTCCGCAACGCTGCGTGAGGCGGCGGCGCGCGGGATCGCGCCGCAGCTTCAGATCAAGGTGCTCGCGCACGTCGTCCTGGTCGATGCCTGCCTGGCGCCGATCGGCTTCCTCGCGGGCCTCGCCGCCAGCCGCCACGCGGCCGCCGTGCTCCTCGTCCTCCCGCTCGCCGCACTGCTCATGCTGCTGGCGCGCGATCGCCACGCGCGCATCGAGCAGGCCCAGAGCCGCCTGCAGCTCGCGATCCGCGAGCGCAGCCGGCTGCAGTCGGCCGTGCGCCGCATGGGCGATGCCTTCGCCGCCAAGCTCGACCTCGACGCGCTCGTCGACATCATGCTGCGCGGCTCGATCGAGGCGGTCGATGCCGACACCGGCTGCCTGAGCCTCGCCGGCTCCGCGCCGCGCTGCCTGCCCAAGGACACGCCCGAGGACCTGCGCGCCGCGCTGCAGGACGCGGGCACCGCCGCAACCGCGAGCGGCGCCGCCGAGCAGTTGCGCCACACCGCTGGCTGGGCGCTCGCCCTCCCCTTCGGGGTCGCCGCACCCGACGGATTGAACGGCGCGGTGGCCTTCGCGCGCCGCGCGCGCCCCTTCCAGGACGACGAGATCGCGCTGCTGACCGAGCTCGTGGGCAAGGGCCGCACGGCGGCCGCCGACATCCTGGGCCATCACGCGCTGCGCGAGCAGGCGATCAGCGATCCCCTGACCGGCCTGGGCAATCGCCGCAAGATGGCCGAGAGCCTGGGCGCATGGTTCGCCGGCAGCGACGAGCGGTCGCCGCGCCTGCTGATGCTCTTCGACCTCGACGGCTTCAAGTCCTACAACGACACCTTCGGCCACCCGGCCGGCGACGCCCTGCTCACACATCTGGGCGCCAAGCTCGCCGCGTCGGTGGCGCCCTATGGCGAGGCGTACCGCCTCGGCGGCGACGAGTTCTGCGCCGTACTGACCATCGAGCCCGAGGCCCTGGAGGACGTGATCGCCGGCGCCGCGCACGCGCTGAGCGAAGTCGGCGAGGAGTTCACCATCACCTCCTCCTACGGCGTCGTCCTGCTCCCGCACGAGGCCCAGACGCTCGAGCAGGCGCTGCAGCTCGCCGACGAGCGCATGTACTCCCACAAGCACGGGCGCTCGGGCGCGCGCGAGCAGGCGCGCGACGTGCTCATGCGCACCATCCAGGCCAAGCAGCCCAACCTGCGCGAGCACTCCAGCCAGGTGGCGCAGCTCGCGATGGCCGTCGCCCGCCGCTTCAGCCTCGCCGGCGAGGAGATCGACGAGATCGCCCGCGCCGCCGAGCTGCACGACGTGGGCAAGGTCGGCATCCCCGACGCGGTCCTCGACAAGCCCGCGGAGCTCGACGCCACCGAGTGGGAGCTCATGCACCAGCACACGATCCTCGGCGAGCGGATCCTCAACGCCGCGCCCGCGCTGCGCCCGGTGGCGCGGATCGTGCGCTCCACGCACGAGCGCTGGGATGGCACCGGCTACCCCGACGGGCTGCGCGGCGCCGAGATCCCGACCGCCGCCCGCATCGTCGCGGTGTGCGACGCCTACGAGGCGATGACCTCCGACCGCGCCTACCGCGACGCGATCGGCCACGAGGCCGCCTGCCAGGAGCTGCGCGACATGGCGGGCACGCAGTTCGACCCGGAGGTCGTCGCCGTGTTCCTCAGCGAGATCGCCAAGGTCACCCTGCCCGAGCCCGACCAGGACGGCGCCGGGGCGCCGGTGCAGATGCTCGCCGATCGCGTGCGCAGCCTGCTCGGATCAGCGAAGCTTGTGCCATGCCCCCCATCTCCCGCGGGTTCCACGGACGGCGGCGAGACGACGTCGACCCCGCTCGCATCCCACCCGGCCAGTACCTGACCCCCGACTTCCCGGTCCTGTCGGCCGGGCCCACGCCCCATACGCCGCTCGACGAGTGGAGCCTCACCATCCACGGCGCCGTCGACGAGCCCGTCTCGTGGTCGTGGGACGAGTTCCGCTCGCTGCCAGCGGAGACCTTCACCGTCGACATCCACTGCGTGACGAAGTGGTCCAAGCTCGACACGACGTGGACCGGCGTCTCGGTCGACACCCTGCTCGAGGACGTGACCACCGAGGCCGAGTTCCTGACCGCGTGGTCGGACGGCGACTACACGACCAACCTGCCGCTGGAGGACGTCAGCGACGGCAAGGCGTGGGTCGTCTACGACTACGGCGGCGAGCCGCTGGACCCCGAGCACGGCGGCCCGGCGCGGCTGCTGGTGCCGCATCTGTACTTCTGGAAGAGCGCGAAGTGGGTGCGCGGGCTGGCGCTGACGACCGAGGACGAACCGGGCTTCTGGGAGGCCGCCGGCTACAACAACTACGGAGACCCGTGGCGCGAGCAGCGCTATTGGGGCGACTGATCCCGCGCCGGATCGCGTGGCAGCCGGCGACCGTGCGCGAGGTCGTCAGCGAGACGCCGCGCGCGCGCACGCTGGTGCTCGACGTGCGCGAATGGCCCGGCCACCGCGCCGGCCAGCACGTCGACGTGCGCCTGACCGCCGAGGACGGCTACCAGGCACAGCGCTCCTATTCGATCGCCTCGGCGCCCGAGCTCGACGCGCTCGAGCTCACGGTCGAGCTCGTCGACGACGGGGAGGTCTCGCCCTACTTCGTGGAGGAGGTGCGCGCCGGCGACATGTTCGAGGTCCGCGGGCCGATCGGCGGGCACTTCTCGTGGACGGTGACCGACGGCGGGCCGCTGCTCCTGGTGGGTGGCGGCTCGGGCCTCGTGCCGCTGATGTCGATGCTGCGCCACCGCGGCGCGCGGGCCAGCGACGTCGAGGCGCATGTCCTGCTCTCGGCGCGCAGCGAGCAGGACGCGCTCTACCGCGACGAGCTCGAGGGGCTCGAGCCGCGCGCGGGGCTGAGCGTCGCGTGGACCTTCACGCGGAGCCCGCCCGCGGGTTGGAGCGGCTACGCGCGCCGGGTCGACGCGGCGATGCTCGCCGAGGTCGCGCCCCCGCCCGCCGAGGCTCCCCTGATCTTCGTCTGCGGCCCGACGGCGTTCGTCGAGGCCGTGGCCGACCTGCTGGTCGACGCGGGCCATGACCCGCGCGCCATCCACGCCGAACGCTTCGGCCCGACCGGAGGATGAGATGACCGACGTGCACATCGACGGCAACGGCGTGGCGGGCCTGCTCGGCGAGATCCTCGCCGTGGAGGTGACGGCCATGCAGCGCCGCTGCCAGTCGTGCGGGGCCGAGAACCCGATCGCGGCGCACCGCGCCTACCACGGGCGCCGGCGTCGTGCTGCGCTGCCCGGCATGCGCCGACGTCGCGTTGCGCATCGGCGTGCGCGACGACGCGCTCGTCTACGAATGGCGCGGCACCTTCACCGTGCCGCGCCAGCCATAGCGCTCGCGCTAGTGCGCGCGCTCGACCGTGCCCTCGATGAGCCCGTAGGGCTCGGTGGTGGCGTGGAAGACCGCGTTGGGGTTCTCCAGGCCGAAGCGCGACAGGTCGTAGAGCAGGTGGTGGCGGTTGGGCAGTGAGATGTGGACGCGCTCGATGGCCTCCACCGCCTTGAGCACCGCGCGGCCCATGCGCCGCAGCGTGAACTGCGCCGAGGGGCTGAAGTGGTCGGCGAAGCTCTCGAGGATCGCGTCGCGCGCGTCGTGCCAGGCGGCGGTGTAGTCGATCCCGCCCTCGGCGTAGGACCAGCGCGCGCTCACCGAGGTGGCGAGGATCCGATCGTCGGTCTCGGGCAGCGTCGTGAGGTCGTCGCGCAGGAAGCCGCTCCATCCCGAGCCGGTGGTGCGCAGCAACTCGAGGCCCTCGACGCCGGCCTCGATGCGGGCGCTGTGGTCGTCGCCGGTGACGATCGCCACGCGATGGCCGCCGGTGCCGCGCTGGAAGGCGTGCTCGTGCTCGCCCAGGCGCGCCCACGGGTGCTCGACGAGCCGGACCTGCGCGCGCCGTACGGTCGGTCCGGCGGCGACGAAGTGCTCGACGAGCGCGCGCCCGAAGGCCTCGAGCTGGGCGACGTCGTGCTTGGCGGCGAGGACGTAGACCGCGTTGCGCATCGTGTCGGTGGCCAGCAGCGCGCTGTTGTCGCCGTCGTTGTGAGCGGCGGCGAAGTCGCCATCGAGCATGACCTCGACGGTGACGTCGGACAGCTCGTGACGCCCCGGGGTGCGCACGACCTTCACCAGGCGGATCTCGGACTTGCCGTAGTTACTCTGGCTGAGGACGAAGGTCATGCGTCAGCTCCCTCGGTAGGTGCTGTAGCCGAAGGGGCTCAGCAGCAGCGGGACGTGGTGATGCTCGTCGCCGGCGACGGTGAAGACGACGGCGACCTCCGGGTAGAAGGCCGCCTCGCCGCGTCCGCGGAAGTACGCGCCGGTGTCGAAGGTCAGGCGGTAGCGCCCGTGGGCCAGCGCCGTGCCGTCGGCCACGAGGTCGCGCGCGCGCCCGTCGGCATCGGTGGTGGCGCTGCCCAGCAGCTGCCAGCCCTCGCCGACCGCGTGCTCGAGGACGATCGGCACTCCGCGGGCCGGCTGCCCGCGCGCGGTGTCCAGGACGTGCGTGGTGATCACGAGTCGAGCTCCTCGAGGCGCAGGCGGGCGATCTTGGCGATCTCGCCCAGCGCGATGGCGATCTCCTGCTCGGCGTCGTGGCCCAGGCGCTCGTCGCCCCAGGCCATGATCGAGGCCTTGGTGTGCTCGCGCACGCAGACGACGAGGGGGAAGTCGAAGCGCTCGCGATAGGCGCGGTTGAGCGCGCGCCAGCGCTCGAGCTCCTCCGCGCTCAGGCGATCGAGGCCCGCCGACGCCTGCTCGGCCGCGGACGCCGCGGTCAGCTCGCCGGCTCGCGCCTCGCGCCCGGCGAGCTCGGGATGGCCCCGGATGAGCGCGAGCTGGCGCTCGCGCGGCGCCTCGTCGACCACCGCCACGAGGGCGGCGTGCAGATCGTCGATGCCCGCGAACGGGCCGCGCGCCCAGGCGCCGCGCGCGACCCAGGGCGCATGCTCGAAGAGCGTGCCGTAGCGGGCCACGAAGCCCTCCTCGGGGTCGAGGCCGACGAGGTGCTCGGGACGCACCGGGATGCGCGGGAGCGCACGCCCCGTGGCATCGCGCAGCGCCGCCGCGATGGCGGGCGGCGTGGAGATGTTGGGCGGCTCGCCAACGCCCTTCAGGCCGTAGGGCGCCTCGGGGTCGGCGTGCTCGAGCACCTCGATGCGCATCGGCGGCATGTCGAGGATCGTCGGCAGCAGGTAGTCGGTGAAGGACGCGTTGAGGACCTTGCCATCGACGATCTGGATCTCCTCGAGCAGCGCGAGCCCGAGCCCCTGCGCGCTGCCTCCTTCGATCTGGCCCTCGAGCGCCTGCGGGTTCATGGCCCGCCCGACCTCCTGCGCGGTGGCCAGCTCGACCACGCGCACGAGCCCCAGCTCGGTGTCGACGTCGACCACGGCGCGGTGCACGGAGAACGCGTACTGCACGTGCGCATCGCCCTGCCCGTCCTCGTCGAGCGGGTGCGTCGGGCGGTGGCGCCACTCGATGGTCTCCTCGATCGCCTCGCCCTCCTCCAGCACGGCGGCCGGGTCGGATGTCACGCCGCGCTCGGCCGCCAGCTCCTCCAGACGCTCGCGCACCGCTTCGCACGCGGCCTTGACGGCGCCCCCGGTGACGTAGGTCTGGCGCGAGGCCGAGCTCGATCCCGCCGAGCCGACCCGGGTGTCCGCGTCGAGCACCGCCACGCGCTCGACGCCGATCTCGGTGCGCGCGATCTGGGCCTGGACGGTGACGATGCCCTGGCCGACCTCGGCCGCGGCGGTGTGGACCTCGACCAGCGGCTCGCCGCCCTCCATCGACAGCCGTACGCGCGCGGTCGAGTAGTCGTCGAAGCCCTCCGAGAACCCGATGTTCTTGATCCCCGCGCCGTAGCCGACGCCGCGCCGCACGCCCTCGCCGTGGGTCACGTTCGCGATGCCGCCGGGCAGGCCGTCGCGCTCGTCGGGCGGCATCGGCATGGCCCGGACGCGCTCGAGCAGCTCGGCCACCGGCGCCGGCTCGCCGACGCGCTGTCCCGTCGGCATGCGGCTGTCGGGCCCCATGGCGTTCCGGATCCGCAGGTCCACCGGGTCCATGTCGAGCGCCGCGGCCAGCTTGTCCATCTGCGCCTCGTGGGCGAAGGCGACCTGAACGGCGCCGAAGCCGCGCATCGCCCCGCACGGCGGGTTGTTGGTGTAGACGACGTAGGAGTCGATGCTCGCGTTGGCGAGCTCGTAGGGCCCGCACGCGAAGCACGCGGCGTTGGCGCACACGGCGGTCGAGCTCGACGCGTACGCGCCGCCGTCGAGGACGATCCGCGCCCGCACGAAGACCAGGCGCCCGTCGCGCGTCGCGCCGTGCTCGTAGCGCATCGTGCACGGATGGCGATGCACGTGGCCGTAGAAGGACTCCTCGCGGTTGTAGGCCATGCGCACCGGGCGCGCCGTGTGCAGGGCGAGCATGCAGGCGTGGATCTGCATCGAGAGGTCCTCGCGGCCGCCGAACGCGCCGCCGACGCCGCCCAGGGTGAGGCGCACCTTCTCGGGCGGCAGGCCGAGGCTGGCGGCCACTTGGTCCTGGTCGACGTGCAGCCACTGGGTGGCGATGTAGAGGTCGACGCCGCCCTCGCCGTCGGGCACCGCGAGCCCCGACTCGGGCCCCAGGAAGGCCTGGTCCTGCATGCCGACCTCGTACTCGCCGGTGACGACCACGTCGGCCGTCGCCTCGTGGTCGCCGCGGCGGATGCGCACGTGGCGCAGGACGTTGCCGCTCCCGTGCAGGCGCGGCGTGTCAGGCGTGTCGGGGTGCAGCTCGGGCGCGCCGGGGGCCATCGCCCGCTCGGCGTCGGTCAGCGGCTCGAGCACGTCGTACTCGACGAGGATCGCGTCGGCGGCGCGGCGCGCGGTCTCCGGGTGGTCGGCGGCGACGATCGCCACGGGCTCGCCCTGGCAGCGCACGTGGTTGATCGCGAGCACCGGCTGGTCGGGCACCTCCATCCCGTAGACCTTGCGCCCGGGGACGTCGTCGTGGGTGAGCACGGCGTGGACGCCGGGGATGGCCAGCGCGGGGCCGATGTCGATGCTCCAGATGTCCGCGCGCGGGTGCGGGCTGCGCAAGGTGGCGCCGTGCAGCATCCCGTCCATGCGCATGTCCGAGGCGTACTCGAACTCGCCCTTGACCTTCGGCACGCCGTCGGCGCGGGTGGTGGTGATGCCGACGCGGTTGGGGCGATGGATCTCGCGGCGCTCGCGGGCCGGGGTCTCGGGGATGATGGTCACGCCGCCGCCTCCACGCGATCGAGTAGGCGGCGGCTCTGACGCGCGACGGCGGCGGCGATCTCCTCCACGTCGCCCGTGCGCAGCTCGGCGCTCTCGACCACGACGCGCCCGCCGACGAGCAGGAGGTCGACCGGGCGCGGCGCGCCGAGCACCAGCGCCGCCACCGGATCGTCGATGCCCGCGTGATCGAGCCCGTCCAGGCGCCACAGCGCGACGTCGGCCAGCTTTCCGGCCTCCAGCGAGCCCAGCTCGTCGTCGCGCCCCAGGCAGCGCGCGCCCTCGATCGTCGCCAGCGCGAGCGTTTCACGCGCGGTCAGGGCAGCGGGGCCGCCGGCCAGCCGGGCGGCGAGCAACGCCTGGCGCAGCTCGATCGACAGCGCGCCCGCCTCGTTGGACGCGGCGCCGTCGACCCCGAGGCCGACCGGGGCGCCGGCCCGCGTGAGGTCGACGACCGGGGCGATGCCAGCGCCCAGGCGCGCGTTGGAGCTCGGGCAGTGCGCCACACCGGTGCCCGTGGCCCCGAAGCGGGCGACCTCCGCGTCGCTGAGGTGCACGCAGTGCGCCAGCCACACGTCGTCGCCCAGCCAGCCGAGATCCTCCAGGTATTGCACGGGACGCACGCCGAAGCGCTGCCGGCAGAAGACCTCCTCGTCGAGCGTCTCGGCGAGGTGGGTGTGCAGGCGCACGCCGCGGCGGCGGGCGAGCTGCGCGGTCTCGGCCATGAGCTCGGGCGTCACCGAGAACGGCGAGCACGGGGCCAGCGCCACGCGCACCATCGCCCCGGGCGCGGGGTCGTGGAAGCGGTCGATGGCGGCCTCGCTGGCGGCGAGGATCGCGTCGCGGTCCTCGACCACCGCGTCGGGTGGCAGTCCGCCGGCGGACTGACCGAGGTCCATCGACCCCCGGCACGGGTGAAAGCGCACGCCGAGCCCGCGCGCCGCCTCGATCTCGACCTCGAGCAGGTCGCCGGCTCCGGCCGGAAAGACGTAGTGGTGATCGGTCGAGGTCGCGCAGCCCGAGCGCGCGAGCGCGGCCAGCCCGGCGCGCGCGGCCGCGTCCTCGACGTCGGCGTCGACGTGTGCCCAGATCGGATAGAGCTCGACGAGCCACTCGAAGAGCGTCGCCTGCTGCGCGAGGCCGCGCGTGGCCCACTGGTAGAGGTGGTGGTGGCAGTTGACGAGGCCGGGGGTGGCGAGGCATCCGCGGCCGTCGATGCGCCTGGCGTCGCCGTCGGGTGCCGGGCCCTCGCCGACCGCCACGATGCGGTCGTCCTCGATCACCAGGTGCCCGTCGCGATGCTCGGTCCCGGCGGCGTCGACCGTGGCGATCGCGCAGCCCTCGATGACACTTCTCATAGCCGCTCGGCCGCCAACCGGACGGCGTCGAGGATCTTCTCGTACCCGGTGCAGCGACAGAGGTTGCCGGCCAGCGCCTCGCGGATCTCGGGATCGGTGGGGTACGCGTTGCGCGACAGCAGGTCGTGGCTGGCGACGATCAGCCCCGGCGTGCAGAAGCCACACTGCACCGCCCCCGCCTCCACGAAGGCCTGCTGGACGGCGTGCAGCTTCTCGCCGGCGGCCAGTCCTTCGACCGTGACCACCTCGCGGCCCTCGGCCTGCCCGGCGAGCACGAGGCACGCGCACACGAGCTCGCCGTCGAGGTAGACCGAGCACGAGCCGCACTCGCCCTGCTCGCAGGCGTTCTTGGAGCCCGGCAGGTCGAGGTGGTCGCGCAGCGCCATGAGCAGGCTCTCGCCCTCCCAGACGCCGTCGGCCTCGCGCAGCTCGCCGTTGACGGTCAGCGTCAGGCGCATCGCTGCTCCTCCCACGCCCAGGCCAGCGTGCGCCGCCCCAGGACGCTCAGCGCGTGGCGGCGATAGGCGGCGCTGCCGCGGACGTCGTCGATCGGTGCGGCGGCGGCAGCCACCAGCGCGCCGAAGCGCTCGAGCGCGGCGTCGGCGATCGGCGCGCGGCTGTCCCACAGCCCCTCCTCGTCGAGCACGCGCGCCGCGAAGGCCTCGGCCTCGCCGGCCCGGATCGGCGTCGGCCCGGCCGACCCGATGCACGCGCACACCGCGCGGCGCTCGGGCCAGATGGCCAGCGAGAGCGAGCACACGGCGATGACCATCGCGTTGCGCGTGCCGATCTTGGCGAACTGCTGCGCGCCGGTCGCCGCCGGCAGATGGAAGGCGGCGATGAGCTCGTCGTCGCGCGCCGCGTTGCGCTTGGGGCCGGTGACGAAGTCGACGACCGGGATGCGGCGCGTGCCCGTCGTGCTCGCCAGCTCGACCTCGGCGTCGGAGACGTAGAGCGGCGGCAGCCCGTCGCCCGCCGGCGAGGCGGTGCCGAGGTTGCCCCCGACCGTCCCGCGGTTGCGGATCTGCGGCGAGCCCACCGTGCGCGACGCGATGGCCAGCCCGGGCAGGCGGTCGCCGAGCTCGTCGATCAGTCGCGTGTAGGTCACGCCGGCGCCGATGCGCAGGTGCCCGTCGTCCGCGCTCCAGTCGCGCAGCTCGGGCACGCGGGTGAGGTCGAGCATGGCCTGCGGGCGCGCGCGGTCGAAGTTCAGGGCGACCATCACGTCGGTGCCGCCGGCGATCGGCAGCGCATCGGGATGCGCCGCCTTGGCGGCCAGCGCCTGCTCCCAGCTGTCGGGCGCGAGGATCTCCACGGGTTCGAGCATGATGCACGGATGCAGAGCTCACGTGGAGCCCGGGGGTTGTCGTACACGGTCATCACCCCCGCCAACCACTACCCCAGCCGCCTGCCGCCGTTCGGCGATGCGCCCGTGGTCAAGCTGGTGACGCCGCGGATGGCGCCCGCGCGCATCGGCCAGTACCTCGTGTCGCTGGCGGCCGGTGCCGGCACGCCGCGGGCCGTCGAACCAGGCTGGGAGACCTTCCTCTATGCGCTGGAGGGCGAGGCCGCGGTGCTCTCGGGCGAGGACGTCCGGGCGCTGCACGCCGGCGGCTTCGTCTACCTGCCCGGCGACGACGTGTACGAGATCGCGGCCGGCGACCAGCCGGCCCGCCTGCTGATCGTCAAGCGCCGCTACGAGCCCTTCCCCGACCTCGCCGCCCCGCGCGCGCTGGCGGGTCACCGCGACGACGAGCCCTTCCAGAACACCGACGTGCCCGGCTTCCGCCGCCGCGAGCTGCTGCCCACGACCGACCCGGCCTTCGACTTCAACATGAGCCTGCTCGCCTTCGATCCCGGCGTCGGCCTCGACAAGGTCGAGATCCACGACGAGGAGCATGGCCTCTACATGACCGCGGGCGGCGGGACCTACCTGCTCGAGGATCGCCGGTTCGAGGTGCAGGCCGGCGACTTCATCTACATGGCGCCGTACTGCCCGCAGTCCTTCGTGGCCGGCGACGAGCCCGCGGAGTACCTGCTCTACAAGGATGTCTGGCGCGACGGTTTCTGAGTAGGGCGCCGCTCAACCCTTTGTCCAGACCGCTCGCCCCGCCGATTGCGCCGGTCGATACCCCCTGCACAGAGCGCAAAGGGCAAACCCGCCGTGAGACGGGGACGCAAAGCCAGAGGTCTCCGTCGCGGAGATGGCTCAGCCGCCGGTCTGCCGACCAGTTCGTCGTGCGACCCAGCCATGAACGCAACCCTCTCACGCGCTTCCCGCCTGCTCTGCGCCACCACCCTGGCGCTGGTGCTGCTGGCCGCGCCCGCCTACGCGGTCGACACGCCGTTCGCACCGCGCTTTGCGCAGACCGTGCGCGGCGACATCGCCACGGTCGGCAACACGCTGATGACCTGCCCCACGGCGGCCGCCGGATGCACCACCGCCCAGGGCGGGACCGGCAACAACAACAGCTACGTGATGGGCTACGTCGACGTCGACGCCGACGCGACCACCTTCGATTCCTCGTCGGCGACCGTCGCGCTCCCCGGCGGCTCGACCGTCCTGTGGGCCGGCCTCTACTGGGCCGGCGACACGACCGCGGGCGCCGGCGGCGGAGCCGCCGCCCCGACCCCCACGAGCCGCGGCACCGCGCGCCTGAAGGCCGGCGCCGGCGCCTACCAGACCGTCACGGCCGCGCCCGCCGACATCCTCACCTCGACCTCGCAGGCCAACCGCTACCGCGCGTTCAGCGACGTCACCGCCGCGGTGGCCGCCGCCGGCAGCGGCACCTACACGGTGGCGAACGTCCAGGCGGGCACGGGCAACGACCGCTTCGCCGGCTGGGCGCTGTTCATCGCCTACCGCGACAACACGCAAGTGGTCCGTGGCCTGCACGTCTACGACGGCCTGGGCACGGTCGATGCGACGCACACCTTCCAGACCACGGTCGCGCCGTTCCACACGCCGGTCAGCCCGGCGCCGGTGACGACCAAGGTCGGCCTGCTCACCTTCGAGGGCGACGCCGGCCTCGCCACCGAGACGGCGACGTTCAACAACGTCGCGCTGACCGACGCGCTCAACCCGGTCAACAACGCGATGAACTCGACCATCGAGTCCGGCGGCAGCGCCTTCACCGCGAAGAGCCCGAACTACGCCAACCAGCTGGGGATGGACCTGGACGTCTTCCCGAACCTGGCCGCGCTGACCAACAACCAGACTACGGCGTCCCTGAACTTCAGCTCCACCAACGAGTACTTCATGCCCTCGGCCTTCTTCCTCGTCTCCGACGAGGGCCCGGCCACGATCAGCGTCCCGCCGAGCGTGAATCCGCCGGCCGGCGGCGGCCCGGCGCACGACGGCCAGACGCTGAGCGCCGACCCTGGCGACTGGAACGCCACGGGCACGCCGACCTACACCTATCAGTGGCAGCGCTGCGATGTCGCCGGCAATGGCTGCCAGGACATCGCGGGCGCCACCAGCAGCACCTACACGCCGACCCCCGCCGATGTCGGCGGCACGGTCCGCGTCGTCGTCACCGCCACCAACGCCGCCGGAGCGACGTCCAGCGTCTCCGCGCCGATCGCGGTCGTGGCCGCGCCGCCGGTCAACACCGCGCCGCCCACGCTGCCCGGGCCCGCGACCCAGGGCCAGCCGCTGAGCGCGGACGCCGGCAACTGGAACGGCACCGGACCGGTCGCACAGACCTATCAATGGCAGCGCTGCGACGCCGCCGGCAACAACTGCCAGGACATCGCGGGCGCCACCGCCAGCACCTACACGCCGGGCGCCGGGGACGTCGGCGGCACCGTCCGCGTCGTCGTCACCTCGACCAACAGCGTCGGCTCGTCCGCCTCCGCCTCCGCACCCGTCACCGTCGCGGCGCCCGCGCCGCCGGTCAACACGGGGCGCCCGGCCGTCGGCGGCCCCGGCACGCAGGGCAAGGCCCTGACCGCGGATCCGGGCGTCTGGGAGGGCACCGGCCCGGTCAGCTACACCTACCAGTGGCAGCGCTGCGACGCCGGCGGCGCCAACTGCCAGGACATCTCCGGGGCCACGGGCAACACCTACGTGCCCGGAGCGACGGACGTCGGCCACACCCTGCGCACCGTCGTCACCGCCACGACCGACTTCGGGGCCACGACGACGAGCAGCGCGCCGACCGCGCCCGTCGCGCCGGCCGCCGATCCCGACCTCGGCGCCGTTCCCGGCACCCTGATCGCCGGGACGAGCTGCCAGCAGCTCGTCGGCGGCGCCAAGTACCGCCGCGTCGCGCTGGCGGGCATCGGCACCGTCCGGGTGCGCGCCTACACGAGCGGGCCCGCGCTGCGCTCCGCTCCGCTGCGCCTGACCACCGAGGTCACCGGCGGACGCGCCAAGAGCGTGAGCTATCGCTTCGACGGCCGCGCCGTCGCCGCCGCCCGCGGGGCGCGCCATCCGGCGACGCTCACCCCGGCCCAGCTCGGCCGGGTCGGCGTCCACACGCTGAGCACGTCGGTGCGCGGTCGCCGCGGCAAGACCCGCACCGTCTCGCTGAAGCTCGCGACCGTCCCGTGCCAGACCCTCTTCACCGCCCAGCGCTGGCGGACGACCGCGGGCGCCGGGCTGCGACTGCGCATCGACTCGCGCACCGCGCTGGCCGGGCTGTCGTTCGGCGTGCCCGCCGCGCTGCTGCCTCAGCAGAGCGCCAAGCGCCGCGTCGTCGGCTTCATCCGCCTCTACGTGGCGGGAGTCGCCAAGCCGGTGCGCTACCCGCTGGCCCTGCCGGGCCGCGGCACGCGGGCCATGATGCTCGCCGCCAAGGGGGCGCCGACCGTGACCATGCGCCGCGGTGGCCTGCGGATCGCCGGACTGCCCGCGCACACCGCGGTCGCCGAGGTCACGCTCTACCGCGTCACCAAGCTCGATCGCGCGACGTCGCCGCTGGCCTACACGGTCAAGGTCGCCGTCGTGCACGCGGCAACCCGAGCCGAGCGCCTCAGCGCACGCCCGCAGCCTCCGCGCCGCTAGACCGCCAGCCGCGCCAGCGTTCCCGCCAGCGCGGGCGGAGTCGGCAATCCTGCGCGGCGGTGCGCGACGCTGCGAACTGCATCACCGAGGGAAAGGGTGTCCCGGCGCTCGGGTCGGGCCCCAAGGCGTCCGGAGTTCCCGCGCGACCCGCGTGCGTTTCGCAACACGCGGCGCCCGGCGCCCAGGGTGGGCGATCTCACTTCCGCTATGCGAAGGCCAGATCGCCCACCCCTCGGCGCCCGCTTAGAGGTGTGACGAAACACGCCCGCTTCGCCCCGAAAGACGCACGCCATGACGCAACCGCACGCGCCCCGGCCACCGCTGGCTCCCTTCCCCTCGGTGAGCAGTTGGCCGCGCAGCGCCGCCAGCGCCGGCGGCAGGCGGCAATCGTTGGCGGCGTCCCGCGCAGCGACTGCACCACCGAGGCGGAGGGTGTCCCGGCGCCGGCGCCGGGACACCGGGGGCGGCCGAAGCTCCCACGCGATCCGCGTGCGTTTCGCAACGCGCCGCGCCGCGCCGCGCCGCGCGACCGCACGCGCCCTCGCGGGCGCCGCTAGACCGCCAGCCGCGCCAGCGTTCCCGCCAGCACCCGCACGCCGCGATCGAGGTCGGCCGGCGCGGTGTACTCGTCAGGGTGATGGCTGACGCCGCCCGCGCTGGGGACGAACACCATCCCCACCGGCACGCGGCGGCCCATGATCATCGCGTCGTGATAGGCGCCGCTGGTCATCAGGCGGTGTGAGAGCCCGAGCTCCTGGCACGCCGCCTCGGCCGCCTGCACCACCGCCGGGTCGCAGGCGACGGGCACGTCCTCGACGATCGGCGTGACCTCGACCTCCAGATCGCGGCGCCCGGCGATCTCGCGCGCCGTAGCGATGATCGCGTCGACGACGGCCTCGCGCGCCGCTAGGTCGCTGTCGCGCACGTCGACGTCGAGCTCGACCTCGCCGGGCACCACGTTGATCGCCCCGGGGCGCGCGCGCAGCACGCCGACGGTGGCGACCGTCGTGCCGCTGGCCGACTCGCGCGCCGCGCGCTCCAGGGCGACCATCGCCTCGGCCGCGCCGGCCAGCGCGTCGCGGCGCAGCCCCATCGGCGTGGCGCCGGCGTGCGTGGCGGCGCCGCGGAAGGTCAGGCGGAAGTCGTGGGGCGCCGCGATCGCGCTGACCACGCCGATCTGCTCGCCGTGGGTCTCGAGCACGATGCCCTGCTCGATGTGCAGCTCGACGAGCGCGTGCACCGTGGCGGGTTCGATCCGCGCGTCGGCCAGCCGGTCGGGATCGAGGCCGGCGGCCCGCAGCGCGTCGGCCATGCTCGTGCCGTCGCGGTCGCGCAGGCGGTCGAGGTCCGCGCGCTGCAGCTCGCCCGCCGCCGCGCGGCTGCCCACGCAGCCAGTCCCGAAGCGCGGCTCCTCGCCGGCCCAGGCCACGACCTCGATCGAGCGCCGCGGGCGCACGCCGGCCGCGCTCAGCGCGCGCACCGCCTCGATCGCGCCGAGCACCCCCAGCACGCCGTCGTAGCGGCCCGCGTTGAGCGTGGTGTCGACGTGCGAGCCGGTGAGCACGATCGGCACATCGGGATCGGCGCCGGGCCAGCGGCCGAAGAGGTTGCCCACGGCGTCCAGCCGGGTCGCGAGGTCGGCGGCGCGCATGCGCTCGGCCACCCACTCGAGCGCGGTGGCGTAGGTCGGCGTGTAGACCTCGCGCGTGATCCCGCCCGCGCCGGGATCGTCGTTGAACTGGGCCAGCTCGGCGATGGCGTCGTGCAGCGCGGTCACGGCGCCCAAGCCTAGGCGCCGCGGCGCACCACGCGCCCGCTGGGCGGCGCCACGATCCGGCCGTCGAGGGCGATCGTGGCACCGCGCAGGATCGTGCGCACCACGCGGCCGCGCAGTGGCCGGCCCACGAACGGGCTGAGCCGGTGGCGATCGAGCAGGTCGTCGCGCGCCGGCGTCCATGTGGCCGACGGGTCGACCAGCGCGACGTCGGCGTCGGCCCCCACCGCGAGCGCGCCCTTGCCCGGCGCCAGGCCGAAGCGGCGCGCCGGGGCGGCGGCGAGCAGCTCGGCGAGCGTCGCCGGCGTCAGGCCGCGCTCCACGACGCCCGCGCTATAGAGCAGCGCCAGCAGCGTCTGGGCGCCGGCGATCCCGCCCCAGACGGCGAAGAAGTCCTCGCCCGCCTTCAGCGCGGCAGGGGCGGGCGAGTGGTCGGTGGCGACCAGATCGACGTCCCCGGCCTGCAGGGCTGTCCAGAGGGCCTCGCGCTCGGCGGCGGGTCGCAGCGGCGGCGCGCACTTGGCCACCGCACCGAGGCGCTCGGCGTCGTCCTCGTCGAGCACGAGGTAGTGCGGGCACGTCTCGCAGGTCACGTCCACCCCGCGGGCGCGGGCCTGCGCGACGAGCGCCACGCCGCGGCCGCTCGAGACGTGGACGACGTGCAGGGCACAGCCGGTCTCGGCGGCGAAGGCGATCGCCCGGCCGATGGCCTCGAGCTCGGCGAGCACCGGCCGCGAGGCCAGGTAGTCGCGCACCCCCAGCCGCCCTTCCGCCACCGCCCGGCGGGCGAGGCGGCGCGTGAGCTCCTCGCTCTCGGCGTGCACGGCGACCGGCAGCCCCAGGCGCGCGGCGCGGGCCATGCCCTCGAGCAGGGTCAGGTCGTCGGCGGCCTCGAACTCCTCCACGCCGCTGGCCGACATGAAGGCCTTGAAGCCCACGACGCCGCGCTGCGCCAGCTCGTCGAGGCGGTCGCGATCGCCCGGGACCAGCCCTCCCCACAGCGCCACGTCGACGTGTGCGACGCCGGTGGCCGCCGCGACCTTGGCGTCGAACGCCGCGGCGTCGATCGTCGGCGGCACCGCGTTGAGCGGCATGTCGATCGCGCAGGTCGTCCCGCCCGCCGCCAGCGCGGCCGTCCCGGTGGCAAACCCCTCCCACTCGGCGCGCCCGGGCTCGTTGAGATGGACGTGGGCGTCGAGCACCCCGGGCAGCACCAGCAGCCCGCGCGCGTCGACCTCCTCGCGCGCAGGACCGGCGAGCTCGGGCCCGACCGCGGCGACCCGCCCGTCGGCCACCGCGAGGTCGCCCTCGTCGCCGCGGATGAGCAGGTCGACGTCGCTCATCGCGCCAGGCGGCGGACGAAGCCGTGCAGCGCGTCGACGGCGACCGCCACGTCGGCCTCCTCGACCGACTCGTCGGGATGGTGGCTGATGCCGCCGGCGCAGCGCACGAAGAGCATCGCCACGCCGGTCAGCGCGCTCAGCGCCACCGCGTCGTGGCCCGCGCCGCTGGCCAGGTGGATCACCGGCAGCCCGGCATCGGCCACCGCCTCGGCCAGCAGCGCGCCGAGCGCGGCGTCCATCGCCACCGCCGGGGCGCTCATCAGCTCGCGCCACGCGACCTCGACCCCGCGCCCGGCGCCGATGCGCTCCGCCTCCTCGCGCAGGGCCGCCACCGCCGCGTCGCGCGTCGCGTCGTCGGCGTGGCGCGCATCGAGCGAGGCGACCGCAGCGCCGGGGACGACGTTCGCCGCTCCCGGGTGCGCCTGCAGGCGCCCGACGGTGGCCACGAGGCCGGGCTCGCGGCGCGCCGCGGCCTCGACGGCGAGGACCCACTCCGCCGCCGCGCAGGCCGCGTCGTGGCGTGCGTCCATCGGCACCGTGCCGGCGTGCCCCGCCCGCCCGGTGAACTCGAGCTCGGCGCGGGTGGCGCCGGCGATCGCGCTGACCACGCCGACCGGCGCGCGGCGACCTTCGAGCACGGGCCCCTGCTCGATGTGGACCTCGCAGTAGCCGAGCAGCCGCTCGCCCTGGCGCGAGGCGCGCGCCACGTCGCCGGGCGCGCCGCCGAAGTCCGTCAGCGCGGCGCCCAGCGCGACGCCGTCGTCGTCGACGAGGTCGAGCAGCGCGGGCTCGAAGCTCCCGGCCACCGCGCGGCTGCCCAGGTAGGCGGTGCCGTAGCGCAGGCCCTCCTCGTCGCTGAAGCCCAGCACGTCGATCGCGAAGGGCAGCCGGGTGCCCTCGGCGCGCAGGCGCTCCACGCAGGCCACGGCGGCCAGCACGCCGAGCGGCCCGTCGAAGGCGCCCGCGTCGCGGACGGTGTCGAGATGCGAGCCGAGCAGCAGCGTCCCCGCCTCGGGGTCGGCGCCGGCGAGGCGCCCGACGAGGTTGCCCGCCGCGTCGACGCGCACCTCGAGGCCCGCCGCCGCCATCCAGCCGCCCACGAGGGCGTTGGCCCGCGCCATCGCCGGCGTCGCGAAGCGGCGGGTGAGGCGACCGGGCTCCTCGCTCACCGCCGCGAGCTCGCGGCAGCGCGCCACCACCTCCGCGGCAGTCACTGGGCGGCCGGCAGCGTGAAGCGGAAGGCGCTGCCGCCGCCCTCCGCCGGCTCGACCCAGATGCGCCCGCCGTGGGCCTCGACCACGCGCCGGCACACGGCCAGGCCGATGCCGGTGCCCTCGGTGTCGCCGTTGAGGCGCGAGAACATCCCGAAGATCCGCCCGGCGTGGTCGGGATCCACCCCGAGGCCGTAGTCGCGCACCGTCACCACCCAGCCCTCGCTGCCGCGCAGCGCGGACACCTCGACGCGGGGCGGGCCCTCGCCGTGGAACTTCACCGCGTTGCCGACCAGGTTCTGGAGCACCCTGCGCAGCTGGCGCGCGTCGCCGTCGACCTCGGGCAGTGGGCCGACCTCGAGCGTCGCGCCCGCCGTCTCCAGGCGCGCGCGCAGATCGGCGGCCACCTCGCTCATGACGTGATCGAGCGCCACGCGATCGCGCTGCAGCTCCCCCGCGCGCGCGTAGGCCAGCACGCCGTCGATCAGCTCGCGCGCGCGCTCGGTGCTGTCGCGCAGCAGCCGCAGGACCTCCGGCGACGGCGGCTCGTCGGCGCGGCGCTCGAGCAGGGTCACGAGGTGCGCGATCCCCGTGATGGGCTCGCGCAGGTCGTGGGCGACCATGTCGGCGTAGCCCCGCAGCTCGGCCTCCATCCGGCGCTGCGCCGTGATGTCGGCGACGAAGACGATCAGCCCGTCGCCGAGCTTGGCCGTGCGGCGCAGGATCGTGCCCTGGATGTAGCCGTCGCCGAATGGCGTGTCGAAGGCGATCTCGTCGCTGAGCGCCTCGCCCGTCTCGCAGATGCGCACATACGCGTCGAACTGACCGTTGTCGCGCATCACGGGCAGCGCCTCGAGCAGCGTGTAGCGCCCGCGCTGGGTGCGCGGTAGCCGGAACATGCGCATGATCATCGGGTTGCCGTAGCCGAACTCGAAGTCGATGATCCGCCCGGCGTCGTCGCGCATCGCCCACAGCAGCCCCACCCCGTCCGGGTAGCCGTCGAACACCGTGCGAAAGCGCCCCGCACCCTGCTCGCCGAGCAGCGCATCGAGCTGCGGATCCTCGCCCCAGGGCTCCGGTTCGGTCACTAGGGCACGAGATCGTACGACCGTTCGGTGAGCAGCTCGTGTCCGTCGGCGGTGACGAGCACCAGGTCCTCGACGCGCATCCCACCGTGCTCGGGGTCGACGACGCCCGGCTCGACGGCGACGACGTCGCCTTCGATCAGCGGCGCCTGGCCCGTACGCCCGAGCGAGGGCGCCTCGTGCACCTCGAGCCCGACGCCGTGGCCGAGGCCGAAGAAGAAGCCGTGCTGCAACGACTCGCCGGGCTTCTTGGTCCGCTGGGTGGGGTATCCGGCGCCCTCGAACACGTCGCAGGCCGCGCCGTAGACATCGACGCCGCGCACTCCGGGCCGGGTCATGGCCAGCGAGTGCTCGTGCGCCTCGAGCACCAGCCGGTGCAGATCCGCCACCGCGTCGGAGACGTCGCCGCGCACCCAGGTACGGGTCATGTCGGCCCAACAGCCCGACGCCTCGTCCTGCGGCCACAGGTCGAGGCAGATCGGGGCGTGCGCGGGCAGCGGGCCGCTGCCGGCGTCGTGGCCGACGGCGTCGCCGGGGCGCATCGGCGCCACGAT
Source organism: uncultured Actinomycetes bacterium (assembly GCA_963806015.1). Classification (GTDB taxonomy): domain Bacteria; phylum Actinomycetota; class Thermoleophilia; order Solirubrobacterales; family Solirubrobacteraceae; genus JAOPZW01. Next base: position 35,322 of record CAWDWM010000008.1, on the reverse strand, counting down.
GATGTCGTCGGGGGCAGGCGCGCCCAGGCGCGCGCACACCTCCCGGACGCGCGCGCGCAGCGCCTCGGACGTCAGCACCTCGCCCTCGTAGCGCAGGCTCTCGCCGTCGATCTCGGCCTCGCGCAGCACGCGGGCGCACTCCTCCACGCCCGCCACCGCGGCGTCGGCGGCCCGGCGGATGCCGGCCAGCTCGGCGTCGCTCTTGCGGCGCCGGCGCTCGGCGAAGAGATCGTCGTCGGGCGTCAGCTCGACGCCCTCGGCGCGCAGGCGATCGGCCACCGCGAGCGGGAAGTCGGGCGGCACCACAGCGGTCGCGATCCCGAGCTCCCTCACGGCGCGGACGTACAGCTCGCGATCGATCGCCTCCCAGGACAGGCCTTCGGCAATGAGGTCGTCGCGCCCGAACTGCTCGCCGAGGAGGCGCTCGAGCTCGGGCGCGTCGCGGGCGATGCGGTCGACCTCGAGCACGTTGGTGAGAACTGCCCGCCGGCCCTCGGTCTCGAGGTAGAGAAACGGGTCGCCGATCCCGAGCGGCACCTCGTGGCGCATCTCCGGGGAGCGCAGCGTGTCGCCGATGATGAGCACGGCGGGCATCAGGCGTCGCTCCCCGTCAGCGAGCGCAGGACGTACTGCAGGATCCCGCCGTGGCGGAAGTAGTCCGCCTCCTTGGGCGTGTCGATGCGCACGCGCGCCTCGAACTGCTTGTCGTCCGCGCGCACGGTGAGCGTGCGCGGGAGCTCGCCGGCGTTCAGCGGCTGGGCCAGGCCGGTGATCGTGAACTCCTCCTCGCCGGAGAGGCCCAGCGACGCGGCCGACTCGCCGTCGGCGTACTGCAGCGGGACGACGCCCATGCCCACGAGGTTGGAGCGGTGGATGCGCTCGAAGGACTCGGCGATCACCGCCCTGACGCCGAGCAGGTTCGTGCCCTTGGCCGCCCAGTCGCGCGACGAGCCCGATCCGTACTCCTTGCCGCCGAGCACGACGAGCGGGGTGCCTTCCTCCGCGTACTTCATCGCCGCGTCATAGATCGACATCTCCTGATCGGAGGGCAGATATCGCGTCACGCCGCCCTCCGTGCCCGGCGCGAGCTCATTGCGCAGGCGGATGTTGGCGAACGTGCCGCGCATCATCACCTCGTGGTTGCCGCGCCGCGAGCCGTAGGAGTTGAACTCGCGCTTCTCGACGCCGTGCTCCTTGAGGTAGCGCCCAGCCGGGCTGTCCTCCTTGATCGAGCCCGCCGGCGAGATGTGGTCGGTCGTCACCGAATCGCCGAGCTTGGCCAGGACGCGCGCGCCCTCGACGTCCTGCACGGGCGCCGGGTCGGGCGGCAGGCCCTCGAAATACGGCGGCTGGCGCACGTAGGTGGACTCCTCGTCCCAGGCGAAGCGGTCGCCGGTGGGCACCTCGAGGCCGTTCCAGCGCTCGTCGCCGTCGAACACCTTGCCGTAGCTCTTGCGGAACATGTCGGACTGCACGGCCTCCTCGACGGTCTGCGCCACCTCCTTGGCCGAGGGCCAGAGGTCCTTGAGGTAGACCTCCTGGCCGTCGCGGTCGACGCCGAGCGGGTCGTCGACGAGGTCGAGGTCCAGCGTGCCCGCGATCGCGTAGGCCACCACCAGCGGCGGGGAGGCGAGGTAGTTCATCTTCACGTCGGGGTTGATGCGCCCCTCGAAGTTGCGGTTGCCGCTGAGCACCGAGCAGACCGCGAGGTCCGCCTCGTTGACCGCGGCGCTGATCTCGTCGGGCAGCGGCCCGGAGTTGCCGATGCACGTCGTGCAGCCGTAGCCGACGAGGTTGAAGCCAAGCTGCTCCAGCGGCTCGGTGAGCCCGGCGCGGTCGAGGTACTCGGTCACCACCTTGGACCCCGGCGCCAGCGACGTCTTCACCCACGGCTGGCTGACCAGCCCGCGCGCCACCGCGTTGCGCGCCAGCAGGCCGGCGCCGAGCATGACCGACGGGTTGGAGGTGTTGGTGCACGACGTGATGGCGGCGATGACGACGTGGCCGTGGTCGACCCTGAACGTCTCACCGTCCATCGTCACCTCGACCGCGGTGTCGGAGTGCTCGGCGATCACGGTGCCCGCGGCGACGGCCGGCGCCGAGGCGGGGGCGGCCGGCGGGTCGTGGCCCGGGACGTTGTCGGCCGGCGGGTCGGAGGCCGGGAAGGTCTCGGCCACCGCCTCGTCGTGGGAGTTGGCGATGCCCTCCTCGGCGTCGCGGCCGACCAGGTCGGCCAGCGCCGCGCGGAAGGAGTCCTTCGCGCCGTGCAGCGCGACGCGGTCCTGCGGGCGCTTGGGGCCCGCCAGCGAGGGGACGACGTCGCCGAGGTCGAGCTCGACGGTGTCGGAGTACGTCGGCTCCTCGGCGTTCTCGTCGTGCCAGAGGCCCTGCTCCTTGGCGTAGGCCTCGACGAGATCGATGAGCTCCTTCGGGCGCCCGGAGAAGGCGAGATAGCGCAGCGTCTCGGCGTCGATCGGGAAGATCGCGCAGGTCGAGCCGAACTCGGGGCTCATGTTGCCGATGGTCGCGCGGTCGGCGAGCGGCAGGCGCGACACGCCCGGGCCGTAGAACTCCACGAACTTGCCCACGACCCCCTTCTTGCGCAGCTGCTCGGTGACCGTGAGCACGAGGTCGGTCGCCGTGGTGCCCTCGGGCAGCTCGCCGTGGAGCTTGAAGCCGAGCACCTGCGGGATGAGCATCGACATCGGCTGGCCCAGCATCGCGGCCTCGGCCTCGATCCCGCCCACGCCCCAGCCGAGCACGCCGAGGCCGTTGATCATCGTCGTGTGCGAGTCGGTGCCGACCAGCGTGTCGGGGTAGGCGTTGCCGTCGTCGTCGACGAAGACGACGCGCGCGAGGTACTCGAGGTTGACCTGATGGACGATCCCGGTGTCGGGCGGCACGACCGAGAAGCCGTCGAGGGCGTCCTGACCCCAGCGCAGGAACGCGTAGCGCTCGTGGTTGCGCTCGAACTCGCGCTCGGCGTTGAGCGTGAAGGCGTCGTGGGAGCCGAAGACGTCGACCTGCACCGAGTGATCGATGACCAGCTCGGCGGGGACGAGCGGGTTGATCTTCGCGGCGTCGCCCCCCAGGTCGGCCATCGCGTCGCGCATCGCCGCCAGGTCCACGACGGCCGGCACGCCGGTGAAGTCCTGCAGGATCACCCGCGCGGGCGTGAAGGCGATCTCCTCGCTCGGCTCGGCCTTGGCGTCCCAGCGCGCGAGCTTCTCGACGTCGTCCGCGGTGACCGAGCCGTTGCCCTCGGTGCGCAGCAGGTTCTCCAGCAGCACCTTGAGGCTGAAGGGCAGCCGCGCCACGTCGTATTTGGACTGCAGGGCGTCGAGGCGGAAGATCGTGTGCTCGCGGTCGCCGACCTTCAACGTGTCGCGAGCGTCGAACGAGTTCGGGTGATCGGCCATGGTCAGGTCCTTTCAGGCGTCGTCGGGGAGCAGAACGAAGGGTTCCCCGGCGGGCGTGGTCATCGAGCGAAAGTGTTGGTCGACGGTCGCGATGCGCTGCGTGCGCAGCAGACCGGCGAGGGCGACGAGGGAGGCATCCGTCAGGCCGGCGAAGGGATGACGGCGGGCGATCAGCAAGGTCTCGTTGAGCGCGTCCGCCCACCAGCGGACGAGGTAGGCGCCGGCGTCGAGATCCTGCCACAGCGCCTCGCGCGCATGAGCACCGCCACGATGGGCGACGAGGTAGTCCATCTCGGCCACCGCGAGCGGCGTGGCCACGAGGTCCTCGTCGACCGTCGCGATCCAATCGGCGACGATCTGGTGATCGGGGTCGGCCGCGTCGTAGAGGGCGACGACGACATTCGTGTCGAGGATGACCGTCAATCCTCGCCGAACCCCTCCATCAGCTTGTCCCAGTCGCGGCGCACGCTCAGGCCGTCGGTGCTGCGGAAGACGCCGACGTGCGGCTTGGGCCGGCGCGGCTTCTGCACGGCTCCCGCCAGCGTGCGGCGGATGAACTCCGCCTTGGTCAGCCCCTCGTCGGCCGCGCGGCGCGCGAGAGCATCGTCCAGATCGGGGTCCAGGTAGATGCTCGTCTTCTTCACCCTACGTAGGGTATCGCACCTCGGTGGTCGCTGGGAGCCCGCAGGAGCCGCGCGGTCATGACGATGGCCAGCAGGGTCATGATCACCGCGCTGGCCACGCACCACGGGCAGATCGCGTCGATGGTGAAGAGCTCGCGGTAGGTCAGATAGGCGCTGAAGCCGACGCCCACGAACGCGATGAGGGCGCCGGCGATCAGCGCCTCCTCGCGCTCGATGAAGAGCGTGACGAGGATGCCCGCATAGCCGAGCAGGCCCAGCAGCGCGACCGGCACGCCCGCGAGGTCGGCCCACTCCGAGGTCTGGACCTTCTCGCAGTCGCCGCCGAGCCCGCACACGGGCTTGATGCCCTCGTAGTGGATGTAGGTCAGGTAACCGGCCACGCCGAGGCCGACCAGCGCCAGGACGATGGCGACCTGGCGCAGGCGCCGGTCGCTCACGCCTGCCCCAGCGCCCCGTCGATGGCCGACTTGAACGCACTGACGTCGGTGGGATCGGCCTGCACCGCCGTCAGCTTGCCGCCGCGCTTGCCGACGAGAATGGTGGGCGTCGACTGCACGCCCAGCTGGTCGGCCAGGGCGTTGGCAGCGGCCAGCGGCTTGAGCGCGGCCGGCGATGCGGCGAACGGCTCGGCCTTGGCCGCGTCGACCCCGGCGCCCTTGTACATGCGCTGAAGGAAGCTCGGCGTCACGTAGCCCGAGTTCTCCTCGCCCTGGTTGAAGTAGAAGACGTCGGTGAAGTTCCACAGCCGGTTCTGCTGCGCGGCCGCCGCCGCCGCCCGGCCGGCGGTGACCGAGTCCTTGCCCAGGAACGACAGGGTGCGGAACTCCATGCGGACCTTGCCGCTGCGCACGTAGTCCTGCACGAGCTGGGGCAGGACCTGCAGGGCGTACTCGCGGCAGAACGGGCACTGCAGGTCGGCGAACTCCACGAGCCGGACCGGGGCAGCGGGATTGCCGAGGTAGATGTTGCTCTGCGGGATGCCGGCCAGCATCTCGGCCGACTCCTTCTGGCCCGGGATGACACCCGTGGCCTTCTGGGCGGCCGCGGGCCGGCCCTTGGCGCTGTCGCCGCTACCGCCACCGCCGCTGACGATGATGGCCACGACCACGAGCACGGCCGCCGCACCGAGCACGGCGAGCAATGTGCGCAGGCGCCTGCGCCGCACGGCCTGCGCCGCGTCAGCCTGCTCGGCCTCGAGGCGGGCGGCCCGCGCAGCCTCGCGCCGCTCCTGCTTGGTGGGCTGGTGTTCGGTGCTCACCACCCCATGGTTGCGCACCGCGTGTCATCCGGTCGTCAGGATGGGCCGCCGCCTCCTGGGGGGACGGAGACGGCGGCCATCCTGATCAGCGCGAGGAGGGGGGATTCCTGCGCATGCTTGCGACGGCTGAGAACGGCCGACGCGCCAAGAACTTGCGGTGTTCAGTCGCGGTCGAAGCGCCCGGCGCGACGCGAGCTGCGGTCGACTTCGAACCACACGCGACAGCCCTTGGTGCTGTCCACGCCCCAGCGGCCGGCGAGCTTGGCCAGCAGCTTCAGGCCGTAGCCCTCGGTCTGCACGTGATCGGGGTCGAAGCCGATGCCGGGGTCGGCCACCTCGACGCGAGCGAAGTCGTCGTTGAGGCGCGCGAAGAAGACGATCCGCTGATCGGTGCGCAGTCCGGCGTGCCGGACCGCGTTGCTGACGATCTCGGTGGCCAGCAAGGTCACCGTGTGCTCGATGTCCTCGTTGAGGCCGTGCGCGTGCAGCGCGCGGCGTGCGAGCCGGGCCGACTCCGGCCGGGGCTCGAGGGCGAGGAGCATCTCGCGGGTGTCGGTGACCATGGGCATCTAAGTCAAAGGTGCCCCAACCATGGTGCCCCTAACCCTTGCTGGGACGGATGTGCGTCATCGCACGCGACGCCATACTGAGCCGCGTGCGCCGGCGCGCGGCCCTTGTCCTTTCCACCGCTTGTCTGGTGGCCGCCGGCTGCGGCTCCAGCGGGGTACACCGGATTTCGGCGTGGGACACGGGCCCGCCGTACATCCCGCCGCCGGAGCCCACCCACGCGGTGGCGCCGAAACGCTCCTCCGCGACCTCCACGCCGGCGCCTCAGAGCGGGCGCGGGGCGCCCACCGACGCCGAGGTGCAGCGCGAGCTCGACGAGGCCTTCGGGGCGCGGGCCGGGCGCGCGGTCGACGCCGCCGGATTGAGCGCGGGCGGGCTGGCGACGATCCCACCGGCCGCGCCGTCGCGCGTGGCGGCCATCATCAACGCCGCCAACTCCGTGGCGCGCAAGCCCTACGTCTACGGCGGCGGTCACGGGCGGCTGGCCGACGAGACGTTCGTGGACACCGCCTACGACTGCTCGGGCTCGGTGTCCTTCGCGCTCGCGGCCGCGGGCCTGGTCGACAGCCCGCTGGCCTCCTCGGCGCTGGCGCGCTTCGGCCGGCCCGGCCGCGGACGCTGGGTGACGATCTACGCCAACGCCGGCCACGCGTTCATGACCGTCGCCGGCCTGCGCTTCGACACCTCGGGCCGCGATACGGGCGGCTCGAGGTGGCAGGCTGCGTCGCGGACGGTGGCGGGCTTCACCGTCCGCCATCCGCCGGGCCTTTAACGCGTACTGCCCTCGGCTCGCGCCGAGGGCAGTTGGGTGCTGCTAGGCCGCCTCGCGCAGGGCGGCGAGGTCGTCCATGTCGGCCAGCCGGTTCAGGGCCGAGGACTCCAGGCGCTCGGCCTCGCGGGCGCCGATGCGCAGCTCGCGCTGCACCTGGGCACGTGTGCGGGGCTCGCCGGTGGTCCCGAATCGCAGCTCGATGACCTTGCGCTCGTCATCGGGCAGGCGCTGAAGCGCTTCCGTGACCTTCTCGGTGACGATGGTCTCGTGGACCTCCTCCTCGGGGGGAGGGGTCTCGCCGGCCTGCAGGTCGCCGAGGGTCGCCGAGTCGTCGTCGTCGCCGAGGCGCATGTCGAGACTCGAGGGAGTGCGGTCGACGGCCACGATGGCCTCGACCTCATCCACGGGCATCTCGACGACCGCAGCGATCTCGTAAGCCTCGGGCTCGCGCTCGAGCTTCACCGCCAGCTCGTTGCGGGCGCGCCCGACCTTACGGGCCTTGGTGGCGACGTGGGCGGGCAGCCGAATGGTGCGGCCGGTGTTGTCCAGGCCGCGCTGAATGGCCTGCCTGATCCACAACGTCGCGTAGGTCGAGAACCGGAACCCCTTGCGCCAGTCGAACTTCTCGGCGGCGCGAATGAGTCCCAGCATGCCCTCCTGCACGAGATCGTTGAGGGTCAGGCCGTGGCCCTGATAGCGACGGGCGATCGAAACGACCAGTCGCAGATTGCAGTTGATGAGCCGCTCCTTGGCGACGAGATCGCCACGCTCGATGCGCTGCGCCAGCTCGAGCTCTTCCGCGGGGCGCAGGAGCCTGAACTCGTTGGCGCGCTGCAGAAGCTGATCGAGAGCGTCGGCATGAACGAGAGCCTCGTCTCGGAGGGGGTTCTTCGTGTCGAGCAAGATCCTCCATCTGTGAATTCCGATTACTACAGTAGGTATTGTACCCAGGATTGGTTGCTTATGCAACCTCCGGGGGGTCACCCACCCTAAACGCCACCGCGAGGTCAAAAGATGCGGTGGCCTCACCGAGCACTCCTGGTGGACCTACATCGATAAGTACCCGCTTTCCTACGATTGGATACGCAGGAAGTGGACGTTCGGTCCAGGCTACGGGCGAACCTTTGGCCGACCTATGGCCAGCCTTTCGCGCACCTCACGGGTTTCGAAGCGTTCTACCCGGTCGTTTGGCGGGCCTCACGCGTGCGCGCGATGAGATCGCGGTACCACTCGCCGCTGCGCTTGACGGTGCGCCGCTGGGTCTCGTAGTCGATGTGGACGATGCCGAAGCGCTTGGCGTAGCCGCGACTCCACTCGAAGTTGTCCATCAGCGACCACGCGAAGTACCCACGGACGTCGACGCCGTCGGCGATCGCCTCCGCGACGGCGTCGAGATGGCCCTCGAGGTAGGCGACGCGCCGGGGATCCTCGACCACGCCGTTGCCGGCGGGCGCATCGTCGAAGGCCGCGCCGTTCTCGGTGATGACGATCGGCACGCCGTAGTCGCGGTCCAGGCGCACGAGCAGCTCGTGCAGGCCCCGGGGCTCGATCTCCCACCCCATCGCGGTCAGCGGCGGCGGGCCCGGCACGAAGCTCACGCCCAGGGGCTCAGCGTCGCTGTCCGCGCGCGCGTGCGAGGGGAAGTAGTAGTTGACCCCGAGGAAGGCGATCGGGCGAGCGATGACCTCGAGGTCGCCGTCGCGGATCGCCGTGATCGGGCCCACGTTGCGCTCGAAGTGCTCGAGCACGTCCGCGGGATAGGACCCGCGCAGTACGGGATCCAGGAACCAGCGGTTGAGGTGGCCGTCGTAGAGCCGCGCGGCCTCCTCCTCGCCGGGCCCGGCGGGATGCACCGGCGACAGGTTGAGCGTGATCCCGACGTCGCCGGGGAGCGCCGGCACGGCCAGCCCATGGGAGAGCAGCAGGTGGTGGCTGACCGCCAGCGCCGTCGGCCAGTCGCGGAGGCCCGGCGCGAAGCGGCCCTGGGCGTGGCCGGGGAAGGTCGCCACCCACGGCTCGTTGTGGGTGATCCAGGTGCCGACCAGGTCGCCGAGCTCGCGCGCCATGTGCTGCGCGTACTCGGCGAAGCGCTGCGCCGTGTCGCGGTTGGCCCATCCGCCGGCGTCCTGCAGGGCCTGTGGGAGATCCCAGTGGTAGAGCGTCGCGGCCGGCTCGATCCCGCGCTCGAGCAGCCCTTCGACGAGCTCGCGGTAGAAGCGCACGCCCGCCGGATTGAGCGCCCCGGCGCCGTCGGGCTGCACTCGGGGCCACGAGATCGAGAAGCGGTAGCTCTCCAGGCCGAGCGCCGCCATGAGGTCGAGGTCCTCGCGCCAGCGGTGGTAGTGGTCGCAGGCGACGTCGCCGGTGTCGCCGTTCTCGATGACGCCGGGGAGGCGGCAGAAGGTGTCCCAGATCGAGTCGCCGCGCCCGTCCTCGTGCGCCGCTCCCTCGATCTGGTAGGCGGCGGTGGCGGCGCCGAAACGGAATCCCGGTGGGAAGGTGGGCACGGACGGCAACCTATCGCGGCGCCTGGCCGCCGACGGCTCGGGCGGGCGGGAGCGAATTCCCTCACCGGAGCCGACGGCGGCCTGTGGCCGTGGGAGAGGCGAGCCCCTCCTCACCCGACCCGTCGACCAGCGGACGACGCGCGGTGGGCCGGGTCCACCCATCGCGCAGCGCCGCGGCTCCGCCGCTTTGGGACGGAGCTGCTCACCGGATGGCGAGCGTCGTGTCGGGGTCGAAGAAGTGCAGGTGCTCCATGTCCACGTGCAGCCGCAGAGCGTCGCCCTCGGCGACGGGGATGTCGGGCGGCAGGCGCGCGGTGAAGCGAGCGCGCGCGAGGTCGGCAGCCGGGTCTCCGCCAACCTCGCGCGCGAGTTCGAGCTGGTCCTCGGTGAGCACCGCCGGAGCGTCGACGGCAGCGTGGACCAGCAGGTCGGATCCCAGCGACTCGACCAGCTCGGCGGTCGCCTCGAGCACCTGGTCGTCGTCCCGGCCGGGGGGTGCGTGGGACAACGCCTCGGGCCGGATCCCGATCACGACCGGCGCGCCTCCATGGGCGAGCACCGCATCGGGAAGCCGGTCCGGCACGTGCATGCGCTGGGATCCGAGGACCATGTAGAGCCGGTCAGCGGTGCGCTCGAGGCGGCCGCGCGCGAGGTTCATGGCGGGCGAGCCCATGAAGCCGGCCACGAAGAGGTCGGCCGGGCGGTTGTAGAGCGTCTGCGGCTCGTCGCACTGCACGAGGCGCCCGTCGCGCATCACCGCGACCCGGTCGCCCATCGTCATCGCCTCGATCTGGTCGTGGGTGACGTAGACCGTCGTGGTGCCGAGCTCCTGGCGCAGCCGCGAGAGGTAGGCGCGCATCTCCACGCGCAGCTTCGCGTCAAGATTCGACAGCGGCTCGTCCATCAGGAAGGCCTGCGGCTCGCGCACGATCGCGCGCCCGACGGCCACGCGCTGGCGCTGCCCACCCGAGAGGTTCCTCGGGCGCTTCTCGACCAGGTCGGACAGGCCCAGGCGCCGGGCCGCCGCGCCCACGCGCTCGGCGATCGAGGCGCGCTGCATGCGCTGCATGCGCAGCGCGAAGCCCAGGTTGTGCGCCACGTCCATGTGCGGGTAGAGCGCGTAGCTCTGGAAGACCATGGCGATGTCGCGGTCCTTGGGCGCGACGTCGTTGACGACGCGCGTCCCGATGCGGATCGTGCCCGCGGTGGCCTCCTCGAGCCCGGCGAGCATCCGCAGCGCGGTCGACTTGCCCGACCCCGACGGGCCGACGAGGACCATCAGCTCGCCGTCGCCGACGTCGAGGTCGAAGTGGCTCACCGCCTCGGTACCGTCGGGGAAGACCTTGGTGACGCCCTCGAAGGCGAGTGAGGCCATCAGCGTTCTCCTGTCGTGCGGACGCGGGCGATGAAGTCGCGGTACCACAGGGCACTGCGCTTGGGAACTCGCGCCTGGGTGGCGAAGTCGACGTGGACGATCCCGAAGCGCTTGTCGTAGCCCTCTTCCCACTCGAAGTTGTCCATCAGCGACCACACGCAGTACCGGCGCACGTCGACGCCGTCGGCGACGGCGCGGGCGACCGCGGCGAGATGGCCCTGGAGGTAGGCGGTGCGCTCGGGGTCGTCGACGTGACCGTTCACGGCGGGCGGGTCGTCGAACGAAGCGCCGTTCTCGGTGATGTAGACGGGCAGGGGCCCGTAGTCGCGGCGCAGGCGCGTCAGCACCTGGTGCAGGCCGTCGGGGCGGACCTCCCAGCCCATGGCGGTGGTCGGCGGCTCGGGCTCCGCCTGGCTGGCCTGCAGCGGAAGCTCGCCGGGAGCGGCGGCGATGCGCTGGGGGTTGTAGTAGTTGACGCCGAGGAAGTCGATCGGGGCGCGGATCAGGGCGAGGTCGCCCTCGCGGATCGATTCGGGTGGGCCGTAGAGCCCTTCGTAGAGGGCGAGCATGTCGGCCGGGTAGCGCCCACGCAGCACCGGGTCCAGGAACCATCGGTTCAGGTGGCCGTCCATGCGCCGGGCTGCGTCACGGTCGGCTTCGCTCGGGGTCGCGGGGTGAAACGGGTACTGGTTCAGCGCGATCCCGATCTGCGCGAGATCGCCGAGCTGCGCGCGCAACGCCCGCAGCGCCAGACCGTGCGACAGCAGCAGATGATGCGACGCGCGCAGCGCCGTGGGCCAGTGCCGGATCCCCGGTGCCTTGGTCCCGTAGGCGTGGCCGAGGAAGGCGACGACCCACGGCTCGTTGTGGGTGATCCACTGCGAGACGGCGTCGCCCAGCTCCGCGGCGACCAGGGTGGCGTACTCGGCGAAGCGCTCGGCCGTGTCGCGCTCCCCCCAGCCGCCGGAGTCCTGCAGCGCCTGGGGCAGGTCCCAGTGGTAGAGGGTCGCGATCGGCTCGATGCCGCGCTCGAGCAGGCCCTCGGCCAGCCGGCGGTAGAAGTCCAGCCCGCGGGCGTTGGCGGGCCCGCGACCCGACGGCTGCACCCGCGGCCAGGCGATCGAGAAGCGATAGTTCTCCAGTCCCAGCTCGGCCATCAGGTCCAGATCGGACTCCCAGCGGCGGTAGTGGTCGCACGCGGGGTCGCCGGTGTCGCCGTTGGCCACCGCGCCCGGCGTGGCGCAGAAGCGATCCCAGATCGACTCCCCGCGCCCGTCGACGTCGACGGCGCCCTCGATCTGAAACGACGCCGTCGCCGCCCCCAGCCGCACCGTGGGCGGGAAGGCGGCTGCGTCGGGCTCCCCGCCGAGATCGGCGAGGTGTGGCTCGATCGTCGTCATCCCTTGACCGCCCCCGCGGTGATGCCACGGACCAGCCAGCGCTGCGCGATGAAGAAGGCCAGGACGACCGGGATCGTCGAGACCACGCCGGCGGCCATGAGCTGCCCGTAGTACTGGCTGTAGTTGCCGATGAACAGGCGGATCCCGAGCGGCAGCGTCTCCGCGTTGTGCTCGGTGAGCGAGGCGACGAACAGCAGCTCGTCCCAGGCGAAGAGGAAGGCGTAGACGAAGGTGGCCACCAGGCCCGGCGCCGCGCTGGGCAGGATGACGCGCACGAACGCCGTGAACGGGGTGCAGCCGTCGACCTGCGCGGCCTCCTCCAGGTCCCGCGGGATGGCCTGGAAGAAGGACCGCATGAAGTAGATCGCCACCGGCGTGAAGAAGGCGGTGTAGACGAGGATCATCCCCGTGCGCGTGTCGAAGAGCTGAATCCCGATGTGGCGCTTGATCCACAGGAAGCCGATGAACGTCGGCAGCAGGAACATCGAGCCCGGGATGAGCTGGGTGCCGATGACCGCGAAGCCGAAGGGCCGGGCGCCGCGGAAGCGAAAGCGCGAGAGCGCGTAGCCGGCGGTGGCGGCGAACGCCGTCGCCAGCAGCGCCGCGGTGGTGCAGATGATGGCGCTGTTGATGAAGTAGCGCTCGAAGTCGATCGTCTTCCACATGTCCCGGAAGGCGGCGAAGGTCGGGTGCAGCAGGTCGTAGCTGCCGCGCGCGAGCTGGCCGTCGTTCTGCAGCGAGGACGCCACGAGCCAGAAGACCGGGGCGAGCATCACGAGGACGATCAGCCAGGTGAGGACGTCGAGGCCGCGCCCGATCAGGCGCTTGCGCGCGCGAGGGGAGAAGGTCACAGCGGTCATACGGGCTCCAGGTCGCGGCGGAAGGCGCGGTACCAGACCGCCACCCACACGAGCATCGCGAGCATCAGCAGGGTCGAGGCCGCCGCCCCCAGCCCGTAGAGCTGGTTGGAGAACGACTGGCGCACGATGAAGGTCATCATCAGGTCCGCGTCGGGCCCGGGATTGCTCCCGAACATGACCGTCGGGATCGCGAACTGGTAGGTCGCGTAGATGACGCCGAAGAGCAGTTGCACGCCGATGAGCGGGCGCAGCAGGGGCAGGGTGATGAAGCGCAGGCGCCGCAGCGGGCCGGCGCCGTCGATGGCCGCGGCCTCGTGCAGCTCCTGGGGCTGGGCCTGCAGCCCGGCGAGGAAGATGAGGATCGCGAGCGGCAGGCCGCGCCAGATGCTCGGGATCACGATCGCCCACATCGTGTTGGGCCCCAGCAGCCAGATCGGCCGGTGACCCAGCAGGTGGGTGTAGTCGACGAGGACCTTGTTGATGATCCCCACGTCGCTCTGCCACATGAAGCTCCACAGCACGGCGACGACGTAGCTGGGCACGATCCACGGCACCAGCATCAGGGTCCGCGCCACGCGCTGGCCGGGCATCTTGCGGTGCAGCAGCAACGCGATCGCGAGGCCGCCGATCAGCGTCCCGGAGACGGTCCAGAACGTGTACACGACCGTGTTCGACACCGCGCCCCAGAAGCCCGCGTGCAGCGGGTTGTCGGTGTCCAGCAGGATCGAGCGGTAGTTCTCCAGGCCGTTCCAGGGCGCCCCGAAGAGCTCGTGGAAGGTGAAGAGGTTGAACTTCTTGAAGGAGATGGCCAGCCCGCCGATGGCGGGCAGCACGTGCACCAGCACCATCACGACCAGCGCCGGCGCGATCAGCCAGTAGGGCAGCCGGTTGGGCCGTGAGGGGCGCTTGGGGCCCGGCGAGCGCGCGGGCTCGTTCGTCGTGGTGACGTCGGCGCGCACCTCGGGCTGGAGGGTAGGGGTGCTCATGGGATGGGTGCTCCCCGAGGGGGGCGCGGGGCGATGGCCCGCGCCCCCCTTCCGGGAGGAGGTGTGGAACGTGGGACTAGCCGCCCTGTGCGAGGAGGGCGTCGGCCTCCTTGGCCGCCGCATCGAGCTCCGACTTCACCTCGCCCTGGCTGAAGGGCTTCTTGCCCTGCCCCGCAGCCGAGTCGAGGATGTTGCCGAAGCGGCCCTTGTAGGCGTTCTCGATCTGGCCCCACTGCGCGATCGGCGCGTAGGTGCGGCCTTCCTTGATGGCCGCGAAGAACGCCTTGTGGTTCTCGTCGGAGTTGCCGACCTGCTCCTGCGGCGCCAGGCGCGCCGGGAAGAAGCTCAGGAGGTCGGCGTAGTTCTTCTGGACGGCGTCGCTCGACAGGTACTTGATGAGCGCCCAGGCCTCGTTCTGGTTCTTGGAGGCCTTGAACATCATCAGGTTCGAGCCGCCGACGAACGTGAACGCCTTGCCCACCGGGCCGGTGGGCATCGCGGCCACGCCGACGTTCTCACGCGCCGCCGGGACCCAGTTCTTGTCGTCGGTGCGCGCGATGGTCGACAGGACCCACGGGCCGCCGATCCACACGGCGAGCCGGCCGCCCTTGAACTGGTTCTCGACCTGCGTGCCGTCACGCTCGAGCATGCTCTTGTCGAACAGGCCCTTCGTGACCAGGCCGGCGACGAAGTCGACGCCCCCCTGGGCCTCAGTGCTGTTGATGGTCGACTTCGAGGCGTCGTCGGACAGCTCGGCGCCGCCGTTGTCCCACACGAACGGCATGACGTGGTGGACGAGGTCGAACGCCTTCTTGCCCGGCATGCCGAACGGCGAGATCGGCTTGCCGCCGATCGTCGGCACCTTGTCCTTGATCGTCTGCAGCGTCTGCTGGAACGCGTTGACGTCGGTGAAGGCGGTCGCGGGATCGATCCCGGCCTTCTTCAGCACGTCCTTGCGGTAGTAGATCGCCCGGGCCTCGGTGAACCACGGCACGGCGTACGTGCCGTCGGTGCCCTGCAGCTGGGTCGTCTGCCACACGCCGGGCGCGTACGCGGCCTTGCCGCCGATGTCGCCGACGCGGTCCTGGAGGTTCGCGAACCCGCCCAGCGCCGCGAAGAACGGCACCTGGGTGGTGCCGGCCTGCGTCACGTCGGGGCCCTGGCCCGACACGGCGGCGTTCTTGATGCGGTCAAGCTGGACGTCCCAGCCGACGACCTCGACATTGACCTTGACTCCGGTCTGGTCCTCGAACGGCTTGACCGTCTTCTCCATGTCGGCCTGCGGCTGCGGGCCGTTGGGCATGATCCAGAAGTTGACCGTGGTGCCCTTCTTGAGGGCGTTCGCGTTGGCCGCCGGCTTGTCGGCGGTGGTCTTGTCGTTGCTACTGCTGCCGCCACAGGCCGAAACGACCAGGGCGAGTACCACTGCGACCAGCCACGAGGCGGTCGCGAGCTTCCTGCGCATATTGCTCTCCTCCTGCGCGAAAACGATTTTGCTGGGTGGTCGCTCCCGTCGTACGTCGCGGTGCCGTCCTTCACCCCCCTTTGCTAGGCCCCGGAGGGGGGCGATGTGGTTGACCCGCGGACGACGAGCTCGACGGGCAGGGTGACGGCATCGGGCACATCGCCCTCGCCGTCGATCAGCGCCATGAGCGCGCGTCCGGCCTCGGCCCCCAGGCCGCCCTTGTCCTGGCGCAGCGTGGTGAGCGGCGGATGCACATGGCCGGCAAGCTGGATGTCGTCGAAGCCGACGACGGAGACGTCGTGCGGCACGCTGCGACCGACCTCGGCGACGGCGCGGATCGCGCCCAGCGCCATGAGGTCGGAGGCGGCCACGACCGCCGTGGGCGGCTCGGGCAGTGCCAGCAGCTTGGCCATCGCCTGGTGCCCGCTGTCGACGTAGAAGTCGCCGTAGGCCACGTACTCGTCGCGGTAGGCCAGGCCGAGGGCCTGGACCTCGGAGCGGTAGGCGCGCAGGCGCTCAGCGCCGGGCGCCGTGTCGAGCAGGCCCGTGATGGTGGCGATCCGGCGGTGCCCGAGCTCGTGCAGATGCCGCATGGCCAGGGCGATTCCCGACTTGTTGTCGGAGATCACGAACTCGGTGGCGGGGCCGGCGAGCTCGACGTCGACGCCCACGCAGGGCAGGTCGGAGCGCACGAGCCGGCGGACCTCGGCGTCGTCGGGATCGACGTCCATGAGCACGACGCCCGCGACGTTGTGGTGGCGGGCGCGCTTGAGGAACGAGTGGTCGCCGTAGCCGTTGCCCGGCCGCTCGCTGGCGAAGAGCAGCAGGTCATAGCCGCCGGCGCCGATCGCGTCCTTGAGCCCTACGAGCACCTCGTAGAAGAACGGGTTGCTGAACGGGTCGGGGTGGCCCTCGCCGGTCTCGAGGAAGACGCCGATCAGGTGCGAGCGCTGGGTGACCAGGCTGCGCGCGGCGGCGGCCGGCGTGTAGTCGAGCTCCCGGGCGAGGCGGACGATCCGCTCGCGCGTGTCCGGGTTGACGTCCGTGTAGCCGTTCAGCGCCCGCGAGACGGTGCCGATCGACACGCCGCTGAGGCGTGCAAGCTGCCGGATTGTCACTCTGTCGTCGGTCATCGAAAACGTTTTTGGAACTGCGTGGCGCAGTGTAACCACAGGTGCCGGTCTCTTGTCAAGTAGAAGGTGGCGCCGCCGTCCCGGCGCTGGCCTACTCTGCCCCGTGATGAGCGGTGATGCGCTGGGTGTGGTGGCGGCGACGACGCTGGCGTCGGCGGTCGAGTTCGTCGAGGCGCTGACCATCGTCCTCGCGATGGGAACGACGCGCGGATGGCGATCGACCTGGGCCGGCGTGGGGGCCGCGCTCGTGTCCCTCGCCCTCATCACCGCGCTGGCGGGCTACGCCATCCAGTCCTGGCTCCCGGAGGCGCTGCTCCAGTTGATCGTCGGGACCCTGCTGCTGATCTTCGGGCTGCAATGGCTGCGCAAGGCGATCCTGCGCTCGGCCGGCCTGAAGGCGCTGCACGACGAGGAGGACGCCTTTCGCTCGGAGGTCCAGGCGGCGCGCGCGGCCGGCGATGAGCGCCGCCTCGGCCTCGACTGGTTCGCCTTCGTGGTCAGCTTCAAGGGCGTCTTCCTCGAGGGCCTCGAGATCGTCTTCATCGTCATCACCTTCGGCCTGAACGCCGACTCGATCTGGCTCGCCGTGCTCGGCGCGACGATCGGCGGAGTGATCGTGCTCGCCGCCGGCATCGCGCTGCACAAGCCGCTGGCCCGGGTGCCCGAGAACACGATCAAGTTCGTGGTCGGCCTGCTGCTGAGCACCTTCGGGACGTTCTGGGCCGTCGAGGGCCTCGGGTGGTTCGCCCCCGACGAGGCGAGCCTGCACTGGCCGGGGGGCGATCTGGCCCTCCTGATCCTGCTGGCGCTGTGGTGCGGCCTGGCGCTGGCGACGGTCAGGCTGCTGGCACCCCGCCCTCACGAGGCCGCCTGAGTGCGCTTCCTCTCCGCCTTCGCGCGCTTCTGGTGGGACTTCGTCGTCGGCGACGACTGGCGCATCGCCGCCGGCGTCGTCGTCGTCCTGGCGGCCGGGGCGCTGCTCGTGGCGGCCACCGAGGCGCCGGACGGACTGGTCGCCGTGCTCACGGCGCTGGGCATCCTGCTCGTCGCGATCGCCAGCATCGCCACCGGCGCGCGGCGCAACCTGCCCTAGACGACAATGCCGGCATGAGCCGCGATCAGGATGTGAACGTCGTCGGGGGCGAGTTGCTGCCATGCTCCGGCGAGCCGGTGACCGGCTTCTATCGCGACGGCTGCTGCGCCACGGGGCCCGAGGACGTGGGCAGCCACACCGTCTGCGCGGTCATGACCGCCGAGTTCCTGGAGTTCAGCACCATCGCCGGCAACGACCTGTCCACCCCGCGCCCCGAATGGGGCTTCCCCGGGCTCTCGCCGGGCGACCGCTGGTGCGTGTGCGCGGCGCGCTGGCTCGAGGCCCACGACGCGGGTTGCGCCCCGGGAGTGGTGCTCGGCGCCACGCACGCGCGCGCGCTGGAGACGGTGGCGATCGAGGACCTGATCGCCCACGCCGCTGAGGTCGACGCGGTCGATTAGGCCGCGTCAGGCCGTCGCCGGGCCGGTCCCGTTGCGCAGCAGGTTGCCGCGGCCCGTCGGCCATGGCAGGCAGTTGGTGCGCGACCCCGGGACGCGGTAGACGTCGAGGCCGTGGTCGAAGCTCGAGAGCACGATCTCGAGGCGCCCGTCGCCGTCGAGGTCGGCGATCGAGGGCGCGGCCGGGACGCCGATGCCGTTTCCGTCCGAGCCCTGGTGGCGCAGGCGGATGTCGTAAAGCCGCTTACCGGCCGCCGAGAGCACCACCAACCGCCCGGAGCGCGGCTTGAGGGCGTAGGTGCCG
Source organism: uncultured Actinomycetes bacterium (assembly GCA_963806015.1). Taxonomy (GTDB): domain Bacteria; phylum Actinomycetota; class Thermoleophilia; order Solirubrobacterales; family Solirubrobacteraceae; genus JAOPZW01. Next base: position 17,141 of record CAWDWM010000008.1, on the reverse strand, counting down.
AAGATCAGCTCAGGCGTGCCGTCACGATTGAGATCGGCGGCGACGACCTCCGAGGCGAAGGTCCTCGCGGCCCCGTGCGCGTAGTCGTAGCGCCACAGCCGCCGGCCGGTCGGGCCCACCGCGTAGACGAACCCGTCGGGCACCGCGGACACGATCTCCGGCCGGCGATCGCCGGCGATGTCGACCACCGTGGGCGCGGGGATGCCGCTCGGCGGGTAGTAGTCGTCGCCGCTGCGCACCGCGGGCTTGCGGCTCAGCGGCGGGTTGGTGAAGCCTCGGTGCCGGCGGGCCGAGCGCACGCCGCCGTTCTGCGCGCCGTCGAGCACCATGAACGCGTAGTTCTGGGTCTCGTAGGGCTCCTTCATCTCGGCGTTCGGCAGCCCGATCACCTCGTTGTGGCCGTCGCCATCGAGGTCGGCGATCGACGGTGGCGAGGCCGTCCACTGCAGCCAGCGCGTCTTGCGCACGTCGGGCCACGGGCCGACGTGGCGGTGGTACTGGTTGGCCTCGACGGTCGGACTCAGCCAGCGGATGAACTGCCCCCAGCCCAGCCGCGCGCCGACGTGGCCGCTCTGGCGGTTGGTGAACCACGGGGAGGCGAGCACCGACGTGCCGTCGTGGTTGAAGACGTCGATCTGGTGGTTGTCGAAGGTGACGACGATCTCCAGTTGCGGGTCGTCGTCGAGGTTGCCGATCCCGACGTTCTCACCGTAGGCGCCGTAGCCGTGATTGCCGACGCCGTTGAAGTCGGCGTCGTTGCCCGGCCCGCTCAGGGTGTTGAAGCGCGGCCATGCCGTCGCCGACGCCCCAGCCGGCCGGTACAGCGCACCCGTGGCGTCGAAGACGAAGACCTGCGCTCCGCTGGGCGAGGTGTTGGTGGTGGTCACCACGACCTCGAGGCGGCCGTCGCCATCGAGGTCGGCCGCCGCCATGCCGCGCGCCTCGGGGCACTGCCCGCCGCTGCAGGTCGACGCAGGCCAGCCGGGCTTGAGCTGCAGCTGCCCGCCGACCAGGTTGTACGCGGCGACGGTCCCCTCGTTGCCGCCCACGACGATCTCGGGAACCTTGTCGCCGTCGAGGTCGGCGACGACCTCCGGCGCGTAGACCCGCCCCTTCGTCGCCGTCCCCTTGCCCAGCGTGTGCCCCTGGGCGTCGAAGACGAAGGTCGAGTAGGACGGCGCCACGATCTCCAGCGTGCCGTCGCCGTTGAGGTCGACGAGGCCGGGCGAGGCGAACCAGCCCGTTTCGCCGGTGGCGATCCGGCGCACGAAGCGCGGGGCCGACACCTTGGCCTTGTGCTTGGTGCGCAGGCATCCGGCGCTCGCCGCGGCGTCCGACGGGGTCCCGCCCGAGCTGCCGGCCAGGGTCAGGGAGGCCACGGCCACCAGCAGCACGACCGCGGCCGGGCGCTGCGGAGGCCGTCGCATGGCCGGGGACCCTACTGGGCCCTAGTGGGCCGCCCTGCGCGATCTCGGCGACCGGCTGCCACTCGCGCCAGGTCGCCACCCGGCCTTCGTAGTCCTGCTCGGCGATGCCCAGCGGGGCGCGGCCGAAGAAGACGCGCAACGGGGGCGGGTCGGCGTCGACCACGCGCATGATGGCCTGCGCGGAGGCGGTCGGATCGCCGGCCGCGCTCGCGCCCCGCGCTCGGCGCTGCCGCGACGCCTCGTGTGCCTCCGCGTAGGCGTCCAGCGGCTGGGCGTTGCGCGCCGACGACCCGCCCCAGTCCGTGGAGAACCCGCCCGGCTCGACCAGCGTCACGTGGATGCCGAAGCCCTTGACCTCCTGCGCGAGCGCCTGGCTGAGCCCCTCCAGCGCCCACTTCGAGGCGTGATACATCCCGATGCCCGCGAACGCTGAGATGCCGCCGATCGACGAGACCTGCACGATGTGGCCACCGCCCTGCTCGCGCAGGAGCGGCAACGCCGCCTGGGTCACCCACAGCGCCCCGAACAGGTTGGTCTCGATCTGATCGCGAGCCTCCTGCTCGCTGATCTCCTCCACCATCCCGAACTGGCCGTAGCCGGCGTTGTTGACGACGACGTCGAGGCGCCCGAAGTGCTCGTGCGCGCGGCGCACCGAGTCGAACGCGGCGTCGCGGTCGGTCACGTCGAGCGCCATGGGCAGCAACGCGTTCCCGTGCTCCTGCACCAGGTCGTCGAGCGTGCCGGGATCTCTCGCCGTCCCTGCCACACGGTCGCCGCGACGCAACGCCGCGCTCGCCCACTCGCGGCCGAACCCGCGCGACGTTCCCGTGATGAACCACGTCTTGCTCGTCATTGCCCGCAGGCTAGTAGCGGCGAGCCCATGCGCGCTCGGGCGGCAGGAATGTCAGGCCTGTCGTCGAACCGACGGCTACACACGGCGGGCCGACCCCTTCGGGCCCGCGTGCACCTAGGAGGTCGTGATGGCCCGCAATGACGCCAGAGTCACCGGGTGGTGGGTCTTCGCTGCTGCGCTGCTCCTGCTCGCCGGTGTCCTCAACATCATCTGGGGAATCGCCGCGATCGGCGATGCCAAGTTCTTCATCGCCGACCAGAAGTACATCATCAGCTCGCTGCACACCTGGGGCTGGATCACCCTGATCCTCGGCGTGCTCCAGATGCTCGCAGCGTTCTCGCTGGCCTCCGGCGGAGGCTTCGGCCGCTGGTTCGGCATGATCACCGCCGGCCTGAGCGCCATCTCGGCGCTGCTGTCGATTCCCGCGTACCCGTTCTGGTCGCTGTGCATCTTCGCCCTGGCCATCATCATCCTCTACGAGCTGGCCAAGGCCCCCGAGACAAACACGATGGCCTGAGGTCACCCTCCATGTCCGCAACCGCTGCTGACGAGCTACGCCCGATCACGAGCCTGTGGTGGGTGCCCGCGCTGTTCGGCGTCGCAACCTTCGGCGTCGGCGTGTTCTTCGTCGTCTCGCCGCATGAGACCCTGAGTACGTTCACCGTCATCGCCGGCATCTTCCTGCTGGTCGACGGCGTGCTCGCGATCTTGGGCTCGATCTTCGGCAAGGGCGAGGGCCGCGGCCTGCTGGCGATCATCGGCGTGCTCAGTGCGATCGCCGGCCTGGTCCTGATCAAGAAGCCCTTCGACACGCTCGTGGTCTTCACCCTGATCATCGGCGTCTGGTTCGTGGTCGCCGGCGTCGTGCGGTTCATCGTCGCGCTGGTAACGCCCGAGGGGCGCGGCGGCAACATCTTCACCGCGATCCTCGACGTGATCGCGGGCATCGTCATCCTGGCCTGGCCGGACCTCGGCCTGGCGACGCTGGCCGTGATCATCGGCATCGTCCTGATCGTGCGCGGAGCCCTGTTCATCTTCGCCGGCTGGCAGCTGCGCAAGCTGGAAGGCGATCTGGCCAGCTGATCGCCATGGCGCGGCGCCCCGCGGAGACCATCTCGGTGCTCACCTACCGCACGGGCGTCCAGGATGCGAACCTGGCCGGCAACGTCCACGGCGGCTGGGTGATGAAGCTGTGCGACGACGTGGCGGTGATCGCTGCGACGCGCCTGGCGGGCGGGCGCGTCGTGACGGCCGCGGTGGACGCGATGCAGTTCCGCGCGCCCGTCAAGGTCGGCGACGTGATCACGCTGCGAGCGACGGTCAACGCCACCTGGCGCACGTCGATGGAGGTCGGCGTGCGCGTCGACGCCGAACATGTGCCGACCGGCGAGGTCACGCACACGTGCACCGCCTATCTCACGATGGTCGCCCTCGGTGAAGACGAGAAGCCCGTGCCGCTGCCCGCGCTCGAGCCGGAGACGCCCGAGGACGAGCGCCGCCGCCGCGACGCCGAGCACCGCCGCGAGATCCGGCTCGCCGCGCCGGGCGAGCTGCGCCGCGTCACGGACTAGCGGCGCCGCGCTACGACTCGCGGCCAGCCCACACGGTGACCCTCTCGAGCGGCAAGCCCACCTTCGTCGCGACGAGCCACGCCGCGTGGTCCTGATTCTCGGTCCAGACGTCGCGCACCGCGATGGTCGCGCCATCGCGCTCGATCGTCCAGCCTGCCTGCTTCGCCGCGGCCTCGAGCGCCGATTGGTGCTCCCCGAGCTCGAAGCCCTCGGGCAACGTCACGTCGAACGGCTCGGACCCCTGCGGACGGTCGCGCTTGGGCATGCGCAAAGCCTAGTTCCTGGCTTCGATGGCCCTGAGGGTCTTGCCGAACGCCTTCCCCAGGACGCGCGCGCCGAGGATCCCGACCGCGAGCCCGAGCATCCGGCCCTTGAGGTTCTTGCCCTCGCGGACCACGACGACGTCCACGTCGGTCGTACCGTCGGGCTTGCGCGTCAGGGTGTAGGTGTGGCCTGAGCGGCCTCCCCACACGTTGGAGTCGGTGGTCGTCATGACGACGCGGTTGGGATCCGACCAGTCGTAGTGCAGGCGTTCCCAGACGCCGTTCGAGCCCTCCGTGACGTCGGCGTGACCGGGGCCCTGGTCATGCACCACGAGGTAGCCGTCGGCGCTGTAGCCAAAGATCTCCGAGCGGCCCGGCCCGAAGTCGGTGACCGCCGCGACGAACTGCTCGGGCGTCGCCGTCGTCGTCTTCTTGAGGTGGATCGTGGGCAGTGCTCGCTCCCTTGGCTGACGCGCAGCCGTGGCCGACCGCGACGGACGCGCAAGACTACGTCGTCATGGACGACCTCTTCATTCCGCTGTGGCCGCCGGCGTGGGTCGAGGACCACACCCTCAGTGACGAGCAGTTGGTCGCGGCGGGCGAGGACGTCAAGCTCATGACTGCGGTTCGCTCCGACCAGCGCGTTCTGCTCTCGGTGTCGTGGCCGGGCGGCCGGCGGTACCTGATGATCGATCCGGACGGGGACGCCGCGCCCGAGGCCTTTCGGGCCGGCGCGACGTCGGAGGACTCGGAGTTCGCCCGCTCCATCGATGCGATGTGGTCACAGGCGCTGCTGCTGGCCAAGCAGATCCTCGACGGCGAGCTGCCGGCACTGGGTGAGCAGCCGAAGAAGCGCCGGCGGTGGCGTGGCGGGGACTGACGCCAAGGGGTAGGCGACGGTCTCGGGCCTGGATGGCTGGTTTCATGTCGAGAAGCTCTGACCGGCTCCGCTCACCAGGTGAAGGGCCACGACAGGCGCGGCCCAGGACACCAGGAGACCACCATGCCGAAGTACCTGCTCCTCAAGCACTACCGCGGCGGCCCGGAGCCGCACCGTTCCTACCCCCCGATGGACCAGTGGGCCCCCGAGGACGTGGAGGCGCACATGGCCTTCCAAAGGCACGTCCGCGAGCTGCTCGAGGAGAACGGGGAGTACGTCGGCGCGCAGGCGCTCACGCCGGCGCGCACCTGGGTGCGCTACGGCGGCCCGGACGCCGCGCCGGTCACCACCGACGGCCCGCTGCCCGAGACCAGCGATCTCGTGGCGGGCTGGTTCATGATCGACGTCGAGTCGCATGAGCGCGCGCTCGAGCTCGCGGCCTACGTCTCCTCCGAGCCCGGCCCCGGCGGGGAGCCGGTGTACGAGTGGATCGACGTCCGGGAGGTCATGTGGGAGGCCCCCACGACGACTGACCCGGCGTGATCGACGAGCCGACGCGACGGATGAAGGGGGTCCCGCCCGAACCCGCGCTGCGCGTCCTCGTCCCTCGGGTGCTCGCGGGCCTGGTCCGGCGGGGCGAGGACTTTGATACCGCCGAGGACGCGCTGCAGGAGGCGCTGCTGGAGGCGCTGCGGGTGTGGCCCGAGCACCCGCCGCGCGACCCGGGCGCGTGGCTGGCGACGGTCGCGACCCGGCGGCTCGTCGACGCCCGCCGCAGCGAGGCCGCCCGCCACCGCCGCGAGGAGGCGACGCACGCCGAGCCGCGGGTGGACGGGCCGGGTCCCGAGGAGGGCGACGACACCCTCTTCCTGCTCTTCTGCTGCTGCCACCCCGACCTCGCGCCCGCCTCCCAGGTGGCGCTGACCCTACGCGCCGTCGGCGGCCTCACCACCCGGGAGATCGCCGACGCCTTCTACGTCCCGGAGGCGACGATGGCGCAGCGGATCAGCCGGGCCAAGCGCGCCCTGGACGGGCGCCGCCTGGACCAGCCCGGCGACCTCGCCGTCGTGCTGAAGGTGCTCTACCTCATCTACACGGCCGGCCACGCGGACCGGGTGGACCTGGCGCGCGAGGCGATCCGGCTCACCCGCCAACTCACCCTCGCCACCGAGGAACCGGAAGCGCGCGGGCTGCTCGCGCTCATGCTCCTCAACCACGCCCGCCTCCCGGCGCGACTCGACTCAGAGGGTCGCATCGTCACGCTCGACCGGCAGGACCGCGGCCTGTGGGACACCCGCGAGATCGCCGAGGGCGTCCGCGTGCTGCAATCGGCGCTGGCCCTTCAGCGCCCCGGGCGCTACCAGATCGAGGCCGCCATCGCCGCCCTGCACGCCGACGCGGCGAGCGCCGAGGAGACCGACTGGCCGCAGATCCTCGCCTGGTACGACGACCTCGTCGCGCTCAGCGACGACCCGGTGCGCCAGGACCCCGCCGCGATGCTCGGGCGCGCGGTCGCGGTCGGCCACGTCCTCGGCCCCGCCGCCGGGCTCCGCGAGACCGACCCGCTGCGCGAGGTGCTCGGCGAGCGGCACCGCTGGCACGCTGTCTGCGGACACCTGCACGAGCTGGGCGGCGACCTGCCCGCCGCCGCCACGGCCTACGCCGAGGCCGCCCGCCGAGCCACGAACATCGCCGAGCGCGACCACCTGGTCCGCCAGGCCGCCCGCGCGCGGGCGCCTTCGCTCCCGCGCAGGAACTCCGACGTCATCAACAACCAGACCTAGGAGGCGCGGAGGTACACCGTCGCGAGCGTCGCCGCCGACGGGCGCGGGGCGCAGGTCTTGTAGACGCGCTGCGCGTTGAGCGTCGTGCCGGCGGCCGTCTTGGCCCGGAGCTTGACGCGGACGCTCGTCGCGGGGTAGCCGCGCATGTCGATCGCGATGCTGCGCGCCTTGACCGACAGCGAACGGGCGTGCTTGCTGCCGAGCGAGACCCGCAGGCTGCGGAGCTTGGCGCCGGTGCTGATCCGGAAGTGGATCGTGAACGACCGGCGACTGACGCACACCACGCGAGCCGGAGTCGAAGCCGTCGGCGCGGCGCTGGTCGGCGCGGCGCTGGTCGCCGGAGCCGAGACGGTCGCGGTGAACGTCGCGTCGCTGCTCTGCCCGTAGGCGTCGGTCACGCGGAAGTTCGCGCTGCGTGCGGTACCGGTGAAGCCCGCCGCCGGGGTGAAGGTGATGAGGCCGGTGGTGGCGTTCAGCGCGTAGACACCTTCATCGGCCACTGCGACGGAGGTTGTCGGCTGGCCGTTGTCCAGCAGCGTGACGGTGTCCCCGGCCGGGATCGTGACCTGGAAGGTCTGGGGCTCGCCCACGGCCGCGGTGCTCTGGCCGCCGACGGCGGTCGGCGGGGTCGGCAGCGTCGCGACGTGCGCGGCGGTGTCGGAGGAGGAGTAGGACAGGTTCGTGCCGTGGTAGGCCCCCGTGAGCGTCTGCGCGCCCGCGGTCGAGGCGGTGTACGTCACCGAGCAGGTCGCTGTCCCCGGCGTCGAGGAGGCGGCCAGCGTGCACGCCCCGGCGTTGGCGAACGTGCCGGTCCCGGTTCCGCCTTGGGAGAAGTCGGTGTCGCCGGTGGGGGTGACGGCCGTGCCCGTGTCGCTGTCTTCGACGGTGGCGAGGCAGGTCACCGTCGCGCCGATCAGCGCGCTGGCGGGCGTGCAGGAGACGGTCGAAGCGGTCGTGCGGCGCATGCCGCAGAGGTTGGCGACGAAGATGCCGGCGTCGCCGCTGGGCGAGGTGAAGGCGTTGGCATCACCCAAGGCGATGAGCTCGCCGGTGCCGATCGCCTCAGCGGCCATCATGGTGTCGCTGCCGTCGGAGCGACGGACCAGGCTGCGGGCCGGCGCACTGTAGGCGACGGTCGCGGTGTAGGCGTAGTTGATGGCCGTGACGTCGCGGGTCAACGGGTCGGTGTCGATGTAGGGGGTGTCGCGGAAGCCGGGGTCGAAGGCGTCGTTCTGGATCTGCATCGACGAGCCCAGCGCCGTCGCCAGGGTGCGGAAGGCGGCGTTGTTGGCGTAGTTGGCGTTCTCGCCGATCATCAGCACCTTGCCCCCGCCGCCGAGGTAGTCCGACAGCGTCACGACCTGCGCGCCGCTGAAGGTCGCCTGGTTGAGGTTCAGCAGCACGCACGCGTTGCCGGCGAGGCTCCCCGGCATCACCGTTGTCGAGCTGATCGGACGGCCTGAGGCGGTCCCGAAGGATGCGTAGGTCGTGCCGGGGCTGAGCGACGTGTTGCCGCTGTAGACCAGGATGGGGGCAGGCACCGCAACCGCGACGGCTGCGCCGAGCGCCGCGTAGGCGGCGACGCTCGCGATCACAACGCCGAGAAGGGGACGGCATCGGGACCGGAGGGCGCGTGCACCGCGCGGGGGGAAGTTCATCCTCTCCGTACTCGGTTGGGTGCACGTCGCCTTGAGCGGGTGCCTCGCCCTGGCGCCTGTGGCTGGATCAGTTGTCGGTCTGCTTGGTGAACGTGGCGGCCGGCTGTGCGAACCAGTCGGTGAACGCCTGCGCCTGAGCGGGCTGCAGCGCGACCGGTAGCGGCGCCTGGATGTTGTCGGTCATCGCCTTGTCGAGCAGCTTGTCCAGCCTGCGCACCAGCGCCTTGTCGCCCGCGCCGGCGCCGCGCTTGCCGTGGATGTTGTCGAGTTCGAGGCGTCCCGTCCTGGCGGCGTAGTTGTAGGCCTCGTAGTGGATCGGCCGTGACTCGTCGATCGTGGTCGTGCCGTCCTTCCAGTAGACATAGCGGGCGAACTTCCCGTGGCGGGTGCGGACGGCCGTGATGTGGTTGGGCGCGGGGTCGAGCTGCTGCGCGGTCGGGATCGCCGAGCTCGTGCCCGGCTCGTCGGTCGCGTGGGAGATGTACGCACGGCCCCTCGCGGTCGGGCTCTGCAGGATCCCGGCGATGTCGGCGCGCCCGGCGATCTGCGCGTAGGCGGAGTCGCCGCGCCAGTCCTCCCCGCCGGTGCCCAGCGTCAGCATCAGCGCCGCGAGGTCCACGCTCTCGACCAGCTGGGGGCGGTCGAGCCTCGTGTGCCTGGTCCAGCCGCCGGTGGGGTCCTTGACGATCAGCGGCACCCGCACGCCCTCGTCATAGAACGCGAAGCCCTTGCCGCGCATCCCATGTGCGCCGGCGTACTCGCCGTGGTCGGAGACGAACACCACGATCGTGTCGTCGGCGAACGGCGATGCGTCGAGCGCGTCGAGCACGAGCCCGATCTGGACGTCGACCTGGCTCTGCATCAGCAGGTAGGTGTCGAGCATCTTCGTCCACAGCCGAGGGTTCTCGCGGCCGGCGGGCATCGGGCCGAACGACTCGTTCTCGATCTGCTGCGCACGACGCTGCATCTCGGGCTTGTTGCGCGCCCGGCGCCCCAGGGCGCTCTCGAAGTTCACCGGCAGCCGCCGGTACACCGACGGTGGGTTGGACTGTCCCTCTACCTGCCGCGTCGAGCGCGGATACCAGGCGATGTCGTGCGGGTTCACGAAGCTCACGGTCGTCGCCCACGGCTTGCCGCCGGCGTCGCGCGCGCCGATCCAGTCGCGGAACTGCTGGCGGATCACGGGGTCCATCGCCAGGCCCTGTCCGGGGCCGCCGTTGGGCGACGGGCACGTGCCCGAACCCGGCCAGTCGGCCGTGAAGCCGTACGCCTCGTACGGGTCGCTGCCACAGCCGCCGCTCTGGCCGCCCGAGAGATGCCACTTGCCGAACCAGTAGGTGTCGTAGCCGTTCTGGCGCAGCATCGTGCCCCACGTCGGAAACCCGGGATTGAGGTCGGTCGGTGGCGTCGTGGCGAAGATCGCCGTCTGGTGCGTGTAGAGCCCCGTCGCCTGCGTCGTGCGCGACGGGGTGCAGTCGTTCGACGAGGTGAAGTAGTTGGAGAAGCGCACGCCCTCTTCGCCGAGCCGCGTCACCGTGGGCATCGCCGAGCGCTGCAGCTTCGGAGACATGTACACCCACGGCGTACGCAGCTGGTCGACCATCACCAGCAGGATGTTCATGCCGCCGCGCGGGCCGGCCGCGCGGGCCGACGCCGTCAGCAGGCCGGGTGCACCGGCGAGCACCCCGGCCGCGAGCCCGGTCTTCGCCGCGGTCTCGAGGAACGTGCGGCGGGTGACCGGCCGCGATTGTCCGGCAGACATGAGTGGTCTCGATCCGGCAGAGATGTCGACGTGAACCCCGCGGCGCTGGCGCAGCGCTGACGCCTTCGCAGCCAATATGGCACGAACCCCGCTGGCCGAGACAGACCAGTCGCCGAACGGCGACGGGGCAGTGACCAATCCCACCAAGCGCGGCCGCGGCAGCGCGGATCAGCTTGGGCGGTCGCTCATCGCTTCGGCACCAGCATCTGCGCGAGGGCTCCGCTCTGGAAGCGTTCCTCTTCGACGACGTCCAGCTTCAGGTGCTCTGCCAGCTCGGCGAACGGGCTGTGCCCCGCGCCGATCGCAATCGGGACCGTCGTCAGCTGGTATTCGTCGACGAGGCCCAAGCGGGTCAGCGACTTGGCGAAGTCGGGGCCGCCGTGGACCAGGACCGTCCCTTCGTCGTCCCGACCCTTCAGGTCCGCGATCTCCGCGCCCAGGTCCCCGCCGAAGATCTCGACTGGTCCCCATTCCGCCTTCTCCAGGGTGTGAGAGAACACAGCCTTGGGCTTCTCGTTCATCGCGGTTGCGATCGGCCCCTCGGACGCGGCCCAGTGCGGGCCCATGATCTCGTAGCTGCGGCGGCCCATCGCATGAACGCCGGCCTCCTCGAGCGCGCGGCGGTTCCACTCACCCGAGTCCTCGCCGAACCACTCGAACATCCATTCATGAGTCCCGTCGGGGCTGGTGGCAAAACCGTCGAGGGACATGACCATCTTGAGAATGACTTTTCTATCGCTCATGGCGGCAGAGACCTACCCGATCGCGTGAATTCATCGCCCACCGGTGGATTCCGCGAACAAGTGGGCCTCTCCCGCTGCTTCACGGCCCCAAGAAGCAGAACACCCCGCACCAGGGCGGGGTGACAATGACGGGAGCGACGGGACCTGATCCTCGAGGACCGTCACCACAGCCGTCACCTGCGAGGCACCCAGAGGGTTGCCGACGCCGACGTCTAGGCGGCGCCGTCGGCCCGCTCTGCGGCCGTGGCTCATGTTCCGGGCGTGGATGGTCGATGGAGGAAGCCCCCCGGAGGAGAGAAACCCCCTTGCCCGCCCCTGCCCGTCTCGTCCCGCCAGCCGTTCGCCGTGCCGTTCTCGCGCTGACCGCGCTGCTGGCCCTCCTCGCGATCGCGGCCGCCCCGGCAGGCGCCGCCCCCTGGAGCGCGCCGGAAGACGTTTCGATCCCGGGCGGTGGCGCCAACGGCAGCCAGGTCGGGATCGACGCCGCCGGCAACGCGACGGCGGTCTGGACCCGCAGCGACGGATCCCATGAGCAGCGCCCTCAACGCCGACGCGCCGGACGTGACGATAAGCGCGAACGGGACCGCGGCGGCCGTCTGGCAGTCGTCGTCCGGAGCCACGTCCGTGGTCGAATCGCGCGCCCTGCCGCTCGGTGGCGTCTGGGGCACTGAGACGGCGGTCTCCGCTCCCGCGACCGTCACCGAACCGCCTCAGGTCGTCGCCGACCCCTCCACCGGGGGCTTCACCGCGATCTGGTCGCGGAGCTCCGTCGGGCTCGTCGCCGAAGTCGCCTCGCTCTCCGCCTCCGGCGTCTGGAGCATGCCCGAACCGATCTCCACTCTCGGATCGGAAGCGCACGTGCCTCAAGTCGCCGTCGATTCGGCGGGCGACGCCGTCGCTGCCTGGTACCGGTTCGATGGCTCGGTCGGCACGGTCGAAGCGGTGGAGCTGGCGGCCGGCGGGTCCTGGACCTCGCCGGTGCGCATCTCCCCGGTCAACGCCGAAGACGCCGACGCTCCACAGATCGCGATGTCGCCCGCGGGTGCCGCGCAGGTGGTCTGGGACGCCTGGAATCCGGACACCCACAACTACGTGACGCGCACCAGCCGCCTGCCTCCGAACGGCACCTGGCAGGTCTCGAAGCAGCTCAGCCTCGAAGGGGAAGAAGCCTACGGGCCGCACGTCGCGCTCGACCACAGCGATCATTCGGTGGTTGTCTGGGACGGTGAAGTTCCCCTCGGCGCCGAGATCAAGAGCTCTTTCCGCGAAGACACGACGTCGCTGGTCGTCACCAGGGCGGGTTCGGGCTCGGGCACCGTGACCAGCGTGCCCGCCGGCATCGACTGCGGGGCCACCTGCACCGCCGCGTTCCAGGAAGAAAGCACCGTGAGCCTGACCCCCGAAGCCGCCGCAGGCTCGAGCTTCGCGGGCTGGTCGGGTGCCTGCTCCGGAACCGGGGCCTGCACGGTCACGATCGGCGAAGATCAGTCCGCCGTCGGCGCCGAATTCGTCTCGACCACGCCGGGCGGCGGCGGCACGACTCCGACCACGAGCACCACCCCGGCCCCGCAGGCCCCCCCGCTGAAGATCGTCCCGGCCTGCACCAGCAGGCGTGTCATGGTCATTCACTGGCGCGTTCGCAAGGGCATACGCCTGCGCAGCGTCGCCGTCCGCCTCGACGGCGTCATCCACAGGAGCCTGCCCGGAGGGGCCCGCTCGACGAAGATCAGCCTCGTCGGCAGGCCGCAGGGCGTCGTCGTGGTCAGGATCGAAGGGGTCGGCGCGCACGGTCGGCGCTACGCCGCCCAGCGCAACTACCACCCCTGCGTCTCCAACGGCTCGCATTACACGCCGGGGAACAACGCGCTGAAGTGGTAGGCGAGGGGTGCTCCTCGCAGGGGGAAGCGGAGGAAATCCGTGGCGCGAGAGACTCGCCCCGCCGGCGCCGCCTGGATTACGATCGCGAGCGTGGTGCTCGAGCCGCGTGTCGAGAACGGGCTCCGGGACGTTCGTGTCGCGATCGTCGGCGCGGGCTTCGGCGGCATCGGCACCGCGATCAGGCTGCGCGAGGCCGGATACGAGGACGTCGTGATCCTCGAGCGCGACGACGGGCTCGGCGGGACGTGGTGGGCGAACACATACCCGGGCTGTGCGTGCGACGTCGCGGCGCACCTGTACTCGTTCTCGTTCGCGCTGAACCCGGACTGGAGCCGCTTCTTCGCGCCGCAGGCCGAGATCCTCGACTACCTCCGGCGCGTCGCGCGCGACCGCGGGATCGAGCCCCTGATCAGGTTCGGCACGGAGGTGACCGGGGCGAGGTGGGACGAGCACGCGAGCCGCTGGCGCGTGGAGACCGACCGCGGGGCCTTCTCGGCGCAGGTGCTGGTGTCCGCCGCGGGCGGCCTCACCGAGCCGAAGCTGCCCGCCGTGCCCGGTCTGGACAGCTTCGCCGGGACGATGTTCCACTCTGCGCGGTGGGACCACGGGCACGACCTGAGCGGCGAGCGCGTGGGCGTGATCGGGACCGGTTCGACGGCGTCGCAGATCGTCCCCGAGGTTCAGAAGCACGCCGCGCGCCTGACCGTCTTCCAGCGCAGCCCGGGGTGGGTGCTCCCCCGCCTGGACCATCCGCACAGCGACTTCCAGAAGCTGCTGCTGCGCCGGTTCCCGGCGCTGCAGCGCGCGCTCCGGTCAGCGATCTACTACAACAACGAGCTCCTCATCCTCGGCCTCGTCCGGCGCCCGCGGCTGCTGGCCGGGCTCGAGCGCCTTGCGCTCGGCTACCTGAAGCGGCAGGTTCCGGACGCGGAGATCCGCGCGAAGGTGACCCCCGACTACCGGATCGGCTGCAAGCGGATCATCATCAGCAGCGACTTCCTCGGGACGTTCATGAAGCCCAACGTCGAGCTCGTGACCGAGGGGATCCGCGAGATCGTGCCGGACGGCATCGTCACGCAGGACGGCCGGAAGATCGAGTTGGACACGATCGTCTTCGCCACCGGATTCGACGTCATGAACCCGCCGCACTTCCGCCACGTCGTCGGCCGCGGCGGCCGGAGCATCCGCGAGGTCTGGGACGAGGACGGCGTCCGCGCCTACCTCGGGACCGTGATCCCCGGGTTCCCCAACCACTTCGTCCTGCTGGGCCCGAACACCGCGAGCGGCAACAACTCCGCGCTGCAGCCGATCGAGGCGCAGATCGGGTTCGCGATCGACGCGCTGCGCGCGATGGACGCGCGGGGCGCGACGGCGGTCGACGTACGCCGCGAGGTCATGGAGCGCTTCGACGACGAGATCCAGCGGAGGCTGGCCCCGACCGTCTGGAACAGCGGCGGCTGTCACTCGTGGTACGTCGGAGCCGACGGGCGGAACTTCACGACATGGCCCGCGTTCGCCAACGAGTACAAGCGGCGGCTCGCGCGGTTCGACCCGGCCGAGTTCGAGCTGACGAGCGCACCGGTCGCAGCGGCCATGGGCTGATCGCCGTCGGCCTCGGCTCGCGACTTGCCGACTCCGCGGGCGCGCGCAGCACGAAACACGAAATAGGCCAAGCGCTACTCCACATCGCCACTCCACTCGCGGCCAAATCGCCTGCAAATCGAGCCCGAAACACGAAAAGCCACGCGTCAGCAGGGCTTCTGTGGAGCGGGAGCGACGGGACTCGAACCCGCGACCTCCGGCGTGACAGGCCGCCAAGGGATCCGAGTACGTCGGCGAAACCAGCTCAAATGCAGGTCAGACGACACGGCGCACGGACGGCGACGAGGCCGAACCGTTCCCGGATGTTCCTCCCATGTTCCTCGGTGGTGGCGATGCCCGCGCTGGGCCCGACGAGCTCGCACTGCATGAGCGCGACGCGGACGCAGTGCTCAGCGACGCGTGGCGCCGAGCCCGTACGACCCGCTGTGATCTGATCCGCGGGCGTCGGTTTCACGACTTCGCCCAGAGGTCGGCCTGAGCGCGGGTCGCGCCCCGCTTGCGGGCCGCTTCGCCGAGCTGCTCCATGACACGCAGGTGACGAGACAGCGTCGCTCGTGGCATGCCGGTTGCGCGCATGAGTTGTTCGACGGTGACGCCGCCGTTGAGCGCCGCGGCGATCTTTGCCCGGGCGCGGGCCGACCGCTGCCGGGTCGGCGGTCGGGGTGGCGGAGCAGAAGGGCATTTGTCGCGGGCCTGCTGGATCTCGGCGTCGATGTCGATGACGTTGTCGCGGTCGGCGTATTCGGCGATGACGTGCCCGTAGACGCTCAGCGTCTCGCTAGGGTCGTGACCGAGCTCCTCGGCGACGTAGTGGATCGTGCGGCCTTCGGCGAGCAAGAGGCTGGCGAAGCTGTGCCGCAAGGCATACGGCACGGGGCGCGCGGGGAGCCCGTACTCGTCGAGATCGAGGTCCACCCACAGCGGCCGCCACTGCTTGCCGCGCCAGTTGTTCCAGTCCCCCTCTGTCATCGCGTTCCCGTCGCTGCGCGGGAACACCAGCGCGCGGCCGTGGCCGCCGCAGTATTCCTGCCACGCGGCCAGGTCGTTGGCGAGCGCGGCCAGCAGTCGGACGCGCCGGCGGCCGTGTTTGGTCTTCGTCTGCTTGACGTTGCCGTCGGGGTCGGCGGCGCGTTGGACGTTGATGTTCTTCGGACCGATGTCTGCCCAACGCAACGCACGCAGCTCGCCGGGACGCATGCCGCTGTAGGCGAGCACGCTGATCATCGCCCGGTCGCGTGGTTTGCGGGCGACCACGCGGAGCAACTCGATCAGCCGCGGCGGGAGCGGGACGACATCGTCTTCCTGCGGCAACCGTGGTGGTCGGACGAGGCTGAGTGGATTGCCGGCGATCGCTTCGCTCTCGGCTGCGTGTCGAAGGACGGAGCCGATGAAGGTGCGGGCTTTCATGATCGAGTGGGGGCTGACCCCGTCCTTCAGCCGCTCGGCCTGCCACTTGCGCAACCGGCCGACGGTGAGTTCTTGCAGCGTGAGGTGGCCGAGCCAGGGCTCGATGTGCACCTCGTAGCTGCTGGCGTAGCGGAGGCGGGTCTTGACTTCAAGCTGCTCGCCGTGCTCGGGAGCCCAGTGGTCCGTGATCCAGCGACCCAGCGTCGGGCCGGTGTGTGTGAGTTGCTCCAGTGCGATCGGGCCAAGACGCTTGCGGCGCTGGATCTCTGTGTCCCACGTAGTGGCGTCGCCACGCCGCGCGAACGTGCGGGAGCGCTGTCGAGAGCTCTCTCGGCGCCTTCGCGCCATCGGACGACGTAGGCGCGGCGCCCGTGCTTGTCGACGACGTGGATGCTCATGCGCTGCCCGCGATCGCCGACGCTACGGGTGAGCGGCCCGGGCGCCGCGTTGGGTGGCCGTTCCCGACGGCGGCGATGTCCGGAAGCTGCGGCGGAAGGATCTCCAGGTCGGAGGAGCGGAACCGCCAGAGCTTGACGCCCGCGCGCTGCGCGCCGCGGCAGGGCCCTCGCGCGCGGCGCGGGTCAGGGTGTCCGGGTGCACGCCCAGAACGTCAGCAGCTTCACTCGTGGTCAGCAAGCGTTCGTCGCAGGTGTCCTCGAGCACGGCGCGGATCTCGTCCGCCTTCTCGGGGTGCCTACGTAGCTCTTCCACGATCAGGTCGACCAGTGACATGTGTCCCGTCGGCATCTATGCGGCCCTCCGGCCGTCTCCCACAATCGTGTCGTCAACGGCGATGGCGAGGTCGAGCAGCAGGATGCGCGTGTCCTCAAGCGCGGCGCTCCACGCTGCGCGCAGCAGCGCGTTAGCGAGGTCGCGGCGCTCGGCGGGCGTCAGAAGATCGAGGTCGATCCCACTGAACCTCATGTGGGGGTTTCCGATGGCGCTGCTGACGAGGTCATCTGATCCACAGAGGGACGAGCGCCGGATTTGGCCCCCCTTCTTTTCCGAGGAGCGTTGCACGCCCGATCACCGGTTCCGGGACGGTCGCATCCGCCGGATGTGCGCCCGGGCCTTGACGAGCGACTTGTTCACGTTCGTACGGGTGCGTCCGGGCGTTTGCGCACGGATCTCCTCATAGCTGTAGCCCGCGACCTTGAGCGCGAGATCGATGCGTCGGCGCTCGGGCAGCGCCGCCAACGCGCGGAGCGCCTCGAGGGCCTCGATCGCATCGTCGAGCAAGCGAGGATCGGCCATTACCTCGTGACAGTCGCCGTCATCGCCGCCTAGCCGCTCGAGCCGCACGTCGCGGCGGT
>CAWDWM010000007.1:0-138955 GCA_963806015.1 uncultured Actinomycetes bacterium | reverse complement strand
GCGTCCTCGATGTTGGTCTGCTGGTACACGCCCGTCCGCGAACTGCCACCGCAGCCTCACGTACGGCCGCCCGTCAACACGACGTCCCGTCCCCAACGCAGCTCGCTCACCTCGCCGATCCTCAAGCCGGTGTGCGCCATGAACTCGAACAGCAGCTGCCAGCGCGGCGGCAGCTCGGCGAGCACGCGGCGCGGCTCGTCGATCGTCATGGCCCGCTTCTCCGCCGACCGGGGCCGCGCGGTGCCGTCGCTCTCCTGCACCGTGATCCGGACACCGGCCGCCGGGTTGGATCGGATCACGCCCTCCTCCATCGCGTCGCCGAGCAGCGTAGGGGATCATCCGCGCCTCGAGCATCTGCTTGTACGCGCCGGGTATCGACGACTCGCACCTCGCACGCCGACTCGTCTGTGAATCGTCCTCAGAACGCACGGAAGCCCCGCAACGACAGGGCTTCCGTCCGATGGCGAGACCCGGACTCGAACCGGGGACACCACGATCTTCAGCAGTTGTTAGCTCCCGACGACCGGGCTGGGCCCTGTCGGAGCGGCCGCTCCCATTCGCACACAGCAGCACTCTGACCGGCTCGCGTTCGCATCGCGTGGAACCATGCCGGAGCAGGAGCGAGTGACCGCTTTGCGGGGCTGTCGCTCTTGCCCCACCAAAGCAGGCGCGAGCTAGCGGCAAAGCGAGACTCTCGCTGCTCGTCCGGAGCAGGCGCGCCGCGGACCGGGACTCGGGCGCTCGCATCCACGCCAGGGCGAGCGCCGGGAGAGCGACGCGGTGTCCTGGCCGGTTCACATGGATACGGGCCGGACCGCCGCCCTGCTTCTGGCGAAAGGTGCGCATCCCGGGCCGGGTCGCCGAGAGCCCTGTTTCTGTCGAATCTCGAGCATGTGGGACCCGCGTGGTCACGGTCGCACCGGCGGATCTTCAATACCGTCTCGCCCGTGGATCTGATCCGCCGCATTGCGCAGGGCCAGGGCGAGTTTCTGCTCTTCGCCCTCACCCCCCCAGGTCTCGCGACCGATCGCGAACGCGCGCAGGAGATCGCCGACGCGACAGCCGCTCGGCTTCGCCCGCTAGGTCTGGACGGCCTGATCCTTTACGACATCCACGACGAAGCCGAGCGGAATCCGGCGGAGCGCCCGTTTCCGTTCCTGCCGACACTGGATCCTGCCGACTACCTCGCCAAGCATCTCGAGAACTGGCCGACGCCGGTCATCGTCTACCGCGCGGTCGGCAAATACGCGCCCGAAGACTTGCGGTCCTGGTTCTCGGCGCAAGATCCGGCGCGGTTGATGACGGTCCTCGTTGGAGCAGCCTCGAGGGGCGCGAAAGCTCGGACCTCCCTCGCGAGTGCTCAAGCGCTGCGGCGTGAAGCTAACCCGACCTTGTCACTAGGCGGCGTAGCAATCCCTGAGCGCCATAGCCGCCGCGACGATGAACACCTACGCCTCCTCGCCAAACAGGATGCCGGTTGTCGGTTTTTCGTGACCCAGGTTGTCTACGACATCAACGCAGCGAAGAACCTCGTCTCCGACTATCACTACGAGTGCAAGGCGCGCGGCATGTCGCAAGCGCCTTTCGTCTTCACGTTCTCGGTATGCGGGTCGATGAAAACCCTGGACTTTCTCCGGTGGCTAGGCGTCGATGTCCCGCGATGGATCGAGAATGACCTCAAGCACGCCGCGGACCCACTCGAGGCGTCGTATCAGCAAGCGTTCACGACAGCAACCGAACTGATGGCCTACTGTCGCACGCTCGGCGTGCCCTTCGGAATCAACGTCGAAAGCGTGTCGATCAGGCGCGTGGAAATCGAAGCCTCGGTGCGCCTCGCAGGACAGCTTCGAAGACAACTTGTGCGCTGACTAGGTTGGCGCTCAGCAAAGAGCGGTCCGCGCCGACCATGAGCCCGCTCCCACTTGAACGCGCTTGTCTCAGCGGCCCCGCACCTGGTTGTGCTCCCCGCGGACAGGGGGCGCGCTGTCGGTGGCTGGCAGCGCGTCCGCGGTGCGTCCGCTCAGTTCAAATAGCAGCGCACCGTCAACCTATCCACCAAGGGGAAGGATTCATGGAATCCGTGCTGCAGGACGTCGCCGGTCACCGCCGCTCACCGGCGACCATGCCCGGCTATCACCGGGGACGCCCGCCACGCAACAAGGGCGAGCAATACCCGGCCGACCCGCCGACGGTCGAGGAGATCGTCGCCGTGATCCGTATCGTCGGTGACCGCTCCGACGGCTACCGACTCCGGGCGTTGATCGTGCTGCTCTGGCGCGCCGGCCTGCGGATCAGCGAAGCGCTTGCGCTCCAGGAGGGCGACCTCGACCGCTCCCGCGGCGCAGTGCTCGTCTGGCGTGGAAAGGGCGGCAAGCGCCGAGAGGTCGGGATGGACCGCTGGGCGTGGGAGCAGCTCGACCCATGGCTCGAGATCCGCCGCCAGCTCCCGATCGGCGCCCTGCTGTGCGTGATCCAC
Source organism: uncultured Actinomycetes bacterium (assembly GCA_963806015.1). GTDB lineage: Bacteria > Actinomycetota > Thermoleophilia > Solirubrobacterales > Solirubrobacteraceae > JAOPZW01. The sequence goes on along the minus strand of CAWDWM010000007.1, from coordinate 136,479 downwards.
GGTCCGACCGCCGGCCGACGGTGGGAAGCCTCAGCCGCGCGGAAGCAACTGCATCACGCCCCCGCTGAAGCTGGCGTCAGGCGTCGGTTCGCGCCGCATCAGCTGCGGCACGCGCACGCCGTCGAGATGGCGCACGAGGGTGTTCCGCTGGTTGTTATCCAGCGGCAGCTTGGGCACGCCAACCTTGCCATCACGAGCATCTACCTGCAGGGCATCGACAGCAGCGAGATCATCAGCACCGTTCACGGGCGGCCATCGCCGACGATTTCCGCCAGTGCCGGCCTCCAGATGAGGCCATAGCTCCAAGCGCGACCAGGTCGGGCCGGCGTCCACCGGCCCGACGCCGCACCCCAGGCTGGCGAAATGCGAGGCGGACGTCATCCACCGTGCCGAGACTGCATCCGTGTCGGCGCGTGTACGCGATCAAGCGCGCTCGCCGTGGGTCCCTATGTCCGGAGGCAGCAGCATGGTTGCCATCTCGCGTGCGTCTCGTCGCCCCTTTCTGGGAGGAGGAGGCGGCTCTCAGGATTTCGCCGGGCGCAACGAGAAGCGGTTAGTGTTGATCGCGCTCATCCACGACAGCGCACAGCTCTCGCTGTGAGAAAAGAGAAGGCACGATGGCCACTTACCTTGCGTTCCACGAGGTTGACGACGTCGACCACTGGCTGAGTTCACCCAAGCGCGACGAGGTGTTCGGTCCCCTCGGAATCACCATTCGGGCGTTCAAGGACACCCAGGGCTCGAAGCGTGTTGGGCTGATCTGCGAGATCCCCGACTTTGCCGCGTTTCAAGAGTTCATGCAGACGGAACCGGCGGCCGAAGCGATGAAGCACGACGGGGTCCACCCCGACACCCTCGTGATCCTCGCCGAGGGATAGGACTTCGCGCTCACAGCATTCCGAGCCGAGACCCAGCACACCTCCGCTGCCAGCAACGCCTCGGCGGACGCTCCCGTTCGAAAGGCATGGTGCTCGCGAACCGCTCACTGCTGCTTGAGGCGTAAACCGGCAGCGTGATCGCCATTCGCCGAGACCCGCTCTGCGAATGGCACCAGCATCTCACGCGCGACGGCGACTTCCCTGCAACGCGCGGAAAGCTGGACGGTCGGCTTCGCCTCGGGTGGGAGCGCCCGAACGCTCGTCCGCCACGCGCCTGCTGCGGACGAGGAGCGAGCGTCCGGCGACAGGCGGTCAGCTCTCCCTCGTGCCGAGTCCTGTGGAAAAGCGGCGGGCGCGTGTCCGATCGACGTCAACCCCTGCGCCGGACGAGCGGCACGCCCGGCGAGGCTCGCGGGCGCCCACCGGTCATCGCATCTCGAAGCCCAACTCCAGATGAGGGCCGAGATCGTCACCGAGCAGGTGGCCATAGGTATCCAGCGTGAACGCGGCGGAGTGATGCCCCATCCAGCGCTGCAAGCGAAGCGGGCTGGCACCGGCGTCGATGAGCATCGCCGCACACGTGTGGCGCAACGTGTGAAAGCGCGCCCAGGGAACGCCGGCGCGATGCGCGGCCGGGATGAGCACGCGGTAGCGCAGGTTGCCTGCCCGCGGTGCTGCGCCCTGGGCGCCACGGAAGAGCAGCTCGGTCTCGCCGCGTCCGGCCGCGAGCTCCCGCAGCCGGTCGGCCAGCTCAAGGCCGATCGGGATGGTGCGTCGGCCGTGCCGCGACTTGGGCGCTGTGAGCTGGCCGTTGACGATCGCTCTGCGCACGTGGACGCATGGCGCGTCGCTATCCAGCCCCGCGTCGATGACGCGCAGGCCGATCGCTTCGGAAACGCGGAGTCCGGTCGACGCGAGTAACTCGAACAGCGTGCGCCACTGCTCCGGAATCTCCGCGAGCAGCTGCGCGAGTTGCTCTCTCGTCAGGAAGCGGCGCTCATCGAACTCATAGGCGCACCCGCGCCGCCGGCGGGGCAGCATGATGGCGGCGCCGACATCATCGACGACCAGGTCGGCCCCGCGCGCGTGGCGCAGGCAAGCGCGCAGCGGCAACACGGCGTTGTACACCGAGCGGTCGCATAGCCGGCGCCCATCGGGTCCGCGCTGACGACAGAGCCAGTCGACAAACCCACGCAGCCGTTGTGCGTCGAGGTCGCCCAGACGCTCCTCGGGAGCGAAGTACGCCAGCGCGTAGGTGATCAGCAGACGCCGGTACTCGCGGCGAGTGCGATCGTTGATGACGTCATGGGCACCGCGACCGGCGTAGTGATCGACCCACTCCAGCGCATAGCTGTGCAGCGTCGGCCCGGCCCGGCGCGCGGCCTCTCGCGCCGTGGCACGGATCTTGATCTCACGTGCCGCCCGAAACGTGGGCGCCGAGCGCCTGCGCTGCCGGCCGTCCTCGAGGTAGACGGCCACCCACCGCGAGCCGCGCGCATAGACCCCAGGGGTCGAGGTGCGCTGCAGCGTCGCCGCCACCTATGCGCCGCCCGCCGTTGTCACCCCCGTTGTCACCCTGCGAGGTTGCCGAGGCAACCGCGGACGCTGCGATCGCCCGCCCCAACGGGCGATCGGAGAAGTGAGCTGGAGCGCGCCCGAGAGGATTCGAACCTCTGACCTTCGGTTCCGTAGACCGACGCTCTATCCAGCTGAGCTACGGGCGCAGAGCCGCATCGCGGCGAAGTTCGAGTCTAGCGAGCGGGCGCTGGATCGGCCGCGTGGACGGAGAGGGCGGGATTCGAACCCGCGATGGGGTTTGATCCCCATACTCGCTTAGCAGGCGAGTGCCTTCAGCCACTCGGCCACCTCTCCCGGTCGGGGGCAGTGTAACCCTGGAGCAGCTCGACCGGCCGGTCGGCCGTGGGGTCCGGCCCGGTGCGATCGACGCGGGCGCCGACCTCCCAGCCGATGCGCGCGTGCGCCGTGGCGACCTGCGCTGGGGCGTCCTCGGGGAGCGCGAGCTGGAAGGCGAATGCGGCCCCGGCGGCCAGATCGCCCTCGGCGAGGATCTGGCTGCCCACGTTGCGGGCGACCTTGTGGAAGTCGGCGGTGCGCTCCACGAAGGCCAGGCGCACCGAGAGCGCCCGCGCGCGCCCGCCCTCCTCCACGACGACGCGCCCGCTCACGGCGGCCCCGGGCGCCAGCGGCTCGCCGTCGACCTCGACGCGCAGCCTCATGGCGCCACCCACAGGGGCACGGGCTCCGCGGCGCGCTTCTCACCGACGCGGCGCACGAGGACCGCCCAGGCCAGCGAGACGCAGTCGCCCTCGTAGGAGTAGGGGCCCTCGGCGGGCAGCTCGAGCTCGACGCGCCGGCCGAGCGCGGCGTGCGACACGGGCACCCAGTGCTGCCAGACGACGGCCTTGTCCGTCACGCGGCTGCGCGACTCGTCGCTGATGCGCCGCAGGACATCGAAGGCCTCCGTGCACACGAGCCCGACCTCGATCTCGCCCTCGCCCGAGGACGAGGCCGACGCCGCCACGCGCTCGCCGCGGCGCAGCTCCTGGCGCTCGACGCGCAGCTCGAGGCCGCTCGCGTAGCGCGGGCGGGCGCCGCGCCACATCGTCCGGGCGAAGAGCCAGAAGAAGGCGAGCACCGCCGCGGCGCCAAGGAAGAAGGGCCACGACGGCGGCCCGCCGGGGAGCGATCCGAGCAGGAGCCCGAAGCCGGCGACCATCGCCGCGGCGACCACGCCGGCGACCACGAAGGCGGGCGCCGCGCAGCCGCCGAGCGTGCGCCCGGTCGAGGTCCGGCGCGACTGGGGCCCGGGCTCGCGCCCGGGCGGCAAGTGGGGGTGGCCCTCCCGCGCGACCGCCATCGAGTGCGCATGATGTCGATCGAGCCGATCGCGCGATACAGCGGTTACGCTGGCCGCGCCCGGGAGGGGTGGCAGAGTGGTCGAATGCACCGGTCTTGAAAACCGGAGACGGGGCAACTCGTCCGCGGGTTCGAATCCCGCCCCCTCCGCTCGCAGTCCTCGACACGCCGCCGACTCCGTTCGGCGCTGCGAAACTGCCGTCCACCGCAAGAATGCATGCGTTGCGCGTGCGGCGAGCGGACAGGTGGCACCATCATCCTCCGTGCGGCTCGAGCAGCGGCGGAACTACAGCTCGCACACGGACGCGGAGCTCGCGAGGGCCTTCAGGGTCCTCGCCCATCCCCTGCGCATCAGCGCATTGCGAGCCTTTGCCGTGCGCGACGAACCGCTGGCCGCCGGCGACGTGGCGTACATGGAGAACGACGAGATTCCGGCCACCACGGTGCGCCATCACCTGCAGCTCCTGGTCGAGGCGGGGCTGCTGCGCACTGTCGGGCCACGCTCTCATGGCGCCCCCGGGCGCCCGGCCCTGCGCTACGTCCTGACCGACCTGGGGACCGACCTGCTGCCCCTTTTGCACACCGCCGCCGCGGCCTCAGGGCCGCCGCGACCCGCACGTTCAGTTTGACTCAGCGGTCGAGGTCGGATAGGCAAGCGCCCGTGGCGTTTGCCGAGCCTCAGTTCGAGCTTTCCGAAGAGGACCTCGATGAACGCACCCACATCATCGCCATCGCGGGCGAGATCCACGTCTCGACCGCCCCGCGCTTCAGCGTTCTGCTCGATGACGCCATCGGCCGCGGCAAGACCGCGGTCGTGCTCGATCTCAGCGCGGTGGAGTTCATCGACTCGACCGGCCTGTCGGTGCTGCTCAACGGCCTGCGCCGCGTGACGCGCCAGCGCGGGCACATGGCGCTGGTGTGCACGAACCCGACGGTGCTGCGGCTGTTCGAGATCACACGCCTGGACGCGACGTTCGATATCCACACCAACCGCGAGAGCGCGCTCAGCGCGGTGCGCGCGGCGGAAGGCTAGCGGGCGCTCCGAAGGCGGTCAGGACCTCGGGCAGCACCACGCTGCGGTCCTCGCGCTGGCCGTTCTCCAGCAGCGCGATCATGTGGCGCCACGTGACCGCGGTGCCGTTGAGCGTGTGCAGCACCTCCGCGCGCGCGCCCTCCTCGGGGCGGTAGCGGATCTGCAGGCGCCGGGCCTGGAAGTCGGTGGTGTTCGATGTCGACGTCAGCTCGCGATAGCGCTCCTGGCCGGGCAGCCACGCCTCGCAGTCGTACTTCTTGGCCGCGCTGGCGCCGAGGTCGCCCACGCCGATGTTGACCACGCGATAGGGGATCCCGAGCTCCTGCATGATCTCCTCCTCGATGGCCAGCAGGCGCTCGTGCTCGTCTTGAGACGCGCCGGGCTCGACGAACGAGAACATCTCGAGCTTGTCGAACTGGTGCACGCGGAAAATCCCGCGCGTGTCCTTGCCGCCGGCGCCCGCCTCGCGCCGGAAGCACGACGAGAAGCCGGCGTAGCGCAGCGGCAGCGACTCGACGATCTCGCCCGCGTGCATGGAGGCGAGCGCGACCTCGCTGGTCCCGACGAGGTAGAGGTCGTCCTCGGGCAGGTGGTAGATCTGCTGCTCGGTGTCGGGGAGGAAGCCCGTGCCGTAGAGCGCCTCCTCGCGCACGAGCACGGGCGGGATGACGGGCTCGAAGCCGTGGCCGGCGAGCTTCTCCAGGGCCCAGCGCACGAGCGCCATCTCGAGCAGCACGAGGTCGCCGCGCAGATAGGCGAAGCGCGCGCCGGACAGCCGCGCGCCCCGCTCCATGTCGATGCGATCGCCGGCCAGCTCGAGGTGGTCGGCGCCGGTGGCACCGGCCTCGCCGACCTCGCGCAGGACCTCGTCCTCGTCGGCGGCGGTCGGGTCGGGCAGGTTGGGCAGGGTGACGAGGACGGTCTGAAGCTCCTCCTCGGCGCGGCGCGCCGTCTCGCCCAGCGCCTTGACCTGGTCGGAGACCGCCTTCATGCGCGCGATCGCGTCGGCCGCGTCCTCCCCGGCCCGCTTGGCCGCGGCGATCCCCTCCGACGCCGCCTTCTGCTCGGCGCGCAGGCGCTCGGCCGCCGCCGTCGCCTCGCGCCAACCGGCGTCGAGCTCGGCCAGCTCGTCGACGCGCTCGGCCAGCTCCGGCGAGCGCCGCGCCAACGCCGAACGGACCGCGTCGGGGTCGCGGCGGATGAGCCTGAGGTCCAGCACGCGACCGGCGCGCTACTTGCCCGCGTACTTGGAGAGGAAGGCCGCGACGTCGTCTGCGTCCTTCCCGACCACGATGTTCTCGGGCATGATCGCGCCCGAGAAGCCCCCGTTGCGCAGCGCGTAGAGGACGTTGTCGGGCGTCTCTTGGCGCGTGTCGAAGTTCGGGCCGTCGACGCGCTCGCGCTCGCGCACGTTGTCGGTGGTGCCCTGGGCGCCGACGACTCCCAGCGTGTGGCAGCCCGAGCAGCGCTCGGAGAACAGCTGGGCGCCGTGCTGGACGTTCTGCGACTGGGAGGCGATCTCCGGGGAGATCCCCTTCGAGCCGCACGCGACGGCTCCGGCGGCGGCCACGACGAGCACGGCGGCGATGGCGGGACGGCGTCGGCCCATGACCCGCGCCATCATACGTAAGGTCATGGCGGGCGGACGTGTCACGGTGCTCCTCGTCGCGCTGGCCGCCCTTCCGGCGGGCGGTTGCGGCGCCACGATCGCCTATACCCACGCACCCGACCGCCGGGTCGAGGTGCGCCTGGACGAGTACCGCGTCGTGCCCGAGCACATCCAGGTGCGCGCGGGCCGGATCACCTTCGTGGCCCACAACACCGGGCGCCTGACCCACAACCTCGGGGTCGTGCAGTTCAAGCGTCCCCTGGGGACCGAGCAGGAGAAGCAGTACGGCGAGCCGACCAAGACCGTGTTCCCTGGCCAGAGCGCGCAGACCACCGTCGAGCTCAAGCCGGGCAAGTACCGCCTCGTGTGCACGATCGCCAACCACGACAACCTGGGGCAGTACGCCGAGCTGAAGGTCGTGCCCTAGGCAAGAGGGGGGAAGCCCGGCGCCGACCAGGTTGCCGCCGTTGCGAGACGATCGCGATGTAGGTACAGGACCGTCTCGGGCCGGCGCCGGGCTCCGCCTCAGGTTCGCCGTTCGCGCGCGGGATCCTTCACGCGGTGCCCCATGCGCGCAGGGCGAGGAAGGCGACGACGAACGCGCCGGCCGTCATCACGCCCATCTCGCGGCGCACGATCGAGAGCACGACCGAGCGCTGGCGGGCCTCGTCGAGCTCGCCCACCGCCTGCGCGTTCTCCAGCCCGGCGTCGTGCAGCACCGTCTCGGCGGCCGTCACCCGCAGCTGCTCGGCGACGAACGACACCGCCACGGGCAGCAGCGCATAGAGCCAGTAGAGGCCGTCGGCCGGGTCGAAGCCGAGCGCCGCGAGCACCCCGGCGACGACCGCCTGTCCCACCGCGAGCGCCTGCCCGGCGCGGCAGAGGAGCCAGAAGGTCCGCGACGGCTCGACCTGCCACCAGCGCCACGCCCCGACCACGCCCGCCACGAGGTTCACGAGGGCCGCGGCGAGCGCGACGACCTGGGCGAGCTGCGTCATCTGCCACTAAGTATCAAGACGTTACAAATGGTGGTAGAACCCAGCCCGTCTCGCGATGCTCCGCTCGTATCTGCCAGCCGTCGTCTTCCTCTGCCTCGGCACGGCCGTAGGCCTGGCCTTCGCCGTCCTGAACACCTACCTCGGGCCGCAGCGCCCGCCGAAGGTCAAGAGCAAGGCCGACCCCTACGAGTGCGGACTGCCCTCCGACGTCCAGCAGGGATTCCGCTTCGGCATCAGCTTCTACCTGATCGCGATGCTCTTCATCCTGTTCGACATCGAGGTCGTCTTCCTCTACCCGGTCGCCGTCCAGCTGCGCGCGTTCGGGAGCTTCGCCCTCGTCGAGACGATCGTCTTCATCGGGCTGCTGCTCGTCGCCTTCGTCTACGTGTGGAGAAGAGGAGCGCTCGAATGGAGATAGTCAAGCGCGAGAAGACGAGCTCGGACGATTTCAAGATCCGCCAGCGCCGCGCGCAGCAGATGCTGCGCGGCGAGCTCAGCGATGAAGACCTCGAGCAGCACGTCCGCGAGTCGCTCGTGACGACCACGCTCGACAAGGCCGTCGGCTGGGCTCGCGGCAACGCGCTGTTCCCGATGACGTTCGGCCTGGCCTGCTGCGCCATCGAGATGATGTCGATCGTCGCCTCGCGCGTCGACGTGGCGCGCTTTGGATATGAAGCCTTCCGTGCCTCACCGCGCCAGGCCGACCTGCTCATCATCTCCGGGCGCGTCTCGATCAAGATGGCGCCGGTCGTGCGGCGCATCTACGACCAGATGCTCGAGCCCAAGTACTCGATCGCGATGGGCGCCTGCTCGTCGTCGATGGGCGTCTTCAACAACTACGCGATCGTGCCCGCCGACAAGTTCATGCCCGTCGACGTGCACGTGCCGGGCTGCCCCCCGCGGCCCGAGGCGCTCATGCACGGCATCCTGCGGCTGCGCTCGATGATCCAGGACGACCCGAGCCTGGGCTGGCGCGAGCGCTACAACGCGGTCGGGACCGAGGAGCTGGTGCCCGACACGCCGACCGACAGCCCGGCCGTCAACGTGTTCCAGCCGGGGGACACCGCGGGTGCCTGACGCCACGGGTCTCGAGCTGCTCGCCCAGGAGCTGCGTGAGAGCCAGCCGGAGGGCGTCACGGACACCGAGCACTTCCGCGGTAAGGCGGCGCTGCACGTCGCGCCCGCGGCCGTGCGCGCGACGCTGCAGTTCCTGCGCGACAAGGGCTTCACCACCCTGGCCAGCGTCCACGGCCTGGACTACTACCCCGAGGAGCCGCGCCTCGGCGTGCAGTACGAGCTGCTGAGCATGGCCAACCTCGACCGCATCACGGTCAAGCTGCGCGTCCCCCTCGACGCCGCGCACGTGGAGTCGGTGACGCCCGACTGGCCGACGGCCGACCACCAGGAGCGCGAGGTCTACGACATGTTCGGCGTGATCTTCGACGGCCACCCCGACCTGCGCCGGATCCTCATGCCCGAGGACTACGAGGGCTTCCCGCAGCGCCGCGACTTCCCGGTCGGCGGCGAGCCGGTCCTCTTCACCAAGGACGAGGCGTTCGGAAGGGACTACACGGCATGACCGACGTCTCGGACTACCGCCGCCAGGAGGAGGCGCTCGACGTCACCGCTCCGCGGCAGGCCGTGCAGGGCGACGGTCTCGAGCAGGAGCTCCTGACCATCAACTTCGGGCCGCACCACCCGGCGACGCACGGCGTGCTGCGGCTGCTGGTGACGCTCGAGGGCGAGGTCGTGCGCGACCTCAAGCCGATCATCGGCTACGTCCACACCGGGATCGAGAAGACGGCCGAGGACAAGAGCTACTGGAAGGTCGTCCCGATCGTCGAGCGGATGGACTACCTGGCCTACTACTTCAACGCGATGGCCTACTGCGGGGCGGTCGAGACGCTCGTCGGCGTCGAGATCCCCAAGCGCGCGCAGTACCTGCGCGTCCTGCACCTCGAGCTCAACCGGATCATGAGCCACCTGGTGTGGCTGGGCACCAGCGCGCTGGACCTCGGCGCGATCTCGATGTTCTGGTACTGCTTCCGCGAGCGCGAGACGATCCTCGACCTCTTCGAGATGTCCTCGGGCCAGCGCATGCACACGCGCTACATCCAGGTCGGCGGCGTGATCGAGGACATCCCGGCCGGCTTCACCGATCGCGTGCGCGCCTTCTGCGAGATCATGCCCGACCGCGTCGACTCCTACCGCGACCTGCTGGCCAACAACGAGATCGTCCTGCAGCGCCTGCGCAACGTCGGGACGCTCGGCCAGGAGGAGCTGCTGGCCCTCGGCGTCACGGGGCCGCTGCTGCGCGCGGCCGGCCACCCGTGGGACCTGCGCAAGGCGATGCCGTACTCCTCCTATGAGGACTTCGACTTCAAGGTCCCGGTCGGGACCATCGGCGACAACTACGACCGCTTCTTCGTGCGCATCGCCGAGATGAAGGAGTCGGTGAAGATCATCGAGCAGTGCCTCGACGGCCTGCCCGAGGGCCCGCACATCACCGAGGACCGCAAGGTCGCGCTCCCGCCGCGCTGGGAGCTCGCCACCTCGATGGAGGCGCTCATCCATCACTTCAAGCTCGTGACGGAGGGCTTCCGCGTCCCGCCGGGCGAGGTCTACTACCCGATCGAATCGCCGCGCGGCGAGCTCGGGTGCTTCGTGCGCTCCGACGGCTCGAGCAAGCCGGCGCGCGTGCACATGCGCGACCCGTCGTTCGTGAACCTCCAGGCCACCGCGCCGATGGTCAAGGACCTCTACATCGCCGACCTCATCGCCACGCTCGCCGCCCTCGACCCGATCCTCGGAGGGATCGACAGGTAGTGGCGATCGACCCGACACGCGTGCCGCGCTTCGGGCACGGCTCGCGGGTTCCCGGCTGGGACGAGGCCGCGGACCTGACCAAGGACCCCGAGGGCGTTCCCGATCCCGCCACCACGCCGGTGCCCGAGGAGCTGCGGACGACCATCGAGGCCTACATGGCCCGCTATCCCGACCACCGCTCGGCGGCCATTCCCGCCCTGCACGCGGTGCAGGCGCGCTACGGCTGGTGCTCGCCGCAGGGGATCGCGGAGGCCGCGTGCGTGATGCGCCTGACCCCCGCCTACCTGACGGCGGTCGCCACCTTCTACGACATGCTCTTCACGCAGCCCGTCGGTCGCCACGACGTCTTCGTGTGCACCAACATCTCGTGCTCGCTGAACGGCGCCGACGAGCTCTTCGCGGCCTTCACCGAGCACGGCGGCGAGGACCCCGAGCTCAACATCCGCGCCTTCGAGTGCCTGGGCGCGTGCGACATCGCGCCGATGGCCTCGATCGACGGCAGCTACGTCGGGCCGATCCGCCCCGACGAGGTGCCCGCCGTGCTGGACGCGGTCCGCCGCGGCGAGGAGCCGCTGCCCGAGCGCCAGCTCAAGCGCCTGAAGTCCGCCGACCCCCGGGCTACCACACCCCCGTCCGCACCCGGGCCGGGCACGGAACCGCCAGGAGGGGGGGCCCCGTGGGCCTGACCGACCTCCTCCTCTTCAAGGACATCGACGAGCCCGGCCTGGACACCCTCGACGTCTACGTGCGCCGCGGCGGCTACGGGGCGCTGCGCAAGGCCCTGGCGATGACCCCCGCCGAGGTCCTGCACGAGCTCGAGGTCTCGGCCATCCGCGGGCGCGGCGGCGCGGGCTTCGCGATGGGCAAGAAGATCTCCTTCCTGCCCAAGGGCGCCATGGACAAGTACCTCGTCTGCAACGCCGACGAGTCCGAGCCGGGCACCTTCAAGGACCGCGAGCTTCTGCAGAAGAGCCCGCACATGCTCATCGAGGGCATGATCATCGCCGCCTACGCCGGCGGCATAACGCGCTCGTTCATCTACATCCGCGGCGAGTACGAGCTGCAGGCCCAGAAGCTCGAGGCGGCGGTCGAGGAGGCCAAGGCCGCCGGCTACATCGGCGAGCGCATCCTCGGCTCGGACTTCACGCTGAGCATGTGGGTGCACCGCGGCGCGGGCGCCTACATCTGCGGCGAGGAGACGGCGCTGCTCGACTCGCTGGAGGGCAAGCGCGGCAACCCGCGCCTGAAGCCGCCGTTCCCCGCCAACCAGGGCCTCTACCAGGGGCCGACGCTGATCAACAACGTCGAGACGCTGGCCACCGCTCCGCACATCATCGACATGGGCGGCGCGGAGTACGCCAAGCTCGGCGCGCCGGGCTCCACCGGCACCAAGCTCGTCTCGGTCTCCGGGCACGTCCAGCGCCCCGGCAACTTCGAGATCGAGCTGGGCGTCTCCTCGCGCGAGATCATCTACGACCTCGCCGGCGGCCCGCCCGAGGGCCGCGAGGTCAAGCTCTGGTTCCCCGGCGGCTCGAGCTCGCCGGTCCTCACCAAGGACGACCTCGACCTCGCCTACGACTTCGACACGATGGCCAAGGCCGGCTCGATGCTCGGCTCGGGGGCGATCATCGTCGTCGACGACTCCACCTCGGTCGTCGACGTCGCGCTGAAGACGGCGAAGTTCTACCGCCACGAGTCCTGCGGGAAGTGCACGCCGTGCCGCGAGGGCACCAACTGGACGGTCAAGATGCTCGAGCGCATCGACTCGGGCGAGGCGACCCCGATGGACCTCGACATCATGGCCGCCGTCCAGGAGAACATCATCGGCAACTGCCTGTGCGTGCTGGGCGACGCGATGGCGATGCCGATCGGCTCGATGATCGCCAAGTTCCGCGAGGAGTTCGAGGCCCACATCGAGGCCGCGCGGGCACGCAACGAGCTGGCGACGACCGACGAGGCGCCGCCCGAGGCGATCATCCAAGGGGCGGTGGCGTAGGTGCCGCGCCCCGATCCGCGGATGGTGACCCTCACCATCGACGGGCTCGAGGTCACCGCGGTGGAGAACTCGATGCTGGTCGACGCCGCCAAGCACGGCGACGTCGAGATCCCGGTCTTCTGTTACGAGCCCAAGCTCGGCGCGCCCGTCGGCGCGTGCCGCATGTGCCTGGTCGAGGTCGAGGGCATCCCCAAGCTGCAGACCGGCTGCTCGACCCCGGTCAAGGACGGCATGGTCGTCCACACCCAGACCGACCGCGTCAAGCAGGCCCAGGAGGCGGTCGTCGAGTTCCTGCTCGTCAACCACCCGCTCGACTGCCCGGTGTGCGACAAGGGCGGCGAGTGCCCGCTGCAGGACATCTCGTTCGGCTGGGGCGGCGGGCGCTCGCGCTTCATCGAGCCCAAGCGCCACTTCCAGAAGCCGCTCGCGCTCAGCCCGCTGGTGGCCATCGACCGCGAGCGCTGCATCCTCTGCTACCGCTGCGTGCGCTTCAGCCAGGAGATCGCCGAGGACTACCAGCTCGTCCTCGAGGAGCGCGGTGCCCACACCTACGTCTCGACCTTCGACGGGCACCCCTACGTCGCGCCCTTCAGCGGCAACATCATCGAGCTGTGCCCGGTGGGGGCGCTGACCTCCCAGCCCTACCGCTTCCGCGCGCGGCCGTGGGACATCGAGGGCTCGGGCTCGGTGTGCACGCTGTGCCCGTCGCAGTGCAACGTCAGCTTCACCGTGCGCGACGAGCGCGTGCTGCGCGTGCTCGGGCGCGACAACGCGGAGGTCGACGACGGCTGGCTGTGCGACAAGGGCCGCTTCGCGTACCAGTCGATCCACGTCGACGAGCGCATCACGACGCCGATGATCCGCGACGGCGGCGAGCTGCGCCCGGTGTCCTGGGAGCGCGCGCTCGACGAGGCGGCGGGCGCGCTCGCGCGCGCCAGGGGCCGCGTCGGCGCGATCGTCGGCGGCGAGAGCACCAACGAGGAGGCCTTCCTGCTGCAGCGCCTGCTGCGCGAGGGCCTGGACTCGCCCGACATCGACTCGCGCGCCGGCGGCACGCTGCCGCTGGCACTGCACCGCGCCCTTTCCGCGCCGGCCACGCAGGCGACGGTGGCCGACCTCGAGTTCGCCCACGCCGTCCTGGTGCTCGACTGCGAGCCCGTCGACGACGTGCCGATCGTCGACCTGCGCATCCGCAAGGGCGTGCGCCGCCACGGGGTCAAGCTGGCCGTGGCCACCAGCCGGCCGTCGTCGCTGGACCCCAACGCGGCCGCCAGCGCGCGCTACGCGCCCGGCGCCGGCGAGGCCTTCCTCATGGCGCTGTCGGCCTCGCTGCAGGCCGGCCAGCGCGCCGAGGCCGACCGCCTGGCCGAGGCGGCAGGCGCCGACTCCGAGGCCGTGCACGCGCTCGCCCGCGCGCTGCAGGCCGGCCCCGACGTGGTGATCCTCTTCGGCGAGCGCCTCGTCTCGGGCCCGCGCGCCGCGCAGGCGGCGCGCGCGCTGCTGGGGCTCGCCGCTGCGCTGAGCCTCGGCGGCGACGGATCGGGTCTGCTGTGCGTGCCCAACGCCACCAACGGCCGCGGGCTGGCCGAGGCGGGCGCGCTGCCCAACGCCGGGCCCGGGTTCGCCGCGGTCGAGACCGCGGGCCGCGACGCCGCCGAGATCGCCGCCGCGGCGCGCGGGGGCGAGCTGGGCGCGCTGTACCTGCTGCACGCCGATCCCGTCACCGACCTGCCCGGGCGCGCCGGATGGGAGCTCGCCCTCGAGCGGGCCAACGTGGTCATCGCCCACGCCGCCTTCCTCACCGACGGCGTCCGCGAGCACGCCACCTTCGTCTTCCCGGCCGAGAGCTATGCGGAGAAGGACGGGACGATCACCCACCCCGACGGGCGCCTGCAGCGCCTGCGCGCGGCCATCGGCCACCCCGGGGCCGTGCGTTCGGAGTGGTCGGTGATCGTCGAGCTCTCGCGCCGCGCCGGCCTGGACCTCGGCGTCCTCACCGGGCCGATGGCCACTGCCCAGCTCGTCGCCGCTGTGCCGTTCTACGCGGGCCTGACGCTCGAGGAGATCGGCGGCCACGGCGTGCGCTGGCCCGGGCGCGAGGCGGCCGCGGCCTTCCCTGCCGCCGAGCTCGACAGCGAGGCCGGCGCCGACGACGAGGCCGGCCCTCCGGAGGCGGCGCGCGCGAACGGGCGGCTGCGCCTCGGCACCTTCCGCTCGATCTGGAACGCCACCGAGGTGCGCGTCTCGCCCGCGCTGCATTTCCTGCACCCCAACCTGAGCGTGGAGATGGCGCCCGCCGACGCCCGGCGCCTGGAGCTCTTCCAGGGCGACCACGTGGTCGTCGGCGCCGACGGGGAGACGGTCGCCGCGACCGTCACCGTCCGCGCCGCCACCCCCGAGGGCAGCGTCTTCCTGGAGACCAACGCGCTCGAGGGCCCGCTGGTGGAGGTCCGCAAGGCATGACCCCGCTCGCCGAGGTCGGCTACTACGAGCCGTGGTGGATGCAGATCCTCAAGGCGATCGTCATCTTCGCCGTCGGCCTGCAGCTCGTGCCGGTGGTGCTGGTCGTCGAGCGCAAGGTGCTCGGGCGCTTCCAGAACCGCTACGGGCCCAACCGCGTCGGCCCCTTCGGCGTCCTGCAGCCGATGGCCGACATCATCAAGCTCATCACCAAGGAGCAGTTCCGCCCGCGGACCTCGATCGGGTGGCTGTTCGCGCTCGCGCCGCTGATCTCGATCATGACCGCAGTCGCGGCCTTCGCGATCATCCCGTTCGGCGACACCGTCGACATCTTCGGGACCAAGACCGGGCTCTACGGCCTCGACGTCTCGATCGGCCCGCTCTACCTCTTCGCCTTCGGCGCGGTCGCGTTCTACGGGATCATGCTCGGCGGCTGGGCCTCGGGCTCGAAGTACTCGTTCCTGGGCGCGATGCGCGCCGCCGCGCAGCTCATCTCCTACGAGGTCAGCCAGGGGCTCGCACTCGTCGGCGTGGTCATGACCGCGGGCACGCTGTCGCTCACCGGGATCGTCCACGCCCAGGAGGGCATGTGGTACTTCATCCCGCAGTTCGTCGGCTTCATCATCTTCCTGACGGCGTCGTTCGCGGAGACCAACCGCCCGCCCTTCGACCTCGTGGAGGCCGACGCCGAGCTCGTGCAGGGCTACATGACCGAGTACGGCGGCGCGCGCTTCGCCTCCTACTACTTCGCCGAGTACCTCAACGTGCTCGTCGTGTCGGGCGTGGTGACCACGGTGTTCTTCGGCGGCTGGCTGCTGCCGTTCGGGATCAACCCGCCGAACTGGGTCGACCCGTTCGTCGTCCTCTTCAAGATGGGCTTCGTCGTCATCTTCTTCATCTGGATCCGCGCCACGCTGCCGCGCCTGCGCTACGACCAGCTGATGAGCTTCGGCTGGAAGGTGCTCCTGCCGCTGGCGACGCTCAACGCCCTGGTGACCGCGATCGTGGTGGTGTCATGACGGATAAGTGGGATCCCGCCGACCAGGACGTCGTCGAGGTCATCCGCGGCCCGCAGCCCAGCGGCCCCGGCGGCGCCTACCGCGCCTTCGGCGAGACGCTGCGCGGGCTCAAGACGACGTTCCGCCGCGGCGTCGTCGCCGGCGTGACGACCATGCAGTACCCCGAGGAGAAGGTCCCCGTCTACCCGCGCTTCCGCGGCCGGCACCGCCTTCACCGCTTCGAGGACACGGGCCTGGAGAAGTGCGTCGGCTGCTCGCTGTGCGCCGCCGCCTGTCCCGCCGACTGCATCCGCGTGGTGGCGGCCGAGAACACCCCGGAGCACCGCGTCAGCCCCGGCGAGCGCTACGCCGCCGTCTACGAGATCAACCTCGCGCGCTGCATCTTCTGCGGCTACTGCGAGATCGCGTGCCCGTTCGACGCGATCACGATGGGCAACGACTTCGAGATGTCCGACTACGAGCGCCCGGACCTCATCTTCACCAAGGAGATGCTCCTGGCCGAGCCGTTCGAGCGCGCGCCACTGCGCCGCGAGGGGGAGTAGGACCCCGTAATCCCATGGCCGAGGTCTTCTTCTTCATCGCGGGCATCGGCGCCGTCTGCGGCGCGGTGGGGGTCGTGATGGTGCGCAACCCCTTCTACTCGGTGCTCGCGCTCGTCTTCCACCTGCTCTCGCTGGCGGCGCTCTTCCTGCTGCTCCAGGCGCAGTTCGTCGCCGCCGCGCAGGTCGTCGTCTACGCCGGCGCGGTGATGGTGCTCTACGTGTTCGTCGTGGCCTACGTCGGCGGCTCGGCGCCCGGGACCTTCCGCGCGCCCGTCAGCCGCAGCCAGCGCGTGATCGCGGTGCTCTTCGGGCTGGCGCTGTTCGTCGAGCTGGCCGTCGCCGTGCTTGGCTCGGGGCTGAAGGCCCTCTCCACCGACGGGCCGACGGTGGACGCGACCTTCGGCAGCCCGGACCGCATCGGCGAGCTGCTGCTGACGAAGTTCCTGCTGCCCTTCGAGGTCGCGTCGTTCCTGCTGCTCATCGCCGCCGTCGGTGCCGTGGTGCTCGCACGCCGGCGCGGCGGCATCGGCGCCGACGAGGCCGACCGCGTCGCGGTCATGGACTTCAGGCTGCCGCCCGGCGTCGGCACGATGGCCGAGGCGGTCGGCGGGCAGAGCTCGCGCGACCTGCTGGAACTGGGGCCCGGCGGCGGCGAGCCGGCGCGGGCGGGCCGGTCCGATTCCGAGGGCGGCTGGTGAGCCTCGACTGGTACCTCGTCGTCAGCGCGCTGATCTTCTCGATCGGCGCCGCCGGCGTGCTCACGCGGCGCAACCCGCTGGTGATCCTGCTCTGCCTGGAGCTCATGCTCAACGCCGCCAACATCGCGCTCATCGCCTTCGCGCGGATGTGGGGCAACGGCGACGGGCAGATCTTCGCGATCGTCGTCATGGTCGTCGCGGCCTGCGAGGTGTGCATCGGGCTCGGGCTCGTGGTCGCCCTGTACCGCCGGCGCCTGCCGATCGACGTCGACGAGATCCGGGAGCTGCACGGCTAGATGCAGACCAGCGCCTGGCTCATCCTGCTCTTCCCGCTGGCCGGCACGGTCATCATCGGCCTGGGCTTCCGCGCGCTGCCCGCCCGGGTCGCCGGCTGGATCGGCACGATCGCGATCGCCGGCGCGTTCGTGTCGGCGATCGCGACCTTCATCGCGCTGCAGGGCCGCGGCGAGGAGGAGCGCCAGGTCGTCTACGTGGCCTGGGACTACGCCAACACGGTGGGCGTCGACGGCAAGATCTCGATCCTCATCGACCCGCTGAGCGTCTTCATGACGCTGGTGGTGACCGGCGTGTCGATGCTGATCCACCTCTACTCGGTGACCTACCTCACGGGCGACCAGGGCTACCGGCGCTTCTTCGCCTACCTGAACTTCTTCGTCTTCTCGATGCTCGTGCTGGTGATGGCGGGCAACTTCCTGCTGCTCATCATCGGCTGGGCCTTCGTCGGCGCCGCGTCCTACCTGCTGATCTCCTTCTGGTACCGGCGCACGACCGCGACATCCGCCGGCATCAAGGCGTTCGTCATCAACGTGGTCGGCGACGTCGGGCTCGTCCTGGGCACCTTCTTCATCTTCCGCCACTCGCACACGCTGGACTTCCTCGCCACCTTCGACACGGCCCCCAGGGACTTCAGCGGGCACACCGGGGCGCTCACGGCGGGGCTGATCCTGCTGCTCGTCGGCGCGTTCGCGAAGTCGGCCCAGGTCCCGCTGCACACATGGCTCCCGGACGCCATGGAGGGCCCGACCCCGGTGTCCGCGCTCATCCACGCCGCGACCATGGTCACCGCGGGCGTCTACCTCATCGCCCGCATGCATCCGCTCTTCCAGCTCTCGGACGCGGCGTCGCTGGTGGGCGCGACCATCGGATGCGTGACGCTGCTGATCGCAGGCACGATCGGCCTCGCCGTCACCGACCTCAAGCGCGTCATCGCCTACTCGACGATGTCCCAGATCGGCTACATGATCATGGCCGTCAGCGCGGGGGCCTACGTCGCCGGCCTGTTCCAGCTCATGACGCACGCCTTCTTCAAGGCGCTGCTCTTCATGGCGGCGGGCTCGGTCATCGGCGCGATGGCGGGCGAGCAGTCGCTGAATCGCATGTCGGGCTTCAAGCGCGCGATGCCGTTCACCTACGCGTGCTTCGTGATCGGCGGCCTGGCGCTCTCGGGCGTGCCCCCGTTCTCGGGCTTCTTCTCCAAGGACGAGATCCTGGCCGACATCGGCTCGCGCGGCGGCGGCTGGTGGGTGTTCTACGTCGCGGGCTATATCGGCGCCGTGCTGACCGCGATCTACACGTGGCGGATGATCTTCCGCGCCTTCTGGGGCGAGCCGTGCGCCGAGGCGCGCGAGCTCGAGGAGGGCCACCTCCACCATCCCGAGGCGCCCTTCAACCCGGCCAACGGCGAGATCGAGGACACCGACGTCGGCTTCCCGGGGCCCGAGCACCCGATCGCCGAGCGCGAGCTGCCCATGAAGACCGCGATGGGCCTTCTGGCGGTGCTCGCCGTGGTCGGCGGGCTCGTGCAGGTGCCGTGGGTCGATTCGGCGCTCGAGAAGTTCCTCGAGCCGACCTTCGCCGACTCGACGCTGCAGCTCGACCCGAGCAACGCGCTCACCGCGTTCGGGCTGGTGCTCGGCACCGTGCTCGCGCTCGCCGGGATCTACGCGGCCTACGTGATCTGGGTGGTGCGGCCCGGTACCAGCGAGCGCATCCGCGAGCGCTTCGCGCTGCCCTACAAGCTCTTCGTCAACAAGTGGTACTTCGACGAGATCATCGATCTCCTCGTGGTGCGGCCCACCGCCTGGCTCGGGCGCTTCGGCCAGCAGACCTTCGAGCGCGTCGTGATCAACGGGTTCTTCGTCGGCGGAACGACGGGGATCGTCAAGGCCGGCTCGGCGGCGGCGCGGGCGCTGCAGAACGGCTTCCTGCGCGCCTATGCCGCGCTGCTCGTGCTGGGGATCGTCGCGGTGGCCTTCTACTTCCTGATCCAGAGCTCATGAATCTCACGATCCTCGTGTGGCTTCCCCTCGCCGCGGTCATCGCGGGGTTGGTCCTGCCCGCCGCCGAGGCGCGCTTCGCCGCGCTCCTGGGCTCCGCGGGCGCGCTCGTGCTCGCCGTCGTGTTGCTGTTCAAGTTCGACGGCGGCCGACAGGGGCTGCAGTTCGTGATCGACAAGCCGTGGATCAGCGAGCTGGGCATCCACTACAAGCTCGGCGTCGACGGGCTCAACCTCCTGCTCATCGCGCTCGCGGCGCTGCTGTTCTTCGCCAGCATCGCGTGGGCGGCGCTGCGCGAGTGGGAGCGCCCGCACCTCTTCTACCTGTGGTTCGGCCTGGCCGAGACGGGCGTGCTCGGCGCGCTCATGGCCCAGGACCTCGCGCTCTTCGTGATCTTCTTCGACGTCATGCTCGTGCCGTTCCTGTTCCTCGGCGGCGGCTGGGGCAGCACGCCCAACCGCGTGGCGAGCATGATCAAGCTCTTCATCTACACGCTCGTCGGCTCGCTGCTGATGCTCTCGGCGGCCATCGCCACCGGCGTCCTGGCGCCCGGCGACACCATCACCTTCGACCTCGTGCAGCTCGGCTCGCAGGCGCGGCGGCTGCCCACGGGCTCGCAGGAGTGGATCTTCCTGTTCTTCGCCGCGGCCTTCCTGGTCAAGATGCCGGCCTTCCCGCTGCACGGCTGGATGCCCGACGGCTACAAGGCGATGCCGCTGCCGGTGCTGGCCGTCTTCTCCGGGATCCTCTCGAAGGTCGCGGCCTACGGCTTCCTGCGCGTCGTGCTGCCGGTGTACCCCGACGCCAGCGCGCACTTCCAGGAGCTCATGCTGCTGATATCGCTGGCCTCGATCCTCTACGGATCGGTGCTCGCGTTCACCACGCCGGACTCGCGGCTGATCCTCGGCTACTCGTCGGTGGCCCAGCTGGGCTTCATCACGCTGGGCATCTTCTCCCTGCAGGACACCGGCGCGCAGGGCGCGCTGCTGCAGGCGGCCAACCACGGGCTCGTGGTGGCGCCCGCGTTCTTCATCCTCGCGCTGCTCGCCGCGCGCGCCGGCGGCTCGGAGGACATCCGCGAGATGGGCGGCATCGCCTTCCGCGCGCCCGTTCTCGCCACCCTCTTCCTGATCGTCGCGCTGGCCAACCTGGCGATGCCGGGCTCGTCGAACTTCGTCGGCGAGTTCCTCATCCTGCTCGGCGTCTTCAACGCGAAGATCGTCATCGCGATCGTCGCCTTCACCGGCGTGGTGCTGGCCAGCGTCTACACCCTGCGGCTGTTCATCCGCGCGATGCACAACCGCGTCGGTCCGCACGTGGGCTCACGCGAGATCGGGTTCGCCGACGGGCTCGTGATCGCGCCGCTGGTGGCGGTGATCCTCGCCCTCGCGCTCTATCCCCAGCTGGCGCTGAATCGCAGCGAGGACTCCGTCAGGGCTTCGATCCGCGACGCGAAGGCGCTCAGCCGATGACGCCCAAGGGTCCGCACATCGACTGGGCCGGGCTGTCGCCGCTGGTGGCGCTGCTGGGCGCCGCGACGATCGTGCTCCTCCTCGGGCTGCTGCGTCCACGCGCGGTGCGCGAGGTCCTCGTCCCGCTGCTGGCCCTCGCCGGCTTCGCCGCCGCCATCGGCCTCGGCATCTGGCAGTACGGCGAGCAGAAGGACCTCATCGCCGGCGCCCTGCGCCTCGACGACCTCACGATCGTGCTGTCCTTCGTGTTCTGCGCCGGCGGCGCGGCCGCGGTGCTGCTGTCCTGGCGCGCGGTGGCCCCGCGCGAGGCGGCGCACGGCGAGTACTTCGCGCTGATGCTCACCTCCGCCGCGGGCATGTGGGTGCTTGTCGCGGCGCAGAACCTCGTGACCCTGTTCCTCGGCCTCGAGCTGCTGTCGATCCCGCTCTACGTGCTGTGCGCCACCGAGATGCGCCGCGCGACGTCCCTGGAGGCGGGGCTGAAGTACCTCATCATCGGCTCGGTCGGCTCGGCGACGCTGCTCTACGGCCTGGCCTTCATCTACGGCGCCACGGGATCGACCGACTTCGCCCGGATCGCGGATGCAGTGGGCGGACTGACCGGCGACTCGCTGCTGCTGACCGGCATCGCGCTGAGCGTGGTCGGCCTGGCCTTCAAGGCCTCGGTGGCGCCCTTCCACCAGTGGACGCCCGACGTCTACGAGGGCGCGCCGACGCCGGTGACCGCGTTCATGGCCGTGGCCACCAAGGCGGCGGCGTTCGGCGCCTTCCTGCGCCTCTTCGACGTCGCCCTGCTGGACGCCAGCACCGACTGGGCGCCGGCGCTCGCCGTGCTGGCCACCATCACGATCGTCGTGGGCAACGTCGGCGCCCTGGGCCAGAGCTCGCTCAAGCGCCTGATGGCCTGGTCCTCGGTCGCGCAGGCGGGCTACATGCTCGCGGGCGTCGTCGTCGCCACGCGCCTGGGCGTGCAGGCGACCGTCTTCTACCTGGGCGTCTACCTGATGATGAACCTGGCCGCCTTCGCGGTCATCGTCATCCGCGAGCGCGAGACCGGCCTCGGCGACGACATCGCCTCCGTCCAGGGCCTCGGCGTCCAGCGCCCGCTGCTGGCGATGGCGATGACCCTGGCCATGCTCGGCCTGGCGGGCATCCCGGCCACCGCCGGCTTCATCGGCAAGTTCTATTTGATCGACGCCGCCATCGCGGGCGACTACGCGTGGCTCGGCGTCGTGATCGTCATCGGCTCGATGATCTCGCTGGCCTATTACCTGAAGGTCATCGCGGCCATGTGGATGACCGAGGCGCCGGTTCCTGGCACCGCTCTGGCGACGGCGGGCCAGCCGGCGATGGCCGGCGGCTCACCCGAGGCCGACAGCCCGCGCATCGAGCCCGAGACGTGGTTCGTCGCGCTGGTCTGCGGCGCCGCGACGCTGTTCTTCGGGATCGTGCCCTCGCCGCTGTTCAATCTCGCGGTGCAGGCCGGCAAGTCGCTCCCCGGGCTGTTCTAGGTGGCAGGCCAAGCATCCCGACTAAGGGTCGTCTGACGACCATAGGACGGGACGCTTAGGCGGAAGTTCTGCGCCGCCGCCCGCACCCGTGGGAACTCCATCTAGGCCCGGCCCGGCGTGATCACGCCCGCCTCGTAGGCGAGGATCACCGCCTGCACGCGGTCGCCCACCCGGAGCGCGGACCAGCGCCTGGTCGTCGGCGATGAGGACGCGCGTGCTCACGCCAGGGGCAGGCGCGCGTGGATCGCGAAGCCGCCCCCGTCGCGCGCGCCGGCCTGTAGGCGGCCGCCGTAGAGCGCGACGCGCTCGCGCATCCCGACCAGCCCGTGGCCCGATCCGTCGGCGATCACGGCGGAGGGCCCGCGGCCGTCGTCGCGGACCTCGACGTCGAGCGTGCGCGGCTCGTAGCGCAGCACCACCTCGGCGTGGGCGGGGCCCGCGTGCTTCAGCGCGTTGGTCAGGCCCTCCTGGACGATGCGATAGGCGCACAGGTCGACGCCGGCCGGCAGCGCCACCCGCTCGCCCTCGACGGCCAGGTGGACCGGCAGCCCGGCGCGTGGCGCTCGGCACCGGCCTGGACCACCATCACGCTGACGTTGTGGGCCACGAGGTCGTGCAGCTCGCGCGCGATGCGGGCACGCTCCTCCGCCACCGCCTCGTGGGCGCGCAGCTCGTGCTCGCGCTCGAGCAGCTCGGCGCGCGCCGCGAGGGCGTCGGCGCGCAACTCGCGCCCGCGCACGGCGCCGCGGACGAGCACCATCGCGAGGATCGGGGCCCAGGTGAAGACCGCGACGCTGCCGAGCTTGGCGTGCGGACCGGCGAGCGAGATGACGTTGGTGACGACGAGCACGCCGATGCCCGCCAGGAAGCGCGGCGTGTCCGTCCACACCGCGATCGCGTACAGCGCACACAGCCAGCCGATGCCTTGCGCCAGGGCCGTCGAGTAGCCGGCAACGAGAGCGAGCACGGCGGTGGCGCACAGCACCACCGAGCCGGCCGCGAGCGGCCACCGGCGGCGCACCGCGACCGGTGCGGTCATGAGGAGCATCAGCAGCGCCGCCACGCCACGCGGTCCCGGCACGGTGTCGCCCAGCCAGACCTGGAGCTCTCCCGCCACCACCAGGAAGCCGGCCACGATCCGGTCGAGCGTCTCGCCCTTGGGAAAGCTCCTCACAGCGCGGACGCTAACGCCGCGCGACGGGCCTTTCATCTGCCGAACGGGGGATCTGAGGGGACCGAAGATCGCCCGCTCGGGAGAGGCGCAGATCTCTCCGATGCCCGACGACATCCTGCCCGGCCACTCCTACGGTGCTCGGCGTCAGTCCACCGACCCACCGCAGGAGGATCCCCATGAAGACCCGCCTCTCCGTCGGCCTCGGCGCCGGCGCCGCCGCCGCCCTCGCGACCGCCGCGCTGATGGCCGGCGCCGGATCGGCGCAGACGCCGGCCACCTCGCTGCACCTCGTCGGCACCTCTCAGAAGGGCGCCGGCTTCATGCCCAAGGGCGCGCCGCGCCAGGGCGACCGCCTCGGCTTCGGCGACCGGATCACCGGCGATGACACGGGCTACGACCGCGGCGTGTGCACCATCGTCGGCAGGCCGCAGATCCTGTGCACGATCCAGGTCCAGCTCTCCAAGGGCACGCTGACCGTGCAGGGCATGCTGCCCCAGCGCGCCAACCGGACGCCCGTGGCGATCACCGGCGGCACCGGCGCGTACAACGGCGCGCGCGGCACCGCGCTGGCGACCGACCACGGCAACGGCCAGACCGACATGGACATCACCCTCCTGCCCTGACCTCCGGCCGGGCGGCCAGGCGCGCCTGCTCCTCCTCGCTCATGCGCTGCTGTCGCAGCACGCGCTCGGGGACGACGCTGTGGCGCGCCGCCGGCGGCCGGTAGTCGAGCCGCTCCACGCCCAGGGCGCGGAGCACGGCGCGCTCCACGGGCGAGTGCTCGGCGGGGTCCGCCCGGTCGAAGCGCATGGGCTCGCGCAGGGTGATCGGCGGGTTGGTGATGAACCGCGCCGTGCCGCGATGGTTCTGGGACACCGCGTGCAGGACGTAGGGATGCATGAGCACGACATCGCCCAGGCGGCCGGTGGTCTCCGTGAAGCTCGTGCACCGCGCGATGAGGGCGCCGTAGTCGAAGTCGTCGGGCAGGATGCCCTCGCGGTGCTCGGCGAGCAGCCGCGCCACCGGGCCCACGGAGTCGGCCGCGACGAAGGTGCCGCCGCCGCGGGGCTCGATGTCCGACCACAGCACGATCGTCAGCAGGCCCTGCTCGGGCGAGTCGAGGAAGTGGCGGAAGAAGTCGCCGTCCTTGTGCCAGCCCGCGCTCGACGCCGACGGCGGCTCCCAGTCGCGATCGGCCCCGAGGCCGAGGTTGACGATGAAGCCGTTGCCCCACGTGTAGGGCTGCTCGATGCGCTCCGCGCCCCCGAGCAGCTCGCAGGCCGCGCCCCACACCTTGGGCGCGAAGTCGCGCACCTCGAGGTGGCGCAGGCTGGGCATGTGGACGCGCTGCTGCTCCCAGGTCCGCGGGTCGGCGGGGTCATAGCCCAGGCGGATCCAGGCCTCGTCCAGCAACGGCTGGGCGGCCTCGCGCGTGAAGCAGCCCGAGAGCGTCACGAGGCCGCGCTCGATGAAGGACTCGACCTGATCGTCGGTGAGAACGGTGTCGGTCATGCGGACTTCCTAGCACGCAGCGACGGCCGCGAGCGCTACGCTTGGAAGGCCGCGCGGTTGCGCGGACCCGCCCGCCAGGCTCGCCTGTCTCTCCTGACGAGTGACGCTCCACGAAGAGCCTGTCGGAGGTCTGACATGACTGCTGTCGCAGTGCGCCCGCTGCCCGCGTCGCCGCCCGAGCCCGGCGACGTCCAGCCCGTCGAGCACGAGGCGCTGCACCGGACGATCACCGGCCTGGTCACCGGGCTGCCGGTGCTGGCCCTGGGCCTCGCGGTGTGGCAGGCGTGGGACGGCCTGTTGCACCCCGGCGATCTGCTGGTCTTCGCGATCGTCTACGTGCTCACCGGTCTGGGCGTCACGGTCGGCTTTCATCGGCTGTTCACGCACCGCAGCTTCAAGGCGCACCCGGCCGTGCGCGCGACCCTCGCGGTCCTCGGCTCGGCGGCGATCGAGGGACCGGCCATCTCGTGGGTCGCCGACCACCGCAAGCACCATGCGTTCTCCGACCAGCTGGGCGATCCGCACAGTCCCCACGTCGACCACGGCGTCGGCCTGGCGGGCGCGCTGCGCGGCCTGCTGCACGCCCATATGGGCTGGCTGTTCCGCCACGATCAGCGCGGATCGCGGGCGCGCTACGCGCCGGACCTGCTCGCCGACCCGACGATGCGGTTCATCGATCGGACCTTCATCTTGTGGGCGCTGGCCGGCCTGGCGCTGCCGTTCGCGCTCGGGGTGGCCATCGGCGGATCGCTGCGCGCCGGCCTGACCGGCCTGCTGTGGGGCGGCGCCGTGAGGATCTTCGTCCTGCACCACGTGACCTACAGCATCAACTCGATCTGCCACGTCTTCGGGCGCCGGCGCTTCCAGACCTCCGACGAGTCGCGCAACGTGTTCTGGCTGGCGCCGCTGTCCTTCGGCGAGTCATGGCACAACAACCACCACGCGTTCCCGACATCGGCGCGCCACGGGCTCGGCCGCTGGCAGTTCGATCCCTCCGCGCTGGTCATCCGCGCCTTGGAGGCGTGCGGGCTGGCGTGGGACGTCGTCCGCGTGGCCCCCGAGCGCCAGCGCAAGGCCGCGCTGTCGGGTCGCAGCGAGGGCGTCTGACGTGCCGGACGGAGGAGGCCCGCGTGCCCGGCCAGCCTCCGCGCCTCCCTGGCAGTTCCTGGTCCGTGCCGTCGCGGTCGTCACCGGGCTCACTCTGCTGCTGATCGTCGACGTGCGCGGCGCCGCGTTCTACGTCGCCTGGGCGCTGATCGTCCTGGCGCTGACCACCGAAGGGGTGGCGACGCTCGTGTACTGGCGGCGCTCGCGCGGCAACCGCGGGGCGTGACTTCCGCCGGACCAGGATCGCGGTAGGGACCGCCCTTTCGGGCGGCCCCCCGCGCAGATCCCAGCGTGCGCGTTAGCGCACTGGGCTGCTGCCTTGGGTGTTGGCGGCGAACCGCGCGTTGGGGAAGGGGTGCATGCGTTTGGGGGGTGGGAGCCATCGGGCGCTGATCCGCCGCATCCGCGTCCAGGGCATCCGGTGGCGTTGGCTGCGCCTGCGCAGAGCGCGCAGCCAGTGCCGGGTGACCTCGTTGTAGAAGCGGTTGATCCGGTCGCTGTTGCCGGGCACGGCGTAGTAGGCGTAGTGGCCACGAAGGACACTGCCCAGCCACCGGCCCTGCTCAGGGATCGCATGGTGTCGGCGCCGCATGAGCTCGTCCTTGACCTCGCGCAGTTTTCGCCGCATCCGCTTGGCGATCGTGATGCGCTTGAGCATGAACCGCCCGTTCTTGGTCCTCGCGCAACAGTGCGTGAAGCCCAAGAAGTCGAACGTCTCAGGCTTGCCCAGACCGCGGCGGCCCCGGTCGCGGGCGGCGAAGCGCCCGAACTGGATCAGCCGTGTCTTGTCGGCCGTCAAGTCCAAGCTGAAGTCCGCCAGTCGCTGGCGGAGGTCGGCGAGGAACTGGCGGGCATCGTGTTCGCGTTCAAAGCCGACCAGGTAGTCGTCGGCGTAGCGCACGATGATCATCTCGCCGTGCGCGTGTCGCCCTCTGCACTGGTGGGCCCATAGGTCAAAGACGTAGTGCAGGTAGACGTTGGCCAGCAGCGGCGATGCCGATGCTCCCTGCGCCGTCCCGCGCTCTGTTCCTGACCAGATCCCGTCCTCGATGACCCCGGCGGCCAACCATTTCTGGATCAGCCGCAGGACCCTCCGGTCTGCGATGCGGTGCTCGAGGAACCTCATCAGCCAGTCGTGATCGAGTTGGCCGAAGAAGTCGCGGATGTCCGCGTCAAGCACCCAGCTCACCTTGCGCCGATCGATCCCGAACGCCAGAGCGTCCAGCGCGTCATGCGCTGAGCGTCCCGGTCGGAACCCATAGGAGAAGCCGAGAAAGTCCGTCTCATAGATGCCGTTGAGCACCTCCACGACGGCGCGCTGCAGGATCTTGTCCTCCAACGCGGCGACCCCCAACGGACGCGAACTGCCGTCCGGCTTGGGGATATACGCCCTCCTGGTCGGCCTCGCGCGATAACTGCCGCCCTGGACCCGGTCGTGCAGGCTCTGAACATTGTCCTCCAGATCCCGCCCGTAGTCCCCCCACGCCACGTCGTCGACCCCGGTCGCGGCCCGCGGGTTCAACGCCCGATAGGCCTCCCGCAACCGGTCGACATCAACGTGGTGCAGCAGCGCGGTGAACCGTGCCTTCTTATCCCTGCGCGCCATCCGGCGCACGCGATCCAGCGCACTGGGCACGCCGGTTCCGGCGCTGTGTCCGGAGCGTGTTTTGCTGGCCGCGTTTCCCTTGGCCGGCCTCCTTCCCTCCACCACCTCCGCAGCCGCAGACGCGGCGTTGTTCGGCGGCTTCGCCGGTACTACGAGGCCGTCTGACTTCCCGTCGTCGTGCATCAGGGGATTACCGCCTCGGCGTTCCCCCTGCGGCCCAACGCCGCCCGCCATGCCACCCCGCGAACCCAAAGGGACGGGGCATCGACGACCGGCGCGGGCAACGACGGGATCTCCCCGTTCTCGCGGATGGAGTTTCCACGCATGCCTGGGTTCTTCGACCGCGCGGGACCCAGCAGCAACTCGCGCATAACGCTGCCGCCGGTGTTGCCTTCCGCCTTCACAACGGCGTCGGCGCCCCGAGACCATGGATTTCGCGGCTCAATAGCCCCGCCTACGCGTGCCCCTGTCAACGCTTCGCCGACGCCCTCACGGACTCCGACGCATGACTCAGGGCCACCGTGGATCGCTACTCCTTCGATGTCGGACTCTTTCATTCCTAACTCCATCCCGGTTCATCCGGGCGCTCTGCGAACATACGTTCGTGTCGAGTGTCACCATCCTGCATGCCGACCTCGACTCGTTCTACGCGTCGGTCGAGCAGCGCGACGACCCCGGCCTGCGCGGGCGGCCGGTCATCGTCGGTGGCGGCGTCGTCCTCGCCGCGAGCTACGAGGCCAAGGCGCGCGGCGTGCGCACCGCGATGGGCGGGGCGATGGCGCGGCGGTTGTGCCCGGACGCGGTGGTGGTCGGGCCGCGCATGTCCGCCTACTCGGAGGCGAGCAAGGCCGTCTTCGAGATCTTCGCCGACACCTCGCCGCTCGTCGAGGGGATCTCGATCGACGAGGCGTTCCTCGACGTCCGCGGGATGGGCCGGATCGCCGGCCCGCCGATGGACATCGCCGTGCGCCTGCGCCGCGAGGTGCTCGAGCGCGTCGGCCTGCCGATCACGGTCGGGGTGGCGCGGACGAAGTTCCTGGCCAAGGTGGCCAGCGGCGTGGCCAAGCCCGACGGCCTGCTCGTGGTGCCGCCCGGCGGCGAGCTCGCCTTCCTGCACCTGCTGCCGGTCGAGCGGCTGTGGGGAGTGGGCCCGGTCACCGCCGACAAGCTGCGCGAGCGCGGGATCACCAGCGTCGGCCAGGTCGCCCGGCTGGCCGAGACGGCGCTCGTCGCGATGGTGGGGCGCGCGGCGGGCCGCAAGCTGCACGCCCTGGCCCACAACCGCGACCCGCGGCGGGTGCAGGTCGGCGTCCGCCGCCGCTCGATGGGGGCGCAGCGCGCCCTCGGCCGCGGGCGCCGGTCGCCCGAGGCCCTCGATGCCTTCGTCGTCGGACTGGTCGACCGGCTCGCGCGCCGGCTGCGTCACGCCCGGCGGGTGTGCCGCACCGTCGTGCTGCGCCTGCGCTTCGACGACTTCTCGCGCGCGACCCGCTCGCACACGCTGCCCTACGCCACCCAGGAGACCGAGCCGATCCTCACCGCGGTGCGGGCGCTGCTGACGACGGCCATGCCGATGATCCAGCGCCGGGGCATCACGCTCGTCGGCGTCGCCCTCGGCAACCTCGAGGACGCCGGAGCGGTCCAGCTCGTGCTCCCCTTCAACCGTCGTCTCGCCCTCGATGCCACGCTCGACAGCGTGCGCGACCGCTATGGCACGGCGGCCATCACCCGGGCCGTCCTCCTCGGCCGCGACCAGGGCCTGGCGGTGCCGCTGCTGCCCGACTGAGCACCCGGCGGCTTCCGCGCCGGCCGAGCGGGTAGGCCGTCGTCATGGCCGAACAGCGCGAGGACCCCGTGCCCACCGAAGACCCCCGCCAGAGCGAGACGAGCGACCAGAACGCCGAGGAGAGCCAGCCCGGCACCTCGCCGGGCGCGGGCCGACCGGGCGACGACGGCCCGTCACCCGACGCCCCGGGCACGTCCCACGAGGAGGAGGGCGACCCCGGGCAGGCGACCGGGAATCCCGACGCCGCCGGCTGAGCCGGCGCCGCCCCGGGCTCGCCGGCCGTACGCACACCAACCTATGCGTACGGATAGGACCCACCCGCTCGGGTGGGGGTAGCGTTGTTCCAATGCGCAAGGAAGCCGCATTGATCGCCGTGCTCGGGGCCCTCGGATGGAGCGCGGCGCCTGCGGTCGCCGCTCCGAACCTCCTCGCTCACTGGACGCTCGACGAGGGCATCGGCCAGGTCGCCGGTGACACGAGCGGCCAGGGCAACAGCGGTGAGCTGGGCGCGTCGCCGGCGCCGGACGGCGCCGATCCCACGTGGGTCCAGGGCCACGACGGCGGCAACGCGCTCAGCTTCGACGGCTCGTCCTACGTGACCGTGCCCGACACCGGCGTGCTCGAGCCCCAGCACATCGGCGTCGACGCGTGGGTCCGGCGTTCGGGGTCGCCCGGGCGCTGGCGCTACGTGCTGTCCAAGGGCTCGGTGGACTGCGACCACAGCGCCTACGGCCTGTACTCGGGCTTCAGCGGCGGTATGGCCTTCTACGTCTCCAGCAAGACGCAATACACCATCTCGCCCGAGGTCAGCGGCGCGACCGTGTGGGACGGCGAGTGGCATCACGTCGTCGGCTCCTATGACGGCGCGCGCGTGCGGCTGTCGATCGACGGCAGCCAGGTGGGCGACGGCACCCCGACCAGCATGGCGATCGCCTACACGAGCGCCAGCAGGGGGATCTACATCGGGACCTACCTGGGGACCTGCAACCTCGGCTTCCACGGCGCGATCGATGACGTCGCCGTGTGGGACGACGTGCCGCTCGGTGGAGCGACCGGCCCGGTGATCACACCGGTGCCCAACACACCGACGCAGATCGCGATCGCCCGTGCCGGCGTCAGCGGGGGCGCCCTGCCGCGGCCACCGGCAACGTCCACCAAGACCAGTTCGCTGAGCTGCCCGCGGGTGACGCTCAGCCGCCGCAACATCCCGGTGCGCCGCAAGACGCGGCTGATCGCGACGGTGCGGCGCGGCGGGCTCCGCGTCGTCGGCGCGCGCATCGTCGTCAGCGGCAAGGGCGTGACCACCACGGGCGCTCGCACCGATCGCAAGGGCACCACGAAGATCGCCGTGCGGGCACGCCGCGCGGGCAAGCTCAAGGTCAAGGTCAGCGGCCAGAAGTCCAGCTGCCCCGCGCTGACCGTGCGCGCCCGCTGACCACGGGGCATGGCAGGATGCGCGCATGCGTATCTCCGCCCGGGCTGACTATGCGGTGCGCGCCGCAGTCGAGCTCGCCGCGGCCGGCGACGGCCCCACGAAGGGCGAGGCGATCGCGCGCGCGCAGTCGATCCCGCTGAAGTTCCTCGAGAACATCCTCGGGGACCTGCGACATGCCGGCCTCGTGCGCAGCCAGCGTGGAGCCGACGGCGGCTACTGGCTGGGCCGTCCCGCCGGAGACATCACGGTCGCCGACGTCATCCGCGCCGTCGAGGGCCCGCTGGCCTCGGTGCGCGGCGGCCCTCCCGAGGGGGTCGACTACCAGGGCGCTGCCGAGCCGCTGCAGCAGGTCTGGATCGCCGTGCGCGCCAGCCTGCGCAGCGTCGTCGAGCGCGTGACGCTGGCCGATGTCGCCGCGGGACGCCTGCCCGCGCGCGTGGCCAAGCTGGCCGAGGATCCCGAGGCGTGGGTGACGCGGTAGCGCCCGAGATCGCCGCGACGGACTACCACACGGCGGGCGAGCCGTTCCGGATCGTCACCGCGGGCGTCCCGCCCATCGCGGGGGCGACGGTGGCCGAGCGCCGCGAGACCGCGGCCGCGTCCGACGCGATCGACGCGGTGCGCCGGCTGCTGTGCCACGAGCCCCGCGGGCACGCCGACATGTACGGGTGCTTCCTCGTGGAGCCCGACGACGACGGCGCCAACCTGGGTGTGCTCTTCTGGCACAAGGACGGCTACTCGACCGCGTGCGGACACGGGACGATCGCGCTGGGGGCGTGGGCCGTGGAGTCGGGGGTGGTCGCCGCGCCGGAGGACGGCGAGGTCGCGATCACGGTCGACGTGCCCTCCGGCCGCGTCGTCGCCCGCGTGCGCACGCGCGGCGGAGCCGTCGACGCCGTCACCTTCTGCAACGTGCCGGCGTTCGTCGTCGCGCGTGACGTCGAGGCGGCCGGCGTCGCGGTCGACGTGTCCTACGGCGGCGCGCTCTACGCCTCGGTTGCCGCCGAGCGCTTCGGGCTGCGCGTCGTGCCCGACGACCTGCCCGCGCTGATCGCCGCCGGTCGTGCGGTCAAGGCGGCGCTCGAGGGCACCGACGCCGCGCGCCACCCCACCGATGAGCGCCTGTCGGGCATCTACGGCACGATCCTCTACGAGGGCCTCGGCGACCTGCACCAGCGCAACGTGACGATCTTCGCCGACGGCGAGGTCGATCGCTCGCCGTGCGGCTCGGGGACCTCGGCGCGCTGCGCGCTGCTGGCCGCGGACGGGACCCTGCGCGAGGGCGACGTCCTGCGCCACGACTCGATCGTCGGCTCGACCTTCCTCGCCCGCGTCGTCGGGCACGCGGGCGGCGGCGCGCTCACCGAGGTCGAGGGAACGGCCTATCGCACCGGCGAACACCGCTTCGTGCTCGACCCGCGCGACCCGATGGGCACCGGCTTCGTCCTGCGATGAGCCTGCCCTTCCTCGCCGCGGCCGAGGTCGCGCAGCGCCTCTCGCCCGCCGCCGCCATCGACGCGCTGGAGGCCGCGCTCCTGGCCGGCCTGGACCCCGAGGCCGACCCGCCCCGCAGCGCGCTCGCGCTGGCCGGCGGCGAGCTGCTCGTGATGCCGTCGGCCGCGGGCGGTCACGCGGTGGTCAAGCTCGTGACGGTCGGCGGGCACCCGCGCGTCCAGGGCGTGTGCGTGGTGTTCGACGCGACCACGCTCGCGCCGGTCGCGCTGGTCGACGGGATCGCGCTGACCAACGTGCGCACGCCGACGGTCTCGGCGCTCGCGGTCCGCCGGCTCGCGATCGCCGACGCACGCCGCCTGCTCGTCTTCGGCCGCGGCCCCCAGGCCCACGGCCACGTGGCGGCGATCCGCGCGGTGCGGCCAATCGAGCACGTCGACATGGTCGGCCGCGACGCCGAGGGCGTGGCCGAGCTGGTCGCCGCCGCCGACATCGTCTGCTGCGCCACGACGGCGCGCGAGCCGTTGTTCGACGGAGCGCTCGTGGCCGATCACGCGACGGTCGTCGCCATCGGCTCCCACGAGCCCGAGGCGCGCGAGACCGACGACGCGCTCGCCCGGCGGGCGACGGTGGTGGTCGAGTCGCGCGTGTCGGCGCTGCGCGAGGCGGGCGATGTGATCGGCGCGATCGCGTCGGGCGCGCTGAATGAGGACTCGCTGGTGACGCTGGCTGATCTCGTGTGCGGTCGGGCGTCGTTCGCTGCCGGTCCACGCTTGTTCAAGAGCACCGGGATGGCGTGGGAGGACGCGGTGGTGGCGTCCGCGCTCGTCCGCTGACGGTTGCGGCGGTGCGCTAAGCCGCCACGGTCTCCGGCACCGGCTCGACCGTGTGCCCGACCCACACGATGTCGCCGGGCTTGAGCTCCAGTGCGACGGCGTCGTCGCGGGTGAGTTGGACGGCGAGGGGGGCGCCGTCGGCGAGATGGAGCTCGGCGCGAACCTCGAAGCCGAGGTGCACGATGCGGTCGACCATCGCCTCCAGGGCGCCGTCGCGCGGCTCGGAGGTCACGCGCAGATCGTGCGGGCGCACCAATGCTTCGCCGAGGCGGGCGACGGGGCCCAGGAAGGACATGACGAAGCCGTTGGCGGGGCGCTCGTAGAGCTCGCGCGGCGTGCCGGTCTGCTCGATGCGGCCCTCGTTGAGCACGACGATGCGGTCGGCGACGTCCATCGCCTCCTCCTGGTCGTGGGTCACCAGCACGGTGGTGACGTGGACCTCGTCGTGCAGCCGGCGCAGCCAGGCGCGCAGCTCGGCGCGGACCTTGGCGTCCAGGGCGCCGAACGGCTCGTCGAGCAGCAGCACCTGCGGCTCGATCGCCAGCGCGCGCGCCAGCGCCATCCGCTGGCGCTGGCCCCCGCTGAGCTGGCTGGGGTAGCGCGCTTGGTAGCCGCCCAACCCGACGATGCCCAGCAGCTCGTCGACCTTGGCGGTCACCTCGGCCTTCGGGCGCTTGCGGATCCGCAGCCCGAAAGCGACGTTCTCGCGCACGGTCATGTGCTTGAACGCCGCGTAGTGCTGGAACACGAAGCCGATCCCGCGCCGCTGGGCGGGCACGAGGGTGGCGTCCTTGCCGGCGATGACGACGCGGCCCGCATCGGGCAGCTCGAGGCCGGCGATCACGCGCAGCAGCGTCGACTTGCCCGAGCCGCTGGGCCCCAGCAGCGCGGTCAGCGACCCGTCGTGCACGTCGAGCGACACGTCGTCGAGCGCGAGGAAGTCGCCGAAGCGCTTCGTCACGGCGTCCACGGAGATCATGCTTGGTCCTTTCGCGGCTTGAGCAGGGTCATCACCAGCAACGTCGCGATGGCGATGACCCCGAGCAGCGCCGCGGCGGCGTAGGCGCCGGCGAGGTCGAAGTTCTGAAAGCGCTGCTCGACGAGCAGCGTGAGCGTCTGGGTCTGACCGGCGATGCGCCCGGAGACCACGCTGACCGCGCCGAACTCGCCGATCGCCCGCGCCGTGGTCAGCACCACGCCGTAGGCGATGCCCCACCGAATCGCGGGCAGCGTGATGCGCCAGAACACCTGCCAGCGCGTCGCGCCCAGCGTGGCCGCCGCCTGCTCCTGCTCGTCGCCGATCTCCTGGAGCACCGGCACGACCTCGCGCACCACGAACGGCAGCGAGACGAAGACCGTGGCCAGCACCATCCCCGGCACGGCGAAGATGACCTGGAAGGGCAGCGTGATCCAGCCCCCGCGCCCGTAGACGAGCAACAGCGCCAGCCCGATGACCACCGGCGACAACGCGAAGGGCAGGCTGATGAGCGCGTCGATGAAGGCCTTGCCGCGGATGTTTCCGCGCACGAGCGCCAGCGCCGTGATCACGCCGAAGATCGTGTTCAGCGGCACCACGATGAGCGCGATCTCGATGGTCAGCCAGAACGCGTGTACCGCCGCCGGCGTCGTGATCGACCGCCACACCGGCACGAGCCCGTGCTGGAAGGTGCGGTAGAAGACCAGCCCGACCGGGATCAGCAACAGCACGGTCAGGTAGCCGAGCACCAGCGTGCGCAGACCCAGGCGCGCGCGGCGGTCAACGCTCATGGCGCGACCTCCGGCGTGCGAGCACCGCGATCGCCAGCAGCACCGCGAGCGAGATCGTCAGCAGCACCACGGCCACCGCCGCGGCGCCGATCGGGTCGTCGCTCTCGACCTGCCCGAAGATGTAGACCGACGCCAGCTGCGTGTGGAACGGGATGTTGCCCGCGACGAGGATGACCGAGCCGAACTCGCCGACGGCGCGCGCGAAGCTCATCGCCGCGCCCGAGAGGATGGCCGGGACGAGGTTGGGCAGCACGACGCGGCCGAAGATCGTCGTCGAGCTCGCGCCCAGCGACGCGGCCGCCTCCTCCATCTCGCGGTCGAGCTCTTGGACGACGGGTTGCACCGAGCGCACGACGAACGGCAACGTGACGAACAGCAGCGCCATCAGGATCGCCCACGTCGTGGCCACCGCGTGGATGCCCACGGGCGACGTCGGCCCGACCAGGGCCAGCAGGATGATCCCCACGACGATGGTGGGCAGCGCGAAGGGCAGGTCGATCAGTGCGTTCAGCGCCGCCTTGCCACGGAACTCGTCGCGCACGAGCACCCACGCGGTCGCCGTGCCGGCCACCGCGTTGACCGCCGCGACGACCAGCGACGTCCACAGCGACAGCTTCAGCGCCGCCACCGCCTGACGGCTCGAGACCGCCGACCAGAACGTGTCCAGCCCGCCGTCGGTCGAGCGGGCCACGAGCGCCGCCAGCGGGATGAGGACGATGACGCTCAGCCACAGCGTCGCGACGCCCAGCCCGAGCGCGCCCGTGCTCGCCGCTACGCGAGGGGAGCGGCGGGCAACACGAGCAGTGAGTGCCTCACTTGGCAGTGGAGACCCCCGCGGCTTCCTCGATCTTGGCCAGCGACCCCTTGTCGGGATCGAAGAACTCGTCGTTGACCTTGCTCCAGTCCCCCAGGTCGCGGATCGTGAACAGCCCGCTGGGCGTGGGGAACTTGGCGGCGTTCTTGGCCAGCACCGACGCCACGACCGGCCGGTAGCCCCAGTCGGCGAACTTCTGCTGCGCCGTCGGCGACAGCGCGTAGTCCAGGAACGCCTTCGCCTGCTCGGGGTGCTTGGACTTCGAGACGACCGCGATCGGGTTCTCGATCAGGATCGTCTTGTCCGGGATGACGTAGTCGACCTGCTGGCCCTTCTTCTGGGCCGTGATCGCCTCGTTCTCATAGGAGATCAGGACGTCGCCGTTGCCCGACGCGAAGTCCTGCAGCGCCTCGCGGCCGGACTTGTCCTGCACCTTGACGTGCTTGGTGATGAGCTCGCGCAGATAGGCCAGCCCCGCCTTCGGGTCCTTGCCGCCGTCGCTCTTGGCGCCGTAGGCGGCCATGATGTTCCACTTCGCCGCCCCCGACGTGAACGGGTTCGGCGTCAGCACCTTGATGCCGGGCTTGAGGAGGTCTTCCCAGGTGTGGATGCCCTTCGGGTTGCCCTTGCGCACGATCAGCGAGACGACCGACTTGGACACCAGCCCCTTGTGCGCGTTGGCGTCCCAGTCCTCCGACACCAGCCCGGCCTTGACCAGACGCGTCATGTCCGGCGCCAGCGAGAAGGCGACGACGTCAGCGGCCAGGCCGGCCTCCACAGCGCGACTCTGATCGCCCGAAGCACCGAAGGACTCCGAGAAGGAGACGCCCTTGCCGGCCGCCGTCTGGCGGAAGCTCGGGATGACCTGGTCGTAGACGACCTGCGGCGTCGAGTACGCGACGAGCGAGAGCTTCGCCGAGCCGCCGGCCCCTGAGGACGCCGAGGTGAAGCCGCCGCCGGGCGTGTCGTCGGCGCCGCCGCAGCCGGCCACCGCTGCTGCGGCGACGGCGAGGACGGCGGCGATGAGCATGCGGAACTTCACGAGCGAGAACCTCCGGGTGCAAAGGATAGGCATAAACCCATATCGGGTTTGTGGACATTAAACCATTCCAATCAAGTCGGTCGACAAGCGGGTCAAGGCGCTGGCCGGTACCCGCCGGGGTCCGCGCTAGCATCGCCCGTCCCTTGCAGGCCCCGGTCGAGACCTTCTCCGAAGCCGAGCGCACGCGGCTCGCGCCCCACTTCACGAACCTCGATCGACCCGTCTTCGCGCTCGTCAACCTGCCCGAGACGGTCAAGGGCGCCCTCTTCGCGCGCTACTCGCGCTACCAGGGCACGCTGCGCCGGCTCTTCCTCGACGAGTTCGCTGAATCCGCGCCCCAGGGCCACGTCTGGGAGGGCGCCGAGGGGCGCCGCGCAGCCGAGCTCTACGAGCGCATCTTCCTGGGCTATGGCGACGACTCGGTGGCCCAGCTCGGTGGCGCCCACGTCGCCTGCGAGTGGGTCTCCAACGTTCTCACCAAAGTCCTGCAGCGCCCCCGCCTGGCGGCCTACCTCGAGCAGTCCACGCGCTACATCCCCTACGACGCGCCGATGCCGGACGGCGGCTATCGCTACTACCGCGACCCCGAGCTCGGACCGCGCTACGAGCACGCGATGGACGAGGTCTTCGACGCGTACGCGACCGCGCTCCCTCGCGTCGCCGCGTGGGTCGAGGACGAGTTCCCGGGCGACGACTCGCCCGCGCGCCGGCGCGCGATCCAGGCCAAGGCGCTCGACCTCCTGCGCGGACTGCTGCCTGCCGCCTCGCTGTCGCACATGGGCATCTACGCCAGCGGCCAGACCTACGAGCAGCTCATCCTGCACCTGCTCGCGCATCCGCTGCCCGAGGCGCGCCACTACGGGCAGATGATCCTCGAGGCCGTCCAGGCCGTCATGCCGAGCTTCGTCACGCGCGTCGAGCGCCCCGACCGCGGCGGCGAGTGGATCGGCTACCTCGAGGGCCGCGAGCGGGCCGCCGATCGCTGGGTGCGCCGCCTGGGGCTGGACAGCGAGGCGGCCGCGGAGCGGGTGGCGCGACCGTCGGTGCGCCTGCTGCACGTCGACGGCGACGAGGACGCCCTGCTGGCCGCGCTGCTCTTCGAGGCCGCGGGCGTGGGCGAGGAGGACACGCGCATCCGCCTGGCCGCGCTCTCGGCCGACGAGCGCACCAAGCTGCTGTCCGACCTCATCGGGGTGCGCGCCAACCGCCGCCACCGCCCGGGCCGGGGCTTCGAGGCGCTGCGCTATCGCTTCGAGGTCGTCTCCGACTACGGCGCCTTCCGCGACCTCCAGCGCCACCGGATGCTGACCGTCCAGTGGCAGCGCCTCACCCCCCACCTCGGGGCCGGCGTGCCCGAGGAGGTCCAGGCGGCCGGCTGCGGTGACCTGTACCGCCACGCGCTCGCCGTCTCGCGCAGCGAATGGGAGCGCCTGGCGG
The DNA here is from genome assembly GCA_963806015.1 of uncultured Actinomycetes bacterium. Classification (GTDB taxonomy): domain Bacteria; phylum Actinomycetota; class Thermoleophilia; order Solirubrobacterales; family Solirubrobacteraceae; genus JAOPZW01. The sequence continues at coordinate 98,295 of CAWDWM010000007.1, read as the reverse complement.
GCGCGGGCCGTGAGCGCGAGGCGCTCTACGCGCTGTGCCTGGGCTACCGCATCCGCTACGTCCTGGACCTCAACGCGCGCGAGGCGATGCAGCTCATCGAGCTGCGCTCAGGGCGCGAGGGCCACCCCGGCTACCGGGCGGTGGCACACGAGATGCACCGCCTCGTCGCCCAGGTCCACCCGGCGGTCGCCGGCGCGATGACGCACGTCGACACCGAAGCCGAGCCGCGGCTCGAGCGCATCCTCAGCGAGATGCGCACGCAGGCCAAGATCGACGCGCTCAGCGGTCGCTGACGGGCGCGTTTCGCCTGCACCAGGGCGATCGCGGGCGTTGAACCGGCGGTCGACACTCGGGCCCATTTCCGTCGACATCCGGGCGAAGAACCCCGTAGTTACCGGAGTTCTCCATTTGACACATCACTGCCGTGTGTCGAACAGTTGCAACTGCGTGTGCACCTTGGGGTGAAATCGACCGATGCCATCCAGCGCACTGCTTTTCCCCGGACAGGGGAGCCACGCGGAGGGAATGGACGAGCCCTACCGCGGCCACCCGCTTTTCGAGCGCGGCCTCGAGTTGCTCGGCCATGACCCCTTCGACCGCCTGACCGAGGGCACGCGCTACCAGCAGCCCGCGCTCTTCCTGTGCTCGATCGCCGCCTGGGACCAGTGGCGCGAGGAGGCCGAGGACGAGGACGCCGCAAGCGCCGCCGCCGGGCACTCGCTGGGCGAGTACGCGGCGCTGGTCGCCGCCGGCGCGCTGCGGTTCGACGACGCCGTCCGGCTCGTCGACGAGCGCGCGGCCGCGATGGCCGACGCCGGCGAGCTGAACGCGGGCGGCATGATCGCGATGCTCGGAGGCGACGCGCGAGGCGTGCGCGCCCTGGCCTCGCGCCTGGGCCTCGTGGTGGCCAACGACAACGCTCCCGGCCAGCTCGTGCTCAGCGGGCCCGTCGACGCGCTGGTCGAGGCCGAGGACGTCGCGCGCGACGAGGTCGGCGCCCGCGCCCGGCGCCTGGACGTCACCGGCGCCTTCCACTCCCCGCTCATGGAGCCCGCCGCCGAGCGCCTGCGCGCGGCGCTGGCGGCCACGCCCATCGGCGCGCTCGAGATCCCGGTCTACTCCAACGGCAGCGCGTCTCCCTTCGTCGACGTGCGCCGCGAGCTGGCCGAGAACCTGCTGCGCCCCGTGCGCTGGCGCGAGACGCTGCTGGCGCTGCGCGCCGCGCGCGTCGAGCGTTTCGTCGAGCTCGGCCCCGGCTCGGTGCTCACCGGCCTCGTCAAGCGAACGCTGCAGGCGGCCTGAGTATGGCGGCGACCATCGAGCGCAGCACCAATCCGGCCATCGCACCGCGCCTCACGCCCAGGCGCCGTCGCGGCATGACCGCCGGCATCTTCGGCATCGGCGCCGCGCTGCCCGAGTACGTCATCACCAACGGCGATCTCGAGCAGCGCCTGGACACCAACGACGAGTGGATCGTGCGGCGCACGGGGATCCGCGAGCGCCGTCACCTACAGGGCGACGAGACGCTGGCCGATCTCGCGACAGGCGCCTGCGTGCTGGCCCTCGAGGACGCCGGGCGCTCCGGCGCCGAGGTCGACCACGTCATCGTCTCGACCTTCACGCCCGACCGCGTGACGCCGGGCGTGGCGCCCGAGGTCGCGCGCGCGATCGGCGCCGGGACCGCCGCGGCGGTCGACCTCAACGCTGCCTGCGCCGGCTTCCTCTACGGCCTCGACCAGGCCGCCGCGCTCGTCGAGTCCGGCCGCGCGTCGGTCGTGCTCGTGTGCGGCGCCGAGGCGCTCAGCCGCGTCACCGACCACGACGACCGCTCGACGGCCGTGCTGTTCGGCGACGGCGCCGGCGCCGTGGTCGTCGCGGGCGGCGAGCTCGAGCTCGGCGTCGGCGGCTTCGTGCTCGGCGCCGACGGAGCGCAGGCCGACCTGCTCTACGCCGAGCGCGACGAGCGCAAGCTGCGCATGCAGGGCTCCAACGTCTACCGCCACGCCGTGCGGCGCATGACCGCGGCCACGCGCGAGGCGTTCGCGCGCGCCGGCAAGACCGTTGACGACATCGACCTCTTCGTCGCGCACCAGGCCAACGTGCGCATCATCGAGACGGCCGCCGCCGAGCTCGGCATCCCGCGCGAGAAGGTCATGGTCAACGTCGACCGCGTGGCCAACACGTCGTCGGCCTCGATCCCGCTCGCCCTCGAGCAGGCCGAGCGCGAAGGCCGCCTGAAGCCCGGTCACACCGTCGCCCTGGCCGCCTTCGGCGCCGGCTTCGTGTGGGGCGCGGGCATCGTGAGCTGGAAGGAGCGCGTGCATGTCTGCGCGTAACGGCCACGACGGCTGCGCGCTGGTCACCGGCGGCACGCGCGGGATCGGCGCCGCCATCGCCGAGCGCCTGGAGACCGATGGCTGGAACGTCGCGCGCCTCGGCCGCACGTCGGGCGACGTGCAGGCCGACGTCAGCAACCCCGAGCAGGTCCAGGCCGCCTTCGCGGAGGTGCGCGAGCGCTTCGGCCCGATCCTCGTGCTGGTCAACAACGCCGGCGTGCGCCACGACGGCCTGACCATCCGCATGCCCGCCGACGAGTGGCAGGCCGTGGTCGACACCAATCTTTCCGGCGCCTTCCATTGCACGCGCCGCGCGCTCGATGACATGCTCAAGGCGCGCTGGGGGCGCATCGTCAACGTCTCGTCGGTCGTGGCCGAGCGGGCCAATCCCGGGCAGGCGAACTATGTCGCCGCCAAGGCCGGCCTGCTGGGCTTCACGCGCACCGTCGCGCGCGAGATGGCGCGCAAGGGCGTGACCTCGAACGCGGTCACCCCCGGCGTGATCGAGACCGACATGACCGCCGATCTCGACGGAGGCCTCGTTGAGGCCGTTCCGGCGGGTCGCGTGGGGCAGCCCGAAGAGGTCGCTGCCGCGGTCGCCTTCCTCGTCTCCGAGGAAGCGTCCTACGTGAACGGCGCCACGCTCTCCGTCGATGGAGCGCTGGGCGCATGAACAAGAACCCAAGGAGGGCCTGACATGGCCAACGTCCCGACCGATCAGGAAGCTCTCGCGGCCATCCGCGAGGAGCTCGCCAGCATCAAGGTCCCCGGCGCCGAGAGCGCCGAGGCCGATCAGACCTGGAGCGACCTCGACGTCGACTCCCTCGACCTCGTCGAGGTCGTCAAGGCACTCGAGGACCGCTACGACGTCACCATCGCCGACGGCCGGCTGAAGTCGATCGCCACCGTGGGCGACGCTGCCGCGCTGGTCCAGGAGCTCACGCGTGAGAAGGCTGGCGCGACCGCGTGACCTCGGTCGTTGTCACAGGACGCGGCGTCGTCTCCTCCATCGGTGAGGGGCCGGACGCCTTCTTCGAGGCCTTGCTGGCCAAGCGCTCGGGCATCGCCGACGGCATCGGCGCGTGCGTCGACTTCGACCCCGAGGTCGCCATGTCGGCCAAGGAGGCGCGCCGGGCCGATCGCTACACGCAGCTCGCGGTGGCGGCGGCGATGCAGGCGGCCGAGGAGGCCGGCCTGCGGGCACCGACGGGCGAGAGCCCGGAGGGCGATCGCCCGTTGGTCGGCGTAGACCCTGAGCGCCTCGGCGTGCTCGTGGGCACCGGCGTCGGCGGCCTCGCGACCCTGCAGAACGAGTGCCAGGCGTGGCTCGAGGGCGGCGACCGTGCCGTCTCCCCGCACTTCGTGCCGATGATGATGCCCAACGCGGCCGCCGGCACGATCGCGATGCGCCTCGGCGCCCATGGGCCGGGCTTCAGCGTCTCCAGCGCGTGCGCCACCGGCGGGCACGCGATCGGCGAGGCCACCCGGATGATCATGCGCGGCGAGGTCGACGCCGTCGTCGCCGGAGGCACCGAGGCCGCCCTCACCGGGCTGTGCATCGCCGCCTTCAAGCGCATGGGCGCGCTGTCGCGCGAGGGCATCTCCAAGCCCTTCGACGCGGAGCGCGACGGCTTCGTCATGGGCGAGGGCGCGGGCGTGCTCGTGCTCGAGCGCGAGGAGCACGCGAAGGCACGCGGGGCGAACATCCTCGCGCGCATCGCGGGCTACGGCGCCTCCAACGACGCCTTCCACATCACCCAGCCCGACGAGAACGGCCGCGGGGCGTCGCAGGCGATGCGCGCCACCCTGGCCGACGCCGACGCGTCGGCGAGCGACGTGGGCTACATCAACGCCCACGGCACGTCGACGCCGTTCAACGACAAGATCGAGACCTACGCGATCAAGCAGGTGTTCAACGGCGCGTCGACGCCGCCGCCGGTGTCCTCGACGAAGTCGCACATCGGCCACCTGCTCGGCGCCGCCGGCGCCGTCGAGGCGATCGTGTGTATCGAAGCGGTGCGCCGCGGTGTACTGCCTCCCACGATCAACTACGGGTCGCCCGACCCGGAGTGCGATCTGGATTACGTGCCCGAGGGGCCCCGCGAGGCGCCAGGGCTTGAGCTCGCACTGTCGAATTCGTTCGGATTCGGCGGACAGAACGCCTGCCTGGCCGTGAGGAGAGCATGAGCGCTGTATTCGATGTAGCCCCTGAGCATCTCGTCGCCCGAGCGCGACTCGAGCTGCTCTTCGATCCCGGCAGTTTCCGTCCGACCCGCTCGCTCGTGGGCGATGGGGTCCTGTCGGGCTCCGGCCGCGTCAACGGGCGCGTCGTCACCGCGTGGGCGCAGGACGGCGCCTTCAAGGGCGGCTCGCTGGGCACCCGCGGCGGCGAGACGATCGCCCGCACGATCGAGCACGCCGACAAGATCGGCTCGCCGGTCGTCGGCTTCCCGCACTCGGGCGGCGCGCGTCTGCAGGAGGGCGTGGCCGCGTTGCACGCCTACAGCGCGATCTTCCGTGCGCAGGCGCTGGCCACCGTGCCGCAGATCAGCGTGATCGGCGGCCCGTGCGCCGGCGGCGCGGCGTACTCGCCCGCGCTCGGCGACCTCACGGTCATGGCCGGGCACGACGCGAAGATGTTCCTCACCGGCCCGGCCGTGGTCGAGCGCGTCACGCGCGAGCAGGTCACGGCGCTGGAGCTCGGCGGACCGAAGATCCACGGGCGCAACGGCGTCGCGCACCTGTTCGCCGAGCACGACGTGCACGCGGCCGAGCTGGTGCGCGCGGCGCTCGCGCACCTGCCCTCCAAGGCGGGCGGCGGGCTGCCGCTGTACCCGCCGGCCGACCCGGCGCCGGGCGATCCCGGCGAGGTGCTCCCCGCGCGCGAGCGCGAGGTCTACGACGTGCGCGAGGTCGCCGAGCGACTGATCGACGACGGCGAGTTCCTGGAGTTCGGTCCCCGCTGGGCGCGCAACCTGGTGGTCGGCTTCGCCCGCATCTCGGGCGCGCCGGTCGGCATCATCGCCAATCAGCCCAAGCACCTGGGCGGCTGCCTGGACGCCGAGTCCTCGCAGAAGGGCGCCTGGTTCGTGGATCTCTGCGACCGCTTCGGCCTGCCGCTCGTCGTGCTCGTCGACACCCCTGGCTTCCTGCCCGGCGTGTCGCAGGAGCAGGCCGGCGTCATCCGCCACGGCGCCTCGCTGCTGCGGGCGTTCAGCGTGGCCACCACGCCGCGCATCACGGTGACCCTGCGGGCGGCCTACGGCGGCGCGCACATCGTCATGAACTCCCGCGACCTCGGTGCCGATCTGACCATGGCCTGGCCGCATGCGAAGATTGGCGTCATGGGGCCGCGTCAGGCAGTCGAGATCGTCAACCGCCGCGAGATCGCGGCCGGCGCCGACGCCGACGCCCTGTCCGACGCCTACGCCGCCGAGCACCTGCCGGTGCGGGTGGCCGCGTCGCGTGGCTTCATCGACGAGGTCGTCGCGCCGAGCGAGACGCGCGAGCGCATCGCCTTCGCGCTGGAGTCCGCTAGGTGACACCCGCAGTGGTCGCCGCCCGCAAGGCGGTCCAGACGCGCAACGCGACCGAGGAGGCGATCCTCGATGCCGCGCGCGCCGCGCTGGCCGAGAAGGGCTTCGACGCGCTGACCATGGACTCGATCGCCCGCAAGGCATTCGTCTCGCGCACGGCGGTCTACTTCTACTTCCCCAACAAGCGCGCGGTCGTCGACCGCCTCATCCAGCAGGTGTTCAGCGAGATGTACCTCGCCGCGAGCCCGTACCTGGACGGCGACGGCGACCCCCGCCGCGATCTGCGCGCCTCGCTGGCGCGGGTGGTCGAGGTGGTCAACGCCAACGGCGGGCTGCTGCTGCTGGCCGCGCAGCTCTCGGGCGCGCGCGGCGAGCACCTGCCGGAGGAGTGGGAGCCCTACATCATGCGCTTCGTCGAGCGCGCCGAGGCGCGCATCGCGCGCGACCAGGAGCACGGCATCGCGCCCGACGACATCGCGCCGCGGCTCTCGGCCCAGGCCCTGCTGGCCATGGTCGAGAACCACATCACGCGCGAGCTGGTGCTCAAGCGCGGCGACGCGAACGAGTCGATCCGCACGCTGGCCGAGCTGTGGTGGCGCGCGGTGTACTCGCGGCCTGGGGCTGCGGCGCCGGCCTGAGTTCTTCCGCGCGGCGCCTTGCCGGCCGCGCGGCGCAAACAGCATCACCGAGGGAAAGCGGGTCGGACGCTGGCGGTCGCACGCGCTGGGGGCACGAACTGCGTGGGATTACTCCCGTTTTCCGGTAGCAATCCCACGCAGTTCGGGAACCTCGCCCTCCGGCGGAGCCGTGGGCGCCCCGATCTCCGCCGACTCCGTCCTCGATGATGCTGTTTACGCCGCGAAGCTACTCGGCGTCGGCGGACGACTCGGCGTCGGCGGGAGCCGCCACCGGCCCCGCGCCCATCGCGTGCACGCCACCGTCGACGTGCAGGATCTCGCCGGTGATCGCTCGCGCGTACGGTGAGAGCAGGAACAGGCACGCGTCGGCGACGGGCGTCGGGTCGGCGAGGTCCCAGCCCAGCGGCGCCTGGCGCTCCCAGATCTCGGCGAGGCCCTCGAAGCCCTCGATGTTCGAGGCCGCCACCGTCTGCAGCGGGCCGGCGGCTACGAGGTTCGAGCGCACGCCGCGGGGACCGAGGTCGCGCGCGAGGTAGCGGTTGATCGACTCCAGCGCGGCCTTGGAGACGCCCGCCCAGTCGTAGGCCGGCCACGCGACGCTGGCGTCGAAGTCCAGGCCGACCACGCCCGGCGCCTCGCCGCGCTCGAGCAGCGGCAGCAGCGAAGCCGCCAGCGCCTTCATCGAGAAGGCGCTCGTCTCGAAGGCGGCGATGGCGGACGCGCTGGGGGTGCTGAGGAACTGGCCGCCGAGCGCGTCGGCGGGGACGAAGGCGATCGCGTGCAGCACGCCGTCGAGACGCCCCCAGCGCTCGTCGAGGGTCCCGGCGACGGCCTCGAGCGCGGCGGGGTCGTTGACGTCGAGCTCGAGCACCTCGGCCTCGGTCGCCAGGCGCTTGGCCATTCGCTCGGTGATCCTCATCCCGCGGCCGAAGCCGGTGAGGATCACCTCGGCGCCCTCCTCCTGGGCCCGGCGCGCCACGGAGTAGGCGATCGAGCGGTCGGTGAGCACGCCGGTGATCAGGAGCTTTCTTCCGTCGAGCAGCATGCCTGCACCTTTACCTATTCGCGGCCGTCGCGAGCCGCGGGTTCGACGCTGGTACGGCCAACGTCGAGCCGTTCGTCTAGGGCGAATGCTCCTGCGGAGACCTAGACTCGGTCGCATCAGGTGCGGCGCGAGCGCTTCCCCCCGCGCTCGTGCCGCACAATCGTGCACCGACGCGACCTCGGCCGCTCAGCGCTTGATCGCGCTCCCGAGCGGGAAGAGCCTCCGTAGTGGCTCCCTCTCTCGCAGGTTCCGTCGAGTTGACGTTCGACGACGGGCCCGATCCCGTCTGGACGCCCGCGATCCTCGCGGCACTGAGCGGGTCGTCGCTGCACGCAGCGTTCTTCGTCATCGCGCGTCGCGCCGCCGCCCACCCCCGGCTGGTCGCCGCGATCCGCGCGGCCGGCCACGATGTCGAGCTGCACTGCCACGAGCACGTGCGCCACACCGAGGTCAACCGGTCGGCGATCGAGGACGACACGCACCGCGCGCTGACGACGTTGCAGGCCCTCGGTGTTCGCCCGCGCCGCTGGCGCACTCCGTGGGGTGTGCACGCGTCCTGGACGCAGGAGATCGCCGCCGCCCACGACCTGGAGCTGTGCGGCTGGGACGTCGACTCCCACGACTGGCGCGGCGACGGCGCCGAGCAGATGCTCGCGTCGGTCGGCCCCGGCCTGCACGAGGGCGCAGTCGTGCTGCTGCACGACGGGCTCGGCCCCGGGGCGCTGCGCCTGGGGTGCGAGGAGACCGTGCGCTTCACCCAGATGATCGCGGCCGAGGCGGTGGCCGTATGAGCGCCGTGACCGTGCCTGCTCTGCAGCGCGCGCTGGCCGAGGTCGCCGTCCGCGCCGGAGCCCGCGACCGCGCACCCGCCTTCCCGGTGGACGCCATGACGGCGCTCGGCCGCGCCGGCGGGCTCGACCGGCCGCGGCCGATCTCCCACGAGTGGGAGGCCGTGCGCGCCGTCGCGCAGGCCGACGCCTCGGTCGGGCGGATCGTGGACGGCCACTACAACGCCGTCGAGCGGATCGAGCTGCTGGCGCCGGAGCCGCTGCGCAGCGCCCACCTCGAGGAGGTCGCCGCGGGACAGCGCTGGCTGGGCGTGTGGGGCGCCGACCCGGTGCCCGGCGAGGGCGAGCCGGCCCGCGTGGTGCGCACCGCCGAGGGACTGACCCTCGAGGGCGTCAAGACCTTCTGCTCGGGTGCCGGCGGCCTGCATGGCGCGCTCGTGCTGGTGCGCGACGGCGACGCCCGCCGCGTCGCCTACGTCGACCTCGACGAGGGCGTCGAGATCGACCGCACGTGGTTCGTCAGCGCCGGCATGCGCGCCTCCGAGAGCCACCTCGTGCACTTCCATGGCGCGCACGTGCACGCGCTGCTCGGCGGTCCCGACGAGCTGCTGCGCGAGCCGTGGTTCGGGCGCGACGCCATTCGCACGGCCGCGAGCTGGGCCGGCATCGCCGATGCGGCCCGCGCCGCGGCCCACGAGGCGCTCGCCCCGCGGGCGCTCGCCGGGGACGACCTGGCCGCGCTGGCCGTGGGGCGCATCGACACGCACGCGAAGACGATCGACCTGTGGCTGGCCGAGGCCGGGCGCCGGGCGGACGCCCATCCGGACGCGTCGATGCGCGCGCTGTCCGTGCATCTGCGCGAGGCGGTGGCCCGCGCCGCGCAGGCGCTCGTCGACGAGGCGCTGCGCGCCGCCGGGTCGCGTCCGCTGGCCCGCGGCGGCGCGCTGGACCGCGCGGCGCGCGACCTGCGCATCTTCCTGCTCCAGCATCGCCTCGACCCGCTGCTGGTGCGCGCCGGACGCGAGGCGGTCGACCGGTGACGCTGCAGCGCGAGCACTTCGAGGCGCGCTACGCCGCGGATCCCGATCCGTGGGACTTCGAGACGAGCGCCTACGAGCACGACAAGTACGCGCGCACGCTGGCGGCGCTCGGCGAGCGTCGCTACGGGCGGGCCTTCGAGGCGGGCTGCTCGATCGGCGTCTTCACCGCGATGCTCGCCGAGCGCTGCGGCGAGCTGCTCGCGGTCGACATCGCGCAGGCCGCGGTCGACGCCGCGCGCGAGCGCCTCGCCGCCCACCATCACGTGCGCGTCGAGCGCCGCACGCTGCCCGCCGAGTGGCCCGCCGGCCCGTTCGACCTCGTGGTGTGCTCCGAGCTCCTCTACTACTGGGACCACCCCACGCTCGAAGCCGCGCTGAGGGTCATGGTCGAGTCCCTGGCACCGGGCGGGCGCCTGATCGCCGTGCACTTCCGCCCGCCATCGAGCATCGACCCGCTGACCGGCGACGTCGTCCACGCCCTGTTGCGCGAGCGCCTGGCCCTCGAGCACGTCGAGGCGCAGGCCAACGACCAGTTCCGCATCGACGTCTTCGACGCATGAGGCCCGAACAGCGGATCGTCATCGTCGGGGGAGGCCCGGCGGCGCTCAGCACCGCGCGCAGCTACCGCGAGGCCGGCGGAAGCGCGCACGTGGACGTCGTCTGCGCCGAGCCGCATCTGCCCTACAACCGCCCGCCGCTGACCAAGGAGCTGCTGCGCGGCGAGCGCGAGCCCGACGACCTGGCGCTCGAGAGCGAGCCCTGGTTCGCCGCCAACGCGATCACGCTGCGGCGCGGGCGAACCGCCGTCGCGCTCGATCGCCAGGCGCACTGCGTGCACCTCGAGGGCGGCCCGGAGCTGGCCTACGACGCCTGCGTGCTGGCCACGGGGTCGGCGCCGCAGCGGCCCGCGGTGGAGGGTGCCGACGACCCCGACCTGCACACGATCCGCACCGTCGACGATGCCCTGCGCCTACGCGGCATGGCGCGCCCGGGCACGCGCGCGGTGATCGTCGGCGCCGGCTTCATCGCCTGCGAGACGGCCGCATCGCTGGTGCGCCGCAACGTCGAGGTCGTGCTCGTCGCGCCCGAGGAGCGCCCGCAGGCGCAGCGGATGGGCGAGCGCGCCGGCGAGCTCATCACCACGCTGCTGTGCGAGGCCGGCGTCGAGGTCCGCCTGGGCGCCGAGCTCGAGCGCATCGAGCCGCACTGGCGCGTGCGCCTGGCCGCCGACGGCGAGACGCTGACCGCCGACATGGTGGTGCTCGGCACCGGCGTCACCCCGCGCACCGCGCTGGCGAGCGCGGCCGGCCTCGCGCTCCAGGACGGCGCCGTGCTCGTCGACGCCTCGATGCGCAGCTCGGATCCGGCGGTGCTCGCCGTGGGCGACATCGCCGCCGCACACCACGCGCGCGCGGGCCGGCGCCTGCGCGTCGAGCATTGGGGCGACGCGCTGGCCCACGGCGAGGTCGCCGGGCGCACGCTCGCCGGCGAAGACGCCGCCTGGACGACCGCACCGGGCTTCTGGACCACGATCGGCGACCACACGCTGAAGTACTCCGCGTGGGGCGACGGCTTCGACGAGGCGCGCGTGGAGGCCGAGGGTGACGAGCACCTCGTCGTGCGCTACGTGCGCCGCGGCCGCGAGGTCGGCGTGCTCACCCTGGGCGACGACGAGACCTACGAGGCCGCGCGGCGACGGCTCGAGGCAGGCGAGACGTGACCGCGCTGCGGGCCGTCGTGGCCGTGCCGGCGCGCGACGAGGAGACCCTCATCGGGCCCTGTATCCGCGCGCTCGCCGCGCAGGAAGGGATCGCCCGCGAGGCCTATGAGGTCATCCTCGTCCTCGACGGCTGCACCGACGCCACGCGCGAGCGCGCGCTGCAGGCCGCCGGCGACCTGCGCCTGCACGTCATCGAGCGCCCCGCCCTCGGCGTGGGCGCGGCGCGACGGCTGGGCATGGGCATCGCCTGCGAGCGGCTGCTCGCCGCGGGGGCGCCCGACGGCCTCGTGGCCACCACGGACGCCGACTCCGAGGTCGAGCCCGGCTGGCTGGCCGCGCTGCTGGACGCCGCCGCCGGCGGAGCGCGCGCGATCGGCGGCGAGGTGATCATCGAGGGCATCGACGACGGCATCGCACGCCGGCGGGCCACCCGCCTGGCCCAGCGGCTGCGCGCGCTGCCCGGAGCGGCGCACCCGCACTTCAGCGGCGCCTCGATCGCCGTCACCGCCAAGACCTACCGCCAGGTCGGCGGCCTGGAGCCCCGCGCGGCGCTCGAGGATGAGGCCTTCGCCCGCGCACTCGGGCGGGCCCGGATTCCCATCGCGCGGATCGCGGGCGCGCGCGTGCGGACCTCCCCACGCCCGGCCGGGCGCGCCTTTCGCGGCCTGGCCCGCGACCTCGCGCTCGACGGGTGGCTCGATCGCAACGCCTACGGGCCGTGCCCGCTGGAGCCCGCCGACCTCGGCGCGCGCAAGACCGCGACCGTCTCCGTCGTCGTGCCTGCGCGAGAGGTGGCGACGACCATCGGCCGAACCGTCGCGGCGCTGCGGCGCTTCGTCGACGCCGGGGTCGTCGACGAGCTGCTCGTGGTCGATGCCGCCTCGCGCGACGGGACCGCGGACGCGGCGCGCGCCGCGGGCGCCGAGGTGGTGCAGGAGGACGACCTCATGGCGGAGTTCGGGCCGTGCCGCGGCAAGGGCGACGCCATGTGGCGCGCGCTCGCGGCCACGACGGGCGACATCGCGGCCTACGTCGACGGCGACAGCGAGGACTTCGGCGAGCGCATGCTCACCGGCCTGCTCGCGCCGCTCTTCGCGCGCCCCGAGCTGGCGCTGGTGAAGGGCGCCTTCCAGCGACCGTTCGCCACCGGCGGCGAGGTCCGCCCCGGCGAGGGCGGCCGCGTGACCGAGCTCATGGCGCGCCCGCTGCTGAACCTGCACCGCCCCTCGCTCGCCGGCTTCGCGCAGCCCCTCGCGGGCGAGGTCGCAGCCCGCCGCGAGCTGCTCGAGCAGCTGGCCTTCCCGGTCGGCTATGGCGTGGAGGTCGCGATGCTGCTCGACGCCGAGGCGCTGGTCGGCATCGACGCGCTCGCGCAGGCCGACCTCGGCTCGCGCCAGAACCGCCACCAGCCGCTGCGCGAGCTGTCGGCCATGTCCTACGCCGTCCTCGTGGCCGCCTCGCGGCGCCTGCTGGGCGCCGAGGCCATGGAGGCCCTCGCCCCCGGCCCGTACGTCATGCCCGGCGCCGCCGAGATCGACGTGCGCCAGGTGGCGGTCGAGGAGCGCCCCGCGCTCAGCCGTACTCGTAGAAGCCTCGGCCCGTCTTTCGCCCCAGATGGCCCGAGACGACCATCCGCTTCATCAGCGGCGGGGGCGCGTACTCGTCGCGCTTGAACTCCTCGTAGAGCGAGTCGCACACGCTGTAGAGGACGTCGAGGCCGATGAAGTCGCACAGTGTCAGCGGCCCCATCGGATGCCCGCAGCCGAGCTTCATGCCCTCGTCGATGTCCTCGCGGCTGGCGAAGCCGTCCTCGTACATGCGCACCGCGGCCATGAGGTAGGGCACGAGCAGGAAGTTGACGATGAAGCCCGAGCGGTCCTTGGTCCTGATCGCCGTCTTGCCGATCTGCGCCGCGAAGCCCGAGGCCCGCGCCACGGTGTCGTCGGAGGTGTCCAGGCCGACGACCACCTCGACGAGCTTCATGACGGGCACCGGCGAGAAGAAGTGCAGCCCGAGCACGCGGTCGGGACGACCGGTCGCGGCCGCCAGCCCGGCGATCGGGATCGACGAGGTGTTGGAGGCGAGGATCGTCTCCGCGCCGACGACGCCGTCGAGCGCGGAGAACGTCCGCGTCTTGACCTCCTCGTCCTCGACGATCGCCTCGACGACGAGCTCGGCCTCGGCCAGCGCGTCGAGGTCGGTCGACCAGTCGATACGCGCCACCAGCGCGCCCGCCTCGTCCTCGCTGAGCTTGCCGCGCTGCACCGCGCGCGCGACCGAGCCCTCGATCGAGGAGCGCGAGTGCTCGAGCGGCGCCGCCTCGGGCTCGTAGATGGCCACCGCCACGCCGGCCCGCGCCGCCGACTCCGCGATGCCGGAGCCCATGAACCCGCCGCCCACGACGCCGATCCGTTGCACCTCAGTCATGGCCGCCACCCTAACCGCCCTTCGGCGTCGGCGGTCCGTAGCCTTCGCCACCGCATGTGGTGGAAGGAGGCCGTCGTCTACCAGATCTACCCCCGCTCGTTCGCCGACGCGACGGGCGACGGCGTCGGCGACCTCGACGGCCTGCGCGCGCGCCTCGAGCACCTGCAGTGGCTCGGCGCCGACGCGGTCTGGCTGTCGCCGATCTACCGCTCGCCGATGGCCGACTTCGGCTACGACGTGGCCGACTACTGCGACGTCGATCCGCTCTTCGGTGACCTCGCGGCCTTCGACGCGCTGCTCTCAGAAGCGCACGCGCGCGACCTCCGCGTGCTCTTGGACTGGGTCCCCAACCACACCTCCGACCAGCACCCGTGGTTCGTCGAGAGCCGCGCGTCGCGCGACTCGGCCAAGCGCGACTGGTACCGCTGGCACGACGGCACACCGGAGCATCCGCCCAACAACTGGCCCGCCGCCTTCGGCGGCGGCCCCGCGTGGACCTGGGACGAGGCCACCGGGCAGTGGTACCTGCACACCTTCCTGCCCCAGCAGCCCGATCTCAACTGGGACAACCCGGAGGTGGCCGGCGCGATGCACGACGTGCTGCGCTTCTGGCTGGACCGCGGGGTCGACGGCTTCCGCGCGGACGTCGTGCACCTCATCGGCAAGGACCCCGAGCTGCCCGACATCCCGGAGACCGACATCGTCGGCAGCCACCTCGACGTGGTGGGCACCCACGACCACCCGGGCACGCACGCGCTGCTGCGCGGGATCCGCACGGTGCTGAACGAGTACCCCGGCGAGCGCATGATGGTCGGCGAGGTCAACCTCACCAGGACGGAGCTGATCGCGCCCTATCTCGGCGACAGCGACGAGCTGCATCTCGCGTTCGACTTCGAGTCGCTCACCGTGCCGTGGGAGGCCGGCGCCTGGCGCTCGCGCATCGCCCATGTCGAGCACGTCATGGGTGCGCACTGGCCGACGTGGGTCTTCTCCAACCACGACCAGCCGCGCATGCGCACGCGCCTGGGCGGCTCGGAGGCCCGGGCGCGCGCGGCCGTCCTGCTGCTGCTCACCCTGCGCGGCACCCCGTTCCTCTACGCGGGCGAGGAGCTCGGCCTCGAGGACGCGCAGGTGCCGCCCGAGCGCGTGGTCGATCCCGGCGGGCGCGACGGCTGTCGCGCGCCGATCCCGTGGACGACGGACCCTGGCCACGGCTGGCCCGCGGAGCCGTGGCTGCCGTGGCCGCCCGCACCCGGTCCCCGCAGCGTGGAGGCGCAGCGCGCCGACGACGGCTCGATACTGCACATGGCGCGCGCGATCCTCGCGCTGCGCCGCGAGTCGCCCGCTCTGCACCGCGGCACGCTCACGCTGCTCGATGACGCGCCCGACGGCGTGCTCGCCTACGAGCGCGCCGAGGCCGGCGACCGCCGCCGCGTGTGGGTCAACTTCGGCGGCGAGACGGTGGTGCCGCCGGCGGGGTGGGTCGTGGATGTGGCGACCGCCGACGCCGGCGACGGCCTGCCGCCCGACGCCGGAGCGATCCTGCGGGCGCGGTAGCTGCGCTTCTCGACGAGTGTTCGGGGTCGGCCCCACGGGCTTGCGCCGCTTCGCAGCCAGTCACCGAGGGGAAGGGAGTCCGTGGCCGCGTGGCTGTGCGCGGGCGTCCCGCGAGCGCGTCGCGGCCCAAGCATCCCGACTAAAGGTCGCCTGGCGACCACAAACCGGGACGGTGGACGCGCATCAGGCGCCGCGCAGAGCCTCGGCCGTCGCGGCGTCCGCCGGGAAGAACGACTCGATCGCGAGCTCGGACACCGTGATGTCGACGGCGGTGCCGAAGGTCGCCACCGTGCTGAAGAAGCGCAGCTCGCGGTCGCCGGAGCGGAACACCAGGGGGACGAACACCTCGCTCGCGGCGTGCCCGCCCGCGTGGGCCGGCCCGGGGTAGCCGCGGACCTCGTCGTAGAGGGTGGCGAGCGCGGCGTCGCCGGTCACCGAGACCTGGTGGCGCAGGCGGTCGAGCAGATGCGCGCGCCATTCGGCGAAGTTGACGATCCGCGGCGCCATGCCCTGCGGGTGCAGCGCGACGCGCATGACGTTGGCCGGGGGCGCCAGGAGCTCGGGCGCCACCCCCTCGGTGAGCACCGCGATGGCGCTGTTGGCCGCCACCATCTCCCACCAGCGATCGACGACCGCCGCCGGGTAGGGCTCGTGGCCGCGCAGCACCAGCGCGAGCGCCTCGCGCACCGGGGTCATGTCGGGGTCGTCGAGCGCCCGCTCGCCGTAGAGCGGCGCGTAGCCCGCCGCCAGCAGGAGCTGGTTGCGATCGCGCAGCGGGACCTCGAGCTGCTCGGCGAGCTGCAGCACCATCTCGGCGCTGGGCTTCGAGCGCCCGGTCTCCACGAAGCTCACATGGCGCGCGGAGACGCCCGCGTCGAGGGCGAGGTCGAGCTGGCTGCGCCGGCGCCGCTGGCGCCAGTCGCGCAGGAGGGGCCCGACCCCGGCACGTACGGTCACCTCGGTCATCGTCGCGACGATAGCGCCGCCCCCGGGGCGCGGCACCTACCTCGCAGGTAATCGACCACGCGACCCGCGCTCGTCACCGTGGCCGCCGTCAACCGACCCCCGAGGAGCATCAGATGCCCGAAGTGACCACCATCGTCGACGGCTACATCGCGATGTGGAACGAGACCGATCGCGAGCGCCGCCGGTTCATCATCGAGCAGACGTGGACCGAGGACGGTTCCTACGTCGACCCGCACGCCGAGGTCGCGGGCGTCGACGGCCTCGACGCCCTCGTGGCCGCCGTGCAGGAGCAGTTCCTCGGCCACCGCTTCGTCCTCGCCTCCGGCCCCGACACCCACCACGACCGCATGCGCTTCACCTGGCAGCTGGTGGGCGAGAGCGGCGACCCCATCGCCACCGGCACGGACATCGCCGTCGTCGCCGGCGACGGCCGCCTGCGGGACGTCACCGGCTTCCTCGAGGCCGCGTAGGCGCTACGCGTAGCTGTCGTGCAGTCGCCACCACTGGTACGGCGGCGACTGCGGGCGGCCGGGCGGGGTGTCCTCCCACTCCTCCTGGCGGCCCAGGGGCGTGAGGTCGAGGAAGGTCCAGACGCTGCCCAGCGCCTCGACCCCGCGCCCCCGCGTCTCGTACGTGAGGAAGACGCGGTCATCGTCGCGCAGGAACACCTGCAGCGCGAAGTACTCGCTCGTCCCGCAGTCCCGCTGGAACTCCTCGCCGACCACCGTGTACCAGGGCATCTCCCAGCCCATGCGCCGCTTGAGCGCCGCGATCTGGTCCTGCGGCGCGCGCGACACGATGGCGAAGGTGACGCCGCGCGCGTTAAGGTGCGCCAACTCGGAGACCTGGTCGGTGAACATCGAGCAGCCCCCGCATGGATCGCCGTCCGGCGGCAACCAGAAGTGGTAGACGATCAGCTGAGGGCGTCCCTCGAACAGGTCGGTGAAGGTGACGGCTCCGTCGGGCCCCTCGAACTCGTAGCCGGCCGAGAACTCCATCATCGGCTGGCGCCGGCGCTCGGCGGCGAGGGCGTCGCGTTCCCGCGTGGCCTGCTTCTCCTTGGCCCTCAGGGCCTCGTTGGCCCGCTGCCATTCGTCTGACGTGACGATCTGCGGTAGCTCCATGGCCGGCACCGTAACAGAGTAAGTTCCCTTAGGGAACTAAGCTATGCTGCGACGTCATGCAGCGAACCGACTTCAGCGAGATGACGTGCTCGATCGCCCGGAGCCTCGCCGTCGCCGGCGAGCCGTGGTCGCCGCTCGTGATCCGCGACGTCTTCATCGGGATCAACCGCTTCGACGACCTCCAGCGCGACCTCGGAATCTCGCGCAAGGTCCTCGCCGAGCGCCTCAGGCACCTCGTCGACGCCGGGATGCTCGAGCGCCGGCAGTACGCCGAGCGCCCTCCGCGGCACGAGTACGCGCTGACCGCGATGGGCTCGGAGTTCGTCGACGTGCTCATGGCGCTGGTCGCCTGGGGCGACCGCTGGACCGCGGGCGACGCCGGGCCGCCGGTCCTCTACCGCCACCACGCCTGCGGCCAGATCACGCACGTCGAGCCGCACTGCGCGGCCTGCGGCGAGATCCTCCATTCCGGTGACGTCGACGTCGAGCCCGGCCCCGGCTTGCTGACCGCGAGCTGACGGGCCGAGGAGGGCGGCGCGCCGCCGCCCTCCTCGATGTCCGGTGGGCGTGCGCCCCGAGCGCTACGCCTCCGGCTCGATGTTCTGGTTGACGCGGAACAGGTTGTCGGGGTCGTAGCTCGCCTTGATGCGCGCGAGGCGGTCGTAGTTGTCGCGGTAGCTGGCGCGAACCCGTTCCTGGCCCTCGTCCATCATCATGTTCACGTAGGCGCCACCGGCCGAGTAGGGGTGCAGCGCCTCGTGGTAATCGACGCTCCAGTTGCGGATGGCGCCGACGTTGGCGGGGTCCGGATCGACGCCGGCGAACACGGAGCCCCACGTGGCGTCGCGGTAGCTCCAGGGCGTGTCGGCCGCGTCGACGTCGTGCGCGGCGCCGTCGATCGGGTACATGTGCATCGTCGACTTCATGGTCGGCATCTCGGCTCCGTACCGCGCGTGGATCTGCACGGCCTCGTCGGGGATCTCCTTGACGAAGTCGGCGCGCCAGTACCACTGCTCGCCCTTCGGGTAGAGCGCGTCGAACGCGCCCTGCAGCGCCGGGTGGGGCATCGGCCCGACCCCGTGCATCAGCGGCTCGGGCACCGCATCGAGCAGCGGCGCCATCGCCTTGGCCGCGGCGGCCTCGTCGCCGACGTGGCACCAGACGATCCCGCACACCTCGCGCAGGTGGATCTCCTCGGGGAACGGCGGCCCCGGCGGGACGGTGTGGAAGGCGAAGAAGCCGTTGAGCTCGCGCGGGGCGCTGGGCAGGAACTCGCGGTAGACCGACAGGACCTCGGCGCCCTGCTCGACCGGCCAGAACGTGGGGCCGCCGACGACGGTGTCGATGTCATGCAGGCGGAAGACGAACGCGGTCACGACGCCGAAGTTGCCGCCACCGCCGCGGATCGCCCAGTAGAGATCCGGGTGCTCGTCGGCGCTGACGCGGACGCGCTCGCCGTTGGCGAGGACGAGGTCGGCGGCCAGCAGGTTGTCGATGGTCAGGCCGCACTTGCGCGTCAGGTGGCCGATGCCGCCGCCGAGGGTCAGGCCGCCGACGCCGGTCGTCGAGATGATCCCGCTCGGCGTGGCGAGGCCGTGCTCGTTGGTGGCGCGATCGACCTCGCCCCAGGTGCAGCCGCCGCCGACGCGAACCGTCCGGGCCTGCGGATCGACCTCGATGTCCTTGAGCAGCGAGAGGTCGATGACGACGCCGTCATCGCACGTCCCGAGGCCCGCGCCGTTGTGGCCGCCGCCGCGGATGGCCAGAAGCAGACCGTGCTCGCGGGCGAAGCCGACCGCCTTCACGACGTCGTCGGGGTTCGCGCAGCGGGCGATCAGCCCGGGGCGCTTGTCGATCATCGCGTTGTAGACCGCGCGGGCCTCGTCGTAGTCGGCGTCGTCGGGGCCGATCAGACGGCCCTGGAACCCCGCGAGCTCCCGGCGCGCGGCCTGGGCGGGTGTCGTGACTGTGCTCACGTCTACTCCTCTAGTCGCTGTCGTCCAAGGCGAACGTACGCTTGGCGGATGTGCATGTCATGACCCGTGCTGACTCACTTTCCTTCCCGGGCGCCCGGCGAAATCCCCCGGCACTGATCAGATCTGACTATGGTCAACAGCAGCTGCCGATGCATGCGCTTCCCGGGCCGCTGTGCCTCACGTCGACGTTTCCGTTCGTCGGCCGCTCGGCCGAGATGGAGACCCTTCGGGCGCTCATGCCGATGGCGGACGGCGAGGGCCGCCGGGTCGTCCTGCTGGGCGGCGAGCCCGGCTCGGGCAAGAGCCGCCTGGTGCGCGAGTTCGCCCGCGAGGCGGCCGGCGCCGGCGCGCTGGTGCTCCACGGCGGCTGCGACGCGGTCGTGCACACGCCGTACGGGCCGTTCGTCGAGGCGCTCGATCACCTGACCCGTGAGATCGAGCCGGCCGAGCTGCGGGCCGCGCTGGGCACGACGGGCGGCGAGATCACGCGGCTGCTCCCCGATCTGGGGCAGCGGGTGGGCGAGCTGCCACAGCCGGTCAAGGCCGATCCGGACACCGAGCGCCACCGCCTGCACACGGCGGTCACCGACCTGCTCGCGGGGGTGAGCGGGCGCCCGGTGCTGCTCGTCCTCGAGGACGGCCACTGGGCCGACGCCTCGACCCTCCTGCTCCTGCGTCACCTGGCGCGGTCGGCCGGCAGGGCGCGCGTCCTGGTGCTCGCCACCTTCCGCGACACCGAGGCCGATCTCCCGGCAACGCTCTCGGAGACGCTCGCCGACCTGCGCCGCTCCGACGACGTCGTCCGGCTGCGACTGACCGGCCTCTCCGACGAGGAGGTCGGCGAGTTCGTCCGCCACGCGGGTGCGACCGACGTCGACGCCGGTCCGCCCGAGCTCGCCCACGCGATCTCAGAGCTCACCGGCGGCAACCCCTTCCTCGTCTGCGAGCTGTGGCGCGGCATGGTCGAGACCCAGCTCGTGGAGGTCGTCGGCGGCGCGATCCGCCTCACCGCGCCGCTGACCGAGCTCGGCACCCCCGAGAGCGTGCGCGAGGTCGTCAGCCAGCGGCTCTCGCGCCTCGCGCCGGGAACCACCGACGTCCTGGAGCTCACGGCCACCGCCGGAGCCGAGTTCGCCTTCGACATCGTCCGCGGCGCCGCCGGGCTTCCCGAGCCCGAGCTGCTCGGCGTGCTCGACGAGGCCGTCGGCAGCGGGATGATCGAGGAGCTGCCGTCGCGCACGCTGTCCTACCGCTTCACGCACGAGCTCGTCCGCCGGGCGCTGTACGACCGGCTCACGGGCGTGCGCCGGGCGGAGCTGCACCTGCGCGTCGGCGAGGCCCTCGAGCGCGCCGAGGGGCGTTCGGGCCGCACCCTCGCCGACCTCGCGCACCACTTCGCCGCCGCCGCCCCCCTCGGCGGAGCCGGGCGCGGCATCGAGTACAACCTGCTGGCGGCGCGGGCGGCCGCCGACGCGCTCGCGTTCGACGAGGCGGCCGCGAGGTTGCGCACGGCGCTCGAGCTGCGGATCGAGAACCCCACCGAGCGCGCTGAGGTGTACCTCGAGCTCGGGACGGCCAGCCACCGTGGCGGCAAGGACATCGATGCGCTGGACGCGTTCAGGGCGGCGGCGGACATCGGCCGCGAGCTGGGCGACGGGGCGCTGCTCGCCCGCGCCGCGATCGGCTACGAGAACGCATGCTGGCGCCCGGCCATCGCCGACCCGGCTGCCGGCGAGCTGCTCGAGGAGGCGGCCGCCGCGCTAGGTGAGGAGAGCTCGGAGCTGCGCGTCGGGCTGCTCAGCGGGCTCGCCCGCTCCCTGGACTACCAAGGCGAGCACGAGCGCGGTGCGATCGTGCGCGGGAGCGCGGTGGCCATGGCCCGGCGGCTGGACGATCGCATGGGCCTCGCCAGGACGCTGGTGCGCTCCTACTGGTCGCGCGGGACGAGCTCCCTGGCGGAGATCCTCGAGATGCTCACCGAGGCCAAGGCGATCGGCGAGGAGCTGGGCAACACGGAGCTCGTCGCCGAGGCGATGGCCTGGCGCGTGCCGGCGTTCGTCGCGTTGTGCGATCTCGACTCGGCACGACGGGAGGCCGGGGCGCTGCTGACCACCGCGGAGCAGACCGCGCAGCCGTTCATGCTCCACGTGGCCGAGCACTACGGCGCGGCCCTCGCGCTGTGCGACGGGCGTCTGGGCGAGGCGGAGGCCAGAGCGCACCGCTCGCACGAGTGGACCCGGCTGTTCACCGGGCGCGACGCGGCCGGCGTCTATGGGATCCAGATGTTCGGCATCCGCCGCGAGCAGGGGCGCCTGGCGGAGCTCGCCCCGGTGATCAGGGTCCTGGCCGCCGACGCCTCGCGCGGAGGCGCATGGCGTCCAGGGCTCGTCTCGGTCCTCGTCGAGCTCGGCATGGAGGAGGAGGCCAGGCGCGCGCTCGGGCGCGTCGTCGCCGAGGGGCTCGACCAGTTCCGGGAGTCGCTCTGGCTCGCTGCGCTCACCTACCTCACCGACGGGTGCGCGGCCCTCGGCGACGAGGCGAGCGCCGCCGTCCTCTATCCCGAGCTCGAGCCGCTCGCGGGCGCGAACATCATGATCGGCCACCTGGTCTCCTGCTACGGAGCAGCCGATCGCTACCTGGGCATGCTCGCGGGGACCCTCGGCGAAGCCGAGCGCGCCGAGGAGCACTTCGAGCGCGCCATGGAACTCAACCGGCGCATGGGAGCGCCGACGTGGGTCGCCCACACCGCCTACGAATATGCCCGCCTACTGCTGACGCGCGGGCCGGCCGAGCGCGACCGGGCCCAGGCGCTGCTCGGTGAGGCGGCCGGCCTGGCGGAGAGCATCGGCATGCCGGCGCTGCTCGGCCGCATTCGGGCCTTGGGCTCCGCAACGGTGCCGATCGGCCGCCCCGACGGGCTCTCCGCCCGCGAGGTCCAGATCCTGGGGCTCGTCGCCCAGGGCCTCAGCAACCGCGAGATCGGCACGACACTGTTCATCAGCGAGCACACCGCGGCCAATCACATCCGCAGCATCCTGCGCAAGACCGGCTCGGCCAATCGCACCGAGGCTGCCTCCTACGCCCACCGGCACGGCTTGATCGAGGCCTAGTGCCCCGCGATACGATCTGACGATGCCGCTGTACGTGATCGAGCGAACCTTTGCGGACCAGCTCGAGCTCACGACGGACGACGTCAGGCTGATCGACGAGATCAACGCCGACGAGGGCGTCCGCTGGCTCTTCTCGTTCCTCAGCGCCGACCGGCGGCGCACCTACTGCCTGTACGAAGCGCCCTCTCCGGACGCCATCGTGGCGGCGGCGGAGCGGGCGAACATCCCGTCAGACGTCGTCGTCGAGGTCAGCTCGGCCACGGCCGAGCTCTCGCCCCGCCTGCGCGACTGGGCGGCCTCGCAGGCCGACGCGTAGCCGGTGGCCACCACCACCAGCACGGAGTTCACCCGCGAGGAGGTCGGGCTCGCGCTGCGCAACCCGGGCATGCCCCTCGAGGCGCTGCGCCGCCCGATCACGCCGATCGGCATGCACTACGTGCTCATCCACTTCGACGTCCCGGACGTCGACGCCGCGGCGTTCGAGCTGATCGTCGACGGGCGCGTCCAGCGGCCGGCGGCGCTGTCCCTCGAGGCCCTGCGCGCCCGCCCCGCGGTCACGATGGCGGTGATGATGGAGTGCGCCGGCTCCGGCCGGGCCCACCTGGCTCCGCGGCCGGTCTCGGCGCCGTGGCACGACGAGGCGATCGGCTGCGCCGAGTGGACCGGGACACCCCTGCGGGGCGTGCTCGAGGAGGCCGAGTTGCTCGACGACGCGGTCGAGCTGGTGTTCACCGGCCAGGACCGCGGCTTCGATCAGGGCGTCGAGCAGGACTACCAGCGCAGCCTGTCGGTCGAGGACGCGATGGCGGGCGACGTCCTGCTGGCCTACGCCATGAACGGCCAGCCGCTGCCCCCGTCCCACGGCTTCCCGCTGCGGCTCATCGTCCCCGAGTGGTACGGCATGGCCTCGGTCAAGTGGCTGCGCTCGATCACCGCGATCGCCGAGCCCTTCGAAGGCGTTCAGCAGACGTTGCTGTACCGCTACCGCCGCACCGCGGACGAGCCGGGAACGCCGGTCACGCGCAAGCAGCCGCGCGCACTGATGGCGCCGCCGGGAATACCGGAGTTCCTCACGCGCACGCGGCACGTGCGCGCCGGGCGAACGCTGGTCCAGGGCCGTGCGTGGTCGGGGCCCGACGCGGTCAGCCGCGTCGAGTTCAGCGCCGACGGCGGACGCACGTGGGACGACGCGCTCCTGGAGGAGCGCAACGGCAAGCACGGCTGGAGCGCCTGGTCCTATGACTGGGACGCGGGCGTGGGCGACTATGAGCTCTGCGTCCGCGCGACCGACAGCGCCGGCAACGCCCAGCCGCTCGACAGCGCCGCGACCTGGAACCAGGGCGGCTACGCGGTCAACGCCGTCCAGCGCGTGGCCGTCCGCGTCAGCTAGCTCAGAAGCCGAGCGAGTCGATCGCCTGCTCGCGGCGGGGGTCCTCCTCGTAGCGGAAGCGATCGGGACTGACCCCGCGGGCCTGCGCCAGCTCCAGCGCGATGCGCTGCACCCAGACGGTGAGGGGAAAGACCGAGAGCGACTCGCCGAGGTCGCGCTCGGCGATCCGGACCACGCGCGCGCCGATGACCTCCATCGCGCCGGCGATCGCCTCCGTGCGCGCAGCGGCGGGGCCGCCGCCGTCGAGCACGACGAGCGTGTCCTGGCCATCGAGCGCGACGCTCGGGCCGTGCAGGAACTGCTCGGCGGACAGGCCCTCCGTGGCGACGTAGGACGCCTCGCGGATCTTCAGCGCCCCCTCCTGCGCGGTCCACGCGTTGGGCCCGGCGCCGATGAGCTCGAGCAGGCGCGCGGGCGGATCGACGTTCGCGGCGGGCGCGTCGAGCACGCGCGCCACCGCTTCGGGCACCGCCGCGAGGTCGCCGAGCGCCGCGCCCAGCGCCTCGGCCATCTGGGCCAGCCGCATGAGCGCGCCGGTGTGGCTCGCGGTATAGGCGTACGAGGTCTCGGCCACGACGGTCTCGACATCGCCTCCGGCGCCGATGCCGGTGACGTGGACGACGGCCGCGCCGGCCTCACGCGCGGCTTCGAGCGCCCGCGCGGTGTAGCCCGTGTGGCCGGTGTGGCTCAGCACGATGACCGCGTCCGCGGCATCGAAGCGGCGCGCGTACGGGGCCACGTCGGCGGCGTGCAGCGCGGCGGCGTCGATGCCCGCCTCGCGCAGCAGCCACGCGCCGTGATGGGCGGCGTGCCAGCTCGTCCCGATGCCCACGAGCCACGTCCGGCGCCCCGCGATGCGCTGCGCCGCCGTCTGCGCCGCCCCGGGGTCGTCAAGCAGCCGGCGCAGCTCGTCGGGCTGCGTCCTGATCGTGGTCGCCATGTGGGACATGGGTCAACTATCCCAGCGGAACCAGCGCTGGGACACGAGCAGTCCCGCAGCGCCCCACACCAGCAGCACCGCCAGGTCGCGGGCGGTCATCGCCCCCGGTCCCTCCATGGCACGCGCGACGCTGTGCACGACCGGCTCGGCCGGCAGGTAGCCGACCACCGTGGCCAGCCAGCCCGGCTGCGTCGAATCGGCACCGAACCCGCCCGACAACACGATCAACGGGAGGTAGGTGAGGCCGAGCAGCGGCCAGGCCGCCTCGACGCTGGGGATCAGCGCGCTGGCGGCGGTGCCGATGGCGGCCCACGTGGCCGCACCCAGGACGAGCGCCGCCGCCAGGGCGGGGAGGGCGGCGCCGCGGAGGTGCGCGCCGTAGAAGCCGGCGCCGGCCAGCACGGTGACCGCGCTGCCTCCTGCCGCCGTCAGCACGGTCGCGCCGATGCGCCCGGTGAAGTAGCACCACGGCGGTAGCGGGGTGGCGCGCCAGCGCCTGAGCGCGCCGGACTCCCGCGCCGCCACGAGGCCGCCGGCGTGCGTGCTGTAGGCGGTGGACAGCAGCCCGAACACGGCGAGCCCGGCCACCAGCCGGGTTTGCTGCGCATGGGCGCTGTCGTCGCGCAGCGCGAGCAGCAGCACCGGAAGCAGCACGCCGCCCACGACGGCGCGCGGGGTCCGCAGCAGCAGTCGCACCTGGTAGCCCAGCTGGCGGGCGAGCAGGGCCGGCAGCCCCGGGAGCGGCGGCTCAGGCATGGATCGCCAGGTAGGCGTCCTCGAGGCTCGGCGGCCCGACCTCGAGGCGATCCAGGCACACGTCGTGGGCGCGCGCCCAGTCGATGAGCGAGTCCAGGACGCCGGTCACGTCGGCGGTCCTGATCACCAGCTCGCAGCGCTGCGGATCGAAGTGGGGCGCGAAGGCGGGCGGCAGGTCGGCGAGCGCGCGGCCGGGCGGGCACGCGAGGCGCACGGTGCTGCGCAGCGCCGAGGCGCGCAGCTCAGCCGGGGTCGCGTCGGCCATCAGGCGGCCCTCGCGCAGCACCAGCAGCCGGTCGGCCAGCGCCTCTGCCTCCTCCATGTCGTGCGTGCTCAGCACGACGGTGGTGCCATCGCCCGCCAGCGCCTGCACCACCGCCCAGGTCCGGCGCCGCGCGGCGGGGTCCAGGCCGGTGGTGGGCTCGTCCAGGAAGAGCAGCTCGGGGCGCCCGACGACCGCGAGGCCCAGGTCGACGCGCCGTTGCCCGCCGCCGGAGAGCCGGCCGATCCTGGTGTCGGCCAAGGGCACGAGGTCGATCAGGTCGAGCACCTCCGCCACCGGCCGCGGGCGCGGGAACAGACCGGCAAACAGGCTCAGAGCCTCGCGCACGGTCAGCTGCAGATCGAGGCTCGTGGATTGCAGCGCCAGGCCGATGCGTGCCCGCCAGGCGCGGCCGCCGCGCCCGGGGTCGACCCCGAGCACGGTCACCGACCCTGCGCTGGGGGCCAGGTAGCCCTCGAGGATGGCGATCGTGGTGGTCTTCCCCGCCCCGTTGGGCCCAAGGATCGCCACCACCTCGCCCGCGTCCACCGCGAAGCTCAGGTCATCGACCGCGACCACGTCGCCGAAGCGACGGGTCAGGCCGACGACGCCGATGGCGCTCACCGGTCCGCGGTGAGCGCGCCGACGACGCCGAACAGCACGAGGGCGCCCCCGATCACCAGCAGCGGGGTGGCGTCGTGGCGCACCAGCCCGGCCGCGATCAACACCGCGCCGAGCACGAAGCGCATCCCCGGATGGAGTCGGACACCGGCCATCTTCAGCATTGCCTTGCTCCTTACTTTGCATTACAGAGTTCTTTGTACTTTGCAACGCAGAGTACGGTATGCTGGAAAGGGATGCAAGCCGAGCTGGATCGCCATCACGTCTCCCACGCCGATGCCGCCGCCCGTCTGCGCCATGTGGCCGGGGTCCAGCAGCGGGTCCGCCGTGCCTCGCTGACGCCCTCCTTCGCGCTGCTGGCCGTCGGCGCGATCGCGGTCTGTCACGGCGTGCTGGCCACGCTGTCGCCCCACGCCCGCACGCTGTCCGTGCTCTGGGTCGTGGCCCTGATCGCCGCCCGCCCGGGCCTGCGCGTGCTGCATCGCCGGCTGGACCGGCGCCGCGGGCTGGAGAGCAGCGGACGCCTGCGGTTGGCCTGCGCGGCCGCCGCCGCGGCCTTCGTCGCGGTTGCCGTCGTCATCGGCGCCGACCCCTTCGTCTCGGCCATCGCCGCGGCCACCGCGCTCGCCGCCTATCTGGCCGGCATGACGGCCGTCGCCATCGCTGCCCTTGGTGTCGGCGTCGCCGGCGATGTCATGATCGGGCACGGCCTCGCCCCTGCCACCGGCCAGATGGTCGTCGGCGTGGGCCTGCTGGCCGCCGGGCTCATCAGCCTGGCCCGTGAACGCGAGCACGCATGAGCCATCCCACCAGCCGCCTCGATCCCGCCATCCACCAGCCGGCCCGGCTCGGCATCGTGACCGCGGTGTGCGAGACGAAGCGGATCGACTTCGTCTCGCTGCGGCAACTGCTCGACCTCACCGACGGCAACCTCTCCCGTCATCTGGTCACCCTGGAGAACGCCGGCTACGTCAAGATCGAGAAGACGTTCGAGGGCCGCAAGCCACGGACCTGGATCAGCGCCACCCGCGCCGGGCGCAACGCGCTCAAGCAGGAGATCGCCGCCCTGCGTGAGATCGTCGACGCCGCCGGCCCCGCGGAAGCCCGTCCGCTCGCCGGGCCCGCGTCGGTCTGACATCCGGTCGCGCGCGATGTCGAGACGGGAAGAGCGGCTCCGACCTCAGGGCATGAAGGCAGGCGACCGACGAGGCAAAGGAGCCAGCAGATGCAGATCCGTGCCCGCATGAGCATGAGCGCCGACGGCTACGTGACCACCCCGGGTGGCTGGCCGGCGTTGACCGCCGATCCCGCCTTCGTCTCCGGCGAGAGCCACGGCATCCGGGAGTTCCTCGACGGCTGCGAGGCGGCGCTGATGGGCCGCACGACGTTCGAGCCCGCCCTCAACAACGAGCGCTGGCCGTGGCCGACGCTGAACGTCTTCGTGCTCGGGTCACGGCGAGCGCCGGGAACCCCCGATCACGTGGTGAGCGACAGCGATCCGCAGCGGCTGCTGGAGAAGCTCCGCGCGGCCAACCAGGGCCGCGACGTCCACCTGGTCGGCGGCCCGCGCACGATCGAGAGCTTCCGCGCCATCGGAGCGCTCGACAAGCTCGAGCTGGTCGTGCTGCCGCTGCTCTTCGGAGGCGGCATGCAGCTGACGCCGTCGCTGAGGCCCGACAGCGGACTGACGTTCGAGAGCTCCCGCGCCCTTCCGGGCGGCTCGGTGGAGATCGTCTACGCCGTCAGCGGCCAGGCGAGCGCCGTGCCGGGGCGCGAGGCGGGCTGGTCGCCGGCCTCTCAGCGGCACAGCGGGTGAGCTCGGCACAAATCGCCCGCCGATCCGGGGCGGTCTGTGGCACTCTGATGGGGTGAGTACCACGGTGCGCAATCGTCCCCCGTCGCCGGGCGGGGTCGCCCGGTCGCTGCGACCGCGCCGCGCGCTGGTCATCGCCGGCCTCCTGCTGCTCGTCCTGCTGGGCGCCGCGGCCGCGGCCGCCTACATCGACGACCAGAGCCACCGCGACCACATCGCCCCGGGCGTGCGGATCGGCGGCGTCGACGTGGGCGGCCTCAGCGTCGATGCCGCGCGGGCCAAGCTGATCCAGCGCGCTGTGGCGCCGCGCCGGCGCACGCTGACGGTCCACGGTGCCGGGCGGACGTTCGTCCTCTCGCCCGCCCAGAGCAGGCTGACCGCGGATCTCGACGTGGCGCTCTCGCGGGCGCGGGCCGACAGCCGCCGCGGCTGGCTCGGCGCGCGGGTCCTGCACGACGTCAAGGGCGACCGCCTGAACGAGCGGATCGCGCTGAAGCTCCACTACGCCCCCGGCGTGCTCCCGGCGCTGGTGACCAGGGTCGCCGCGGCCGTCCACCGGGCGCCGCGCGACGCGTCGGTGACGCCGAGCGCCACGGGCCTGACCGTGACGCCCTCGCACGCCGGGCGCGCCCTCGACGCCCCGGCGCTCAGGCGCAGGCTGGCCGCGGCCCTGCTCTACCCCTCCCGCTCGGCGGACATCGCGACGACGACGAAGGCCGTAGCCCCGAAGGTCTCCAGCGCGCAGCTGGCAGCCAAGGAGCCCGCCTACATCATCGTCGACCGCCATGACCACGTCCTGCGCTTCTTCGACCACCTCAAGCTCTCGCGGAGCTTCCCCATCGCTGTCGGGCGGCAGGGCCTCGAGACGCCACAGGGCCTCTACGACGTGCAGTGGAAGCAGACCAACCCGTCGTGGTATGTGCCCAATTCGGCGTGGGCCGGCAAGCTCGCCGGCAAGGTCATCCCGCCCGGGCCCGACGACCCGATCAAGGCCCGTTGGATGGCGTTCAACGGCGGCGCCGGCATTCACGGCATCGACCCGAGCGAGTACGGCTCGATCGGCCACGATGCCTCGCACGGCTGCGTGCGCATGCGGATCCCGGATGTGATCTCGCTGTACGCGCGCACCCCGGTTGGCACGCCGGTCTACGTCGCGTAGTCGCACGCACCGGTACGGTCGGCCGATGGCACATCCGGGTGACCTCGACACGAGCTTCGGCAGCGGCGGGAAGAAGACGGTCAACTTCGGCGGCACCGACCAGGCGCGCGTCGTGCTCGTCCAGCCCAACGGGCGGGTCATCGCCGCCGGGGGCGGCGGCCCGGCGAGCTCCTTCTGCGTCGTGCGCCTGCGCGCGGCCAACGGCACGCTCGACCCCACCTTCGGCTCGGGCGGCAAGCGCGTCATCGATTTCGGCACCGACGACGAGTCCGTCTACGGCGCGGCGCTGCAGCCCGACGGCAAGATCGTCCTCGCCGGAGACTCGCGCCTGCAGGTCGCCGTGGTGCGGCTGAAGGCCGACGGCGCGCTGGACACCACCTTCGACGGCGACGGCAGGAAGATGATCAGCTGGGGCGCGATCGGCCGCGCCACGGCCGTGGTGGTGGCGCCCAACGGCAAGCTCCTGATCGGCGGCTTCTCGGGCCCCGAGGGCGGGAACATCCAGGTCGCGAGGCTGAAGCCCAACGGCGCGCTGGACACGACCTTCGCCACCGGGGGCATCGCCACGATCGACTTCGGCGGCGACGACTTCGGCGAGGCGCTGGCCCGCCAGGCCGACGGGCGGATCGTGGTGACCGGACGGTCGACGGCCGCGGGCGCCGTGGTGGCGCGGCTGCGCGCAACGGGCGTGCTCGACCCGGACTTCGGCAGCGGCGGCCGGGTGACGCTCGCGGGGGGAGGGAGCGCGACGGCCGTCGCCGTCCAGCCCGACCGCAAGATCGTCGTCGTCGGCAACGCGAGCATCAGCGCGATGATGGTCGTCACGCGGCTGCTGCCCAACGGCGCGCTCGATACGACATTCGACGGCGACGGCACCGCGACGATCGACTTCGGCTCGACTTCCGACATCGCGGCCGGCCTCGTGCTGCAGCCGGACGGCAGGATCGTCGTCGCCGGCTACACGCAGGCCTCCGAGGACGTCGCGGTCGCGCGCCTGAACCCCAACGGATCGCTGGACGCCGGCTTCGGCACCGCGGGCAGGGCGACCGTCGACTTCGGCGTCGCCACCTTCGGTAACGCCGTCGCGCGCGCGCCGAACGGGCGCATCGTCGTGGCCGGCCAGAAGACCGGCGCCGACGACTTCGCGGTGGCGCGCCTGCTGGCCTGACTCAGGCGCCGGCCCTGGCCGCCTCGGCCTCGCGCTCGCGCAGCTCGATGCGGCGGATCTTGCCGGTCAGCGTCTTGGGCAGGTCGGGGACGAACTCGACGAGCCGCGGGTAGGCGTAGGCCGACAGCCGCTGGCGCACGAAGCGCTTGATGTCCTCGGCGAGCTCGTCGGAGGGTTCGTGGCCCTCGGCGAGAACGATGAAGGCCTTGACGACGTTGCCCTTGAGCTCGTCGGGGGAGGCGACGGCGGCGGCCTCGCGGACGGCCGCGTGCTCCAGGCAGGCGGACTCGACCTCGAAGGGGCCGATGCGGTAGCCGGCGGCGATGATCACGTCGTCGGCGCGGCCCGCGTACCAGATGTAGCCGTCCTCGTCGGCCGTGGCGGCGTCCTTGGAGTGAAACCAGTCGCCGCCGAAGGTCTCCTGCGAGGCCTCCGGATTGCGCCAGTAGCCGAGCGGATAATGGGGGTTCGAGCGCGCGCGCAGGCAGATCTCGCCGCGCTCGCCCTGGGCCACGGGCTGCTCGTCCTCGTCGAGGAGCTGCACGTCCCATCCGGGCATCGGGCGGCCCATCGAGCCCTCGCGGACCTCCAGGAACGGGTAGTTGGCCACCAGCGGGTAGCTCTCGGTGAGGCCGTAGTAGTCGAGGACGGTGAGCCCGTACTGGTCGCGGAACCAGCGGATGGCCTCGGGATTGAGCGGCTCGCCGGCCGAGCACACGCGGCGGAACCTCTGGGGGTAACGGGTGCCGGCGTCCTCGATGGCCATCATCGCCCGCATCGCGGTGGGCGTGGTGAAGACGTTGGTGACCTCGTGGCGGCTGAGGAAGTCGAGCTGCTGGGCGGGGTCGAAGCCGCCCTTGCGCTGCAGGACGACCTGGATCGCGCCCAGGCGCCACGGCCCGAGCAGCGGCGAGATGCCGGCCGCCCACGCCCACTCCCCCATGCCGTGGAAGCGCTCGCCGTCCTGGACCTCGTGGCAGTAGAGGAACTCCTCGTGCGCGAGCACGTAGCGGTGGGCGTGCACGATGCCCTTGGCCAGCCCGGTGGTGCCGCTCGTGTAGTAGAGCTGGGCCGGATCGTCGGCGGCGGTGTCGGCCGTCTGGAACTCGGTCGAGGCGCCGTCGAGCAGGCCGTCGTCGAGCACCAGCAGCTCGCCGACGAGCGACGGATCGAAACGCGCGGCGTTGGCCTTGTCGGTGACGAGCACGCGCGGCTGGGAGTCGCGCAGGCGGTGCGCGATCCCGTCGTCCCCGTAGAGCACCGACATCGAGAGCAGAAGGCCGGCGTTCTTCCAGGTGCCGAAGAACACGGCCGCCGTCTCCGGCGTGGGCGGCAGCACGACAGCGACGCGTTCGCCGGGCTCCACGCCGTGGTCGCGCAGGACGTTGGCCGCCTGGTTGGAGAGGTCCTGCAGTTCGCCCCAGGTGACGTCGCGGCGGGCGCCGTCGAAGCGCTCCCAGACCATGGCCGGCTTCTCGCGCGGGTGCTTGTCACAGACGTCCGCGGCGATGTTGTAGCGCTCGGGCACGTTCCACCGGTGCTCGGCACAGACCTGGTCGTAGCGGCTCATGGGCGCATTCTTGCTCACCAGGTCTTCGCGCGCAGGCGCTCCGGCGCGGGACCCAGCGTGACCTGCAGCGGGTGCAGCTCGACGGCCGCCAGCTGGGGTGTCGCGTCGGCCAGCGCGGCCAGGCGCACGACGGCATCGCGCAGCGCGGGCGCGTCCGGTGCGAGCTCTTCGGCGTCCACGTCGGTCAGCGGAGCCAGGCGCCACGCGGCGCCCGCACCGATCAACGGGCCGAGGTCGGGGTCGGCGACCATGCGCACGCCTTCGGCCGTGCCCGGCTCGATCCCGACGGCCTGCAGCAGGGCGCGCGCATCGGCATCGGCGAGCGGGCCGTCGCCCGCGCGCGCCACCACCGCCCGAGCGGCATCGAGGTCGAGGTCCTCGACGACGGGCGCCTGGCCGAGCGGCCGCGACAGCCAGGCGCGCCGTTCGGCGGCCAGGGCCAGCGCGCGCACGGCGGCCTCGGGGAAACGGTAGTTGGGCACGCGCCATTGCGTGCGCCGCGGCAGCTCGCCGCCGGCGCCGACCACGCACGCGAGCACCGGCTTGAGGGAGTCGCGCGCGGCATCCTCGAGCGCCCGCAGGCGCGCGGCCGGATCGCCGGCGCCCAGCTCGACGTGCAGCACGAGTACGGCGTCGACGAGCTCGTCGTCGAGCAGCGCGGCGATCGCCTCGAGGTCGGCGTCCACGGGCGCGCGCACGCCGAGGTCGATCGGGTTGCCCAGCCGGTCGGCGCCGGGCAGCGCGGCCTCCAGCCGCGCGCGCGTCGCCTCGCCGGGCGCTGCGAGCTGCAGGCCGCGCGCGTCGCACGCGTCGGCCGCGACCACGCCGAGGCCGCCCGAGTTCGTCACCACGCCGACCCGGCGCCCGCGCGGCAGCGGCTGGCGCTCGAGCAGCTCGGCGGCGTCGAAGAGCGTCTGCGTGGTCTCGACGCGCAGCACGCCGGCCTGGCGGAAGAGCGCATCGGTCGCAGCGTCGTCGAGCACGCGCCCGCGCCCGCCCTTGACCGCGAGGATCGGCTTGCGCCGCGACACGCGCCGGGACACCTGCGAGAAGCGCCGCGGACTGCCGAAGGACTCCATGTAGAGCGCGACGACCGCCGTGCGCTCGTCGTCGGCCCAGTACTCGAGGAGGTCGTTGGTCGACACGTCGGCGCGGTTGCCCAGCGCGACGAAGGTCGAGATGCCCAGGCCCCGCGCCGCGGCGTGTCCGAGCAGCGCCAGGCCGAGCGCGCCCGATTGCGACGACAGCGCCAGTCCTCCGGGGGAGACGGCGACCCGGCCGATGAGCGCGTGCAGGCCGACGCCCGGCGCGGTATTGACGACGCCCAGCGCGTTGGGACCGACGAGCCGCAGCCCGTGGGCGCGCACGGCCTCGAGCACCTCCTGCTCGCGGGCGCGCCCTTCGGGCTCGTCGCTGTCGGAGAAGCCCGCCGAGACGACGAGCAGCGCCCGCACCCCGCAGCGGGCGGCCTCGCGCACGACGCCGAGCACCTCGGCAGCCGGCACCGCCACCACCGCCAGCTCCGGCGCCTCGTCGAGGTCGCTCAGCGAGCGCGCCGCGCGGGCCGACGCCACGACGCCGCCCTCGGGATGCACGGGCACGGCGACGCCGGCGAAGCCGCCGGCCACGATGGCGCGGAAGATCCCCCCACCCACGCTGTCCTCGCGACCCGACGCGCCGACCACCGCGACCGATGCCGGCGCCAGCAGCGGGCGCAGCGAGGCGACGGCGGCCACGTGGGTGCGGTCGGCCGAGCGCTCCTCGAAGCGGGCGGTCGGGCGCAGGTCGAGCGACAGGTGGACCTCGCCGAACTCGGTCTGGCGGCGCGTGTCGAAGCCCGCTCCCGCGAAGACGCCCAGCATCGCGCGGTTGCCGGCCATAACCTCGGCGTCGAAGCGCGTGATCGCCTGCTCGGCCGCGATCAGGGCGAGCTGCTCGAGCAGTCGCGTGGCCAGGCCGCGGCCGTTCATCTCGTCGGCCACCGCGAACGCGACCTCGGCCGCGCCGGGCTCGTTGAGGCGGTCGTAGCCCGCGACGGCCACCACGCGCCCGTCGAGGTGGGCCAGCAGCGTCATCCGGGCATCGCCGTCGGCGTGGGCGTAGTCGCGCGCCACCACATCGGTGCGGCCGAGGCCGTGGAAGCGCAGATAACGGCTCTCGGGCGCGAGGGCGTCGAAGAACGCCTTGATGTCGGCCTCGTCCTGGGGCGTCGGCGAGCGCAGCCGCAGCGCGGCGCCATCGCGCAGGATGACGTCGCGAACCACGGACCGGCCCCCGGTGATGCCCGTGTCTAGTCCTCGCTGTCGGCCCGCTCGGCGACCTTCTGCTTGAGCTCGTCCATGATCGCCGGGTCGCGCAGGGTCGTCACGTCGCCGAGCTCGCGGCCCTCGGCGATGTCGCGCAGCAGCCGGCGCATGATCTTGCCCGAGCGCGTCTTGGGCAGATCGCCCGACCAGATGATGCGCCGCGGGCGCGCGAGCTTGCCGATCCGCCGGGCGACGTGCTCGCGCAGCTCGGTGACCAGCTCGTCGGAGCCCTCGAGGTCGCCCTCCAGGGTCACGTAGGCGACGATCGCCTGCCCGGTGTCCTCGTCGGCCATGGCGACGACGGCCGCCTCGGCCACCTTGCCGTGCGCGACGATGGCCGACTCGACCTCGGCCGTCGAGAGGCGGTGGCCGGAGACGTTGATGACGTCGTCGACGCGCCCGACGATCCAGAAGTAGTCGTCGGCGTCCTTGCGGGCCGCGTCGCCGACGAGGTAGTTCTCCTTGCCGAAGCGCGAGAAGTACGTGTCGATGAAGCGATCGTCGTCCTTGTAGAGGGTGCGCAGCATCCCCGGCCACGGGCGGCGCAAGACGAGCAGTCCCTGCTCGTCGGTCAGCTCGTCGCCCTCGTCGTTGACCACGGCGGCGTCGATGCCCGGCAGCGGCGTCCCCGCCGAGCCCGGCTTGGCGTATTGGGCGCCCGCCAGCGTGGTGATCATGATCCCGCCGGTCTCCGTCTGCCACCAGGTGTCGACGACCGGGCAGCGCTGCCCGCCGATGACCTTCCAGTACCACAGCCAGGCCTTCGGGTTGATGGGCTCGCCCACGGTCCCCAGCAGCCGCAGCTTGGAGAGATCGTGGCGCTCGGGGTACTGCGCGCCCCACTTGATGCAGGCGCGGATCGCCGTCGGCGCGGTGTAGAACAGCGTCACGCCGTAGCGCTCGCACAGCTCCCACCAGATGTCCTTGTCGGGGTAGTCCGGCGCGCCCTCGTACATGACCGACGTCGCGCCGTTCATGAGCGGCCCGTAGACGATGTAGGAGTGCCCGGTGACCCAGCCGACGTCGGCCGAGCACCACCACACGTCCTCGTCGGGCTTGAGGTCGAAGACGTGCTTGTGGCTCCACGCGACGTGGGTGAGGTAGCCGCCGGTAGTGTGCAGGATGCCCTTCGGCTTGGCCGTCGAGCCCGAGGAATAGAGGATGTAGAGCGGGTGCTCGGCGTCGAGCGCCGCGGCCTCGCACTCGTCGTCGGCCGCCTCGAGCGCCTCGTGGTACCAGACGTCGCGCCCGTCCTTCATCTCGGCGTCCTCGCCGGTGTGCTTGACGACGAAGATCGTCTGGAGGTCGTCGAGGTCGCCCATGACCTCGTCGACCGCCTGCTTGATGGCGGCGGTCTTGCCCTTGCGCCGGGCGCCGTCGACGGTGACGAGCGCCTTGGCGTGGGAGAACTCCATGCGCTCCTTGACCGACTCGGCGCTGAAGCCGCCGAAGACGACGTTGTGCGGCGCGCCGATGCGCGCGCACGCGAGCATGGCCACGATGACCTCGGGGATCATCGGCAGGTAGATGCCGACGATGTCGCCCGGCTCGATGCCGTGGTCCTTCAGGGCGTTGGCGAAGCGCTTGACGTCGCGCAGGAGCTCCTCGTAGGTGACGTCGCGCTCCTCGCCCTCCTCGCCGCGCCAGTGGAAGGCGACCCGCGCGCCGAGGCCGTTCTCGACGTGGCGGTCCAGGCAGTTGTAGGAGGCGTTGAGCTTGCCGCCGGCGAACCACTTGTAGAACGGCGGGTTCGAGTCGTCGAGGACCTCCTCGAAGTCCGTGAACCAGTGCAGCGCCTTCGCCTGCTCGGCCCACCAGCCCTCGAAGTCCTCGGCCGCCTTCTCGTGCTCCGAGAGATCGGAGATCAGCGCCGCGGCGGCGAAGTCCTCCGGCGGGTCGAAGCGCTCCTGATCAAGGAGATCGCCCAGCACCTGCTCGAGGGTCGTGCTCTGGCTGTCCGCCATGTCCTCTCCTCTGTCGACTGCCCTTGACCCGTGCCTACCCGAATCATGCCGCGCCGACGACCTTGCCGTCGGCGCGGCGTGACCGATGTCAGCGGTTGAGCGGCCACACAGGGAGGATGATGCGACCGAAGGTGCTGTTCGCGACCGCAGCGAACGACGCGTACCACGCGGCCAACGCGGTCACGAGGCCGATGTAGCCACCCCACTTGATGACGTTCTCGTGGCCGCCCGAGTTGCCGGCTCCCAGCAGGATGAAGGTCACCGTCAGCAGCACGAAGACCAGGGCGACCGCGCCTGTCGTCCGCAACGAGGCGACGGTCATGTACGCCGTGAAGATCGCCCACGCCCAGAGGTAGAGGCCAATGGCGTGGCCGGCGTCGGCTGCCGGAATCTTCGGGGCGTAGAAGACGACAAGCGCCCAGAACGAGATCCAGAAGGCGCCGTACGACGAGAACGCGACCGCGCCGAACGTGTTCCCGGTGCGGAACTCCCACATGCCTGCGAGGAGCTGCGCGATGCCGCCGTAGGCCAGCGCCAGACCCAGGACCACCGGTTCGCCACCGGAGCTGACGAGCTTCGCGTTGAACATGCTCAGCACGAACGTCGTCATGGCGAACCCGGCCAGTCCCAGCGGACCCGGGTCCGCGGGAGTCCAGCCCGCCAGCGGCCGCTCGGCCCCTGCGGGCTCGCGCGGCGAGGGCTGAGGCTGAACGGTTCCAGCTTCCATGAGATCCCCTCTCGGTTGGAGTGCTGGTCGCGTGTTTTGCCCTTTACCCATCGAATCCTGCAGCAGCGCTGTCCGTAATCGGACACCGCTCGGCCGCCCAAGAGCCGCGCTCAGCCACTCAGGAGCGCCGTTTACGCTTCTTCTTCTTCGACGCGCTGTGTTCGCTGCCGGGCGCCTGGGCATCCGGGCGCCTCGGGCTCGGGGCGGCGGGCGGCGGCGGCTTCGGCGCGCTGCGTCCACTCAAGGGCGGAGCATCGGGCTCGCGTTGCGCCCGCGCCGCGTCACGGGCCTCGCGCAGCTGCTGCTGCGTCGGCCACGGCTCGGCCTCGCCGGTGACCCACGCCCTGGGCGTATTGCGCCAGCGGCCCAGGAACAGCACTCCGAGCGCGGCGAGCCAGAACACCCGGATGATGCCCTGCTGATCGATGGGCAGGATCGGCGCGACCGCCACGCCGACGATGACGCCCATCACCCCCATGAAGCGCGACAGCAGCCCCACGCGCATGGCGTTGAGCGAGATCATCGCTATGGCGAAGCCGAGTGCCAGCGCGGAGGTCTCCCAGATGAGCTGGCCGACGAGGGTGGCCGTGGGACTGAGCGCGTCCGCCGCCGCCGAGTTCGTCTTGTCGACGGCATCGACGAAGTTGTGGGCCCCGATGTAGCGCGCCACCTCGGACACCGCGCGGCCGATTCCGAACCCGACCGAGCCGACGGCGGCCAGCACGAGCGCGATCTGGTGCATGCTCGGCCTGCGCGCGCGCGTCGCACGGAACAGGAAGGCCATCGCGAAGAAGATCGCCATCGAGCCCACCCCGTAGAGGATCGCGCCGGCGATCGGGATGACCGGGTGCTGGCCGACGTCGGTGGCGAAGGCCGAGATGCGCCCGGGCGGGATCGGCTGCCCCGCCGCGGTCCGGCCCATCGCGTCGACGACGGTCACGATCTTGTCGTCGAACTTGCTCGACGACGGCTGGCCCAGGGTGGTCAGCAGCACGCCGATGATGGTCAGCGTGGCGGCCGTGAAGGCGGCGATGGCGGCCCGCTCGCGGTGCTCGGCCTCCCAGGCCAGGACCTCCTCCTCGGGCGTCATCCCTCGGTACCCGGACCCACTCGCCGCTGCACGGGCAGCGGGCTCACCGCATGCGGCGGCGCCGGGGCGTCGAGCGCGTCGCGATCGACCGCGCGCGACAGCCGATCGCCGGCGGCCAGCAGCAGGTCGAGGAACGGCGCGGCCACGCGCAGGCCGGCCTCGATGCGCCCGCGCCAGGCGAGCTGTGTAGGTGTGGGCGGTGCCACGGGCGCGGATTGTATGGATAGAGTGCGGCCGGGTTCCCATGGAGATCCGCGAGGTCATGACCGAGTCGGTGGTCACCGCAACGCCCGAGGCGCCGGTCCGCCACATTGCCGAGCTCATGCGCGAGCGCAACGTCGGCTCGGTCGTGCTCGTCGACGACTCCGGCCTGCCGATCGGCTTCATCACCGATCGCGACCTCGCGGTCAGCGTGCTGGCCGACGGCCACCCCGGCGACACCCCGGCCAGCGGCCACGCCTCGAGCCCGGTCGTCACCGGCGCCCCCGGGATGGACGTCACCGAGGCGACCAAGCTCATGGTCGACAACGGCGTGCGCCGCCTGCCGATCGTCGACGGCGACAAGCTCACGGGGATCGTCACCCTCGACGACCTCGCCGTGCGCATCGGAGACCTGGAGATCGCCGCCAGCATCACCGCCCAGGTCACGCGGGCGGCGTTGCCGGGGTTCTACTTCTTCGATCGCGGCGGCTGAGCGGCCGTCCGCCTGTGCTGGCGGCGCTGCGCGGCGCGAAACTGCATCATCGAGGGAAGGGAGTGAGCGGCGGCCCGGGCGCTCGCGGTCGGGCCCGTAGGTGAGCGACGAGTTTGTCACCTGTGGTGGGACAAAATCGTCGTTCGACGAGAACTGCCCGCTATGCGGGCACAAGTCGTCGTTCGGCGGGCGCGCGCCGGTGGAGTCGCGCGCGCGGACGACCGCTCAGCAGCGCCGCACGACACGCACCGGCGGCCCGGCGCCGCCGGTCAGCCACGCCGACAGCGCGCAGCGGTGCCCGGGCGCGACGACGCCCGCCGCCAGCCGCACGCGTACGACCGTCGTCCCCGGCGGCAGGCCGGTGATGCGCAGCGCGCGGCCGCTGCGGCTCAATGCGCCGGCGCGCAGTGGCCGCTCGCGCCCGCCGGGCAGTGCGGCCACCGTCCCCAGGCGCCCGCCCGCCGGCGCACCGAAGCGCCCGCTGCCGGGCCTCAGCTCGATCGCCCGCAGCGCGGGCCCGCCCGAGGCGACGGTGAGCGCCAGACTGCCGCGGGCGCCGGGCAGCGCGCTCAGCGAGGCGAGCTGGCAGTCGGTCGCCGTCACCTGAAGCTCCGCCTCGACCGGCGCGCCGCCGCCCACCGGCGCGATGCGCACGCCGACGACGTGTCGGCCGGCCCAGTACATCGTCGACGGCGCCAGCAGCTGATCGCGGCCGCCCTCGTCGCGGCGCGGCGCGGCGCCGTCGAGCGTCCACGCGACCGAGGCGACGCGGGCGCGATCGGCGCGACTCGCATAGCGGATCGAGAAGGCGACGAAGAGCCGGTTGCGGGCGAAGACGCCGCCGTAGGGGTCGCGGACCCGCACGATGAGCCCGGGCGCGACCTGCACCGGCAGCTCGATCGGCCGTCCGGAAGCGACGACGGCGGCGCATGGCGCGTTGGGCGCCGGAGCGGCGGAGGCGGCCGCAGGCACCACGAGCAGCGCAGCGAGCAGGGCGACGGGCAGGCGGCAGGCCTTCACGACCCCCTAACGCACCCCCGGCGCTCAGGGTGACGCGAGCAGGGCGCGCGCGGCGGCCACCAGATCGCCGTCGCCGGCGCGCCGGGCGCCCGGCAGCAACGCGGCCAGCGCGTCGGCCGCGGCGACGATGTGCGGCGGCGACTGCGGTCCGGTGAGCACGACGGCGGGCGCGTCCATGGCGCGCAGCTCGCGGCGCGTCACGGGCCAGCTCGCCAGGCCGGCGTAGTCGGCGAAGAAGGCGAGGTGCGCGGTGCGCGCCCGCTGGAGCGCGGCATCCCCCACGCGACCGCCCAGCCACGCCTCGACGCCGGCCTGCGGGCCGCCCTCGCGCACCGCCGCCTCGAGCACGGCGTGCTGGGCACCGAGGCGCTCTGTCGCCTCGGGCACGAACATGAAC
Source organism: uncultured Actinomycetes bacterium (assembly GCA_963806015.1). Lineage (GTDB taxonomy): Bacteria > Actinomycetota > Thermoleophilia > Solirubrobacterales > Solirubrobacteraceae > JAOPZW01. Next base: position 58,155 of record CAWDWM010000007.1, on the reverse strand, counting down.
AGCGGCGGGTCGGCGAGCACGGCCGCCCGGACGAGCGCCCGGTGGCGCTTCATCAGGTCGAGCGCGACGAGCGCGCCGAAGCCGTCGCCGCAGACCACCGCCGGGCCGGCGTCGAGCGCGCCCAGCAGCGCGGCGGCGTCCTGCGCCTGCTCCTCGACCGTCGTGCCGAGATAGGGCTCCGGAGCGCCGCTGGATCCGTAGCCGCGGCGGTCGTAGGCGATCACCCGCGCTTCGCCGGCCAGCGCCTGCGCCACCGGCGCCATCGCCTCGGCATCGGCGGCGAGGCCGTGAATGAGCAGCACCGGCGCGCCCGCACCGCGCTCGACGACGTTGAGCGCCACGCCCGCGCCCTCCACGCTCGGTGCCATGGCTAGGATGGTGGCATGGAAGGTTTTGGTGGCATGTTCGGAGATCCCGATGAGCTCCAGCGGCGCATGGCGGAGTTCGCCGACCAGCTGCAGGGCCAGCAGCGTCTGGCGTGGGCCGACAACGCGATCAAGCTCGCGGTCGACATGACCGTCGCGGCCATCGCGCGGATCAACATCCAGGGCACCACGGCGGAGCAGGCCGAGCAGATCCGCACCGTGATGGCGACCGTCTTCCCCGAGGCGGTCACGCTCGTGCGCGAGGCGCGGCAGGGGCTGCAGTAGCCCCGTCGGCGGGCGGCGGACCGCCCCCCTCGCGGTCGGCGCGCCCGGCCGCGATGACGTCCTTGAACGAGCGGAACTGGAAGATCGTCCACAGCGCGACGAACCCGATCCCCAGGGTGAACGACGCGATCGCGATCTGCTGGCCGACCGAGTAGGCGGCGACGGTGGCGCCGCTCGCGGTGCCGGCGAACACCTTGACCAGGAAGGCCTGCTGCACGCCGGCCCCGCCGGGCGTGAACGGCACCGCGGCGGCGACGGCGTTGACGCCCAGCACGAGCAGCACGTTCTTCACCGATCCGCCGATGTTGAAGGCGTCCAGCAGGAACCAGAAGGCGGTGAAGCGGAAACCCCACGCGCCGAGCTGGACGAGCCAGACCTCGCGGAAGTAGCGCCGGCGGTCGCGCAGGATCGTCAGGCCCTGGCGCACGCGCGCCCAGAAGGCCCGCACCCGGCGCGAGAGCAGGGCGAACCCGGCGAGCCCGAGGGCGGCGAGGACGGTGATGACGAAGAGCAGGAAACGCGGATGGCCCGCGAAGAACGACAGGTCGAAGGCGCCGAGGTTCGCGAAGTCCGGAGGCTTGGGGAACACGCCCTGCGTGAAGGCGAAGGTGAGGATGAAGACGCCCATCGTCGCGTCGAAGATGATCTCGACGAAGGTCGCCGCCGCCACCGCGGAGTAGCTCGAGTTCGGGATCGAGGTCTTGGTCAGGAAGAGCCGGATGACGTCGCCACCGCGCGCGGGGATGACGTTGTTGAAGCCGTAGGCCGCGATGTAGGCCGCCCAGATGCGCCTGAACTCGATGTGCTCCTGGGGGTAGGCGGCGCGCAGGATGTGGAACGCCGCCCGGGCGCGGATCGTCAGGTAGAGGCCGAAGGCGACGAGCGCGATGAGCAGCGAGCCGAAGTGGATGTCGGCCAGGCTCGAGAAGAACTTGCCGACGGCGCTGAAGAAGCTCGAGATGTCGTCGCCGAGCGAGGCCAGTGGCACAAGATCAGCTTAGGCGGCGGCCGCCCGCAGCCCTAGGGCCAGCCAGAGCGCAGGGTCCTCCAGCGAACTGGCCACCACGTCGGCCTCCAGCTTCACGCCCGGGAACGAGGGCACGCCGATCGTCAGCGCCCCCGCCGCGCGCCCGGCGGCCAGCCCGGTCGGCGAGTCCTCGAGCACGGCGCACTCCGACGGCGCGGCCCCCAGCGCGACGGCGGCGGCGACGTAGGCGTCGGGCGCCGGCTTGGGCCGCGCGACGTCCTCGGCCGTCACGATCACCGCGAACGCGTCGGCGAGGCCGGCGGCTCGCAGCCCGCGCTCGACGAAGCCGCGCCGCGAGTTCGAGACCAGGCCGACCGGGATCCCGGCGGCCCGCAGGGCACCCAGCAGCGCCACCGCGCCGGGCATCGGCTCGACGCCGGCGGCGACCTCCTCGAGGACCAGCGCATGCAGCTCGGCGTTCAGCTCGTCGCCCGGGCGCCCGAGCATCCGCTCGAGCTTGACGGCCGCATCGACCGGCGCCGTGCCGAGCAGGTCGCGCTTGTGGTCGGCCGTGAAGGTCGCGCCGTGGCGCTCGAACAGCACGACCTCGGCCCGCGTCCACGCGGGTTCGGTGTCGAGCGTGAGGCCGTCGTTGTCGAAGAGGACCGCGGCAAGGGACATGCGCGCTATCGTCGCGCACAATGAGCACGCCCGGCCCTGCGCCCAAGGAGCGCGACCTCAAGTCCAAGACGATCGCGGCCGTCGCAGTCGCCATCCTGCTCATCGCGTTCGGGCTCTCCAACCGCAACGACGTGGCCATCAACTGGCTGGTGGGCACCACCGATACGCCGCTGATCATCGTCATCGTGGTCAGCGCCTTCCTCGGCGCGATCCTCGGCGCCGCGCTGGTCAGGGGCCGCTCGAAGCGAGCGGGCTCACGTGACGGCTGACGAGCTCCCAGCCGGCCGGCCGGTGCGCCCAGACGTCGGTCATGAGGAAGGGCTGGGAGCGGTCGGCGCCGTCCATCGCGCCGCGCTGGACGTAGCGTGAGCGCACGAGCGCCGCGCCGGGGCCGAGCTCGACGACCTCCAGCTCGTCGAAGCGGAACCCCTCGATGACGTAGCGCGTCGCCGTGACCTCGAGGTACTCCGCGCGCCCGCGGACCTCGTGGCCGGGGCGCCCGGTGGTGAGCGTGAACTCCTGGCCCAGGAGACGCTCGAGCGCCTGCATGTCGCGCGCCGCGACCGCCGACTGCAAGGTGCGCTCGAGGGTCTCGATCTGGTGCATGGCTAGCCCACCGCGTAGGGCTCCAGGCCCGCCCGCACGCGCTCCGGGATCTCCTTCTTGGCCAGCGTGGCAGGGTCGACGAAGACGTGCGCGATGCGGCCCTCGACCAGCAGCTCGCCGTCGCGGCGCACGGCCGTCGTCGTCGTCATCGAGGTCGTTCCCAGGCGCGTGATCGCCAGCTCGACGTCGATCTCGTCGTCGAAGCGCGCCGGCGCGCGGAACGTGGCCCCCGCCTCGACCACCACGACATCCGTGCCATCCTGCACGACGTTGGCGTACGAGCCGAACGCCTCGCGCCACAGCTCGGTCAGGGCGACGTCGAAGTAGGCGAAGTAGTGCGCGTTGAAGACGACGCCCTGCGGGTCGCACTCGTGGAAGCGCACGCGCAGGCGATGGACGAAGGGCACGGCGCGATCATGCCAGCGCGGTCAGCGCTGCGACCAGACCTCGGCCAGCCGGACGATCGTCGCCGCCGCCGCCGCCATGTCCTGCACCGAGGCCCACTCGCGCACCGAGTGGTACTCGTGGCCGCCGGTGAAGACGTTCGGCGTCGGCAGCCCCATCGAGCTGAGCAGCGAGCCGTCGGTGCCGCCGCGGATCGGCGTGCGCAGCGGCTCGATGCCCTCGTCGCGGATCGCCCGCTCCGCCGCCTCCACGACCTCGGGGAAGGGCTCGAGATGGGAGCGCATGTTGGGGTACTGGCGGCGCACGTCGATCTCCAGCCGCGCGCGCGGCTCGCTGCCGACGACCTCCTCCGCCGTCGCGCGCAGCAGCGCGACGTGGCTTGCCAGCAGGTCCTCGTCGAAATCGCGCACGATCGCGCGGATGACCGCCCGCCCGGCGGTGGCGCTGACCGCGTAGGGATGGATGAAGCCCTGGCGCCCCGAGGTGGCCTCCGGGGAGAGCTCGGGCGGCAGCGCGGCCAGCACGCGGCCGGCGAGCCGCGCGGCGTTGACGAGCTTGCCGGTGGCGAAGCCCGGATGGACGTCGATCCCGTGGATCGTGATGATCGCCTCGACGCCGGTGAACGTCTCGTCCTGCAGCTCGCCCACGGTCGAGCCGTCCATCGTGTAGGCGCACACGGCCCCGAAGCGCTCGACGTCGAAGCCCAGCGCGCCCCGGCCGATCTCCTCGTCGGGGGTGAAGCCGATCCGCAGCGTCGGGCGCGGCAGCTCGGGGTGCGCCGCCAGATGGGCGACCGCGGCCATGATCTCCGCCACGCCGGCCTTGTCGTCGGCGCCGAGCAGCGTGTCGCCGCTGGAGGTCACGATGTCGTGGCCCGCCTTGCCGGCCAGCTCGGGCATCTTCGCCGGGTCGAGCACGGTGTCGTTGTGCGGCAGCTCGATCGTCCCGCCGCCGTAGGCGCGGTGGACGATGGGCTCGACCCCCGCGCCGGGCGCATCGGGGCTCGTGTCGACGTGGGCGAGGAGCCCGACGACCGCCGTGGCGCCGTTGGTCGCCGGCAGCGTGGCCATCACATAGCCCTTGTCGTCGAGCTCGGCATCCGCGAGGCCGGCGGCCTTGAGCTCCTCGACGAGCATGCGCGAGAGGTCGAGCTGGCCGGGGGTGCTCGGCGACCCGTCGCCATCGCGCTTGGACTGGGTGTCGACGCGGACGTAGCGCTGGAAGCGCTCCAGGAGATCGGGCGCGATCTCCTCGGCCAGAGGGGAGGTGAAGAGCGTCATCGCCGGGAGGCTAGCTGGGCAGCCGCACGCGCCGCGCCCGGACCATCTCCTCGGCCCCCATCTCTCCCAGGACGTCGCGGAGCAGGCGCTCGGCCGCCCCCACGCGGCGCGCGCCGAGGCGCTCGCGCAGCTCGGCCACGACGTCGGCTGCGCGCGCGGCGAGCGCGCGCGGGTCTGGCGCGCCGAGCCGCTGGCGCAGGGCCCCCGTGGCTAGGATCGGGCCATGTCCGATTGGTTCGTCGTCAACATCGTCGACGCCCCCGCGCTGCGCCACGAGGTCGGCGGGCTGGCCGTGACCTTCGAGCCCAGCGACGACCGCTTTCCCAACTTCGGGATCAACGTGCGCGTGCTCGAGCCGGGCCAGCCGAGCTCCGTCTATCACGCCGAGAGCACGCAGGAGGCCTTCCTGGTCCTGTCGGGTGAGTGCGTGACCGTCATCGAGGGCGCGGAGCGCACGCTGCGCGCGTGGGACTTCGTCCACTGCCCGCCCGGCACGCCGCACGTCTTCGTCGGGGCGGGAGATGGGCCGTGCGCGATCCTCATGGTCGGCGCGCGCAGCCCCGAGCAGAAGATCACCTACCCGGCCAACGATCTCGCCGCGCGCCACGGCGCCTCGGTCGCGCAGGACACCGACTCGGCCGCGGAGGCCTACGCCGAGTGGGGCGCGAACTTCACGCCGGCCAAGCTCGACTGGCCGCCGCGCTGAGGGCCGCGGGCATGGCCGGCTACACCGTGGTCAACCTCAAGACCGTCGAGGACCAGGCGCCCAAGTTCGGCTTCGCCCCTCACCTGCAGTCGCGCTTCGCGCGCAAGGCGCTGGGCCTCAAGAGCTCGGGGCTCAGCCACTTCACGCTCGCACCCGGCTTCCGTGTGCCCTTCGGCCACCACCACGCCGAGGAGGAGGAGGTCTACGTCGTCGTGGCCGGGAGCGCGCGCATGAAGCTCGACGACGAGGAGGTCGAGCTGGGGACATGGGACGCCATCAGGGTCGCTCCGACCGTGACCCGCGGCATGCAGGGCGGACCCGGGGGCGCCGAGATCCTGGCCTTCGGCGCCCCCACCGACGACAGGGCGGACGTGGCGGTGGTCCGCGAGTTCTGGCCGCAGTGAGCGGCCCTACGCGGCCGTCTTCAGATCGCCCAGCGCCGCCAGCACCTCGTCGTCGTGCGTCTTGGGCGACGCCTTGGGAATGACGTGGCGCACGACGCCCTCCTCGTCGATCAGGAAGGTGGCCCGCTGGGCGCCCCAGTAGGTGCGGCCGTAGTTCTTCTTCTCGACCCAGACGCCGTACAGCTCGGTGACGGCATGGTCCTCGTCCGCCAGCAGGGTGAACGACAGCGATTGCCCGTCGTGGAACTTCTTGATCGCCTTGACGGGATCGGGGGACACGCCGAGGACCGTGGCGCCGAGGGCCTCGTAGTCGGCGCGGTGGTCGCGGATGCCGCAGGCCTGGGTGGTGCACCCGGGCGTATCCGCCTTCGGGTAGAAGTAGAGGACGACGAGGCCGCCGCGCAGGTCGGCGAGGTGGACCGGGTTGCCGTCCTGGTCGGGGAGCTCGAAGTCTGGTGCGGTCTGGCCGGATTCGATCATGGCCCAGATCCTACGCGGGGCGCAGCGCCGGGCCGGCGGGCTACTTCAGCAGCCGCGAGAGCCGGCGGTCCTTGAGCACGCGCCCGCCGGTCTGGTCGTGCGGGCAGTAACACATGACGTAGTCCTCGTAGTGGACCGCCTCGATCGTCGCGCCGCAGCGCGGGCACGGCTCGCCCGCGCGGCGATGGATCTCGAGCGGCATCGGGAGCTTGTCGGGGATCGGCAGGGCGACCACGCGCTCGTAGTGCTCGATCGCGCCGTCGAGGCGCTCGATGCACGCGTCGCGCAGGACGTCGGCCTCGTCGTCGGTGAGGTCATCTGCGCGCTTGAACGGCGAGAGCATCGCCGTCCACAGGATCTCGTCGACCCACGAACGCCCGATCCCGGCCACCACGTGCTGGTCACGCAGAACGCCGTGCAGCGGCCGGGCGCCCTGGGCGGCGAGCAGCTCGCGCAGCGGCGGTGGGTCGGGCCAGGCCTCAGGCCCGAGCGTGGCTACGGCGTCGTCGGCGGCGACGTCCTGCGCGCGCAGCACCTTGACCCACGCCCGCTGCTTGGTCCCGAACTCGCGCAGGCGCAATTCGTTGCCGTCGGCCAGCCGGACGAGCAGGCGCGAGGTGCGATCGCGCAGCGACGCGCGCTTGTCGAAGAGCTGCAGCCGCCCCGCCGACATCAGGTGCACGAGCAGCGCGAGGTCGCCGGCGAGGTCGACCACGATGTGCTTGCCGATGCGCCGCACGCCGCTGACGGCGGCGCCCTCGATCGCCTGCAGCGGCGGGTCGAAGGTCTTCAGCGCGTTGATGCCCGGGGCCAGCGCCGACTCGACGACCACGCCGCGCAGCGCGGCGTCCAGCCGGCGCGCGGTGATCTCGACCTCGGGCAGCTCGGGCACACCCTCATGCTAGTGGCGCCATCGCGGCGCCCGGGGACGTCAGAGGACGTGGACGATCGAGTCGACCACGCGCGGGTCGAACTGCCGCCCCGCGCCGATCCGCAGCCGGCGCAGCGCCTCGCGCCGCGACAGCGGCTGACGGTAGGCGCGCTCGCTGGTCATCGCGTCGAAGGCATCGACCACGGTGACGATGCGCGCGGTCAGGGGGATCTGATCGCCGGTGAGGCCGTCCGGGTACCCCGAGCCGTCCCACGCCTCGTGCGTGGCGCGCACGGCGGGGGCCAGATGCTCGAGGCCGGCAATGCCCGCCAGCAGCTCCTCGCCCTCGATCGTGTGCCGGCGCATCCGCTCGCGCTGGTGGTCGTCGAGCGGACCGGGCCAGTCGAGGATGTGCGGATCGACGGCGAGCTTGCCGACGTCGTGCAGCACCGCCACGAGCTCGACCTCGGTCGCGTCGAGCGGATCCAGGCGCAGGTCCTCGGCCACCACACGCGCGTGCGCGGCGAGGCGGTGACTGTGCTCCGCGGTCGGCGCGTGGTGAAGCCGCAGTTCGAGTGCGAGCGCCTGGACCGCCTGCACCATCCATGGGGCGTCGGCCAGCATCGTCATTGTCCCTGCCATGGACCGCTGAAGGATGACAGTTCCCCGCGGGAGCTCCGCGCGTACGCGATAAACGGTCGCGTACAGCAGTCGAGCGGTGCTGGTCGTGATGCGAACCCGGGTAGCGTGCAGGGCAATGGCGGAGCGTCTCGCGATCGTGGGTGGCGATGCAGCGGGGATGAGCGCCGCGAGCACGGCCCGCCGCCGGACGCCCGCGCTCGACGTGATGGCGTTCGAGCGCGGCCCCTATACCTCCTTCTCTGCATGTGGGATCCCGTTCTACGTCGGAGGGCTCTTCGACGACTCCGATCGGCTCGTGACGCGCTCGCCCGACGAACATCGCGAGCACGGGATCGCGGTCCACACGCGCACCGAGGTCGTGGCCATCGACCTCGACGACCGCGAGCTGACCGTGCGCGACCAGCTCGGCGACGAGCGGCGCGAGGGCTTCGACCAGATCGTGCTCGCCACCGGCGCGGAGGCGGTCGCGCCGGACGTGCCGGGTGCCGACGGGGCCGAGCCGGCGCGCACCATCGACGCCGCCGAGCGCTTCCGCGCGGCTCTGGAGAAGGGCGGCGAGAGCGCGGTCGTCATCGGCGGCGGCTACATCGGCCTCGAGATGGCCGAGGCGCTCGTGCAGCGCGGCCTGCGGGTGACGCTGGTCGAGCGCGCCGGCCAGGTGATGGCCACCCTCGACGAGGACATGGCCGCCCACGTGCAGGACGCGGCCGAGGGCGTCGGCATCGACGTGCGCCTCGGCGCCGACCTGCAGGAGGTGACCGAGGGCGCCGTGCGCGTCGACGGCGAGGACCTGCCCGCCGATCACGTCGTGATGGCGACCGGCGTGCGCCCCGCGACGGCCCTGGCGCGCGCGGCCGGCCTCGAGCTGGGCGACAGCGGCGCGCTGCGCGTCGACGACCACCAGCGTTGCCCCGGCCACGACGGCGTCTTCGCCGCGGGCGACTGCGTGGAGTCGTGGCACCGCGTCCTCGAGCGCCCGATGAACGTCCAGCTCGGCACGCACGCCAACAAGCAGGGGCGCATCGCGGGCGCCAACGCCACCGGTGCAGACCTCGCCTTCCCCGGCGTCATCGGGACCGCCGCCTCGAAGATCTGCCGCTACGAGGTCGCGCGCACGGGCATCACCGAGCGCGAGGCGGCCGACGCGGGCATCGAGGTCCGCGCGGCGACGATCAAGGACCGCACGCGCGCGGGCTACTACCCGGGCAGCGGGCCGATCTGGGTCAAGCTCGTCGTCGCGCCCGAAGGGCGGCTGCTCGGCGGCCAGATCGTCGGCGTCGAAGGCGCGGCCAAGCGCATCGACGTCCTCGCCGCGTGCATCTGGACCGGCATGGCGGTCGACGAGCTCGAGCTCATCGACCTGTCCTACGCGCCGCCGTACTCGGGCGTCTACGACCCGGTCCTGGTGGCGGCGCGGGCGGCGACGAAGGCCCTCTAGCTACGACGCGCTCAGGCAGATCCGCTGGAGCTCGCGCGGGCGCATGAGCACGATGAGCTCGCCGGAGGTGCCGTCCAGCCGCACCGCCGCGATGCCGCCCTTCTTGAAGTCGATGCGCGCGCCGGTCAGGTCGTAGACGACCTGGGAGAAGTCGGGCTCGTGGCCGACCACGAGCACGCGCTGATCAGGACCGGCCGCGCCCAGGAGCTCGCGCGCATCGGAGACGTCGAACCCGGCGAACAGCGCGGCGTGGTCGACCGGTTCCAAGCCGAGGGCCTCGCACGCCAGCACCGCGGTGTCGCGGGCGCGGACCTTGGGGCTCGTGAGGGCGAGGTGGACGTGGACCTTCAGCGCCGCCAGCGCACAGCCGGCGACGCGCGACTGCTCTCGCCCGCGGTCGGTGAGGCGGCGTTCGGCGTCGGGTCGTGCGTCGTGAGGCTCGGCCTCGCCGTGCCGCAGAAGCCAGAGCTGCCGCGCCATCCGCCGGGCAGGCTACCCGGCGTAAGCCCGCGTCGGCGTCCCGCGGAAGGTGGTGCCGTCGGGCGCCTGCCAGACCAGGCGCCACTCGCGCCCGCTGGCGTTCGCCGCGCTCTTGGCGAAATAGCCCCGAGCGTCGGTGCGCACCGTCGTCAGCGCATGGAAGGAGCCGCCCTTGGAGCGCACCTCGATGCTCACCGTCGTGACGCCGGCGGCCGGCCGCACGAGGCCCCAGAGCGAGACCTTCGTCGAACTCGTGCGCCGCACCGCGAGCGGCAGGCGGAAGCCGTCGTAGGAGGGCTTGGGCTTGCCGGCCGACGTGAACAGGCCGGTCTCGAAGCCCGGGTAGCGCTGGAGGACGGGCACGCCCGCCTTGGGCAGGTCGTCGCGCAACAGGTACTGCGAGAAGGCGACGACGCGCGGGTTGTCGTAGGCGATGCGCTCGGAGATCGCGCGGTACTCGGACTGGCGCTGCAGGCTCACTCCGCGCACCGGGTCGGGCGTGCTCTCGATGCCGAACTCGGTCAGGTAGATCGGCAGGTGCGAGGTGATCGCGCCGGCCTTCGCGGCGCGGTCGAGCGCGGTGGTCAGCCGCGAGAGCACGCCGATGGTGACGTCGTTGGGCTGCGTGGGCTTGAACGTCGGGCCCTGACCCGTCGTGTAGGCGTGATGGGCGTAGCCGGCGGGCTTGAGCTTCGCGCAGCTCCTGCTGGTCTTGTGGTACTTGGAATCCAGGCACAGCACGCCGCGCAGGAAGGTCAGCGGCGCGACGACCTTGCCCGTGCCGCGCGGCGAGGTCTCGCCCAGCAGCACGCGGGCGTTGGCGAGGCCGGCATCGGCCAGGCCGTGCTGGGCGGCGATGAAGAGCTTGCGATAGATCCCTGGCGAGAGCGGGGTGTGGTGCACCGAGTACTGCGGCATCAGGAACTGCGGCTGGTTTGGCTCGTTCCAGATGCTCCAGGTGTCGACCTTCGTGCCGTAGTGCAGTCCGACGGCATGGACGAACTTCTGGAACTCGGACGGGCTGGGGCGCGTGAGCGTGTCGCGCGCGCCGTTGGTGGCCCACAGCGGGACCGGGCCCGAGACGGTCAGCAGCAGGTTCCAGCCGCGCGCCTTGATGCCGTCGACGACGGCGTCGTACGCGCTCCAGTCATAGCTCGCGGGATCGGTCTCGGCGAACTTCGGCTTGACGCGCGAGTCGGCCTGCGGCGCGACGTCGTGCCAGTAGAGCACGAGGCGCATCGAGTGCACGCCGAGGGCGGCGATGTCCTTGAAGGCCTGGTCGCGGGTGGCGGGGTCCTTCAGGTCCCGTGGGGCCTCGAAGGTGAGCGACTGCGTCTTGGACGCCTGCGCGGCGGCCGGGACGAGCAGCGCCAGCACGGCGCACACCGCGGCGATGAGAGTGGAGGAACGTCGCATGAGGATCGGCACTGCCCCAGGAACCACCTGGAGACCCGAAAGGTTGTGGTCGCGTCGGCATCGGGTGCTGGCAGCGCGGGCGACACCGTAGCAACTAGGTTTCGGGCGGTGAGCACCCCAGTGGCCCCGGACGACGTGGTCCGCACCCACAAAGAGGCCGATGCCAACAGGCGCGAGCCCCTGCTCGTGCTCGACCCGCTGCTGGCCTTCCTCGACACCCACGGCCTGGGCGCCGGCGACGTCGACGTCACGCCCGTCGGCGACGGCCACTCCAACGTGACCTATGCGCTGCGCCGCGACGGCGCCGACGTCGTGCTGCGCCGCCCGCCGCGCGGCCCGCTGCCGCCCAGCGCCCACGACGTCCTGCGCGAGGCGCGCGTGCTGTCGGCGCTGGCCGGCCGCGCGCGCGTGCCCGCCGTGCTCGCGGTGTGCGACGACCCCGCCGTCATCGGCGCGCCGTTCTACGTCATGGAGCGCGTCGAGGGCCACGTCGTCACGAGCGCCGTGCCCGCCGCGCTCGACAGCCTCGATGACCGCCGGCGCATCGGCGAGGAGCTCGTCGACGCGCTGGTCGAGGTCCACGCCGTCGACTGGCGCGACGCGGGCCTGGAGGGCTTCGGCAAGCCGACGGGCTACCTCGAGCGTCAGCTGCGCCGCTTCCTCGGGCTGTGGGAGCACAACCGCACGCGCGACATCCCGGCGGTCGAATCGGTGGGCGAGTGGCTGAAGACGCACCTGCCGCAGTCCGGACCGGCCACCGTCGTCCACGGCGACTACCGCCTGGGCAACACGATGCTCGCGCCCGACGCGCCGGCCCGGTTGGTGGCGATCTTCGACTGGGAGATGGCGACCATCGGCGACCCGCTGGCCGATGTCGGCTACCTGTGCACGCTGTGGGTCGATCGCCACGACCCGACGGGCAGGATGTTCGAGTTGTCGGGCGTGACCCGCGAGGACGGCTTCCCGCTGCGCGAGGAGCTCGTTGCGCGCTACGAGGAGCGCTCGGGACGGGCGATGACCGACATCCGCTGGTACCGGACCCTGGCCCTGTGGAAGTCGATCGTCTTCATGGAAGGCAACTACAAGCGCGCGCTCTCCGGTGCCACCGACGACCCGTATCTCAAGGGCTTCGGCGAGGGCGTCATCCAGCTCGCCCAGCGCGCGGAGGCGCTGGCCCGTGGCGACTGAGCACCGCGCCGTCCTGCTCGACTGGGGCGGCGTCATGACCAGCGACCTGTTTGGCTCCTTCGCCGCCTTCTGCGCCGAGGAGGACCTCGACCCCGACCTCCTGGCGAACATGTTCCGCCACGACCGCAACGCCCGCGCGCTGCTGATCGACTTCGAGTGCGGGCGCGTCGAGGAGGCCGACTTCGAACCGCAGCTGGCCACCGCGCTCGGCCTGACCTGGCACGAGGGCCTCATCGACCGCCTCTTCGCCCGCGCCGCGCTGGACCCGGCCATGGTCGACGGCGTGCGTGCCCTGCACGAGCGCGGCGTGCCGACCGGCCTCGTCTCGAACTCCTGGGGGACGCGCCGCTACCCGCGCGAGCTGCTGGCCGAGCTCTTCGACGGCATCGTCATCTCGGGCGAGGAGGGCTTCCGCAAGCCCGACCCGCGGATGTACGAGCTCGGCGCGCAGCGCATCGGCGTCGCACCCGCGGAGTGCGTTTTCGTCGACGACCTCGCGTTCAACCTGGATCCCGCGCGCGAGCTGGGGATGGCGGTGGTGCATCACACGTCGGCGGCGACGACGGTGGCGGAGCTCGAGCGGTTGGTGGGTTAGCCCCAAACTGCATCATCGAGGGGAGCGGGAGTGAGACTCCCTGTGTCAAGCCTGCTGTGCGGTGAGGCGCTGGAGGGCTCGGTGGTGGACGGGGTCGTAGGTGCTGTGGTCATGGCACCTGCGCCAGATCACGCCGCACCAGGCGCGTCCGAGGATGCGGATGGCGTGGGGGTGAGAGCAGCCGCGGGCGCGGGCGCGGTCGTAGATGTCGGCGGCCCAGGGGTTGTGGTGGCGGCTGGTGTCGGCCATGGTGGCGATCGCTTTGCGCAGGCGGTGATCGCAGGCCGATCGGAATCTGGCGCGCTTGGATTTTCCGGACTCGATGGCGACGGGGGCCTGGCCGGCGTCGCCGGTCAGCGCTGCCTTGGTCGGGTAGCGCTCGCGACAGTCACCCATCTCAGAGAGGATCGCGGCGGCGCAGACCGCGGAGTTTGGGTCGCGAAACAGCGAGCGGAACGTCGGTCCGTCGGGATGGTCGGCCAGCGCGCTGCGCAGTTCGCGGGTCAGCTGGGCGATGTGCGCGACGATCGCTTCCAGCGCGGCGACGAGCGCGAGGACGATCTGGCGTCGTGCATCGGTCTCGAGCTGTGCGGCGCGGCCGCAGGCGGCGTCGCGCAGCCGAGTGACCAGCTCCCCCGCGGACTTGCCGCCCCAGTATTGCTGTCGGGCCAAAAAGCGCGCCATGCGCTGCTCGCCGAGACCGTGGGCGTCGGTCGGGGATGGGTAGCGCTTGAGGAACGCCAGCGCGATCGGGCTGTCGATATCGCGAAAGACAGGCGCGGCGCCGGGCCAGAACGCTTCCAGCTGCGCGCGCAGCTCGTTGGCGATCGCGACCCGGTGAGCGACGAGGTCCTCACGCGAGCGCGACAGCGCCCGCAGCGCCTTGGTGGCGTCCGAGTCGGGGACCAGGACGCGGAAGCGGTGGCTGTCGGTGCGCGCGAGCTCGGCGAGCACGAACGCGTCGAAGCTGTCGCTCTTGGCGCCCGCCGCGGTGAACCCTGCGCGCATCGCGGCGACCTGGTTGGGATGCACCGCGATGACCCGCAGCCCGGCGTCCAGCAGCCGCTCGGATCAGCAACCCGTCCGGGCGCTCAACGGCAACCCGCCCGACCCCAAGCTCGATCAGGCGCGCGCACAGCGCCGTGATCCCGCGCTCGTCATGGCGATAGCGACGCCCCTCGACGATCCGCCCATCGCCATCGGTGATACAAACGGCGTGCTCCTCGCTGGCCCAAACAACGCCAGCAAAGCGACCCTCGTTCACGACTCCTCCCTTCAACCGATGCTGTTGACTGCGGCCGGCGGCGAGGTACCGTGGCGAGTGCTCATTGACGGCGCTCTGAGGGCGCAACTCCCAGTTGCAGCTCAGGACACCTCGACGGACCGCCGGGACGCGCTGGTCTCACTCTGGCCCTCCACACCGGCAAGCGGTGTTGGCGCTCTCCCGGCGGCCGCCGGCACCACCAAGGATGACCAATGAGCGGCGGCCCGGGCGCCGGGGGGTATCCGTGCGACGCGCACGTTGGACAGAGATCGCGCGTCCTCTGCAACACCTCCAAAGGACTGCAGCGAGGGGTGGGCTGCATTGGCGAAGCATGCGTTCGCTTAGGTCGCACACCCCTGAGAGCGCCGCTAGGGGGTGTGCGCCCTTGACCTAAATAGTTTCGGTCAAACGCGCACACCCCCTCGCGTCACTCCCGCAGCGCCGCCAAATCGTCGTCCTCCGCCGCCCACCCCCGCGTGCGCTCGTCGCCCGCGAAGGCGATGTCGAGCGATCGGCGCGCGTCGTCCAGGCGTCCGGCCCGGGCGTGGAAGCAGGCGAGCTGGTAGTGGATGAGGGGGTGGTCGGGCCAGTCCTCGAGGCCCTCGCTGGCGATCGCGACGGCGCGGTCGTAGTCGCCGGCGTCGTAGGCGGGCTGGGCGGCGTAGTAGTGCTCGAAGGGCGACGCGGGGAGCGCGGCGCCGGGACGCCCGCCGACCACGAGCACCGTCGTGTCGGGCTCGGCGGCCACTGCAGAGCGGCGCGTGCCGACCTCGACGAGGAGCATCGTCCCCTCCGGCGCGTCGAGCTCCTCGTCGCCGACCGTGAACGTGGCGCGGCCGCCCAGGACGAGGTAGAGCTCCTGCTGGGCGCCCGCGCCGGTGCTCGTCTCGTCGTGGGACTCGATGAGCTCGTCGCCCGCCTCTGCCGCGCTCCAGGCACCGAGGCCGAAGCCGGTGGCGCCGAGCGCGCGGCGCAAGGGCAGCCAGGTCAGGTCGCCGACCGCGATCGGCTCGACGTCGGTCAGGTGCGCGAGCGTGAACGTGCGCGCGGTCACGGGATCGCCTCCTCGCGGACGGGGGTGCCGGACTCGATGCGCCGGCGCAGCTCGGCGCCGCGCCCCGCTGCCACCGCACGCGCCGCGCGCGCCTCGCTGAGCTCCACGCCGCGAGCAGCGGCGAACTCCAGCAGCTCCTGGCGCTCCTCGCCCTCGCTCGCGGCGCGCGCGAAGAGCCACCCGAACAGCGCCAGCGTGAGGATCGACCCCTCGACCATCATGATCGCGCCCGCGGCGTTCTGGTCGGCCCCGGGCGAGATGCCGTGGGCGCGCTCGCCGGCCGCGTAGACGCCGAAGAAGATGTGCCCGCCGAAGACGAAGACGTTGCCCAGCACGGCGCCCGTGAGGCGCACGGCGAGGATGTAGCCCAGGCGCGCGAGGTTGCCGAACCACAGCGGCTTGGGCAGCGGGCCGAGCAGCGCCATCCACATGTTGAAGCCGCAGACGACGAAGGCGAAGTGCTGCAGCGCGTGCACGACGTCGTGATGCACGGCGCCGATGTGGAAGTAGGGCAGGTGCCAGAAATAGAGGTTCAGCGCCCAGAGCGGGAAGGCGACCAGCGGGTGGGCCAGCACGCGCAGGCGATCGAAGAAGCCGATGCGCAGCACCGGCGCGAGCACGGGGCCGGTGAGGCCCAGGACGAGCAGCAGCGTCCCGAGGTCGCCGATGATCAGGTGCTCGACCATGTGGGCCCAGAACAGCTCGTCGCTCACCGAGCCGATCGAGGTCACCGCGACGACGATCAGGGCCAGGCCACCCAGGAAGCACGCGCGGCGCCAGCCCGGGACGGCGCGCGCCGTGCCGGCGAGGTGGTGGGTGCGCAGCGCGTAGAGGATCCCCGTGACCGTCGCGGGCAGGAGCTGAAGCGCAACCTGCATCCCGTCAGGCTAACCCGCGGCGATCATGGCGACGCCGGCCAGCGCCGCCGCGACGCCCGCCTTCTGCACCGGCCGGATGCGCTCCCCCAGCACCGCGCGGGCGAGGATCAGCGTCATCACCGGATACAGCGAGCCGACGACCGCGACGATGCTGAGCGCCCCCTTCGTGTTGGCCACGCCGTAGAGCGCCGTGGCGCCGCAGTCCAGCGTGCCCGCCGCGACGAGGACAAGCGTGCTGCGCGCGGCCGGCGGGCGCAGCCCACGGCGCCACGCGAAGACCGCCAGCGCGGGCACGGGGATGATCCGCGAGAGCGCCAGCAGCCACAGCACCGAGTCGTCGGCAGCGGCGTCGGAGAGCACGAAGTACGACCCGAAGCCGACCGCGGCCACCAGCGCCAGGCCCACGCTGAGGCGGCCGGCCGCGGCCTGCTCTGCGTTGTCGTGTTGCTCGCGCGAGGCGAGCACGACGCCGATCACGGTGACCGCCAGCCCGGCGGCGACGATGGTCGACAGCCGGTCGCCGGTGGCGATCCCGACGACCACCGGCAGGGCAACCCCGGTGGCGCTGATCGGCGCCACGATGCTCATGGTGCCGATGGACAGCGCCCGGTAGAAGCAGCCCAGCGCGATGACGCCGCCCACGCCGGCCACCAGGGCCAGGAGCACCGCCCGCGTCTGCGGGAACGGCTCCCCGGTCGCCGCGATGATCAGCAGCACGCCGACGAGGCCGGTCCCCTCCACCACCAGCAACACGATCGCCACCGACACCCGCTTGCTCTGCAGGCCGCCGAGGAAGTCGGCCATGCCCCAGCAGCTCGAGGCCGCCAGGGAGAGCAGGACGGGCAGCATGCGCGGCCATCCTGCCATGGCAGCACCGGGTCCCGCCGCGCGATGGAGGGGTTCGCGACGGGACCCGGTGGTGAGTGCACGCGCTCCGCGCGCCAGGAGCTACTTCAGGGAGGTGAAGTCCAGGTCCCAGCTGGTGGAGTACTGGTTGACCACGCCGCGGACGTCAGGCGCCTCGACCGTGGGGATCTTGTCCCACAGGTACGGGATGCCCGGGGCCTGCGCCGTGACCATGTCGTCGATGTTGCCCCACGCCTTGTTGCGCTCGGGGCCTGCGGGCAGCAGCGCCGCCTTCGCCATCGCGTCGTTGATGGACGGGACGTTGAGCTGCGTCCAGTTGGAGTTGTTCTGCGGCAGGATGTTCTTGCCGTTGAACACCGCGTCAAGGACCGCCTGCGGGTCGTTGAAGTCCTTGAACCACCCGACGTTCGGGCAGATCGCGATCTTCTGCGCCGGGACGTTGCAGAACTTCGTGTAGAGGGTGTCCTGCGGGACGGCGCGGAACTTGATCTTGAAGCCCAGCTTCTCGAACTGGGCCTGCCCGACCTCGGCGGTCTTCTTGCCCGGGTCGGCGTTGGAGGCCACCATCAGCAACGGGGACGAGTCCGTCCACATGCCGTTGGCGTCGATCGGCAGGCTCGGGTCCTGCTTCTTGGCCGCCAGCATGTACTTCTTGGCCAGCGCCATGTCGCCGCTCGGGTTGGCCATGAAGTCCAGCGAGGGGCCCTTGGCGCCCCCGGCCTCCTCGTAGCCCGGGAAGTCGACCGGCAGGAAGTGCGTCGCCAGGTCGCCCGCCGCGGTGCCGCCGCGCGTGAGCTGCAGCGCCTTGCGGTCGGAGGCGGCGACGACCGCCTTGCGGACGTTGAGGTTGTCGAACGGCTTGATCGTCGAGTTCATCGAGATGAAGCGGTAGCCGCCGCCCGGGATGAACGCGATCTGGTCCTTGTTGCGCGAGAGCGCCTGCTTGATGACCGGCGCCGGGGTGGTGCCGTCGCCCTGCACGAGGCTCTTGCCGTTGAGGACACGGCGCGCCGAGGACACGGCGTCGTCGTTGCCCTCCTCGATGGTGATCGAGTCCAGGTAGGCCGGGCGGTAGTCGGTCTTGGCATCCCAGTTGGGATTGCGGACCAGCTCGATGCTCTTGCCCGGCGAGCGCCCGACGAGCTTGCCCGAGGCGTCGTTCTTGTACATGTACGGGCCGGTGAAGACGACGTACTGGTCGTAGGTCGACGGCGTCTTGGCATCGAACTTCTTGGCGTACTCCTCGGGCACCGGCGTCGAGATCGGCATGGCCAGCGCCTGCGAGACGAGCGCCGCGCTCGGCCCCTTCAGCTTGAAGACGATCGTCGAGTCGTCGGGCGTCTCGATGCCCGGGATGTCCTTGATCGCGCCGGGCTTGGTCGGCGCGCCGACGATGTCGGCGAAGTAGACCGTGGCGTAGGGCGAGGGCACGTGCGTGCTGAACGCGCGCTCGAAGCCGTACTTGATGTCCTTGGAGGTGATCTCGCGGTTGACCGGCGGCGAGAACTTGATCCCCTTCTTGAGCTTGACCGTGATGGTCTTCTGGTCGGCGGAGATCTGCGGCTCGCCGTCGGCGATGTCCGGGCGTGGCTTCTCGTTGTCGCCGGGGCCGTAGGAGTACAGCCCGCGGTTGACCGCGTAATGGATCATGTAGCCGAACGAGTAGTAGGTCTGGCCTGGGTCGACGTAGTCCACGTCGCCCGCGGCCAGGGCGGTCAGATGGCCGCCCTTCTTGCCCTCGCCGGGCGGGGCGCCGTTGAAGTCGCCCTTGGCGGCGCTGGACTTCGGAGCAGAGCTGCTCGTGTTGGAGCTGGAGCCTGAGTCGCTGCCGCAGGCGGCGACACCCAGACACAGACCCGCTGCCACCAGCAGCGGAAGAAGACGTGAGACGTGCACCTGATCCCTCCTCAGGGTTCGCGTGATGCGAAACCTGCCTGAGGGGCCGTAAAACCTCCGTGAGTAAAAGCGGTGTAATGGACGCGCTATGCGCGCGCCGGCGCGCTGGCGATGGGCTCGCCGGCAGCCGAGGAGGCCATTGGCAGCGAGACCGTCACCTCGAGGCCGCCCTCGAGGCGCGCGAGCACTGCGACGCGGCCGCCGTGGGCCTGCGCCACGGCACGGACCACGGCGAGGCCGAGCCCGTAGCCGCCCGTGGCGCGTGCGCGTGAGGACTCGAGGCGCCGGAAGGGCTCCAGCAGCTCCTCGACGGCGCCCGGATCGATGCGCGCGCCCGCGTTGGCGACGTGCAGGACCGCCTCGCCGCGCTCGACCCCGGTGCGCACCTCCACCCAGCCGACGGCCGCGTTGTAGCGGACCGCGTTCTCGATCAGGTTCTCGGCCAGGCGCTCGAGCAGGACCGGATCGCCCAGGACCGGGGCCGACGCCAGCGTGGCATCGAGCTGCAGGGCCCCGCCGGCGGCGAAGGCGCCCTCGCGGTCGAGCGGGGGGGCCACGATCTCGGCCAGGTCGGCCTCACGCGTCTGCACGATCCCCGCCTCGCTGGAGGCGAGCGCGAGCAGCGAGGCGATGAGCCGCTCCATGCGCTCGTTGGCGTCGCGCACGACGTAGGCCATCGCGCGCAGCTCATCGCGGTCGGCATCGGGATCGTCGAGGGTCACGTCGAGCTCGGTGCGCACGATCGCCAGCGGCGTGCGCAGCTCGTGCGACGCGTTGGCCACGAAGCGCCGCTGGCTCTCGAAGGCCGCCTCGAGGCGCTCGAGCATCGAGTCGAAGGTGTCGGCGAGCTCGCGCAGCTCGTCGCGCGGGCCGTCCAGCGCGATGCGCGCATCGAGCGTGCGATCGGAGATCGAGCGCGCGGTCGCCGTGATGCGGCTGATCGGGCGCAGCGCGCGGCCGGCCACCATCCAGCCCGCAGCCACCGAGGCGAGGGTGACGAGCAGCAGGGCGCCGCCGAAGGCGAGCAGGACGTGGCTCAGCGCGCGGTCGTTGGCGGCGTGGACCTGGATGGCGTAGGCATTGCGCGCCTGGCGATAGACGTCGCGCTCCGCCGCGGACAGCGTGCGGACGGGGTTGGTGTTCTCGGGCGGAATCCCCGGGGCGATCTTCACGCGGATCGTCGGCGCGCCCGACTTGACCGGCGTGAGCTCCTCCACGGCCACGTGGACCTTGCCCTGCTCGTCGCGGAACTCGTGGCGCACCACGGCGTAGGAGACGCCCAGCAGCACGGTCCCCATCGCGATGAAGATCGTCGCGTACCACGCGGTGAGGCGCAGGCGGATGGAGGGGCGCGGCAGGCGCACGGGCTCAGGCCAGACGGTAGCCGGTGCCGATGACCGTCTCGATCACGGCCGGGGTTCCGAGCTTGCGCCGCAGGTTCATCACCGTCACCCGCACGGTGTTGGTGAACGGGTCGACGTGCTCGTCCCACACGCGCTCGAGCAGGGTCTCGGGACTGACCACCGCTCCGTCGGCGCGCAGCAGGACGTGCAGCACGCCGAACTCCTTCGGGCTCAGCGTCACCGACCGGCCGTCGCGCGTGACCTCGTGGCGCGCGGGATCGAGGCACACGCCCGCGCGTTCCAGCACGGGCTTCTGGACGACCGCGTGGCGGCGCTGCAGCGCGTGCAGGCGGGCGACGACCTCGGCGAACGCGAACGGCTTGGTCAGGTAGTCGTCGGCGCCGAGGTTGAGCCCCTCCACGCGCGCCCCGACATCGGCCGCGGCGGTGAGCATGAGGATCCGCGGTGGGCGCTCGGCGCCCACGAGCTGGCGGCAGACCTCGTCGCCGTGCACATAGGGCAGGTCGCGGTCGAGGACGACGACGTCGTAGTCGACGACCGACGTTCGCTTCAGAGCCTGGTTGCCGTCGAGGGCGACGTCGACCGCGAATCCGTTGCGGCGTAGGCCGCGCGCTAGCGCCTCGGCGAGCCGGGGCTCGTCTTCGGCAATGAGGACGCGCATGGGCATGGTCAACGTAGTGTGGACTAGATAACGGCCATGTAAAGGCAGACGGCCATTGGAGCGCTCCAGCTCTGGATATCTTGATATCCCTGAGCTATCGTCACGGTATGGCCAAACAGCGCAAGCGCCGCGCCGACGAGACCGCGGCCCTGTTCGTCCGCCTCCCGCTCGAGGAGGCCGAGAAGCTCGATCGCTTCGCCTTCGAGCGGCGGATGCCCAAGCGCGACATCGTGCGCCGGCTGGTGGCCGACCGCCTCGACGACGCCGACGTGATCTGGCACCGCCCGGCCCCGCCCCCCTTTGCGATGCCGCTCCCCCGCGACGCCGAGGTGGTCGTCGGGCGCGCCGACTTCTCGCCCGCCGCAGCGGCGGAGGTGCTGACCGCCGAGCAGGCGGCCGAGCTGCTGCAGACCGACCCCGATGCCGTGCGCGCGCTCGCCGACGCCGGCGAGCTGCCCGGGCGCAAGATCGGCGACGACTGGCGCTTCCTGCGCCGCGCCGTGCTCGCGTGGCTCGGCGGCGCGGACGCGCCCGAGCCCGCCGCGTAGCGTCTACTCGCGCTTGCCGCGCCCGTAGAGGAAGCGCACGAGCTTGCTCAGGCGCCCGGTCATCTTCGCGGTGTACGGATACATGTGCAGGTCCTTCTTCGCGTGCAGCCGCGAGGTCAGCAACGCCTGCTGGTGCGTGTACTTGCGAATGCCCCCTGCGCCGTGGCGGTGGCCCATGCCGCTGGACTTCACGCCGCCCATCGGCAGCTCGAGCGCCGAGTAGTTGACGAGCGCGTCGTTGATGCAGACGGCGCCGGCCTCGATGCGCCGCGCCACCGCTTCGCCGCGCGCGGTGTCCTTGGAGAACACCGAGGCGCCCAAGCCGTACTGAGAGTCGTTGGCCAGGCGAATGGCCTCCTCCGCGTCGGCCACCTTCATGATCGGCAGGGTCGGGCCGAAGGTCTCCTCGCGCATGCACTCCATCGTGTGGTCGACGTCGACGAGCACGGTCGGCTCGTACCAGTGCCCGTTCTCGCCCTCATGGCCGCGCTCGCCGCCGACCAGCACGCGCGCGCCCTTGTCGCGGGCGTCCTGTACGTGGCGCTCGACGATCGCGACCTGCGGCGGGAAGGTGATCGCGCCGACGTCGGCCGTCCCGGGGGCGGTGGAGCGCGCATTGCGCAATCCCCGCGCCTTCTCGGTGACCCTGGCCACGAAGTCGTCATACACCGGCGCCTCGACATAGACGCGCTCGATGCTGACGCACGTCTGCCCGCCGTTGAACATCGAGTAGTAGACGGCGTGGTTGGCCGCGCGCTCGAGGTCGGCGTCGGCCAGGACGATCATCGGGTCCTTGCCGCCGAGCTCCAGTGACACGGGCGTCAGCGTCTGGGCCGCCCTGATCATGATCTTGCGGCCGGTGGCCGTCGAGCCGGTGAAGTTGATCATGTCGACCTGGTCGATCACCGCGGCACCCGTCTCGCCGGTCCCGGTGGCGACGGCGAAGACGTCCTCGGGCATGCCGCACTCGCGCAGCGCGTCGGCCAGCAGCAGGCTCGTCAGCGGCGTGACCTCGCTGGGCTTCAGGATCACTGCGTTTCCCGCCGCCAGCGCGGGGATGCAGTCGCCGAAGGAGTTGGTCAGCGGGTAGTTCCACGGTCCGATGACACCGACGAGGCCCAGCGGCCGGTACCGCAGCACCAGCTTCTTGCCCTTCAGCAGCGGCGCCGCGGTCTTGACGCGCTCATCCGCCAGGAAGGCCGGGGCGTTCTTCGACCAGAAGCCGAAGGCGTTGGCGCCGTACATGACCTCGGCGATGAGGGCGTCCTCGTAGGCCTTGCCGGTCTCCGAGACGATCGTCTGGATCAGGCGCTCGGAATGGTCGACGACCCACTTCTGGGCGCGGCGCAGGATGCGGCCGCGACCCTCGAACCCCAGCGCCTCCCATGCCGGCTGCGCGGCGCGCGCGGCGCGCGCGAGGTCGGCCACCTGCTCCGCGGTCATGTCCGGCACGTGGGCGATGACCTCGCCCGTGGCGGGGTTCTCGACCGCGATGTCGCCCGCCGCGGCGGCGGTGCCGTTGGTCGCGGCGGGGTGCTCGTCGACGGTGGCCACTGCTGTCGCTCCTGGTCGGTTGACGGTGTGTCGAACTCTAGCGACCCGGTGCAATGCGTACGTCCGACAGGTAGTGGCTACGGATGCGCGATCTCGTCGGCGTCCCCATACTGAGTTCAATCGGCGTGCTCCGCGCTCGGGTCCAACCAAAGGAGAAGGCGCGATGGTTGTCCAGAACCTTCACAGGCCTCCGTTTCGCGACGAACGGCCGAGCGCCAGGGCGCAGAACAAGCGCCACATCCTGAGGTGCTTGGCGCTGGCGGCGAGCTGCGTGATCGCGATGCTTGCCTTCGCGGGCGCCGCGGGCGCTTCGACGCTGGCGGTGGGCAACGCGGGCGTGCTGCGCCTCGTCGCGAAGCATGGCGAGGTCAACCATGTCACGGTCCGCGACACCGCGCCTGCGGGGCTCTTCGGATACGCGGTCAGCGACACAGCCGGCCTCACGGCAGGTCTCGGGTGCACTCAGGTGTCGCCCACTGAAGCCACGTGCGTGGTCGACGATCCCGCAACCGGCATGAACGTCCAGGACTTCGTACTCGATCTCGGCGACATGAACGACACGTCCGACGTCTTCACGTCCAACTTCGCCACTGGAGTCGAGGTGAACGGCGGCTTCGGTGACGATGTGCTCTCGGGCGGGGCGACGGTCCCCACCGGCAGCGCCTACACGGTGAACGGCGGCCCGGGCGACGACACCATCGACCGGGTCAACACCAACGGCGATCCGATCGAGATCAGCGGCGGGCTCGGCAACGACACCATCTCCACCAGCGGGACCTTCGTGGGCGGTTCGGTGCGAGGCGGACTCGGCGCCGACCGCATCATCCTCGGGGGCAGTGCGTTCACCTTCGTGGCGGCGACGGTCGACGGCGGACTCGGGCCGGATGTGATCACCGGCAGCGCGCAGATCCTCGGGACGGTCTTCGGCGGTCTCGGCAACGACACCATCGACCTGGTCGGGGCACCATCGATCGACTGCGGCCTGGGACGCGACTCCTACGTCCCCTACGCCGGCCAGACCGCGGTTCGCTGCGAGATTCCGCTTTCCCCGTCTGCGTAGGTCGCCGGATCGATCGGGCTCTGCGCAGTCGCCGAGGCTAGGTCGGCTCCGCCTCGAAGCTCACCGTCTCGATGCCGATCGGCTCGACCGGGCGGTCGCGGCCGTCGGTCTGGGTGGAGCCGATGCGCTCGACGATGTCCTGGCCGCCCGTGACCTGGCCGAAGACCGTGTGCTTGCCGTCCAGCCACGGGCACTCGTCGGCGGTGACGATGAAGAACTGCGAGCCGTTGGTGTTCGGCCCCGCGTTGGCCATGGCGAGCGCTCCGCGGACGACCTTGTGATCGTTGAACTCGTCCTCGAAGGTGTAGCCGGGACCGCCGGTGCCGGTGCCCTCCGGGCAGCCGCCCTGGATCATGAAGTCGGGGATGATGCGGTGGAAGATCAGCCCGTCGTAGAAGCCCTGGCCGGCCAGCTGCTTGAAGTTGCTGACGGTCTTCGGGGCGTCCTCGTCGAACAGCTCGAAGGTGATGTCGCCTTCGCTCGTCTTCATCACGGCCTCGGACATGGGGCTCCTAGGGGTGTCGTGGGGGAAGGTGGCCGCGCGCGCTCAGCCGAGCAGGTTGAGCTCGGTGATGCGCAGGCGCGGACCGTCGGTGGGCGGCTGCGTGAACCACAGCAACACGTTGCGGTACTTGGTGGTGCCCGCCCCGAGCACGATCGTCTGCTTGCCGTCGCCCTTGGCGCCGACGTTCGACACATCCTTGATGTGGCTCCAGCGCGTGTCGAGGATGTCGGGTGGCAGCTCGGTCACGTCGGTGGCGTAGACCTCCACGCGGAAGCCCGGGGTGGGGGTCTGAAGCTTGATCTCGCGGATCCCCTGCAGCTTGCCCAGGTCGACCGCGTAGCCGACGGCGACCTGCTGAGGATCCTTGGGGTCGACGTACCACGAGGTCGTGGTGTCGCCGTCGAGCGCGCGCGTGGTCTCGCCGCTGGCCTTCACGCGCCCGTAGGGGTCGTAGATGGTGCCGGCGTCGCCGTTGACGTCGATCGGCTTGGGGCCGGTGTCGGCCGGCGTGGTCGTCGTGCCCGTGCCGGTCCCCGTGCTCGTGCCGGTGCCCGTGCCGCTCGGGGTGCTGGTGCTCGGCGTGGACGTCGTCGGCGTCGGGGTCGGGGTCGGGGTCGGGGTGGGCGTGGGCGTGACGGGCGAGCCCTGCGTGGCGCTACTGGTGGGCGTCTTGACCTTGGGCAGCGGCTTCGCCGTCGTGGCGGGCGCCGTGGTGGCCGCGGGCGGGGTGGTGGCGGTGGCGGCGGGCGGCGTGGTCGCCGGCGGCGGCGTCACCTGCGCCTGGGTCTGCGGTGCGGCAGCGACCGGCGGCGCCTGCTTCTGATCGCCGGTCAGGGCCGCATAGCCGGCACCGACGGCGCCGAGGACCAGCAGCAGCGCGAGCGCGATCACCGTCGAGGCGGCGCGCCAGCCCGGGCGCTCGCCGAGACTGCCCGCCGCTGCGGTGCCGCAGTTCAGGCACCAGTCCTGGTCGGCCTCCATGGGGGCGCCGCATGCGCTGCAGGTGCGGGCGGCCTCGGGCGCGCCCGCCGGCTGCTCCGGCGGGCTCTCCGGTGGGGCCTGGGGCGCCGCTTCCGGCGCAAGGACAGGCTCTGCCTCCAGCAGCTTCACATGTCCAGGGTTGCACACACTGACGCAAACGCGCAAAACCAAGGCGCGGTTGCGGACGTTCGGCGGCTAGCTGCGCGCGATCTCGAGGCGCAGCGTGGTGCCGTTGACCGGCGTGCCGTTGACCGCGTCGACGACGCGCTCGGCGTCGCTGAGCGGGACGCTGAGGAAGGAGAAGTGCTCGAGCACGCGCACGTCGCGCACCGCCTCGCCGTCGATGCCGGCCGCGCTGGTCACGGCATGGACGAGGTCGGCCACCTCGACGCCCTCCGCGCGGCCGACGCCGGCGACCAGCTTGGCCTGCGGCTCGTCGCCGTCGCGCGAGATGTGGGGCTTGGAATGCCGGCGCGGGCGCTCAGCCACCGGGGCGGGCGTCGTGGTCGCGCCCTCGGCCCACGGCGTGATCCCGGTGCCGATGTGACGCTCGATGGCCTCGAGCTCGCGATGCTGGCGGGGCTCGACGAAGGTGATGGCGCGCCCGGCGCGCCCGACGCGCCCCGTGCGCCCGATCCGGTGCACGTAGGCGTCCGGGCTCGTCGGCACGTCGAAGTTCACGACATGGGTGACGGTGGAGATGTCGAGGCCGCGCGCGGCGACGTCGGTGGCCACGAGAATCGGCAGCCGCCCGCCCTTGAAGGCGAGCATCACGCCGTCGCGCTGGCCCTGGGACATGTCGCCATGCAGCGCCTTGACGTTCAGGCCACGGTCGCGCAGGCGGCGGAAGAGCTGATCGCAGCGGATCTTGGTGCGCGTGAAGACGATGGCCTGGTCGGGCCGCTCGGCGCGCAGCACGTCGATGAGCTTCTCGGCCTTGTCGCCGGACTTCACGTCGATCGAGAACTGCTCGACGCTGTCGACGGTCAGCGTGGCCGACTTGACCTTCACCGTGACCGGGTCGTAGAGGTAGCGATCGGCCAGCGCGCGGATCGGCGGCGGCATGGTCGCGCTGAACAGCGCCGTCTGGCGGCTGTTCGGGGTGATGGTGAGGATCCGCTCGACGTCCTCCAGGAAGCCCAGGTCGAGCATCTCGTCGGCCTCGTCAAGGACCACGAAGCGGCAGCTGTGCAGGATCAGCGAGGCGCGCTGAATGAGGTCGAGCACGCGCCCGACGGTGCCCACCACGATCTGCCCGCCGTCGCGCAGCTGGGCCTGCTGGGAGCGGATCGGGGCGCCGCCGAAGACCGCGACGACGTCGACGCCCTTGCGCTGGGCGTACGCGCGCAGCGCCTGCGTGACCTGGATGCACAGCTCGCGCGTGGGCGTGAGCACCAGCCCCTGGACCTCGGGCTCGGAGGGATCGACGTGCTCGATCATCGGCAGGCCGAAGGCGGCGGTCTTGCCCGAGCCCGTCTGGGCCTGGCCGATCATGTCGCGCCCCTCCATGAGCACGGGGATGGCCTGCTCCTGAATCGGGCTGGGCTGCTCGTAGCCCACGTCCTGAAGGGCGTGCAGAGTCGATTCGGAGAGGCCGAGGTCGGCGAAGGCGGTCACGTCAGTTGCAGCTTACGAGGTGTGACGCGGTTATCTGCTCGGGTCGAGCAGGACCTTGCCCGTGGTACGGCGCTCGGCGAGGTCGATCTGCGCCTGGCGCGCATCGGACAGCGGGTAGGTCGCGCGCACCACGGCGCGCAGTTCCCCGCGCGCGGCGCGCGCGTAGAGGTCGGCCAGCGCCTCGTCGACCATCGCCGGGCGCCCGAGGCAGTGCATGAGCCAGAAGCCGACGATCGCCCGCGAGCGGCCCATGAGCTTGCGCGAGTGGATCTCGTTGCCCTCGCCCGACGCGATGCCGTAGGTCACGAGGCGCCCGAAGGGAGCCAGCGCGGCGAGGCAGGCGTCGAACACCGCCCCACCCGCCATCTCGAAGACCACGTCGACCTGGCGGCCGAGGTTGGCCTCGATCAGGCGGTCCTTCAGCCCCTCGGGGTCGGCGTCGATCGCGGCGTCGGCGCCCAGTTCGAGCGCCAGGTCGCGCTTGGGCTGCGTCGAGGCCATCGCGATCACGCGGCCGGCGCCCATCGGCTTGCCGAGCTGTACGGCGAGCGAGCCGACGCCGCCCGCCGCGGCGACGATCGCCACCGACTCGCCGGGCCCGACGCGCCCCGAGGTGCGGTACAGGTGCCACGCGGTCAGCCCCTGGATGAGCAGCGCCAGCGCGGTCCCGTCGTCGACGCCGTCGGGGATCGGGAAGGTCAGCGCCTCGGGCGCCGTCGCGTACTCGGCGTAGCCGCCGGTGCCGCTCAGGGCGACCACGCGCTGCCCGGTGTCCTCGCGCACGCCCGCCACCTCGCCGCCGGGCACCAGCGGCAGCTGCTGGGCCGCCAGGTAGTCGTTGCGGCGCTGGTGGGTGTCGGCGAAGTTCATCCCCGCGCGCGAGACCCTGATGAGGACCTCGCCGTCGCCGGGCTCGGGCACCGGCAGCTCGACGAGCTGCAGCACCTCGGGGCCGCCGAACTCGTTCTGCTGGATGGCGCGCATGAGGGCGGGATCCTATGGCCGCGACGAATCCGTAGGCTGCATCGCCGCATGAGCCTAACCGTCGTCGGTTCCATCGCTTTCGATGCGGTCAAGACCCCCTTCGGGTCGCGCGACCGCATGCTCGGAGGCGCCGCCACCCACTTCAGCCTGGCCGCGTCGTTCTTCGACGAGGTCCGCCCGGTTGGCCCGGTCGGCGACGACTTCGGGCCCGAGGACTGGGAGGTGCTGCAGACGCGCGGGACGATCACCGACGACGTCGAGCACGTGCCGGGCGGCAAGACGTTCTTCTGGGCCGGCGAGTACAGCCACAACCTCAACGAGCGCGTGACGCACGCCACCGACCTCAACGTCTTCGAGACCTTCGAGCCGAAGCTCTCGCAGGCGGCCCAGGACTGCGACGTCCTCTTCCTCGCCAACATCCAGCCGGAGCTGCAGCTCGGCGTGCGCGAGCAGTGCGGGTCGGCGCGGTTCGTCGCCATGGACTCGATGAACCTCTGGATCGACATCGCGAAGGACGCGCTCGTCAGGACGGTCCGCTCGGTCGACTGCCTGATCCTCAACGACGAGGAGCTCGAGCAGCTCACGGGCAAGCCCACCACGGTGGCGGCGGCCGAGGAGCTCCTGAGCTGGGGGCTGCGGGCGGTGGTGGCCAAGCAGGGTAAGTACGGCGCGGCGCTCTTCTCCGTCGACGGCTTCTTCGCGCTGCCCGCCTATCCGCTGGCCGAGGTCATCGACCCGACCGGCGCGGGCGACAGCTTCGCCGGGGGCTTCGTCGGCTACGTCGCGGCCCAGCGCGACGAGCCGATCGACCACGACCTGCTCGCGCGGGCGATGGCCTACGGCACCGCGCTGGCCTCCTTCAACGTCGAGGAGTTCGGCACCGAGCGCGTGGCGCGCCTCACGGCCGACGAGGTGTCCGCGCGCGTGGCCGACCTGCAGCGCATGACGCGCTTCGACGTCGCCCCGCTGACGCTACGCGGCTAGCGCTGACACGGGCGCGTGCACGGCGCCCGCGGCAGGGGTACAGTGCCCGACGTGACGTGGGGCTTCCTCTGGCTCATGTTCGCCCTGAAGATCCCCATCGTGGGACTCCTGTGGATCGTCTGGTGGGCGGTGCACGCCGAGCCCGAGACCGAGGAGGAGCCCAAGGGCGGCGACGGCGGCACCAAGCACCCGCGCCACCCGCGGCAGCCGTTCCCGCGCCGTCCGCGCCGCGGCCCGCACGGCGATCCGGCTCTTCCGGCCCCGCGGCGCACGCGCTCGGTGGTCGTCCGCGCCAAGCGCACGGACCACGCGTAGGGCTTCGGACCCCGCCCGCTGGCAGACTTCGCCCCAATGCCGCCGACCTCGGTCCTCTCCGACGGGACGATCCGCCGCCTGGTGGCCGAGGGGCGCGTGCGCATCGAGCCGTGGGACGACGCGATGGTCCAGCCGGCCAGCGTCGACCTGCGCCTGGGCGGCTCGTTCCGCGTCTTCCACAACCATCGCATCGCCGCGATCGACCTGGCCGACCCGCCCACGAACCTGACCGAGCTCGTGACCCCCGCCGACGGCGATCCGTTCGTCATCCACCCCGGCGAGTTCGTGCTCGGGCGCACCCAGGAGTCCGTCGAGATGCCCGACGACCTGGTCGCGCGCATCGAGGGGAAGGCCCTCGCCCTTGATACGCCGGTGCCCACGCCCGACGGTTGGCGCACCATCGGCGACCTCGAGCCGGGGGACTGGGTCTTTGCACCCGGCGGGCAGGAGATCCCGGTGACCGCCGTGTCGGAGGTCATGCTCGGCCGCCCCTGCCGCGAGGTGCTGCTCTCCGACGACACCAGCGTCGTGACCGACGCCGATCATCTCTGGCGCGTGCGCACGCACGACGACCCACCGCACCGGCGGCGCACGCTGACGACCGACCAGATCGCGCAGAGCGTCCGCCGTGGCCGGGGCTACCGGTGGCGCCTGGACCAATGTGCGCCGGTTCAATACGACGAACGCGACTTGGCCATCGACCCGTACGTGCTCGGCGCGTGGATCGGCGACGGAACGAGCACGGCCGCGATCATCACCTGCAACGACCAACCCATCCTGCGCGAGATCGAGATGGCCGGCTACCCCGTGCAGCGCGCGAGCGGCCCGATCGCCCACCGGATCGGAGGGGCTGGCCACTCCCGCGACGGCCATACCGGGCAGTACGTGCAGAACGACTCGCTGAGCAGCGCTCTCAGGCGCCTGCGCGTGCTTGGCAAGAAGCGCATCCCGCACGAGTACCTCGAGGCGAGCGTGGGCCAGCGGCGGGCTCTGCTCGAAGGCCTGATGGACACCGACGGCTACGTCGACACCCTTGGCCGCTGCGACATCACGACGATCGATCGCGGCCTGGCCGAGCAATACGCCGAACTCATCGCCAGCCTCGGTCACCGGCCGGTGATCGCCACCAAGACAGCGACCCTGTACGGCAAGGTCTGCGGCCTGCGCCACGAGGTCACCTTCACCCCACGGGAGATCGTGTTCCGGCTCCCGCGCAAGCGCGCCCGCCAGCAGCTGACGCAACGCTTCAATCGTGGACGCTCGATCACGCGCGTGCGGCCGGTCGACAGCGTGCCGGTGCGATGCATCCAGGTGGGCAGCGAGGAAGGGACGTTCCTCGTCACGCGCCGGTACATCCCAACCCACAACAGCTCGCTGGGCCGGCTCGGACTCATCGTCCACGCCACCGCCGGCTTCGTCGATCCGGGCTTCAAGGGCACCCTGACGCTCGAGATCACCAACCTCACGCGCGTGCCCATCATCCTGTGGCCGGGCAAGCCGATCGCCCAGCTCTCGTTCATGACGCTCGACCGGCCGGCGGAGCGCCCCTACGGGCATCCGGATCTCGGCTCGCACTACCAGAGCCAGGTCGACGCGACCGAGAGCCGGTATGAGGGAGGCCCCGCCCAGCCCGGACCGGCCCGGCAGGTTCGGTAGGCTCGCGGCCCATGGTGCACGCGCTGCTGGTCCTGGCCGCCGAGGAGGCCGAGCCCTCCAAGACCGCGTTCTACGTGTTCGGCGGCGCGCTCGCCGTGTGGGCCGTGGTCCTCGGCGCCATCGGGCTGCGCAGCCCCGAGTTCCCCGGCAGCGCGCGCGGCGCGCGCGGCGTGATGGCGATCAGCGCCGTGCTGGTCCTCGCGGCGATGGCCGCCGCCGTGCTCACCTCGTAGCGAGCTCGATCCCGTACTCGGCCGTCCAAGTGCCCACCTGCGCGCGCGTCGCGCGCACGAGCGCGCCACCGGTGAAGCGCCGGTCCGCGGTGACCTCGGCGTGGCAGAAGGGCGCCGGAGCAAACGCCGCGGCATCCGCCGCCGACGCGAACTCCACCTCGGCGAGCACCAGGCCGTCGAGGTGGCCGTCGAAGACGTCGACGCCGTAGGGGACGATGCTCAGGCGCGATTTGGACAGCTCGGCGGCGGGCAGGACGGCGAGCGCCGCGTGCTCGGACTCGGAGAGGTAGATGGTGGTGAGCGCGCCCTGGAGCCCGTGACCGCCGGGCGCCGGCAGCTTCTGCGTGAGCTTGAGCTCCGTCGGGCCGCCACGCTCGGCCATACGGCGCAGCCGCAGCCGCGTGCCGTCGAGGTAGCGGTCATCGATCCGGCGGACGGCGAGGACCTCCTCGCCCTCCGGTACGCCGGGAAGCAGGAAGCGCCGCTCGATCTCCGCGCGCGCGTACTTGCCCACGCTCACGGGCGGGATGGTGACGGATGTCACGGCGAAGTCCGGACGGCGGGCACTACCGCGAACGCCGCTGCTGACCGACCCTGTTCGACATGCATCACGCGATCGAGATCAACGGCCTGCGCAAGGCCTATGGCGAGCTGGAGGCGGTGCGCGACATCTCGTTCTCCGTCGCCGCCGGCGAGGTCTTCTGCCTCCTCGGCCCCAACGGCGCAGGCAAGACCACCACGACCGAGATCCTCGAGGGCTACCGCGCCCGCAGCGCCGGCGAGGTGCGCGTGCTCGGCCACGACCCCGAGGATGGCGAGCGGGCGCTGCGCGAGCGCGTCGGCATCGTGCTGCAGGAGTCCGCCGCCCAGGCGGAGCTCACCGTGGCCGAGGTCCTGACCATGTACGGGCGCTACTACCCGCGCCGGCGCTCCGCGGGCGAGCTTGTCGAGCTCGTGGGGCTCAGCGGCAAGGAGCGCGAGCGCGTGAAGCTCCTCTCCGGCGGCCAGCGGCGCCGGCTTGACCTCGCCCTCGCCCTCGTCGGCGACCCCGACCTGCTCTTCCTCGACGAGCCGACCACCGGCTTCGATCCGTCGGCCCGCCGCCAGGCGTGGACGACGATCAAGGACCTGTGCGCGCTGGGCAAGACGGTGTTCCTCACCACGCACTACATGGACGAGGCGCAGGCGCTGGCCGACCGCGTCGCCGTCATGGTCGACGGGCGCATCGTCGCCCTCGGCACGCCCGCCGAGATCGGCGGGCGCGACACGGCGCCGACCGAGATCGCCTTCGCGCTGCCCGACGGCGTCGGGCTCGGCGACCTGCCGGCGCTCGACGGCGGGCGCATCGACGAGCCGGTCCCCGGCCGCGCGCGGGTCGTCACCAGCGAGGGCCTGCGCACCGCCCACGCCATCACCGGCTGGGCACTCGAGCGCGGCTACGAGCTGCGCGGCTTCGCCGTCAGCCAGCCGTCGCTGGAGGACGTCTACCTTCGACTGACCGACACCCGGGAGGCCACGAGCCGATGAGCGCCAGCACAGAGACCCTCGACAGGCCGGCCGGCGTCCGCAACGAACGCAACGGGGACGTCGCGCTGACCGCATGGCAGGTGGCCTACGAGCAGCGCGCCTTCTGGCGCAACCGCACACGGGCCTTCTTCTCCTTCGGGATGCCGGTCATGCTCCTGGTCATCTTCGGCTCGCTCAACAGCGGCGGGCGGATCGAGGAACTGGGCAACATCCCCTACGTCACCTTCTTCCTGCCGGGCATCCTGGCCTACGGCATCGTCATCACGCAGTTCATGAACATGGCAGGCGGGCTCGCCATCCAGCGCGACAACGGGCTGCTCAAGCGCATGCGCGGCACGCCGCTGCCGGGCTGGGCCTATGTGGCCGGGCGCGTCGGCTCGACCGTCGCCGTGTCGCTCGTCATGACCGTGGTGATGCTCGTGCTGGGGAGCGTCCTCTACGGCGTGCACGTGCGCGCCGAGGCGCTGCCGGTCGTGGTGGCGGCGGTCTTGCTCGGAGCCGCGACCTTCGCCGCACTCGGCATCGCGGCGGTGGCGATCATCCCGAACGCCGAGGCGGCGCCCGTGGTGGCCAACGTGCTGATCCTGCCGCTCTCGTTCATCTCCGGGATCTGGTACCCGCTGACCGGCGCCCCGCAATGGGTCACCGACGTGGCGAAGCTGTTCCCGGTCGAGCACCTGGCCAGCGCGCTGCAGGCCGCCTTCGACCCGGTCAACCACGCATCGGCGTTCTCCGGCAGCGACTTCCTGGCCCTCGGCATCTGGCTGCTCATCGGGGTGCGGCTGGCGATGCGCTTCTGGCGCAAGGAGATGGCGCGCTGAGCACGCAGGCCCCCGAACGCCTGAGGGTGCCCGCGGCGAGAGCCGCGGGCATCTTCGCGTCCCTGATCGCCCTGCCGGCGATCATCGGGTTGCTCGGTGACGAGCCCAGCCCGGCGCGTGTCGCAGTCGTCCTGGCCGCGGTGGTCGTCTTCCTGGGCTTCTTCTTCCACGCGGTCCGTGGCCGGCAGCTGGAGCCCAAGCCGCCGGCGGTGATCGCGCGCGCCTTCCTCGTCGACCTGGCCATCGCCTCGGCGCTGACCATCGCCGACCGGCCCGATTGGAGCCTGCTCTTCTACTACGTCGTCGCGATAGGCGGCCTGCGCCTGCCGCGGCCGTGGAACATCGTGGCCGTGCCGGTGACGGCGGTGGTGGCCGGTGTGACCGCGACCATCGGCGGGGCGAACTCGAGCGCGGCCTGGGGGCAGGCGCTGGGCCTGCTCGGGATCGGCGCGGCGATGGTCGCGATGGGCGAGATCATGCGCTCCAACCGCGAGCTGATCGAGGCGCGCGCCGAGGTGGCGCGCCTGGCCGTCGCGGACGAGCGCGCGCGCTTCGCCCGCGACCTGCACGACCTGCTCGGCCATTCGCTCTCGGTCATCGCGCTGAAGGCGCAGCTCGCGCGCCGGCGCCTGCCCCACGATCCCGAGACGGCCGCCGCCGACGTCGCCGACATCGAGGCGGTGACGCGCGACGCGCTGCGCGAGGTGCGCCAGGCGGTCAGCGGCTACCACCGGCCGGCGCTCGACGCCGAGCTCGAGGGCGCGCGGACGGCGCTCGGCGCGGCGGGCATCGAGGCCACCATCGACCGCCCGGCGGTGGCGTTGCCGCCCGACGTCGAAGCCGTGCTGGCATGGACCGTGCGCGAGGCCGCGACCAACGTGATCCGCCACAGCGGGGCGCGACACAGCGCGATCCGCCTGGTCGGGGCGCTCGGTCAGGCGACCGTCGAGGTCATCGACGACGGCAGCGGCGGCAACGGCACCGACGGCAGCGGCACGGGGCTCATCGGGCTGGAGACCCGCGTGCGCGAGGCCGGCGGGCGCCTGGAAGCGGGGCCCCGCGACGACGGCCCGGGCTTCCGGGTGCGCGCCATCGTGCCGGTAGGCTCTGTGGGGTGATCCGCGTGCTGCTCGCCGAGGATCAGGCCATGGTCCGCGGCGCGCTCGCCGGCCTGCTCTCGCTCGAGCCCGACATCGAGGTCGTGGCCCAGGTGGCGCGCGGCGACGAGGTCCTCGCGGCGGCACGGGAGCACCGTCCCGACGTCGCCCTGCTGGACATCGAGATGCCCGGCGCCGACGGGCTGCAGGCCGCGGCGCAGCTGCGCGCCGAGTTGCCCGATTGCAAGGTGCTCATGCTCACCACCTTCGGGCGCCCGGGGTACCTGCGCCGTGCCATGGAACAGGGGGCCGCGGGCTTCCTGCTCAAGGACGACCCGTCCGAGGCGCTCGCCCGCGCCATCCGTCGTGCGATGCGCGGCGAGCGCGTCGTCGATCCCGGCCTCGCCGCGGCCGCGCTCAGCGAGGGTCCCAGCCCGCTGACCCCGCGCGAGCACGAGGTGCTGTCCGCCGCGCGCGAGAACGCGACGGTGGCCGACATCGCGTCGGTCCTGCACCTCTCGCCGGGCACGGTGCGCAACTACCTCTCCGCGGCGATGGGCAAGGTCGGGGGGCGCAACCGCGCCGAGGCGATCCGCGCGGCGGAGGAGAAGGGGTGGCTCTGAGTGATCGGTCTACCATCCGTAGCGGACAGCGAGCGCTAGAGGGAGAACCATGAGCACCGAGACCGACACGAAGGCCGCCGGCGACGGCGTAGCGCAGGACGGACAGGGCACGCTGTCCGTCACCGACAACCGGACGGGTCGCAGCTACGAGATCGAGATCACCGACGGCACGGTCCGCTCCACGGACTTCCGCCAGATCAAGGTCTCCGACGACGACTTCGGGCTGATGACCTATGACCCGGCGTACATGAACACCGCGTCGTGTCGCTCGGAGATCACCTACCTCGACGGCGAGAACGGCGTCCTGGAATACCGCGGCTACCCGATCGAGCAGCTGGCGGAGAAGTCGACCTACCTGGAGGTCGCCTACCTGCTCGTCCACGGCGAGCTGCCGACCGCCCCGCAGCTGGAGGAATGGATCGGGGAGATCACGATCCACACCTTCGTGCACGAGAACGTCAAGGGCTTCATGCAGGGCTTCCGCCACGACGCCCACCCGATGGGGATGCTGCTGGGCTCGGTCGGTGCTCTGTCGACCTTCTATCCGGACGCCAACGAGATCAAGGATCCGTTCAACCGCCACATCCAGACGATCCGGCTGATCGCCAAGATGCCGACGCTCGCCGCCTTCGCGTTCCGCCACAACATGGGCCAGCCCTATGTCTATCCCGACAACGACCTGGCCTACAGCGGCAACTTCCTGAACATGATGTACAAGATGACCGAGCTCAAGTACGAGCCCGATCCGCGGCTCGAGCGCGCGCTGGACATCCTCTTCATCCTCCACGCCGACCACGAGCAGAACTGCTCCACGAGCGCGGTGCGCAGCGTCGGCTCCTCGCAGGTCGATCCGTACTCGGCGATCGCCGCCGGCGTGGCCGCGCTCTACGGCCCGCTGCACGGCGGCGCCAACGAGGCCGTCCTGCGCATGCTCAAGCGCATCGAGACCAAGGAGAACATCCCCGACTTCATCGCCGGCGTGAAGGAGGGCAACGAGCGGCTGATGGGCTTCGGCCACCGCGTCTACAAGAACTACGACCCGCGGGCGAAGATCATCAAGAAGGCCACCGAGGACGTCTTCGAGGTCACCGGCAAGAACCCGCTGCTCGAGATCGCCACCGAGCTCGAGAAGATCGCGCTCGAGGACGACTACTTCATCAAGCGCAAGCTCTACCCCAACGTCGACTTCTACTCGGGGCTCATCTACGAGGCGATGGGGCTGCCGGTCGCGATGTTCCCCGTCATGTTCGCCATCGGGCGCACCAGCGGGTGGATCGCGCAGTGGCTGGAGATGGTGCAGGACTCCGAGCAGAAGATCGCCCGCCCGCGCCAGATCTACACCGGCGGGCGCGAGCGCGACTACGTGCCGATCGAGCAGCGCTAGGGCGCACCCGCGTTTGTGACGATGGTCACGCACGCCATCGACGGTCGCCCGTACCGTCGTTGGCGTGAATGTTTGCCTGCGCAACGGTACGCGAGTCCTCATCAGGCCCATCAGGCCCGATGACAAGGCGCTGCTCGTGCGCGGGATGGCATCGCTCTCGCCGGGCAGCGCCCGGCTGCGCTTCCTCGTGCCCAAGAAGCACCTCACGCTGGCCGAGCTGCGATACATGACGGAGGTCGACCACATCGACCACTACGCGCTCGTGGCCGTGCTGGCCGACGACCCGGCCACCATGGCCGGCGTCGGGCGCTGGGTGCGCGACGGCGAGCATCCGGACGCCGCCGAGGTCGCGGTCGTCGTGGGCGACTGCCACCAGGGACAGGGCCTCGGCACTGCGCTCGGGGTCGCGCTGGCCGATGGCGCGCGCGCCCTCGGCATCGCTCGCTTCACCGCCATCATGCTGCCCGAGAACACGGCAGCGCGGCGCCTGTTCGCGCACATCTCCGGCCGCCTGACCACGCGCTTCGACGGCGGCAACTACTCGCTCGTCGCCGACCTCGCGGCCTGACTAGGCTGCGGCCCGCATGGCCGCCTACAAGCTGACGGTCCGCCGCCGCGGATCCAGCAAGCCCGAGCGCTTCGGCTCGCTTGCCGAAGCACTCGCGGCGCTGCAGGCGCGCATCGACGAGCTCGCGCCCGGCGAGCGGCGCGGCCCCGAGCGGGGGTTGCTCGGCGAGGTCGAGCCCGTGGCGCAGGTCGTGCTGCGCGTGGAGATCGCCGGGCCCGGCACGCACGGCGGGGTCGACGTGCGCGGCGACGGCTCGGCCGAGGCCTACACCGGGCGCTGGCGGCGCGTGCTGGTCGCGCGCGACCCGGGCGAGAGCCCGTGCGACGCGCTGCGGCGCGCCCTCGGCGCCTGACAGGATCCCGCCGATGAGCGACCCCGACCGGCGCGATACCTCGCTCGATCTGACCGCGCCGGACCTCCACGCCCTGCTCGCCGGCGTGACGGAACTGGCGGAGCAGGAGGTCGCCGCTGCGCGATCCGGGCCCGTGTTCGAGCGCCCGCCGTCCGCCGCGGAGGTCGACCGGATCGTCGGCGCCGACCGCGCCCTGCCGGCGGATGGCGAGAGCGTGGAAGCGCTGCTCGCAGCGTTCGCGGCCGTACTCGCCGCCGGGCGCCGGACCACGCCGGCCTTCTTCGGCTACGTGCAGTCGCCGCCGGTGCCGGTGGGGGTGGCAGCGGACCTGCTGGTGTCGGCCGCCGATCAGAACCTCACGTCGTGGCGGTCGGGTCCGGCCGCGGCGGCCGTCGAGCACCAGACGTTGCGCTGGCTGGGCGAGTTCGTGGGCTTCGATGAGGCGGCGACCGGGATCCTCGTGAGCGGCGGGTCCGCGGCCAATCTGACCGCGCTGCTCGTCGCCCTGCGCGCCGTGACGGGCCCGGACGACGACCGTCGCGCGATGCGGGTGTACGCGTCGGCCGAGACGCACTTCTCGGTTGCCAAGGCGGCCACGGCGCTCGGCGTGGGGCTCGCGCCGGTGGCCGTCGACCGCGACCGCCGCCTCGACCCGGCGGCGCTGCGCACGGCGATCGCCTCTGACCGTGCCGCCGGCCTGCTGCCGATCTGCGTCGTCGCCAACGCCGGCACGACGTCGACCGGTGCCGTCGACCCGCTGGACGCGCTGGCCACGGTCGCGGCCGAGGCGGGCGTCTGGCTGCACGTGGACGGCGCGTACGGGGCGCCCGCTGCAGCAGTCCCCGCCTCCCGCCCGCTGTTCGCGGGCCTGCATCGCGCCGACTCCCTGTGCATCGACGCCCACAAATGGCTCTACGCGCCGGTCGACTGCAGCGCCCTGCTGGTGCACGACGCGACGGCGACCGCGCGGGCGTTCGGCGCCGGTGCCCGCGACTACGTCCGCATCCTCGCCACCCAACCGGCGGAGATCTTCGCCTTCTGGGACCACGGCCTGGAGCTCAGCCGCCGTTTCCGAGCGCTCAAGCTGTGGGCGACGCTGCGGTTCCACGGCGCGCGCCGGCTGGCGGCCGCGATCGGCGAGGACATCCGCCTCGCCGCCCACCTCGCCGAGCTCGTCGCGGCCGCGGAGGACTTCGAGCTCCTGGCCGGCCCCGGACTGAGCATCTGCTGCTTTCGCCATGCGCCCGCGCACCTCGACGAGCCGGCGCTCGACGCCCACAACGAGCGGATCCTGCACGCGCTGCAGCGCGACGGTCGCGTCTACCTGTCGAACGCGAGCGTGGACGGGCGCTTCGCGCTGCGGGCGTGCATCACGAACTTCCGCACCACGCGAGCGGACGTCGAGCGGGTGCTCACGGTCGTGCGCGAGCTCGCCGGTTGACGGTCCAGAGACGGTCCTCGGGGAGGACGAGCGCGGTGCCGTTGGCGCGCAGCCAGCGCTGCGCCGCGCGGTAGCCGGGGCGATGGCGCTCGAGCAGCGTCCAGAAGCGCCGCGAGTGGTCCATGACGACGAGATGGCAGGCCTCGTGCCAGATCACGTAGTCGAGGACCTCCTCGGGACCGAGCAGCAGGCGCCAGTTGAAGCTCATCGCGCCGGTGGTCGAGCACGAGCCCCAGCGCGTGCGCTGCTCGCGGATCGTGAGCTTGGTGTACGCACGGCCGAGCGCCGCCACGGCCTCGTCGAGGCGCGGTGCGATCTCGGCCCGCGCCGTGCGCCGGTACCAGCGCTCGATCGCCGCCCGCGGCTCGGCGCCGGGAACGAGCAGCGCGTCACCGCGGCGGTGCGCGCGCAGGCGACCCGCCTCGGGCGTCAGCGCCAGGTGGGAGCCGAGATAGGGCAGATGACCGGCGGGCACCGCCAGGCGCTCGCGCGCCGCGTGCAACTCGGCCAGCCGGCGCTCGATCCACGGCCGCAGCTCCGCCACGGCCAGCGCGGCCTCGCGCTCGCGTGCGCGCGCGGGGAGCGTGACCTGGACGCCGTCGTGGGCGTCGACGGCCACGCGCACGCGGCGCGCGCGGGTCGAGCGACGGATGGTGTAGGCGAGCTCCACGGCTCGTGAGCTTAGGGGTGGTGGAGGCGGCGTCCCTCGGCGTCGAGGACGGCGTCGTGCCAGCCGTCCAGGTGGGCGACGCGCTCCTCCGCCTCGTTCCCGGCCAGGACGTAGGGGCACAGCGTGACCACCGGGCGCCCGCGGAAGCGCGCGTCCCACGCGCGGTCGTACGCCGTCGCCTTGGCGAAGTCGACCGCCCCCGGCCCGATCGGGAAGCGCGAGTACCACAGCGCGCTGTGCCCGCGCGCCAGCGCGTCGGCCAGCAGCGGCTCGAAGCGCTCGGCGGCGGCGTCCGGCGCCTCGGCCGGATCGAACTCGAAGAGCACGAGGCTGCCCGCGGCCTCGAGGTCGCCGACGCCGAGGCCGCCCGCGGTCAGGCGCTCGCGGTCGCGCTCGCGCTCTCCGGGCAGCGCGTGGTGGACGACCCAGCCACCGCGGCGCGCACCCAGGGCGTAGAAGGAGACGAGGACCGCCGGCAGCTCGCGGCCGCTGCGCAGGACGACCGCCATGTGCGGGCACGATCCCCCATCGACCGGCGGCTCCACGGCCTCGGCAAAGCTCACGGGCGCGGGACCTCGAGCCGGACGTGCGTCCCGCCCGCGGCGCCGGGGCCGACCGTGAGCCGGCCACCGATCGACGCCGCGCGCTCGCGCATGAGCGCGATGCCGAAATGCCCTTCGCCCGGGCGCCCGTCGTCGGGCGCGCCCAGGCCGCAGCCGTCGTCCTCCACGGTCAGGGTCAGGCCACCGCTCTCGCCGTCCAGGACGACGACGACGCTGCACGCGCCGGCGTGACGCTCGACGTTGGCCAGCGCCTCGCCGAGCACCCGCAACACGACCGCCGTCGTCTCGGGCTCGGCCGGCTCGACCGCGGCCGCCCGCAGCTCGACGGGCAGCCCGCGCTCGCCCGCGCGCTGACAGACCGCCACGACCGCGTCGCGCAGGCCGCCGATCGGCACGCGCGTGGAGAGGTCCTCCAGGCGGGCGCGCACGATGCGGTGCGCCGCGCCCACCGCCTCGCGCAGGCGCGCGCGACTCTCATGCGCCTGGGCGGCCGTCGGCTCGGAGTCCAGCAGCGCGATCTCGCGCTTGGCCAGCGCGAGGTCCTGGGCCAGCCCGTCGTGGATCTCGGCCGCCAGGCGCAGGCGCTCGCGCTCGACCTCGGTGCGCGCGATGCGCTGGCGCAGGCGCGCGGCGGCGATCCCGGCGCCCAGCAGGTCGCCGAGGATGGCGAGCACGGTCGCACTGGTCTCCTCCAGGGCGAAGGGGTGGCGCTGCGCGGCCGCGACCACGCCGACGACCTCGCCGCCCGCATCCAGCGGCAGCACGAGCCACGCCGAGGCGGGTGGATCGAACGGGTTGGCCACGAGCCAGGTGGCCGGCTCGTGGAAGACCAGCGCGCGCCCGCCGGCCGAGGCCAGCCGCCACGCCTCCTGCTCGAAGCGCAGCTCGTCGAGCAGCCCGACGGTGTCGACGTCCGCGCCGGAGGCGGCGAAGCGGCGCAGGATCGGCACGTCGTCGGCGTCGGGCAGGTAGAGCGCGGCGACGCGCAGGCCGAGGGCCTCGCACATCGCCGCCAGCGCGTGCTCGGCCAGCTCGCTCAGGGACCCGGCCCCGACCAGCGCCCGCGCCACCGAGCCGACGGCGGCCATCGCGACCGGCGGCTGGACCGCGGGCGGCGGCGCCTCAGCGGCCACCGGGGACCGCCGCGATAGGTTGCGCGATGCGATGGACCCGCCCCCGGTCTCCGTGCTCGTGGTCGACGACCACCGTCTCATGCGCGAGGGGACCGCGGCGCTGCTGCGCGCCGACGAGCGCGTCGAGGTCGCCGGCCTGGCCCGCGACGGCCGCGAGGCGCTCGCCCTGGCGCAGCGCCGGGTGCCGGACGTCGTCCTGCTCGACCTCGACATGCCCGAGCTCGGCGGCCTGGAGACGTGCGCCGCGCTGCGCGAGCGCCATCCCGACGTCGAGGTGCTGATCCTCACCGTCTCCGAGCGCGACGACGACCTCTACGCCGCGTTGCGCCTCGGCGCGGCCGGCTACCTGCTCAAGGACATGCCGCCGCGCGAGCTCGTGCAGGCCGTGCTCGAGGCCGGCCGCGGCGAGCCGCGCATCGCCCCGCGGCTGGCGCGGCGGATGCTGGCCGAGCTCGGCGTCGAGGACGCGCGGTCCGCCGACCCGCTGGCCGTTCTCAGCACGCGCGAGCGCGAGATCCTCGGGTTGGTGGCCGAGGGCCTGCGCAACCGCGAGATCGCCGAGCGGCTGTTCCTGAGCGAGGCGACGGTCAAGACGCACGTGCGCAATGTCCTCAAGAAGCTGCGATTCCGCAACCGAGCGCAGGCGGCAGCGTTCGCAGCGCGCTCACAGGCCGGCGGTGGCGCGCCGAGCGCAGGCCCGCCGTGAGCAGCCGCCGCGCGGCGCCGTCGCCGATCCCCAGCGCGGCGGCGACCTCGGCGACCGGGCACCGCGCGATCCGCGCCAGCGCGACGGCCTCGCGCTCGGCGCGGCGCATCCGCGCGAAGGCCGGCGCGGGCGACCGGCGCACGGCGGCCAGCACCGCGCGGCGCACCAGCTCGTCCTCGGCGGTGCCGGGCTGCGCGGCGCGCAGGACGGCGGTCGTCACCGCCTCGGCGACGTCGTGGTCGCCGCTGGCCGCCAGCGCTGCGCGCCACACGGAATCTAGGTGCTCCTGGAGCATGGCGCGACGCTACGCGAGGCCCCTGGGGCATGTCATCGACCGAAAGGCTGAGTCGCGCGGTCAGGCGCCGGGCGCGCGCCACGCGACCGCGAAGGCGATCGGCTGGTCGCGCAGCGATGCCCACTTGGGCTTCAGCTCGAGCCAGGCGTCGTCGATCACGCGCTCGCGCATCTCCACCAGCGTCCAGCCGGCCGCGAGCCCGGCGCTCACGTGGTCGCTGATCAGGTGGACGTAGGTCTCGATCGCGACGGCCTCGCCGGACGCGCTGTCGTAGTGCGTCGGCATCCCCGAGGCCATGATGAAGTGCGGGTGGAAGCCGACGAGCACGTAGACGCCGCCGGGGCGTGCGATGCGCCGGGCCTCCGTGTAGAGCGGGCGCAGGTCGGCGAGGTGCTCGTCGACCAGGCAGGTGACCACGAGGTCGTAGGCGCCCGACTCCAGGCCGGTATCCGACACGTCGGCCTCGACGAGCGTGCCGTAGACCGCGCGCGCCCGGGCCACGTCGAGCATCTCGGGAGTGAGGTCGACGCCGTCGATCGAGGCGATGCCGCGCTCGCGCAGCCACGCGCCGGTACGGCCCGTGCCGCAGCCGAGGTCGGCGGCGCGGCCGACGTCCGCCCAGGGCACCTCGCGCAGCACCTCGAGCAGATGGATGTCCATCGCGTCCTCGACGGTCTGCTCGTAGGTGCTCACCCACTCGCCGTAGCCGCTGCGCACGTCGACCGTCCGGTAGCCGCGCGTGTCGAAGGCCTGGAAATCCGTCATACGTATTAGTGTTCCAGGACGCACACGCCCTCACAAGACCCGCAGCGTCGCGAGGCTCGTGTCGCGGGCGACGATCGAGCCGCCCTTGTCGCGGGCCTCGACCAGGTACTCGACGGCGTCGGCGCTGACGCGGAAGCCCTCGAGGATCACCGGGATGCCCGGCGGATAGACCTCGACCTCCTCGGCCGCGACCTTGCCGATCGCCTCGCGCAGCGCGACCTCGTGGCCGATCGACTTCGCGTAGCGCCGCGCGAGGTAGGGGTGGATCACCGGCCGGTCGTCGAACGCGCTGAACGGGTTGGCCGGCATCGGCTCGCGCGCGTCGCCCGGAAGGCAATGGCCGGCGAGGATGTCGTCCAGCGCGTCTACCGTCTCGGGCACGGCGTCGGGGCCAAGCTGGAAGGTGGTGATGAGCGTGATCGTGTGCACGCCCGCCTTCTCGATCACGATCCCGCGCTCGACGAGCGCCTGCGCGACGTCGTAGCCGCTGAGGTCGTAGCGGCTGAGGCCCACGGTGGTCTTGACGAGGTCGCAGCCGCCGATGCGGTCGCCGTGGCTCGCGATCCAGGCGGGGTCGTCCATGCGGTCGAGATCGGCGACCCGCGCGTGGAGCGCCTGCTTGAGCTCCAGCGTGCGCTCGATCGCGCGGCCGAGCTCGTCCTCGCCGCGCGCGGCCAGCGTGCGCACGGCGGCGTCGGCGCTGGCCAGCAGGTGGTAGCTGGGCGAGGTGGTGACGTACTCGCGGTAGGCCTCCTCCATGAGCTCGGAGTCCACGCGCGCGGTCTTCCAGTGGATGAGCCCGGTCTGCTGCAGGCCGCCGGCGAGCTTGTGGGTCGACTGCACGCAGATGTCGGCGCCCGCGCCCATCGCGCTCTCGGGCAGGTCGGGATGGAAGCGCAGGTGCCCGCCCCACGCCTCGTCGACGATGACCATCGCGTGGTCCGACGCGGCATGGACCGCGCGGGCGATCGCGCGCGTGTTGGCCGCGAGGCCCTCGTAGGTCGGGCTCGTATAGAGGACCGCCAGGGCCTCCGGGTAGCGCGTGAGCGCGTCGAGGACGTCGTCGGCGCTCGGTGGCAGGACGGCCTCGAAGCGTGGCTCGTAAGGCGTGGGGATGAAGCGGAAGTCCAGCCCGAACGCCTTGATCGCGTTGATGACCGAGTGATGGATGTTGCGCGCGACGAGCACGAGCGAGTCGGAGCGCTCGAGGGCCAGCGTGCGCAGGACGATCCAGT
This sequence comes from uncultured Actinomycetes bacterium, assembly GCA_963806015.1. Taxonomy (GTDB): domain Bacteria; phylum Actinomycetota; class Thermoleophilia; order Solirubrobacterales; family Solirubrobacteraceae; genus JAOPZW01. The sequence goes on along the minus strand of CAWDWM010000007.1, from coordinate 13,745 downwards.
TCGAGCCGCTCGAGCCGTGGACGGAGAACATCGTGCGGTCGGCACCCTGCGCGGCAGCGGCGAACGCCTCCGCCTCGGCGAAGATCCCGGTGTGGTCGACGAGCGTGCCGAAGAAGCCGGCCGAGATCGACACGTCCGAGGCATAGAAGTCGTCCACCCGCTCCTGGTCGGGCAGGATCGACGGCGTGCACCAGCGGTGATAGCGCGTCACGTGCTCGTTGAGGACGCGCACGATCGGGCTCGGTGAGGGAGTCGTGTCGAGCACGTCAGGAGATAATCAGCCCGTGGTCCGCTCCGTCGTGCGCCTGCCCGCCGAGATCCGCTCGCCCTTCGAGGTCTACGTCAACGGCGTACGCCAGGAGCTGGGCGAGGACTACCGCGTCAGCGAGGGCGCGCTCGTCTTCGAGCGCGAGCTGCGCAAGGACCGCATCAGCGGCTGGCGCTGGTTCCTGGGCGCCTGGGGCGTGGGCACCTATCGCCAGGACGACAGCGTCGACGTGCGCTACCAGCGCCCCGACGGTTCGCCGGCGCTGGCCGAGAAGCTGGACATCGAGCTGCGCTAGGCGGGCGTCGGCAGGCGGCGGGGCTCGCCGAGCGCCGTGTGCTCGCGGTCCCACGGGCGCCAGAGGCGCAGCGCGCTGAGGATCGCGCGCGTCGCCGGGGAGCGGTTGAGCGTGTAGAAGTGGACCCCGGGCGCGCCGTTGGCCAGCAGATCGGCGCACTGCATCGTCGCGTAGGCCACGCCGAACTCGGCCACCGCCTCGTCGCTCGCCCGGCGCTGGTGCAGGTCGGTGAGGACGTGGTCGGGGATCGTCGCGCCGCACATGCTCGTCACGCGCGAGAGCTGGTTGTAGGTCGTGATGGGCAGGATGCCCGGCACGATCGGGACCTCGATGCCGATCGCGCGGGCGCGGGCGACGAAGTCGTAGTAGAGCGCGTTGTCGAAGAACAGCTGCGTGATGAGGAAGCTGACGCCGGCGTCGACCTTCTCCTTGAGGTAGCGCAGGTCGTCCTCGGCCGAGGTGGCGTGGATGTGGGTCTCCGGGAAGCACGCCGCGCCGATCGACAGCTGGTAGTCGGCGCTGATCAGCTCGACGAGCTCGCGCGAGTACTCGAGGCCACCCTCGGTCTTCGTCCATTCCTCCTGGCCCAGCGGCGGATCGCCGCGCAGCGCGAGGACGTTCTCGAAGCCCAGGCGGCTCATGTCGTCCAGCGTGGCGCGCAGCTCGTCGACCGTCGCGCCGACGCAGGTGAAGTGCGCCATCGCCTCCAGGCCGATCTCGTCGCGGATGCGCGAGACGATCTCGAGCGTCTTGCTGCGGGTCGAGCCACCGGCGCCGTAGGTCACGCTGACGAAGTCGGGGGACAGCGACCGCAGGCTGGCGAGCGCGAGGTACAGGTTCGCCTCGCCCTCCGGGGTCTTGGGCGGGAAGAACTCGAAGGAGAACACCGGGCGATCGCCCGCCGCGTAGATCTCGTCGATGCGCATCGCGCCATGGTAGGGCGACCGCGGGTCAAGTTCGACGAGCGGCTGTCGATTCACGAAGGACAGGCAGTCCTCGTGCTCGCGTGCGGGCAGGCCCGTTCCCCTCCTCTGTGATGCTCGACAACCTCCTATCCAAGGTGATCGCCGCCGGCCTGGCCGCCGGCGTGTTCCTGCTGTGGTGGCCCGCCCACCTGCCCGCCACCGGTGTGCAGTGGCTCGTCCTGCGCGGCCTCGCCTGGACGCTCGCCTTCGAGGTCCTCGCGCTGAGCTTCGTCCCGCTCGAGCAGATGGCGACCCGGGCGGTGACACGCCGGCGCTCCGCCGGGCGCGCCGATCGCGTCCGCCACCGCCTGGCCGCCGCGCCCGCCCCGGCCCGCGCGAGCGGCGCCGTCATGCTCGCCTTCACCGGCCTGCTGCTGCCCGGACTCCTGCTCCTGCACACCGGCCATCTGCCGGTCGCGCCCGCAGCGGCGCACACCACGCAGGTGGTGCGCAAGGTCGTCGTGCGCAAGGTCGTGCACGAGCGGACCGTCGTGGTGCGGGAGGTCGCGCCGGCCCCGGCTGCGGCCACCGTGCCCGCTCAGCCCGCGGCCGCCAAGCCCGTGGCGAAGGCACCGGCAAAGAAGCAGGCGCCTGCGAGGAAGGTCGCCGCCAAGCCGGCGCCGGCCACGACCACGGCTACGACCACGACGCCCGCCCCCGCCGACTCGGCCGCGCTGCCGAATCCGGCCGAGCCGGCTGCCGCTCCGGTGGCCGACCCCGCCGCCCCGGCCGACGTTCCCGCCGCAGGGTAGTTCGCGCCGCTCGGCGCCGGCGGCGATTCGCGGCCAGGGCACCGAGGGGAAAGAGCCGTCGGGGCTCGGGGGGGACTGAGGGGGTGGGCTCGCTGACTCCCGCCATACGGGAGCGAAAGAGCCCACCCCGTTGCGCGACCGCGACGACGGCGGAGCTGCGGGCGCTCGCGTCGCCGCGACTCCCTCCCCTCGGTGATGCTGTTCGATGGATCCTTACGCGGCGGCGCCGAGCGCCCTCGCCCGCAGCACCACCCGTGCCAGCGACCCCGACGACCGCCGCCGCCACGTCGCCGAGACCACGCCGGCCGGGGCCCGACGTCCCCGCCGGCGGCTAGCTCGCGAGCCGCCAGCGCTCGGGGCTCGCGCCGTCGCCCTCGGCGCGCGCCGTGACCTGGAGGTGGCGCAGGTAGCAGAGCGTCTCGCTCAGCCGCCAGCTCGCGTTGACCGGGGTGAGCGCCTCGCCGAACACGCGCGGAGCCACGTCGAAGGCGGTCATCGGCCCGCCGTCGCCCAGCACCTCCTCGATCGCGCCCAGCCGTTGCGCGATCAGCTCGCGGTTGGCCGCGATGTGCCCCTGGACGTCGGTGAACGTGCGCCCGTGACCGGGCAGGCACAGCCGCGCGCCGAGCACCTCGACGCGATCCAGCGAGGCCAGGAACTCGCCCGCCGGGTCGGGTGAGTGGCCGTAGTCGTAGTAGGGCGACACGCGGCCGAGGAGATGGTCGCCGGAGACCAGCAGCCGCCGCTCGGGCTGCCACAGGCAGACGTGCGACGGCGCGTGCCCCGGGGTCTCGACCACCGTCCAGTCCCCGAGGTCGGTCGCCACCGTCACGCCGTCCACCAGGTCGCGAGCGGGAGCGACGATCCCGGCCAGGCCGGAGGACTGCCCGCGCCGCGCTTCGGCCAGCCGGCGCAACGGCTCCTCGGGCACGCCGGCGGAGCGCGCGACCTCCATGCGCCGCTCGAAGGCCGCGTCGGGATCGTCGACCGCGGCGGTCGCATGGCGGTGGTTGGGATGCATCCACAGCTCGCAGCCGGCGCGCGCGACGATCGTCGCCGCCTGACCGTAGTGGTCGGAGTGCGCGTGGGTGCAGACGAGCAGGCGCACGTGCTCGACCTTCAGGCCGACCATGTCCAGCGCGCGCTCGAGGTTGGCCATCGAGCCCGGCTCGTGCATGCCGGTGTCGAAGAGCACGATGCCGTCGCCGGAGCCCACGGCCCACGCGTTGCAATGCGGCACCCCGGGCCAGGGCAGCGGCAGGCGCAGGCGCCAGACGCCGGGCAGCAGCTTCTCGCCGCGGCCGACCTCGCGCTTGCGGGTGGGGGCCGTCATCGGACGGGCACCTTATGCATAGAGTGGCGTGGGAGCCCCGAGCAGGGAGAACGACGATGGCCACCGACGTCGACCAGACCAGCGAGACCACACGCGTCGCGCGCGAGTACTTCCAGGCGCTGGGACGCGGCGAGCGCGACGCCCAGCAGCGCCATTACGCGGCCGACGCTCGCGCTCACCTCCACGGCGTTCTGGGTCCGACCGGGCGCGACGAGATGGCGGGCTTCTTCGCCGAGCTCTTCGAAGCGTTCCCCGACTGGCGCTTCGAGGTGCTCGACACCGTGGCCGAGGGCGACGGCGTGGCGGTGCGCTGGCGCGCCCGTGCGACCTTCGCCGGGCCCGGCAGCTTCATGGGCTTCGAGCCCAACGGCGCGCGGGTCGACATCGAGGGCGTCGACCTCGTCCGCGTCCGCGACGGTCGGATCAGCGTCATAGACGCCTACATGAACGGCGCGGAGCTCGCGCGCCAGCTCGGCGCGCTGCCGCCGCAGGGCTCGGCCACCGAGGAGCGGATGGCCAAGGCGTTCAACCTGCGCACGCGCGTCCGGCGCCGCCTCGCCTCCGAGGCCGAGCCCGTGGCCGACGGCGTCTGGGTCGTGCGCGGCGGCTTCCCGACCAAGGTGATGAACGTCTACCTCGTGCGCGACGGCGACGGGGTCATGGTCTTCGATGGCGGCATCAAGGCGATGACCGACGCCGTCGCGGCCGCCGGCGCCGCGCTGGGCGGGATCACGCGCGTGCTGCTCGGCCACGGCCATCCCGACCATCGCGGGGTGGCGCCCTTCTTCGACGTGCCGGTGCTGTGCCACGCCGACAATCGCGCCGATGCCGAAGGTGACGGCGGCCGCCACTACTTCGATTACGCGAAGCTCAAGCCCTACGCCAAACCGGTCTTCCCCTTCCTGCTCAACGTGTGGGACGGGGGGCCGGTCGCGATCGCCGACACGGTGGCCGAGGGTGACGACGTCGCGGGCTTCGAGGTCGTGCTGCTGCCCGGGCACGCGCCCGGCCTCGTCGGCCTCTGGCGCGCGGCCGACCGCCTGGCGCTGGTCAGCGACTGCTTCTACACGCTGGACCCGCAGACCGGCCGCCACGGGCACCCCCGCGTCCCCCACGACGCCTTCAACCACGACACCGAGCAGGCGCGCGCCTCGATCCTCAAGCTCGCCGCGATGCAACCCGCGGCGGCGTGGGCCGGGCACGCCCAGCCGCTGACCGGCGACGTCCGCGGGCAGCTCGAGCGCGCGGCGCAGACCACGTAGGCATGGGCAAGCGGGGCCGCGCGCGCGGCAAGGTCGAGAAGCTCAGCGCCCCCGAGAGCGAGTACACCTCGCCGCAGGGCGACGTGCTCGTGCTGCGCGGCGCGCTGACGCCCAAGACCCGCCGCCAGTACCACGACGTGCTGCACGGCAACGTGCTCTCCCAGGAGGACGCGTGGCAGCGCGCGACCGAGCTGCTGTTCGAGCGCCTCGCCGTGCGCTGGGTGGTCGCCGACGTGCCCACCGAGGGCCAGCGCGAGCTGCTGATGCGCCTGCGCGTCGCCACCCAGGACGAGCGGCGCTGGATCCGCGACGTCCTGCGCGAGCACCTCGCCGAGCACTTCCCCGACCTCGAGGCGCCATGAGCGAACTGGACCCGGCCCCCTTCGCGGACCTGCTCGCCGGCTATTGCCTCGACGTCGAGGCGCAGGAGACGGTGCTCGTGCGCTCGACCTCGCTCGCGGCCCCGCTGCTGCTCGAGCTGCAGCGCGCGATCCTCCAGCGCGATGCCTGGCCGCTGCTGCGCGTCGAGCTGCCCGGCCAGACGCCCGCCTTCTACGAGCACGCGCGCGAACGCCACCTCGACGACTACCCCGACCTGGCGCTCTACGAGGCCAAGAAGGTCCATGCGCTGCTCGGCGTCCAGGCGCCGGCGGACGTTCGCGAGCTCGTCCACGTCGACCCCGACCGGATCGCGCGCTACGCCCGCGCGCGGCGCCCGATCCGCGAGGCGACGATGAAGAAGCGCTGGTGCTCGACGCTGTGGCCGACCGAGGCGCTCGCCGAGCAGGCCGGGATGACGCTGGACGACTTCGCGGCCTTCGTGCGCAGCGCGCTGTTCCTCGACCAGCCCGATCCGGTCGCGGCCTGGGGCGGCCTGCGCGCGTTCCAGGAGCGCCTGATCGCCCGCCTGCGCGACGCGCGCGAGCTGCGCCTGGAGGCCGAGGGCACCGACCTGACGCTCGGCGTCGAGGGGCGCACCTGGGTCAACTCGGACGGCAAGCGCAACATGCCCAGCGGCGAGGTCTTCACCGGTCCGCACGAGCACAGCGCGAACGGGCGCGTGCGCTTCACCGTGCGCTCCGCGCCCGCGGGCGTCGACGTCGACGGCGTGGAGATCGAGCTGCGCGACGGCGAGGTGCTGTCCGCGCGCGCCGAGGTCGGCAACGACTACCTGCAGCGCGCGCTGGCCATCGACGACGGCGCCCGCTACCTGGGCGAGATCGGCATCGGTACCAACTTCGGCATCGCCCGGCCGACGGGCACGATCCTCTTCGACGAGAAGATCGGCGGGACCGTCCACCTCGCGCTCGGGCGCTCGTACCCGGAGACCGGCGGCAAGAACAAGAGCGCGCTGCACTGGGACCTCATCTGCGACCTGCGCTCCGGCGGGCGGCTGAGCGCCGACGGCGAGGTCGTGCAGGAGGGCGGGCGCTTCCTGTAGCCGCCCGCCGTGGGGATTCCCGGGCGAACCGCTTGATTTGCCGCCCGCCGTCGTTACGGCTGTGGAACCGGGTCCCACATTTGGAGGTCTTTCGTGCGCAGGATGTTCTGGGTGGTCGCCGCGATGGCGGCGAGCGTGCTGGTCATGTCGGCTTCGGCATCGGCGGCCGGCTGGAACTGCTCAGCGAGCGCGGTGTCCGGGCCGCCCATCGGCACGCCCGTGACGGCCAACGTCGGCGCGACGACCTGCAAGGCCGCGAGCGGCGGAGTCGATCTGCCCGCCCTCCCGCTGCCCCTGCAGGCCAACGTCATGTCGGCGCGCACGACGCTCGACGGGTCCGCGACCCAGCCCGCCCAGCAGACGGCGGGCGCGACCGGTGAGGTCGCCAGCCTCTCGGTCGGCGTGCCCTCGGGCGCGGCGCCGATCCCGACGACCACGATCCCGGTGCCCGGCATGGGCGACGTCGACATCACGCAGGCCCTGGCCGCCCTGCTGCCGCCGCCGCCCAACCCGCTGCTGGGCGTCAAGCTCTCGAGCGCGACCGCCTCCGGCAGCTGCGTCAACGGCAAGCCGACGCTCACCGGCTCCTCCCACGTGCTCGGCCTCACGGTCGCCGGCCAGGAGCTGCCGGTCGACCAGGCGGTGACGCAGGTCGTCAACGCCATCGGCGGCGGGACGCTCGATCCCTCCCAGCTGACCTCGCAGCCGCTCCCGGCGCCGCTGGACCAGATCCCGCTCGCCACGCTGCAGCCGCTGCTCGACGCGCTGCCGGACCTCGCGATCCCGCCAACGCTCGCGCAGATCAAGGTGACCCCCGGGTCCCAGACGGTGCAGGACGGGACGCTGACCCAGAAGGGCCTGCAGATCTTCGTGGCCCTCGGCGGGCAGACGGTGGCCGACCTCACCCTCGGCCAGGCGTCGATCTCACAGGGCGACGTCGGCTGCGCCCAGCCCGTCGCCGCGGCCCAGCTGCAGTGCACGACGCGCAAGCTCGCGCTCATCGACGTGCTCGAGCGCAAGGGCTACGCCCGCCTCTACGGCGCGGCCGACCGCCGGTTCATCGGCAAGCGCGTGAGCATCGTCGGCTCCTGGAACGGCAAGACGGTCGCGCGGCCGACGGTGCGCAAGGACGGCACCTTCGTGGCCAAGGGGACGCTGCCCCCGGTCGCCCTGCGCCACGGCAACCGCGCGCGCTATCAGGCGAAGATCGGCAAGGAGCGCTCGCTGCGGCTCAAGCTCTTCCGGCGGATGCTGGTCACCCAGCTCTCCAGCCGCAAGGGCAAGGTCACCATCAAGGGCCGCGTGGTCCTGCCCCTGGGACAGCCGATCCAGAGGATCACGATCAAGCGCCGCGTCTCCTGCACGAAGAACGTCGTGGTCAAGTCGCTGCGTCCCGACAGCACGGGCCGCTTCGCGATCACGCTGGGGGGGCCGCCGAGCGGGCAGGCCGCCGTCTACCGGCTGGCGACCAAGGTGCGCAGGAACATGCGCAACCACAAGCTGTTTCCCACCTTCACGCTGCCGCGTGCGGTGGCCCTGAACCGGTAGGGGACGCGCCCCGATCGGTTCAGGCGGCGGGCGTGCCGCCCGAGTCCGACCCCTTGCCTGTCGCAGCCTTGGCGGCGTGCGGAAGCTCGTAGACCGTGTGGTCCTTGGCGGAGTCGTAAACGTGGAAGGTGCGCCCGCCGCGCTGGACGATCTGGAAGTCCTCGCCATCGCGGGGATTTCCGGTTCGATTGATGAAATGGCCCTTGTCGGCTCCCGCCACGATCTTGTCGTAGTGGTGGCCGGCGACCTTCTCGGTCTTCTCGCCCTCCGGCCGCTTGCTGGCATCGGCCAGTGCGGCCGAGAACCTCATCTGGTCACCCGAGGTCGGCGCGGCGGCCGTGCTCGGGGTGACAGCGGAGGCGGTGCGAGCGGAGTGGATCGAGACGACATTGCTCATCAAAGAGTGTGATCGGCCCCGCGACGGCCCGACTTGAGCCGCGCCGGGCTTCCTGGCCGCTCGTGGCAGCGGTCGCTGCGGGCTGACAGAGTGGGGTTCTCCCCACCTCGCACGACGCCCGCTAGCTCCATGGCGCAGATGACCGCAACCGCCGACCATAGGGACATGCTCTCGTTCAGCCGTCCCGGCGCCCTGCTTCGCCAGCTGGGACTCGACACCGTCTACCTGCTGCTGGCGCTGCCGATGGGGATCCTCACGTTCACGGTGGTGGTCACGGGCTGGTCGCTGGCCCTCGGCCTGGCCATCACGCTCATCGGGCTGCCGATCGCGATGATCACCATCCACGTCTCGCGCTGGATGGCCTGGATCGAGCGCCGCCGCGCCGCGCTGGTGCTGGGCGAGACGATCCCCGGCGTCTACCGCTCGTCCAACGGCAAGTTCGTGGCGCGCCTCAAGGCGCTCTTCTCGGACCCCTCGACGTGGAAGGACCTCGGCTGGCATCTGCTGCTGCTGCCGGTCGGCATCGCCGACTTCACCATCGCGGTGACCGCCTGGTCGGCGTCCCTCGGGCTGGTGTCGATGCCCGCGTGGTGGTGGGCCCTCCCGGACTCCGATCCCACCGAGCTCGGCCTCTTCCAGGTCGACTCGTGGGGCCACGCGTTCCTCGCCATGGCGATCGGCATCGTCCTGCTGCCCGTCGCCGCCGCGCTGGTGCGCGGCACGGCGGCCGCCAGCGGCGCGCTGTCGCGGGTCGTGCTCGGCCCCAGCCGGCGCCAGCTCGAGGAGCGCGTCGAGGTCCTGGCCCAGACGCGCGCCGGGGCCGTCGACGCCGCCGCCGCCGAGCTGCACCGCATCGAGCGCGACCTGCACGACGGCGCGCAGGCGCGCCTCGTCGCCCTCGCCCTCGACCTGGGCATGGCGGAGGAGCGCTTCGACCGCGACCCCGAGGGCGCCCGCGAGCTCGTGGAGAAGGCGCGCGGCGAGGCCAAGCTCGCGATGGGCGAGCTGCGCGACCTCGCCCGCGGCATCCGCCCCGCGCTGCTCTCCGAGCGCGGCCTGGGCGAGGCGATCGGCGCGCTGGCCGCGCGCACGTCGCTGCCGACCAGGGTCGAGGTCGATCTGGACGGGCGCCTGCCCGCGCCGGTCGAGCTGGCCGCCTACTTCACCGTCGCCGAGGCGCTGACCAACGCCGTCAAGCACGCCCAGGCGCACAGCGCCAAGGTGAGCGTCTGGCGCGAGAACGGGCGTCTGCGCATCGAGGTGCGCGACGACGGCCTCGGCGGCGCCGACCCCGCCGGCCACGGCCTCGACGGCCTGCACAAGCGCCTGGCCGCGCTCGACGGCACGCTGGCGATCGCCTCGCCCAAGGGCGGCCCCACGGTCCTGTATGCGGAGGTCCCGTGCGCGTCGTGATCGCCGAGGACCTGGCGCTGCTGCGCGAGGGCATCAGCCGGCTGCTCAACGAGCACGGCTTCGAGGTCGTGGCCGCGGTGGCCGACGGCGAGGCCTTCCTGGCCGCCGTCGACGAGCACCGCCCCGACGTGTGCGTCGTCGACGTGCGCCTGCCGCCCGGCTTCAAGGACGAGGGCGTGCGCGCCGCGCTCGAGGCGCGCCGCCGGATCGAGGGGCTCCCGATCCTCGTCCTCTCGCAATACGTCGAGCGCACCTACGCCGCCGAGCTGCTCTCCGACGGGCGCGGCGGGGTCGGCTACCTGCTCAAGGACCGCGTGGCCGAGGTGCGCGACTTCGTCGACGCCGTGCGCCGCGTGGCCGAGGGCGGCACCGCGCTGGACCCCGAGGCGGTCTCCCAGCTGCTGGGCCAGCGCGACGACGGCCCGCTCGACGAGCTCACCCCGCGCGAGCGCGACGTCCTGGCGCTGATGGCCGAGGGCCGCTCGAACGTCGCCATCGCCGAGGAGCTGGTGGTCACCGAGGGCGCGGTCGAGAAGCACGTGTCGAACATCTTCATGAAGCTCGGCCTGCCGCCTTCAGGGCACGACCACCGCCGCGTGCTCGCCGTGCTCGCCTGGCTCGGCGGCTAGTTCGCCCGCGGGCGTTGGTGCGCTTCGCGGCGCAACAGCATCATCGAGGAAGGGAGTCAGCGGTGGCCGGGGCGCGAGCGGCCGCCAGGGTCGCGGGCGGTGACCGACGATTTCTGCCCGCATAGCGGTCATTTCTCGTCGTTCGGTTGGAGACACGGCCTCGGCGAAGGTGAACGACGACTTTGTCCCACCACGTGTGACAAAGTCGTCGTTCGCTCTTGGCGAGCCGCCGCGCGCGCCGCGACCCGCTTCCGGCTGGATCGTCTCGCTCGACAGTCGCCCCGTCGCGCGTCGAGCGCGTGCGGGGAACGCGGGGAGCATGCCGTACTGTCCTGAGCATGGAGCGCCGCACGAAGATCGTCGCGACGATCGGCCCTGCCTCGCGCGAACCCGAGGTGCTCGTGCGCATGGTCGAGGCGGGCATGGACGTCGCGCGGCTGAACTTCTCGCACGGGACGGCGGACATGCACGCCGAGACGGCGCAGCGCGTGCGCGACGCAGCGAGCCGCGCCGGTCGCCCGGTGGCCATCCTGCAGGACCTGCCGGGACCCAAGCTGCGCATCGGCGCGCTGATCGACGACCACGCCGAGCTCAGAGCCGGCGACTGCGTGACCTTCGTCTGCGGCAACGGCAGCCCGCCCGGCGATGCGCGGCGGATGTCGATCGCGTGGGACGGCCTGGCCCAGGCCATCGACCCGGGCGAGATCCTCTATCTCGCCGACGGCTCGGTGCGCCTGCGCGCGGTCGCGGTGCGCGCCGGCGACGGCGAGATCGACGCCGAGGTCGAGGTCGGCGGCACCGTCGCGTCGCGCCAGGGCCTGAACATCCCCGGCCCGCTGGACATCCTTCCGGCGGTCCCCGAGGAGGACCTCGAGCACCTGCGCGCCGGCCAGCAGATCGGCGTCGACCTCGTGGCGCTGAGCTTCGTGCGCCGACCCGAGGACGTGCTCTTCGTGCGCGAGCACACGCGCACCCCGCTGATCGCCAAGATCGAGAAGCCGCAGGGCGTGGAGCGCGCCGAGGAGATCCTCAAGGTCTCCGACTGCGTGATGGTCGCCCGCGGCGACCTGGGCGTCGAGATGCCCATCGAAGAGGTGCCGATGATCCAGAAGCGCCTGCTCGCCCTGGCCGGGCGGATGGCGCGCCCGTCGATCACCGCGACGCAGATGCTCGACTCGATGGTCACCTCCGCGCGCCCGACGCGCGCCGAGGTCGCCGACGTGGCCAACGCGATCCTCGACGGGACCGACGCCGTCATGCTCTCCCAGGAGACCGCCGTCGGCGCCCACCCTGCCCTGGCCATCGAGATCATGGCCGCGGTCGCGCGCACCACCGAGCGCGAGGCCCCCTACGAGCGCTGGAACGAGATGCGCGTGCGCCGCGACGAGCGCGACCCCGCGTACACGCTGGCCCACACCGCCTGCGTGGCCGCGCGCGAGCTGAGCCTCGACGCGCTCGTCATCCCCACCCTGAGCGGGCGCTCGGCGCGCCTGGTCTCCGCCCACCGCCCCGAGGTGCCGATCTACGCGCTCTCGCCCGGGCGCGAGACCGTGCGCCGCTGCGGGCTGATGTGGGGCGTGAAGGCGGCCTCGATGGCCCGCCACGAGGTGACCGAGGCACTGATCCACGACGCCACCCGCCGCGTCGTCGAGCTGGGCTGGTGCAAGCCGGGCCAGCGCGTGGGCATCACCGCCGGGCTCCCCAGCGGCAAGCCGGGGACGACGAGCCTGTTCCAGGTCCAGCAGGTCTAGTCAGGATGGACGCATGAGGCTGGTCCTCGTGCGTCGCATCTTTCGCGGGTTGACAATCGCGGGTGTTGAGAGCCGCAACGGCTACCGCATACGACCTGCTTGGAGGACCAGCCGTGCCTGACGTTACCGCTTCGATCGCGCCCGCGGGCGTGCGTCTGTGGGTCAGCCTGGATGTGCACAAGTTCTCGATCGTCGCCGCGACGCTGCCGCCCGAGGGCGGTAAGCCGGAGGTGTCGCGGATCGAGACGACCGAGCGCGCGATCCGTCGTTTTATCGACCGGCTCGGCGGGCCCGACGGGCTTGCCGTCTGCTACGAAGCGGGCCCGGGCGGGTTCGCGTTGTGGCGGCTGCTGACGAAGATCGGCGTGGCGTGTGACGTCGTGGCGCCGTCGCTGGTTCCGGTCCGCGCCGGTGACCACGTCAAGACCGACCGCCGTGATGCGAAGAAGCTCGTGACGCTGCAGCGCGCCGGCCTTCTGCGGTTCGTGTCGCCGCCGACCGCCGAGACTGAGGGCCTGCGCGATCTGCTGCGCTGCCGCGACGACCTGCGCTGCGCGCGCACCGCGGCCCGTCATCGCGTCGCCAAGCAGCTGCTCAGGCACGGCCGCATCTACCGTGAGGGCAAGAGCCACTGGACGCAGATGCACCGCCGCTGGGTCAACGCGCAGCGCCTGGACGATCCGCTCGCGCACGAGGCGCTGACGCAGATGCTGATCCACCTCGACGGGCTCGAGCGCCAGCTCGCCACGCTCGACGCGCGGCTTGAGGAGATCGCGCGCGGCGAGCGCTGGGCCGGCCACGTGCAGATCCTCACGCGCTTTCGCGGCATCAGCACGCTGACCGCACTCGGGCTGATCGCCGAGATCGGCGACTTCGCACGCTTCAGCCACCCACGCGAGCTCGCCTGCTGGCTGGGCATCACGCCAAGCGAGTACTCAAGCGGCGATCAGCAACACCGCGGCCACATCACCCGCGCCGGCAACCGCCACGCCCGCCGCCTGCTCGTCGAAGCCGCCTGGCACTACCGCCACGCACCCCGCCGCCCCGCCGGCGGCGTGCAGCCCGATCAGCGCGCCTGGCAAGCCCAGGTCCGCCTGCACCACCGCTACCGCCACCTCACCGAGCACGGCAAGCGCCCGACCGTCGTCAACGTCGCGATCGCCCGCGAGCTCGCAGCGTTCCTCTGGGCCGCGCTCACCGACCAGCCGATCACCACCAGCGACAAGCAGCCCCAGGAGGCCGCCCGCTAGCCACACGCCAACCCATGGTGGGGTCGGGCGGCCGGTGCGAGCCGCCCGGAGGACCCTCGATGCGTCTATGCGATACCGACTCGCGAATCTAGTTCGAGGCAGCTCACGACCGGACACTGTCCTGCGGTCCCGACCCGCGCATCTCAGAGTGACAGTCGTCGTTGCCCTCGCACCCGCCGCCCGGCCCCACCACCCGCCCCACCATGAACAACAACCGCCAACGCTCACTTGACACACGCGTCCATCTCAGACCCTATGGCCGGTGAGCCCGTCGCGGGTTGACGGCCGGGTGTAGTTGGCCGGACGCTCCTCGCGGGGGTTTGTCTGGCTGGAGGAGTGGCCTGCGGCTGACCCCAGATCTGTGAGGAGGTCCGGCCATGGCCGGAACGATGACGTGGGTCGGTCTTGATGTCCATGCGCGGTCGACGCATGCCGCGGCGA
>CAWDWM010000006.1:0-841681 GCA_963806015.1 uncultured Actinomycetes bacterium | reverse complement strand
GGACGTCTGGGGCGAGGTGGAGCCGCTCGCCGCGGCCGCCGGGCTCGCGCGCCGCTCGGCGTTCGCGGCCCGCCTCACCGTCGAGATCGACACCGCCGGCGTGGGCCTGCTCCTGCGGGCCAAGCGCACCGTGCTCGTGCAGGGTCTCGGCTTGTCCCTCTCGGGCCTGTACCTGGTCGAGCGCGTGCGCCACGTGCTCGACGTCGAGCACCACCGTCAGCAGCTCACGCTCGTCCGCAACGCGCTCGGCCTCACCGGCGACGAGCCGTTCGGCGAAGGCTTCGGAGGCATCCCGTGACCGAGCGCTTCTACGGCAAGTACCTGGCCATCGTCGTCGACAACGACGATCCCAAGGGGCTGGCGCGCGTGCGAGCGCGGGTCCCCGAGGTCTTCGGCGAGGAGACGACGGGCTGGTGCCTGCCGTGCAGCCCCTACACCGGCTCGGGGCCGGGCTCGCGGCGGTCCCGCCGGTGGGCAGCCTCGTCCACGTCGAGTGGCCGGCCGGCGACGTCACGCGCGTGCCGATCTGGTCGGGCGGCGCCTGGCCCGACGGCGAGGGCGTGGAGGAGGCGGGCCCCGACGCCCTCGTGCTGACCACGCCGGCCGGCCACCGCGTGATCGTGCGCGACACGTCCGGCAGCGAGGCGATCGAGATCGAGGCCACGTCGGGGGCGAAGATCGTGCTCGACGCCGACGGCGTCGTGATCGAGTTCGGCAGCCAGAAGATCGCGGTAACGCGCACCTCGATCTCGCTCAACGACGGGGCGCTGGAGGTCCGCTGATGCCCGGCTACATTCTCGACGCCGGCGCAACGATCACCTGCCCGCACGGCGGCCGGGTCACCGTCGCGCCGCGGGCCACGCGCGTGGCGCTCGCCGGCAAGCCTCCGCTCCTCGTCGACGACACGGCGGTGATCGCCGCCTGTCCGTTCAACGTGTCGGGCGCTCCCTCCCCGTGCCTCAGCGTCCAATGGGTGATGCCGGCCGTCCGCGTCACGGTCGAGTCCTCGCCGGTCCTGCTGTCGACCTCCGTCGCGATGTGCATGAACGCGGCCAGCGCCCCCCAGGGCACGGCGCTCGTCAGCGGCTTCCAGACGCGGGTGCAGGCCCAATGAGGGCGGCGCGGCATCCGTACCGGCTGACCGGCGCGCGCAGGCTCGAGGAGGCCGAGCTCGAGCGCCACGTCGCCGATCTGGTGCGCCTCGTCCTGCTCACCGGCCCGAGCGAGCGCCTGCACCGGCCCGACTTCGGCGCCGGGCTGGGGGCGACCACCCTCTTCGAGCCCCTCGACGCGGCCCTGACGAGCATCGTCGAGGTGCGCGCTCGGGGCTCGCTCGACCGTGCCCTCGGCGATCGGATCGAGGTCGTCGCGGTCACGGTCGAGCGCTCCGGCGAGTCGACGCTGTTCGCCGAGGTGACCTACCGGCTGCTGGGATCGGAGTCACGCACGCGCGTGGAGGTGGCGCTTGACCGCTGACGCCGAGCTGCTGGCGCCCGTCTGCCCGCCCGCGGCGCGGCCCGAGCGCCTGTTCGACCCCGCTTCGGGGGTCCAGGGCCTGCGCGGTGCCCAGGCGCGCCTCGCCGGCTCGACGCGCGTCGTGGACGTGTGGCTCTACCAGCCGCCGCCCGCGGAGCTGGCCGACCCGGCGCTCTGGACCCTCGAGCCCGCCCCCGGCGGCGCGCACGTCGCGGTGACCGCTGCCGCGCTGGCGCCCAACCCGGCGCCGCACCTCGAACTCGAGCTCGCCGGGCTCCCCGATCCGGGCGCTACCGCCTGCTCGTCGAGCCGCCCGCCGCCGTGCCGTTCGACCCGCTGCGCATGTGGCTGGCGGTCCGCCTGCGGCCCGATGCGACGACCTGGGCAGTTGCTTCGGCGTCGAGGAGCCGCCCGCGCTCCCGGCACCGTCACCCGTGGGCGACTACCTGGCCCGCGACTGGCGCGCGCTGCGCCGGGCACTCGTGGAGCACCTCCTGCAGGGCGATCCCGCGGCCGACGTCTCGATCGCGGACCCGACGATCACGCTGATCGAGCTCTTCGCCCACATCGGCGACGTCCTCGGCTACCGGCTCGACCGGGTCGCGACCGAGGCGTATCTGGAGACGGCGCGCGAGCGCACGTCGGTCCGCCGGCACGCGCGGCTCGTCGACTTCGCGGTGAGCGACGGCCTCGCGGCGCAGGCGGCGGTCCACGTGGTCGTGAGCCCCGAGGCGCCGCCCGTTGGCGTCGAGGCCGGAAGCGTCGCGGTCGACGCGCCCGGCTCCGATCTCGCCTTCGCGCTGGAGGCGGGGCTCACGGCCGATGCGCGGGTGGGGGAGATCCCGATCTACGACTGGGGCGAGGCGGCGTGCTGCCTGCCGGCCGGTGCGACCGAGTGCGTCCTCGTGCGCCCGCAGGCCGCCGATCCGCTCGGCGACGCGTGGCTGGTGCCCGGCGGGCTGCTCGTGTTCGAGGTCGTCGATCCCGACGACGAGGCGCGCCACCGCAGCTGGGCGCAGCGCCTCCAGCTCTGGCCGACCGACGCCGACGGCGTCGCGCGCTTCCGCGACCCGCTGCCGAGCCGGGCCGCCCAGGTGGTGGAGCTGACGCTCGTCGAGCCCTTCAGCGATCCGCTCCTCGGCGCCGGGCTCGCGCTGTACCGCGTGCACTGGCGCCCGGAGGACGCGCTCGTGCGGCCCTATCCGGTCGGGGTCGACACGAGCGCCGGAGGCGCCGAGGTGACCGTCGCCCGCGCGAACCTGGTCCACGCTCACCACGGCAGGCTGGTCGACGGCCCGCCCGGCGCGACGCTGGCGCCGCGGCTCGCGGACTGGGCGGATGGCGCGACGGCGCCGCCGGTGGAGTTCTCGCTGGTCGCGGCCGGGAGCCCGGCCGCGGGCCGGCGCGTCGGGCGGGCCCGGTCTGTCGATGGCGCCCGCTCGCCTGCCCGACCGTCCCGAGCCCGGTCCCCATCGCCTCGACGTCTCGGTGCTGCTGCCGTCCGGCCTGACCGTGGCGGCGACCGTGCTGCGCAGCCTGCTCGACGCGACCGGCGCCGAGCTCTCGGCGGTCGTCGACCTCGAGGAGCACGAGCCGCCGATCCTGCGCTTCAAGACGGGCTCGGTCGGCCAGGCGCCGCCGCTGGGCAGCCAGGTGTCGGCCGCGTACGAGGTCGGGGGCGGCACGCGCGGCAACGTCCCCGCGAACGCGTTGGCGATGCTCGAGGAGAACGCGAGCGGCGCGGGCGAGATCCCCAGCTGGCAGGTGGTCGCCGGCGTGGCGGTGCGCAATCCGATGCCGGCCGCGGGCGGCGAGGACCCCACGCCGCTGGACAGCGTCCGCCGCGACGCCCCGGAGGCCTTCGCCGCCGAGCCGCGACGCGCCGTGCTCCCGGCCGACCACGCCGAGGCGGCCGCACGCAACCCTCTGGTCGAGCGCGCGATGGCGCAGCGCTCGTGGTCGGGCTCGTGGCCGGTGATCGCCACGGTCGTCGATCTCGCGGTCGGCGGCCCCGACGGCGACGACGCGGCCCGCGCCGAGCTCCAGGCGCAGCTCGACGACCTGCGCATGCTCGGCACCGAGGTGGCGGTGGTCTCGGGTACCCCGGTGGGGCTCTTCATCGCGCTCGAGGTGTGCGCGCGCCCGGGCGCCGATCCCGGGGAGCTTCGCGCCGAGATCCTGGGTGTGCTGCGACCCGGGCCCGACGATCGCCCGGGGCTCTTCCACCCGAGCCGCCTCACGCTCGGGTCGGCCGTCTACCTGTCCACCGTGGTGGCGGCCGTCGCCGCCCTGCCGCGTGTCGACGCCGTGGCAGTGCAGGAGGCACGGCGTCTCAGCGAGCCCGCGCTGACCGTGCACGAGGTCATCACCTTCGGGCCCGACGAGGTGGCCGTCCTCGACGACGACCCTGCCCGCCCCGCTCGCGGTCGGCTCGACGTTCGGGTGCACGGGGCATGAGCTGCGCGCCGGTCATCCCCTGCGGTGCCGCACCGCCCGCCCTGGGCCTCGTCGCCCCCGTGCCCGGCCAGATTCCGCTGCGCCGGCGCGTGGGCGAGTACCACGCCTTCGTCCGCGACCTGATCGCCCACGTGGAGAGCGAGCCCGCGGGGGGAGACGTCCTCGGCCGCGACTGGGACGTCGAGGGCGATCCGCAGGCCTCCACGCTGGTGGGCCTGTGGGCCTACGTCGCCGAGATCGTCGCCGCGTACTCCGAGCTGACGGCGGCCGAGGCCTATCTGTCGACCGCGTCGGACTGGACCGACCTGCGGCGGATCGCCGGTCTCGTGGGCTACCGGCCGCGGCCCCCGGTCGCGGCCCAGGGCTGGGTCCGCGTCGTGGTCGACAAGGCTGCCGACCCGCTGATCGCGGCCGGGACCCGGGTCCAGGCGCCCGGGACGCCGCAGCGCGCCGCGCAGACCTTCGAGGTCGCGCAGGACACGCAGCTGCGCTCGGATTGGAACCAGCTGACCGCGACGCGGGTGCCGGTCTCGGTGAAGCCGGACGGGCGCCGCGTGCGGTTCCTGGGCGATCCAGGCTTCCGCACCGGCGACCACGTCCTCTTCGTACAGGAGAACCTGGTGGGCGATCC
This sequence comes from uncultured Actinomycetes bacterium, assembly GCA_963806015.1. GTDB lineage: Bacteria > Actinomycetota > Thermoleophilia > Solirubrobacterales > Solirubrobacteraceae > JAOPZW01. Next base: position 837,117 of record CAWDWM010000006.1, on the reverse strand, counting down.
GTGCGGAGACCCGCCCGTCGCGGACGATTCCTGGGACCTCGGCGACTGGCTTGCGCTGCTGGAGTGGATCACCTGCGTGTCGCTGCGCGGCGCGCCCGCCACGGCGCTGGCGATCGCGACGGTGGTGGGCCGCGAGGACGAGCTGGGAACCGCCCTGGTCGAGTTCGACCGCGACCTCGACGGGATCCTCTCGTCGGACGTCGCGGTCTACGCCGCCTATCGCGTGCAGGAGACCGCCGGCCAGGCGCGGCGGCTCAGCGAGCTGCTTCGGGTCCAAGGCGGCGCCGCCGAGAACGTCCACGTCACGAGCGACCTGTATTCCCTCCCGGTCGGGGCCGTGGACGCCGCCGCCGGAACGCTGATCCTCGACGCGACCCTGGAGACGCTGTCGCGCGACCAGACGGTCGCCATCGTCGACTGGGCGTCCAGTCGCTGCGACGTCCTGCCCGTCGCGGCACACACGCCGATCAGCTGGGAGGTCACGCCCGGAACCCCGACGAGGGCCTCGCGGCTCGAGTTCGACACCACGGAGGCGATCGCGACCCTGTCCCTCGCGGAAGGGCCGCTCACGGCGTACGTCGTCGACCGGCGGGTGCTCGCGCGCCACTACGAGTTCCCCGAGGTGGCCACCGGCGCGACGGCGAGCCAGCTCCGGCTCTTCCCCGCGCCGCAGGCGTCCCCCGAGCGTGTAGCGGTGAGGACGACCGTGGGCGGCACGCCCACGTGGGAGGTGCTCGCGTGCCGCGACGCCGCGGTCCAGGAGACCGTGGACGACGGCGCCGGCCTCACCACGGCGGTCGGCCTCATCGTCGACCTCGTCGACGGCCCTCCGCGGGGCGACCTCGTGCAGGCGCAGGCCAGCGCGAACCTCGCCCTGGTCCGCCACGGCACCACGGCGCACGCCGTGCTCGGCAGCGGTGACGCGACGCAGGCCGGCCAGCGCTTCGTCATCCCGGACGCGCCGATCGCCTACGACGTCGACGCGGCGGGCAGCCTCGTGCCGACGCTGGCGGTCTCGGTCGACGGCCTGAGCTGGGCGGAGGCTCCGAGCCTCTACGGCGCAGGAGCGGCCGAGGTCTTCGTCGTCAGGCTCGACGCCGACGGCGGCCAGACCGTCGAGTTCGGCGACGGCGAGCAGGGCGCGCGGCTGCCGACCGGCCGGCGCTCGGTCACCAGCACCTACCGGGTGGGCGGCGGCACGGCGGGAGAGGTCGAGTCGAGTGCGATCAGCAGCCTGCTCGGGAGCGTCCGCGGCGTGAAGAAGGTCGAGGGCGCGGGCCCGACGAGCGGCGGGGCCGACCAGGACGACGAGCGCGATCTGCGCGAGCTCGTGCCGGGCCGTGCCCGGGCCTTCGGGCGGGCGGTCTCGATCGAGGATCTGGTCGACCTCAGCCGAGGATATCCCGGCGTGACCCATGCCGCCGCATGGACGGGCTCGGGCCCGCCCGGCTGCGCGTGCGGCGGCTCCGGGCTGCACCTGGCGTTCCTGCGGGCCGGCCCGGCCGGGCCGCGCGCCCCCGACGCGAACGAGATCGGCGCGCTGGCGAGCTTCCTGGACGCGCGGCGCGACGCCACCGTGCCCCTCTGCGTGTGCGCGGCGGTGCTGACGGACCCAGCCGTCCTGATCGACGTCGTGCTCGCGGTCGACTCCCGCCGTGACGTGGCGGAGGTGGTGGCCGCCACGCGGGCGGCGCTCGTCGATCCCGACGGTCCGCTCGCTGCGCTCCAGCGCGCGCTCGGGCAGCCGCTCGATCGCTCCGACGTGTTCGCCGTCCTGCATCGAGTCGACGGCGTCGTGGGGGTCACGAGCCTGGTCGTGCCGGGCTCCGGGGCCGACGTCGAGCGCCGGCCGGCGGCGCGCTTCGAGCTGATCGTCCTCGACCCCGACCCGATCGTGGAAGGGGCAGCCGCGTGAGCGCGCCACCCGTCGCCGCGTGGCTGCCTCCCGCCCTGCGCGAGACGCCCGGACGGCGAGCCCGAAGCGCCACGCCTGCTGGACCTGCTGCTCGCCGGCGTCGACGAGCAGCGCCGGGTGCTCGAGCAGGACATCGACGCGGTCTGGGAGGACTTCTTCATCGAGAGCTGCGCCGACTGGGCGGTTCCCCACATCGGCGCACTGCTCGGTCTGCCCCTGGACGCCGGGCGCACCGAGGTCGCCTACGCGATTGCGCTGCGGCGGCGCAAGGGAACGCCGGCGGCGCTCGAGGACTTCGCCGAGGTGCTCACCGGCTGGACGGTGCGCGCCCTGGAGGGCTGGCAGATCACGCTGTGGGCCCAGCGGTTGCGCCACCCTCCGCCGCTGCGGCCGGCGTCCGTCGATCTCAGAGACGGCTCGCGCTTTCGCGTCGGCACGCCGTTCGAGCGCATGCGCCGCAGCGTGACACCGTCCGGTCCGTGGTCGCCGCGCGCCGCGACCGCCGTCGTGTGGCCGTGGGAGGTGCGCACCTACCTCAGCGCCGAGGCGGCGCCGCGGCCGGAGGCGGGTCGCGTCGCGCTGCACCCGCTCGGCGCGGAAGCCCCGCTCTATCTGCGGCCACGCCCGCTGCGCGTCTCGAGCGATGTCGGCGCCGCCGGGACGTCGCGCACCGGCGACGAGCTGGATGCTCCGGTCCGTGCGACCTACCGCGTGGTGGAGGCTCTCTCCGGGCCGGATCAGATCGTCTATGGCGTCAACTGGGAGCTCGCGGCCGAGCACCCGCTGGCCGCCGGCGCGGAGGGGACGTCGCCGACGCTGCTGGCGCTCTCGGTCGACGGTGCGCCGGTGCCGTGGGACAAGCTGCGCTTCGGCGCGCTGCCGCCGGGAGCCCCGGCGCCGGCCCCGCCGGCGGCGGACGAGGCGGTCGTCGACATCGCGCGGGGATGCGCGGAGCTCGGCTCCGAGCTCGCCGGCACGGTTCGCGCGACATGGCACCGTCCCGTGCCCGGGGATCTGGGGGCGCTCGCGGGCGACGCGGACGTCGACCCCTCGGCGCGCGTGGTGGTGGTCGTCAACCCGGCGCTGCCGGCGACGGGGAACGTCGTCAGCACGCTGGCCGCCGCCTTCACGAAGGCCAGGGCGCTCAGCGCCGGCCTGAGTCCCGACGACTCCGACCCCGAGCACCCGGACGTCGAGATCCGTCTCGAGACCTCCGATCGCCTCAACGCCCCGCCGGCGCAGTCGTTCGCCCCGGACGTCCCGCGCTGGCGCATCGTGGCGCAGCGGCTCGCGACGCCGACCATCGCCGGCACCCTGAGCCTCGGCCTCACCGGAGCCTGCGTGACGATCGAGGGGGTCTTCCTGGACGGGCATCTGAGGCTGGGCGCGGACCTCGAGTGCGTGCATCTGCGCCACGTCACCATGAATCCCGCCACGGGCCGCGAGGTGCGGGTCGCGGGCGGCGCATGGGGCCTGCGCCTGCGGGCCGAGCGGTCGATCCTCGCCGCCATCCGGGTCGACCTCGGCGCCGCGCCGCTGGTGCTCGAGGACTGCATCGTCGACGGTCGCGGCGCGCCGCTGCGCGTCTGCGACGAGAGCCCGGCCGGCCCGCCCAAGGATGCGATCGGCGCCACCAGCACGTTCCCGCCCGCGTTGGAGGCGAACGGCGTGACCTTCGCCGGCCCCGTCCGGCTCGAGGCCCTCGACGCCGTCGACTGCCTGTTCCTGGACGGCGTCGAGGTGCTCCAGACCCAAGAGGGCTGCGTCCGGCACTCCTACCTCGGCCCCGACCTCAGCGCGTCGGCCCGGCATCCCGTGAGCTACCGCTGCGGGCCGTTTCCCACCCCGACCTTCGACTCGATCGGCTTCGAGGCCGGCGGCTACTACACGCTCGCGCTCGAGCCACCACACCCGCTGCACTCGGCTGCGAGCGACGGGGGCGAGGTGGGCGCGTACCACCACGCGCGCCGGGCCGCCCGCGTCGCCGTCCTGCGGCGGCGGATCCACGAGTTCGTCCCGCTCGGCCTGCGTCCCGGCCTGGCGCTGGCGACCTGGGAGGAATGATGACCGGCGACTACACCAAGGTCCCGCTCCGGCCCGCCGATCGCTGGACTGGTGCGCGCATGCAGCAGGGGCGCGTTCTGCTCGACCACGAGTGGAACCTCAACCTCGATGCCGGCGCCCGCACGGCTCGCGGCGCGGCCGCGGACGTGATCGGGGCCGCCGGCGTGGTCGCCGGGTCACCGGCGTTCGCGGTCGGCGTGACGGCGAGCGGCACGCTCGAGGTCGACGTCCGTGGCGGGCGGATGTGGGTCGACGGCCTCATGGCGTATGCGCCGGCGGACTTCGGATACTCCGACCAGGACCAGATCGAGCCCCTTCCGGCGACCGGCACGGCGCTCGTCTACCTCGACGTCTTCGAGCAGCACGTCCAGCCGGCCGAGGCGCCCGACGCTCTGGTCGACCCGGCGCTGGCGCCGGTCGACAGCGCGGCGCGGACGCGAGTCGGCTATCGCGTCCGCTGTGCTTCGACGAGCGCCGACACCTGCGCGGAGGCGCTCGACGGCTTGGCCCTCGCGGCGGGCTCGACCGGCACGCTCTCGATCGAGCGCGTCGCGCCCGCGGCGCCCGCCGATCCCTGCGCGCCGCCCGGCGACCCGCTCGGCCAGCTGCCCGACGGGTTGTTCCGCGTCGAGGTCATCGACCCGGGCGGCCCCGGCGACGCGCGCTTCGCCTGGTCGTTCGAGAACGGCGCCGCCACGGTCGCCGTCACCGAGGTCGCCGGCGACCAGGTCACGCTGAGTCCCTCTGCGTCCGTCAAGTTCGCGGCCGGAGAGCGCGTCGAGGTCTCCTGGCTGGCGCGGCGCGAGGACCGCGTCGCCCACGGCGCGCTCTACACGATCGCGCAGTCACCCGAGACGGCGGCGGGCGGCGACATGCTCACGCTCGATCGACCGGTGACCGCGCCGGCCGGCGCGGACGGGCTCGTGGTCCGGCGCTGGGACGGCGAGACGGTGGGTACGGCGAGCGCCGTCTCGGCCACCCTGCGCGGGAACGATCTGGGCGTCCGCTTCAAGGCCGGCCCGGGCGCCTTCGTGGTCGGGGACGCCTGGGGCGCCCGCGTCCGCGAGGAGGAGGGGGTCGGCATCGAGGTGCTGACCGATGCGCCGCCCGACGGCGTGCGGCATGCCTTCGCGCCATTGGCGCTGGTCGATCTCGACGCGCGCGCGGTGCTGCACGACTGCCGGCCGACCTTCGTCCCGCTGACCGCGATCAAGCCGCACTGCGGCTCGTGCACGGTCTCCGCCGCCCCGGGCGACGACCTGCAGGCGGCGGTCGACTCGCTCCCCGTCGAGGGCGGGGAGCTGTGCCTGGCGGCGGGGCTCTACGCGCTGGCCTCGCCGGTCACGCTGTCCGGGCGTCTGCGCGTGGTGGTCTCGGGCGCGGGCCCCGCCACCGTCCTGCGCGCCACGCAGAGCGAGGCCGCGCTGATCGTGCAGAACTGCAGCCAGGTCGAGATCCGCCACGTCCGGATCGAGGGCGGCAGCCCGAGCAAGGGCGACCCCCAGCTCAACGGCGCGCTGACGGTGGTCGCCTCGAGCGAGGTGACGCTCTCGGAGTGCTCGCTGTCGTGTCCGGAGTCGGCGGCCGGGCGGTCGCAGACGTGCGTCACGGTCCGCTCCGGCGGCGGCCGCGACCCCGACGCGATCCGGATCGAGCGCAACCGGCTGAGGGTCGGGCCGTGGGAGACCGGGATCCTGCTCGTGGACGTAGGTCACGCGGTCGTCGCGGGAAACGAGATCCGCATCACGGGCGACCCCGAGGGCGCGGGCGTCCGCGCCGGAGGGGAGCCGCTGGCGCGTGGCCTGTGGACGCTCATCGAGGCTGCCGTGCGCCCCGAGGCCGAGGAGGGGACCAGGGCGGTGAAGGTCCCCGGGGCCGAGCCGCTGCACGTCCTCGGCGGCTCGGAGGCCGAGAAGCTGATCGTCGCGCTCGCCGAGCAGCTCACGGCGAGTCAGGTGCAGCGCCGCGGCGCGATGAAGGCGCTGCAGGCGGCGGCCCGCCGCGCCGCCGACGGGCCGGCGCGCGCTCGGCTGCCCAAGTCCGCGCAGGCGGTGATCGGCCGGCTGCAGCAGGACCTGCGCGTCGTCGGCCAGGGCATCGTGGTCGGCGGCGCGCGGGCCGGCACCGTCGAGATCGTCGACAACCTCCTCGAGGACGTCGTGCAGGGCATCCACGTCGGGGTCTCGGACGGCGACCCATCGGCCCGCGAGGCGGCCGACACCGTGATGATCGCCCGCAACGTCGTGCACGCGCTCGTGCCGTCGAGATACGACCGCGACCGCCACGCGGTGTTCGTCGGCAACGCCCGCAGCATCCACGTCCTCGACACCGTCGCGACGCTCGTGCGAGCCGGCGCGATCGCCCTGCCGTTCACGACGCCGGTCGAGGCCATCAGGATCCACGGCGAGCTCGGCCCGTTCCTCACCGTGAGACAGTCGAGCCTGCGCGGGTTCCGCGTCGGCGTGCGCGTGGTGGCGGTCGGCCCGGTCCCGCAGCCGCGCATGTGGCTGGTCGCGGAGACGCTGGCCCTCGGCGCGACGACCACGGTCGACGCCCCGGCCGGGGTGCAGCTGGAGCGCAACTCGCCGTGACCGAGCTCGCGCTGAAAGCGGACAAGGCCCCCGGAGCAGCCGCGCCCGTGGCACAGCGCGACCGGGCCAAGGAGCTCGACGCCGCCCGCAGCGGCGGTGTGCCGTTGCCCCGGCCCGCCCGTTCCGAGCTCGAGCACGGCTTGGGTGCGGACCTGGCGGCGGTGCGCCTCCATCGGGGGTCGCGGGCGGACGCGCTCGCCGAGGCGTTCGGCGCCACCGCGTTGACCTCCGGCCCGGATGTCTTCCTGCATCGCAGCGCCCCGGAATCGTCTACTTCCGCAGGACGCCGCCTGCTCACCCACGAGGTCTTCCACGTGCTCCAGCAGCGCGCGGGACCCGTCGATGGCACGCAGGGTCCCGACGGCCTGCGGGTGAGCCACCCGGAGGATCGCCACGAGCGTGCCGCGGCCGCCGCCGCTGGGCAGATCGCTCAGGGCCGGGGCGTCGATGCGCGAGTGCCGGCAGCCGCGCCCTCGCCCGACCGCTCCGGCTCCGTGGTGCAGCGCCAGACGCCGGAGATGGTCACGACGGCCGGCAGCGTCGCGCCCGTGGCGCTGGCGGCCGCCCGCCCGGTCCTCCTCGAATGGACGGCGCTCCTGCCTTCGCAGATCGCCGCCGTGATCGCCGAGGGCAACGTCGCCGTAGCGGGCACGGCGCTGGGCCCGGGCACCGTGGCGACGGCCACGGCGACCGTGGCCACCGAGGCGACGCTGGTGACCGGCCCCGCGGTCACCGCGGGAACCGTCACCGTTGGCGGCCTCACGGTGGCCGAGGGCACGTTGATCGGTGCGGAAGCCGCGCTCGTCACCGGCACCCTCGCCGTCGCGCCAGAGGCGGCAGCGGCCGTGACGACCACCGGCGCCGTTGGCGGCGCGCTCCTCGTGAGCAACCCGGTGGGGTGGATCGTCCTCGGGGTCATCGTCGTCGTCGGCGTTGGCGTGGCCGCGGGAGCCGCCGTCTATCTCATCACCCGCCCGGCGCCCTACGAGGCGCTGTCCGTGGAGCCCGTCAAGGGCAGCATGGCGCCGGTTCGCCGGCCGCCGCCGCTGAAGGCACCGGGCGGCGCCCCCGCGGGCTCGCCGGTGGGCGAACCGGCCACTCCGGCGCCGGCGAGGGCCCCCGCCAAGGGCGGGATGGCGCCGGTGCGAGAGCCCGAGCACGGCGCTCCCGCTCTGGCGCCCGGCGCTCAACCCGTCGTGCCGATCGAGGCAGCCGGGACGAAGAGCCTGGAGGGAAGATTCGGCGTCCCGGTCTTCCGAGCCGACGGCACGCAGATCACAGACATCGATGAGATCCGCGACGACATCCTGTGGGAGATCAAGGACGTCTACAGCGTGCGCGCTCTGCCCGATCCGGACAATCCCAGGGCCATCGACATCGCAACGTGGGTGGCAGCCGAGATCCGAGGCAAGGTCGATGCCTACTTGGAGGCCCGCACGCGCCCTCCGCTGGCACGCGAGTACGCCAATGCCCCGATCGGCTTCAAGTTCACGAGCCCGGTCAAGCTTCCGCTGGCGAACGCCATCTGGCTCGAGGTCGAGCGGCTCCAGGCCGAGCACCCCGACGTCGAGATCGTCATCGACTTCCACGCCCGTCAGAGCGAGCAGCGCTGATCACCACATGCAGCGCAACGGCGGGTCCACATGACGCAGCGCGCGCTGGAGCCGGCCAAGGCTGCCGCGACGCAGTCCGCGCGCGCTGCTCCCGTGCGCCGTCCGCCGCCGGCCGCCGCCGCGCCTGCCGCCGACCACGAGCTCTTCGCGGTCGCTCGGCGGCGAGCGCCGGCGCAGGCTCCGCAGCGCAACCTGGCGCGAGCGATCGACGGCGCGCGCGGCGGCGGTGTGCCGTTGCCCGGCCGCGCACGGGCTGAGCTCGAGCAGGGATTGGGTGCGGACCTCGCCGCGGTCCGCCTGCACAGGGACGCACGAGCCGATGCGATCGCCTGCGCTTTAGGTGCCACCGCCTTCACCACCGGCACGGACGTCTTCCTGCACCGGTCGGCTCCCCACCCGGCCACGGCAGCGGGGCGCCATCTGCTCGCCCATGAGGTCGTCCACGTCCTCCAGCAGGCGGCCGGCCCCGTCGACAGCCGGCTCGGACCGGGCGGGCTGCGCGTGAGCGACCCGGGCGACCGCCACGAGCGCGCGGCTGCGCAGGCCGCCGATCAGCTCACGGCGGGCTCGGTCGTCGACCTCGGCGCGCCCGCGCTGCGGCGCGGGCCGAGCGCAGCTGTACAGCGGCAGGATGCCCCCGAGCGCCGGGACCTCCTGCAGGACTGGGCAAACCAGGCAGAGGCCCTGCATGAGGCGATCATGGCGCGGGGGATGTTCTGGTCGAGGCCGGACACGAAGCGGATCTTCGAGCTCCTCCGGGAGGCGAGGATGGCGAGCCACGGCACCGAGTCGCTCGAGCTCGCCTATGTGGACGAATTCGGCTCGCTGCTGCAGGCCGACCTGCGCGACAAGCTGGGGGCGAGCGATCTGGCGCTGGCGCTGGCGCTGCTCGGCAAGACGAGCGATCAGCGCCCTCCGGGCGAGAGCTTGGCCATGTCCATGGCGGACGCGAGCCGGATCGCGGCCGCGCTCGCCGGCTTCTTGGGTCCGGACGCCAGCGCGGTCATGGCGGTGCTGGTCCCCTACCAGGGCGACTTCGGCCGCATCGGCCAGCTGAAGGACGCCTACGCCTCGTTCACACAAGGCGCGAGGCCCGATGCGCTGGAGCACGACCTGACGGCGAAGCTCGAGGGCGACGAGCTGCGCCAAGCGCTCGATCTGCTCCATGGGCCCGCCCAGGTGCCGACCGGGATGCCGTCGCTGCTGCTCGCCGAGGCCGAGCGCGAGACGGCCCCGGGCAGTCCGTGCTCGGTGGCGAGCGTCCTGCGGTATCTGCGCGCCTACCTCGACTACTGGAACCTCGGCGGCCGGCTGCTCGCCACCGAGCAGCTTCGAGCCCGGGACCCCAACTCGCCGGAGTACGCACAGGCGCGGGCGAGCCTGGCGCAGGACCTCGACGGCCTACTGGGCGCGGACGGCGCCTGGTTCCTCGACGGGGGCCCGACCTACGTCCCCGGCGACCCCTTCTGGGCTCAGCTGCGGCGGGTCCTCACCAACGAGCACGTCTTCGGTCGCGACGAGGGGCGCAGGCTGTACCTGCTCTGGCAGATCTCGACGCAGACGGCCGATCCGGGCGAGGGCGCCCCGCTCGCGATCGTCGAGGTCGCCGGCGGTACCAGGGCCGCGGTTCCGGGCGTCGAGCCGACGAGCAAGAACATCCGGCCGGTGCTCTGGGACGAGGTGCTGCGGCCCGGTGACGTGATCCAGACCTGGTCGACAGTGGCGTCCGAGACCACGTTCGCGTGCCCGAAGGACCGCCAGTTCGGAGGGATATGCGGACACTCGTTCCTGTTCGTCGAGTACGTCTACGCCGCGAGCACGTCGCCCCCCGCGGACGCGCCACGAACCTGGGCCCTGATCGGCGGGACGGGCGTCCCTCTCACGACTGGGGGAGAGCAGGACCCGGCGCGACAGCGCGTGACGGAGCTCGAGGGCCTGCATCTCGTCGGCGCCCGCATCATCGACCAGCGCGGCTACCACTTCATCGCCCGGGACCCGGCGAACAACTCGAGCCGCGTGCTCCCCGACGAGGTCCGGCGCGCGGTCTGGCTCGAGAGCTCGGAGGTCTGGTATGCCGGGCGCTCGTGAGGCGGACCGCCTGACGGCGCGCTGTGACCGCCGGCCGGGGGAGGTTCGCGGGCGTTGAGCTAGAGGTGAGTGGAGCCGGTGTCGAGTTTCGCCGCCGCCGATGTCTCCATCGGCACTACGGCTGGCTTCCGGCCTCCGGATCCGCCCGCTCCTCATTCCTCACACGCGAGAGGTCGCAGGTTCGAAACCCGCCGCGCCCATTACCTCCGCTCCCGCGGGTCGAGCTTGGCGCGCAGCACGTCGGCCAGGAACATCGTCAGCGCGATCAGCAGCGACACTTCGACGATCAGCGCCTGGACGTCGTCGGCCGAGATATGGCGCTCCTTGTCGTCCAGACCATTGCCCTGGCCGATGCTGGCCACCTGGAAGAAGCCGGGGAGATTGAACGCGCGCTCGATGACGATGACGTTCGTGACCAGCAGCGCGACGTTGACGGAGACCAGCCCGATGACCGGTGTCAACGCGGCGCGCAACGCATGGCGGTGTACGACGACCCGCTCGCGCAGGCCCTTGGCGCGCGCCGTGCGGATGAAGTCCTCGTCGAGCGCCTCCGCCAGCGAGGCGCGGGTCATCCGGTAGACCATCGCCGCCAGCGGCGCAGCCAGGACGAGCCACGGCACCCACAGCGACTGCAGCCAGTTCACCGGACTGACGGCGAAGGGGACGTAGCCGCCGTACCAGGACATGAACGGGATCTGGAGCACGTAGCCCGACTGCGGGGCAAACAGCACGAGCGCGATCGAGCTGAACCAGTACACGGGCATGCTCATCCCGATGGCACTGCCCACGGCGAGCGCCCGGTCGGCGGCGCTGCGACGGTGCGCCCCGCCGACGAGGCCGGCCGCGAGACCGATGACCACGCCGCAGACGAGTGAGCCGATGAGCAGCGCGATGTCGACGGGCATCGTGTCGAGCAGGACCTGACCGCGCGGCTTGTGGAACCTCGGGGCGTAGCCGAAGTCCATGTGCAGGAACGTGTCCGACAGGTAGCCCGGCAACTGCGCGGCCTTGTCGGTGACCGGCACGTCCTCCCGCAGGGAGCCGAAGAGGACGTAGGTCAGCGAGGGCGTGACCAGCACGACGACGACCACGGCGGCGACGCGACGCGCGACGTACGCCCGGAACGATATCCCTGCACCCCTCAGGGGCGCGACGCTACATCCACCGACTTAACGTTCGTGTAAGCGCGGCGCCTCAGGTGAAGACCGTGTCGTTCGGGCGCCGAAAGCGCCGGACAACGACGCTCTTCCGGTTCCCGGAGCGTCGGCTGGCGCACCACGGATCGTCGCCGCGGGGTGCACCTCCTGGCGCGTCCGCGCTACGGCGGGCTTCGCGTGCTGTGCTAGTTTCTTCGCCGCCCGGCGCCCGCATGCTGCCATGCATCGCTTATCGCGACTCCGCGGGAGCGGCGAGCGGGGCACCGGACAGTCGGAGAAGGGGCCTAGGGCGTGGGCCCGTCCGATCTGTTGCTCCCGAGTACTGGTTCTGCGCGGTGCGTTGGTGGCACCGATCCGCGGTCCGGCCGCGAACCATGCCCGTGGGCAGTGGACAGACACAGTCCCCCCCAAGGGAGTTCCCCCATGATCCGGTACCTCGGAAGAGATGGCGCTGCCCGCGCCACGAGAATGCTGTCGGCACGCGCATCGATGCGCGGCCCTACACCCGCCACGTCGCTGACGCCGGTACGAACACCTCGCTCAGCGCTGCTGGGCCTGAGTGTGGTCCTGGCGCTGGCCCTCATGGCCGTCTTCACGCCGGCCGCCGGCTACTCCGCGACGTGCACCACGACCGTATCCAGCACCAGCGCGGCGTCGACCGCGGTCAGCTCGGCGGCGTCGGGCTCCGTCGTGTGCCTCACCGATGGCAGCTACGGGAGTCTCAGCGTCAGCGCTGCCAAGACCGCGCCGGGCGTGACGGTCCAGGCCCAGAACGCCGGCAGGGCGACGATCACCAGCGCGACGGTCGGCGGCAGCTACATCACGCTCGCCCAGTTCAAGGTCCAGGGCGGCCCGGTCAACGTCCAGCCCGGGTCGACCGGGGTGACCGTCAGCCACAACCTGCTGGTCGGGACGCGCAGCAGCTACGGCGTCTACGTCTGCCCCGGCAGCACGACGAACGACTGCAACGACGTGACGATCACCGGCAACCGCTTCCAGGGCAGCTTCAACGAGGACCAGATCCAGGCCAACATCTACCACGACGGCCCCGACGCCGACCCCTACGGCCTGCTGATCGAGGGCAACGAGTTCGTCGGCAACGTCGAGTGGGGCCACCACGACGACGTCTTCCAGACCGTGTGGGGCGGCGACCACCTGTACTTCCGCAAGAACTACATCCACGACTTCGGCGGCCAGGGCTTCTTCGTCAAGGACCAGCCGACCGCCATCGACGGCCTGGTGTTCGAGGACAACCTCGTCGTGCGCCAGAACGTGCCGTGCGATCCGACGTCGCTGTGCCCCAACTGGCAGCTCTCGCCGTTCCAGGTCTACGGCCCGGTGAAGAACGTCAGCATCCGCCACAACACCGTGTGGCCGGGCAGCGGCGGCGGCAACTCCATCCTGCGGGGCTCCGGCTGGGGCGGCCCGACCGTGTTCTCCGACAACGTGTTCGCCAACCTCAACTCCGACGCCAGCGGGCTGACGAGCGTCGGCTACAGCGCGTCGAACAACACGTACTGCGGCGGCAGCGGCTTCCCGTCGACCGGCCTGACCTCGGTCTGCTCGCCGACGTTCATCGACGCGGCCAACAACGACTACCGCCAGTCCAATGGGCGCGGTGTCACCTGGCGCGTCGCCGACCAGCGATACGGCCCGGGCACGAGTACCGCCGCCACGTCTCCCCCGAGCGGCGACACGACGCCTCCGGACACGACGATCACCTCCGGCCCCGGCTCGTCGACGGCATCGACGAGCGCGTCGTTCTCGTTCACCGCCACCCAGTCGGGCTCGACGTTCCAGTGCAGGCTCGACTACAGCCCCTACGCGGCATGCACGAGCCCGAGGAGCTACAGCGGGCTGAGCACGGGCTCGCACACGTTCATCGTGCGCGCCACCGATCCGGCGGGCAACAGCGACGGCTCGCCCGCGTCGTACGCGTGGACGGTCACGGGCGCGAGCACGCCCCCGCCGACCGATCGTCAGCCCGTCGCCGCCTTCGTCTACAGCCCGGCGGCGCCGGTCACCGGACGGGCGGTCACGTTCGACGCTTCGAGCTCGACGTGCGCCGACACACCGTGCACGTACGCCTGGGTCGACGACGGCAACGATGGCCCGGCCGGCGGCCAGTGGCCGCTGGGCAGCGGCAGGATCCTGCCGTTCACCTTCCAGGGGGTGGGCATCAAGTACGTCCGTCTGACGGTGACGGACGCCGACGGCGACAAGGCGACGATCCTCAAGCAGGTCAGCGTCGCGCAGTCCTGAGCCCTCCGGTCATACCGTGTCACCCCTGCCGATGGATGTGGCGCACGGTCAACCGGATGGTCGCTTTCGTTGTCCAGTGATCACCTTGCGGGATCTGGACGAGGATCTGCACCGGCCCGACACCGAACAAGTGTCCGTGCCAGCGTCCGGCGAGCCGGTCGTGGTTGAGGCCCTCGTGCCAGCGTCCGGCGATCCGGTCCTGGTTGAAGCCCCGGTGGCCGTGCACGATGGTGGTCGCGACCCGCCTGTAATGGCCGTGCGCGCGGGTGCGCAGCACGAGGCGGACGCTGGTGGCGCGCTTGAGCGAGAACCGCAGACGGGTGAGGGGGTACCGGCAGCCGGCGCCGTGGCACCACACGATCGTGCTGGCGGTCGCCGAGATCCTCGTGATCCGTGCCTGGACCGGCGGAGTCGACGGTGTGGTCGGCGTCGGTGGAGTGGTGGTCGTCGTTTCCGTCGGTGGGCTGGTGGTCGTCGGTTGGGCGGTGACGGTGTAGTGGATCGTGGTGCTGGTGGTCAGGGTGTCGTTGCTGGCCGCGGTGACGGTGTAGGCGTGCGCTCCCAGGGTCGAGGTATCGAGCGTCCCGGAAGGGCCCGCGGCGCCGTTTGAGTCCGTGCACGAGCTGATCCCGGGTGCGCCCGGGGGGTCGGTGCACGCGAAGCTGGTCGCGACCGCCTGATTTGGCGGGTAGGTCCGCCCGTCGGCCGGAGCAGTGATCTTTGCCGCCGGGACGCCACCGGCGAACACCGACACCGTGTTGGCGCTGTAGTTGGCGGTCGCGAGCAGCCCCCCGTCCCGACTGAACGCCACCAGCACCGGACCGTCGTCGGTCGTGGTCGGGGTGCCGACCTCGGTCAGCGCACCCCCGGCGGACACCGAGAAGATCGACATCGTGTCGTCGTTGCCGTTGGCGGTCGCGAGCAGCCGCCCGTCCGGACTGAACGCCAGCGAGTCCGGGTGGCTGCCGGGCGCGGTCTGGGTCGTAGCGACCGGGGTCAGCGCGCCCCCGGGGGAAACGGAGAACATCGACAACGTATCGACGTTGTAGTTGGCGGTCGCCAGCAGTCGCCCGTCTGGACTGAACGCCACCGAGGTGGAGTTACTGCCGGTCGGGGTGGTGGCGACCGGGGTCAGCGCACCCCCGACGGACACGGAGAACACCGACACATCGCCGGTGGCGGCGTTGGCGGTCGCGAGCAGCCCCCCGCCCGGGCTGAACTTCACCGACTGCGGGCCGTAGTGGGCGTCCGTCGGCGCACCGACCTGGGTCAGCGCACCGCCCGGGGACACCGAGAACATCGACACCGTGTCGGCGCCGTAGTTGCCGGTCGCGAGCACTCGCCCGTCCGGACTGAAGGCCAAGGCGATCGGGTTGCTGTCGGTCCCGGTGAAGGTGGTGCCGACCGGCGTCAGCCCACCCACGGCGGCCACCGAATACACCCACACCGTGCTGTCGGTGAAGCTGGCGGTCGCGAGCAGTGTCCCGTCTGGACTGAACGCCACCGACCACGGGTCAGCGCCGGTCGGGGCGGTGCCGACCTGGGTCAGCCCGCCCGCGGCGTTCACCGAGAACATCGACACCGTGGTGGTGCCGTGGTTGACGGTCGCGAGCAGCCCCCCATCCGGACTGAAATCCACCGCGCGCGGGTTGCTGCCGGCCCCGGTGCTGGCGGTGCCGACCTGCGTGAACGCGGGCGCTGCCGACGCCGCCGACGCGCCGGCCAAGAACACCACCCCAACCACCACCCCGAGCACCCACGCCCGGCACGACCCGCCGGCGATCGCTCGAGCTTGCCGAAGTCCCAACGGCCCAGCACCTCGGTCAGACATCGCGTCTCCTAAGTCGATGCGGCACGCAGCACACGGCCGCAACACGTCCCTTGCCGCCCGGCCACGACAGCGCGGGGCCGGCTCAGACGAAGGACAAAGGGGTCAGCGCCCAACCACAGACGTCGGCTCGATCAACAACCGTCCACCAACCCATCGACCGCAACCCCGCAAGACTTGATTGAGCCGGGGCGGGCTTGACGGCGCTGTTCAAAGGCCCGCGACGATGGCCCAGCAGACGATGGCGCTGCAGACCGTGCTCCAGCGACCGTATGCCTTGTAGATGTCTCCCGCCAGCCTGGTCTGCTGTCCGAGCGTCAGGCCGCTCGAGTCGATCTGCGGATCTGAGACGTTGCGGACCATGACGTACCGCGGCGCGTTCGCTCCCATCTTCTTGCACACCATGCCCAGGACGGCGTCACCCATCTCCGAAAGGCCGCCCTTGCCTGCAAGCTGGTAGGTGTCATCGCTGTTGTCAAAGCCGAAGAAGTCGGTGGTCAGCACCCCGGCCTGCGCGGACGGTGCATGGATGATCTGGGGCGCATGCTTGTTGTCGGACGGCAGGAACCGGGCGTTGGCGCCAAACAGCGAGCTGGCCTCCGCGAAGCGCGCGTCCGGCGCGTCGTCGTGGCACGCATAGGTCTTGGCGTTGAGCTTGACGAAGTTGCGCTGGCAATCGAACGTCACGAAGCGGCTGACGACGACGTCACCGACCTCGGAGTCCGGGCCGATCCCGCCACCGGTGCCCGTCGTGATCACCCAGTCCGGTCTGCAGTCCTCGATGATCTGCTGCCACACCGTTGCGTTCGGGAGCTTTGGACCGTCCTGCGACATGTGTGAGTCGGACTTGAACAACGTCACACGGCGGGGCCCGATGCGGGTCGTCCAGTAGGTCCCCAGGCGCTTGGCGTTGCGGGCCGGACACCCGGGCTGCATGTCGGCGGCGATGTCGGCGTAGTTCTTCGTGTACGGCTTCCAATGGCCCATGCCGGGCTTGGCGGCGTTGGCCGGCGTCGGCGGCTGGCTGTCGAAGGCTGGGGTCAGGACGCGGCTGAGCGCGTGCCCTTCATCAACGGTCCACGTGACGATCAGAACGTCCGCGGCTGGGAGCGCGGCTCCTTTTGGCCGGGGTCCGGGAGTCGGCGCCAAGCCCTCCGGCCACGGGATGTCGACGAAGTGCGACAGTCCGATCGAGACCGCGGCGGTGGCCGCCTTGGCGAACGCCGGCAGGTCCTGGCTCTCGGAGTCGAAGTCGATCAGCTCGCGCTGGATCGCGGCACCGTCCTCGGTCGCGGTGGCCGCCTTCGCCTCGGGCGGCGACGCATCGCGCGGGTCCATCCCAAGGTTGCGCTGCGCCCACTGCGTATCGACGGTCATGGCGGACCTCCGCCTCCTTCACACTCCAACAGAGCGCGCGTCGCTCTCGGCTCGGCCGGTGGCGAGGACCGGCACGTCGAGCGTTGCCCCGGCCGCGGCGTCCAGCGTCCGCTCGATCCACGTCTGCAGCGAGGAGTCGCAGCGTTCGGCCGCTCGGCGCCAGAGGTGATCGCGGTCCGCATCGACCGTGAGCCGAAGCACGCTGCTCGATGCGGGCGCTGCATCGCTGGCCGCACGGATCCGACGCCGCAGCTCGCGCTTCGACCATCCGCGCATGGCCGCGAGGTCCAGCCACAGCTCCTGGTCGTCGTCGCTCAGGGCACACACTTCGGCGTGATGTTGAAACGACAGGTTGTCCCGCCGGCGGGACGGTGCGAAGCGCCGCGCGACGACCGCGTAGTTGCGCAATGTCTGGTAGTCCAGTCCAGTCGCCGCGATCGCCTCCTTGTAGCGCCGGCCGTACTTCATCCGGCCGAACGCAAGCCAGTCGCCCAGCCACCAGGCGCTCGCGGTGGAGTACGTCGCGATCCTCGGGCCGATCGCCTTCCACGTCTCGAACGGGAGCAGGGGATCGAAGCGGATGGCCGTCCGCGACGGCTTCACGGTGCGCTCTTCGGGGCACCCGGCGCGGCTCAGGACGCTCGGGCTGCCATGACTGCGCCGCGACGGCGCGCCTGCAACGGTCCGTGGTTCGAGCGGCAAGTCGGTGAGGCGGGCGTGCTTCACTCGGGATCGAACCTCCGTTGTCGAGCGCGCAGGCTCGCCGTCGACCCATGGGGCTGCAAGCGCTGCGGGGGATTTGAAATGGTCTGAGGGACTCTCCGATGCAAAGCGTGCATAACTCCCACGCGTCGTCGGCGAGCTCGTCACCGCGCGCGCCTGCGCACCAGGCCCGCCAGCGGCGCGAAGAGGCCAAGCCGCAGCACGCGGGCGATACGCGGACGCCCGCGCACGTGGCCGGCGAGGCGCGGTCCGACGCGCTCGTACACCGTCATCACGGCAGCCATCGCGCGATGGCCGCGCGCGCTTGGCGCGAGGCGTCGGTCGCGCCAGCTGCGCAGCGCCACCACGTCGGGATGGCCGGTATCGGGATAGACCGCCGTCGCGACGAAGCAGGACGGTTTGGAGCTGTGGCGGAGCTTGTTGCGGATCGTCTCCTGGCACACCTTGCAGTACGGCACCCCGAGGGTCCGCATGCGGCAGTCGTATGACGGACGGAACGCGCCGCAGTGGAAGTAGTGCGCGCCCTCGAAGAGCCCGACGGTGTCCGCGGCGACCGGGTTCGCCTGCGGATCGCACTTCGTGCAGTCGGCGTTCCGGGTCGTCGGGATCGCGGTGGCGGCGTCGACGAGATGGCGCCACTTGAGCTTCGTGCGGTCGGTCTCGACCGTGATGTTCGGCTCGGTCGGCTCGGTGTTCGGATGGGTGTCGTGGCCCGCCTCGCCGCTCGCGCAGCCGGTGAAGTACTCGTACTCGTCGGCGAGCCCGAACGCGGCGTGACCCATCTCGTGGATGGCGATCTCGATCGCCGCCGGCGCCAGCGAGTAGGTCGCCAGCGTGCCGCCAGAGCCGCCGAACTCGGTCGAGTTGACGATCATGAGGATCGCGTCCCAGGCGGGCACCTGGGCGTTGGCGGTCGTGACGCCGAGCGCCTGGTCGGGGACGAGGAGTCGTCGGATGCCTGAGTTGCAGAACGAGGAGTCGAAGTAGGTCTTCGCCGTCACGGCGGTGCCGCCCGCGGGGCTCGATCCGTCGGCGCAGGCGGCCGGGTCGTCGGCGCCGGCGTCGGTCGAGTGCACATCGACGCGGTGGACGTTGACTCGGTCCCAGACGCCGTCGAACGGCGCCGTGGCCTTCAGCGTGTTGACCAGTGCCGTGACGGCCGCGGTGTAGTCGGCCTGGTCGGCCGCGCGGAAGCCATCCCCGAGGACGACGAGGTTCCACTTGTCGCCGTTCGGGCCGTGATCGACGACCTTCGTCGTTCCGACAATGGTGCCGTCTGCCACTCCCATCAGCGCAGTGCGAATCGCGTGAGCTCTACGGGGCCGCCGGGCGGCCCCGCCTGCCGACCGTGCTCGGCGCCCCGGCTGCCGGGACCCGCCAGCAGGACGACCGACTCGGCGCGCTCGTCGTCGGGGACGATCACCGTGAACACCCCTGACGGAAGGGGCTGCGGGTGCCGCCGGACGCCCCGCTCGACCGCAGGATCGAACACCTCGACGTCGAGCGGGATCGCGTGCTCGACGACCTGGCGGTACGTCGTCTCGTCGGTGGCGTCGCGCAGCTCGGTGACGACGGCATGGCTGGGGAGCTGCGGCTCGCCGGCGCGGCCCGCGGTGAAGGCCGGGACCTCCTCGACGCTTGGCGGGACCGGCTTGGTCACCGGGGTCCGGTCGATCACGCGGACGCCCGCCTCGTCGTAGGCCAGTGTCAGCCGGATCGAGCGTGGCTCATCTGGCGGGCTGGGCTCCTGCGGCGTGTCAGAGGACATGTGACGGTGCTCCGCTTGGCGTGATCCGACCGTAGGGGTTGGCGGCGAGCGCAGTCAACGTGACGCGCGCTGTCCCGCCGGCGGGACACGCCGATTCACCACCCCGTGAACGAGCCGTGCGCGACATTGAAGCCCTGTGCGTCGACGCCCTGGTTGCGATGCACGCGGTCGTAGACATCGCGGACGTCGTGGTACACGGCGGTGATCTTGCGGTCTCGCGGGTCGGCGGCGGCCGGCAGGTCCGGGGTCTGCGCGGCGGTCCGGAGGTTCGGCCCGACCCGGCCGGGCTTGTTGATGTGCGCGTCGAGCACCAGTGCGACGCCCTGGTTGGAGGAGATGAGCTGCGCGACCGGGATGGAAGCTCCCGCGACCTCGATGCTGCCGACCTGTCGCTCGACGCGGTCGAAGCGGCCGATGGCCTCGAGGATCTGGCAGCGCCGATAGGCCTCCGAGGCGAGCGCCGCCAGTCGGAAGCGCGCGGCCCAGTCGCTGCCGAACGACACCGTGGCGTCGGCGCCGACGGTGCCGCCGAAGAAGGCCTGGATCGCGGCGTGTGCCATCGGCGTGCGGGTCCCGTCCGCGGCGACGCTCTGGAGCACGTGCTGCCCGGCGTGGGCGGGATCCGGATCGGGCTCGACGTCGAGCCCGTACGCGGCGAAGAAGAGGTCCCACTCGTCGGCGGCCAGGGTCTTGAAGCGGAAGAGCAGCGACGGCAGCTCCTCCGGCTCGTGGGCCGACCACTGGTGGATGCCGCTCGAGATCACTCCGAGGTCGCGTTGGCGGATCGCGTCGAGGTTGCCCTCGTTGGCGGCGATGCCGACGACGATCTCCAGCCGGGCGGTGCTCTGCGCGTCGGTCGGCAGCAGCGCGACGTCGGCGGCCACGAAGGGGGCCGGCGGCAGCCGCCCCGCGTAGGCGGGCCCGCGGTAGTCGACGCCGAGGATCGTCTCCGTCGCGATCTGCCCGACGCCGACGTCGCGGCCGAGCACGAGACGGTGATAGCCGCCGGGCGGATCGCGGTCGGCGGCCGCCGTGCCCAGCGGCCCGCGGCCCGCGAGCTGCGCCGGCGTCTCGGGCAGCTCGCTGAACGGCACCCTGGCCCGTTGTCCGGGTGCGCCGGCGAAGAGCGCCGCGTCGAGCAGCGCGCGCGCGTGAGCCACCCGCGCCGGGTCGACGGTGGCCGGCGCACCCGCGAGCACGACGTCGAGGCGGCGCAGCATCGCACTGCCGGCGCTCGTGGCGGCCAGCAGCGCCGCCTGGTGGCCGACCATGTTCTCCAGCAGCGAGAGCGCCGTCTCCGGCGCGCCCGTGCCGAGCCGGCGCAGCGCCGCGAAGACCAGGAACACGTCGGCGAACGGATTGCGGAGCACGCGGGCGGCGAGCTCGGCCCCGAGCGACGGCGCGTCGGGATGGGCGGCCAGCAGGGTCGCCGCCGCCTGCGGCAGCTCGATGAGAGGGTCGGGGACCTCGAGTGCGTCCGGCGCGCGCGTGAGGCGCCCGAGCCAGGCGCCGTCGAACGAGCCTGCCCAGGTGCGGATGCTGTCGGCGTTGACGATCCAGGCACCGCTGTCGACGTCGATCTCGACCGGCAGCGGCAGGCGCAGTCCGACGCGGTGCTCGACCCACGTCCCGGCGGGGAGGTGAAGCTGGTTGTAGACCACAATCGCCCGCGCGAGCTCGTCCCGCGTCGGAGCGGCCGACCCGCCGGCACTCGCCGCCGCCGTGTAGAGCCCGAGCAGTGCGTCCGCGGTCCCTTGGAACGTCGCGCCGGGCCCGAGCAGCACGGACACGCGGGGACGCAGCGACGCGTCCGTCGTCAGCCCGCCCTCCGCGTGGGCCAGCGCGCCCTGCCGGATCGTCGCCGGCGCGGCGGCCGGGAAGCGCAGCACGTTGCGGGCCTCCGCCGTGATCGCGGGCGCCACCGCCCCGGCGACGAGCGCGAGCACGCGGTCGAGCACGCCCGTCACGAGCTGTCCTCCTGGGCGTGCGGTCGCAGCGTGAGCCAGCCCTCCTGCGCCACGGCCGCGCCGCCGCCGATCAGCGCGTCGTCGCCGACGTTCGTCACGGGCTCGTCGATCCACTCCGTCACGTCGCGGCGGTGGTTCCAGGTCCAGCTGCCACCCAGCTCGGTCGCCACCGGCATGCGGATCCTCAGCGGATCGACCAGCACCGGCCCGAACCGGAAGCTCGGCGCGATGCGCGCCAGGGCGTCGGCGATCCACTGTCGTCGCATGCCGACCTCCTTGCGGGGAAGGACTCCGCTCGTCGCGTTGACGAAGCCCTGCGGCACGACGAGCAGCGTGAGGCCGACGGCGTGCCCCGGCCACACGGAGACGATCGGGTCGGGGGACACGAACGGATGCGTGATCGGCGAGCGCGGCGTCGTGCCGGGCTGCAGATCGTCGGCGAAGCCGCTGTGGAACTGCGCCACTGCGCCGACCGGCCCGAGGTAGCCACGGCTGGGCCCGACCTCGCGCGCCAGTTCCAGCGCCGCGGGCGACGCCGCGTGCACCGTGCCCGGGTCGCCGTCGACGATGAATCCCAGCAGCCCGTCCTGCCACGCCGCGAGGGCGCCGAGGCGCACGGCGACCGGCGTCGTGAGGCTGTCCTGCGGCTGGAGCGGGTCATCGAGGTCCAGCCGCAGCGCGGCCCGCAGGACGACGATCGGGTGGCCGACGAGCAGCGACATGTGCTCCTCGCCGGCGTGGGCGAACGGGTCGACCGTCCACAGGGTGGAGTCCACGAGCCGCAGCAGCGCGGAGAGTGCGCCCTCGTCCTCACCGCCGGCGTCCGCGACGCCCCAGCGGACGAGCGCGTCGGCCAGCGCACCGAGGTGCGCGTCCGCGAGCACGCCGCTCGGCGGCCGGCCCGCGAGCGACGGAGCTCCCGGCGCGTCGGCCCATACGGCCCGGCCGTCGCCGTCGGGCGACGGCTCCACCTGGCCAACGGCGACACCATCGGCATCGAAGAACTCGAGCGTCCCATCCAAGTGGTCCGGGAGCAGGTAGCCGCACACCGGTCGCACGGCCTCGCCGGTCTCCTCGAGCGGCGCCGCCGGCGCGCTCGGATCGGCATCGACGAAGCGCAGCAGCACCCGGCCAGGGGCGGTGAAGCGCGGCGGCGCGGCGACCAGGTCCGGCCGGTCGGGCACGGTCAGCGTGCGCGCTTTGGCGGCGCTCGCCGCGTCGGCCGGGTGGCCCGCGCCGGATCCGAGCAGGTCGACGACCTGGCCGAAGGCGTCGACGAGCCGCATGCGGGCCGGTCGCAGGGTTCCCGCGAGGACACCGGTGGCGCCCGGATCCGGCTCGGGCGCCGGTGGATCGTCGGTTCCCACCACCTGGCCGGGCGGCTCGCCGCGCAGCGTCGCGTGCACGCCCTCGAGCGTCCCCGCGAGCACGTCCATGTTGCGCAGGGCGGCGACGAGCGCTTCCGCGATCGTCTGCGTCGCCGGGCTGGCGCCGCCGCCGTCCGCCGCCGCGGTCAGCCGGCCGAGCGTCGCGCGCGCGAAGGCGGGCACGAAGATGTTGCTGTCCCCTGGGACGACGCCCGCGCTGCCGGCGAGCGCTCCGACGTCGATCGCGGCACGTCCGGCCGACGCCGCGGCCTCCGCGATGCCGCCGGTCAGCAGCGAGCGGCCCGAGATCGTGATGCCGGTGCCCGGCGTCGCGTCGGGGATCGCGGACTCGTCTGGTCCCATGTCGATCTCGCCGAGCGTCCAGTCGGCGGCGCCACGGGGCGACGGGAAGACCTCGACGGTCCAGTCGAGATGACGCGGAGCCCACGCGGCGGCGGGCGGAGTGATCGCGAGCGGGGAGGGCAGCGTTCCCGCCAGTCCCGAGTGCGCCAGGAGCGCCGTCGGATCGACGAGCGGGTCGCGCAGCGCCCACCACACGGTCTGCTCGACCATGAACGCCTGGACGATCTCCTCGGCCGGCTCCGGCAGCACGTGCAGCGCCGCCGAGCGTCCTGAGCCGGGGTCGAGCAGGACGGTCTCCCAGAGCAGCTCACCGCACTCGGGCGGCGTGCCGCGCCCGTCGAATGGGCGTTCGAGCAGATCGGCCGCGGTGACCGTCGCGCGCTCGCCCGCCGCACCCACCGCCGCGCTGAGCGCCGTGACGAAGAAGCCGCCGAGCCGGCAGACGAGCGTGCCGTCGTGGCTGAAGCGGCCGTCGCCGCCGTGCTTGAGCGAGCGCTTGCAGCCCTGCACGACGACGGCGGGCTCGCGCGCGCGGAACCAGCGGGGGAGCGACCGCTGGACCGTGTCGGAGTCGCTCGGAGCGTCGCCGCTCGCGGCGGGCGCGTCGAGCAGCGACTCGAGGCCGCCGGATCCGACGCGCGCGAGGTCGGCGCCCAGCGTGCCGCCCGAGCCCGCGGCGTGCAGGCGCGCGGGCGCGCGGCCCGCGGCGCCGGCGGGTGCCACCGGCGCGGCCGGGGCCACCGGCGCGGCGACGCTGTCGGCGCGCTGGCCGCCCGGCGTCGCATGGAAGCCGCTCGCGTGCAGCCCGGCGTCGAGCCGTGCCCGGCCGTCCGGATGGTCGATCTCGGCCAGCAACCCCAGCTGGAAGGCCTCGAGCATGCGGTCCTCGCGCAGCACCGCGTCCTCCGTGATGCCCTGTGCGGCGGCGAGGAACCCGACCATCAGGGCGCCGAGCGCGTCGGTCGGCGTGCTCCCGAACGCGACCCTCGTCTCGTCCGGGCCCGGGGGGCCACCGGTCGAGGCTCCGAGGAGGCCGTCCTCGACGGCCGGCCAGCCGATGTCGGGCCAGCCGATCGCGACGACGGCGCCGTGGCACAGCGTGCCCGTCGGCCACCAGGAGCCGTCGGTGATCAGCGGCGCGCGGCCGCCGGCGGTGGCGGCGGCGGCCACGCTCGACGCGGTCAGCGGAGCGGGCGAGGCGAGGACGTCGACCTCGAGCTCGCCCGGGGGCAGCGACCAGGCGAGCTCTCCGAGGCGCGCATAGAAGTCCGAGAGCGACGCGATCGCCGGATCGCTGAGGGGATCGAGCCGCGGATCGGCGTACCAGCCGCACACGAGGTAGGCCAGCGGCCCGACCGCGCCGTCGTCGAGAGGATCGTGGAAGCCGAGCCGGCCCACGACGTTGTCGTAGTACGCCGCCCAGCCGAGGTCGCCGTGGCCGAGCGCCGTCGGCTCGCGGCCCGCCGTCGGGAGCACCCCGGACTCCGTCCACTGCGCGAGCGGGGTCGCGGTGGGCGTCGTCCCGCTCGCCTCGATCACCCAACCTGTGACCGCACGGCGGTCGGGCGTCGTGCCGAGCGAGAGCCGTGTCACGAGCCAACGGTCGGGCATGGCCGGCATCGTGCCGGGCGCGCCGTCGGGGCCGGGCCGCTCGTGGGTGAGCGCGTCCGGGAGCGCCCAATGCAGGTAGACCCCGGCCGGCCGCGTGCCCTCCAGGTCGGCGAACGGCGGCGGAAGCAGCTCCTGCCGCAGCGGCCCGGCGGGATCCGGCTCGCGCATGCGGCAGTCCGCGAACCCACCGGCCGGCTCGCGCAGGACGAGCGCGTCGAGCTGCACCGGCACCATGACCCGAGGGATCCGCCCGAGGGTGGGGTCGACGGCGCTCATCGCTCGCCTCGCAGCGCGGCGGTGAGGGCGCCGACGTCGAGCGCATCGGCCAGCGCTCCCACCTGGATCGCCACCCGGTGCGGTCCGGACGCATCCTCGGCGTCGTCGTCGTAGACCTGGCGCCAGGGCAGCTGCAGAAGCTCGATCGCGAACGCGCTGCTGCCGTTCTGCAGCGGCATGCCCTTGATCTGCTCGGGGTCGTCGACGTTGCGCGGCGGATCGCGCAGGTCGGCCTCGTAGGAGAGCAGCTTCCTCAGCGCCGCGATCTCGACCACCCGCAGGCTCTCGTCGCGGAGCCCGAGCGGGAACTCCGGGGTCTGGGTCTCGACGGAGCCTCCGAGCGTCTCGGACGGGCCGCTCTGCTTGCCGTCCGGGCGTCGTCGCAGCACGCTGAGCTGTTCGGTCGTGCCCGAGGCGCCGAACTGGATCCCGTGGTGGGGCTCCTCGAGCGAGATGCGGGTGGCCACGCCGGCGAACAGGGCGATCAGCACCGACGGCGCGAGGCGCTCGAGGCGCAGCAGCGTGAGCTTGACTCCTTCTGCGTAGGCGCACACCTCCATGTGCGGCCAACCGCTGACGAGCGCCGAGCGCAGCAGGAGCCCGGTGATCGGCTGGCCGGCGTCCGCCTCGGCCGTCGCCGCGGGCTCCTGGAGGGTTCCCAGCCCGCGCTGCAGCGGGCGCACGCCGGGCTCGGCCTCGTCGAGCCGGGCCTCGATGTCCGTCGCCGCGGCCTGATGGTGTGCCTGCTCGCGCGTGCCGATCTTGCCGACGGCGAACACCCCGTCGACGAGCCGGTCCGTCCAGGAGCGGTCGAGGTGGAAGAAGCGGATCGACTCGTCCGGGAGCATGCGCGGGTCGGGCACCAGATAGTCGAACGGCACGCCGATCAGCAGCCGCAGATGGGCGAGGAACGCGACCGCGTATGGCGGCAGGTCAGGGACGGGCGCGTCGGGCGCCGTCTGCTCGGGGTCGGACATCCGCTCGCGCAGCGCCCCCTCGCCGGAGATCCATGGTTCCCTCACTCGGGGGCTCCCTTGTGACGGGCTTCGGTCGCCGCCATGCGCTCGCGCGCGGCGAAGACATCGGGCTGGGTGGGTTCGGGGGTCGGCGGCTCGCTCGTCCCGCGCAGCAGGCTGGTCGCCTGCGCGGTCGTCATCCCCCAGGCGCTGGCGAGCCGTTGCGGGTCCATCCCCGGTGCCCTGCTCGCGGTTTCGAGCCCCTGGACGTCGGCCGACGTGCCCGCGCCCGCGCCGGCACGCTCGAGCACCGTGACCGCCACCGGCGCGACCATCCCCTGTCGCAAGCCGTCGGAGGCATCGGACACCATCTGCGGGACGCTGCCCCAGACCGTCGTCGCGACGCTCGATCGCGCCGCCTGCCGGTATGCCTCGCGCCGCCATCGCATGAGCTCCTGTCCGAGGCGCGGGTCGGCCGCGGCGAGCAGGCGGCCGAGCTCGAACGCTCCCGAGTAGGAGATGTCCTCCAGACCCGTCTCCGGGCTGACGCGGCGCGCCTGGTCGGCGCTGTGGTAGGGGCCGAGCGCGTCGCGTGCGACGGGGCGCGGGCACAGTGGCCCGCGGTACCAGGCGTCGAGCTCGCTGCCAGTCCGGTCGTGCAGCGTGACCGGCACGTGGCCGGTGTCGACGATGCCCGGCGTCCCCGTGCCGATCAGCCCCGAGTCCAGCCCGACGGCGAGCTCGCGGAACGAGCCGCCGCCCGGCCGCGCGGGCGCCGCCGTGAACGTCCAGCTGTGCAGCAGCACCAGCCGCGCCGTCGCGGGCGCCGCGGGGACGGCGTCGCCGGTGCGCCAGGGGATGGACGGCACGAGGTCGGTGCGCTGCTCCAGCGACACCAGGCAGGCGCGGTGCCGGTGCCCCGGGGCGGGCAGGCGGTTGGCCATCACGACGGCGAACCAGCCGTCGCTGTCACCGGCGGCGAGCTCGCGATCGTCGACGTTCACGCGCCGCGCGTGGCACAGCAGCGTGGCCTCGTCCTTGGTCGGGAGCAGCCGGCGCAGCAGCGGGCCGGGCGCCTCGACCGCGTCGACGGGCGGGTCGCCGGCAGGGTTCAGCCGAGCGCGCACCGCGCCGTCCGTGATGACGCTGCTGAGCGGGACCTGGGTCAGCACCTTGGCCTCGGGCGCCTCGGGATCGTCGGCGAACACGAGCAGCGCGAGCCACGGCGGCCTGCCCTGCAGAGGACGCGGCTCGGGCTCGTCGGGGTCAGGCGGCGGCGCCGGGATCAGGCCGGCGGGGTCGAGGTCGCGCTCCCAGGGCAGCGTCCGGCGGCCGAGCACGACATGCGGCAGGACCTCTTCGAAGAACCCCACGGCGTTGCGCGGCGGATGGACCGACGAGACCTCGCTGGCGGCGAGCGCGAACCGCGGCCCCTCGATCGCGAAGTACGAGTCGCGCGGCGCCAGCGGGAAGTTCCCGCCGGTGACCGACGTGGACACCGACAGCTTGTACGTGTCGTTCGTCAAGGGCGGCAGGACGGCGTCGTAGAGCTGCATCTCGCCGGGAGCGGGACCATCGGGAGCGGTCATGTGCCCTCCACTGTCGGCTCGTGGACCACGGTCACGCTGCCGGAGGCGGTCAGCGGCCCGTCGGCGATCAGCTGGCGCGGACGGGAGCCCGTCAGCGCGGCCGCCCACTCGTCCGCGCGGCCGCGCAGCCCGACGACCCCCGCGGTCACCCACTGATCGGCGGCGACGGAGATGCGCAGCAGTGCCTCCTCGCGCTCCTCGACGGCGTAGAAGAGGTGCAGGCGCCGCCCGCCCGCCACGACGATCGGCGGCGCCGAGAGGGTGCCGCCGGCGGCGTGGACGCGCGGCCCGGCGGAGGGCACCGCGACGCCGCGCGCGTCGAGGATCACGAGCACGACGTCGACGGCCGCAGGCAGGGCCGTCTCCGACGCCGCCTGGCCCGCCATGGCCACCGTCGCCGGAATGAGCGCGGGGATGCCGGCGCGCGTCACGATCGGCGCGCCGAGGCGCAGGCTCGCCCCGCGGCACAGCAGCCCGGCCCGCGCCACGCGGGCGAGCAGCGACGCGTCCTGCCAGCCGACGGCGGCGGGGCGCCCGGCTGCGGCGGCCGCGAGGGTGACGGCGCCGGGCCCGGGCTCGACCTTCAGGCCCGGCGGGGGCTCGCCGAGGCAGCTGACGGCGAGCCGGTTGGCCGCGGCCGGGACGGCCAGTCGCAGGCCGTCGCCCGGCACTGCCTCGATATCGGTGAGCGGCGCGCCGGCGCGGTCCAGGAACGTCGCGCGGGCCGCCGCGCTGCCGGTGAGGACGAACGCGCCGTCGCCGGCGGGAAGGTCCCACAGGTGCATCGAGCCGGCGGCGACCTCGAGGCCCCCCTCATGCGGGACCGTCGGTCGCGTGGCGCGCCCGCGGTGCGCGGCGCGTGTGCGCGGCGGCGCCGCCCGTCGCAGGCGGCGGCGGGGCGGTGGCGGTGGGCTGCTCCGTGGCAGCCCGCCCGCGCCTGATGCCGTCGTCACCGCCGCCGGCGCGCGCGCAGGGGCCGGGGGCATCGGCCCGTGCAGCGTCCCGCGCAGCAGCGGCGCAGACGGGGGAGGCTCGGGGGTGGGGGCCGCCGCTTCGGCCGCTCGCGGGCGCCGGCCCAGCGGGGTGGGTCGCTCGCCGACGCCGCTCGCGAGGGTCGCGATCACCGGCGGTGAGGAGCGCCGGTTGCGCAACGCCTGCAGGCTCAACGCGGGGGCGCTCTTGCCGGCGATCCCCGCGGCCGCCCGGGCCGTCTCGCCGGCGGGACCGAGGATGCTCGCCGCGACCTCGACCAGCGCCGCCGCGCCCGCCGCGGTCACGTCCTCGGGCAGCGCCGCGCCGACCGGCCCGAGCGTCGCGAGCCCGAGCGGCACGTGGGTGCTCTCGTCGACCATGCCCGGGTCGGCGATCCGGATGATCGGGGGGACTCCGTTGGCCCATTGGCTGTCCGCGACCGGCCGCGAGGCGCCCGCGATCGTCATGCCGGTCAGCGCGTTCTGGAGCGTCGCGTCGGCGACGGGATGGTCGACGAGGCGCCACAGGGCGGCCGGCACCTTGCCGACGGACGGCGTGACCGTGAGCGCCCCGAGGTCGACGGCGGCGCCGGCGGCCGTCGTCACGGTGACGACGTGCGTGGCCGTGACGGCGGCCACGTTCATCGGCGCGACGTCGAGCGTCGCCGGGACCTCGTTGAGCGGCGGCAGACCGGACTTGCCGGTCACCGTGTAGGCCGTGGCCGGCATGCGAGTCTCCGTGTGCAGGGAGAAGTCGCCGACGAAGTGCCACGGCTCGGCGGGAGAGCTTCCCGGATGCCCCGGCGCCGTGCCGGACTCCGGCGCGAGGAGCCCCGTGCCGGCGTGCGCGGAGACGGCGCTGCCGTCCTGCGCGCCGGCAACGACGTAGCGCGCCACGAACTGGTCCCAGCCGATGAAGCTCGGCGGTGGCGCCGCCTGGGGGCCGAAGCTGACCGTGACGCTGCAGATCTCGAGATCGACCTTGGCCTCGCCGTGCAGCGGTGGCCCGAGGATGTGCACGGACGCGCCGATCGAGAGATGCACGTCGATCGTGACGCAGGCGAAGAAGCAGATCCGCTTGTGGAATCCGGCGGACACCGTCACGCCCGCGCTGATGTCGTAGTGGAACGGGTCCCAGGACACGAGGAAGTCGGCGTAGACGACGAACGACGCCTCGATGCCGCCGCTCTTGTAGCCCGCCTCGAGCCGGCCTCCGGCCATCACGCACGAGCTCGTGAGCGCGAAGTAGCTCTCGCCCTTGATCGTGATGCTGCTGCTGACCGCCCAGTGGAAGCCGAGCCGCGGGACGATGGGGAACTCCGACGGCTTGGCGAACGCCGGGTGATAGCCACCGAGGGTGAGCACGAACTGGCCCCGCGGGAACCAGATGAAGAAGGCGAACCCGCCGGTCAGCTGGCAGTCCTTGCTCAGCAGCCACGAGTGATCGGTGAGCTGCGCCTGGACCGAGAGAACGCCCTCCTGCGCCGAGAAGCGCGCCTTGATCGCCAGCTCGACGGCGGCGAGCGCCCTCGTCTTGTCGGGGATCGCCGCGCGGCTGAGGCCGAGCACCCCGACCTCGACCCCGCGGTCGAGCGACACGTAGGCGACGGCCGTCGTCTCGACCAGCGCGAACGACGTGAAGCGCACGCCGGCCGCCAGCCAGAGGCTTCCCCGCTTCGGTGGCATCGCGGAGCCGAGCTGGTCGAGCGCCTTCATCGGGTCGCTCACGAGACCGCCGTCGATCGCGGTCACGAGCGGGTACCCGGCGACTGCGGCGACGTCCGCGGGCGGGATCAGCCGGCGGTTGTAGCCCGCGCCGCCACCGAGCCCCGTCACGAACAGGTACGGCGGCCCGCCGATCACGAACGGCAGCGCGACGAAGACGAACAGCGACGTGTACGCGCCGGCCGCGTCGGACGGTCGCCCGTAGGCACCGACGGCGGAGAAGCCCTTGCCGGCGACCTCCACGTTCACGATGCCGGCGTAGTCGATCGGTGGCCCCTGGCGCTTGACGAGGCCGCCGGCGAGGGACACCGGACCGGCCTGTAGCCCGACGGCGAGCCCGCGCAGGTCGAGACCCCACGCCGACGGGGTCGCGAGCCGGTCGAGCGGTGCGATGACGCCCAGGTCGTCGACCTGGACGGTGAGGCCGGCGATCGCGACGCCGCCGTCGACCAGCACCTCGACCGTGCGAGGCGGCCCCGCGGCGTAGGCGAAGCCGACCTGGTCGATGGCCAGCGGACCGAAGTGCCGATGGATCCCGAACCACAGCGGGTGCTGATCGAACGCGACCGGCGCGCCGTCCGCGACGCGCAGCAGCGAGAAGTCGCCGCTCGGCGCGCGGAACGCGACCAGGCCCAGACCGGGCGCCAGCCCCTGCTCGTCACCGTCGGTGGCCGCGCCGCCGTCCCGGTCGGATCCGAGCAGGCTCGCCGCGACGGGATTACCACCGCCGCTCGCGCCGGAGAGCGGGAGCCCGATGTCGTCGAGGTCGACCGCGGCGCCGAGGGCGTCGGCATGCACGCCCTCGTCGAGCGGGAAGCTCGCCCAGCCGTACCCCGCGATTGCGCCGAGATGGGCGCTGCCGCTGTCGAGCAGCGCCGCCCCATCCGGTCCCTCGACGCGGACGCCGAACGGCGCCAGGCGCAGCTCGGGGCGCAGCTTGAACGTGGACTCCTCCACCAGCAGCAGCCGCAACGCGGGCGCCGGGTCCGGGATCCACGTCGGCGCCTCCTCGCCGAAGCGCAGCGAGACCGCCACCGCGTCGCCGGGCAGCTCGATCCGGCCGTGCAGACCCGCTCCGAGGCGGGCCGGGACACTGGAGGTGTCCCGCACCAGCTGCAGCCGCAGCGTCTCGGTGAGCTCGAGCGAGTGGTCGTCGGTGGCGAGTCGCGCGATCGCCCGCAGAAGGAGGTCCCCCGGATCGGGGAGCGGGACCGCGACGTGGCGCCCGTCCTGGGCGAGCAGACCGATGGTGGAGAGGACGTCGTGGAGCGTCGGGCCGCCCTCCCAGACGCTCGTGTGCTCGAGGTCGACCGCGCCGACGACGACGTTGGCGGCCAGCGGCAGCGCCCACTGCTCGATCAGGGCGCCGGCCCCGCCGGGTCCGACCGTGAGTCCCGGCTCGGGGAGCAGCGCGATCGCCAGCAGGCCGGCGGTACCCGCCCCCAGCGGCGCCAGGGTCAGTGCCGGCTCGCTCCCGGCCAGCCCGAGGCTGAGCGCCGGAGCCAGCCTGAGCCCGAGCACCTCCTCGGCGGCGTCCGGCAGCGCGATCTCCATGACCAGCGCCGCGTCCGGCTCGCCGCCCGCGAGCCCGGCGGACACGCGCGTGACGTGCACCGGGCCCGCCGTGAGGTCCAGCACCGAGATCTCGAGCGCGAGGCCGCTCCCCCAGGCGAAGGACACGCCGGCCGTGGCGCCCGCGACCGACGCTGACCAGCTTGCCGCGTCGGTCGCCGGCGTGATGCTGCCGGGAAGGCCCGCGGCCTCCCAGGCCGCGGCCAGCGCCTGCGGGAGCCCGGTCGCCGTGAGCCGCTCGAACGCTCCGGGCTGCCCCAGCGCGCGCAGCTGCGCGATGTGGCCGGCGAACGTCGGGTCGCCGGGCCCGCCGTGGAGGTCGAGCGCCTCGGCGATCGACAGCGCCGTCGAGACGACCGGAGGGTGGGGGGTGGGCAGCGCGTCCACGAGCGCGTCGAGCGCCTTCGGCAGGAGCGTCGCCGCGGCGTCCGAGGCCAGCGGGCCGAAACCCCCGAAGTGCGGCAGCAGGTCGATCCGCGCGAGCCGCGTCCCGCCCACGGTCGGCGTGGCGCTCAGTGCGACCTGGCCGCCGTCGAGGCCGACCTCGACCTCCAGGCGCCCGGAGATCGGCGGCAGCGGGACGTCCGCCACGATCCGCCCGCCGGGTGCCAGGTGACCGCGCCGATCGACGGTCGCCTGGAGTTCGACGTCCAGCTGGCCGTCACCGCCGGCGCTCGGCACGACGAGCGGCGGGCTGGTGGACAGCGTGATCGTGCAGGGCTTGCCGGCTGCGCTGATGAGGAACCCGCCCGGCAGGGGCAGCCCTTGGTCGGCCGCCACGCCCGCGGTGGCGGCGATCTCCTTCAGGAGCGCGCCCACGCGCTCGCCGTCGAGGTCCGTGCCGTCGCCGAGCGCGCTCGACGAGCGCAGCCACGCGCCCGGGTCGCGCAGCACCGTCGCGAGCGACCCGACGCTCCAGCCCGGACCGAGCAGACCTTCCAGGCCCGCCGAGGCCAGCGCGGAGCCGAGCGCGTCGAGCACCGGACGTGCGAGCTCCGCGGCGAGCGCTTCATGCGGCGGCGCGACCGCGATCGGTGCGGCACCGGTGCCCGGCGTCAGCGTGAGCGTCCCGGCGGCGCTGTCGGCGCTCAGCGCGACCCCGGCGCGCTCCAGCTGCGCGGTCGTCGACACCGTCATCGCGGGCAGTCCGGCGTGGACCTCCCCGTCGAGTCGCAGCCCGGCTCCGAGGTCGAGCCCGCCGGCGGTGCGCACCGCCACGCGCCAGGGCGCGGCCGCCACCTCGAGCTCGAGCGGCGCTCCGGGTAGGGCAAGCCGCCACGGCCCGCCCGCCGGACCGCGCAGCCCGAGCAGCCCGCCGGCCGAGTCGAGCGCGGGCTGGAGCCTGGGGGCGAGGAAGGCATGGGCGTCGGCACGCAGCGCTCCCACGGCCTCGGCCGAGAAGCCCGCGGTCCCGGCGTGGTCGTGCACGAGAATCCCGAGGGCGTCGAGCGCGCTCGCGAGCTGCGCGCCGGCGCTCTCCCCGGCGCTCGTGGCGGCGCCGATGGCCGCGTTGAGGAGCTCTTCGGCCATGGGGTCGGCGAGCTCCACGAGCGCCACGGTCGGCGCGGAGATCGCCGCGTCGTAGAAGCGGGCGCGCGGCGCGGCGACGAGGGAGCCTGCGCTGCGCTCGACCGTGAGCCCGAGCTCCGCGCGGCGAAGCCGTGCGGACGGCGTCGCGAGCAGCCAGTCGCCCGGGCGGGAGATGCGCGCGTCGACGTCGACGCGATGCGCGGCGCGCGGCGGCTCCGGGGCGCCGGGCGCGATCCTGATGCGGAACGCGTCGACGCGAACCCCGGCATCCACGTCGACGCCGCCGGCGGCCGTGGGAGCGACGTCGAGTTCCGCGCGCACGCCGAACGCGATGTGCGTCGGAGCCGCGGTGCCCGCGACGCCGTCGGCGAGCGCCGTCAGCGCAGCCGCCATGCGCTCGAACGTGCCCTGGGCGAGGAGGCCGCCGATAGCGATGGCCGGGACGCCGCCGGTGCCCGCGCCGTTCGCCCCTGCGAAGCGCTCGAGCGGGTAGCGCAGCGCGATCGGGGGCGCTCCGCTCGGGCCGGGCTGCCACCCGTCGAGCAGGTGGGACAGGTGCGCGACCGCGTCGGCGAGCGCCCCCTGCTCGCCGGCGCTCTGGAGCACGAGCCGCGCAGCGCGCAGCGCCTCGGCGGCGTCCGGCGCGGCGACGGCGCTGAGTGGCGCCCCGCCGTGCGGTGTTCCGAGCGTGATCAGGCCGGCGACCAGGGTGGGGTTCGCCGCGGCGAACGCGCGTGCGGCCAGGCCGGCCGTCGAGTGCGCGACGAGGATCACGGGGCGACCGCCGCGCAGCTCCCGGATCCGCGCGACGACGGCGGCGACCTGCGCGGTGACCGCGGCAAGGTCGCCGCCGGGGTCGGCCAGGTCGGCGGTGTAGTGGGCGGCCTGTGCGGTGGTCGCGCCGAGGCTCGCGAGGGCGGGTTCGGGTGCGGACCGCAGGTCGAAGTGCGCTCCGGGAGCGGTGCTCCCGGGGGCCGCCTGCTCGGCGGCGGCCAGCAGCGCGTCCCACGCGTGTGCGTCGGCGAACGGCGGTCCGACGAACAGGGCGGCGCGTTGGGCGGCCGGCTGCCAGGCGTCGAGCTGGGCAAGGACCTGCCGAACGGCGTCCGGGTGGGCCGGCAGGAGGTGGTGCGGCGCGTCGACGAGCGTGGCCGCGAGGCTCCAGGCGGGGTCATCCGGCAGCTGCGCGTCGAGCGGCACGACCCCGTCGCCCGCCTCGATCTCGCTGGCGACGGTGGCGAGCGCACCGGCGAGGCGCCCCGGCACCAGGGCCTCGAACGTGCCGCGCAGCGCCGGCGCGAAGCCCCGCAGCCGCGCAGCGGCGTCCAGCAGCGCCTCGGGCTCGCCCGCCCCGGCGGCGGCGGCGCTCGCCCACGACGCCGGCGGCCCCGCCGGCTCGAGCCACGTCAGCAGCTCGGTGTGGCCGGCATCGCTCAGCGCCAGCCGCCACGGGTCGTCGTACGTCCCCGCGCCGGCGAGGTCGAGGTCGGGCGCGCCGAAGTCCGGCGCGTCGAGCGCCGGGAGCGTGCCCTGCAGCCAGCTGCGCAGCCAGCCCAGCGCGTGCGCGGCGAAGGGGGTGCCGTCCGCGGACAGCTCGGTGGCGATCCGGCCGACCCACGCGCGCAGCGCGCCGAGCGGGTCGGCGAGCAGCCGGTCCACGCCCGCGCCCGGCGGCGGGCCCAGCAGCGGCCAGTCGGCCGGCAGCCCGGGCAGCCGCGCGTGGAGGCCGAGGAGTCCCGCCAGCGTGAAGCCCGGCGCGCCGCCCCACGAGGCGGCGAGGTGTGACAGCAGGATGCGCACGGCGGCGACCAGGTCGGCGACCGCAACGCCGAGCCCGAGGTCGGGCAGCGTGGGGTCGAAGCCGTCGGCGGGCAGGACGAACTGGGGAAGCTCGGCGCGATCCGGGTCGGCCGCCAGCGTGATCCCGGCGATGCGCAGGACCGGCGCCAGGCGGCCGCCGGGCTGCCAGTCGAAGCGTGCCTCGGCGCTGCCGATCTCGAGCTCCAACCCATCCGTGGGTGTCAGCGTGAGCGGTCCGGCCAGCGCCAGCCGTCCGTGCTGACCGCCCATCAGCTCGATCGATGCCGGCGCGTCGGCGGGTAGTCCGACCGCGATCAGCTCGGCCTGCCACGACCCCGACAACGGCGAGAACGCGGCCGCTGCGCGAAGGCCGATGTGCAGGCGGACCGGGTCACCCGGGCCGGTCCACGCCGCAAGCTGGACACTCAACGGGCCGGCCGCGGCGAGCTCGGAGCGCCAGGGGTCGTCCTCACTGCCGCCGCCGCCGACGCCGGTCGCCCCGAGCAGGCCCGCGAGCTCGCCGAGCATCGGCGCCCATCCCTGCGCGCCCCCCTCCAGGATCGTGCGGTGGATCCGGGCGATCTCGCGTGTCGGGTCGGCGATGAGGGCTGCCGGGTCGATGAGCGGCGACGCCGGGTTGGCAGCGGGCGCCACGATCCCCGCGAGCGCCGCGAGGTTGCGGCCCGGCGGCTGGTCGCCGAGCGCGTCCTCGATCGCCTCCCGGATCGCCGTGGCGATCGCCGCCGTCGCGCTGTCGACGTTCGAGAGGTCGATCACCGGGTAGTCGATCCCCTCCACCTGCACGTCGCGCAGCTCGATGAGCGGCCGCAGCGTCCTGCCATCCCACGCCGCGCCGACGCGGGCCGACCCGAGCCGCACGGACGGCCCTTCCACCAGCCGCTCCGAGGCGTCTTGGGGCGCCCGCACGTCGACCGTCGCGGACGGCAGCACGATCGGGCCCGCGGTGCCGCTCAGGGGCAGCGCGAGCAGCGTCGCGGCGGCCTGGGCGCTGACGATCGACGAATCCAGTGCGAGCCGCACGCCGAGCAGCAGCTCCCGAGCCCCGCCGGTGGCGGTCCTCGTCGCGAACGTGAGATCGACGCCGCCGCTGCCGAGCGCCGCGAGCCGGATCGCCCACGGGTCGTCCTGCGTCCCGGTGCCCGCGGGGGCGCCGGCGCCGAACAGGCCGCCGACGTGCTCCAGCCACACGGCGATGGCCTGGCCGCGGCCCTCGATGGCGGTGTCGAGCAGCTCGGCGAGCCACACACGGAGCAGGTCTGCGTCCTTGCCGATGCCGTCCAGCGGCAGCGCCGGCAGCCCGCCGCCGAGGCCGAGCGCGGGCAGCAGGTGATGCGCGAGCGCAGTCAGCTCCGCCGTCGCGTCCGGATCGGCGGCGAGGGCGTCCAGGCGCGACTGCAGCAACGCCGCGAGCACGGCGAGCGCGCCGTCCTCGAGGTGCTCGGGGTCGATCATCGTCAGCTCGTCCTGGCCGCCGGCGGCCGGCAGCTTGACGCCGACCCGGACGTCCGCGGTCGGGCCGCCGTCGGCCAGCGGCGCGACCCGTGCGTCGACGCGCAGCCCCGCCACCCCGACCTCCGTGGCGTCGAAGGAGACGTCGACCTCGAGCTCCAGCGGGCTGGCGGCCGTCCCGACCACGCTCTGCAGTCCGGCGTCGGCGGCATGGACGAGCCCGGCCTGGAAGGTGACGTCAGCGCCGAGCGTCTGGTCGCCGCCGCGGACCTGCGCAGCGACGCCGAGCAGCGCATCGCCGGACGCCGACCGCCGCAGCGTCAGGAAGAGCTGCCCCGGCTGGTCGGGGTCGAGCAGCGGATGTCGCGTCTCGCCCTGGGCGTCGGGCCCGTCCGGGTCCTCCGGCAGCAGGCCGTCGATCGCGTCGAGCAGCGCCGCTCGCTGGACCGGGTCGAGCAGGACGCGGCGGATGTGCTTGAGGGGGTCGGAGAACCAGTCCGGGCGGAGGTCGCCGTCACCGTCGAGGGCGCCCAGCGCCACGCCGAGCGCCCGCAGCTCGGCGGCCAGGTCGAGGCTCATCGCGCCCCGCCGGCGGCGTGGACGACCAGGGTGCCGTCGTCGGCCGCGATGCCGGCCGCGCGCTCGCCCGCGCGCTCGTCGGCGAGATCGAGCAACGCACCCCACACCGCGTCCTGCAGCGTGCGCCCCCAGCGGGCCGCGAGCGCCTGGCCGCCCGCGGTGCGGTCGCCGGCGACCGCCAGCAACGAGGGTGGGCCCGATCGCGGCGCCAGTGCGATGACGACCTCCTGCTCGTCGCGCCCGGTCTGGTCGGTCTCGAGGTCGACCCGCACGCGGATCTGCGCGGGAGCGAGCTCGACGCGCAGCGAGTCCAGCCACACCACGACCTCGTCACCGTCCTTGACCCAGACGATGCCACCCGGCTGCTCGTCAGGGCCGGCGAGTCGTCGCGCCAGCCCCTCGCGCACGGCCTGTTCGCCGAGCTCTACTGGCACTGCGCACCCTTTCGCGGTTGGTCTCGCGGGACAGTCGTAAAGCGAGCGGCTCGAGGGGTCAAGCCCTCGAGCCGTGTCTTGACAGATCGATCGGCGCTAGATAGGGCTGACGTCGGTCTGCGCACCCGCAAGCGGAGGTGAGCGAGATGGCGACAGCGGAGGACGACGGCCCGCCCGGCCTCGAGCCGGAGCTCATCCTGGTCGCGAACCCCGACGCGCAGCTTCGGCTGCACGCGGGCCGCGCGCACGCCGCGGCCGGCGATATCGGGCGGCTGAACGCCGCGCTGGACGAGACCGCCGTCACGCCCCACGCGCTGTTCGGCGCCAGCGAGACGCGCGTGCTCGCCAGGCACCACGCGGCGCCGTCGGGGGCGCCGGACCTCTCCGTCTACTACCGCGTCGAGCTCGCGGCGGGCGCAGATCACGAGGCGGTGGCCGCGCGGCTCACGCAGGAGGAGTCGGTCGCGGGCGCGTACGTGAAGCCGGCGCCCGTGGTGGACGGCTCCTCCGCGAAGCCCGCGACCGAGGTCCTGCTGACGGCGGCGAGCGCCGACTTCACGTCGCGCCAGAGCTACCTGGACGCAGCGCCCGGCGGCGTCAACGCACGCTCGGCGTGGACGACCGCCGGCGGCGACGGCGCCGGCATGGAGGTCATGGTCGTCGGCGGCGCCTGGCGGCTCGAGCACGAAGACCTCCACGGCGACGCGGCCGGCGTGATCGCCGGCACCCAGATCGACGCGCTCAGCTTTCGCAACCACGGCACCGCGATGCTCGGCGTCGTCCGCGCCGACCGCAACAGCTTCGGCGTCACGGGAGTCGCGCCCGCCTGCCGCGCCCGCCAGGTCGCCACCTTCGGACTCGGGACCGCCGCCGCCATCAACGCCGCAGCCGACGCGCTGCCCGTGGGCGGGATCCTGCTGGTGGAGTGGCAGCGGCCAGGGCCGGGGGCGACGGGCGTCGGGTCGGCGGGCTTCATCGCGCTCGAGTGGTGGCCGGACGACTTCGCCGCCATCAAGGCCGCCACGGCGAAGGGCGTGATCGTCGTCGTGCCCGCCGGCAACGGGGGCGTCAGCCTCGACGATCCGCGCTACGGCCAGCCCGCGCCCGGCTTCCCGCCGACGTGGCGCAACGCGTTCGACCGCACACAGGCCGACTCGGGCTCGATCATCGTGGGCGCGGGCGCGCCGCCGGCGAACACGCACGGCCGCGACCACGGGGCCGCGCGGTCACGGCTCGCGTTCTCCAATTACGGCCTGTGCGTCGACGCGCAGGGCTGGGGGGCGGAGGTCACGACGCTCGGCTACGGCGACCTGCAGGGCGGCGACGAGTCGATCTGGTACACGGACGTGTTCGGAGGCACGTCGGCCGCGGCCGCGATCGTCGCCGGCGTCCTGACCTCGCTTCAGGGCGTCAACCTCAACGGTGCGAAGCGAGCGCCGCTCACGCCGGCGGACGCGCGCAACGTCCTGCGCGTGTCGGGCTCCCCGCAACAGGACGGGGCCAACCCGAGCACGCAGCGGATCGGGTCGCTGCCCGAGCTGCCGGCCCTGATCGCCCTGCTTCCGCCCCAGAAGTCGGAGGCCAAGGACGGCAAGGACACCAAGAACGAGGGCAAGGACAACAAGGACAACAAGGACGGCAAGGACAACAAGGACAACCCCGACAAGCTCCAGAAGGACAACAAGGACCACAAGGACGACAAGGACGGCAAGGACCGCAAGGACCACAAGGACGACAAGGGCGACAAGGTCGAGACCCAGAAGGAGCTCAAGGACGGCGGCAGGGAGAAGCAGTTCACCGACCTGCCGAACCTCGCCAATCTCGCGCCGGCGCCCGCGGCCTGGCCCGTGGTGAGCACCGACCCCGTCCAGCACTTCATCCCCCCCGAGCACCGCCCCGACCTCGCCACCGCCGCCCTGCGGGACGAGCCGGACGTGGCGCAGTGACGTGTGGCTCGTCGCCTGCCAGGACGCCGACGTCGACGCCTCGGCGACGGGTGACCGCCTGCAGTCGCTCGGGCTGACGCCGCTCGAGGTCGTCAAGGCGAGCGAGTTGGTCCATGGCGCGGGCTGGGAGCACCGCGTGGACAGCGCCGGCGCCTGGACGCGCTTGGTGCTGGCCGACGGGCGGGTGATCGACACGCGCGACGTGCGGGGCGTCCTCAACCGCCTGCTGTGGGTGAGCGCCGAAGGGTATGCCGGAGCCTCGGAGGCCGACCGCGAGTACGCGGGAGGCGAGCTCTACGCGCTCGTCCAGAGCTGGCTGGCCTCGCTCGGGGAGCGGGTGATCAACCGGCCGACCGGCAGCGCGCTCGCGGGGACATGGCGGCTGCCGTGCCAATGGCGGGCCGTGGCCCGTGAGGCCGGCCTGGCGATCCGGTCCTACCCGGACGACGAAAGCGCTCCGCCCGCCGCCCGCCGCGTGCTGGTCATCGACGGGCGCGTGGTGGACGACGACGGGGCGCCGGACGACGTTCGGCAGGGCGCCGAGCGTCTGGCGCGGATCGTCGACCTCGACCTCCTCGAGGCGCGCTTCGACGACGACTGGGCGTTCGCCGACGCGTCGCTGCTTCCCGCGACCGCCTCGCCTGACGAGGGGCGCGTCGACGCCGTCGCGCAGGCGCTGCGGGCGCGCGCGGCATGATCCTGCTCTGCGGCATCCCCAGCGAGGCCCCGCTGGCGCGCGTGGCCCACGAGCTCGATCGCCTGGGCGTGCCGACCACGGTGTTCAACCAGCGCGAGTCCGTGGCCGGGACCTGCAGCTTCGAGCTCGACGGCTCCGGGCTCCGCGGCGAGCTGCAGCTGTCGCGCGGCACGCTCAGGCTCGAGGACGTCGGGGCCGTCTACACGCGTCTCATGGACGACCGCATCCTCCCGGAGCTGGACAGCGAGCCGCCGGACTCGCCCGCGCGCACCGCGTGTCGCGAGCTCCACGACACGCTGTACCGGTGGATGGAGATCACGCCCGCGCGCGTGGTCAATCGCGCGTCGGCGATGGCCTCCAACGGCTCGAAGCCCTACCAGGCGCAGCTCATCGCCCGTGCGGGGTTCGCGATCCCCGAGACGCTCGTGACCAACGAACCTGAGCTCGTGCGCGCGTTCTTCGCGGAGCACGGCCGCGTCGTCTACAAGTCGGTCAGCGGGTCGCGCTCGGTCGTGCAGGAGCTCACCTGGGACGATTTCGACCGCATCGAGGACATCCGCTGGTGCCCGGTGCAGTTCCAGGCCTACGTCCCCGGCGTGGACGTCCGCGTCCACGTCGTCGGCCGGCAGATCTTCGCCACGCGCGTGACCTCGGAAGCGACGGACTACCGCTACGCGGGCCTGGACGGCGGACGGGCGGCCCGCCTGGAGGAGACGACGCTCGACGATGCGACGGCCGAGCGGTGCATCGACGTCACCCGTGAGCTCGGGCTGCGCTTCAGCGGGATCGACCTCCGGATGACTCCGGAGGGCGAAGCCGTCTGCTTCGAGGTCAATCCGAGTCCGGCATACGCCTACTACGAGGGCCACACCGGTCAGCCGATCGCCGCCGCGGTGGCACGGCACCTCGCCGGCGCCGCGCGCTGAGAGCTTGACCGCGTGCCGGGAACCCGAGAACCAAGTCGGGGGCGTCGAGGTCAGCGACTTCCTGGTTCCCGCCTTCTACCGCAGCTCGACGCACGCGACGCCGGGGTACTCCCACACCGGCGGTCTCACCGAGCCGCTGCAGATCGCGGACGGCGGCTACATCAGCTTCCTCGATCCGGCCGACGGGCACGTCTGGCAGCGTTCGTCCGCGACGGCCAGGCGAGCGACAGGGACTGGGGGGTCCAGGACTCCGTCGCGAGATGCTGCGTCAGCGCTCAGACCAGCTGGCGGCCGAGCTCGGCGCCGATTCCGCATGACCCGTCCGTCGTCGTTGTCCCGCCGGCGGGACAAAGGGACGCCGCGCCGTCGCCACCGCTAGCTCACCCGCTCGTGCACCCACCACGCCGCGAACGCGAGCATGGCGACGCCCAGGCCGCCGAAGATCGCGGTCTCGATCCCCTGTAGGGCCCAGAAGTGGCTGGCGGGGTGGTAGACGGCGTGCACGTAGCCGACGGGTGCGGGCGGGCAGTTGGTCGCGACGGCGGGCCCGTGGGCGCAGGTGATGTCGAACGGCGCGAGGTGGCCGAGGCGGTCGCTGGGGAACTCGTGCAGCACCCAGGCGTGCCGGGTACTGGGCGGCGGCGCGCCGTCGGCGCGCCAGGTCGCCTGCAGCGGGGCCAGCAGGTGCTGGCGCACGGAGGTGTCGAAGAGGATGCGTGCCGCGAAGTAGCCGGCGAAGCCGACCATCAGCGCGGGGACGGCGCGTCGCCAGAGCACCCCGACCAGCGTGCAGAGCGCCAGTGCGAAGAGGGTGTAGCCGAGGACCACGGTGCCTTCGGAGTCGTAGACGCTGTTGTCCATGCGGCCCTGCAGGCGCACGAACGGCATCCGCCACCAGGTCACCAGGAGCACGAGCACGCCGGCCGCCACGACCGCCGCCGCGGCGGCGAGCCCGAGCTTGGTCACCAGCCAGCGCCGGCGCGTGATGCTCTGCGTCCAGTCCAGCCGATGGGTGCCCTGCTCGAGCGAGACGAGCAGCGGCGCGGCCAGCACGGTGCCGACCAGGCCGGGGAGCAGCGTCAGCCAGGCGATGAGGCCCCCGAGGCCGTTGAAGCGCACGAGGAACTGGTCGACCGCGTGCTGGCAGAACTGCGACGGGGTCGCGCCGGTGCACGAGGCGAGATGGCCGGCGTCGAACGCAGAGGCGACGTTGAGGCCGGTGGGCAGCAGCACCGCCGCCAGGGCGGCGACCATGACGGCGACGATTGCCGCCTCGGCGCGCTGTTGACGCCATCCGACCCAGATCATCGGACCACCGCCTCGGGCAGCGGCCGGCTCGCGCCGTAGCCGAGGTACGCCAGCACGATCTCCTCGAGGTCCACCTCGTGCAGCTCCCAGTCGGCGTCGTAGACGTGGCCGTCGGCGCGGACCAGCAGCGTGGTCTGCCGCTCGGTGTGGCGCTCGCGGATCACGTCGTGGACCCGTGCGACGGCGCCCGCGTCGTTGCGCGGCCCGGTCAGCAGGCGATGGCCGGCGACGATCTCGTCGATCGGGCCGGCGAGCTCGGCGCGCGCCTGGGCGAGGATCACGAGGTGGTCGCAGACGCGCTCGAGCTCGGCCACGATGTGCGAGGACAGGATCACGGTCAAACCGGTCTCGCTGACGGCCTCCATGAGCGCGCTGAGGAACTCGCGCCGGGCCAGCGGGTCGAGCGAGGCCACCGGCTCGTCGAGCAGCAGCAGCTCCGGCCGCTTGGCCAGCGCGACGGTCAGCGCGACCTGCGCGCGCTGGCCGCCCGAGAGCCGGCCGACCGTGCGATCCAGCGGCAGGTCGAGGTGCCGCACGCGCTCGTGGGCCAATGCGTCGTCCCAACCGGGGTTGAGCTTGCGTCCGAGCTTCAGCGTCTCCGCGACGGTGAAGCCGCGGTGCAGGGGATGCTCCTGGCCGACGAACCCGACGCGCGCCAGCAGCGCCGGGTCGCGCGGCGAGAGGCCGAGCACCGTCACGTCGCCCGCGCTCGGCCGGGTCAGTCCGACGGCGAGCTGCAGCAGCGTCGTCTTGCCGGCGCCGTTGGGGCCGACGAGCGCGGTGACCGAGCCCTCGGGCACCTCGATCGTGCAGTCGCGCAGCGCCCACTTCGAGCCGTAGCGCTTGCCGAGCTCCTGCGTGCTGATCGCGCTCATGCGACGCTCCTGATCGCCGGCGGGCGCATCGTGTCCATGAACAACGCGGCCATGGCCTCGTCGTCCAGGCCGGCCCCGCGCGCTCGGGCGATCCAGCCCTCCAGCCCCGAGCGCAGGTCCTGCACGTCGCCGGGCGGCAGCGGGGCGACGCCCGCGGCGACGAAGGTGCCGACGCCCCGGCGCCCTTCCACCAGGCCTTCGCGGTCCAGGTCGCGGTAGGCCTTCAGCACGGTGTTGGGGTTGACGGTCAGCGTGCCCACGACGTCCTTCACCGTCGGCAGCTGATCGCCGGGCCGCAGCACGCCGAGGCGGACGGCCTGGCGCACCTGCTGCACGATCTGCAGGTACGTCGGCACTCCCGACCGCGCCTCAAGATGGAACTCGATCACCGACATCCGTCCTTTACCTAGCTAACTAGATAAAGAGCGTACCGCAGCGCCGACCGTGCCGTCAACCAGGGTTGTGCGTGCGGCGCCGAGATCGGGTTCGTGACGTTGAGCACATTGACGTCGGCGGGTGGAAGGTCTGATCGGGAGTGACGTCCTCCTGGCAACGAGGAATGGGCCTCGTGGAAACGTCGGTTCGACAGGAGAGTCACCATGGCATGTGAAGGGATCGCGCAGAGCCTCGCCGACCTCAGGCGGCAGGAGACCGAGCAGCAGGACCTGATCAAGGGCCTTACCGGGCATCCGCTGGAGGCAGCCAAGGCCAGGCTGACCGTGATCGAGGGCGAGATCGCGACGACCGCGGATGACCTGGCGGCCTGCCGCGCCGCCAACCTCCCCGCCACGATCTCGGCGAGCACCGTCGGGTACGTGGGCACGGTCGAGGTGGAGACGGATGCGACGCCGCGACTGTGGTTCAGCCTGACCGCGTCCACCGGCACGGCCGACTGGGTGAAGATCGGGTCCGTACGGGCGTGGTTCACGATGGATCTGTCCTCGAGCGAGCGCCCCTACTACCTGGCGATGTTGCCGCTGTTGTTGGAGGCCATGCGGACCGGCGACCAGGTCAGCACCAGCCACGGCGGCGTCGCGAGCTTCCACAAGCAGACGGCGAACGACTCCTTCGAGGCGATCGGCGTCCGCGTCCTGCGCGCGCCGATCCAGTTCTGAGGTGGATGCGATGGCCGACCTGACCATCACCGAGACCGCGCTCGCCGACGGGCGCATCCGCTACGAGCTGGGCCAGCCGAACTGGCGGGATCGCACGATCCCGGACATCCGCTCCCCTGGCGAGACGGTGCAGATCGCCGCGGCTCGCCTGATCGACGTCGTCATCCTGGGCGACGGCTACATAAAGGCGTCGGAGTTCCGTGACGGGCTTGCCATCTGGCTGAAGGAGCTCTACACGATCGACGTCTACGAGCGGTTCGCCGGCTGCATCCGCATCAGGGCGCTCTACACGCCCTCCACCGAGCGCGCGTCGGCGTTGCGCGGCTCCTACTACGGCTGCCCGATCGCGAGCGGCGGCGGCATCGACCAGGACGGCGACTGGTGGCAGGCGAGCGGCGCGCGCAACGACGCGTTCCGCGAGGCGCTCTGGGGATCGGTGGA
This sequence comes from uncultured Actinomycetes bacterium, assembly GCA_963806015.1. GTDB lineage: Bacteria > Actinomycetota > Thermoleophilia > Solirubrobacterales > Solirubrobacteraceae > JAOPZW01. Next base: position 792,213 of record CAWDWM010000006.1, on the reverse strand, counting down.
CACGTTCGACGACCTCAACCTGCGCCGCTACCCGGAGGACCTGACCACGGGCGAGCAACTCGTCATCGACCAGGACGACCTGCGCGGCGTCTACCGCAACCTGGTCGTCTCGATGCTCGTGTACGGCGGCCCCAGCGGCTTCAACAGGTTGGTTCCGCGGCCGGCCCCCGATCAGGACCACAACGTCAAGGTCGCGTTCGGCGCCTTCGAGATCCACGAGTTCAGCCACGCCCTCGGCATGCTCCACGACGAGTACATCCACCACCGCACCGAGACGGTCACGTACCGCGACCCGGTCGTGCCGTCCGTCTTCTCGCTCTCGAACGTCCGGTTCTCCGACCGGCTTGACCAGATCCCCTGGCTTCATCTCTCGCCGTGGGGCCTGGAGCGTCGCTCGTCCGGCGGACAGGCACCCTCCCCGCTGGTCGGCTGGCTGTGGATCGGCGGCGGCATCGGCCTCCTGGAGCAGGGCAGCGACGAGATCGGCGCGTGGCACTCGGAGTACATGTGCCTGATGAACGGCTCCCACGACAACTACGAGTTCACCCAGGAGGACAGCGACCCCACCAACCTTGCCGATGGCAGCATCCAGGGCGCCGACCTGCGCGACAGGACCCGTCTGTGCCTCTGGTGCCAGGAGCTCGTGACGATGCGCCTGCTGGAGAAGTCCGACCAGCTGCTCGAACCCGGCGACCCCGCCGACATCACCGCGCAGGGTGAGGCCTGGTACGCCCGCTGGGTGCAAGAGCTCCGCGCCAACTATCTGGAGCTCTACGACGTCCCCGGCCAGATCAGCACGCTCGAGGCCTACTACGCGACCCTCGCGCCAGGGCCCGCCGGCGAGCCGCTCTGGCAATCCGACCTCTACTCGGTACCGAAGGCCGCACCCGCCGCCACCCGGCCGCCCACGGCACCGCTCACCGACGACGAGCTCCTGCTCCTGACGGTCGCCGCAAGCTGAGCCGACGGCTCAACCGGGCGTGGTAATTTTGGTGTCGCATGACGTGCATGCCGCACAGCTTCCTGTAGCGCCGGACCTGTCCAGCCAGGTCCTCTCGTGGCGGCCATTGGCCGCGACGTCACGCTTCAGGAAGGAACGTCATGCGTTCACCGCTGGTCGGCGCCGTGGCGCCGTTCGAGTCACGCGCGCGGTCGCATCTCCGTGCGCGCGATCTGTGCAAGGGATTCGGCGAGGGCGCCGTGCTCGAGGGCGTCTCGCTCACCGTCACCGCTGGGCAGCGCCTGGCGGTGATCGGCGATAACGGCGTCGGGAAGAGCACGCTGTTGCGGCTGCTCGCGGGCACGCTCGTGCCCGACGGCGGCGACGTGTGCTGGACGACCGAGCGTCGCTTCCTCGTCGAGCAGGAGATGGACGCGCCGGCCGGGGCGACGGTCGCTTCGGTGCGGGCGGAGGCGCTGCGATCGCCGCGCGGCGCGCTGGCGGCGCTCGGCGTTGCTGCGTCTGGCCTCGCGGCGGGCGCAGAGGGCGCTGGCGAGCGCTACGCGGCCGCGCTCGCGCACGCCGAGCGGCTGGGCGCGTGGGACGCCGAGCGGCGACTGGGGGCGGCGCTGGACGCCTTCGATGCGCACTTCGACGCCGGACAGGCGCTTGCCGGCCTGTCGGTCGGCCAGCGCTACCGCCTGCGGCTCGGCTGCGCGCTGGCTGACCCGGCCGGCGCCGTGCTGCTCGATGAGCCGAGCAACCACCTCGACGACGGTTCGCTGGACCGGCTGGTGCGGTGGCTGGTCGCGTTTCGGGGGATCGCTGTGTTCGTGACGCACGATCGCTGGCTGCTGGACGCGGTCGCGACGGCGATCCTCGACCTCGACCCGGCACTTGGCGCCGGGGGCACCCTGTTCGGTGGAAGCTTTCCCGCCTACCGCGAGGCGCGCGCCGGGACGCTGCGCGAGTGGCGCCGGCGGTATGCCGCGAGCGTCGACGCCGAGCGCGACCTCTCGCAGCGGTTGGTCGCCGCTCGCGCCGCGGCGCCGGGCCACTGGCAGCCGGGCAAGGGCGCGGCCAAGCATGGACGCCAGAGCCGAGCGGCGAGTTCGGTGCGGCTGCTTCAGCGCCGCATCGATGAGGTCCGGCGCGAGCGCGGGCCCGCTGCGCCGCAGCCGCTGACGTTCACCGCGCCCGCGCCCGCTGCCGCGGATACGGGTGACGCGATCCTGCTCGAGGCCGCCGGAATCGCCGTGCGCGGTCGCGTGACCCAGCCGTCCGACGCGCCGATCCGGCTCGCGGCGCGCGGCCGCCTGCTGTTGCGCGGCGCGAACGGCGCTGGGAAGTCGACGCTGCTGAGCGTGCTGGCCGGCCGGCTCGCACCCGACACCGGCGCGCTGACCGTCGCGCCTGGCGCCGACGTCGGGCTGCTCGCCCAGGAGGACGACTGGAATCCCGACCGCACGCCCGCCGAGGTGCTCGGCGCGTGGGATCTCGATCAGATCTGTGCGAGCGGACTGCTGCGCGACGCCGACCTCGGTCGGTCGTTCGGGCGGCTGTCGGTCGGGCAGCGCCGACGCGTCACGCTCGCCTGCCTGCTGCTGAGCCGACCCTCGGTGCTGCTGCTCGACGAACCGACCACCCACCTGTCGGTCACGCTCGTCGACGAGCTCTGCGATGCCCTCCTCAGCACGCCGGCCGCGGTCGTTCTCGTCACCCACGACCGGACGCTGTGCCGCATGGTCCACGACTGGCCGGCAGTGACCCTGGCCACGGTCCCCGTGATGCGGGGTGGTTTGTGCGAACTCGGTCCGTAGCCCGTTCGGTCTGCGGCCGATAGGTTCGCCTCCTAGCCGGTCAACGAGTGGCGTGGGAATCCGCCTGCTGCTGCCATCGCCGGGGAAAGGCAAGGGGTCTGAGGATGGCGCTGGATCAGAAGCGAGCGCGAGCCTTCGGCGTGCTCTACCTCATCACGTTCGCCACGTCGATCCCGGCCCTGCTGCTGTACCAGCCTGTACTCGACGATCCCGTCGGCTACATCGCGGGTTCCGGGCACGACGGCCAGATCATCTTCGGAGCCCTGCTGGAGCTGCTGCTCATCATCGCGAACATCGGCACCGCGGTCGTGATCGTCCCGATCGTCAGACGACAGAGCGAAGAGGGGGCGATCGGCTACGTGACCGCGCGGCTGGTCGAATGCACGTTCATCCTCGTCGGCATCCTCTGCGTCCTTGGCATCGTCACGCTGCGCCAAGAGACTGCGGGCGTGGCTGAAGGCACGGTCGCCTATACGCTCGCGGCGATCAAGGACTGGACGTTCCTCCTCGGCCCGGGCTGGGTGGTCGGCTGGGGGAACGGGCTGATTCTCGGCTACCTGATGTACCGCTCCGAACTCGTGCCGCGACGGGCCGCATGGCTCGGACTCATCGGCGGGCCGCTGATCATCGCGTCCGGGACGGCCGTGATGTTCACCGGAAACGACCCGAGTAGCACGCTGCGCTCCCTGCAAGGGGTCGCAACGATCCCGGAGTTCCTGTGGGAGCTGTTCCTCGGCCTCTACTGCACCTTCAAGGGCTTCAGGCCTTCGTCTCCGATCCTGCAGGCCGACGCTCGCGTGCACTCGAGTCGGTAGAGGCGGGCGGCCGCGCCAGGACGTCCTCGACGGTCGGCGTGGCCGCCATCTCGGCGGCGATGTCGCGCGCCCGGTCGCGGTAAGTGACGTCCCCGAGCACGTCGTGGATGCCCTCGGTGATCTCCGGCACCCGGGTTTCCACGACGCGTCCGGCTCCTGCTTGCGCGACCCGTCGAGCGTTCTCGAACTGGTCGGCAAACAGCGGCACCATGACCAGCGGCACGCCGGCCGCCAACGCGGCGAGGGTGGTCCCCGAGCCGCCATGGCAGACCACCAGCTGGGCATGGTCGAGCACCCGCGCCTGGTCGATCCAGGGCTCCACGTGGACGTTGGCCGGGACCGGGCCCAGCGTCGAGGCGTCGAAGCGACGGCCGACGGTCAGCAGCACCCGTGCGCTCAGGCGCGCGACCGCCCTCAGCGCCATCGCGTAGGTCCCGGCGGCGATCGACATGTGGCCCAGGACCGTGCCGAAGGTCAGGTAGATCAGCGGCGCGTCCGATCCGCCCCACCAGTCCGGCAGCGCGACCGGCGGTTCGCGAGGCTCATGAAACCGGATCGTGTCCGCAAAGGGCGACGGGTCCAGCGACGCCGGGAATCGCGTCAGGTAGGGCGCAGCTCGCAGCTCGGAGACCAGGCCCTGGCGGTGCTCCTCCAGCGCGGGGGCGGCCACGGCGATCGAGCCGGCCTCGGCCTCGGCCAGCGAGATCGCCACCTGGGCGACCGGCGTTCGTGTCCGGGCCGCGAGCACCGCCGAGGCGTACTCGGTCGGGTCGCGCAGCACCAGCTCGGGACCCCAGTCGCCCCATGCATCCTCCATCCCCGCCAGCATCGCGACGGTCGCCAGCCGACCGAACAGCTCGCGGTTGCCCAGCACCGACGCTTCGGCCGCCGGGACGACCGGCAGGCGCTCCCTGATCGCCGCGACCTGCTCCTCGGGCGGCTCACCACCGGCCCGGAACGGGAAGCCGGCCGACTCGACCATCTCGCGCAACGCCGGCGGCGCCACCGTGAGGACCTCGTCTCCGCGGCGGCGAGCCGCGCGCAGAAACGGCACGAGCGGGTTGAAGTGGCCCGCGCCGCCGAGCGAGCACGCGGCGAGTATCCGCATTAGCTAGCTTAGCTAGCTATAGCTAGGCGATCACCGCCGTGCCGACGAGCTCGACCCGCGCGGCTTCGTCGAACAGCGCGCTCACGCCCAGCAGGGCGATCGCCGGGTAGCGGCGGCCGAAGCGGCGCTTCCAGACCTCGCCGAGATCGCGCAGCGACGCCTTGTACTCCGCGACGTCGGTGACGAAGACGAGCATCTGCACGAGGTCCTCGGGCGCCCCACCGGCGGCTCGCAGCGCCGCGACGACGTTGCCCGCGGCGACGTCGAACTGCTCGGCGAGCGTGTCGCCGTGGATCGCGCCGTCGGCACCCAGCGCGGTCTGGCCGCCGAGGTAGACGGTGCGCCCGCCCCGCGCGCCGATGACCGCGTGGGCGTAGCCGACCGGCGGCGCGAGCTCGGGCGCGGTGACGATCTCGTTGCTCATCGCCCGCTCCACGCCGGCTTGCGGCCCTCGCTCCACGCGGCGTAGAACTCGCCGTGGTCGCGGCTGCCCATCAGCAGCGCCTGCGTCAGGGCCTCCATCTCGATCGCGCTGCCGAGGCTCATGTCGAGCTCGCGCGTGAGCATGACCTTCGTGGTCGAGTAGGCCAGCGCGGGCCCGTCGGCCAGGCGGCGCGCGAGTGCCTGCGCCACGACGGGTAGCTCGTCGTCGTCGACGACCTGCGTCGCGAGCCCGATCAGCTCCGCCCGCTCGGCGGAGACCTTGTCGCCCAGCACGAGGAGCTCGGTCGCGCGGCCGAGCCCGACGATCCGCGGCAGCAGGTAGGCCGACCCCATGTCGGCGCCGGAAAGGCCGACCCTGGTGAAGAGGAACGCGAACGACGCCGACCGCGCCAGCAGGCGGAAGTCGCTGGCCAGCGCGATCACCGAGCCGGCACCGGCCGCGACGCCGTTGATCGCCGCGACGACCGGCAGCGGGCACTCGCGCAGCGCCTTGACCACGGCGCCGGTCATGCGCGTGAACTCGAGCAGCTCGGCGGTCTCCATGCGCTGAAGCTCGCCGATGATCTCCTCGACGTCGCCGCCCGAGCAGAAGCCGCGCCCCGCGCCGGTGATGACGAGCACGCGCGCGTCGCCGCGGTGCGGCAGCTCGGCGAGCAGGTCGCGCAGGTCGGCGTAGACGTCGAACGTCAGCGCGTTGAGCTTGTCCGGGCGATTGAAGGTCAGCGTGGCGACGCCGTCGGCGACGGCGAAGTCGAAGTGCTGCCAGGTCTCCGTGATGCTGGGCGAGGCCCGGAACGGGGTCATGCCTGGATCCCTCCTCCGTCGAGGATGAGCGTCTGTCCGTTGATGGCTCCGGCCTCGGGCGCGGCGAGGAAGGCCACCGCGAAGGCGACCTCGTCGGGCTCGAGCAGGCGCCCGAGCGGCGAGGCGGCCGCGAGTGCGGCCTCGCCCTCGGCCTCGCTGCGGCCCGTCGTGGCGGCGATCCGTCGAACCGACTCGCGCGTCATGTCCGTGCGCACGAAGGCCGGGCACACCGCGTTGGCGGTCACGCCGGTGCCGGCGACCTCCGCGGCGACGGCGCGCGTGAGCCCGACCGCGGCGTGCTTGGAGGCGGCGTACGCCGCCGTGTACCGAGCGCCGGCGACGCCGGCCGTCGAGGCGACGGTGACGATCCGCCCGCTGTCGCGCTGGACCATGCCCGGCAGCGCGGCGCGCGTGCACAGGAACGCGCCCGTCGCGTTGACGTCGAGCTGGGCACGCCAGTCGGCGAGCGTCGTGCGCCCCAGGGGCGCGCTGCCGGCCACGCCCGCGTTGTTGACCAGCACGTCGACCGGCCCGATGCGCTCGAACAGCGCGCTGACGGCGGCCTCGTCGGTGACGTCGCACTGCGCGCGGCCGATCGCGACGACGTCGTCGCCGGCCGCGGCGAAGCGCGCGGCGATGGCGGCGCCGATGCCCCGCGTGCCGCCGGTCACGACGACGCGGCGGCTCATCGCGAGGGCTCCGTTCGGGAGTCGCCGGTCATGACAGTCGAGCAATGACGCGCCGTCACGCGGGCACCTCGCGCAGGGCGCGCCGGTCGATCTTCCCCGAGCCGGTCCGGGGCAGCTCGGTGACGAAGCGCACGTCGCGCGGGTACTTGTGCGGCGACAGCGTCGCCTTGACGTGGGCCTGCAGCGCCGCGGCATCGGCCGTCGCGCCGTCGCGCGCGACGACGAAGGCCCGCGGCCTCTGCAGGCCGTCCTCCTCGTAGCCCACGACAGCGCACTCGGCCACGTCGGCGTGCGCGGCGAGGCACTGCTCGATCTCCTGCGGGGCCACCCAGATGCCGCCGACCTTGAGCATGTCGTCGGCGCGGCCGCGGTAGTGGAAGAAGCCGTCGGCGTCGCGCGCGAAGAGGTCGCCGCTCATGATCAGGTCGCCCGCGTAGGTCTGCACGGACTTCTCGCGCGCGTCCCAGTACATGAGCGCGGCGGTGTCGCCCTCGATCCAGAGTCGGCCGGTCTCGCCCTCGGGCAGCTCGCCGCCGTCCTCGTCGACCACCCGGGCGCCGTAGCCCGGCACGACCTGGCCGAGCGTCCCCGGGCGCCCGGCTCCCGGCCGGTTGGAGATGTAGATGTGGTAGGCCTCGGAGGAGCCGATGCCGTCGAGCACCTCGACGCCGAAGCTCTCGGTCCAGCGACGGTGCAGCTCCTCGGGCAGCGCCTCGCCCGCCGACGTGCACAGCCGCAGGCACGACAGGTCGTGATCGGGCTGCTCGAGCATCGCGCGGATCATCGTCGGCACGTTGACGAGGATCGTCGGCCGGTGGTGGGCGATGAGCCCGAACATCCGCTCCGGCGTCGAGCGCTCTGCGAAGACGATCCCCGCGGCGCCGACGCCGAACGGGTAGAGCGCCGCGAGGTCGCGCGCGTAGCCGAAGAACAGCTTCGGGACCGGCAGCACGAGATCGTCCTCGCGGATGTCGAGCACGCCGCGCGCGTAGTGCTCGAAGCTGCGCAGCGGCGTCTGCATCCGGTGCACGCACGCCTTCGGCATGCCGGTCGAGCCGGTCGTGAACTTCCAGATGGCGATGTCGTCGGCCGACGTGGGGGCGGGGTCGAGCGCGGCCGGGGCATCGGCGACGAGCGCGTCGAAGCTCGCCTCGCCCTCCCGCAGCTGGTCCGGCGGGACGCCGACCGCCAGCAGCGCGCGCGGCCACGGCCGGTCGCCCAGCTCGTCGCGCGCCTCGCGCACGCGGTCGAGCGTGGTCGCGTCGGCCACCACCACGCCGGCCCGCGTGTAATCCAGGTAGTAGGCGAAGTCCTTGACCGGCAGGAAGGTGTAGACCTCGGCGGTGACCGCGCCGATCTTCTGCGCGGCGTACCAGGTGGCCACGAACTCGACCCCGTCGGAGAGCGCGAGCAGCACGCGCTCCTCCTGGCGGACGCCGAGCTCGCGCAGGACATGGCCGGCGCGGTTGACGAGCGCGGAGAGCTCGGCGTAGCTCACTCGCCGCTCGCCGCACAGCAGCGCGGTGCGATCGCCGCGCCCCTCCTCGAGGTGGCGATCGACGAACCAGCTCGTGAGGTTGAAGCGCTCCATCTACGCCTCGGCGCGGACGAGCTCGACCAGCATGTCGGTCAGGGTCTCGAACGTCGCGCGGCCCTCCTGGGCGCTGGCCTCCGCGGGCGCGCCGCAGTACGCGCGCTCCATGCCCATCGCGAGGAAGTCGGTGGCGCCGGCGGCCATCGCTGCCGGCATGTCCACCTCGTTGGCGGGCAGGTCGGCCGCTGAGGAGTCGACCAGCTGCGGCGCGTCGGCGAGCACGAGCGACGTCTCGTAGCGCCCCGCGTGGCAGGAGCCGCGGCGGAACTCGTCGGTGAGCCGTTGCGCGTTGCGGCGGCGCACGAGGTCGAGGTAGAGCGCACCGGCGTCGGCCGCCGCGGCGCGCAGCGTCGCGACCTGGTCGGGCTCGAAGTGGTTGTTGACGATGACCAGGCGGCGCAAGCCCTGCTGCTCGACCGACGCCGCGACGTCGAGCACGACCGCACGCAGGGTCGCTGCGCTGATCCCGATGGCGCCGGCGAAGGCCGTGCCGTAGCGCGTGACGCCGAACGCCAGCGCCGGCAGCACCACTGCGGGCGGATCGTCGAGCCGCGCGGCGGCGCGCTCGCACATCCCGACCGAGATGAGCGTGTCGGTCCCGAGCGGGGCGTGCGGGCCGTGCGGCTCGACCGCGCCGACCGGCCACAGCGCGACGGGCCGGCGCTCGCGCAGCGCCTCGAGGCCGGGGGAGGTGAGCTCGGCGAGGCGCATCTAGGCCAGCGCCGCCGTGGTGGCCGGCTCGGGCGCCTCGAGGACCTGGCGCTCGAGATCGCTGTCGGGGACGTCGAGCAGGCACAGGTCGGCGCGGCCGGCTCCGAGGATCGTGTTCGCCTCGTCGAGGGTGGTCAGGTAGCCGCCGACGAGCGTCGGTACGCGCGCCTCGGCGCGCACGCGGTCGGCGAGCGGGGTGAGGAACCCGCGGCGGTAATCGGCCTGCGATGCCTCGGGCACGGTCTGTCCGGCCACGACGTGGACCAGCCCGCAGCCGTGCACCGCCAGCTCGCGCGCGATCGCGATGCCCTCGGCAAGCTTGAGCCCGTGCCGCGTGCCGTCCATGACGTTCAGTCGCACCGCGAGCAGGCGCTCCTGCGGCCACGCCTCGCGCACCGCGTCGAGCACCTGCAGCGGGAAGCGCAGGCGGCCGGTGAGGTCGCCGCCGTACTCGTCCTCGCGCCGGTTTGACTCGGGCGAGAGGAACGACGCGAGCAGGTAGCCGTGCCCCATGTCGAGCTCGAGCACGTCGAACCCGGCGGCGTCGGCGCGGCGGGCGGCCGCCGCGAACGCCTCGGACATGCTGCCCATCGCGTCGGCGCTCAGTGCGCGCGGCGCCGGCGTCCGCGGCGCGTAGGCGATCGGCGAGGGTGCGATCAGCGGCCAGCCGCCGTCGCGCAGCGGCAGGTCGGCGCCGCGGGCGCGGGGGCGGGTCGACCCCCGGCGCCCGGCGTGGGTGAGCAGCACGCCCGCGTGCGCGCCGCTCGCGTGCACGTCGTCGACGAGGCCGGCCCACGCGGCGGCGACCTCGTCATCGTGGAGGGTCGGGGTGTCCGGCGCGATGCGCGCGTCGAGCGTCGTGGCGACGGGACCGGCGAGGACGAGGCCCGCCCCGGTGCGCGCGAGCTCGGGCATGCGCTCGGGCTCGGCGGTGGCGCGGACGACGCGGTTGCGCAGGCCACGCCAGGGCGCGAACAGCGGTGGCGGCGCGACCGCCCCCGGGACGCCGCCGTGGAACCACGCGTCGAGCACGCGGACGAACTGCGGGTCGCGCTGGGCGAGGTTCGCGTGGGTCACGCGGCCGCTGCGCGTGAGCAGGTTGAAGGCGAACGGCATCGGCTCCATGGGCGCGTATTGCTCCACGCGGGAGAAGTACGCCGCGCTGTCGCCGGCGGCCTGCTGGAAGCGCTCGACGACGGGCTGGCGCTCGAGCTCGTAGTCCACCAGCGCGCGCTCGAGGTCGCCAGGGTGGCGCAGGAACGCCTGCGAGAGCGCGATCGCGTCCTCCATGGCGAGCTTCGTGCCCGAGCCGATCGAGAAGTGCGCGGTGTGGGCGGCGTCGCCGAGCAGCACGACATTGCCGCGGTGCCAGCTCTCGTTGCGCACGAGCAGGAAGCTCGTCCACAGCGAGCGGTTGCTCATGAGCCGGTGGCCTTGCAGCTCCTCGGCGAACAGCGCCTCGCAGGCGTGCAGCGACTCGGCCTCGTCCATCGCGTCGAAGCCCAGCCGGCGCCACGTGTGCTCGGGGCACTCGACGATCCAGGTGCTCGTGTGCTCGTCGAAGGGATAGGCGTGGACCTGGACGAGCCCGGCCTCGGTCGCCTTGAAGATGAAGGTGAAGGCGTCGAGCACGAGGTCGGTGCCGAACCAGACGTACTTGCAGCCCTGCGGCGCGACGCGCTCGCCGAAGTCCGCGGCGTACGTTCGGCGTACGAGGCTGTTCACGCCGTCCGCGCCCACGACGAGGTCCGCGTCCTGCTCGGCGACGTCGGTCACCTCGGTGTCGAAGCGCAGCTCGGCGCCAAGCTCGCGCGCACGCAGCTGGAGGATGTGCAGGAGCAGCTTGCGCGGGATGGCCGAGAAGGCGTGGCCGCGCGAGCGCAGCACCCGCCCGCGGTGGTGGATGTCGATCGCGGGCCAGCGCGCGAAGGTGTCGGTGATCTGCAGGTGGCTCTCGGGATCGGCGTCGCGCAGCGCTCCGAGCGTCTCCTCGGAGAACACGACGCCCCAGCCGAAGGTCGCGTCGGGCGCGTTGCGCTCGATTACGGCGACGTCATGGGTGCGGTCGGCCTTCTTGAGCAGGATCGCGAGGTAGAGGCCGGCCGGGCCGGCGCCGATGATGCGCACTCTCACGCAAGCACCTCGGCGAGACGCTCGAGCTGGTCGAGGTCGGCGACGGTGGGGAAGAGGATGAGCTCGTCGCAGCCCGCCTCCTCGTAGCCGCGCACGAAGTCGCGAATCGCCCGCGCGGAGGTGAGGTTGCCGGCCGCGATCTTCTCCGCGAACGGACCGGTGAACGCGTAGTAGTCGCGCAGGTACGCCGCCCCTATCGGCTCGTCGCCGAGGGCGAAGTAGCCCTGGCCCCACAGCAGCGGGCGCCCCGGCCGGTCGAGGTCGCTCCACGCGGCGAGCGCGCTCGCCGCCGCGCGGGCGAATGCGCGCGGGGGGCCGCCGTTGTGCGCGTAGCCGTCGGCGTAGCGCGCCATCCGCGCGAAGGCGGGGCCGACGGTGCCGCCGACGAGCAGCGGCAGGTCGGGACGGACGCCGAGGGCGTCGCCGTCGCGCAGCGCGGCGAGCTGCTCGGAGAGGCGCGGGCCGCGGCCCCGGTGGTCGACGCCCGCGGCCTCGTAGTCGTCGAGCCGCGCGCCCACGGCGAGGCCCAGCGTGAGGCGGCCTGCGGACAGCGCGTCAACCGATGCCGCCTGCTTGACGAGCAGCGCGGCGTTGCGCAGCGGGCCGATGGCGATCATCGTCGCCAGGCCGACGCGCTCGGTGACGCCGGCCGCGGCGGCGAGCGCGGCGAACGGATCGATCGAGTCGTAGGCGAGTCGGTCCAGCACCCCGAGCGTCGAGAAGGGGCCACCGTCGGCGCGCCGCGCCCATTCGACGACGAGGCGCCCGTCGGTCCCCGGGATCGTGTTGGGGAGGCCGATGCCGACGTCCATGGCCGCGTCCACTCTACGCGTCCGGCGCCCGCGTTCAGCGAGCTCAGACGAGCGCAGCGATAGCGACGACCACGAGGACCAGCACGGCCAGCGCGGTGACCGTCACCGCCGTCGCGGCCAGCGCGACCATGCGCGCCAGCGGCGAGACGCGCAGCGCGCGCCTGGTGGCCTGACGCGCGGCAACGCCGCGGCTGGGTCCCCACCAGTCCATCACCGCGAACAGCGGGCGGGCGAGGCCGGGCAGCCGCCAGCGCTCGAGCTCGGCCTGGAGCATCCGGCGCTGCCAGCGTGCGGCCATCGCGCGCGCCTCGGCGCGAGCGGCGCGGCGGTACCAGGGGAGGCGCTTCAGGCGCTCGCGCCAGAAGGCATGCGCTTCGCGCGCCTCGGCCACCGAGGTCCCGCATGGCGCCTCGGTCTCGAGGTCGAATGCCGGCCGGGCGACCAGCCGCGTGGGTGCGAACATGGCCCACAGGCTAGGACGCGGCGAGCCTGCGGTCGAGTGGGAGCTTTTGTGGGGTTTGTCCCCGCGAAACCATGTGATCTGGGCAGCACCCCGGCTTGGGCCGGCGCGGCATAAGAAGGTCACACGCACCTCGACCCCGCGCCTGGTCGCGCGCCTCGACGCGCTGACCGGCGGTGCCGCGGCGGCGAACGAGCGCGTCCCGGTCCTCGTGACCCTCGATGGGGACGTGGGCGCGCTCGACGCCGCCGTGGCCGGCGCGCCGGCTCAGTGCGCGACGTCGATGACGATCCGCGTCGGGGCGGTGAGGCGGAAGACCCGGAAGCCCGTCCTGCGGCGCAGCCCGAGCCCGTAGGTGACGACGCCCTCGAAGTCGCCGGCCTTCTTGGCCTGCCGCAGGTTCGAGCACCCCGGCGTGATGACGCTGGGCAGGAGGTTGGTCCCCGAGCTCGTGTGCCCGCGCGCGTTGCGGACGATGATGCGGATGCGCTTGGTGCCCAGCAGCGACACCGGGTTGCCCGAACCGTCGGCGACGATCCGGCTGACGTAGCGCACGTCGTAGCCGGGCGTCGCGAAGCGCGCGCGGATGACGAAGCGGTCGTAGGTCGAGTGGCAGCCGGCCGCGGCCCCGAACAGCTCGGCCTGCCCGCCGCTGCCCGCTGCGGTCTTCGGCGCCGTGGTGAACGGCGGCAGCCCGAAGGCAACCGCGGTGAGTGCCAGGAACGCCGCCAGCGCCACGACCGCGGTCGCCACGTTCCGGCTCGATCTGTGCTTGCCCCGCATGATCTGTCAGGTCTAATCGATCTGGGCGCTGTTCGCAACGACCGCGCCGAGGACCGTCGTCACGGCGGCGGCCTGGATCTCGTCCGCCGGCAGGTGGCCGGCCCGTAGCTCGCCGCTCGCGGCGTGGACGAGCGCAAGGACCATCGCGAGGTGCCAGCGCACGGATACCTCCGCCCGGAAGGTTCCGTCGCGCTGCCCGCGCTCGATCAGCGGCGCGAGCAGCGCGAGGACCGGTGCGTGACGGCGGTGCAGCTCGTCCTGGGGCAGTCGCGTGTTGATCGCGACGAGCCCGTGGAAGCGGCCGAGGGCGCGCCACGCCGCCGCCACGACGCGCGCCAGCGCGTCCGCCGGCGCGCCGCGCTCGGGCTCGGCCCCGGCGATCACGCGTGTGACCTCGGCGATCGCGCGGTCGGTCACGGCGTCGAGCAGGGACTCGCGGGTCGGAAAGTGGACGTAGACCGTGGCTCGCACCACGCCCGCGCGGCGGGCGACCTCGGCCATGCTCGCCTCGGGGTCGTCCGCCAGCGCGTCCACCGCCGCGTCCAGGATCCGGTCCACGCTGCGCTGCGCATCGGCGCGGCGGCGAGAGGGAGCGGGAGAGGATGGCTTGCGTGCGGGCGGCATCGGGCGTCCTAGTGCATGGGCATGCTCGGCGCGAGGCGCAACCTTGGCAGGAAGCTGCGGGCCGAGGGCAGCACCACCAGCGCGAGCACCGCGGCGGCGCCGGCGATGATCGCCGCGGCCAGGTACGCGTCGCCCAGCGCCGACGCGAGCGCGGCCGGACCGCCGGCACCGCCGATCGCGCCGGTGGCGATGGTCACCAGGACGGCGATGCCGAGCGAGCCGCCGATCTCATGGCCCGTCGTGTTGAGTCCCGACAGCATCCCGGTCTCGTCCTCGCGCGCGCCCGTGAGCACCGAGACGGCGACGCCGACGAGGGCGACGCCGAGGCCGACTCCGGTGACCAGCACGCCGGGCAGCACGTCGGCCACGTAGCTGCCGCCGGCGTCGACGCCGGCGAGCATGAGCAGCCCCGCCGCCGCCACGGCGAAGGCGCCGGCGAGGGGGAGGCGGACGCCCGCGTGGCGCACGACCTGGCTGCCGATGTGCGCGCCGGCGCCGGTCGCCACGGCCAGGGGCAGGAAGGCCAGGCCGGTCTCCATGGGGCCGGTGCCCAGCACGTTCTGCAGGTACAGCGACGTGACGAGGAAGGACCCGAAGAGCACGGCCGACGCGGCGAGCATCATCACTGCGCCTCCGCCGACGGCGCGATCGGCCAGCCTCTGCACCCGCAGCAGCGGCTGCGCCGTGCGCAGCTCCAGCGCCGCCAGCCCGGCGAGCCCGGCCAGTCCCGCGCCGCCGATGCCGAGCGTCTGCGCCGACGTCCACCCCGCGGTGGCGGCCTGGGAGAGGGCGTAGACGAGCGCGCCGAAGCTCGCGGTGGCGACCGCCGCGCCCCGGAGGTCAAGGCCGCGCCACTGCGGCCGCGCGGCGTCGACGGGCACGATCCGCAACGCACCGGCCCCGAGCACGAGGCCGACCGGCAGGTTGATGAAGAAGATCGCGCGCCAGTCGACGAGCTCGGTCAGGGCGCCGCCGAGCAGCACCCCGATGGCCGCGCCGGCACCGCCGACGGCGCCCCAGACACCGAGCGCGCGGGCCCGCTCGCGCCCCTCGCTGAACGTGGTCAGGATGATCGACAGCGCCGCCGGCGACAGCATGGCCGCGCCCATGCCCTGCGCTGCGCGGGCGGCGAACAGGGTGGTGGCGCCGGAGGCCAGCGCCGACGCCAGCGACGCGAGCGTGAACACGCGTAGGCCGGCCAGGAAGACGCGCCGGCGCCCGAGCAGGTCGGCGGCGCGCCCGCCGAGCAGGAGCAGGCTGCCGAACATCAGCGAGTAGCTGGTGATGGCCCAGCCGATGTCGCCACGAGCGATGCTCAGGTCGCTGGCCATGTCCGGCAGCGCGACGTTCACCGCGGAGATGTCGAGGATGACCATCAGCTGCGCGACGGCCAGCAGGACGAGCAGGGACCAGGGCGAGGCGGCGGCGGGTCCATGGCGCGGACGGTGGTGCATGAGGCTCCGATCAACAACTCAGACAGTAGTGTCTGAGTTAGTAAATCAGACAGTGCTGTCTGATGTCAACCGGAGTGCGTCAGGCGAGGGCGGCCAGGCGCAGCAGCTCGTCCCGCGTGCGGTCGTATGCGGTCTCGAGCTCCTCGACCACGGCCAGGCCGTCGCCGTCCCCCTGCTCCAGCGCCCTCGAGAGCGTCGCCATGCGCGTCGCCCCGACCGT
This sequence comes from uncultured Actinomycetes bacterium, assembly GCA_963806015.1. Lineage (GTDB taxonomy): Bacteria > Actinomycetota > Thermoleophilia > Solirubrobacterales > Solirubrobacteraceae > JAOPZW01. Next base: position 776,802 of record CAWDWM010000006.1, on the reverse strand, counting down.
CTCGCTGCTGCCCTTCAGCTTGTGGGCGAGGCGGCGGCACTCGTCGGCGTCCCCGCGCTCGACGGCGTCGCGCAGCTCGCCGATGAGCGGCGGCGTCGCCTCGTAGAACACCGTCCACAGCTCCTCGGCCATGCTGCGGTAGTCGACGTTGAAGCTGCGCACGCGCGCCTCGTCGATCAGCGGCCCGGCCTCGGCGGTGCCGTCGGTCGCCGCGACGCGGACCCAGCGCTCGATCACCGCGTCGAGGTCCTGGGAGCGCAGGGGCTTTGACAGGTAGTCGTCCATGCCCGCGCGCAGGCAGCGCTCGCGGTCGCCCTCCAGGGCGTGCGCCGTCATCGCGATGATCGGGACGCGGACGCCGCCGGATTGGCCGGCGCGGATCCGCGCGGTGGCCTCGTAGCCGTCGATGTTGGGCATCTGGCAGTCCATGAACACCGCGAGGTGGACGGGGGCGAGCATGATCAGCGCCTCGCCGCCGTCCTCGGCCAGATCGACGGCGAGACCCCGCTCGCGCAGCATGGCCTCCATCACGACCCGGTTCACGGGGTTGTCGTCGACGACGAGCACGCGGCCGCGCGTCACGGCGACCTGCGCGTCCGCCGGGTCCGGCCCCTCCACCGCCTCCGCCGGCTCTGGCGCCGGGTCGCCGCCGCGCGTCGGCTCGCGCGCGAAGACCGCCGCGACGGCCTCCAGCAGCTGCGCGCGCCGCACGGGCTTGGTCAGGCACTCGTCGACGTCGGGGCCACCGGAGCTGCCCCAGCGATCGCCCGTCGAGGTCAGCATCACCACGCGGCACGTGCGCAGGACCGCACTGGCGCGCACGGCCCGCGCCACGTCGAGACCGCTCATCTCGGGCATCTGGTTGTCGAGGACGATCACCTGATAGGCCCGGCCGTCGCGCGCGGCGGCCTCGAGCATGGCCAGGGCGTCCACGCCGCTCTCGGCCTGGTCGCAGACGGTGACCCGCGCGCTGAGGTACGCCGTGACGATGGCCCGGTTGGTCGCGTTGTCGTCGACGACGAGGACGCGCAGGTTCTCGGGCAGCGCCACCCGCGAGCGCCGGCTGGCGCGGGGGCCGGCGGCCAGCCCGAGCCGCGCCGAGAAGCGGAACGTGCTGCCATGGCCGCGGCGCGAGTCGGCCGTCAGCTCGCCGCCCATCATCTCGACGAGACGAACCGAGATCGCCAGCCCGAGGCCGGTGCCGCCGAAGCGCCGGGTGGTCGACGAGTCGGCCTGCGTGAACGGCTCGAAGAGCCGCGCTAGCTCGTCCGCGTCGATCCCGATGCCGGTGTCGCTGACCTCGACGTGCAGCAGCGCGTGGGCCTCGTCGATCGGCTCGGCGCTGACGCGCACGGCCACCTCGCCGTGCTGGGTGAACTTCACCGAGTTCGACAGCAGGTTGGTCAGCACCTGGCGCAGGCGGCCGCCGTCGCCGCGCAGGCCCGAGGGCAGCGCGTCCTCGATCCACGCCGTCAGCTCGACGTCCTTGGCGTGTGCCTGCGGCGCGACCATCTCGCACGTGTCCTCGACGATCTGGCGCACGTCGATGTCGTGCTCGTCGAGCTCGAACTTGCCCGCCTCGATCTTCGAGAAGTCCAGGACGTCGTTGATGACGCCGAGCAGCGCGTCGCCCGAGGAGCTCGCGGTCTGCACGTAGGAGCGCTGGACGGGGTTGAGCGTCGTCCCGGCGAGGAGCTCGAGCATCCCGATCACGCCGTTCAGCGGCGTGCGGATCTCATGGCTCATGTTGGCCAGGAACTCCGACTTGATCCGCGAGGCGTCGACCGCGGCGGCGAAGGCCCGGCGGCTCTCGGAGACGTCGGTGGCGACCGAGCCGATGGCGTAGATCGCGCCGTGGCCGTCGCGCAGCGGGAAGCTGACGAGCATGAAGGTCTGCTCGCCCGACTCGCGCGCGTACTCCACGGCATCGCCGGTGCGCAGCACCTCCGCGTCGCCGCGCAGGCGCGTCTCGGCGTCCTCGGCGGAGAAGAGCTCGCGATCGGTGCTGCCCAGCACGTCGCACACGCCGGCCGACTCCTCCCACGCGCGGCTGACGAGCAGGTAGCGCCCGTCGAGGTCCTTCACGGCGATGCTCGCGGTGGTGTACTCGAGGATGCCCTTGAGGCGGTCGGTCGAGACGCGCAGGCGCTCCTCGGAGCGCCGCTGGTCGGTGATGTCCATGCCCGTGTTGATGACGTGCGTGATCGCGCCGTCGCCATCGAGCAGGCACGTGCTCGACCACGCGATCAGCCGGGCCTCGCCGCGCGTCGTCAGCCACTCGCGCTCGGAGGAGACCGGGAACGTCTCCGGGCGCATCGCCGCGAACTCCCGGCTCACGGTCTCCTCGGTTCCGGGGGGCGCGAGCACGTCCCACGTCCGGCGGCCGAGCATGTCCTTCGCCGAACGGCCGGTCAGGCGCTCGCACGCGCGGTTGAACGTGAGGATCCTGCCTTCGCCGTCGAGGACGAGGATGAGCGCCCCGGCCGTGTCGATGCCGGCGGTGAAGACGTCGCGCTCGGCCCTCAGCGCGGCCTGCGCCGCCACCCGCTCGCTCACGTCGGTGGCCACGCCGAGGAAGCCCGTGACCGCGCCGGTCGCGTCATGCTGCACGGTGACGGTCATCGAGACCGGCAGCCGGCGGCCGTCCTTGCACACGAAGGTCCACTGCCGGGTCTCCTCGCCCTCGCGCCGCGGGACGGTGACGAAGACCTCGTGGCCGGGCTCCACGCCGAGCTGCGCGGCGCGCTCGCCGATCTCGGTGCGATCGAGGAACAGCCCGGGTGACGCGACGCCGACGATCTCCTCCGCGCGGTAGCCGAGCATCCGTTCGGCGCCGCGGTTGAACAGCGTGATCGTCGTCCCCGATGGGTCGACGGCGATGATCGCCGTCTCCGTCGCGGCATCGAGGACGCCGGCGAGGCGATCGCGCCCGGCGCGCACCTCGGCCAGGAGGCGCTGCATGGTCAGGCCGGTGAGCGCCGCCACCATGAGCGAGAGCAGCGCGGAGCGCAGGGCGCTGGGCGGGTAGCGCGGCTCGCCGAAGATCGCGAACGGGACGAGCAGCGACAGCGTCATCGCCACGAGGCCGACGATCAGCTGGCGCCGCGTCCCGAAGGCCCCGAGCCAGACCACGGGCAGCAGCGCAAGAACGGCAAAGCCCGTCGAGGTGCCGCCGCTGGCGTGGCGCAGCAGCGCCACGACGACGAGATAGGCGAGCGGGAGGATGCCGATCAGCCACTGCTCCTGATGGCCCGCGTACAGCGCGAGGCCGACGATGAGCATGCCCGCCGCGATCGCGCACGCCACGGCGACCAGGCTCTGGTCCCGCTCCGGCCCCGGGAGGGCGACCGCGGCCAGGCCGGCGACCGCCGCCACGGCGAACGGCAGCATCGCCGGGCGCAGGCGCGTATGGGCCTCGCGGCCACGGATAGAACGCTGATGGGTCATTGGTGCGCGCCGAGGCGCGCCACCCCAGAGCGGCCATCATGGCACGCGTCTGCGCCGTTCCCGCCCGCTCACCCGTTGGGCCGGTGCCAGCCACCGCCGGGCGCCCGTCGCGAGCGGGCCGAGGCGCGGGGCGTGCGTCAAGCGGGCGCGACCGCCTTCTCCAGCCACAGATCGATGCGCCCGTCGATCGCGACGACGCCCACCGGGCGATAGCCGGAGGCGCTGTAGAGCGCGCGCGCCTCGCGCAGGACTTCGGTGGTGTACAGGCGCACCCGCTCGCAGCCGTCCTGTGCGGCCAGCCGCTCGAGCTCGGCCAGCAGCGCGCGGGCGTGGCCACGGCGGCGGGCCGGCGCGGTGACGAACATCCGCTTGATCTCGGCCACGCCGGGCGCGAGCCGCCGCACGCCACCGCACGCCACCGCCACCTCGCCGTCGTAGCCGACCAGCCACGCCGCGCCCGCGGCGGCGAAGTCGTCCTCGGTGGCGAAGATCTCCTCCGTCGGCACGAAGGCGCCCCCGAGCCGCTCGGCCACCAGGTCCATGTACTCGGCGAAGAGCGCGCGCGAGGCCGCGCCCGTCGCGGCCTCGTGACGGATCACGAGCACGGGCGCAGGGCGAGCAGGACGATGTCGTCATCGAGCTGCGGCGCCCACGCCTCGACCTCGCGGTACACGAGGGCCACGAGCTTGTCCGGTGCCAGCGTCCGCGCGTGCTCGGCCAGGACGAACGGCAGGCGCCGCTCACCGAAGAACGACCCCTCGCGGCGGGCCTCGATGAGCCCGTCGGTCGAGGCGAAGAGCACGTCGCCGGGGCCGAACGGCGTTTCGTGCTCGTCATAGCGCGCATTGGCCTCGACGCCCAGCGGCACGCCGGTGGCCTTGAGCGCCTCTTCGCCGACGGGCCGCAGGAGCGCGGGCGGTGCGTGGCCGGCGTTGGCCCAGCGCAGCGTCCCGTCGGCGATGACGCCCATGAAGGCGGTGACGAAGCTGGCGCTCGGCAGCCGGCCCCCGAGCAGGCGGTCGGTCTGGGCCAGGATCTCCCCGGGGCGCTCGGAGTCCCAGCTGCGCGCTTCGACGAAGAAGCGCACCATGGCGCTGAGTGCGGCGACCTCGAGGCCCTTCCCCGTGACGTCGCCCACGAGCACCGCGAGCGCGCCGCTCGGCATGGTCCAGACGCCGAAGATGTCGCCCCCGCCGGCGTCATGGCCCGCCGGCTCGTACACGAGGCCGAGCTCGAAGCCCGGGATGTCGCTGGCGCCGTGGGGGATGAACCCGCGCGTCAGCGCGGCCGCGATCCGGCGCTCGCGGTGGAAGTCCAGCGCGTTGGCGATGGCCCCGGCCGCGGGCGGCGCCAGCGCCTCGAGGCGCGCGAGCTCGTCCGGGCCGTAGTAGCCGGGCTGCTCGTGGCTGGCGGTCAGGATCCCGAAGAGGCGCGGCCCGAGCGCGATGGGAACGTGGACGAAGGACGCGATGCCCTCGCGCGCGATGAACGTGCTCACCCAGCGATCGGCGTCGGCCGGATCGCTGACGTAGGACTCCCCGGTACGGGCGACCTGCCCGATCATCCCCTCGCCGACGCGAAAGCGCGTCCGCTGGCCCTCCTCGGTGAAGCCGATCGCCGCCACGGTGCGCAGGTCGCCCGTCGCCAGCTCGTAGCGGCGCAGCGCGACCTTGTCCGCGCCCACGAGCCGGCGCGCCTGCTCGACGATCGCCCCGTAGACGGCCTCGGGCTCCAGGGAGGCGCTCACCGCGCGGGCGGCCTCGTTGAGCTCGCGCTCCTCGCGGCCGCGGCGCTCCTCGCGGTCCAGCAGCTCCGAGCGCTCGAGCGCGAGCGCCGCCAGGCCGGCGAAGACCTCCACCACGCGCAGGTCCTCGGCGCCCAGCAGGCGCTGCGGCGCGCGTGAGGAGATGGCCAGGACGCCCAGCGTCCGCCCCCCGGCGGTCCGCACCGGGCAGGAGATGAACGACGAGGTGCGGTACCAGTCCCACGCCATGCGTGCGACCTCGGGCTCGAGCTCGGCGTGCAGGCGCTCGCGCAGGGCGTTCGCGCCCTCCCAGTCCTCGAAGCGCTGCAGCAGCAGCGCGTCGCCGCGCTCGATCGCCGCCTCGGTCACGCCCGGGCGTTCGCGGTCGTACGGGCGCTCGAGGACCGGGGTCATCGAGTCGCGCGCCTCGTCGCTGGCGAACCAGGCGGCGGCGGGCCGGATCATGCCCTCCTCGAAGTCGACGACCTGGAACGCGCAGCCGCTCACGTCGAGCAGGCGGCGGATCTGCCCGATGATCTCCTCGAGCGTATGCCGCAGCCACGTCGGGGCCTCCACGCCCGCGACCCTATCCGCACACGCTAGGCTTGGCGACGGACCGTGCTAGGCGGGGAGGTAGCGGTGCCCTGTCGCTCGCAATCCGCTCTAGCGAGGCCGAATCCCCTCCTGAGGGGCAGGTCTGTGGGGTCAGCACGCCGAGCAGCGGCGTTGATGGCCCGGGGTCCCGCGCGACGTCGGTCTGTGAATCAGGTCAGGTCCGGAAGGAAGCAGCCTTAAGCGGATCCCGGCGTGCGCAGCGGGAAATCCCGGTGCCGGAGCCGCTCGAGGCGCAGGCGCTCGTAGATCTGTTTCGAGGGAGGGTGCACGGTCCACCTTCTTCATCCGCAGCGCGCGAAGGCGCGCCACGACGCGTTCGCCCCGATCGGCAGGAAGCCGGGGGGCGGCGGGGGGATGCGCGGGTCGACGTCGCGCGGGTCGAGGATGTACTGGCGCGCGACGCGCGCGCTCGAGGGCACGACGTAGGTGCCGCTGCGCGGCGGGCGCTCCTGGGCCACCGCGATGCGCTGGGGCGCGACGTCGAGCCACAGCGCCAGCAGCGGCACCGGGCGGTGGTTGGGCACCGTGACGGGCGTGCAGGTAAAGCGCGGCGTGAGCGCGTGCAGATCGTCCTGGATGTGGTCCTGGATGCGCAGCGCGTCGCGAAGGTCGCCGATGCGGTTGACCTGGGCCGGGATGAAGGCGACCAGGCCGATCAGCGTCAGCGCCCCGAACCACGCCCACCGCCGCCGCCACGGGTGGTCGCGCGGGAGCTCGGCCCAGCCGAAGGCGCCCGCTCCGCAGAACAGGGCGAGGATGGTGGCGGGGGCGAGCAGGTAGCGCCCGAGGATCGGCAGGCCCGCCGCTGCGAGCACGCAGAAGGCCACGAGCGCGATGACGCCCGCCGCGGCCCCGACGGCCACGCGCGCGCGCAGGAAGCAGAGAGCCAGCAGCCCGCCGCCGGCGGCGCCGAACAGGACGGGCTCGCGCAGGATCTCTCCCAGGCGCCGCGGGACGGTCCCCGGCACCTCGGTCAGGCCGGTGATGCGATCCAGGCGCTGCGCCGTGTCGCGCGTGCCGGTGAGCGAGTGCAGCGGATCGCCGGTGACGATGAGGTCGCCCAGCGCCCACAGCAGCGGCGCGGCGGCGGCCAGCGCCCACAGCCGCGGGTCGCGGATGCCGCCGATCCACAGCCAGACGAGGTAGGCCGCCGAGAACAGCCACGCCTCGGGGCGGATGAGGCCGGCGACGCCGAGCAGGACGAGGACGGGGGCGCCCGCCCGCGATCGCCGGGTCTCGACGAGCAGCGCTCCGAGCACCAGCGCGAGGTAGGGGACGTCGACGTAGGCGCGGGCGCCGAAGTCGAGCACCGGCCGGCGCGTGAGCACGATCGCCGCCGCCAGCGCGCCCGCCGCGCGGTTGATCCAGGCCTCGCCCAGGCGGTAGGTGACCCAGCCGAGCGCGCCGAGGAAGACGAAGGCGAGGACGATCGTCGCGTTGATGGCGCCCGACGCGCCGAGGATCGAGAGCACCGCCCCGGCCAGCGTGGCCAGCGGGTGGGGCGTGGGGGCGAGCGACACGTCGTAGTCGGGCAGGTGGCCGTGCGCGAGGTCGCGTCCCCAGACCAGCGCGTAGAGCGTGTCGTAGTTGACCAGCCCGCGGCCGACCAGCGCCCAGGCGACGAGACCGAGCACGAGCGTCCAGCCGATGGCCTTGCCGCGGCGCACGGGCGCGGACCCTACCGCCGCCTTGCCACCGGTCGGCGCGGCGTGAGAGGGTGGGCCGGTGCACGGACGCCTGGTTGCCGGACTCGCCGTGATCGCCCTGCTCGCGGCCGCGCCGGGGCAGGCGGCGGTTCCGAGCACCAACCTGGTCGTCAACCCGGGCGCCGAGGCCGGTCCGGGCGCCGCGGACTCCTCGCAGCAGCTCCCGCTGCCCGGCTGGACGGTCGAGTCGACCTTCACGGCGGTGCAGTACGGCGCGCCGGCCTTCCTGACCGCCGCCGACAGCACCGCGCTGGGCGGCGGAGTCAACTTCTTCGCCGGTGGGCCCGGCGGTGCGTTGAGCGCGGCGACGCAGGTCGTGGACCTGTCCGGTGCGGCGGCCGAGATCGATGCGGGTCAGGTCACGGCGACGCTCTCGGCGCTGCTCGGCGGCTTCGCGACGCAAACCGACAACGCGACTGTGTCGGCGACGTTCCTGAACGCCGGCGGCGCCCCCGGCGGGGCGATACGCCTCCCGACCGTCAACCCGGGCGATCGCAACTCGGTGACCGCGCTGGTCGCCCGGTCCTCGTCGGCGCCGGTCCCGGCGGGGACGCGCCGGATCTCCGTGCGCATCGACGCCATCCGCAACGAGGGCTCCTACAACGACGGCTACATCGACAACGTCAGCCTCGTGCTCGGCGGCCCACCGGTCTTCCACAAAAGCGTCGGGGTCAGGCTCGTCAGCGGCCGGGTGGGCATCCGCCGCCCCGGCAGCAAGCAGGACGTCGACCTCACGGGCTCGGACACGATCCCGCTCGGCTCGACGATCGACGCCCAGCACGGGGCCCTCATGCTCAGCTCGGTGCCGCGCGCCGGCGCGGCGCCGCAGACGGCGAAGTTCTACGAGGGCGTCTTCAGGGTCACGCAGACCGGCGGGACCACGCAGCTCGCGCTGACCCAGCCGCTGGCGTCATGTCGCGCGCGCGGGCGCGCCGCGGGGGCGGCCGCCAAGAAGAAGCCCAGCAAGCGCCACCTCTGGGGCGACGGCAAGGGGGCCTTCCGGACGTCGGGCAAGTACAGCTCGGCCACCGTGCGCGGCACGAAGTGGCTCGTGCAGGACAGCTGCGCCGGCACTCTGACCCGCGTCGTCCGCGGCACGGTCAAGGTCCGCGACAACGTTAGGCGCAAGACGATCACCGTCGCCGCGGGCAAGAGCTACCTGGCCAAGCCCCGGCGCTGAAGCAGCGCGCGCAGGCGCGTGAGGATGGTGGCGTCCTCGGTGAGCCAGGTGAATCTGACGACGCGGTAGCCCGCGGCGGTCAGTGCGGCGTCCTTGGCGCGGTCGTCCTCGAACGCTGCGCGCGTGCTGTGGCTGTCCCAGCCGTCGGTCTCGACGATGAGGTCGTGTCCCGGCCAGTGGAAGTCGGGCGTGCAGGGGCCGTGATCGGGGGCGTGGAACGGCTCGTTGCAGATCGGCACCGGGAGACCGGCGCCTCTGACCAGCCGGAGCATGCGGTCCTCCCATGCGCTGCGGGTGACCTTTGGCTCGGTCTTGGTCGCGCGGGTGAGGATCGCCGTGCCGCGGTGCCCGTTGGATCGCGCAATGACGTCGGTGATCGCGCGGTGGTCGTAGAGGCGCAGGTACATGGCCTGCGCCAGCGCCCGCTCGAGCTGCTCGGCTCTGGCGGTGGCGGCGAGGTCGAGGAGGGTGCGGGCGATCGTGGTGATGGGGATGCCCTCGTGGCTGGTGGTGTCCCGGGCGTCGAGGGAGCGAGTGCGGTGCAGGCGGATCCCCGGGACCCCGTGCCGACTGCGCGGCGTCGTGACGTCGATACGGGTCTGATCTGTCCCCAGCAGCCCCCATTGAGCGGCCGCGCTTCGGTGAGAGAGGGCCGCGCCGGCCCCGCACGCCAACACCGCCGCGAGGCGGTGGCCCTCAGGCCGCAACACGCGATGGCCAACGGCGTAGACGCCGCGGTGGACGCGATGCAGTCGCCCTGCGGCTGCTCGCTGCTGCACCGCGCGAGAGCCGATCCCCAGCGCTCGAAGCTGAGCCAGCGACACCACTCCCCACTGCCGGTTTGCCAGTTCCGCCAAGGCCAAGTCGAGGGGTGGGCGGTCTTGGCGAACCATGTCTTCGCTTATCCAGCCCACCCCCTGAGGGTGCCGGCGAACGCGTTACAGCGGGCACGACAAACGCAACAAATCGGCGCAGCGGCTGACCCCTCTACACTCGGACGTCCGTGACCGCCGGCCCATCGTTGTACCGCCGCCACCGTCCGCGCACGTTCGCCGACGTCGTTGGCCAGGAGCATGTTGTGAGGACCCTGCGCAACGCCGTGCAGCAGGGGAAGGTTCACCATGCCTACCTGTTCGTGGGCTCGCGGGGGACGGGCAAGACGTCGATGGCGAAGATGCTCGCGGCGTGCATGAACTGCGAGAACGGGCCGACGGTGGAGCCGTGCGGGGTCTGCGAGTCGTGCGTGGCCATCGCGAGCGCCACGTCGCTGGACGTCATCGAGATGGACGCGGCGTCGAACAACTCCGTCGACGACATCCGCGAGCTGCGGGAGTCCGTGCAGTTCGCGCCGGTGTCCGGGCGCTCGAAGGTCTACATCCTCGACGAGGCGCACATGCTCTCCTCGCAGGCATGGAACGCGTTCCTCAAGACGCTCGAGGAGCCGCCGCCCAACACGATCTTCGTCCTCGCCACGACCGAGGCCCAGAAGGTGCTGCCGACGGTCGTCGATCGCTGCCACCGCTTCGACTTCGCGCGCCCGACGGTCGAGCAGATCGCCGTCGTCATCACGCGCGTGGCCGCGGCGGAGTCGATCGAGATCGCGCCCGACGCCGTCGCCCTGCTGGCCCGCCACGCGACCGGCTCGTTCCGCGACGCGCTGGGCACGCTCGAGCAGCTCGTGACCTACACGGGGACCAACATCGCCACCGAGGACGTCCTCGCCGTGCTCGGCGTGGCCGACGCTGACCTGCTCTTCGAGGCCTTCGACGCCGTGGCCGCCGGCGACGCCCGCGCCGCCTGGCTCGCCGCCGCGCGCCTGGCCGACACCGGCCGCGACATCGCCCAGTTCCTCAAGGACCTCGAGGCCCACGCCCGTGGCCTGCTCGTCGTCCAGACGCTCGGCGAGGTGCCCGCCGAGCTGCGCCTGACCCCCGATATCGACGAGCGCCTCGCCGAGCAGGCCTCGCGCGTGCCCGGTTCGAGCCTCGTCCGCCTCCTGGACCTCCTGGCCGAGGCCCTGCGCACGGTCAAGGACGGGGCCGACGCACGCACCCGCCTGGAGGCGGCGCTGGTCAAGGCCGCCGCCCCCGAGGTCGACCCCGGCGCCCGCGCCCTGATGGCGCGCGTCGAGCGCCTCGAAGCCGCGCTCGCCGGCGGAGCAGCGCCCGCCCCCGCGAGGCCGGAGCCGCCACGGGCCGCACCGCAGCCGCCCACGCCCGCACCCACCCCTCCCTCACCGCCATCCACGGCGCAAGAGCCCGAGCCGGCACCGCAGGCAACCCAGAGCGCGACCGCAACCGCCCTCGTAGACGAGCCCGACCTCGACTCCGTCCGCACCCTGTGGCCCGCGGTCCTCGACGCCGTCCGCGTCGACAACGGCCTGCTCGCCGCCTGCCTCGCCGAGGCCCACCCGGTCGAGGTCCGCGGGCGCGAGGTGGTCGTCGCCTTCGCCGAGCACGACACCTTCAACCGCAAGATGGCCGACGGCCGCGAGCACCGCGCCGCGGTCGACGAGGCGCTGCGCGACCTGGCCGGGAGCGCGCTGCGCGTCGTCTTCGAGCTGCGCGAGCTCGAGCAGGCCTCCGAGGTCCAGCCGCCCTCCGAGGACGAGCTCGTGGCACGCTTCAAGACGGAGTTCGACGCCGAGGAGATCGTCCCCGACGATCCGCAACCCGACGAGCCGGAGGGCCAGCCCTGATGCCGCAGCCACCGAACATGCAGCAGATGCTCAAGCAGGTCCAGAAGATGCAGCAGGACATGGAGGCCGCCCAGGAGCAGCTCAAGCACGAGGAGGTCGAGGCCTCGGCCGGTGGCGGGATGGTCACGGTCAAGGTCTCCGGAGACCTCGTCATCAAGGCGATCACGATCGCCCCCGAGGCCATCGACCCCGACGATCCCGAGCTGCTGCAGGACATGGTCCTGGCCGCCACCAACGAGGCGCTGCGCGCCGCTCAGGAGCTGCAGCAGACCAGGCTCGGCGGCCTGGCCGGCGGCATGGACCTGGGCTCGCTGGGCCTGCCGGGCTTCTAGCGCTTGTATCCGCCCCCCGTCCAGCGGCTCATCACCGAGCTCGGCAAGCTGCCCGGCATCGGCCAGCGCACCGCCCAGCGCCTGGCCTTCCACATCCTGCGCAGCGACGCCGAGGACGCCAACGCCCTGGCCGACGCCATCCACGAGGTCAAGGAGCGCATCGGGCTGTGCGAGGTGTGCTTCAACCTGGCCGACGAGCCGCGCTGCCGCATCTGCCAGGACGAGCGCCGCGACGCCGCCCTCATCTGCGTGGTCGAGGAGCCCGGCGACGTCATCCCGGTCGAGCGCACCCACGAGTACCGGGGGCGCTACCACGTCCTCGGCGGGGCGCTGTCGCCGATCGACGGCGTCGACCCCGAGGACCTGAAGATCTCAGAGCTCTACGCGCGTGTGCTGGCCGGCGGCATCACGGAGGTGGTGCTCGCCACCAACCCCACGACGACGGGCGAGGCCACCGCGCTGCACATCGCCGCGGCGCTGCGCGAGCGCGCGCCCGACGTCGTCGTGACGCGACTGGCCTCCGGCCTACCGGTCGGCGCCGACCTCGAGTACGCCGACGAGGTCACGCTGGGCAAGGCCCTGGTCGGGCGCCGCACGCTCTAGCGACCGCGGGCGGGACCCGGCGGGCAGCTGCCCACCGGGCCCGAACCGCGATGATCAGCCGGCGGGCGTCCCGCCCGGCTGGAGCGCTCCGTTCACCGTGAGGGTGTACGGCGCGTACTGCTGGACCTGCTCGGTCGGCTCGTCGTAGGCCACGATCGCGACGACCTTCTGGAACGGGCTCGCCAGCGCGAGCTGACCCCTGGTCAGCCGCACGCTGTTGCGCCCGTTGAACTCCACCTGCAGCGCCACGGGCACCTTGCCCTCGTTGATGCCCACCAGCCGCACGTTCCAGTTGTGGACGTCGATCGGGTGGATCTGGGTGGGCGACTTGAACGGCGCGAGGCTCGAGCCGTCGCTGACCGCCGTCCCGCCGACGGTGATGTCGTCGACGAGCAGGCCGCCCTCGTTGACGCCGCCGTCGCTGACGTAGCGGAACGCCACCAGCACGCTCTGGCCGGCATAGGCCGACAGGTCGTACGAGTGCGGCTCGAAGCCGGTCGTCGTTCCGTTGAGGCCCGGCCCCAGCGGTGCGTCGATCGTCTTGTCGCCCGGGATCGTCGTGTAGGTGGCGCCGCCGTCCGTCGACACCTGCACGTAGCCGTAGTCGAAGCCGAACTCAGCGCCGTACTTGGCGAGGAACCTCAGCGTCGGATCGGCCGTCGGCACGGTCACCGGGGTGACCGCCGAGGCGTCGGTGTTGTTGGCGTTGCCCGAGAACAGGACGGGGTTGCCCGGCCGGTCGGGATCGTCGCTCACGATGGTCCAGGCCAGCGGGAGCGGCGGGAGCTGCTTGGCGCCGGTGAAGGTCAGGGAACGCAGATCGCGCCCCTTGAGGACCTTGCCGTTGGCGCCCTGAAGCGCGACGTAATCCGCACCGTTCGGAGCGGCGCCCGGATCGTCGTTGGCGTTCGGGTTGGCCAGGTTGACCGTCGAGCGCAGGCTCGGCGTCGTCACCCTGCGCTTCGGCACCCCGAGCACGACCGAGCGCTTGGAGTCACCGACGATCTTGTCCAGGAGGACCATCGACTGGAAGTCGTGTATCACCCCGTACATGCTTCCGGCACCCTCGGCCTTCAGTGCGGCCTGGAGGCTGGGGAGGCCCTGGAGCTCACCGTCGTTGTGCAGCCGGGAGATGATGTCCCTGCCGTAGCGATCGGCGAGGTAGAGCATCATCGAGTACGCGTTGCCGTAGTCGGCCAAGACCGCGTTCGGGTTGCCCTCGCCCCACAGGTTCAGGGAGTTCTCGGGGCCGCCGCAGTCACGCGGATTGGGGTTGAACTGGGTCTGGACGGTGCCGAAGCCCTGGAAGCAGTAGATGTGGCTGTCGGCCCCGCGGTCGAACACGGTCGCCGTCGCGTCGACGTAGCCCGTGAGCGTCTGGGCGTAGTCGGAGATCCCCTCGTTGACCCACGACGTCTCGAACGGGTCGGTGTAGTAGTGCAGGAGGTGCTGCCACTCGTGCGCGAACGTGCCCTCGTAGAGGTTCGGGCGCGCCGGACGGCTCGTGCACAGATCGGCCGTGGGCTCGTCCACCGGGTTCGCGGTGGTCCGATGCAGCCAGTCGAAGGCGTCGACCGTCATGACGTTGCGATCGACCAGCTCGTTGAACTGCGACGAGAAGAAGCCGGCGATGTAGGTCGGCGCCGCCGGGAAGCTGTAGTAGTTGTCGTCGCGGACGTTGTCGATCAGCGCGACCGTCTTCTCGCCTCCGCCGGTGTAGACGCCGCCGTTGCCGTTGGCGTCAGGGCCGAGGACGGCGTTCGTGCCGTCGCGGTCGGGAGGCGTGCTGAAGGTGCTCGTCTCCTTGGGGTACATGTTGCCGTCGAATTCGCTGATCAGATGCGCGACCTGCGCGTCGGTGATCTGCGTCGACGAAGCGATCTGCGTCCGGCAGTCGCCGGCGGGGAAGGCGAGGTCGTTGGCGACCCAGGCCTCGATGTGCGACCCCACGCCGCGAAGCGTGTAGTCCTTGCGATACAGCCGGCCCTGGAAGTCGTCCAGGGCGATCCACTGGCGGACCGTCCCGACGGCGGGGGTGGGCGCGGCCGCGGGCGCGGCCAGCGCGCGTGCCGGCTGCTGGCGCAGGCCGAGCTGGTCGGTCGAGTACTTCTTGTCCAGCGGCACTTCTCGGACGCCGACGCGCGGCGCGGACGCGGCGCTGGCGGGCACCGCTGCGAAGGCTGCCGCGGCCATGGCCGCGGCGACGCACGCAGCGAAATGCGATCTTCTCATCGAACTCCCTCGTGATGTTCTGTCACGGCGGGGCAGTGCACTGAGCCCCGCCGTCCGGATTGGCGACTCCTACCCTATGTCGGCCGATCTGAAAGATGCGCCGTGACCCCGTGACCGCCCTGCCAACACACCGCCCGCGGCGGTGCTGGAGGCCACGCGGGCCAGCGTGGGTGTCGACGCGGCCAACTCCTACCTGCCGTTCAACGGGCTGGCCGAGTTGCGCGAGGCCGTCGCCGAGCGCCTGCTGCGCCGGAGCGGCGTCGCCTACGACCCCGAGCAGGACGTGGTCATCACCTGCGGTGGCACCGAAGGGCTGTTCGACGCGCTGCCGGCCGCCGCGGGCGATCGCACCCGCGCCCTGTTCGTGATGAACCCCTCGATGCCCTCGGGTGCCGTGCTCGACGCCGCCGAGTGGGACGCGATCGGCGCGCTCTGCCGGCGGCGCGGCTGCTGGCTGATCTACAACGCCGCCATGGAGCGGATCGTCTTCGACGGGCGCCCGATGGTCCATCCGGCCGGCCTCGACGGCCTGGCCGACCACGTCATCACCGTCGGCTCGGTGTCGAAGGAGTGGCGGATGATCGGCTGGCGGGTGGGCTGGGGCGCGACGTGGTGGTGGCCGAGCTGGCCAACGAGCCGCCGGAGCGGCTCGCGGGCCTCCGCGGGCGCTTCGCCGCGCTCGGCTAGCGGCGCTGGGCGACGTCGCGGGGCGTGCGCATACGGTGGCGCCCGTCGTGGCCGTGCGGCCGACCGGAGCCGTGCACGACCGCGGCGCTGCCGCCGCCGCGGCGCGTCGGTTCGGCCGCCACCAGGACCTTGCCCCTGCCCAGGAACTCGATCCCCGTCGCGGCGCCGATCTCCGCGCCCGTCCCCGTGTTCACGGTGAAGGTCTGCCCGCGGGCCTGCAGCGCCGCGGCCTCCGGCGTGTTCAGGAAGGACGCCTCGGTCTGCGTGGGGTCGCTGTTGCGCTGACTCAGCCGCGGTGCCGCGACGGCCTCGGGCAGCGTCATCCCGAAGTCGATGCGGTTGAGCAGGATCTGCGCCACCGTGGTGATGATCGACGCGCCGCCAGGGGAGCCCAGGGCCAGGAAGGGCCGGCCGTGGCGCAGCACGATGGTCGGCGCGATCGACGAACGTGGGCGCTTGCCGCTCTGCACCCTGTTGGCGCCCGTGCTGACGCCGCCCGCGACGGCCGGGTCGGTGCTGGTGGTGAGGTTGAAGTCGGTGAGCTCGTTGTTGAGCAGGAAGCCGTAGCCGGGCACGACCATGCCGCTGCCGCCGGTCTGCTCGATCGTGAACGTGTAGTCGACGACGTTGCCCCAGCGGTCGCTCACGGTGACGTTGGTGGTCGAGCCGACGCGCGTGGTCGACGCGCTGGTATCGGTCACGGCGCTGGGATCGCCCGCCGGCACGGGGCTCTTCGCGGCTGTCTCGGCGATGTTCGCGCGCCGCTGGGCGGCGAACTGATCGGACAGCAGCTGGGCCAGCGGGACGCTCACGTAGCCGGGGTCGGCGACGAAGGCGCCGCGGTCGGCGTAGGCCAGCCGCGAGGCCTCGAGGTAGTAGTGCAGGGCCTGCTCGCGCGGCAGCGCACCGAGGTTCGGATAGCCCTCGAGGATGTTGAGGATCTCGCCCACCGTCGAGCCGCCGCTGGAGGGTGGCGCCATCCCGTAGATGTCCAGCCCGCGGTAGCCGATGTGCGTGGGATCGCGGTCGATCGCCTTGTAGGCCGCGAGGTCGCTGAGCTCCATCACGCCGGGACGCGCCGACCGCGTCGAGCCCGGGCGCAGCGGCGGGTGCTTGACGGTGTCGACGATCGCCTGCGCCAGTGCGCCCGAGTACAGCGCGTCGGCGCCCTTGCGGGCGATGAGGGCGTAGGTGCGCGCGAGATCGGGGTTCTTGATGACCGTGCCGACGTCGCGCGGCGAGCCGTCGGGGTCGAGGTACAGCGCCGCGGTGGCCGGGAAGTCGGCGAAGATCGCCTTGGCCTCGTCGGTCTGGTTGAAGAAGGTCTGATCGACGGTGAAGCCGCGCTGGGCTGCGGCGATCCCGGGCTGGAGCGCGCGGCGCAGCGGCCACGTCCCGTACTCGCGCAGTGCCTTCTGCCAGGCGTACAGGCTGCCGGGCACGCCGACGCTCATCCCGCTCACCCGCTGGTTCTCGAAGCTCTGAAGGCCGACGAAGGACTGGTCGTCCATCGCCGCGGGCGCCGTCTCGCGCGAGTCGATCGTGTGGACCTTGCCGTCGCGCGCGGAGTAGACGGTCAGGAAGCCACCACCCCCGATGCCACAGGAATACGGCTCGACCACGCCGAGCACGCCGGCGGCGGCGATGGCGGCGTCGACGGCGTTGCCGCCTCGGCGCAGCACGTCGACCGCGGCCTGCGTGGCCTGCGGATCGACGGTCGCGGCCCCGCCGCCGGCGCCGACGGCCGTCGGCTGCCTGGTCGGGGCGGGAGCCTGATGGGCAGCGGCCGGGGCGGCGAGGAGCGCGGCGGCCAGAACCGGGAGGAGCAAGCGGCGCATGCTCATGCCCTACCCAGCGCCTGGCGCCTCCTATCCTTTCCGCCTTGCCCGTGGTCACCGCAACCGTCGTCATGAAGTTCGGAGGCACGTCGGTCGCCGACGCCGAGCGCCTCAAGCGCGCCGCCCAGCGGATCGTCGCCAAGCGCGAGGCGGGGCACCGCGTGGTGGCCGTCCTCAGCGCGCGCGGCAAGGAGACCGACCGCCTGATCGCCGAAGCCCACGAGGTCTCGCCGCATCCGGATCCGCGCGAGATGGACATGCTGCTCTCAACCGGCGAGCGCGTGTCGTGCGCGCTGTGCGCCATGGCCATCAACGACCTCGGCCACCGCGCCATCTCGCTGACCGGCTCGCAGGCGGGGATCGTGACCGACACCTCGCACACCAAGGCGCGCATCCTCGACGTGCGCGCCGATCGCATCTTCGCCGCCCTCGACGCTGACTCGATCGTGCTCGTCGCCGGCTTTCAGGGGGTGAGCACCGCGCGCGACGTGACGACGCTGGGCCGCGGCGGCTCGGACACCACGGCCGTCGCCCTGGCCGCCGCCGTGGGCGCGGAGGTGTGCGAGATCTACACCGACGTTCCGGGCGTGTTCTCGGCCGACCCGCGGATCGTGCCCAACGCGCGCAAGCTGCCGATCCTGTCCTTCGAGGAGATGCTCGAGATGGCGGCTTCGGGCGCCGGCGTCCTGCAGCTGCGCTCCGTCGAGTACGCGCGCAACCACGGCGTGCGCATCCACTGCCGATCGAGCTTCGACGACGCCCCCGGTACCGTTGTCGTGTCCGAAGAGGAGACCATGGAGCAGCCCCTCATCACCGCCGTCACCCACTCTCTCGGCGAGGCCCGCGTCACGCTGATGGGCGTCCCGGACACGCCCGGCATCGCGGGCCGCGTGACCACCGCGCTGGCCGAGGCGAACGTGAACATCGACATGATCATCCAGGGCGAGCCCGAGACCGAGGGCCAGCGCGCGGACATGTCGTTCACCATCCCCCGCGACGACATCCACGCGGCGCAGACGGCGCTGGCGCCGATCACCGCCGAATTGGGGATGACGGTCGCCACCGACGAGACGATGGGGAAGGTGTCGATCGTGGGGGCGGGGATGAAGACGCACCCCGGGGTCGCGGCGAAGGTCTTCACTACGCTCGGTGACAACGCGATCAACATCATGATGATCTCCACCTCCCCGATCCGGATCTCCTGCGTCGTCCCGGGCGATCGCGTGCCCGACGCGGTCAAGGCGCTGCACAGCGCCTTCGAGCTCTCCGGCGAGGGCACGATCCGCCCCGAGCAGCCGTTCGGGGAGTTCGCGTCATGAGGGTCGCGGTGGTCGGCGCCACCGGCGCCGTCGGCACGCTCCTGCTGACGTTGCTCGAGCGCCGCGGCTATCCGGCCGGCGAGGTCGTGCCCTTCGCCTCCGCGCGCTCGGCCGGCAAGCGCATCGGCGAGATGACCGTGCAGCCGCTGGCCGACGACACGATCCAGGGCTTCGACGTCGCGCTGTTCAGCGCCGGCGGCGCGACCTCGCGCGAGTGGGCGCCGCGCTTTGCCGCGGCGGGCGCGCTCGTGGTCGACAACTCGTCGGCCTGGCGCATGGACGACGAGGTCCCGCTCGTCGTCTCGGAGGTCAACCCCGAAGCCCTCGATCACATCGGCAAGGGCATCGTGGCCAACCCGAACTGCACGACGATGGCGGTCATGCTGCCGGCCAAGGCGCTGCACGACGCCTTCGGCCTGACCACGATGGTCTGCACCTCCTTCCAGGCGGCCGGCGGCGCCGGCCAGAAGGGCATGGACGAGCTCCACGGCCAGGTCGATCGCGTCCGCGAGCACGACCTGGTGAACGACGGCGCCACTGCCGCCGCGTCGGTCGAGGCGAAGGTCCACGCCAGGACGCTGGCCTTCAACGTCGTGCCGTGGCTGGGCAGCGAGGTCGAGGGCGGCTACAGCGACGAGGAGATGAAGCTCCAGAACGAGTCGCGCAAGATCCTCGGCCTTCCCGGCCTGAACATCGCGCCGACCTGCGTGCGCGTGCCGGTCATGGTCGGCCACGCCATCGAGGTGCGCGCGACGTTCGAGCGGCGCGCCGACCTCGGCGAGGCGATGGAGGCGCTGCGCGCCTTCCCCAACCTCGAGCTCGACGACATCCCCACGCCGCTGGAGTGGGCGGGGCGCGACGAGGTCGCGGTCGGGCGCGTGCGCGCGGACCTGTACGACGACCACAGCCTCAACTTCTTCGTGGTGGGCGACAACCTGCTCAAGGGCGCCGCGCTCAACACGGTGCAGATCGCGGAGCTGCTGCACGCGCGCGGGCTGGTCGGCGCAGCCGCTTGATAGCGTCGCCCGCATGGGCGAACGCACCAGCTACGCACCCGGAACCTTCAACTGGGTCGACCTCGAAACCGACGATCAGGAGGGCGCCAAGGCGTTCTACGCGGCGCTCTTCGCGTGGCAGTACGAGGACATCCCGATCGGCGAGGGCGCGGTCTATTCGATGGCCAAGCTCGACGGCCATTCGGTCGCCGCCCTCGGGCCGCTGCAGGGCGAGGGCGTGCCGCCGCACTGGAACTGCTACGTGAGCGTCGAGTCGGCCGACGCGAGCGCCGTCCGGGCCGCCGAGCTCGGCGCCACGTTGCTGGCGGAGCCCTTCGACGTCTTCGAGGCCGGGCGCATGGCGGCCTTCGCGGACCCGCAGGGCGCGGTGCTCTCGGTCTGGCAGCCCAACCAGAACATCGGCGCCGGCCTGGTCAACGTGCCCGGCGCGCTGAGCTGGAACGACCTGATCACGCCCGACGTCGAGGCGTCGGCCGCCTTCTACCGGGCGCTCTTCGGCTGGGAGATCAGCGAGGTGGAGGGGTCAGGGGGCCAGTACTGGTCGATCACCAACGGCGGCCGGCAGAACGGCGGCATGATGCCGATGCCCCCGGGCGCCCACCCGGCGTGGAACCTCTACTTCGTCTGCGAGGACGCCGACGCCACGGTCGCTCAGGTGGGCGAGCTGGGCGGCGAGACGGTGATGGGGCCGATCGACGTGCCCAACGGGTCGCGCTTCGCGATCCTGCGCGATCCGAGCAACGCGGTGTTCAGCGTTGCGTCCGGGTCGATGGACCCGTAGCCACCGGCCCGCTCTGAAACCACGCGAAGGTGAAGCAGCCGAGGCCGACGATGGCGGCGGCGATCCCGTGCTTGATGTGGTGGTGCGTGGAGCCCGCCTCGTGTCCCGGGAGGAAGGACGGCAGCGCGTCCGCGCTGTCGACGAAGTAGAGGGCGGCGAGGACGAGCAGGGCGACGCCGAGGACGACGGCCGGAACGATGAGCGAGCGGTTCTTGGTCATGGCTCCGCCCATCGTGGTTAGCCTTCATGAAACGGCGATGAAAGGCTCCCCGTCCGGGGAGGGCAGCGCGATCCACACGTCCGCGCCGCCGTCCGGGCCGTTCGCGGCATGGGCGCTGCCGCCGTGCGCCGCGGCCACCGCGGCCACGATGGAGAGCCCCAGGCCCGAGCCCGATCGCCGGTCGGCGCCGCCGCGCGCGAAGCGATCGAACGCGCGGGGCAGGAAGCCGGGCGCGAAGCCGGCGCCCTCGTCGCGGACGTGCACCTCGACCCCGTCGCCCGTGGCGCGGGCGCCGATGCGCACGGCGCCGGCCCCGTGGCGCAGGGCGTTCTCGACGAGGTTGTCGAGCGCCTGGCGCAGGCGGTCGGCGTCGGCGTAGGCGACCACCGGCGGCCCGCTCCCGACCACGAGGGTCCGGCCCGCGTCGGCCGCGGCGGGCGCGAACGAGGCCGCGACGGTCTCGATGACGGCGTGCACGGCCACCCGCTCGGGACGGATGGTCAGCGCGTCCTCGTCCAGGCGCGCGAGGGCGAGCAGCTCCTCGGCGAGCGCGACGAGGCGGTCGGTCTCCTCGGTGGCCGAGTGGACCACGCGCCGGAGCTCCTCGCGATCGGGATCGCCGGCCGCGGCCAGCTCGAGCTCGCCCTTGAGGATGGCCAGCGGCGTGCGCAGCTCGTGGCTGGCGTCCGCCACGAAGGCGCGCTCGCGCGCGCGGGCGCGCGCCAGCCGCGCCAGCATCTCGTTGAGTGTGCTTCCCAGTCGCCGGATCTCGTCGCGGGCCTCGGGGAGGGGCAGGCGGGCATCGGGGTCGTCGGCGGAGATGGTCGCCGCCCGGCTGCGCATCGCCTCGACGGGCCGCAGCGCGCTGGAGGCCAGCGCGTAGCCGGCGAGGGCGGCGAGCGCCAGCGCGAGCGGGCCGCCGATGAGCAGCGCACCCGTGAGCACGTCGAGCGCGTGCTCGCGCTGCGGGAGGTCGGCGCCCACGACGACGACGCGCCGCGCCGTCCCGACCGGCTCGGCGAGCACGCGCAGGCTCTCGCCGCGGTCGCGCACGATGCGCCGGCTCTGCGCCGCGCGCAGCTCGTCGGCGCTGAGCAGCGCCCGGCGCGCCGAGGGCGTCGCGGCCAGCACGCGGCCGGTGGAGTCGACGACCTGGGCGATGTCGCCGATCTGCCCGGCCGGCAGGGCGGGCGTGCGCAGCAGGGCGGCGGCGTCGCCCGTGTTCGCGGCCGCGGCGACGTCGTGCGCCCGCAGCGCCAGCGCGTCGTCGATGCCCTGGTCGATGCCCGCCTTGGTGTGCAGGAACAGGAAGGCGCACACGATGGCGAGCACGACGGCCATGGCGCCCGTGTAGCCGAGCGTCAGCCTGACCCGCAGCGGCAGCGCGCTCAGGAGCTGCTCGGGGGAGCGCACAGCCGGTAGCCCACGCCGCGGACCGTCTCGATGGAGTCGGTGCCGAACGGGCGATCGATCTTGTCGCGCAGCAGGCGCACGTAGGCGTCGACGACGTTGGAGCGGTGCTCGTAGCTCTCGTCCCAGACCTGCTCGATGAGGGCGAAGCGCGACAGGACCTCGCCGGGGCGGCGCATGAAGGCCTCGAGGAGCGCGTACTCCTTGGCCGAGAGCGACAGCGATCGCTCCCCGCGCCAGGCCTCGCGGCGGGCCGGGTCCAGGCGCAGCTCTCCGACCGCCAGCATCGTGGGGCGCTCGGCGCCGCCGCGGCGGACCAGCGCCCGCAGGCGGGCGGCGAGCTCGGCGAACGAGAACGGCTTGACCAGGTAGTCGTCGGCCCCGGCGTCGAGGCCCCCGACGCGATCGGCGACGGCGTCGCGCGCCGTGAGCATGAGCACCGGCGACCATATCTCGTCGGCGCGCAGCCGCCGGCAGGTCTCGAACCCGTCGATGCCGGGCAGGCCGATGTCGAGCACGATCGCGTCGTAGGCGACGGAGCCCGCGCGCCAGAGCGCGTTCTCGCCGGTCTCGCACAGGTCGACGGCGTGGCCTTCGGTCCGGAGCGCGCGAACGATCAGCGCGCCCAGCTTGGGCTCGTCCTCGACGACCAGGAGGCGCATCGGCGATTCGAGTATGCCTCAACCTCCGAACGCGAAGATCAGCGTGCACACCACGCCGGCGCCGATGCAGTAGTAGCCGAACGAGGTCAGGCGGTTGGTCTCCAGGTAGCGCAGCAGGAAACGCACCGCGACGTAGGTCGCGACCGCGGCGCACAGAGCGGCCACCAGCGCGGGGCCGCGCACCCCGTCGCCCTTGTGGCCGAAGAGGTCGGGCAGCTTCAGCAGAGCGGCCGCGCCGATGATCGGCGTGGCGAGCAGGAACCCGTACCGGGCCGCGTCCTCGTTGGAGAGCCCCACGAGCAGGCCGCCGCCCATCGTCACGCCCGAGCGCGAGATGCCCGGGATCAGCGCGGCGGCCTGCGAGGTGCCCACGGCGATGGCCTGGCGCCAGCTCAGCCGCGCGATGCGCTCGTCGCTCTGGGCGACGTCCTCGCCGACCACCGGCGCGTTGCGGCGCAGCCGCTCGAAGGCGAGCAGGAGCACGCCGTTGAGGATCAGGAAGGCCGCGGCCGAGGGGGCGGAGGCGAAGAGCGTGCGCAGCGGGTGCTCGAGCAGGAGCCCGAGGATGCCGGCGGGGATGGTGCCGACCACGAGCAGCCAGCCCAGGCGGGCATCGACGTCGTCGGGGGCGATCTCGCGGTTGCGCAGCGAGCGCAGCAGGCCCGACGCGATCCGGCGCCAGTCGTCGATGAAGATCCCGAAGAGCACGATCGCGGTCGCCAGGTGGGTGGCGACCAGGAAGGTCAGGAAGTAGTCGTCGTTCTGGTGGATGTCCCACCCGAACAGGCGCGGCAGGACGACCGCGTGGCCCAGGCTGGAGATCGGGAAGGGCTCGGCGACGCCCTGCAGCAGGCCCAGGATGATGGCCTGCAGATAAGAGATCGGATGCACCGCGGCGAAGCTACGGCGCTTTCATGAAACGGCCGTGAAAGGCCCCTCCGAGTGGCCAGGTCCCTATCGCAGCGTCCCCGCGGCCCGGGCGCTCGCCTGAGCTTCCACCAGGTCGCGGAAGGTGGCGGTGACCGTGACGAGCACGCCGTGGGCGCCGAGCAGGGCGCGCCGGCCGATGGAGGTCAGCCGCGCTCGCAGCCGCTGGGGGCCGGCGGCGAAGACCGCAACCGTCGAGCGTGCGACGACGCGGCCGCCGGCCGTCACGCGCAGCAGGCACAGGCCGGGCCCCGAGGTCCGCACGGTCACGCCGACGGCGGTCGCCAGGCGCTCGGGCGCCACGCGGACCGCGAGCGTCGGCGGCGGGGCCTCGCCCCCGAAGGACGGGTCCAGGGCAAACGCGGGCGTCGTGGCCGCCACTGCGGCCTCGTAGAGGCTGTTGCTGGGACCCCGATCGGTGTGCTCGACGACGCCGGTGGCGCCGGGGATCACGAGCGAGCCGCCGGCGCGCGCGAGCGCGCGGCCGGGAACGAACGCGTTCTGGCGAACGGAGGCCCTATCGGGCGCGGGGCCTGCGCTGGTCGTGCCGCCACCGAACACGAGCGGCACCTCTGCCACGGAGTCGACGCTGCCCCTCGCCGTCACGCGCGCGGCCCGCAGCCGTGGCGCCGCGCCGGGCGCGAAGGGCCCAACGACGATGTCGCCTCCGCGCGGTGCGCGAAGCAGTTGGGCGGGTCCTTCGCCGAGCGTGAGCGTCATGACGCGATTCACGACGCCGCCGGTGCCGAAGTCGGGATCGAGGATGCCCGTGTCGGTGTAGCGCACGAGCCGCGCGGTGTTGGGTCCGCTGCCGAGCGCGTCGACGCTGCCGTCCGCACGACCGCGCAGGCCGAACCAGAAGAGCACGGCCCGCGAGAGCCCGACTGGCTCGCCGTGGTTGAAGAAGGGGTCAAGCGCACCCGCAGGCGTCAGCCGCGCAAGCTTCGGACCTCCGAGGTCGGCGCCCAGAGCGGCGACCGCCCCGCCGGGCAGCGACACGCTCGCATAGCCGGCCCCACTGGTACCGGGCAGCTTGGCGATGCCCTGCGCGCCGAAGCGGGGATCGAGGCGCCCGGTCGGGCTCAGGCGAGCGACGACCCAGTGGAAGTCGACGACCACGCCGGGATGCTGCGCGATGCCCGGCGGGATCTGGCCGGTGTTCCCGGTGAGCACGATGCTGCCGTCGGGCGCGAGCGCCGCGGGCGAGCACTGAAGGCAACTCGACTGCACGCCGGGGGCGGCGACGCCCCCGCTGCCGAAGGTGCCGTCGAGGGTGCCGTCGGCGCTCAGGCCCACGACGACCAGCTGATCGTTCTCGTTCGCGGCGGAGCGGGTTGCCGTCGCCACGACGAGCAGCCGCCCGTCGCGCTCGCGCAGGACCTGGAGGTTGCGGGCGAGCGTGCTCGGTCCCGACGTCGGCGGTACCACGTGCGCGATCCCCGCGGCGCCGAAGGCGGGATCCAGCGAGCCGTCAGGGCGCAGCTGCGCCAGCACGATGTCGCCCGCTCCGTCGCGCCCGGCCAGCACGACCCCGCCCTCGGGGAGCGCCACGCCGGCCGAGAGCACGAGCGACGCGTTGCCGACGCGCTCGGCCCTCGGGGCGGTCGGGAAGGTCACGCGCCCCGGCGCGACGGCGGCCGCGGCGGGGGCCGCGAGCGCAACGCCGCAGAGCAGTGCGGCGGCGGCGACCGAGCGAATGCTCACGCGCCGTCAACGAGCGGCGCGCGCGAAGGTTCCGGCGCTACGTCCCGGCGCCCGCGACCACCGACGTCGTCCAGTCGATGACGCTCGCCGGCTTGACGATGTGGCGCTGCATCCCCAGCTCCTTGGGCTCGAGGCCGAGAGCGAGGCCGACGAGCTGGGGCAGGTGCAGGACCGGCATGTTCAGCTCACGGCCGACCGTGCGCTCGGCCAGCGGCTGCTGGAGGTCGAGGTTGAGGTGGCACAGCGGGCAGGGGGTGACCAGGCAGTCCGCGTCGGCGTCGACCGCGTCGCCGAGATGGCGCCCGGCCTGCTTGAGCGAGGCTTCCTTGTTCATCGTGATGATCGGGAAGCCGCAGCACTTGTGCGAGCCGGCGTACTCGATGACGGTGCCGCCGAGGGCCTCGATGACCTGGTCCAGGTACGTGTCGCGCGGGCGCTCGACGGGGTCGATCCCGAGGCGGTCGATGGGGCGGACGATGTAGCAGCCGTAGAAGGGCCCGACCTTGAGGTTGGTCAGCGGGCGCTTGACCCGCGCGCGCAGCTCATCCAGGCCGATCTCCTCGACCAGGAGCCAGAGGAAGTTCTTGTTGTCGAGACCCTTCTCGTAGCTCAGGCCCTCGCCCGCCAGCGTCTCGTTGACGTGGCTGCGGTACTCGGCGCTGGCGTCCAGGCGCTCCTGGCACTCGCTCTGCGCGCCCTGGCAGGTCGAGCAGATGTTCATCATCAGCTCGGCGCCGTCCACGCGCTGGGCCAGCGCGAACGTCCGCGCGTTGAGGGTGTCGGCCAGCTCCTGGTTGTGCTCGGCGAGGACGCCCGCGCCACAGCACGCCGCGCGGTCGAGCTCGACGAGCTCGATGTCCAGCAGCGGCGCGACCTTGGCCATGGACCCGTGCAGCTCGGGCGTGAAGCCGCGGCTCACGCAGCCGGGCCAGTAAGCGACCCTCATGCCGGCGCCTCCTCGACGTCCTCGTCGTATCCCGAGATGTACAGGTTGAGCTCGAAGCGCTCCTCGCGGCCCTCGATGGCGTCGTAGATGCGCCGGACCTGCTTGAGGTCGTCCTTGGGGAGCTTGTGCGGCTTGAGCGCGCCCGCCGGCGTGACCTTGCGGCGCAGGATCGCCTTCGTGATGACCGGCAGCGAGTCGATCAGCTCCAGCGCCGACGGCGGCGCGAACTTGCCGAAGAAGCTGTTGCCGCCGTAGGAGCGCGGCAGCAGCTCGGCCTCCCACAGCAGGCCGTTGTCCTTCACGAGGCTGACGAACGCCTTCTCGTGGCGCTTGCCGTTGTTGCGATCGTTGATGTCGTGGTCGTCGCCCGCGCGGCGGCGCAGGCGCATGATCTGGCTCATCGGCGCCACGCCCTTGGGGCACGCATCGATGCACTTGAAGCAGTGGGTGCAGTCGTAGATGCCGTGGGGATCCTCGGCGAGGTCCTTGAGGCGCTCGAACTGCTGGGCGTCGCGCGGGTCGCCCACGAAGCGGTAGGCCTTGGCCAGCGCCGCGGGGCCGATGAAGAGCGGGTCGACCTCCATCGACAGGCAGTCGCTCACGCAGGCGCCGCACTGGATGCAGGCCATGGACTGGGTCACGTCGATCATCGACTCGCGCGGGACGATGTACTCGCGCTCGGGGATCGGCTCCTTGTTGACGAGCCACGGCGTGACGCGCTGGATCTTCTTCCAGTGGACGGCGTCCATGTCCACGATGAGGTCCTTGATGACGGGCATGTTGCCCATCGGCTCCACCTCGATGACCCCGTCGCGCGAGGAGGCCAGCGCGTTGTCCAGGTGGGTGTGGCAGGCCAGGCCGGGCTGGCCGTTGATGCGCACACCGCACGAGCCGCAGATGGCGGCCCGGCACGAGCAGCGGATGCCGATGGAGCCGTCGAAGCGCGCCTTGGCCTGCAGGATCCCCTCGAGCACCGAGCGGTGCGGCCCGAGCTGGATCGTATGCTCGTCCCAGTACGGCGCGTCGCCGGATTCCGGGTCGAAGCGGCGCAGGCGCAGCGTGAAGTCCTGTGGGGGCTTGTGAGCTTCGGCCATGGTCTTAGTACTTACGCTCCTCGGGCTGCCACTGGGTGATCGTCACGGGCGAGTAGGAGACCTCCGGCACGTCATCCCCGTTGCGCCCGATGTCGATGTGCTTGAGCCACACCTCGTCGTTGCGCTCGGGGTAGTCGGTGCGGAACTGCGCGCCGCGCGACTCCTTGCGCTCGATCGCGGCCACGACCGTCGCCTCGGCGCAGTCGAGCATGAAGCTCAGCTCGAGCGCGCCCAGCACGTCCTGGTTGAAGACCGTGCCGTGGTCGTCGATGTAGGCCGTCTTCGCCTCCTCCTTGAGGCGGCGCACGATCTCGTGGGCGTGGCGCAGCCCGGCCTCGTCGCGGAAGACGGCGACGTTGCGGTTCATCTCGTTGCCGAGTTCCTCCTTGATCTCCGACACGCGCCGGCCGCTGCGCTCGCGGGCGATGATGTCTTCGATCTCGGCCGCGTCGCGGCGCTGTTGGTCGTCGCCGATCGCGGGCATCGCCATGCCGGTGGCGCGCGCCGCGGCGTGCTCGCCCGAGCGGCGGCCGAAGATCAGCGTGTCCAGCAGCGAGTTCGCGCCCAGGCGGTTGCCGCCGTGGACCGAGACGCACGCCACTTCGCCGGCCGCGTACAAACCGGGGATCGGGGTGGCGCCGTTGATGTCGGTCTTGACGCCGCCCATGATGTAGTGCTGGCCCGGGCGGATCTCGATGGGCTCGCGCGTGATGTCGGTGCCCGCGAAGTCCCGGCCGATGTTGACGATCTCGCGCAGTGCCTCGAGCACGCGCTTGCGATCGACCACGGTGATGTCGAGGTAGATGCCGCCGCCACCCTCGCCGACCCCGCGGCCCTCGTTGATCTCGGTCTGCTCGGCGCGCGAGACCACGTCGCGCGAGGCCAGCTCCATCTTGTTGGGCGCGTACTTCTCCATGAAGCGCTCGCCGTCGGCGTTGAGCAGGTGGGCGCCCTCGCCGCGCGCGCCCTCGGTGATCAGGAAGCCGTTCTCGGCCAGCGTCGTCGGGTGGTACTGGATCATCTCCATGTCCATCAGCGGCGCGCCGACCCGGTAGGCCTGCGCGATGCCGTCACCCGTGCAGATGAGCGCGTTGGTCGTCGGCTTGTAGCACTGCCCGGCGCCGCCGGAGGCGAGGATCACGTTCTTGGCCGCGAAGGTCTCCATCCGGCCCGAGCGGATGTCCCGCGCCACGACGCCCACGCACTCGCCCTGGTTGTCGAGCACGAGCGAGGTGACGAACCACTCCTCGAAGCGATCGATCCGGTCCGAGTACTTGAGGATCTGCTCGTAGAGCACGTGCAGCATCGCCTGGCCGGTGATGTCCGCCACGTACGCGGTGCGGTTCATCGAGGCGCCGCCGAACGCGCGCAGGTCCAGCTCGCCGGTCTCGTTGCGGTGGAAGGTGACCCCGATGTGCTCGAGGTGCATGACCTCGCCGGGCGCCTCGCTGCACATGATCTCGATCGCGTCCTGGTCGCCCAGGAAGTCCGAGCCCTTCACGGTGTCGAAGGCGTGCGAGCGCCAGTCGTCGGCGGGGTTGATGGCGGCGTTGATCCCCCCGGCGGCCGCCACGGAGTGCGAGCGCACCGGGTGGACCTTGCTCAAAAGCGCCACCGACGCCCCCGCGTCCGCGGCGGCCAGCGCCGCGCGCTGGCCGGCGAGACCCGCGCCGATGATCAGGACGTCGTGTGCAGGCATGCTCAGGAGAGTCTATGTACCCGGGGTGTCCGACGGCTTCTGGCGCCGGGTTGCGGCAGGGGCACCGATCGGGGGGTGTGCTGCGATGTTCATCACATTGATGAATTTGAGCGCACACCCCCACCCGAGCCGTCCCGCCGGCTACCAGGTGCTGCGCTTCACCTCTTCGCCGAGCGACTCGGAACCGTCATGCGACCCGCCCCGGCGCCGCAGCCGTGAGCGCGCGCCGGACCTGCTCGAGCGTGACGACTCCCCGTAGGCGGTCGTCGCTGTCGATGACCATGAGCGCGCCGAGGGAGCGCAGGCCCTCGGAGGTCATGAGCTGCTCGATCGGGGTGTCGTCGTGGACGCGGAAGGCCTCGTCGCCGTCCGCATCGACCACGTCGGAGACGGCCAGCGCCGGCTGCCCCTCCTCGACGGCGCCGTCGACCCGGTGCTGATGCAGTAGCCCGAGGAAGCGCCCTGAGGTCGGGTCGGCGACCGGGAACCAGGGCCAGCGGTAGCGCAGGAAGTACTCGTCCTGGGCCTGCAGGACCGTGGTGTCGCCCGGCACCCAGACCGGCTGGGTGTCCATGACGTCGGCCACCGTCACGCCCTGCAGGCGCTCGGAGAAGCGGCTCGTCACGACTTCACGCGTCGCGGACTGTCCGAGGAACCAGCCCATCAGGATCCACCAGATCCCGCTGCCGGCGTCGCCGCGGACGAGCAGGACGATGCCGAGCCCCATGAGGATGTAGGAGAAGGCCTGGCCGAGACGGGCCGAGAACCGGGTGGCACGGTTGCGGTCGCCGGTGATCCGCCACGCGATCGATTTGGCGATGCGCCCCCCGTCCAGCGGGAAGGCGGGGATCAGGTTGAAGACGAAGAGCGCGACGTTGACCAGGGCCAGCCAGCCGAGCACGGCCAGCGCGGCACCCGGGTGGTCGCGCAGGAACAGCGCGTCCGCGAAGTCGCCCGTGCCGCCGACGACCATGCCCCCGGCGCAGGCGACCACCACGATGAGCAGCGTGACCGCCGGCCCGGCCGCGCTGACGCGGAACTCCTCGCCGGGCGACTCGCTGTCGCGGGTGAGCTTCGCGATGCCGCCGAAGAACCACAAATCGATGCCGGCGATGCCGATGCCGTTGCGCCGCGCCACCCATGCATGGCCGAGCTCGTGGAGCGTGAGCGACAGGAAGAAGAGCGCCACGGAGACCACCGCCATGATGTAGCCGGTGGTCTGGCCGTACTGATCGTCGTAGGCCGTCGAGAGCCAGACGATGAAGATCAGCGCGACGACGAACCAACTCGGGCTCGCCCCGATGCGGATCCCGAAGACCCGAGCGAGCTGGATCGACCCTGTGCGCATTCACACACATGGTAGGCAGGCGTCCTCAAGGCGGCGCAGCGCGGACCGACTCACAGGCTATGCGTGTCCCCGCCCCCCGCCGCATGCCTCGACTCGGCAACGTGCGCCTGTCCGTCAAGCTCGCCCTCTGCTTCGGTGTGATCCTGGCGCTGACGGCGGCGATCATCGCCGTGGACGTCCACAACGTCCAGGGCCTGGAGAAGGCGCACAACCGCGTAACGCAAGCCGTGGTCCCGCGCATCATCGCGGCACAGAGGGCCGAGGCGGCCTTCGCCGACCTCCACTTCTCCCAGACCTCGATGGTCCTCACCCGCGGCAAGACGCGCGCGGACGAGATGCGCGACCTCGCGGCCGCCAAGAAGGCCGTCGTCGCGTTGCGCAAGAGCGACGGTGACAGCGGCTCGGCAACGCGTGTGGCGGCCGTCTCCGACTCGATCGACACGTGGAAGATCCTGGACGACAAGCTCTACAGCGCCGTCAAGCGCGGCGACACCGGCTACGCCGAGCAGACCGTGGCCGGCTACGCGGATGCCGCCGCCGACAACGTGATCACCGCGATCGAGCGGTACATCACGCAGGCCGAACGCGACCGTAGCCAGGCTGACGAGCGTTTCGTCGCGCTCGAGAGCTCGACCAGGCGCACCAGCATCACCATCGGCGTGCTGGCCCTGCTCGTCGCCCTCGGCCTCGCCATCGGCATCGCGCGCCACCTCGGCCGGCGCCTGCGCGCCGTCTCGGCGGCCGCCGAGGCGCTTGCCCGCGGCGATGTCGACCACGACCTCTCCGTCAGCGGCCGCGACGAGGTGGGGCGCACCGCGAGTGCCCTCGCCACGATGGTCGAGCACCTCCGCTCGCTCGCCGGTGCCGCCGACCGCGTGGCCGCCGGCGACCTCACCGTCGACGTGCAGCCGCGCTCGGAGCACGACCGCCTCGGCGCCGCCTTCGCCGGCCTGGTGGCCGAACTGCGCACCGCCGTGACCCAGATGTCGCGCTCGGCCACCAGCGTGGCCGGCGCCTCCGAGCTCGTCGCCTCCTCCTCGGCGGACGCCGGGCGTGCGGTCGAGGAGATCTCGCGCGCCCTGGGCGACGTCGCCCACGGCGCCGAGCGCCAGGTGCGCTCGGCCACCTCGGCCCGCGCCACGACCGAGCAGGTCGCGGGTGCCACCACGGCCTCCGCCCACGATGCGCAGGAGACCGCGCGCGCCGCCGACGATGCGCGCGCCGCCGCCGGCGTCGGCGTCGAGACGGTCGCTCGCGCCACCGAGGCGATGGCCGCCGTGCGCGAGTCCTCGGCCGAAGCGAGCCAGGCCATCCGCGATCTGGGCTCCAAGAGCCAGCGCATCGGCGGCATCGTCGACACCATCACGGCCATCGCCGAGCAGACGAACCTGCTCGCCCTCAACGCGGCCATCGAGGCCGCGCGCGCCGGCGAGCAGGGCCGCGGCTTCGCCGTCGTCGCCGAGGAGGTCCGCAAGCTGGCCGAGGAGTCACAGGCCGCGGCGAAGTCGATCTCGGGCCTCGTGGTCGAGATCCGCAGCGAGACCGACCGCACCGTGGCCGTCGTCGAGGCCGGCGCCGAGCGCGGCGAGCACGGGGCCAGCACCGTGGCCGAGGCGCGCGATGCCTTCACGCGCATCGCCGCGAGCATCGAGGTCGTCTCCGAGCGCGTCAGCCAGGTCTCGGCCGCCGTCGAGCAGATCGCCGAGGGAGCCGCTCAGGTCTCCAACGACATCGTCGAGGTGGCGAGCGTCGCCGAGCAGTCCTCGGCCACCGTGCAGCAGGTCTCGGCCTCGGCCGAGGAGACCAGCGCGTCGACGCAGCAGATCGCGGCCTCCGCCCAGGAGCTGTCGCGCACCGCCCGTGAGCTCGACGAGCTCGTCGGGCGCTTCACGCTGTAGCCGAGCAGACCACTGAAACTTTCCCACCGGTGGGCCGCGGTCGGCGAGCATGGGCAGCATGCGCCGCTCCCTCGTCCTGCTCATCGCCGTCGCCGCCGTGGTGTCGCTCGCCGGCATCGCCTCCGCGCGGCCCACCGCGAAGACGCCGGCTCCGCCCGGGGTCGTGTTCGGCGGCCGGACCGCACAGGCCTGGCCGATCGCGATCGAGGTCAGCCACGACGGCCACCAGGTCGTCCGCGCCGACGTCGCCCTGAGCGTGAAGTGCACGACCGCGGCGACCTCCGTCTACCACGACAGCTACGCGCACATCCCGCTGAGCGCGACGGGCAGCTTCAGCTCGTCCTTCGGGCCGGAGACCTTCGACTTCGCACCCGGCCAGAAGGGCGACCTGACGGGCAAGATCAAGGGCAAGCTCAACGCGCGCCGGACGTCGGGCACCGGCACGTGGTCGCTCACGGTGGTCGTGCACGACGCCACCACGGGCGCGGTCGTCGACAACTGCCAGTCGGGGAACGTGACCTGGAAGATCAAGCAGTAGCCGGGGTGTGGCGCGCGACGATCGCCGCCGCGTCGGCGCCGGGCGGCAGCGTGCCGTAGTGCAGGCCCGCGTCGCCCGCCAGGCGCGCGGCGCAGAAGGCGTCGGCCACCGCCGGGGGCGCGTGGCGCACGAGCAGCGAGCCCTGCAGGCAGAGCGCCATGCGCTCGACGACCCGCCGGGCGCGCCGCTCGATGGCCTCGAGGTCTGAGAACTCCGCGCGCGTGGCGGCGGCGAAGTCGTCGAGCCGCGGGTCGGCGCCCGCGGCCTCGTCGATCTCGGCGAAGAAGGCGTCGAACGCCTCGGGGCTGCGGGCCAGGGCGCGCAGGACGTCGAGGGCCATGACGTTGCCCGAGCCCTCCCAGATCGAGGCGAGCGGGGCCTCGCGGTAGAGACGCGGCATCCCCGAGGCCTCGACGTAGCCGTTGCCGCCCAGGCACTCCAGCGCCTCGAAGGCGTGCCCCGGCGCGCGCTTGCAGACGTGGTACTTGGACACCGCGGTGGCCAGGCGCTTGAAGGCGTCGGCGCCCGGGTCGGCGGGGGCCTCGTCGTAGGCGCGCGCGAGGCGCAGGGCGACCGCGGTCGCGGCCTCCGACTCGATGGCGAGGTCGGCGAGCACGTTGACCATCAGCGGCTGGTCGGCCAGGCGCTTGCCGAACGCGCTGCGGTGCGCGGCGTGCCAGGTCGCCTGCGCGACGGCGGCGCGCATCCCCGCCGCGGTGCCGATGACGCAGTCCAGGCGCGTGTGGTTGACCATCTCGATGATCGTCGGCACGCCGCGGCCGGGCTCGCCGACCAGCCGCGCGAGGGCGCCGCGGAACTCGACCTCGCTGGAGGCGTTGGAGCGATTGCCGAGCTTGTCCTTCAGGCGCTGCAGCTGGAAGCCGGCGTTGCGCGAGCCGTCGGGCAGCACGCGCGGCAGCGCGAAGCACGTGACGCCTTCGTCGGTCTGCGCGAGGACGAGGAAGAGGTCGCACATCGGCGCGCTGCAGAACCACTTGTGGCCGGTGAGCTCCCACCAGCCGTCGTCGCCTGCGAGCGCGCGCGTCGTATTGGCGCGGACGTCCGAGCCGCCCTGCTTCTCGGTCATCGCCATCCCGCACAGTGCACCGGGCTTCTCGGCCGCCGGCTTGAGCTCGGGGTCGTAGGTCGTCGCGGTCAGCCGCGGGACCCACTCCGCGGCGAGGTCGGGCTGGGTGCGCAGCGCGGGGACCGCGGCGAAGGTCATGGTGATCGGGCAGCCGAAGCCCGCCTCGGCCTGCCCCGAGCACACGTAGGTGGCCGCGCGCGCCACGTGGGCGCCCGGCCGGTCGGTGCGCCAGGGCAGCGCGTGGAGCTCCTGCTCCACGCCGGCGCGCATCAGCGCGTGCCACGCGGGATGGAACTCGACCTCGTCGCGGCGATGGCCGAAGCGATCATGGGTGTGGAGGACCGGCGGGTGCTCGTTGGCCTCGACGCCCCAGCGCATGGGCTCACCGCCCCAGAACGCGCCGGCGGCGTGCAGGCGCTCGCGCGCCCAGCCGCCGCCCTCGCGCTCGAGGGCCTCCTGCAGCGCCGCATGGTCGGCGAACAGGTTGCGGCCCTCCAGCGGCGGGACCTGATTGAGGACCTCGTGGGTCGTGGTCGGCGTCGTGAGCATCAGTGGGTCTCCTCGGTGACGGAGCGCAGGCAGAAGGTGACGAGGTCGGCGACGAGCGCATCGGCATCGATGTCGTCCGCCACCCAGGACAGCGGGCCGACGAGCGCCTCGCCCAGCGCGCCGACCAGTGCGGCCGCAGTGAGCTCGACGTTCTGCGGTGGCAGCTCGCCGGCCGCGACGCCCTCGCGCAGGACCTGGGCGAAGCCGGCGGCATAGGCCCGGCGGAAGTCCAGGCGCTCGGCCTCGACGGCGGGGTCGACCGGCTCGGCCAGCAGCGCCCAGGCCAGTCGCCGGCCGGCCAGCGCCCGCCGCGCGAAGGTCTCCACCGCGGCGGCCAGCCGCTGCGACGCACCGCCGCCGGCCGCTTCGGCAGCGGCGCGCGTTGCGTCGACCTCGCGCTGCGAGGCGTGCCGGAAGACCTCGGCGAAGAGGTCGGCCTTCGACGGGAAGTGGTTGTACACGCTGCCGGTGGCCACCCCGGCGCCGGCGGCGACCGCGGCCACCTGCGCCTCGCGGTAGCCGCCGCGGGCGATCAGCGCGTGGGCTGCGCGCACGATCCGCTCGCGGGTGGCCGCGCGGCGGGCCTCGGTGCGTTCGGTCGGGTGGTATGGCACACGAAGAAGTGAACCACAGTTCAGCCCTTCGCGCGAACCTCCCGCTCCAGCTCGTCGACGGCGGCACGCAGCGCGCGCAGGCGCTCCTCGAGCACCACTGTGCGCGCGCGCTCGTCGTCGGCCGTGTCGTCGTCGAGCAGGGCGCGCTCCGCGCGGTGCAACTCGATCGCGCGGGCCTCCTCCATCGAGTTGATGACGATGCCGATGAACAGGTTGAAGATCAGGAAGGACGCGACCAGGACGTAGGAGACGTAGAAGAGCAGCGTCCAGTCCGAGAGCTCCTGGCCGCGCGCGATGTAGACGGGGAGGTTCTCGAGCGTCAGCAGCACGAACATCGTCACCATCGCCTGGCCGATGTCCTCGAAGTTGGCCGGGTCGTGGTCGTGGAAGATGACCCAGCCGACCATCCCGTAGACGTAGACGAGCAGCAGGGTGATCGCCGCCAGGCTCGCGACGCCCGGGATCGAGCGGCCCACCGCGACGGTGAGCACGCGCAGGTCCGGCAGCAGCCGGACCGCGCGCACGATCCGCAGCAGCCGCACGAGGCGCAGCAGCGTCGCGTTCTCGCGCACGCCCGGCACGAAGCTCGCCCCGATCACGACGAAGTCGAAGACGTTCCAGCCGCTGCGGAAGAAGTCGCGTGGACGGTCGGCGAAGGCGGCCATGCGCAGGGCCAGCTCGACCACGAAGAGCCCGAGATGATCCCGTTGGCCACGCGCAGCTCGCGCCCGACCGCGGCGTCGATCGACTCGTAGGTCTCCAGGCCGAGGGTCACGGCGTTGACCGCGATGATCGAGAGCATCAGCGGGTCGAACCACGACGACTCGACGACGCGCCCGCAGGCCGCCGCGATCCGGGCGCGGCGCGTCACGCCGCACCCGCTTCGGGCTCCGCGCGCAACGAGAGCGCGACGGTGGCGGCCAGCACCGTGACGATGACCCCCAGCGACATCCAGATCGGCGGGTGCCAGACGTCGATCAGGAGCATCTTCGTGCCGATGAAGGCGAGGATCAGCGCCAGGCCGTGGGCGAGGTAGACGAAGCGGTCCATCATCCCCGCCAGCAGGAAGTACAGGGCGCGCAGCCCGAGCATCGCGAACGCGTTGGCCGCGAAGACCACGAAGGGCTCGGAGGTCACGGCGAAGATCGCCGGGATCGAGTCGACCGCGAAGATGATGTCGGTCGTCGCGACGACGACGAAGACCACGACGAGCGGCTTGGCCCGCAGCCGCCGCGGGAGCAGCCGCAGCGCGCGGTTGCGATCGGGCGGCTTCTCCTCGCCCTCGCGGCGCACGAGCTTCCATGCAGTGAAGAGCAGCAGGGCGCCGAAGACGTAGAAAGTGGCGTGGAACGCGTCGAGCAGCGCCGCGCCCGCGAGGATGAGCACCAGCCGCAGCACGAGCGCCAGCGCGATGCCCCATGAGAGGACCTTCGGCTGCACGGCGGCGGGCACGGCGAAGTAGGCCATGATCACCGCGAAGACGAAGACGTTGTCGAGCGACAGCGTGCGCTCGAGCAGGTAGCCCGCGAAGAACTGGCCGCCGGCCTCGGCGCCATGCCAGGCCCAGAACAGCCCGCCGAACCCCACGGCAACGACGAGCCAGACGACCGACCACGCCACCGCCTCGCGCATCGGCGGGGTGTGGTCGCGCGCGAACACGATCAGGTCGATCGCGAGCATCGCGATCACGAGCGCGCCGAGCGCGCCCCATGTCGCAATCGAAGGGTCGAGGTCGAGCGAGGGGGCCGACGAGGCGGCGATGGGCACGGCGGACAACACGGCCTTCTCCATGGGTCGTCAGATCCGGGAGAAGGTTTGGTCCGCCGCTATGGCCGGTGACGCCGGACCCTGTGGCCGTGCTGACGAACGTCACCCGTTGGGACTACTTCCCTTCGGTGCCCACGATAGCGGGACGGCGGCCGCCGCCGCGCGTTCACTAGCCTGCCGCCCTCACCTCCAGGAGACCCCAATGGCCAAGATCACAGTGCAGACGCCGGTCGTCGAGCTCGACGGCGACGAGATGACGCGGATCATCTGGCAGTTCATCAAGGACCAGCTGATCCTGCCGTACCTCGACGTCGAGCTCGAGTACTACGACCTCGGCATCGAGAGTCGCGACGCGACCGACGACCAGATCACGGTCGACGCCGCCAACGCCATCAAGCGCCACGGCGTGGGCGTGAAGTGCGCCACGATCACCCCCGACGAGGCGCGCGTCGAGGAGTTCGGGCTGAAGGAGATGTACCGCTCGCCCAACGGGACGATCCGCAACATCCTCGGCGGCGTCATCTTCCGTGAGCCGATCGTCATTTCCAACATCCCGCGGCTCGTGCCGGGGTGGACCAAGCCGATCATCATCGGCCGCCACGCCTTCGGCGACCAGTACCGCGCCACCGACCTCGTGGTGCCGGGCGAGGGCACGCTGACGCTCACCTTCACGCCCAAGAACGGCGACGACCCGATCGAGCTCAACGTGTACGAGTTCCCCGGTGGCGGCGTCGCGATGGCGATGTACAACCTCGACGCCTCGATCCGTGACTTCGCACGCGCCTCGATGCGTTACGGGCTCGACCGCGGGCTGCCGGTCTATCTCTCGACCAAGAACACGATCATGAAGCGCTACGACGGACGCTTCAAAGACCTGTTCGAGGAGATCTTCGACGCCGAGTTCAAGGATGAGTTCGAGGCCGCCGGCATCACCTATGAGCACCGGCTGATCGACGACATGGTGGCCGCGGCCCTGAAGTGGGAGGGCGGTTACGTGTGGGCGTGCAAGAACTACGACGGCGACGTGCAATCCGACACCGTCGCGCAGGGCTTCGGCTCACTCGGCCTGATGACCAGCGTCCTCATGACGCCTGACGGCCAGACGGTCGAGGCCGAGGCCGCCCACGGCACGGTCACCCGCCATTTCCGCCAGCACCAGCAGGGCAACCCGACTTCGACCAACCCGATCGCCTCGATCTTCGCGTGGACGCGCGGCCTGCACCATCGCGGGCGGATGGACGGCACGCCCGACGTCGAGCGCTTCGCCGACACCCTGGAGCGCGTGTGCGTGGAGACGGTCGAGAGCGGAAAGATGACCAAGGACCTCGCCCTGCTCGTGGGCAAGGACCAGGACTGGCTGACCACCCAGGAGTTCCTGGGCGCGATCGATGAGAACCTTCAGAAGGAGATGAACGCCTAAATGGCAACCCGTGTCGTAGTCACCGGCGCCGCCGGTCAGATCGGCTACGCGATCCTGTTTCGCATCGCCTCCGGCCAGCTGCTGGGCCCCGATGAGGAAGTGCAGCTGCGTCTGCTGGAGATCCCCGATGCCGTGAAGGCCGCCGAGGGGACGGCGCTGGAGCTGTTCGACTGCGCCTTCCCGCTGCTGAGCGACATCGAGATCTCAGACGATGCCAACACCGCCTTCGACGGCGCCAATGTCGCGCTGCTGATCGGCGCTCGCCCGCGGTCGAAGGGGATGGAGCGCGCCGACCTGCTGGAGGCCAACGGCGCGATCTTCAAGCCTCAGGGCGAGGCGCTCAACAACCACGCCGCCGACGACGTGCGCATCTTGGTGGTGGGCAATCCCGCCAACACCAACGCGCTCATCGCCATGACCAACGCGGGCGACATCCCCAGCGAGCGCTTCGGCGCGATGACCCGCCTGGACGAGAACCGCGCGGTGGCGCAACTCGCGCAGAAGCTCGGCGTCGGTGTGAGCGACGTCAACGATCTCGTGGTGTGGGGCAATCACTCCCCGACGATGTTCCCCGACCTATTCAACGCGACGGTGAACGGCAAGCCGGCCGTCGATCAGGTCGACATGGGCTGGTATGAGAACGAGTACATCCCGCGGGTGGGCAAGCGCGGCGCCGAGATCATCGAGGCGCGCGGCGCCTCATCGGCCGCCTCGGCCGCCAACGCCGCCATCGACTGCATGCGCGATTGGGTGGCCGGCGCCGACGGGCTGCGCTCGATGGCCGTGCGCTCGGGCGGACAGTACGGCGTCGAGGAGGGAATCATGTCCTCGTTCCCGCTGCGGTTCAGCGGCGGGAATTACGAGATTGTGGAGGGTCAGGAGGTCGGCGACTTCGCCCAGGCGAAGATCGACGCCACGGTGAACGAGCTCAAAGAGGAGCGCGACGCCGTGAGAGAGCTGGGCCTGGTCTAGCCGATTAACAGATTTGAGTAATAATCAAGGGCCCGGCGGCTAGGCAGCCTCGCGGGGGTGCCAGCCGCGGCCCTCCTTGCGCACGAGCCCGTCCTTCTGCAGGGAGGGCAGCACGCGGTACAGGTAGTTCTGCTGGATCCCCATGGCCTCGGCGATCTCGGGGATGGTGATCCCGGGGCGCGTGCGCACCAGCTCGAGCGCCTGCTTGGAGCGCGTGCCGCTGCCACGCGGGCGCCCGCGGCGCCTGGTGCCCGTGGCGGGAGTCGCGGCCGCTGCCTTGCGCTGCTGTCGGCGCTTGGGCGGGGGCCCCGCGGCTCTGGCGCCGGAGGCCGGCACTCCACCCAGCGCGTCGGCCGCCGCTTCGAGGCGGTGGTACTCCTCGACCAGGGGGCGCAGCTCCTTCAGCCGGGCGTCGATCTCACGTTTCTTCTCATCGAGGAAGTCAGCCATCGGTTAACCACACACCACCGGGGCATTTCCGTCAAATAACAATTGCAAGAAGTCGCTCAGCTGCGCTCGGCGAGTGCCTTGAGCCTGCGCAGCGAGGCGTCCGCCTCGCGGCGCGGCAGCCCGCCGACGAGCGCGCGGCTGGCGACTCGGCCCAGCGGCCCCAGCGGCGCGGTGAACACGTTGCGGTAGTCAAATCTCGTGCCGCCGTCGACCGCCGTGAGGCGATATTCGGTCTCCGCGTGCGAGCGCGCGGGGCCGCGACCGTGCCACTCGGCGTGCAGGCACTTGTCGCACTTCACGAGCTCCCACTGGACCTTGAAGTTGACTCCGCGCAGGTGCAGGGTCTGCTCCATCGCATAGCCCTTGCGCGGGGGTCCGCCGTCGTGGCTGTGCAGCCGGCGGTGGATGGTCACCCACTCAGAGAGGCACTCGGGATCCATCGCCAGCGCCCACACCTTCTCGGGCGGCGCGGCGATGTCGATGCTGGTCACGACCTCGGTCACGATCGCGCCACGCTACCGCCCGGCCAGCTCTTCGACCGTCTCCCAATCGCGCAGCGCGCGCTCGACGGCGGCGTCGAAGCCGTGCAGGCGCACCCCGAACAGCTCGGCGGCGCGGTCGTCGCGCGGCAGCAGATCGGCGGTCAGCGAGCCCATGAGCGGGCCGACGAGCCCGGGGTCCTCGCCGGTGATGGCGGCAGCCACGCGGCTGCCGATCGCGGTCATGACGACCGGGAGATCGACGCGCGGGCGCCCGAGGAGCAGGGCGTCGCGGATGCGCTCGACGAGCTGCGCGAAGGTGACGGTGTCCGGGCCGGCGACGTCGAGCGACAGCGGGCCATGCACGACGTCGCTGGTGCCCGCGCGCTCGAGGAAGGCGATGACGTCGCGCCCGTCGATGGGCCGCGTGCGGTGCTCGCGCCAGGCCGGCAGCGGCATGACCGGGACGCGCTCGACCAGCCGCACGAGGAAGCGAAAGGAGCGCGACCGGGCCGAGATGACGATCGACGCGCGCAGGGCGACCGCCTCCGGAGCGGCGTCCAGCAGCGCCTCCTCGACCTCCATCCGGCTGGCCAGGTGCGCCGACGCCGGCGCGTCCGCGGGGACGAGGCCGCCGAGGTAGACGACGCGCCGCACGCCGGCGGCGCGGGCCGCCGCGGCGAAGCGCCCCGCGGCCTCGCGGTCGCGCTCGGCGAAGCTGGCCGCTCCGTTGAGCGCGGTCTCCATCGAGTGGATGAGGAAGTAGGCGACCTCGACGCCGTCGAGCGCCTCGTCCAGGCCCTCGCCGGACACCGCGTCGCCGCGCACCACCTCGGCCACGCCCGCCGCGGTGACGCGGGTGGGGTCGCGGGCAAAGGCGCGCACGGCGTGGCCGCCCCGCGCCAGGCGCGGGACGAGCTCGGCGCCGATGGCGCCGCTGGCTCCGGTGACGAGCACCTGCACGACAGCCCAGGCTACGGCCGTCGCGCCGGGGGCGACCATTACCCTGGCCGCGCATGGAGCGCTACGACCTCGTCATCGTCGGGGCGGGCATCGTCGGCCTGGCCAGTGCGCGCGAGCTGCTCGCGCGCCGCCCGGGGCTGCGCGTGGCCGTGGTCGACGCCGCCGGCGAGGTGGGTACCGGGCAGACCGGCCACAACTCCGGCGTCATCCACGCCGGCATCTACTACAAGCCCGGGTCGCTCAAGGCGCGCCTGTGCGTGGACGGGGCCGCGCAGCTGTACGCCTACTGCGAGCAGCGCGGCATCGCGGTGCAGCGCTGCGGCAAGGTGATCGTCGCGCTGCACGAGGGCGAGCTGGCGCGCTTGGACGAGCTCGAGCGCCGCGGGCAGGCCAACGCGGTCCCGGGCCTGCGGCGCCTGCGCGCCGAGGAGATCACCGAGCTCGAGCCCCATTGCGCGGGCATCGCGGGCCTGCACTCGCCCAACACCGGGATCGTCGACTTCGGCGCCGTGGCGCGCGCCATGGCCGACGACGTGCGCGGCGCCGGCGGCGAGCTGATCCTCGGGCGCGCCGTGACAGGGGTGGCGCGCGAGAACGGCGCGGTCCGCCTGGAGGGTGCCGAGGTGGCAGCGAGCCACGCGGTCTTCTGCGCCGGCGGGCAGGCCAGCCGCCTGGCGGTGGCGGCCGGCGCGCCGCAGGACCCGCGCATCGTGCCCTTCCGCGGGCAGTACCTGAGCCTGCGCCCGCACGCTCGCGCGCTCGTCAACGGCCTCATCTACCCGGTGCCCGACCCGGACCTGCCGTTCCTCGGCGTGCACCTCACGCGACACATCTCCGGGGACGTGCTGCTCGGGCCGTCGGCGATGCTCGTCGGGGGCCTGCGCTGGCCGGGGACGTGGAGGGTGGCGCGGCGCTTCTGGCGCACCGGGCTGCACGAACTGCGCATGGCGGCCAGCAAGCGCGCCTTCGTCGCCGCCTGCGCGCGCTACGTGCCCGAGCTGCGCGCGGCCGACGTCGAGGGGGGCCCCGCCGGCGTGCGCGCCCAGGCGGTGGGGCGCGACGGCGCGCTGGTCGACGACTTCGTGCTCTCGGAGACCGACGTGACCCTGCACGTCCGCAACGCGCCGTCGCCCGCCGCGACCTCGTCGCTGGCCCTCGGGGAGCTCATCGCGGACCGCGCGCTGGCCTTCGCCGAGTGAAAGTTCCGTGCCCGGGGGCCCGCGAAATCGTCGCAAGATGCGGCCTCTTCGTGGTCGGCGGGGGCGAATCTCTCTGGTTTGCAGCCTGTTCGGGTACCGCGCAACGAAAAGCGCGGCAATTGCGGGAAGCCGGCGTGCACCGCCCATTGCGTCCTGCTTGCATGCTCCTTGTCCGTTGTGTCCGCCGTGTGACGAGGAGGTCGGTCGAGGATGCCGAAGGGTCGTGCCGCAGCGAAGAAGGTCTCGTGCGACGAGTGCTACTTCCGCTGCAACCTGCTGTGCGCGTTGAACCTCGACGAGCCCTGCGCGACCTTCCGGCCTGACCATCCCGACGGCCTGCGCCCGCCGCGCCAGCTGCGCTTCACCTTCCGCCAGGAGCGCCGCACCCCGGCCGCGTGGGCCTTCCCCAGCGCGGACGAGCAGGCCGCCCTGCACCGCTAGGGCAGCAGCTCCTCCACGACGCTCGTCCCGCTCCCGTCCCGGGAGTCCCAGCCCCACGTCTCGTGCAGGCGCAGGCGCCCGTCGGGCAGCTGCTCGATGCGTGACTCGCAGTGGCCGGTCGCGGTGGCGCCGTCCTCGAGCAGTTGCGCGTAGCGGAAGCGCAGCGTGTCGCCGGCCCGCGTACCGACCAGGAAGCCCAGGCGCACCGCGCCGCCGGCGTAGCGCGCGTGGATCACGCCGTCCGCGCGCTCGGCGTACTCGAATTCGGTCTGCGGCCCCACGTCGCCGCCCACGACATCGGCCACGGCGCGGAAGCGGCGGCCGTCGAGCGAGCTCACGCGACCCCCGCCGGCGCGGCGGCCTCGGACGCGCGCTGTCGACGCTCGGCGCGCCGCCCGATCCACTCGGAGCCGGGCGTGTCGCTCAGCCCGTGCACGACGACCGAGCAGACCACGACCAGCGCGGCGAGGTTGAAGATCCGCTCGCCCTGCGGGATCGCCGCGTTGAGCACGAGCAGCGAGAAGGTCATCGTGGCCACGCCCTTGGGCCCGAACCAGGCCATGAACGCCTTCTCGGCACGATCGACGCCCGTGCCCGCCAGCGCGATCCACACCGCCACCGTGCGCGCGACCAGCAGCGTCACCACGACGACCCCCACCGCGGCCCAGCCGTCGGTGAAGAGCCCGTCGATGGTCAGCAGCGAGCCGAAGACGACGAACACGCCGAGCTTGACGATCTCGATGATGTCGCTGGACAGCTCGAAGTACTTCGGGATGTCCGGGCGGCGGATGCCCAGGACGATGGCGCACACGAAGACCGCGATCACGCCGTTGCCGTGCGGTGGCAGCGTCGTGAGCCCATAGGTCAGGAAGGCGACGCCGAGCGCGTAGAGCGCCCGCTGGTGGGCCGCCATCGACCGGTCGAGATCGCGCCCGCGGGGCAGGATGCGCGAGGCGAGGTATCCGATGAGCAGCCCGTAGGCCACGCCGAGGCTCACGTCCTGCAGGAGGAACTTCCACCACACGAACCCGCTGTCGGCCGCGAGCGCCGCCGTGAAGGCCAGGATCGCCGGCAGCGCGAGCCCGTCGTTGAGACCGGATTCGAGGTTGAGCGAGTGGCGGATCACGCGCGGCACGCGCGGGTTGTTGACCACGCTGGAGGAGAGCACCGGATCGGTGGGCGACAGCAGCGCGCCGACGAGGAACGCCTCGGTCCAGGACAGGCCGATGAGCACCTTGGCCCCCAGCGCGATGATCACGGCGGTGATCGGCATGGCCAGCACGAGCTTGCGCAGCGGCAGGTGCCAGGCCCGCTGGAGCATCTCGACGTCGACCTCGAGACCGTCGCGGAAGAGGATCAGCACGAGCGCGGTGATCGCGAGATCGCGCACGAAGCTCGAGCGCGGATCGATCTGCAGGACGTCCAGCCCGTCGGAGCCGAGCAGGACCCCGACCACCACGAAGACGGCGGTGAGCGACAGGAACGAGCGCCGCGCGAGGCCCGACAGCAGCGCGCCG
Source organism: uncultured Actinomycetes bacterium (assembly GCA_963806015.1). Classification (GTDB taxonomy): domain Bacteria; phylum Actinomycetota; class Thermoleophilia; order Solirubrobacterales; family Solirubrobacteraceae; genus JAOPZW01. The sequence goes on along the minus strand of CAWDWM010000006.1, from coordinate 732,700 downwards.
CCGACGAGCAGCGCGCCGAGCACGGTCGCCGCCGTCTCGAACGAGGTCATGCGGGTACAGTCCCACACGCAAAACGTCGCGGAGGGATCGACGAGAAGTGCGCATCACCGTGCTGGGCAAGTCTCCTGCCTGGCAGGACGCCGATGGCGCCTGCAGCGGATACCTCGTCGAGGAGCAGGGCGCGTGTCTGTTGCTGGACTGCGGCAACGGCGTGTTCTCCAAGCTGCGGCGCTTCGTCGACTACATCGACGTCGACGCGGTGGTGATCTCGCACCTGCACGCCGATCACATCCTGGACCTCGTGCCCTTCGCGTCGGCGCTGACCTACGCGCCGCGCCAGCAGCCGGTGCCCGTCGACCGCTGGCCGGGCACCGACAACCCGGCCCGCCCGGAGCTCTACGTGCCCGAAGGGGGCCGCGACGCGCTGCGCCGGATCTGCGGCGGGGGCGGGATGCCCGAGGAGCACGTCGAGCGCGCCTTCGCGCTGCACGAGTACGCGCCGGATGACGTCGTCGACGTGAGCACGATGCGCGTGCGCTTTCACCGCGTGCCGCACTTCCTGCCCACGTGTGCCGTCGACGTCTCGTCGGCCAACGGCGGCGGGCGCTTCACCTACGGAGCCGACAGCGCGCCCAACGACGAACTCGTGCGCTTCGCCGACGGGACCGATCTGCTGATGATCGAGGCGACGCTGCCGCGCCCCGAGCGCGAGGGGCCGCGCGGGCACCTCACGCCGTCGGAGGCCGGCGAGCACGGCAGCAAGGCGCGCGTGCGCCGGCTCGTGCTGACCCACATCTCCGACGAGCTCGACGCGGACTGGGCTCAGCGCGAGGCCGAGAAGGCCTTCGGCGGCCCGGTCGACGTCGCCGTCGAGGGCGCCGTCTTCACCGTGTAGGGATCGGCACCTCGCGGAAGCCCAGCCGCTCGTAGAGCCTCCGCGCCGGATTGGTCTCGGTGACCACGAGGTGGACCTGGCGATGGCCCTCGGCCGCGAGCGCCTGCGCCGCCTGCCCGATCAGGCCGGTGGCGAGGCCGCGGCGCTGGCGAGCGGGATGGGTCAGGCAGAAGGCGAGGAAGGGCAGCTCGTCCCACCAGGTGAAGAGCACGGCCGCCGCCAGGCCGTCGTCGGCGTCCACGACCGCGCTGACCGACGTCAGCAGGCGACCGTAGCGTCCGGCGAGCGCCGCGGTCAGGTCCTCGACGTGCCAGGGCTCGGGCTGGTGGGGATCGTCGACGCCCCCGCCGTACGCGGCCATGGCCAGGCGCCCGAGGGCCGGCCCGTCGTCGTCGCGGACGGGCCGCGACGCGACCGGCTCCGGCGCGGCGGGAATGTCGGCCAGCCGGGCGAGCAGTCGCAGCCGCCGCGGCCGGGCGTCAGTCACCGGCCAGCTCGAGGACCTCGACCTTGCTCGCGTCGAAGGACACGTGGTCGCGGGCCTTGAGCATGCTCTCCAACGGATCGGCGTAGGACCAGCCCACGTCCTCGACGCTGTCCAGCGACCAGTAGGAGGACTCGCCCTTGTAGGCGCACGACGCGGTCGTGGCACTGGGGCGCAGCTCGGCCAGCACGTCCTCGCGCGGGAGGTAGAAGCGCAGCGGGAGCCCGGTCTCGGCGACGACCACGGGCCGGTCGCTGCGCGCGAGCACCGCGCCGTCGGCGCGGACCTCGATGCGCCGCGAGCTGCGGCGCGCGTCCACGCGGTGATAGGGGTCGCGCAGGTGCGTGACCTCCTCGTCCTCGTCGAGCCACGTGTCCATCCGCTCGGGATAGACGCTGACCAGGCCCCGCAGCCAGGCCGCCTCCGCGATCGGTTCCTCGTAGGTCCACACCGCGTTCTCGGCCACGCGATCGCCGACGCGCACCGACCAGTACGACGCGTCGCCCTTGAACGGGCAATGGGTGGCGTGGTCGGTGCGCTCGAGCAGGTCGGCGCGGACGTCCTCGAGCGGTACGTAGAGCCGCGGCAGGATGTTGCTCTCGTGCAGCAGGGCGCCCCGCGTGGAGTCGAGGACGACCTCGCCGGCAAAGAGCGCGCGCACCCGCCGCGGGAAGGGGTGCAACAGCAGCCGATGGCGTGGACCCTCGATGGCGTAGTTGGTCGTGGCGGGTGGATCGCTGGCCAGGGGAGCGCCGGGGAAGGTGAGCGTCATGCCACAAAGCGTGGCAAACCGGCGTCGGCGGCCTAAGGCGTACTCTCAGACCATGCCTCCCGAGCGGGACTTGTTCGCCAACTTCGAGCGCATGCGCCGCGAGATGGACGAGCTCTTCGGAGACGTCTTCGACCGCACCGGCCTGGCTCCGCGCAAGCGCGGGGGCTTCTCGCCCGCGGTCGACGTCTTCTATGAGGGCGATCCACCGCGTGCGGTGGTGCAGGCCGAGCTGGCCGGCATCGACCCCGACGAGCTCACGCTGGAGATCGATGGCCGCGAGCTCGTGCTCGCGGGCCACCGCCGGCCGACCGACGCCGAGGGCCGCGTCTACCAGCAGCTCGAGATCGACTTCGGCCCCTTCCGACGGGTGATCCAGCTCGGCGCTGACGTCGTCGCCGATGCCGCGCGCGCCACCTACCGCGACGGGATGTTGCGCATCGAGCTTCCGCTCGTCCGCCCCGAGAGCCGCACGCACTCGGTGCCGATCGAGGTCGACCGCGACCAGGACATGCTGGAGGGCTGATGGCCGCCCCGATCGAGATCGCCGACGCGGGCGAGGAGCAGCCCGTCGAGCTCGGCGCGTCACGGACCGTGCCCGGGACGCTCCCCGTCCTGCCGCTGCGCGAGACGATCCCGCTGCCCGACACGCTGATCCCGCTCGCCGTCGGCCAGGAGCGCTCGGTGGCGCTCGTCGACGACGTCCTGCGCGGCAATCGCATGCTCGTGATGGTCGCCTCGCGCCATCCCGACAAGGAGGTGCCGGGCCCCGACGAGCTCTTCGAGGTGGGCGTGGTCGGCGCCATCGCGCGCATGATCAAGGTGCCCGACGGGACGATGCGGATCCTCGTCCAGGGCGGCCAGCGCGTGCACATCGACAGCTGGGTGAGCGAGACGCCCTACCTGGTGGCCGAGATCTCCGAGCTGCCGGACGTCATGCCCAGCGAGTCGGCCGAGCTCGAAGCGCTGACCCGCAACGTCCAGACGACCTTCTCCTCGATCGTCGAGAGCAATCCCTACCTGCCTGAGGAGCTGCAGCTCGCGATCGCCAACATCGACGATCCGAGCGCACTCAGCCACCTCATCGCCGGCTCGCTGCGCCTGAAGCCCGAGGAGAAGCAGGGGCTGCTCGAGGAGGTCGACGTCGCCCGGCGCCTGCGGCGCCTCGTGGAGATCCTCGCGCGCGAGCTCGAGGTCATCTCGATCGGCTCGGAGATCCAGAACCAGGTCCAGTCGGAGATCGACAAGGGCCAGCGCGAGTTCGTGCTGCGCCAGCAGCTCGACGCCATCCGCCGCGAGCTCGGCGAGTTCGACGAGTCGGCGGCCGAGGCCAACGAGCTGCGCGAGCAGCTCGACGCCATCGCGCTGCCCGAGGACGTCCGCCGCCAGGTCGACCGCGAGCTCAAGCGCCTGGAGTCGATGCCGCCGCAGGCGGCCGAGCACAGCGTCATCCGCACCTACCTGGAGTGGATCGCCTCGCTGCCGTGGGACAAGGCGACCGAGGACAACCTCGACCTCAAGCACGCGCGCTCCGTGCTCGACGAGGACCACTACGACATCGAGCAGGTCAAGGACCGCATCATCGAGTTCCTCGCCGTGCGCAAGCTCAAGCCCGACGCGCGCGGCTCGATCCTGTGCTTCGTCGGGCCCCCGGGCGTGGGCAAGACCTCGCTGGGGCGCTCGATCGCCCGCGCCCTCGGGCGCAAGTTCGAGCGCATCAGCGCCGGCGGGGTGCGCGACGAGGCCGAGATCCGCGGGCACCGGCGCACCTACATCGGCGCCATGCCCGGGACGATCATCCGCGCGCTGCGCGATGCGGAGTCCAAGAACCCGCTGTTCATGATCGACGAGATCGACAAGATGGGCGCCGACTACCGCGGCGATCCGGCCAGCGCGATGCTCGAGGTGCTCGACCCCGAGCAGAACGCCACCTTCCGCGACCACTACCTCGACGTGCCGTTCGACCTCTCGGACGTCATGTTCATCACCACCGGCAACACGCTCGACACGATCCCCGGGCCGCTGCTGGACCGCATGGAGCTCATCCAGCTCGCGGGCTACACGGAGGAGGAGAAGCTCGAGATCGCCAAGCGCTACCTCGTGGCACGCCAGATCGAGCGCAACGGGCTGAAGAAGTCGTGGATCTCCTTCTCGGACGCCGCGCTGCGCACGGTGATCCGCGAGTACACGCGCGAGGCGGGCGTGCGCAACCTCGAGCGCGAGATCGGCACGCTGTGCCGCAAGGTCGCGCGCCAGGTGGCCGAGTCCGCCTCCAACGGCAGTCCGGGGCGCACGGCGATCTCCGAGCCCCGCGTGCGCGAGCTGCTGGGCCGCCCGCGCTTCATCTCGGAGACCAAGCGCCGCACCCGGCAGCCCGGCGTGGCCACGGGACTGGCGTGGACGCCGGTCGGCGGTGACGTGCTCTTCATCGAGGCCACCGCCTATCAGGGCGAGGGCAAGCTCACCATCACCGGGCAGCTGGGCGACGTCATGCGCGAGTCCGCCCAGGCGGCGCTCTCCTACGTCCGCAGCCATCTCGCGCAGCTCGCCCCGGAGCTCGACGTGGCGTGGTTCGCCGAGCACGACATCCACATCCACGTGCCCGCGGGCGCCACGCCGAAGGACGGCCCCAGCGCGGGCATCACCATGGCCACCGCGCTCGTGTCGCTGCTCACCGCGCGGCCCGTGCGCGACGACGTCGCGATGACCGGCGAGATCACCCTCACCGGCCAGGTGCTGCCGATCGGCGGGCTCAAGGAGAAGGCGCTCGCCGCTCAGCGCAACGGGGTGCGCACCATCATCGCCCCCGCGCTCAACGAGCGCGACATCGAGGACATCCCCGAGCACCTGCGTGAGGACCTCGAGTTCGTCTTCGTCGAGGAGATCGGCGAGGTCCTCCCGGTGGCGCTCCAGGACCCGCCCCCGGTCAACGGCCGCAAGCGCTCGCGTGCAGCCGCACAGAGCCGGGTATAGGATCGGCACAGGACAGCAAGCGACGTCTGGAGATAGAGGAATGGCAGCCAAGAAGCAAGCGGCCAAGGCGCGCAGTGCCGCGACGGGGGCCAGCCCCTATGTTCAGCGCGTCCTCGAGGACGCTGAACTGCGCGAGAACGTCGTCATCGCCGTTGAGAACGCCAAGAAGGCCTACGGTCGGCTGACCAACGGCAAGCCGGCGACCAAGGTGCTCGACGACAAGAAGCTGCACAAGGAAGTGAAGCAGGCCGCCGAGTCGCTCCGTGACGCCGGTCAGGCCCTGCGCGAGGGCCCCAAGAAGAAGAAGAAGCGCCGTGGCGGCTTCGCCAAGCTCCTGCTCGTCGGCATCGTCGGCGCCGGTGTGGCCGTCGCCATGAGCGAGAGCCTGCGCAACAAGGTGCTCGACACCCTGTTCGGTGCCGAGGAGGAGTTCGACTACACCTCGACCACGTCGCCCGCGCCGTCCACGGCCGGCGAGACGGTGTCCTCGAACTCGTAGCCCATCGCGGCCTAGCCGAGCGTGCGACAAGGGCGCCCTCCGGGGCGCCCTTCTCATGCGCGCGCTCTTGCCTCGCGTCTCGGCTGGCCGGCCAGCTAGGCTGCAACGATGGCGGCGACGGCGACCCCGCAGCGGACGATCGAGGGCGAGAAGGCCCAGCGGATCGTCGAGGCGATGCGCTCGAGCGTCGCCCGGCGCGGCGTGGCGGGCTCGACCTTCGACCACGTCGCCCGCGAGGCGCAGGTGTCGCGCGGCCTGCTGCATTACTACTTCGGCACCAAGGAGCGCCTGCTGGCCGAGGTCGTGCGTCGCGACTGCGAGCTGCGCATGGCCGCCCTCGACGCCCAGCTGGCGCCGGCCCGCGACGCCGACGGCGTCATCGAGGCACTCGTCGCGTCGTTGAAGCGCTTCGTGAAGGACGAGCCCGAGTTCATCACCGTGGTCTTCGAGCTGTTCACGCTGTCGCGCCGCAACGAGGAGATCGCCAGCGAGTTCGGCGAGCTGCTGCGCCGCACCCGCGAGCACGTGGCCGACCTGCTGGCGCGCAAGCAGGCCGAGGGGGCGCTGCACCTGCGCGCCGAGCCCGAGGCCGTGGCCGACGTGCTCTTCTCGCTGGCCGACGGCCTCTGCCTGCGCATGCTCACCGAGACCGATCACGACTTCTCCCAGACGCTGTCCGCGGGCGTGCTCGCCGTCCGCGCCCTGCTCGACTGAGCGGCTTGCATAGCATCGGGGCATGGATCTCCGTGCCCTCCAGCAGCCCATCAAGGACGCCTACCGCGCCGACCCCGACGAGGCGCGCATCACGCTGACCGCCCGCGGGACGGCGGCGGACGCGCCGATCGCGTGCTCGGTCGATCTCGGGCGCGCCATCTACGAGGCCCAGGCTCACACTGGCGTAGGGGGCGCCGGCACCGCGGCGTGCTCGGGCGACCTGCTGCTCGGCGCCCTGGCCGCCTGCGCCCAGCTGACCTGCCAGATGGTCGCCACCGCCATGGGCCTCGAGGTGCGCTCGATCGAGACGACGGTCGAGGGCGACCTCGACCTGCGCGGGACGCTCGGGCTCGACCGCGAGGTCGGCGCCGGCTTCTCGGCTCTGCGCCTGCGCTTCACGGTCGACGCCCCCGATGCCTCGCAGGAGGAGCTCGACGCTCTGCTGCGCAAGACCGAGCGCTACTGCACGGTGGCCCAGACGCTGATGGCGCCGCCGGCGCTCGAGGTCGAGATGACGCGGTAGGTCGTCCGCATTGGCTGGTGGCGCCGCGCGGCGCTTACTGCATCACCGAGGGGAAGGGTGACGCTGCCGGTGGCGGGCAGCGCGAACTGCGTGGGATCGCTCCCGGTTTCCGGTAGTAATCCCACGCAGTTCGCGCCCAGCGCGCCCGCCGGCTCGCCTCCCCTCGGTGATGCTGTTCACGCTGCGCACTGCCACACGCGCCGGCGGACGACAACTCAGCTCGGCCGCAACCGCGCCAGGAAGTCCTCGAACACCGCGACCATGTCGACGCTGTCGGGGTCCAGGAGCCACTGGATCTGCAGGCCGTCGAACATCGCGAGGATCTGCGGCGCGAGCATCTCGGGGTCGAGGTCGGGGTCGACGCGGCCCTCGCGCTGCTCGTCGCCGAGGCGCTCGACGAGGATGCGCCGGCGCTCGCGGTATCGCTCCAGGAACCAGTCGTGCGCGGGATGGTCGGCGTCGACGCTCTCCGCGGCGAGGATGGTGAAGAGGCGCACGATGCCGGGGCGCTCCTCGTTCTGGCGGCACAGCGCGAGCAGGACGTCCAGGCCGCGCGTGTGGGCGGCGCGGGCCTCGGCGATGCGCTCGTCGTCGTGCTGGTCGCGCAGCTTGAGCAGCTCCAGCAGCAGCTCCTCCTTGGAGGCGAAGTGGTGCAGCAGGCCCGGCTCGCTCATCCCGACGCGCTTGGCGATGGTGGCCAGCGACGCTGCGCGGAAGCCGCGCTTGGCGAACACCTCGTTGGCGGCGGTCAGGATCGCGTCTCGCCGCTCACGTCCCTTCGCGTATCCGCCGCGCTCTCGGCCCGTGCTCACGGCGCCGGAGCCTAGCCGCGCGCGCGGGCGCCATCACCAATGGCCGCTGTGTCCCAGCTCGAAGCTCTGGCTCTCGGGGAGGTCGCGCGACGAGCTGCCGACGAAGAGCGCGTAGCGGCCGTCGGCGACCACCTGGCGGTGCGCGCCCTCGTCGTAGTAGGACAGATCGGCGCGGTCGAGCCGGAAGGAGACGACCGTGCTCTGGCCCGGGCCGAGCGCGACCTTCTCGTAGCCCTTGAGCTGCCGTGGGGGCTCGCCCGCCGAGCGCGGGAAGGACAGATAGGCCTGCGCGACCGTCGACCCTGCGCGGCGGCTCGTGTTGGTCACCCGCGTCGACGCCGTCACGCCGCCGTGATCGACGCGCAGGCGGATATCGCCGAAGCGGAAGTCGGCATACGAGAGCCCGTAGCCGAACGGGAACAGGGGCCGCTGGTGGAACTGGTCGTACCAGCGGTAGCCGACGAAGATCCCCTCGCCGTAGTGCTGCTCGCCGTTGACGCCCGGGTAGCGGTCGGGCCGCGTCGTCGGCGCCGGACCCTGCGCGTCGCTCGCCGGGAAGGTGACCGGCAGGCGCCCGCCGGGATCGCTGTCGCCGAACAGCACGGAGGCCAGCGCGGCGCCGAACTGCTGGCCCGGGTACCACGCCTGCAGCACGGCCTCCACGTGATTCAGCCACGGCATCAGCACCGGGCCGCCCGTGTTGAGCACGGCGATGGTCCGGCGGTTGACGGCGGCCACGGCGTCGATCAGCGCGTCCTGGTCGCCCGGAAGCGCGAGCGTCGTCCGGTCCATGCCCTCGCCCTGGCCGTTGTTGGCCAGGACGATCGCGGCGTCCGCATGGCGCGCCGCCTGGACCGCCGCCGGGATGCCCGACGCCGACGGCGGCTGCCACGCGAGGTGGACCTGCGCGCCGAAGAGCTGCGCCGAGCTCGAGTAGTCGACGCGGATCGACACCGGCCGGCCGGCCGTGAGGCGGACGGCGGCCTGCATCGGATAGCGCGGGCCGGCGAGGAACTGGACGCCCTCGCGATAGCCGGGCCCGACCCGGCGGCCGTCGACCCACAGCGTGGCCAGCCCGGCCTGCAGCAATGAGAAGCGGTAGAGGCCCGATTCGGTCGGCGTGACCGTTCCGGTCCAGCGCGCCGACCACAGCGGCCCGATGCCCGTGGGCGCGGCGGCCAGATCGACGGTCGGGTCGGTCCGCGTCAGCGCGGGCGCGCCGGAGAAGTCGCCGTCGTTCCAGTACGTCGCCGCGAACCCGGCCCCGTCGGCGGGGACGATCGTGGTCAGCGGCACGTCGCCCAGTGAGCCCTGCGCCGCGGTGACGCTCACCCCGGATCCGGCGCGCGCGCGGATCCCGGCCAGCGGCGTGACGGTGGCGCCGGGGGCCGGCGTCACGGCCGACGAGCCGCCGCTGATGTAGACCGCGTCGTCGCCCGAGGGGCCGATCACGGCGATCGAGCGCGGCCCGCGCCCGCCGAGGGGCAGCGCGTGGCGCTCGTTCTTCAGCAGCACCATGCCGCTCTCGGAGACCTTCGTCGCGAGCGCCTGGTGCTCGGGCGTGCTGACGTCGGCGGCCGCGGGCCCGAGCGGGTCGTCGAAGGCGCCCGAGTCGAACATCGCGAAGAGCGTGCGCCGGACGATGTCGTCCAGCCGCGCGGCCGGCACCTGGCCCGACGTGAACATGGCGGCCGTGCGGCCACCCGGCCCGCCGAGGGCGGGGACGTCGAGCCCGGCGAGCGTTGCGGCCAGCGGGTCCTTGACGGCGAAGATGAAGTCGGGCGCCACGAAGCCGTCGAAGCCCGACGCCTTCAGGTCGGAGAGCAGCGCCGAGCTCTCGCAGGTCTGGGGCCCGTTGAGGCGGTTGTAGGAGCACATCACCGCGTCTGCATTGGACTCGCGGATCGCGCGCTTGAACGGTGCCTCGTAGATCTCCTGCAGGGCGCGCTCGGAGACGATCGCGTTGACGCCGCCGCTGCGCCCGGTCGGGGTGTTGAAGCCGATGCGGCCCCACTCGGCGTTGTTGGCCACGTAGTGCTTGAGCGTCGCGATCACGTGACGGCTCTTGGCGCCGGCGACCTCCTGGGCCACCGTCTCGCCCGCCAGGAACGGGTCCTCGCCGAGGTTCTCGGGCTGGCGTCCTGCCAGCGGCGTGCGCGCCATGTCCATGGCCGGCCCCAGCCACCAGTTGAAGCCCTTGCCGCGCCCCTCGGCCCCGATCGCCTCGCCGTAGGCCCGCGCGAGGTCGCGGTCGAAGGTCGCCCCCAGCGTCTGCGCCGACGGGAACGCGGTCGTGCCGGCGGCGCGGATGCCGCTGGGTCCGTCGTCGGAGGGCAGGGTGGGCACGCCGAGGCTCGCCAGCGACGCGAAGTCGCCCAGCGCCATCGCCACCTTCTGGTCGGGCGTCATCGCCGCCAGCAGCTCGTGGACGCGCTGGCCCGGCGGCTGGCTCGCGTCGCGCCACGGTTCGTCCGCGGCCATCGCCGACCCGGCAACGCACATCGACAGGAGCACTACGAGCGCAGACCGCGCGACCCACCGCAGCATGGTCCCTCCCAAGGACGACCTGCGGCAAAAACCTAGTACTCACTTGGTATTTGTCAAGCAGGCGCGTCGGGCATGATGCGCCTGTGCGGGCGGCGCTCTTCATCACCTGCTTCAACGACACCCTGTTCCCGCAGACCGGGCGGGCGGCGGTGGCGGTGCTCGAGCGCGTCGGAGTGGAGGTCGACTTCCCGCTCGAGCAGACCTGCTGCGGGCAGATGCACGCCAACTCCGGCTATGGCCACGAGGCGATCGGGCTGGTGCGGCGCTTCGTGCGCGTGTTCGGGGACGCCGAGGCCGTGGTGACGCCGAGCGGGTCCTGCGCGGCGATGGTCCGCGAGGGCTACGAGCGGATGGCCGCCGAGGCGGGCGACGAGCCGCTCGCCGCCGAGGTGCGCGCGCTCGCGCCGCGCGTGTTCGAGCTGTCGGAGTTCCTGGTCGGCAAGCTCGGGGTGGAGGACGTCGGGGCGGCGTTCCCGCATCGCGTGACCTACCACCCGACGTGCCACTCGCTGCGGCTGCTGAAGGTCGGCGACGCGCCGGTGCGGCTGCTGCGCGCGGTGCACGGGATCGACCTGGTCGAGCTGCCCGCCGCCGAGCAGTGCTGCGGCTTCGGCGGCACCTTCGCGGTCAAGAACGCCGACACCTCGACGGCCATGCTGACCGACAAGCTGCGGCGCATCCTCGACACCGGGGCCGACGTCTGCACGGCGGCCGACAACTCGTGCCTGATGCACATCGGCGGTGGCCTGCGCCATGCGCGGGCGGGCGTGCGCGTCATGCACCTCGCCGAGATCCTGGCCAGCGAGGCGTCGTGAAGGACGGCTTCCCGCGCGCCGCGCGCACCGCGCTGGCCGACAGCCAGCTGCGGCGCAACCTCGGCCACGCGACGAGGACGATCCGCGACAAGCGCGCGCGGGTGGTGGCCGAGGTGCCCGACTGGGAGGCCCTGCGCGACGCCGGCGCGGAGATCAAGGAGCGCGCGCTGCGCCACCTCGACGTCCACCTCGAGCGCCTGGAGGAGTCCGTCCAGCGCGCCGGCGGCACCGTGCACTGGGCGCGCGACGGCGCCGAGGCCGCCGCGGTGGTGGCCGACGTCGCCCGCGCCCACGGCTCCGACGAGGTCATCAAGGTCAAGTCGCTGGCCACCGACGAGATCGACCTCAACGACCGCCTCGAGGCGGTCGGCGTGCACGCCGTGGAGACCGATCTGGCCGAGCTCATCAACCAGCTCTCCGACGACACGTCCTCGCACATCCTCGTCCCCGCCATCCACCGCAACCGAGCCCAGATCGCCGAGCTCTTCCGGCGCGAGCTGGGCGTCGAGGTCTCCGACGAGCCCGCCGAGCTGACCGCCGCGGCGCGCGCGCATCTGCGCGCGAAGTTCCTGTCGGTGCCGGTCGGCGTCAGCGGCGCCAACTTCGCCGTGGCGGAGACCGGCCACGTGGTCGTGCTCGAGTCCGAGGGCAACGGGCGCATGTGCACGACGCTGCCCGAGGTGCTCGTTTCGGTGGTGGGGATCGAGAAGATCCTCCCGCGCTTCCGCGACCTCGAGGTCATGCTCCAGCTGCTGCCGCGCTCCTCGACGGGCGAGCGGATGAACCCGTACACGTCGATCTGGTCGGGCGTGGCGGACGGCGACGGCCCGCGCGAGTTCCACCTGGTCCTGCTCGACGCCGGACGCACCGACGTCCTGGCCGACGAGGTCGGGCGCGCCGCGCTGCGCTGCATCCGCTGCTCGGCGTGCCTGAACGTGTGCCCGGTCTACGAGCGCACCGGCGGCCACGCTTACGGGAGCGTCTACCCCGGGCCGATCGGCGCGATCCTCACGCCCCAGCTACAGGGCCTCGACAACGCGCCGACGCTGCCATGGGCCAGCTCGCTGTGCGGCGCCTGCTACGAGGTCTGCCCGGTCAAGATCGACATCCCGTCGATCCTCGTGCACCTCCGCGGGCGCGTGGTGCGCGAGGTGGGCGCGCCGCTGCCCGAGCGCGCGGCGATGGCGGCGATGGCGCGCCTCTTCTCCGATCGCCGGGCCTACGAGGCCGCGCAGCGCGCCGCCAAGCTCGGGCGCGGGCCGCTGGCCGGCGCCGCCATGCGGCCGTGGACGCGCTCGCGCGAGCTGCCCGAGGTGCCCGCGCAGACCTTCAGGGACTGGTGGCGTGAGCACCGCACGTGACGACGTCCTGGCCCGCGTGCGCGCCGCACTGGGCGACGTGCCGGCCGGCGAGCCGCTGGCGCCGCCGCAGCCCTATGAGCCCGCGCCGCTGCCGCCGGGCGATCCCGTCGCGCGCTTCGCCGAGCGCGTGTCGGACTACCGCGCGACGGTGCGCGAGGCGGACGACGTCGCCGCCACCATCGGGCTGGTGTGCGCCGAGCACGCGGCGCGCCGGCTCGGGATCCCGGCGGCCCTGCCGTGGCGCCCCGAGCTGCTGGAGCTGGTCGAGGACCACGGGCTCAGCGCGCGCGAGCTCGACGCGCTCGACGGCGCCATCACGGGCTGCGCGCTGGCCATCGCGGAGACCGGCACGATCGTCCTGGACGGCGGCGAGCGCTCGGGCCGGCGCGCGCTGACGCTGGTGCCCGACCTGCACATCTGCGTGGTCGAGCGCGCCCAGGTCGTCGCCACCGTGCCCGAGGCGATCCGCGCCCTGGAGGGCGGCCGCGGCCCCTTCACCTTCGTCTCGGGCCCCAGCGCCACGAGCGACATCGAGCTCGAACGCGTCGAGGGCGTCCACGGCCCGCGGCGCCTGGAAGTGCTGCTGGTCTAACGGGCGCGGGCCAGATAGCTGTGCCCGGCCTTCACGGAGACCGTCTTCTTGCGCCGGAGATCGCGCACGCTCACGGTGCCGCGCTTGACGGTGGTCAGCGTCCCGTCGCAGCGATCCTCGGTGAGCCAGATCGTCCCGCGCACCGTGGCGGCGCTGTACTTGCCGCTGGTGCGGAACTTGCCCTTGCCGTTGCCCCACAGCTTGCCCAGCACCGCGTGCGGGCCCTTCTTCTTCTTCTTCTTGGCGACCGTCGCCGCGCTCGCGCCCCGGCCCGACGCGCACTGCGACCGCGACGTCTGGCCGCTGAGGACGAGGTCGGTGGTCAGCGCCGCCGTGGCCCGGTTGCGCGTGGGCAGCGCCTGCTTGACCTTGAAGGCGCCCTGGTAGAAGTCAGCCGTCTGCGTCGTGCGGCCGCTGCCGGTCGCCGCGGAGGTCAGCCGCACGCGGCCCTTGCGGGTATCGACCTGGGCGCCGACGGGGATGTTCGCCGCGCCGGTCAGGCGCGTGCGCTTCCCGGCCGCCGACCTGACGAACACCTGCCCGGAAACCACGCCGACGACCACCGACTTGCCCGGCACCGGCGGCGACGCGCCGCCGGTGGGGCCGATGCCGAGGACGCGGACCTCGGACTCCGCGCCCGACGACGTCTCCCAGGCCGCGACCCCGATGTGGTCGGCGGCCGCCGCCGCGCGCAGCTGGCCGACGCCCTGCGCCCCGGTCTGGGTCAGCAGCGGCCCCGACTGCCAGCTCACGCCGTTGTCGGACGTGGCGTAGTCGAGCTCGAGGCCGGCGGCGGTGTTGTGAGCGAACACGGCATGCAGCCGTCCCGCGGGATCCTCGGCGAGATGCGCCTGCGCGTCGTCGCCCTGGTCGGCGATCTTGACGCCGGCGGTGAACGTCGCGCCGTCGAACCTGCGCACGGTCAGCATGTTCGTCTCGGTCCCCGAGAGCAGGAACAGGCCCGACGGGCCGCCCGCCAGCCGCGGGTAGTCGGCGTAGCCGATGTCGACGGGTGGCGTCCAGCTCGCGGGGTCGTTGAGGTTGCCCGCGCCGCGGCGGAACTGCGCCTGGCTCGAGCCGTCGGCGAAGACCGCGATCGCCGTGTTGGCGTCGAAGAGGCCCACCGTTCCGTTGTACGGGTGGTCGGCCGAGAGGATGGCCTGGCTCTCGCCGGCGTCCGGTCCGTCGAGCGGGACGCTCTGGACCGCCAGCCCGGTCGACTCGGCGTTGGTCGTCACCGTCAGCGTGTTCCCGGGCCCGCGCACGGCCTCGTCGAACGGGGCGATCCCGGAGGGGTGGCCGGCGTCGAACGTGGCGCCCCCGTCGGCCGAGGTGAACTCCCAGATCTGGTCGAAGCGCGCGCCCGTGAGCCCGTAGCGGTAGGAGACGACACGCACGGTGGCGCCGTCGACGGTGACGAACGGCCGGCTGAGCGTCGTGCCCGGCGCCGCGATGGTCGTCGCGACGTCGCACGCGCCTGCCCCGCGCGGAAGGCGGCAGAAGTGCAGCGAGGTCACATTGCTCTCCGGGCCGTACCACGCGATGTACGCCGTGCCCGCCCCGTCGACGGCCACGCCGGGCTTGTGACCGCTGCCGATCGTCAGCGGCGTCGCCGCGAGCGCACCGGCGGGTGCGAGCAGCGCGGCGGCGAGGCACGCGGCCCCGCCGGCGATGGCCCGAAGCAGCTTCGTATCGAGGCGGCGCGCGACGGGCGCCATCCTACGCGGGCCACCCCTCCGACGCGACCGCCGCGCCGACCAGCGCCGCGCCCACCCCCGTCCACAGCGCGGGATCGATCCCGGTGTCGGTGGAGGCGCTCGCGACCAGCACGGTCAGCGCGAGTGCCGCGGCGGCCCACGCGCCGGCGGCGGCCGTCGACAGCCCGCGGCGCTCGCGCCACACCAGGCCCGCCATCACCGCGGCGAGCAGGAGCAGCGCCATGCCGAGCCACGCGATGACCGGCCACTGCCAGGCATCCCAGAAGCGCGACCAGCCGAACGATGCCGCGACCGGATCGGAGTGGCGGTAGCAGTGCTCGAAGCAGCGCTGCACGCCGCCGAAGAACCACGCGAACCCGGCGAGCCAGAATGAATACGCCACCGCCGCTGCGGACAGCCACCGCGGCAGGCGTCCGAGCCGGACCCCCATCGGCTCAAGTATGGGCCCCGCGCCGGCCGCGGACCCGCCCGATCGTCTAGCGGTCGGCCGGGCGCTCGGCGACCGGCAGCTCGACGTGCTGCTCGTCGTCGTCGGCGAAGACCTCGGCCATCGCCTCGGCCAGCAGGTCGGTGCGCTCGCGCAGCTCGCGGGACTGGCGCGCCAGCTCGCGCTGGGCAGCCTCCTCCTCGGAGGCCGACATCTCGACCAGGCGCGTGCGCAGCAGGCCCAGCGAGGCGCAGATGCGCTGCATGCCCACCTCGAAGCGCTCCAGGCGGTCCTGCAGGCGCGCGGTCGCGTCGCGCTGGGCCTCGAGGTCGGAGACCAGCGCGCGCACGTCGGCGTCGTCGGCGCGCCCGCGCAGGTCGGCGATCGTCCGTTCCAGGCCTGCGACATCCTGCCCGGCGCGCGCCTGCCCGGCCAGCGTGGAGGAGATGAGCTGCGCCCGGCGCGCCGAGGTGTCCATCGCGGCGACGAGCGCGTCGACGTCGGCGGCGACGTCGTCGAAGGGATGGTCGGCCTGGGCGATGGCGTCGCGGATGCCCGCCGCGGTCTCGCGCGCCTGCTGGACGAGCACGGAGATGCGCGGCTCGAGCGTGCCGAGGTCGAGCGCCGGGGCGCGATCGCGCTCGCCGGGGCGCCGGCCCGCGTAGAGCTCGTCGCCCACCCGCTTGGCCTCCTCGGCGTCGAAGAAGGTCAGGGCGACGAGCACCAGGTAGGCGACGATCGCGATGACGCCCACCACCACGATCAGGTCGAGCACGATTCCCACGACGATGAGGCCGCCGAGGACCGCGACGTTCAGCGGCTTGGTCGCCGCGTTGACCGCCAGACGGCGGGCCAGAGCGCCGCGGGTGACGAGCTCTGAGGAGGGCACTAGAAGAAGCTCGAGATCGATCGGTAGACCTGCTCGATATCGGCGGTCGAGGCGGTGAAGCCCTTGCCGCCGGAGGCGGCCGCGAAGCGGTCGAGCTCGGACGCCTTCGCGTCGGAGCCGTAGGCGATGGTGAACACGCGCACGGCGTTGCTCTCGGCCTTGCCCTCCTGCCCGAGGCGGTCGAGGACCTGCCGGCTGGTGACCGACGAGCTCGTGTCGGCTCCGTCGGTGAGGACCACGACGGCGTTGATGTGCTCGGAGTCCGCGCGGGCCTTGATCGCGTCGACCGCCTGGACGGTGGCGTCGTAGACCGTGGTGTCGTCCTCGGGGATGATCCCGTTGACCGCCTTCGTGAGGGCCGCGCGGTTGGCGGTGAACGGCGCGGGCGCCACGAGCTGGGTCACCTTCGAGGAGAACTTGGTCAGCCCGATCTCGTCCTGCGGGGCGACCTGGCGGAAGAAGGCGAGCAGCCCCTGCTTGGCGTGGGCGAGCTTGTCCTCGTCCTGCATCGAGCCCGAGTTGTCGAGGACGAGCATCACGCGCGCCGGCTTGCGGTCGCGCCGCCAGGTCGTGAGCACCTTGTTGAGGACCGTCGGCTCTGGGAGCGTCAGCTCGCGGCGCGGCTTGGTCGGGTCGGCGCCGTTGGCCGTGCTCACGAAACCGGCCGCCTTGGCCTCGGGGTCACCGGGGCGGAAGCCGTAGCGCCCGGCCAGGTCCGCGTTGACCTCGCCGGCCAGGAACTTCTGGAAGGCGCCGGCGGCCTGGCGATCGGCGGGCGTCACCCAGTCGGCGTTGAGCACGATGTAGGGCGAGTCGCTGAAGAACGAGCCCTCCTGGGGGTACAGCGCCACGAGCTTGGTGTTGGAGCAGCGCCGGCGGTTGAAGTCGATGACCGTCGTCTCCTCCATCGCCACCGCCGAGGCGTAGGCCAGGCCGCCCTTGCACAGCTGGTCCTCGATGAAGAGCGTCGAGTCGCCGTAATGCACGATCGAGCGCTCGAGGTCCTTGACGCGCGGCGCGACCCTGGCGACGTCGGAGTCGGTGAGCCCCTCCTTCTTGCCCGCGAGCGCGTAGTAGGAGCCGGTGACCGCCTCGGCGCCCGACGTCGAGCTGTCGGGGTTGGTGTGCACGTACTTGAAGCGCCCGAAGTTCGGCCGGCCGACTGCCGCCCACCCGCGCGGGTCGGTGGCCAGGCGCACGATGTCCTCGAACGCGACCGCCTTGCGCGGATAGCCCAGCGCCTGCGCCATCGGCTCCCACATCGCGATCACCAGCGGGGTGCGCACGATCGACGGGTTGTCCGTGGCCACGTACGCCTTGTCGGCGCGGAGGTTCAGCAGGCGGCCCCAGAACGAGCCGGCCGGCGACCACACGTCGGGCTGCAGGCGCCCTCGGGCGATGGCGTTCTCGGCGTCGCCGGAGTTCATCGCCTTCATCGCGACGAAGACGCGCTTGCCGGCCACCTGCGTGGCGGACGCGTTGAACTTCGCCACCGCCGCCTTGAGCAGCTGCTCCTTCTCGGGCGAGACGACGAAGGACAGCTGCTGGCTGCCGGCCGGGGCGGAGGCGGCCGGCGCGCGGCCGGCGCTGTCGGTCTTCGCCTTGCCACCGCCGCCCGACGCGATGACCGCGGCGACGGCGACGGCCGCGATGGCGGCGACGATGGTGAGGATCGAACTGGCTTTCACGGGCAGCGCTCAGCATGTTCGCGCACCACGACGCGCGCGGCGACAGCTGAGGCTCAAGCCCCGTCGAACAGGGGGGCGTAGTCGGCGGAAAGCTGGGCCCGGACGTAGTCGAGGTCGCCCGCCACCGCGTCGCCGAGGGTGATGAGAACCGCGCGCGCATGCGCCTCGGCCTCGCGGTCGTCGACGCCCTCGCGCTCGCCCACCCGGCGCACGAACTCCTCGGCGCCGAAGCGCTCGGTGCCGCCGGGCGGCGAGAGCACCGATGGCCGCAGGTCGCGCGGGAGCTGGGCGGCGAGCACGTGGGTCTCGCGCGGCGTGATGCGCTCGGAGAGGGTGACGAGCGCGGCGTCGGTGGCGCGGTGCGCATCGCCTCGCCGCAGGCCGGCGCGGCCGCCGACGAGGTCGAGGAACTCGCGCGTCGACAGTCGCCGCACCCGCCGGCCCGGCCACCACGCGCGCTCGCCGAACAGCGACGTCAGCGCGGGCACCAGCAGCGTGCGCACGATGAAGGTGTCGATCAGCACGCCCACGCCCATCACGAAGGCGAACTCGCGGAACGAGCCGAGCGGGACGATCGCCAGCAGCGCGAAGGAGGCGGCCAGCGCCAGCCCGGCCACCGTCACCGCCCGGGCGGCCTGCGGCGCGGCGACGGCGATCGCCTCGCGCAGGCGCATGCGTCGCGCCTCGTCCCATATCCGCCCGGCGACGAAGACGTTGTAGTCCGAGCCGAGGGCGACGAGCAGCACCGCGGCCGCGAAGGGGACGTAGTAGGTGAGGTCGTCGTGACCCAGGACCTTCTGGAAGAAGAGCGTGGTCAGTCCGAGGCTGGCCAGCAGGCCCAGGATGCTGGAGGCGACGAGGTAGAGGGGCGCCACGAGGGCGCGCATGAAGAGCGCGAGCAGCAGCAGGTTCACGAGGATGGCGACGACGGCGACCCGCGCGAGGTCGTCCAGGACGCGCGAGACAGTGTCGTCGGCCAGCGCCGTCTGCCCGCCGTAGGCGACGCGCGTGCCGGTCAGCCCGGCGCTGCGCAGCAGGCCCGGCATGCGGTCGCGCAGCGCGCGCAGGTGATCGATCGCCGGGGCGCCCAGCGGGTCGCTGTCGAGGACGACGGCGAGCCGCGCGCCGCCCCCGTCACGCGACACGGTGACCTGCGGCGCGGGCGGAGGCGGCTGATCGCGGGGCCCGATGACGGCCGCGACGCCGGGCTGGCGCCCGACCAGATCCTGCAGGCGCGCCAGCTGCGCGCCGCGCGCGGCGATCCCGGGCGCGAGGAGGTCGATCTCGGTCGGCGACACGATCCCCGGGGCGAAGCCGCGGGTGGCCGCGTCGTCGGCGCGGCGCACCTCGGTGCTCGCCGGGAGCGCCCTGATGAGGCTCAGCCCGAGCTTCGTCGAGCGGACGTTGGAGGCGGCGAAGGCCAGCAGCGCGATGGCGATGAGGGCGATCGGCAGCGCCACGGGGCGCGAGGAGGCGATGCGCGAGAGCACCAGGCGCCAGCGCGCGGTCTGGTGCTCGCGGGCGAGCTCGCCGGTACGCCGCACGGCGGTCATCGGGCGCGTGAGCCTGAGCGGCATCCGCCCGTCGGCCCAGCGCGGGTCGGTGCCGTTGCCGGCGTCGGGGTCGGCCGGCGCCGTCGCGTGGCGCAGGCTCTTGCCGAACAGGCGCGGCCCGAAGAGGGCGACCAGAGCCGGGACCAGCGTGACCGCCACGGCCAGGGTGATCAGCGTGGTGGCGGCCAGCCCGGGCCCGAAGGCGCGGAAGAACTGCAGGTGGCCGACCACCAACGCGGCCGTACCGGCGGCCACGATCAGCCCGGCGGTGAAGACGATCGGGGCGACCTCCGCGATCGCCCCGCGCGCGGCGGGCAGGCGCTCGTCGCCCGCGCGCAGCCGGCGGCGCGTCTCGGACAGGAAGAAGATCGAGTAGTCGGTGACCAGGCCGAGCAGCAGGACCACGACGACGGGCTCGATCTCCTTGGGCACGGTGACGTTCGCGCGCTCGCCGAGCCACGGCAGCACCCGCATCGTGATCGCGTAGGCGACGCCCGCCGCGGCGAGCGCCACGAGCGGCGCGCCGATCGAGCGAAAGGCGAGAGCCACGATCAGGGCGATGAGCACGACGCTGGCGGCCTCGATGAGCGGCAGCGCCTGCTCGATCTCGTGGAACTGCGCCTCGCGCGCGGGCGCCGCGCCGGTGACGCCCACGACGGCGGCCCGCGGGCCGCCGAGCGTCTGCTGCGCATAGTGCTGGGAGACCGCGGACTCCTCGTCGAGGCTCGTGTCGGGCGCGAACAGCAGGTAGGTGATCGCCGTCGTGCCCTTCTCCCCGGACGGCACGCGGACGTTCGCGTTGCTGATCGGGACGGCTGCGCTGATGGGGCTCAGCGCGTCGTCGCTGCGGTCGCGGACGGTCTGCGCGGCGTCGACCTGGCGGTGCTGGGCGTCCTGGGAGAGCCCGCGCGGGTCGCGCTGGACGACGGCGGTGTCGGTGGCCAGCGGGAAGCCGAACGTGCGGGTGGCCAGCGCCTGGGCGCGCGCCGCGCTGCCGCCCTTGGCCGCGAGGTCGTCGAGCGGCGCCGCCGGTGCGTTGCCCAGGCTGGGCAGCGCGACGGTGGCAGCGACCGCGACCGCGATCCACGCGAGTGGGACGAAGAGGCGCAGGCCGACGACGATCGCGGCATAGCCGCGCGCCACCAGGCCGCGCCGTGATGGGCGGGCGGGCGTGGAATCCATGGTCCTTCCCCTGCGGCGGTGCCTCCCCGCGCACGGGCGCGGGCAAACGTTCGCTTAGGCGGGGAAGTGCTCGAGGATCCACTCCGGCCCGAGTATCGGCCGGCGGTAGGAGCGGCCCCCGAAGCGCACGTAGTCGCCGGTGCGCGGGTCCATCGGCAACTGGCGCTCGATCGGGTACCAGTCGTTGTGCTGCTCGACGAGGACGTTGAGGTGGTCGAAGTGCCACGCACGCGCCAGGGCGCGCCAGCGGCGCGCGAACACGCGCGGGTCCCCGGCGCACTCCTCCTGCAGCGCGCGGTAGGCGCGCGTCAGGCGCTGCTTCTCGGCCGCCACGCCGTGATCGATCTCGTTCAGGCGCTCCATCCAGCGCGGCCGCACGCCGGCCTTCAGATACGCCTCGACGGAGCGCTGGGTCTGGCGGGCGCGCCGCGAGACCGGGCTCCCGTTCTGCGTCGTGCCCTCGGCGGCGCGGGTCAGCAGCCGCTCGGCGGGAGCGAGTGCGTCATGGCCGGTGACGTCGTGATCGTCGCGCATCGAAGCCACCGCAAACTGTAGGGGGCAGCGCCGTGTGCTGAACTGCCGGGCGATGAACGCGACCACGCCCGACCGCGAGACCGCCCCGCCGCGGCGGGTGAGTCTCGTCCTGCACCCCCGCCGCGACGTGCAGCACGCGATCGACCAGGTCACCGCCTGGGCGCAGCGCACGGGGACCGAGCTCGCCGCGGTGGACGACGACCGGCTGCCCGTGGAGGTCCGGCGCTGCGAGGTCGGCGAGCTGGCGCACGGCTGTGATCTCGTGCTCGCCCTGGGTGGCGACGGCACGATGCTCGGCGGCCTGCGCCTGGCCGCGCCGCTCGGGGTGCCGGTGCTGGGCGCGAACCTCGGCCGCCTGGGCTACCTCACCGAGGTCGACGGCAAGCACGTACCGCAGGCGCTGGAGGCTCTCTCCGCGGGCGCCTACGGCATCGAGGAGCGCTTCGTCCTGCGCGCCGCATGGAAAGAGGACGGCCAGGAGCGCGAGCAGGTCGCCTTCAACGACGTCGTCCTCAGCCGCGTCCCGGGGCGCGGCCAGGCCCTGCTGGCCCTGCGCGTCGACGGCCAGCTCCTGGTCCGCTACGCCAGCGACGGCGTCATCGCCGCCACGCCGATCGGCTCGACCGCCTACAGCTACGCGGCCGGCGGCCCGATCGTCTCACCCCAGACGCGCGCGATGATCATCACCCCCGACGCGCCCCACGGCCTCTTCAACCGTGCCGTCGTGCTCGGCGCCGAGGAGATCCTGGGTGTCGACATCCTCCCGTCGAGCGCGCCGATCGCGGTCGAGGTCGACGGGCGGCTGCTCGTGGAGGCCGAGCCGGGCTGGAGCGTCGAGATCAGCCCGAACCCGTGGCCCGCGCTGTTCGTGCGCCTGGGCTCCGCCGGGTTCGCCGAGCGCGCGCGGCGCAAGCTCGGCATCACCGACCCCGCCGCGCTGGCCAACTTCGACTTCGCAGGGCACGAGCGCTGACCCGAGCGGCCCGCCCCGGCCCTCAGGCCTGCGGGCGTCCGCTGCGGTGGCGCCAGTGCTCGGGCAGCTCGGGGTGCTCGAGGAAGACGATGTGGTCGTCGGTGCCCGAGGCGGCGACGGCGTCCCAGACGCGGCTGAGCGCGTCCTCGCGGTCGTCGGCCTCCAGCACGACCTCGAAGACGCCGACCTCGTCGGGCTCGCCGATGTCCGCACCCGGCAGCGCCGCGGCGAGCTCCGTGCGGGCCTCCAGGTCGCGCGGCGATCCGTCGTGGAGCATCAGCATCCCCACGGCCTGTCGTTCTGCCATTGCGTCAATCTAACGCGATGACCGAACACGATCGGGTGGCCGTCGTCACCGGCGCAGGCTCCGGGCTGGGGCGCGAGGTCACGCGTGCGCTGCTGGGCGCCGGCTACCGCGTGGCGCTGGCCGGGCGCCGCGAGGACGCGCTGCGCGAGACGCTCGCCGACGCCGCGCCGGACCGCGCGTTCGCCGTCCCCACCGACGTCAGCGATCGCGCTGCGGTCGTCGCCCTGTTCGCTCGGGTGCGCGACGAGTTCGGGCGCGTCGACGTGCTGTTCAACAACGCCGGGTCGTTCGGGCGGCCGGCGCCGTTCGACGAGGTCGCCTTCGAGGACTGGCAGGCGATCGTGGCGACGAACCTCACCGGCGTCTTCCTGTGCGCGCAGGAGGCCTACCGAGTGATGAAGGACCAGTCGCCGCGCGGCGGGCGGATCATCAACAACGGCTCGATCTCGGCCCACACCCCGCGCCCGTTCGCGGCGGGGTACACGACGACCAAGCACGCCGTCACCGGCCTGACCAAGGCGATCGCGCTGGAGGGCCGCGCCCACGACGTCGCCTGCGGGCAGATCGACATCGGCAACGCCGCCACCGACATGACCGCGGCGATGGAGCGCGGCGTGCCCCAGGCCGACGGCAGGATCGCCGCGGAGGCGACGATGGACGCGGGCCTGGTGGCCGACGCGGTCCTCTACATGGCCGGCCTGCCGCTGGACGCCAACGTCCTGTTCATGACGGTGATGGCGACGAAGATGCCCTACGTCGGCCGCGGGTAGCCGGGTCGTCCGCGGCGCGCCGAACGTCGGTCTTGCCCCATCAGCAGGGGGTAGGACCGACGTTCGGCGTCCGCGTCCGCCGCTACTCCTTCCCCTCGGTGATGCTGTTCAGGCCGCCGCGCCCGCAGCGCGGACGGCGACCGGCATGCCGGCGAGGAGGAAGGTGACCGCCATCAGGGCTGGGGGTCGTGGGTGACGACGGTGCGCCCGCCGTCGACGGGGACGGTGGCGCCGGTGATGAAGCTCGCCTCGTCGGAGAGCAGGTGGGCGACCGTGGCGGCGACCTCCTCCGGGCGCCCGGCGCGCCCGACGGGATGCAGGCGGGCGATCTCGCGCTCGATCCGCTCGGCCACCTCGGGCGCCTGCGCGACGTACTCCTCGTGGTAGCGATCGGTGGCGATCGAGCCCGGGGCCACGGCGTTGACGCGGATCCCGCGCGTGCCGTACTCCACCGCCAGCGCCCGGGTGAGGCCCTCGGTCGCCGCCTTGGCCGTCACGTAGGGCGTGCAGCCCGGCACGGCCAGGCGCGCCTGGTGGGAGGTGACGTTGACGATCGATCCAGGCGTCCCGGCGGCCAGGAAGCGCCGCACGGCGGTCGCGCAGCCGACCACGGCCAAGGCGAGGTTGACGTTGATGAGATCGAGCAGCTCGCGGGTCGTCACCGCGTCGATCGAGGCGTCGCGGAAGACCGCGGCGTTGTTGACCCACCCCGCCAGCGGCGCCGCGGCCTGCGCCGCGTCGGCCGCCTGCTCGGTGATCGCCTCGTCGCCGGCGTCGCCCACCACGGCGATGGCGCGCGGATGCGCGCCGACCCATTCCAGCGCGGCGGGGTCGAGCTCGATCGCCGCGACGGTGTCGCCCTGCGCCAGCAGCCGCTCGACGATCGCCCGGCCGATGCCGCGGCCTCCGCCGGTGACGACGTGCGCGCGCGCCAACGGCCCTAGATGGCTGATTCCGCGACCCCCGCACTCGCCTGCACGCGCTCCGCGGCGCCGGATCGCCACCCGCCGAAGGGGGCCGGGCAACCAGCCCGGCACCCCTTCGGCGTGCGGCGCCCGGCATCCACGGCCCGCGCACATGCGAGCACGCTGGCCGCGGAACCAACCATCAGTCGAGCTGCTCGTAGGCCGGGATGGTCAGGAACTCGGCGAGCTCGTCGGCCAGCGCCACCTGCTCGAACAGCGCCCGCGACTCCTCGGGGCGGCCCTCGCGCTCGAACCACTCGTCGTCGTCGATCTCCGAGCGGATGCGCTCGAGCTCCTCGCCCTCCAGGCGGCGGACGAGGTCGGCGGTGATCGGCGTGCCGTCCTCGAGCGTGCGCCCGTGGCGGATCCACTGCCACACCTGCGAGCGCGAGATCTCGGCCGTCGCCGCGTCCTCCATGAGGCCGTAGATGCCCGCGGCGCCGTTGCCGCGCAGCCACGAGGAGATGTACTGGATGCCGACGTTGACGTTGTTGCGCAGCCCGGCCTCGGTGATGGCGCCCGGCGTGGCGGCGATGTCGAGCAGGTCGGCGGCGCCGACGTCGACGTCGTCGCGCTGGCGGTCGACCTGGTTGGGGCGATCGCCGAGGACCTTGTCGAACTGCTCCATGGCCGTCTGCACCACGTCGGGGTGCGCGACCCACGTGCCGTCGAAGCCGGAGGTCGCCTCGCGCTCCTTGTCGGCCGCCACCGCGGAGATCGCGCGCTCGTTGGCCTCGGGATCCTTGCGCGAGGGGATGAGCGCGGCCATGCCGCCCATCGCGTGCGCGCCGCGGCGGTGGCACGTCTTGACCAGCAGCTCGCTGTAGGCCTTCATGAACGGCACGGTCATCTTCACGTCGTTGCGGTCGGGGAGGACGAACTCCGGGCGCTCGCGGAAGGTCTTGATCGTCGAGAAGATGTAGTCCCAGCGCCCGGCGTTCAGCGAGCACGAGTGCTCGCGCAGCTCGTAGAGGATCTCCTCCATCTCGAATGCGGCGGGCAGCGTCTCGATGAGCACGGTGGTCTTGACCGTCCCGTGGTCCAGGCCGAGCTCGCCCTCGGCGAAGGCGAAGACCTCGGCCCACAGGCGCGCCTCGAGGTGGGACTCCATCTTGGGCAGGTAGAAGTACGGGCCGGAGCCCTTCTCGAGCAGCCGCTTGGCGTTGCGCAGCAGGTAGAGCCCGGCGTCGACGAAGGCGCCCGCCACCGGCTCGCCGTCGACGCGCGCGTGCTTCTCGACCAGGTGCCAGCCGCGGGGGCGCACGAGCAGGGTGGCGACGTCGTCGCCCAGCGTGTACTCGCGGCCGTCGTCGCCGGTGAACGCGATCGTGCCCTCGATCGCGTCGGTGAGGTTGACCTGGCCCTCCACGACGTTGGACCACGTCGGCGACAGCGAGTCCTCGAAGTCGGCCATGAACCCGCTGGCGCCCGAGTTCAGCGCGTTGATGACCATCTTGCGGTCGACCGGGCCGGTGATCTCGACGCGGCGGTTCTGCAGGTCGGGCGGCGCGGCGGCGACACTCCAGTGGCCCTCGCGGATCTCCCGGGTGCCGGGCAGGAAGTCGAGCGTCTCGCCGGCGGCGATGCGCGCGCGGCGCTCGGCGCGCGCGTCGAGCAGCCCGCGCCGGCGCGGCTCGAAGCGCTCGTGCAGCCTGCCGAGGAAGGCGAGCGCCTCCTCGGTGAGCACGCCGGAGGCGGGAGCGGGGGCGAGGACGTCGACGGTCATGGCTTCCTTCCGTGGATCGAGGCCGCCAGCAGCTCCATCGGGTGATGGACGGGCAATCCGGCGTGGACGCCGATCTGCAGCGCACAGCCGGGGTTGGCGGCGGCGACGGCCTGCGCGCCGGTGGCGAGCAGGTTGCGCGCCTTGCGCCGGCCGAGCTCGGCCGCCGGCTCGGGGTTGAGCAGGTTCCACACCCCGGCCGAGCCGCAGCACAGCTCCCACTCGGCGGGCTCGCGCAGCTCCAGGCCGGGGATCGTCTGCAGCAGCGCGCGCGGCTGCGCGCGCACGCCCTGGGCATGGGCGAGGTGGCACGCGTCGTGGTAGGCGACGACCAGGTCGATCGGGTGGCGGGGGGCCTGGGGCTCGTGCTCGGCCAGCAGTTCGTGGACGTCGCGGACCTTGGCCGAGAAGGCGGCCGCCCGCTCGCTCCATTCGGGATCGTCGCGGAACAGATGGCCGTAGTCCTTCATCGCCGAGCCACAGCCGGCCGCGTTGACGACCACGGTGTCGCAGCTCTCGAACGTCTCGATCGTCTCGCGCGCCTCGTCGCGCGCGTCGATCCCGGTGTGCAGCTGCAGCGCGCCGCAGCAGCGCGGGCTCTGCGGCGCCCACACCTCGAAGCCCTCGGCGGCCAGCACGCCAACCGTCACCGCGTTGACGTTGCCGAAGAAGACGCGCTGCACGCAGCCCTGCAGGAAGCCCACGCGCCCGCGCTTGGTGCCCTGGGCCGGCGTGAGCTCGGGCAGCGCGACGCGCTTGGAGCGCGGCGGCGCGAGCTGGGTCATCGCCTGCAGGCGCGGGAAGCGCCCGAGGAAGCGCGCGGTGGGGCGGGCCAGCGGCGCGAACGGGGCGATCCACTTCATCCGCTCGGGGTGCGGGAAGAGCGCGAAGATCGCCTTGCGGCGCAGGCGCTCGCCGCGGGGGCGCGCCCAGCGGCGCTCGACCTGCCCGCGCGTGTCCTCGATGAGCTTGTCGTACTGCACGCCCGACGGGCATGCGGTGACGCACGCCATGCAGCCCAGGCAGTTGTCCCATGCGTTGACCTGCGCGGAGGTCAGCGGTCCGTCCTCCTCGTGGCCGGCGCGCATGAGCAGGATGCGCCCGCGCGGCGAGTCCATCTCCTCGCCCCACAGCACGTACGTCGGGCACGTCGGCAGGCAGAAGCCGCAGTGCACGCAGTCGTCGATCAGCTTGGGCTCGGGCGGGTTCAGGGTGTCAAACGCGGTCACGTGAGCAGCAGCCCCGGGTTGAGGGTGTCGTAGGGATCGAAGCGCGCCTTGACGCGGCGCATGAGCGGCTCGGCGCGCAGCGGCCCCCAGGGATCGACCTCGCGGCGCAGCGCCGCGGGGGCGTCGAGCAGCACGCACGCGCCCAGCCGTGCGCGCAGCGTGGTCACCAGCTCGGCGTCGGCCGCCTCCAGGCGCAGCCACGCCAGGCCGTGGGCGCCGCGCGCCACGCAGACGGCGCCGTGCTCGCGCGCGGCGCTCAGCACGTCGGCGAGGCCGACCTGCGTGGTCGAGACGCGCAGGACGACCGGCCCGCGCTGGGCCGCGCGCTGGGCGGCCCACAGCTCCTCGTCGTCCTCGACGACCTCGCCGTCGATGCTCGCGGCGCGCTCGGGCGCCGAGGCGCCGCAGAGCTGCACGAGCACGGCGCCCTCGTTCCCCTCCCAGCGCAGATCCAGGCGCTCGGCCTCCAGCGGGCGGTGGGTCAGCTCGCTCGCGGCGGCCGCCAGCGCGCCCGGGTCGTCGCGGCGCACGACGACGGTCAGCCACTCGCGCGGCTTGGGGTGCAGGCGCACGCTGACCTCCGTGACCACGCCGAGAGTTCCGTAGGCACCGCTCATGAGCTTGGCCAGGTCGTACCCGGCCACGTTCTTTATGACCTTCGACCCTGCGCGCGCCAGCGAGCCGTCGGGCAGCGCCACCTGCACGCCGAGCACGAGGTCGCGCGGGCTGCCGTAGCGGTGGCGCAGCGGACCCGAGTCGCCGGTGGCCACCACGCCGCCGATCGTGGCGCCGTCGTCGGGCGGGTCGAGCGCCAGCATCTGCCCCTCGGCGGCGAAGGCCTCGCGCGCCTTGGCCAGCGGGCAGCCGGCCTGCAGGATCGCCGTGAGGTCGCCGACGTTGTGCTCGACGATCGCGTCGAGCTCGGCCACGCTCAGCTCGGGCACCTCGATCGGCCGCCCCCATCCGAGCTTCGTGCCCCCGGCGACGACGCGCACCCCCGACCCCTCGCGCAGCGCCGCTGCCACGCCCGCGGCGTCCATCAGAAGCGCTCCGCCAGGCCCGCCTTCTCGAGCGGGTGCTCGCGGTAGGGCCCCGGCACCTCGCCGCACAGCCGCGGCGTGGGCATGACCTTGCCGGGGTTGGCGAGCCCGTCGGGGTCGAACGCGCAGCGCAGCTTCTGGAAGGCGTCGAGGTCGGCCTCGCTGAACATCTTGGGCATGTAGCGCTTCTTGTCGACGCCGACGCCGTGCTCGCCGGTGATGGAGCCACCCGCCTCCACGCACGCGACCACGATCTCGCCGGCCAGCTCCTCGGCGCGCTCGGCCTCGCCCTCCGCGTGCCCGTCGTAGCAGACGAGCGGGTGCAGGTTGCCGTCGCCGGCATGAAAGACGTTGGCCACCTGCAGGTCGTACTCGCGCGCGAGCCGGTCGATGCGCTCGAGCACCTCGGCCAGCGCGGTACGCGGTATCACGGAGTCCTGGACGTAGTAGTGCGAGGAGACGCGCCCCATGGCCGGGAAGGCCGACTTGCGCATCTTCCAGAAGACCTGGCGCTCGGCCTCGTCGCCCGCGACGCGCACCTCGCTGCAGCCGGCCTGCCGGCACAGCTCGCCGACCTGGTCGAAGGTCGCCTCGAGCTCGGCCTGCGGGCCGTCGAGCTCGACCAGCAGCGCGGCTCCGGCGTCCAGCGGCCAGCCCGCGTGGGCCATCGCCTCCGAGGCGCCGATCGTGAGGTTGTCCATCATCTCGATCGCCCCGGGCACCACGCCGGCCGAGACGATGGCCGACACGGCCTGCCCGGCGTGCTTGGGCGACTCGAAGAACGACACCAGCGTGCGCACCGACTCGGGGGTGGGCACGACGCGCACGATCACCTTGGTGGCCACGCCGAGCGTGCCCTCCGAGCCGACGAACACGCCGCAGAGGTCGTACCCGGGCAGGTCGAGCTCCTTGCCGCCGAGCTCGACGACCGAGCCGTCCGGGAGCACGACCTCCAGGCCGCAGACGTAGTTCGTGGTGAAGCCGTACTTGAAGCAGTGCGCGCCGCCGGAGTTCTCGGCCACGTTGCCGCCGATCGAGCAGACGATCTGCGACGAGGGGTCCGGCGGGTAGAAGTGCGAGGGGCCGACCGCCGCCGAGATGGCGATGTTCGTCACCCCGGGCTCGCAGACCACGCGCTGGTTCTCCAGGTCGACCTCGAGGATGCGGCGCAGCCGCGAGAGCACCACGAGCACGCCGTCCTCGAGCGGCAGCGCCCCGCCCGACAGGCCGCTGCCCGAGCCGCGCGCCACCCACGGCACGCCCGCCTCGTGGCAGGCGCGCACGACGGCGGCCACCTCCTCGCCGGTGCCCGGCAGCACGGCCGCGCTCGGCACGGTCGCGTACTGCAGCAGGCCATCGGACTCGTAGGTGCGAAGCGCGTGGTGCTCCGTGACGACGTGCTCGTCGCCGCAGATGCGCCGCAGCTCCTCGATCAGCTTCAGCTGCCGACCACCATCCACGAGAGGACGCTGGTGCTCTGCAGGTAGACGATCACGATCATCGCTGCCAGCAGGATCAGGCTCCATTTCACCACCATACGGAACAGGTCGCCTTCCTTGCCGCCCATGCCCACCGCGGCGGCGCCGATGGCGAGGTTCTGGGGCGAGATCATCTTGCCCAGCACACCGCCGCTCGAGTTGGCCGCGGCCATCAGCATGGGCGACAGGTCGGCCTTCTGGGCGGCCGACACCTGCAGTGCGCCGAACAGCGCGTTGGACGACGTGTCCGAGCCGGTGACCGCCACCCCGAGCCAGCCGAGGATCGGCGACAGCAGGGCGAAGGCGGCACCGGCGCCGGCCAGCCAGTTGCCGATCGTGATCGTCTGACCCGACAGGTTCATCACGTAGGCCAACGCCAGCACGGTGGCGACGGTGAGGATCGCGAACTTCAGCTGGCTGAGCGTGGCGACGTAGGCCGCGAACGCGCGCCGCGCGTTGGTGCGCAGCGTGATCATGCTCAGCAGGCCGCAGATCAGCAGCAGGGTGCCCGCCGCGTTGGCCCAGTTGAACTTGAAGAGGACCGCGGTGGGCTCCTTGCCCTTGGCGTTGAGGACGTTGAGCCCGGGCCAGTCGAATGCCTTCGTGCGCGCGTCGAGCCAATCGAAGAACGGCAGCCAGTGGATCTGGGCCAGCGCGAAGACGGCGATGAGGATCAGGTACGGGGAGAAGGCCGTGATGACCTCGCCCGGAGTGTCGCGCTTGAGGGTGCCGTCGGGCCCGGCGTCGGCGCGCAGGCTCGCTTCCTTCTCGAAGCGCCGCTGGTCGACGCCGCTCTCGCCACCGGCCATCGCCGGCCGCGGCCCGGAGGGAACGCCGACGATGTCGCCGGGCTGCCACACCTGCAGCAGCGCGATGATCGCGCCGGCGCCCATCAGCGAGGCGACGACGTCGGCCAGTTCGACCGAGAGGTAGTTCGCGCACGCGAACTGGCCCACGGCGAAGGCGAAGCCGCCGGCCAGCGCAGCGGGCCAGGCGGCCTTGATGCCACGGCGCCCGTCGACCATGGCGACGAGGATGAGCGGCACGACCAACGCCAGGAAGGGCGTCTGACGGCCGACCATCGCGCCGAGGTCGTCCTTCGGCAGATTGGCCAGCGGTGCCAGCGTCGTGATCGGCACCGCGATGGCGCCAAAGGCCACGGGCGCGGTGTTGGCGACGAGCGCGACCGCGGCGGCCTTGGCGGGCTGGAAGCCCAGACCGATGAGCATCACCGAGCAGATCGCCACCGGCGTACCGAACCCGGCCAGGGCTTCGAGCAGGGCGCCGAAGCAGAAGGCGATCAGCACCGCCTGTACGCGCTGGTCATCGCTGAGGCGCCCGAACGAGCGCTTGATCACCGCGAAGTACCCGCTGCGCTCGAGCAGCGTGTAGATCCAGATCGCGTTGATGACGATCCACATGATCGGGAAGAGGCCGAAGGCCGCGCCCTCGGCGCCGGCGTCGAGCGTCTGGCCCACCGGCATCGAGTAGACGATGATCGCCACGAGGATCGCCACCAGCAGCGACCACAGGGCGGCGACATGAGCCTTCAGCTTGAGGCCGCCCAGCAGCACGAACAGCGTGACGAGCGGCAGCACCGCGAAGATCGTCGACAGGCCGAGCGAATCGCCGACCGGATCGAGCACCTGCTTGTACATGCGCAATCTCCTCCCGAAGAATGGATTGCGCTGTCATACCCCGGACCGCGAAAGATGAGGCCTGCTGTGCGCTAACGCGCCAACTCGCCCCGCAGCGCGCGCTCGTAGCGCTCGGCCGAGCGCCGCACGATCGCCTTCCCGTCGCGGCGCACGAGCCGGTCCCACCACGCCCCGTAGATGACGTCGAACGCGTAGGGCTCGAGGGCAGCGGCGATGCGCGCGACCGCTGCCTCGGGCAGCGGGATCAGGTTGGGATAGCTGTACATGAAGCCCACGTGCGTGCGATCGGGGATGACCTGCACGATGTCGCCGCTCAGCAGCGCGCCGGCGCCGCCCGCGCCGTCGCGCCAATGCAGCACCGTGCCGCCGGCGAAGTGGCCGCCACAGCGGATCAGCGTCAGCCCGTCGCCGAGCGCGCGCGTCTCGCCGGTCCACAGCTCGACGGCGGGGTCGGGCCGCGTGATCCATTGCCGATCGTCGGCGTGCAGCAGCACCGGGCAGTCGAAGCGTGCCGCCCAATCGGCCATGCCCGAGTAGTAGTGCGGGTGGGAGATCGCGATCGCCGACAGCCCGCCGCGGTCCTCGATCTCCGCGGCCGCCTCGTCGTCGAAGCACGTGGTGCAGTCCCACATGACGAAGCGCTCGCCGTGCGGGACGAGCAGCGCGCGCTGGCCGATCGCCAGTGACGGCTCGGTGCCGACGCCGGTCAGCTCGGCGTCCTCGCGCAGCTCGTTGCGATGGGTGTGCGCGAGCTCGTCGAAGGTGATCCAGCGCTGGCCGTCCTCGGGGACGTACTGGCGCTCGTCCTCGCAGATCGGGCACCGCGGTGGCGGCTCTGGCGCGTCGGGAAACTGGGCGGCGCAGGTGGCGCAGACGTAGCGGGGCATGGTCGTCCAAGGCTGCCAAATCAGCTCGCGGCGAGGCAGGCGATGCCGACGAGGATGGCCACCGCGGCGACCGCGCGTCTCGACGTGTCGCCCTCGCCGAGGACGCGGGTGCCCAGCAGCGAGACGATGACGATCGACGCCTCGCGCCCCGGGGCCACGACGGTGACGGGCGCGAGCGTGAGCGCGACGAGCACGAGGATGTAGGCCAGCGGGCTGAGCGCGCCGACGGCGAGGATGGCGCGGCGGTCGTGGGCCAGGGCGGTGCGCAGGCCGGCGCGGTCGCGCAGCGCGGGCACGGCGAGCACGAGCGCGCGCGTGACCTCCGAGCCCCAGTAGTAGGCGATCGTCGGCTGCGCGAGGTCCTCGACCGCGTGCGCGTCCCAGAGCGTGTAGGCCGCGATGGTCGTCCCGGTCAGCAGGGCGAAGACGAGCGTCGCGCGCGACGGCGTGCGGTGCCCGGCGAGGGCCAGTGAGATCACGGCGGCCACGACGAGCGCGGCGCCGACGACGGCCAGCGGGCCGGGGCGCTCGCCGAGGATGACCACCGCGGCCAGCACCGAGAGCGCCGGGCCCGTGCCGCGCGCCAGCGGATAGACGACCGAGAGGTCGCCCTCGGCGTAACCGCGCTGGAGCGTCGTGAAGTAGGCCGAGTGCAGGCAGCCGCTGCCGAACATGAACGCGATGCCCGCCGTGCTGATCGTGCGCTCGCCGACGGCCAGCTGGATCGCGGCGGGCAGCGCGTAGAGCGTCGCCGCGCACAGCCCGGCCAGCCATACGAAGGGCAGGCCGCCGCGCGCCTGCTTGGCGAAGAAGTTCCACGAGGCGTGGGCGATCGCCGCGGAGGCGATGAGGGCGAGGGCGGTTGGGCTCACGAAGGGCGGAACCCTAGGCTGCCCACATGACCAGCGACATCGCGCACTTCGCCATCAACGCCGACGATCCGCAGGCGTCGCTGCGCTTCTATGAGGCGCTCTTCGGCTGGCACTTCGAGCCATGGGGGCCGCCGGGGTTCTTCCGTATGCAGCGCGAGTCGGGACCGGTCATCGCCGTGCAGCAGCGCCGCGATCTCGGCGGCGTGCGCACGATCGGCTTCGAGTGCACGGTCGCCGTGGAGGACGTCGGCGCCGCCGAGGCGGCGGTGCTGGCCAACGGCGGGCGGCTGCTCATGGAGCGCACGACGATCCCGGGCGTGGGCGAGCTGATCTTCTTCGAGGACCCGGGCGGCAACGTCGCCGGCGCCATGCAGTTCGAGCGTGAGTGACCGCCTCGACCTGCGCGGGCGCGGGCTGAGCGCCCTCCCGGCCGAGGTGTGGGAGGCGCGCGGGCTGCGCTCGCTCGCGCTCGGGCGCAACCCACTGGGCGCGATCCCCGACGCGATCGGATCGCTCACCTCGCTGACCGCGCTGTACCTCGACGCGACCGGGATCGAGGCGCTGCCCGCGGCGGTCGGGCGGCTGGAGGCGCTGCGCATCCTCGACATCGCTCACAACCGCCTCGCGGCGCTGCCGGCGGGGATGGGGCGGCTCCGCGCGCTCGAGGTCCTCTACCTGGGCGACAACCGCTTCGCGGCGCTGCCGGAGGCGGTCCGGTCGCTGCGCTCCCTGCTCTACCTGGGCGCCGGCGGCAACCGCATCGAGACCCTGCCCGACTGGATCGGCGAGCTCGAGGAGGTCATCGAGCTCTACCTGCGCGGCAACCCGCTCGCGGGACTCCCGGACGCGATGGCCGGCATGCGCGCGCTGCGCAGCCTCGACCTGCGCGAGACCGCCATCGCCGAGCTGCCCGACTGGCTCGCCGAGCTGCCCGCCCTGCAGCGGCTGGACCTGCGCTGGAACGGCTTCGTCGATCCGCTGCCCGTGGTCGAGCGCCTGCGGGCACGCGACTGCGTCGTGTGGCTGTGACTAGAGCGCTGCGAGGACTTCCTTGGCCGCGCGCTCGCCCGAGCGCACCGCGCCGTCCATGTAGCCGTTCCAGAAGGTCGCGGTCTCCGTGCCGGCCCAGTGGATGCGCCCCACCGGCTCCCGGATCGCGCGGCCGTAGTCGAGCAGCACGCCGGGGGCGGTGAAGCACACCGGGCAGCCGCGCGTCCACGTCTCCTCCTGCCAATCGGAGACGTGGAAGGAGGTCGGGTTGGCGGCCTGCGGCCCGAAGTAGTCGCTGAAGTTCATCAGCACGTCACGGCGCAGGGCGTCGCGCGAGGCGCCGAGGCGCTCGCGTGCGGCCGAGGCCTCGACGAAGGCCATGAGGATGCCCGGCGAGCCCGACGGCGGCGTGTTGTCCAAGGTGACCTGGGCGGGCGCGGTATCGGCCACCGCCTGGCCGGTGAGGCCCGCGGCGCGCCAGAACGGCTCGGAGTAGGTCGCGTGGACCTTCACCACCGTGCCCATCGGCATGCGCTGGGTGAGCTGGTCGCGCAGGGCGGGGAGCTGGGGGTGGTAGTCGATGCGGGCGGCCAACGGCGGGGGGATCGCCACGATCGCGCGCCTGGCGGTGACGCGATAGCCGTCGGCGATGGCCATCACCGTGCCCTTCTGGGTCACGATCCGGCGCACCGGCTGGCCCAGGACGACGCGCCGGCCCAGGCGCTTGGCGAGGTTGATCGGCACGAGCTGCGAGCCGCCGGCGAAGCGCCGCTCCTGGGCGCCGCCGCCGGTGTTGACCAGCCGCTCGATGGTCCCCGGCGTCGACTCGTTGCCCGCCGCGGCGAGGTAGAAGAGGACGAAGAGCAGCGAGACGTCGCGCGGCTCGCACGAGAAGATCGAGGTGATGGCGACGTCGAGCAGGAAGCGCCCGGAGTCGGTGAGCGTGTTGGCGAGCTTCCAGGTCTCGAAGGTCTGGCCGTCCCACTCGGCCGCGCGCGGCGCCGTCCACGGCGCGTCGAGCGGGATCGTCCTGGCCATGTCGTCGACCTGGAGGATCGCCTTCTGGGCCTCGACCGCGCCCGTGGGGTCGGGCGGGACGGCACCGAGCGGGCCGGTCGCGCTGTAGCGCGTGGCCGCGCCGTTGCGGAAGTAGATGTTGTAGGTCGGGTAGGTGTCGACCCCGACGTCCTTGGCCAGCGCGGCGATGCGGTCCTGCGTGGGGCCGATGAACTCCGCGCCGCCCTCGGTGATGATCCCGCCGCCGAGGTCGACGTTGAGCACCCGTCCGCCCACGCGGTCGCGCGCTTCGAGCACGACGATCGACCGGCCCGCGGCGGCGAGGTCGCGCGCCGCGGTCAGGCCGGCGAGCCCGGCCCCGACGACGACGACGTCGGCCTTGACGCGCCTCCGCGAACTGCATCACCGAGGGGAAGGAGTCGGCGGGGGCGCACGCGCCGGCGGACTGCCGAACTGCATGGGATAGCTACCGGAAACCGGGAGCAATCCCACGCAGTTCGCGCCCGCCCCGGCGCGAGCGGCTCACCCTGCCCTCGATGAGGCTGTTCGCGCTGCCGCGAGGCAGCAGCGCTACCCGAAGACCTTCGGCAACGCCAGCAACACCCGCGGGCTCCCCTTCGGCCGCAGCCGCCGGCGCAGCATCAGGGCCCGGGGGTCGGCGCGCCCGGCCATGACATCGGCCCAGTCGGCGAAGCGCAGCCGCAGCGTCAGGTCCGCGTGCGCCGCGTGCCCCTGCACCGCGCGCGACGCGCCGTTCTCCAGGACGACGTGCCACGGCGGGGCGTCGGCGAAGTCCCACTCGATCGTGGTGCCGGGCCGCAGGCCGTGGGTGATGGCCTGGCGGCGGATGGTGTCGAACATGATCTCGATCGCCTCCGGGTCCTGGGCGACGCCCTCGTCGCCGGGGCCGATGAGGCCGGCGCGCAGCAGCTTCTGCCCGCGGACGGCGCGCTCGCGCGGCGGCAGGTCCATCGGCATCGGGAACCCGGGGATGGTGTCGATCGGCAGCCCGATGGCGCGCAGGCGCTGCTCGATCGAGGCCGCGCCCGACTCGCCCATGTCCTCCAGCGTGAAGCCGAAGCACTCCGTGTAGGACCGGTCCCAGTTCGGCGGCTTGGCCACCGCCGAGGTCCACGGCAGGACCTCCTTGATGAGTCCGACGATCGCGTCCTGGATCGGCCCCGGGTCCTCCTGGTGGAGGTCGGCCAGCAGCTTGACGCCGAAGCCGATGTGGCGCTGCTCGTCGAGCGCGACGTTGCGCATGCCCTCGCGGAAGCCCGGCAGCACGTCGAGGGCCTCCAGCGAGGCCTCGATCATGTGCTGTCCGGGCTGGGCGAGCGATGCCTCGACGACGATGTGGTAGAGCGTCACCGCCTCGGCCAGCTTGGTCTTCGAGCGGTCGCCGCGCAGTTCGCCGGCCATCCGGTCCAGGCGGCTGAACACCTGGCGGTGGCCCCAGGTGATCTCGCCGGCGGTGGCGCGCAGGCCGCCCGCCAGCGTGCCGTCGCCGGCGCCGACGACCTCGTGCATGAAGCGCTTGAAGAAGACGGCGTGGCGCGCCTCGTCGACCTGCTGGGTGGCGAGGAAGTACTTCTGCTCCTCGAGTGGCGCCGCGTCGATGAAGGGCGAGAGGTTGTCGGTGACCGAGTCCTCGCCGTGGAAGAAGAGGGCGTAGAGCCAGAGCGCCGAGCGCCGCTGCTCCGCGGTGAGGCGCTCGCGCCAGTCGACGACGTCCTGCGTGAAGTCGATCTCCGTGGCCCGCCAGTTGCCCCGCTCCCAACGCGCGTAGAGGTCGTCGTAGGAGATCGCGTCGGTGACCGACGCAGTGGGGGCAGCCATACGCGCCAGGCTACTGAACGCTCGTTCAATACGAGTGTGATCGTCGTCACAGACACCGCAACCCACCCCCGCGGGCGCCTGTTCACAGAGGTGCAGCGACGCGACCGCGGGTCGGGGCGAGCCTTGGGGGACAGGCGCTCGCCCCGGCCCGCGCCGCGGACTCAGCCGTCCGGGGCCCACGTGCGCCACCCGGTCACGAGCACGGCGGCGAAGGCCAGCGCCACGCCCGCCGCCGTGCCCGCCGACACCGTGCGCCCGTGCGCCGGCGCGATCAGGTCGAGCCCCAGTCCCCCCACCAGCTGCCCCGCGGTGAGCGCGAGCATCATCCGCAGGACGCCGAGCCGCGCGACGATCACCGACAGCAGGCAGGCGATCGTGACGCCGGCGAGGCCGCCCAGGTACTCCAGCGGCGGCGCGGACCACCCGTTGGGCGGCGTCAGCCCGTCGGCGACCGCACCGACGACGAGCAGAGCGCACAGGCCGACGGCGAAGTTCAGCGCGCCGGCGAAGAGCGGCTCGCCGGTCGCGCGCGCGACGTGGCCGTTGGCCGCCTGCTGCACGGAGCTGCTGAAGCCGGCCGCGAGGGCGAGCACGAGGATCCCCACGTGCAGCGTCCCGTGCGTTCCGTGGGCGGAGGCCACCACCGCTGCGATGGTGAGGGCCACGCCCACCAGCCGGCGGGTCGTGATGCGCCGGCGCCCGGCCGGGCTCAGTGCGGCCGCGTCGACCACCAGGCTGCCCGCGGTCTGCCCGCACACCAGCGCCACCGTGAGCAGGGCCACGCCGATCTTCGGCACGCCGGCCGCTCCCGCGGTGACGTACATCGCGCCGGCGAGGCCGCCGAAGAACTGCCACGGGCGCACCCCGTCCAGCGATCGCAGGGCCCGCTGGAGGGCGCCGACCGCGATTGCGAGGACGACGATCGCCGCCAGCCCCACGGCGTTGTTGATCACGCCGGCCATCTCCGCCGAGCCGATCGACCCGCCGAGCCGGCCGTTCGCGTACGCCTGCACCGAGAGGGTGGCCCCGGCCGCCGCGGCCACGGCGGTCGGGAGCACGGTGGCGCGGGGCGGCGCGGTGACGGCCAAGGGGATGCTCAGCCGAGCTTCGGTGTCTGCCACGGAGCGACGAGCCGCGCGCCGAGCACCGCCGGCAGCTCGTCGACCGCCACGCGCTCCTGCGCCAGCGAGTCGCGCTCGCGCACCGTGACGGTGCGGTCCTCGAGCGACTGGTGGTCGATCGTCACGCAGAACGGCGTGCCGATCTCGTCCTGGCGGCGGTAGCGCTTGCCGATCGAGCCGCCCTCGTCGTACTCGGCCTGGAGCTGGCCGCGCAGCGCCTGGAAGACCTCTTGGGCGAGCTCGGGCTGGCCGTCCTTGCGCACCAGCGGCAGCACGGCGACCTTGATCGGCGCCAGCCGCGGGTGCAGGCGCAGCAGCGTGCGCTGCTCGCCGGCGACCTCCTCCTCGTCATAGGCGTCGCACAGCACGGCGAGCATCGTGCGCCCGACGCCGGCCGCCGGCTCGATGACGTGGGGGACGTAGCGCTCGCCGGACGCGGTGTCGAAGTACTCGAGCTTCTCGCCGGAGTGCTGCGCGTGCTGGGTGAGGTCGAAGTCGCCGCGGTTGGCGATCCCCTCGAGCTCGGACCAGCCGATCGGGTAGAGGTACTCCACGTCGCTCGTCGCGCTCGAGTAGTGGCTGAGCTCGTCGGCGTCGTGCGGGCGCAGCTTCAGGTGGTCGGGCCGTATGCCGAGCCGCACGTACCAGTCCAGGCGCTCCTTGAGCCAGTGCTCGTGCCACTGCTGGGCCTCGTCGGGCGGCACGAAGAACTCCATCTCCATCTGCTCGAACTCGAGCGTGCGGAAGACGAAGTTGCCGGGGGTGATCTCGTTGCGAAACGACTTGCCGACCTGGGCGATGCCGAACGGCGGCTTCTTGCGCGCGAAGCCCAGGACGGTCTTGAAGTCCAGGAAGATCCCCTGCGCGGTCTCGGGACGCAGGTAGACGGTGGCGCCGGCCTCCTTCACGGGGCCGATGGTCGTCTCGAACATCAGGTTGAACTCGCGGGCCTCGGTCAGGTCGCACTCGGGGGTCGCGCCGGGGTGTTTGGACGGCTTGCGCCCGCACGAGAGCTCGGCCAGATGGTCGGCGCGGAAGCGCTGCCCGCACGTCTTGCAGTCGATGAGCGGATCGGTGAAGCCGGCGAGGTGGCCGCTGGCCTCCCACGTCTTCGGGTGCTGGATGATCGCCGAGTCCAGCGCGACGATGTCGGTGCGGTCGCCGATCATCGCCTGCCACCACGCATCGATGATGTTGCGCTTCAGCAGGACGCCGTAGTGGCCGTAGTCGTAGGTGTTGGCGATCCCGCCGTAGATCTCCGAGGCAGGGAAGATCAGCCCCCGGCGCTTGCAGAGAGCGACGATCTTGTCCATGGTCACGGGATCGGCGGCCATGCGCCGCATCGTACGGTGCGGCTTTGAGGAACGCCGTTTGGCACTCCTATACTGAGAGTGCCGTGCCTACCTACGAGTATCGCTGCGACAAAGGCCACCAGTTCGAGGTCGTCCAGAGGATGACCGACGACCCGGTGTTGAGCTGCGCGCGCTGTGACGCGCCCGTCCAGCGGGTCTTCCACCCGGTGGCGGTCCACTTCAAGGGCAAGGGCTTCTACAACACCGACTACGGCACGCGGCGGCGCAACCGTGAGCTCGAGCGCTCGGCCAAGGACGGCTCGGACAAGACGGAGTCCAAGAGCAAGGACACCACGTCCTCTTCTTCGTCGTCGTCGGAGAAGAAGAGCGACTCCAAGAAGCCGGAGTCCTCGTCGTCGAAGTCCACGAAGAAGGCCTAGCCGTCGGGCCTGACCCCTCGGGATCCGCGTAAGCGGACCCGTAGGACCTACGGTGGCGGCGCGTCCGGGAGAGGTGGATCCTTTGGATACACCGCCACCCCGAGGAGGGCGCCATGACCTGGCACCGTGCACCGTCGGTTTCGACCATGGTGAGGGGGTCGATGGCGTGCTTCGCGGTGGCGGGCCTGGCGGCGGGGGCCATCGCCGTTCCCACGGCCGCCCGGGCCGGTTCCTGGACGGACCCTGTGGTCCTCGCCGGTCCGCTTCCCAAGGCGAGCATCCTGGACCGCTCGCCGACGGTTGCGGTCAACCATCGCGGTCGGTCGCTCGTCGCCTGGAACGCGGATCCGGCGCACAGCCGCCGGGTCGTGGTTGTGGTCGGCACCAAACGCGGGCGCTTCGGGCCCGCCACGGTGCTCTCGCGCACCGGCACGGTGAGGGCCGCGGCGCTCGCCGACGACGGCACGGCGATCGTGGTGTGGGCGGACAGCGACGGCTCGATTCGCGCGGCGGCCCGCTCGGCCGGCGGGCGCTTCGGCCGCGCGCAACGGATCTCGGGAACGCTGCGCGGGACCTTCAGCATCCCGAGCATCGCCGTCGACCGCGCGGGCAACGCCCTCGTTGCCTGGACGCGGTCGTTCCGCGTGGGTGCACGGCGCGCGGACAAGGTTGAGGTCGTCTCGCGCCCTGCCGGCCGTCCGTTCACGGGCGTGACCACCATCGGCGAGGGGCAGGACGTGCGCATCGCGTTCAATGCACGCGGCGACGCGGTCGCGAGCTGGATGAACGTCGTCGAGACCGGCGGCACCTTCCCGGTGCCGTTCTCCCGGACCTCAGTCGCCCAGGTCGCGGCCAGGCCCGCCGGCGCCACGTTCGGCGCGCCGGCGACGATCTCCGCCTCGCCTACCTGGGACGTGAGCGCGGTGCTCACCGATGAGGGCACCGTCGGCGCCGTCTGGGAGCAGGCCAACGGTCCCGAGTCCGATCCGTACGGTGCGATCCAGACGTCGACGCAGGCCCTCGGCGGAGCCTTCGAGGCGCCCGTCGCCGTACCCGCGGTCAGCGCCCGCCGGTCGTTCAACCCGATGGTTCTCTACGGGTCGCGCGGTGAGCTCGTGACCCTGTGGCAGGAGAAGACGCACAGCACACCGTTCTCGAGGGCGGCACCGCTGCGTTGGGCGAAGCGGATGCCCGGCGTTCCCTTCGGGCTTCGCCGGACGGTGACGGCCACCGACGCGGACTACATCCAGCTCGCACCGACCGGCGACGGTCGCGCGGCGGTCGCGTGGACCGACACCCGGATGCGCATGGCCCTCTACCGCTCTGGCGCCGGGTTCGTCGCGACGGCCGCGCCGCCGGCACGGCCGGCCCGCTTCACGGCGCGCAGCGTCGCGGCGTCGGGCGACTTCGTCGTCGTGGCCTGGCAGGCGAGCGACAGGCGACTCGTCGTCTCGATGCGCCGGCTCTGACGCCGGCCCTCCCCGGGCCGTGAGGTCCGGGGAGCCCGCGGGCCTACCCCGCGAGGAAGCGCTGGACGTCGGCCTGCTTCTCGGCGTCCGAGACGGTGAGGCCGGCGCCGCCGTCGGGCAGCGTCACCCCGCCCGAGGGCTTGAGGATCTCGGTCGTGGCGCCGCCGCTGATCGCCGTCCCGATCGCGTAGCCCAAGAGTGCCGGGCCGCGCATGTCGGTCTTGAGCGTCTTGGGCGCGTTCCAGGAGATGAACGGCAGGCGGATGAAGCCGGCCGGGCTGAAGACGCGTGACTTCATCGCGCTGATGACCTTCTGCTGGCGGCGCGTGCGCGTGAGGTCGTTCTCCTTGGCGTTGCAGTCGTTGTGGCGCGTGCGCGCGAGGGCGAGCGCCTGCTTGCCGTCGATGTGCGTCGTACCGCGGTGCAGGCGCAGGGTGAAGCCGCCGTTCTTGAAGCCGCCGTTGATGCGCGAGACCACGCAGCCGCCGGTGTAGTCGATCCCGCCCATGGCGTCGACGAGGGCGGGGAAGTTGTCG
Source organism: uncultured Actinomycetes bacterium (assembly GCA_963806015.1). Taxonomy (GTDB): domain Bacteria; phylum Actinomycetota; class Thermoleophilia; order Solirubrobacterales; family Solirubrobacteraceae; genus JAOPZW01. The sequence goes on along the minus strand of CAWDWM010000006.1, from coordinate 691,119 downwards.
AAGCTGACCTCGAAGACGTGATCGATCGGGATGCCGAGGTACTGCTTGATCGTCTGGACCGTGAGCGCGGCGCCCCCGAACGCGTAGGCGGCGTTGATCTTGTTGCGTCCGTGGCCGGGGATGTCGACGACCGTATCGCGGGGGATCGAGAGCTTGGCGCTGTGGCCGCCGCCGGTGCGCAGGAGCAGGATCGAGTCGCTGCGGCTGGGGCCCGTGGTGCTCGCGCCGGGCTCCTTGTTCGCCGCGGTGCGCTGGTCGGAGCCGAGGATCAGGGTCGTCTGTGGCTTGAGGATCCCGACGCCGCCGCCGGACAGCTGGGCCTGTGCGCCAGCCGACACCTGGTCCTGGTTGACCTGGGCCGAGATGAGGAACAGCACCAGCGACAGGCCCACCCACACCACCAGGGCGAGCAGGAGCCACTTGACCACGCGGCCGACGGTGATCGGCTTGCGCCGGCGCTCGCCGGGCGGCGCCTCGCGCAGGTCGTCGAGCAGCGATCGGTCGTCGCCGCCGCGCCCCGGAAGGCGCGGTCGCGTGCGATAGAGCTTGTACTCCGGAGGCGCCTGGGGGTCCGCCATGAGCAAGGTATGGTGGCCGATCATGGCCGCCGGCTGCGTCATCGGCGTCGACCTGGGAGGGACGAAGCTGCTCGCCGGGACGGTCGACTCGAAGCTCGAGGTGCATCACCGCACCTATCGCCTGGCGCGCACGGACGACACCGGCGCGCTGATCGATCAGCTCGTCGAGGCGGTGCAGGAGGCGATCGACGCGGCGCCCGCGCAGGTGCTGGCGGTCGGGCTCGGCATCCCCTGCCTGGTCGATCCGGAGACCGGGGTGGCGCTCGACTCCAACCACCTCCCCCTGCACGGAGTCGCCGTGCGCGACGTGCTGGCCGAGCGGCTCGGCCTGCCCGTTGCCGTCGACAACGACGGCAACGCGGCGATGCTCGCCGAGTGGCGCTGGGGCGAGGCGCGCGGGGCGAGCCACGCGATCATGCTCACGCTGGGCACCGGAATCGCCGGCGGGCTCATCGTCGACGGGCGGCTGGTGCACGGCGCCCGCGGGGCGGCGGCCGAGCTCGGCCACATCATGGTCGACGCCGACGGCCCGCCGTGCCCCGGAAGCTGCCCCAACCACGGCTGCCTGGAGGCGCTCGTGTCGGGTCACGCGATCGGCGCCGAGGGCCTGCGGCTGGCGCGCCAGGCGCCCAACAGCGCCCTCGGGCTGGCGCTGGACTCCGGGCGTGAGATCACCGGCGCGCTCGTCACCGAGATGGCCCACGACGGCGATCCCGCGGCCTGCGACGTGATGACGCTCATGGGCCAGCGGCTGGGGCTCGGGGTCGTGACCCTGGTCAACATCTTCAACCCCGAGGTCGTCGTCGTCGGCGGGGGCGCGATCGCCGCCGGCGAGTTGCTGCTGGCCCCGGCGCGCGAGGTCGTCGCGCGCCGCGCGCTGCCGGTCAACCGCGAGCGCGTGCGCCTGGTGCCGGCACGCTTCGGCGCCGAGTCGGGGATGCTCGGCGCGGCCTGCATGGCCCTCGACGTGGCGGGGGTGGTCGTCGTATGAGCGGACGGCTCATCGTCTGCCCGACGCCGATCGGCAACCTCGAGGACGTCACCCTGCGCGTGCTCTCGGCCCTGCGCGACGCCGACGTCATCGCCTGCGAGGACACGCGCACCACGAAGGTGCTGCTGGACCGCTACGGGGTGTCGGCCGAGCGCGTGCGCTACGACGCGCACGCCGAGCGGCGCGTGGCGCCGCGGCTCGTCGAGCGGATGCGCGCCGGCGCGGTGGTGGCGCTGGTGAGCGATGCCGGCATGCCGCTCGTCAGCGATCCCGGCCTCGTGCTCGTTCAGGCGTGCATGGCGGCGGGGCTCGAGGTCGAGGTGCTGCCGGGACCCAGCGCGGCGCTGGCCGCGCTCGTGGCGTCGGGCATGGAGGCCGCGACGTGGCGCTTCGTGGGCTTCCTGCCGCGCAAGAAGGGAGCGCTGGAGGCGGTCCTGCGCTCGCCGGAGGTGGTGGTGGCGTTCGAGTCGCCGCGCCGGGTCGCCGCCTCGCTGGCCGTGCTGGCGGCGGTCGATCCCGAGCGGCCGGTGGCCGTCTGCCGCGAGCTGACCAAGGTCTACGAGGAGGTCGTGCGCGGGTCGGCCTCGGAGCTCGCCGCGCGCTACGCCGAGGAGGGGCCGCGCGGCGAGGTCGTCCTCGTCATCGGTGCCGCCCAGGTCGACGAGGTCCCGCTCGGGCCGGCGCTGGCCGCGCTGCGCCGGCTGGTCGACGAGGGCGGGGCGCGGGCGCGACCGGCGGCCGGCGTGGTGGCCGAGCTCACCGGGACGAGCGCGAATGCGCTGTATCGCGCGCTGACCGACACGAAGTAGCGCAGGGACTGCAACAAGTCACGCGCGGTCGGCCGCGACGCGCCATCGCGGCCGTATGTTCGGCGCATGGCCCCACGCCCTCACCCCGTCGTCCTCGCCTCGCTCGTGCTCGGGTGCGTGTTCGTCATGGCGCTGGTCCTGCCACGCGGCGCGGCGGGCGCCGGCTGGCGCTGGCCGCTGCGCGGGCCGGTGGTCGGCGCCTTTCACCTGTCGCCATGGGCGCCGTTCGCGCGCGGGCAGCGCCGGGGCATCGACGTGTCGGCTTCGCCCGGCGCCGTCGTGCGTGCCGCCTGCGCGGGGCGCGTCAGCTTCGCCGGCCCCGTGCCGCGTCGCGGGCTGGCGGTGAGCGTGCGCTGTGGTGCGCTGGCGGCCACCTACCTCGGGCTGGGCCGGCTGGCGGTGCGCGCGGGGTCGCGCCTCGTCGCCGGGCAGGGGCTGGGCACGCTCGGCCCGGCGGGACGCCTGCGGCTCGGCGCGCGGCGCGCCGGCGACCGTCGCGGCTACCTCGACCCGCTCACCCTGCTGGCCGACGACCCCCCGGCGCCGCCGCGCCTCGGTCCGGCGCCGCGTGCGCTGCGCCTGCGTCCCGCGGGCCCGCGCCCGGCGTCGTCGCCGCCCGCGTTCCCGCCCGCACCGGCCATCGCGAAGCGCCGCCTGCCGTGGCCGGCCTACCCCGCGCTGGCGCTCGTGGCCTCCGCGCTGCCCGTCGGCGGCCTGGTGCGCCGCCGCCGTCGCCGCCGCGACTCGCTCACGCATCGGGCGCGAGCCGCCCCCTACGCACCGCAGGCGCCCGGCTGACGCCTTGTAACGTCCGCTGCCCATGGCCGCCGAGCACTCCTTCTACGTCACCACGCCGATCTACTACGTCAACGCGGCCCCGCATCTGGGGCACGCCTACACGACGATCGCCGCCGACGTCATGGCCCGGCACCACCGCCAGCGCGGCGAGGACGTGTTCTTCCTGACCGGGACCGACGAGCACGGCGAGCCGGTGGCCGACGCGGCCAAGGCGCAGGGCCTCGAGCCCAAGGAGCTGGCCGATCGCAACGCCGAGCGCTTCAAGGCGCTGGCTCCGGTCCTCGAAGCGACCAACGACTTCTTCATCCGCACCTCGGACCCCGAGCACGTCAAGCGGGTGCAGGAGGTGCTGCAGCGCGTCTACGACAACGGCTTCGTCCACGAGGGGCTCTACGAGGGCTGGTACTGCCCCCGCTGCGCCGACTTCAAGGTCGACAACGAGATCGAGGAGGGCAATCGCTGCCCGATCCATCACATCGAGCTCGAGCGCCACAGCGAGCAGAACTACTTCTTCGCCCTGAGCAGGTTCCAGGAGCGCCTGGAGGCGCTCTACGCCGAGCAGCCCGACTTCGTCACCCCGCGCGTCCGTTACAACGAGGCGCTCTCGTTCATCAAGAGCGGCCTGCAGGACATCTCGCTCTCGCGCGCCCAGCTGACGTGGGGCGTCCCGGTCCCCTGGGACACGAGCCACGTCTTCTACGTCTGGTTCGACGCGCTGCTGAACTACTACACGGCCCTCGGCTTCGCCCGCGAAGGCGAGGACCTCACCGAGCAGTTCTGGCCGGCCACCTACCACGTCATCGGCAAGGACATCCTGCGCTTCCACACCGTCTTCTGGCCGGCGATGCTGATGGCGGCCGACCTGCCGGTACCCGAGCACGTCTTCGTCCACGGCTACCTGCTGATGGACGGCGAGAAGATGAGCAAGTCGCTGGGCAACGTCCTCGATCCCTTCGAGATCATCGAGCGCTTCGGGACCGACGCCCTGCGCTACTACCTGCTGCGCGACGTCACCTTCGGCGAGGACGGCTCGGTCTCCACCGAGGCCTTCGAGCGCCGCTATGACACCGAGCTGGCCAACGAGCTGGGCAACCTCGCCAACCGGACCCTGTCGATGATCGGGCGCTACCGCGACGGCACGGTGCCCGCGGTCGATGTCGACCCGGCGCTCGCCGGCGACTTCGACGGCCTGACCGAGCGCGTGGCCGCGCGCATGGACCGCGTCGAGCTCACGCCCGCTCTCGACGACATCTGGCAGCGGGTGCGGCGGCTCAACCGCTACGTCGAGGAGCAGGCGCCGTGGCAGCTGGCCAAGGACCCCCAGCGCGCGGCCGACCTCGATCGCGTGCTGCGCACGCTGGCCGAGGGCCTGCGCGTGGTCACCGTGCTCCTTGCCCCCTGGATCCCCGGGGCGGCCGAGAAGCTCCTCGGAGCCCTCGGCACCCCGGACATCAGCCTCGCCGGCGCACGCTTCGGCGCGGGCACGATCGGCGCGGTCGGCGAGCTCGGCCAGCTCTTCCCGAAGCACGAGTGAACGACAGCAGCACGCGTGAACGACAGCCACACGCACCTGGACTCGTGCGCCCCGGCCAATGCCGAGCTGGTCGCGGCGGCGGCGCGCGAGGGCGTCCGCCACATCCTCACCGTCGGCATGGACTCGGCGAGCAACCGCACGGCGCTGCAGGCCGCCGAGGACTTCCCGCAGGTGCACGCCGCGGTCGGGCGTCACCCCAACCACGCCGAGGGCTTCGACGACGCCGACCTGGCGGATCTGCAGGCCCTGGCCGCCCACCCGCGCTGCGCGGCCATCGGCGAGACGGGCCTGGACTACTTCCGCGACTACGCGCCCCGCGCCGACCAGGAGCGCGCGTTCCACGCGCAGATCGAGCTGGCACAGGCCATGGGCAAGCCGCTGGTGATCCACACCCGCGCCGCCGAGGACGACACGCTCGCCACCCTGAAGGCCCGTGCGCGGGGCCTTGAGGTGGTCATGCACTGCTTCTCGATGCCCGACCGCCTCGACGAGTGCCTGGCCGAGGGCTGGTGGATCTCGTTCGCCGGCAACGTCACCTACCCCAGGGCCGGCGACCTGGCCGAGGCCGCCGAGCGGGTGCCCGACGATCGCCTGCTGGTGGAGACCGACGCTCCGTATCTCACGCCGCAGCCGGTGCGCAAGGAGCGCAACCAGCCGGCCTTCGTCACCCACACCGCGCGCTTCGTGGCCGAGCGCCGCGGCGTCTCCTACGAGGAGCTCGAGCGCCTGGTCGACGCCAACGCGGCCGCGCTGTTCGGGTGGTGACCGGCGAGCTCCCGACCCAGCCGAGCCTGCGCCGGATGCGCCAGTTCGGCGTGCGCCCCAAGCGCGACCTCGGCCAGAACTTCCTCATCGACTCCAACATCCTCGGCGTCATCGAGCGCGCGGCGGAGCTGGCCGACGACGATGTCGTCCTGGAGATCGGCGGCGGGCTGGGCGTGCTCAGCGAGCACCTGGCGGCGCGCGCCGCCCACGTCCACGTCGTCGAGCTCGACCGCGCGCTGGTGCCCGCGCTCGAGGATGCGCTCGGCGCGCACCCGAACACCACGCTGCACGTCGCCGACGCGCTGGAGCTCGACCTGCGCGCGCTGCGCCCGGCGCCGACGAAGGTGATCGCGAACCTCCCCTACGGCATCGCCGCGAGCGCGATCCTGCGCACCATCGAGGAGCTCGACGACGTCACGCGGTGGGTGGCCATGATCCAGCGCGAGGTCGGCGAGCGCCTCGCCGCCGCGCCGGGCACCGCGGCCTACGGCGTCCCCAGCGTGCTCGCTCAGCTGGCGTGCGACGTGCGCGTGCATCGCTCGATCTCGCGCACCGTGTTTCACCCGGTGCCCAACGTCGACTCGGTGCTCGTCGTGCTCGACCGCACCGGCCCGGCAGCGCCGCCGGCGCTGCGCGCGCTCGTGCGCGCCGCCTTCGCGCACCGGCGCAAGGCGCTGGCGCGCTCGCTCGCCCTGGCCCCGGACTACGGCCCCGATGTGCGCGAGCGCGCCCGCGCGGCGCTGCAGGACCTGGGCCATCCGGCCGACGAGCGCGCTGAGCGCCTGGCGCCGCAGGAGTTCCGCGCGCTGGGGGAGGCGTTGGGTTGACCGGGCTGCACGACACGGCGCCGGCCAAGATCAACCTCTGCCTCTACGTGGGGCCGGTGCGGGCCGACGGGCGCCACGAGCTCGTGACCGTCTTTCAGCCCATCGGCCTGGCCGACGAGGTCGAGCTCGAGCCCGCAGGCCTCGGCTCGGCGATGGACCGCGTCATCTGCCCGGGCGTGGAGGGCGAGAACCTCGCCACGCTGGCCCTGCGGCGCTTCCGCGAGCGGACCGGGTGGAACGGGGCACCGATGCGCCTGCGGATCGAGAAGCGGATCCCGGTGGCGGCGGGGATGGCCGGTGGCAGCGCCGATGCGGGCGCGGCCCTGCGGCTGATCGCGCGCGCGGCGGGGATCGACGACGACGCGCTGCTGCGCGAGATCGCCGCCGAGCTCGGGGCCGACGTGGCTGCCCAGGTGCACCCGCGGCGCTACCTGGCCACGGGCGTCGGCGAGCGCCTGACCCCGCTGCCCCCACCCGCGCCCTACGGCGTGCTCGTGATCCCGTCGCGCGCGGAGCTGTCGACCGCCGACGTCTATCGCGAGGCCGATCGCCAGGGCCTGCCGCGCGATGCGGCGGGGCTCGCGGCCAGGCTGCGCGAGGTCTCGACCGCCGCGGGCGACCTGCCCGACGAGCTGATCGTCAACGACCTCGAGCCCGCGGCGCGCGCGCTGTGCCCGGAGATCGACGCCGCCCTGGCGATGGCGCGCGGCGCGGGCGCCCACCACGCGCTGGTGTGCGGATCGGGTCCCACGGTGATCGGCCTGTTCGCCGACCTGCAGGGCGCGCGCGGCGCCGCCGCGCGAATGTTCGACCGCGACCCGCGCCCGATCGCCGTCGCGCCGTGGGGGGCGACGCTGTGAAGCCCGTCTGGCTCGTCCTCGCCGGCGCCCTGCTCGCCTTCGTCGTCTGGCGCCGGCGCCGCCTGGAGCCCACCCTGCTGGCCGGCGGTGCCCTGGTGGCCGTGGCCGCCTTCGTCTACGGGTTGGGCGTCATCCACTTCCCGGACCTCGAGCAACTGCTGATCGACATCGGCGAGCGGCTCGGGAAATGGACCTACCTGCTGGTCGGCGCGCTGGCCTTCTTCGAGACCGGCGCCTTCATCGGGCTCGTCGCGCCCGGCGAGACCGCGCTGCTGCTCGGCGGTCTCGTGGCCGGTCAGGGGCAGGTCGACGTTCTCACGATGATCGCGGTGGTGTGGGCCGCCGCGGTGGCCGGCGACCTCACGAGCTTCTTCCTCGGGCGGCGCCTGGGCCGCACCTTCCTGGTCAAGCACGGCCCCCGGGTGCAGATCACCGAGGAGCGCTTGGAGCAGGTGGAGCGCTTCTTCGACCGCCACGGCGGCAAGGCGATCCTCATCGGGCGCTTCGTCGGCCTCGTGCGCGCCATCGCGCCCTTCCTGGCCGGCTCGTCGGGGATGCCGCTGCGGCGTTTCGTGCCGTACGACGTCGTCGGCGCCGGCCTGTGGGGCTCGACGTTCGTCCTCCTGGGCTACATCTTCTGGCAGAGCTTCAGCCAGCTCGTCGACTACGCCAAGAAGGGCGCGCTCGCTCTCGGCGCGGTCATCGTGCTCGTCGTCGCGATCGTGTGGCTCGTGCGCTGGCTGCGCGAGGAGGACAACCGCCGGCGTATAGGCGAGTGGATGGACCGCCAGGCGCAGCGGCCCGCGCTGCGGCCGCTGGTGCGGGTGCTCGGGCCGCTGGTGCGCACGACGCGCCGCCCCGCGCGCTTCGTCTGGGACCGCGTCACCCCCGGCGACCTCGGGCTCGAGTTCACCACGCTGATGGCGGTGGCGGGCGTGGGCGCCTTCGTGTTCGTGTGGGATCTCGTGGGCGTCGAGCAGCGCGGCCTGCTCGCGGGCGACGGCATGTCGCTGCGCATGGCCGACCGGCTGCACGCCGACGCGGCGGTCAGCGTCGCCAAGGTGGTGACGGCGCTGGGCTCGCTGCCGGTGGTGATCGCGCTGGTCGCGCTGGCCGGCGTCACGCTCGTCTGGCAGCACAAGATCCGCGAGCCGGTGGCGCTCGTCGTCGGTCTCGCGCTCACCTACGCCGCCGTGCACATCACCAAGGACGCGGTCGATCGCGCCCGGCCGGCGCGCCCGCTCGTCGACGTCGAGGGCGGCAGCTATCCCTCCGGTCACGCCGCGTATGCCGTGACGTGGGTCGCCGTCGCCGTCGCCCTCAGCCGCGCGCTGCCCACCATCGCCTCGCGCTTCGCGTTCGTGACGGTGGCGATCGTCATCGCGGTCATCGTGGGTCTCAGCCGGATCTACCTGCGCGTGCACTACCTCTCCGACGTCGTCGGGGGGTGGGGGCTGGGCGCCGCGATCTTCGGGCTGTGCGGCATCGCCGTGCTGGTCATCGGCTACGTGCGGAACAATGCCCCGACGCACGCCTGACCTTCCATGAGCAACGAGTCGATCATCTACCTCGTCGCCGCCTGCAGCGGCGTCTTCGGCCTGGCGGCCTATGTCGGCCTCATCGTCGTGCCGGCCTGGACGGCCTACAGCCGGGTCTGGGAGCGCCTCGCGGCGACCTTCCTCACCTTGTACGTGCTGGCCGGATTCCTGATCCTGGGCGTCGTCGGCGGCGCCGCCGTCATCTGGTTCTGGGACCGTTTCACGGCCTGATCTGGCCCTGAGCCCCGGCTTCAGCACGGGCTTCGCCGTAGAATCGGTGCATGTCCACCCCGGCCCAAGGACCGGCGACCGGGCTCGACCTCGCTGCGCTGGACGCGATCACCGACGCCGTCGAGTCGGGTGCGGGCCTGCCCGAGGTCGTGCGCGCGGCGGCGCGGGCGCTGGATGCCAGCCTCGTGCTGACCGACCGTGCCGGGGCCGTGCTGGCCGTGGCCGCGCGCTCGCCGGCCGACGAGCGCTCGCTGCTGGACGACGCGCCCGGGGTCGAGGCGATCGAGCTGCGGGTGGCCGACGCCGCGGTGGGCACGCTGCGCATGCGCGGTCGCAGCGAGCCGGGGCCCGCCCTGGTCAAGCTCGTCACGACCCTCATCGCCTCCGAGGTCGAGCGCCTGCGCGCGCCCGAGCGCGCCTCCGAGCACGCGCTGGCCGGCTTCGTGCACGCGCTGCTCGACCGCGACATCTCCGGCCGGGAGGACATCCTCGGCCGCGCCGGCGAGCTCGGGATCGACCTGGTCGAGGGCGCCAGCATCGTGGTCGCCCGCGCGCACTCGCACGTGCCGACCGAGGACGGCTGGCGCCAGCGGGTCCTCGGGGTCGCCGATCGCGGTGCGCGCGCCGTGCTGCCCGGCGCCGCCGCCGTGCTGGCCGCGCGCGCCGACGCCGTGGGCGCGGAGATCGTGGTCCTGCTCCCCGGCGCCGACGACGCGAGCGCCGCGCGCGCGGCGGAGGCCATCCTGCGCGAGCTGCAGAGCGCTCTCCCCGGGCACACCTTCGCGCTGGGCCGCAGCCGGCCCGCGCCGGACCCCGTCGATCTGCACCGCGCCGGCGCCGAGGCGCTGCTGGCGGCCAACGTGGCCGAGGGCGACGCTGAGCGGCCGGTGCTCGCCTTCGAGGAGTCGGGGGCCTATCGGCTCCTGCTGAGCGCGATGAGCGAGGACCCGGCCGAGCTGCAGCGCTTCTACGCCGAGACCGTGGAGCCGCTGGTGGCCTACGACGAGCAGTACGAGACGGGGCTCGTGCAGACCGTCGAGGCGTTCCTGGAGGCGGACGGCAACGTGGCCGGAACCGCCCAGCGCCTGTTCACCCACCGCCACACCATCCGCTACCGCCTGGAGCGGGTGAAGGAGCTCTCGGGGCTCGACGTCGGCTCCACCGACGGGCGCGAGAAGCTGTCCCTGGGACTGAAGGCCATGCGCGTGCTCGGCATCGCCCACCGCGGTGGCCCGGCGACCGAAGCTGGCGCAAGCGGAGGGCGTGTGCCACGGCGGACATAGCGCCAACGCGCCAGGTTTACGCGTTTAGCCTCCGTCCAGCTGCGATATCCGGCCACTGGGCGGAATTTTGCTCAAACGCGGACGGCCGGATGCCGAGGGCCGCTTGAGCAACGCGCGCCGCCGCCGATAGACGGAACAATGGACTCCGATCGCGTCTCCCCCCGTGTGCGGGCTCGCTGGGCTTTGGTGCTCGGCGTTGTCGTGGCCGGCGCGCTCGCGGGCGGAAGCCTGTTCGGCCTGAGTCGCGACGTCCTGCCCTTCATCGGATGGCCCGTCCTGGGAGGCCACGGCGACGCCCGCCAGCAGCTTGCCGCTGCGCCGCAGCTCGTTCGCCCGGCGCGGCCGGACAAGGCCGGCGTGGGGGCGGCCACCCCGCGCAGCAGCGTGGCGCCGCTCGCCGGAGTGGCACCGCTGGCCGCCGCCCCGGCCCGCGCGACGTTCGCCAGCGTACGCCTGACCGGCGCCACGCCCGCCCTGCGCGCGCAGAACACGGTCCGCGACCGCGACTCCGACGGCGACGGCATCCCCGACTCGGTCGAGGCGGCCGCGGGCAGCAACCCGCACAGCGCCGACTCCGACGGCGACGGCCTGCCCGACGGCTGGGAGCGCCAGAACAACCTCGATCCCGCCAACGCCCAGGACGCGACCGCCGACGCCGATGGCGACGGCCTCAGCAACGCCACCGAGTTCAAGGCGGGCGAGAACCCCCGCGCTCGTGACTCCAACGGCGACGGGCGCACCGACGGCGAGGACGACTCCGACGGCGACGGCCTGAACAACGCCGTCGAGCAGAGTCTCTCGCTGGATCCCAAGAACGCCAGCTCGACCGGCAGCCCGATCTCCGACGCGTCCGAGGACAGCGACGGCGACGGCATCCCCAACGCGGTCGAGGTCGCTCTCGGCACCGATCCCGCCCTGGCCGACTCCGATGGCGACGGCGTGCCCGACGGCCAGGCCGACGCCGACGGCGACGGCCTCACCAACGCCGAGGAGGTCTCGCTGCACCTCGATCCGGCCAGCGGCGAGTCGAGCCCCGGCCTATCCGACGCGGCGCTGGACAGCGACGGCGACGGCCTTTCCAATGCGACCGAACTGCGCATCGGCAGCAACCCCTCGGTGGCCGACTCCGACGGCAACGGCGCCGCCGACGGCCTCGAGGACCCCGACGGCGACGGCACCCCCAGCGCCCAGGAGATCGCGGAGGGTCGCGACCCGCTCGTGGCCGACGCACCCACGACCCCGCCGTCGGCGCAGGCTTCGGCCGCCCCGCCGACCAACGCGAGCGACGCCCAGCCCCGCAGAGACGACCCGGCGCCCGCCCCGGCCGTCGACCCTGCAAGCGGCCCCGCCGCGGTCCCGCCCCCGGCGGCCACACCCGCGCCCGCTCCCGCTCCCGCTCCCGCTTCCGCTCCGCCCCCCGCGGCCGGCCCCGATCAGGGCAACGGCGCGGCCCCCGCGCCGGCGCCGGCGACCCCGGCGCCCGCGCAGCAGCCCGCCGCGGCGCCCGCGCCCGTCGTTGCACCCGATCAGGCGAACGGGCCGCCCCCGGCCGACGCACCGGTCGCCGACGGCTAGCCAGGCGGTCCGGCCCGTACGATCCGCCGGCAATGCGGATCGGGATCATCACCGGGTCGGGCACCTACGCCCTGCCCGACCTCGAGGCGAGCGCTCCCGGCCCGGTGGCGACGCCGTTCGGTGCGGCCCTCGTGTCGGAGGGACGCTTCGCGCAGGCCGACGTCCTGCACGTGGCGCGCCACGGCGATGGGCACCGGCGCCTGAGCAGCGCGGTCACCCACCAGGCCAACATCTGGGCGCTGCGCGAGCGCGGCGCCGAGGCGATCCTGGCCGTCACGGTCTGCGGGGCGCTCGACCCCGAGCTCGCGCTCGGCACCCTGATCGTCTTCGACGATCTGCACTTCCCGGTCAACCGCCTGCCCGACGGATCACTGTGCACGTTGCACACCGAGCCCGGCGCGCCCGGGCGCGGGCACTGGATCTTCGACCGGCCGTTCAGCGAGCCGCTGCGCCGCGTGCTGCTGCAGGCCGCGCGCGAGACCGGCTCCGCCGTGAGCGACGGCGGCTGCTACGGCCACGTCGACGGGCCGCGCTTCAACACGCAGAGCGAGATCCGGATGCTCATGGGCGCGGGCGTCACCGCCGTCTCCCAGACCGCCGGGCCCGAGACCGTCCTCGCGGGCGAGGCCAAGCTCCCGTACGCGCTGCTCGGCTACGCGACCGACTACGCCAACGGCGTCAAGCCCGAGGCGCCGACGCCCGTCGAGGAGCTCATCCGCCTGGTCGCCGCCAGCACCGAGACGTTCGCGCGCACATTGGCGGCGGCGGTGCCGCGCGTGACGGCCGCGCCCGAGCCGGTGGGGACGCATTTCTCCTGGGACTGACGAGCGCGGCGCAGTCGCCGCCGTCATCCTCGGCTCGCTCGCCGCGCCCGACGACCCGGGGCTCGACGAGCTGCTGGGCGACGACGGCGCGCGGGCGCTGCGTGCCGAGCTCGCCGCCCGGGCCCGCCGGTGGGCCGCGGAGGTCGCTCCCGGGCACGCCTTCGAGGCGACGACGCTCGACGCCGCGCAGGCTGCGCTGCACGGCCACGCGGGCCCGGTGCTGCTGGCCGCGCCCGACGTGCCCGCGCTCGACCAGCGGCTGGCGCGCGCCGCCCTCGACGACCTCGCCGCCGGCTGCGACCTCTCGCTGGGCGCCGCCCACGACGCGCGGCCCTACCTCGTCGCCCTCGCGCGCCTCGACGTCGACCTGCTGGCGCTGGTCGAGCGCTCGTTCGACGGCGGAGTCCTGGGCGCCTTCGCCGAGCGCGGCGTCACGCTCGGGATGCTGCGCCACGAGCGCCGTCTGGCCAGCGCGGGCGACGCCCGGGCCCTTGCCATCGACCCGCTGGCGCCGTCCGATCTCGTGGCGCTGGTGCGCGGGCGTTTGCCCGAGCCTCCGCGCCGGTAGCCTCGCCGTCATGGAGTACGAACGCGAACAGGAAGAGCTGGCGGCCGACGAGGCCGCTCACATCGGCGGCGGCCGCGACGACGAGCTCGACTACATCGAGCGCGACTCGCGGCCGGCGGGGATCAGCGACGAGGCCTGGCGGCCGGTCGAGGAGGCCGGCGGCGGCGAGGCCGAGGGCTTCGAGGAGGCCGAGGCGGAGCTCATCGAGCGCGCCGAGAACGCCCACGGCCCGTCCCCGATCGCCGACGCCGGCGAGTACGACGAGGAGGCCGAGGCGCTGGACGCGGAGTACGGCGAGGCCGACGAGGAGCACACCTCCGAGGACGCGCCGGGGGCGGGCGACCGCTGAGCGCGTAGGTACCCTTCGCCTCCGTTTGGGGAGTCGTCCAACGGCAGGACTCGGGACTTTGGCTCCCGCTATCCCGGTTCGAATCCGGGCTCCCCAGTAGCGCCCGCTACCAGCCCCCGTAGGCCAGCCATCCACCGTCGACCGCGACCTCGCTCCCGGTGACGAACGAGGCCGCATCGGAGGCCAGGAAGCCCACGACGCGCGCGACCTCGGCGGGCTCGGCGTACCGGCCCATCGGCGTGCGGCGCGCGATCTCGGCCTCGGTGTAGCCGCCGGCGACCTGGTCGGCGTCGTCGAGGGCGGTGCGGACGTAGGCGGGGTCGACGGCCACGACGCGCAGGCCACGGCCGGCCCATTCGGTGGCGAGCACCTTCGTGAGGCCGACGACGCCGTGCTTGCCGGCCGCGTAGGCGGCGCGCATCGGCATGCCGGTGGCGGCGAAGACCGAGCCGATGTTGACGATCACGCCGCGGCCGGCGGGGAGCATGTGACGGGCGGCCGCCTGCGCGCACAGGAACGTCCCGGTGAGGTTGACCGCGAGGGTGCGCGACCAGACGTCGGCGGCCAGGTCCTGCGAGGGCGCCACCGCGCCGACACCGGCGTTGTTCACGAGGACGTCGAGGCGGCCGTGCTCGGCGAACGTCGCATCGAAGAGCGCGGTCACCTGCCCGGGATCGCAGACGTCGGCCACCGCCGACGTGGCCGCACGGCCGGCGGCGCGCAGGCGCTCGGCCGTGGTCCCGGCCAGGCCGGCATCGCGATCGGCAACCACGACTGCGGCGCCCTGGGCCGACAGCTCGCCGGCGATCGCCGCGCCGAGGCCGCGCCCCGCTCCGGTGACCACCGCGACTCGCCCGTGCATCGCGCCCTTCTACCACCGCACACGCCGGGGTGGGGCGGCGCGATGGCCTCTAGCATCCGCCCCGTGATCGCACCGACCGTCGTCATCCTCGCCGCCGGCCAGGGCACGCGCATGCGCTCGCGCACGCCCAAGGTCCTGCACGACCTCTGCGGCCGGCCGATGATCGCGTGGCCGGTGGCTGCGGCCTTGGCGGCGGGCGCGGGGAAGGTCATCGTCGTCGACGGCCCGCAGCGCCCGCTCGACGGACAGCTCCCCGAGGGCGTCGCGCTCGCGGTCCAGCCCGAGGCCAACGGCACCGGCGGCGCCGTGCAGGCGGTCGCCGCGCTGCTCGGCGACGAGACCGTGCTGGTGCTCAACGGCGACGTGCCGCTGGTCACCGCCGAGGCGCTCGCCGCGCTCCTGGAGGCCCACGCGGCCGACGGCGCCGAGGCGACGGTGGCCTCGATGGAGCTCGACGACCCCACCGGCTACGGGCGGGTGGTGCGTCGCGAGGACGGCTCGGTCGCGCGCGTGGTGGAGACGAAGGTCGCGGGCGACGCGACCGACGAGGAGCTCGCCATCCGCGAGGTCAACGCCGGCGTCTATGCCTTCGAGGGCGGCCCGCTCAAGGCGGCCCTCGAGCGCCTGACCCCCGACAACGCCCAGGGCGAGCTCTACCTGCCCGCCGCGCTGGATCTGCTGGACCGCGTCGCAGCGCACCGGCTCGACGACCCGACGCTGCTGCTCGGGGTCAACGACCGCGTCGATCTGGCTCGCGTGCGCGCTCTGGCCCAGGCGCGCATCCACGCGGCCCACCAGCGCGCGGGGGTCACGATCGTCGATCCCGCCAGCACGCTGATCGACGCGGGCGTCGCGATCGGCGCCGACACGGTGGTCGAGCCCTCGTCCTTCCTGCGCGGCGCGACGACGATCGGCGAGCGCTGCACAGTGGGCCCGCTGACCACGCTCATCGACACTGCGCTCGGCGACGAGGTGGGAGTGCCGCACTCCTATCTGGTCGAGTGCGACGTGCGCGCCGGGGCCAGCGTGGGGCCGTTCGCCTACCTGCGCCCGGGCACGCTGCTGCGCGAGCGCGCGAAGGCCGGCACCTTCGTCGAGATCAAGAACTCCGACATCGGCGAGGGCACCAAGGTGCCGCACCTCAGCTACATCGGCGACGCCGACGTCGGACCCAACACGAACCTCGGCGCGGCGACCATCACCTCCAACTACGACGGCTTCCGCAAGCACCGCACGACGATCGGCGCGGACGTCCGGACGTCGGTCGACACGACCCTCGTCGCGCCGGTCACGGTGGGCGACGGCGCGTACACGGGCGCCAACTCGGCGATCACCGAGGACGTGCCCCCTGGCGCCCTCGGGATCGCCCGCCCGCGCCAGACGAACATCGATGGCTACGTCGAGCGCCGCAAGGAGCGCGAGGCGAAGGACACGCCGTCATGAGGCCCGCGTAGACTGAGCGATGTCGTGAGCATCCAGGTGCAGCCGGATATGGCCACGAGCCTCCCGATCGATTACGACAAACGCCTGATGCTCTTCTCGGGGCGCGCCAACCCCGAGCTGGCCTCGCGGATCGCTGACAAGCTGGGGGTCGACCTCGGCCCCGTGACGCTGAAGACATTCTCCAACGGCGAGGTCTACTGCCGCTACGACGAGTCGATCCGCGGCGCGGACGTCTTCATCGTCCAGCCGACCTGCGCGAACCCCGAGCTGGGCCTGAGCGCCAACGACGCGCTCATGGAGCTGCTGCTCATGATCGACGCGGCGGTGGGGGCCAGCGCGCACCGTGTGATCGCCGTGACGCCGTGGTTCGGCTACAGCCGTCAGGACAAGAAGTCGGCTCCCCGCGAGCCGATCTCGGCGCGCCTGGCGGCGCGGATGATCGAGTCGGCGGGCGCCGATCGCGTGCTGACGATGGACCTCCACGCCGGCCAGATCCAGGGCTTCTTCCGCAACCCGGTCGACCACATGACCGCGCTGTTCATGCTCACGCAGTACTTCGACGACCTCGGCCTCACCGACCTCGTCGTCGTCGCGCCCGACGCCGGCCGCGTCAAGCTCAACAAGAAGTTCGCCTCCAAGCTGGGCGCCGAGCTGGCCATCCTCGACAAGGAGCGCCCCGCCCAGCAGGTGGCCGAGATCGGCTATGTCATCGGCGACGTGAAGGGCCGCACCGCGGTCCTCGTCGACGACATGATCGACACCGCCGGGACGTTGCGCGCCGCCGCTCAGACCGTGCTCGACGAGGGCGCCTCGCGCGTCTACGCCGCCGCCACGCACCCGATCCTCAGCGGCAACGCCTACGAGAACCTGGCCGCCTCGGGCTTCGAGCAGATCGTCGTCACCGACACGATCCCGATCCGCGCGGGCGCGCCCGACAACCTGCGCGTGCTCAGCTGCGCGGAGCTGCTGACCGACTCGATCCGCCGGATCTTCACCGACGACAGCGTCAGTGAGGTCTTCGGCGGCGAGAATCAGCTGTTCTGATCTCCCGCGCTCGGTGACCTCCACCGCCGCAGCCCTTCTCATGGAACGGCTCGGCCTGACCGAGGACGAGCTGTGCGCGGCGCTCGACGCCGACCCGCTCAGCGTCATCTCCGGCGAGCTCGACCACAAGCCGCAGCTGCCGATCCTGCTCGCGCTCACGCAGGAGGCCGCCGAGCGCGTGGCCGGCGGCGTCCTGCCGCGCTGGGTGCGCTCGACGGGGCCGAACGGCCGGCCGCTCGATCACCTGCTGGGCCGCGACTACGCCGCCTTCGAGGACGACCTCCAATCGCTGGCCGACCGCGGCTTCGTGCTCCGCGGCGGCCGGCGATGAGCGCGAGGGTACGCCGGCTGGGCGCCGGCGAGGCCGGCCTGCTGCGCGACCTGCGCCTGCGGGCGCTGGCCGACGCCCCGATGGCCTTCGGCTCGACGCTGGCGCGCGAGGAGGCGTTCGCCGCGCAGGACTGGGAGCGCCGGACGGCGGCGTCCGCCGCCGGCGAGCGCCAGGCGACGTTCATCGCAGAGCCCGCCGCCGGATTGGCCGACGGCGTCCTCGACAGCGAGGATCCCGCCCTCGCCCATCTGTACTCGATGTGGGTCGCGCCGGATGCGCGCGGGACGGGCGCCGGCCGCGCGCTGCCCTAGCGGACCGCCTCGGCGGCCTCGCTCTCGTCGGGCGCCTTCTCTCCGGGCCAGTACCCGGTGAGGTGCGCGAAGCCCTTGGCGCCGGCGCGGTCGACAGCGGCACGGGTGACCTTGAAGGTCACGCCTTCGACCACTGCCGCGCCGATGACCTTGGGCCAGGTCGTCTGCTGCGTGGTGGGCTTCGGGGGCTCCTCCTTGTCGAAGACGCCCCACACGGCCTCGAAGAGTTTCTTCGAGAGGATGCCGGCGAGGATGCCGAAGATGAGTCCGAAGGGCTTGTAGATGAGCTTCATCGCGTTGGGAGGCTATTCGACCGGGTGGTATGGAATTTCCGCCGACATGTCGATAATCATGGGTACCCCGGTAGTTCAGCCTTCGCACTCCGGATCGCAGGGACAGAAGGAGGATCGATGGACGACGAGCTCGGACCGGCCGGCGACGACGCCGACGACCTGCTGCGGCGCGCGCTCATCGACCCCGACGCCTCGGTGGCCGTGGCCATGCGCGTGGGCGGGCTCGCCCTCACCCAGGCGCTGACGATCGTCTTCCACGGGCGCGCGGATCTGGGGACGATCCAGACCTATGTCGCCCACGGCCCGCGCGGCGCCGGCAGCGCGATCGGTGCCGACGAGCTGCTGCGCGTCCCCTGCGACCTCGACCTCGGCGACGCCGGCACGCGCGGCGAGGCCGAGGAGGCCTACGCCGAACAGGCCCGCGTGCTGCGCGATGCGCTGCTGGCGGCCGACACCGTGCTCGCCATCTGGCGCGAGCCGCTGCAGGCGCTGGCGGAGGCGCCGGTCGGCGTCGACCGCTCGGTGGAGCTGCAGGTGCGCCTGCCGGCCTATCGCCTGATGCCGATCGCGCTGGTGGCGCCCGACAAGCACATCACCGTCGCGGCGGTCTGCGGCGCGCGGACGCTGGCCGAAGGCCGCCCGCCGCTGGGGATCGCCTGCGCCCAGCAGGACGTCGCGCACGTCTATCCGCTGCCCGACGATCCCGAGCGCTGTTTGGAGGACTTCGCCGAGCGCGCGGCCGAGCACGCCCGGCGGATGGCCGAGCGCCTCGATCACCAGGAGGCGTCGGTCCGGCGCTTCATGGAGCTCAGCGGCGACGACTTCCCTGAGACGGGCTGAGCGCGCGCTGGCTAGCCTGCGGCGCCCGTGTCGCGCCGCACCAAGCTCCTCATCGCCGCCGGCGTCGTGCTCTTCCTGGGCATCTCGCTGCTGCTCGCGCGCTATCTGACCACCGAGAACACCGAGCGCGACGCCATCTACGGGCTCCTGCGCGACCAGGCGCGCGGCGACGTGCCCGGCATGCTCCGCCGGCTGGACGGCTGCGACGCGAGCTGCCGCGCCGCCGTCGAGTCCAACGCGCGCCGGCTCGCTCGTCCGGGCGACGTGAAGATCCTCGCCTACGACTCGTCGACCTCCTACGCGCTGGGCGGCGCCAGCGGTCCGACGCGCGTGGCGTGGACGATCGTCAACCGCCAGCTGCCCGTCGTGCAGTGCGTGGAGGTGCAGCGGACCGGGAGCGTGCTGACCGGGCGAGCGATTAACCTGCGCCGCCTCAGCGTCCCGATCAACTCGACGGGCTCGTGCTGACAGGTACGCGCGCCGGCCGCAACGTCGGGGGTCCAGCCGTGTTCAGCAGCTTCCGCATGCGTCTCTCCGTCACCACCGCCATAGTCGCCCTCGCCGCCCTGTTGCCCGCGGCACCCGCGGGCGCGCAGTCCGTCGTCTCCACGCCGAGCGCCAAGACGCTCTACAAGACCGGCCCCACGGGGCGCTATCTCATGGACGGCACGTGGTTGTTCAAGCTCGACAACCACCAGAGCGGCCCGCAGCTCGAGTCCGGGATCGCCGGCTGGAAGCACGTCACGGTCCCCAACGCCTGGAACGTGGGCGACGACAGCCCGCAGTCGTTCCTCGGCGGCGTCGGGTGGTATCGCAAGGACTTCAGGCTGCCCACCGCGGCCAAGGCGGCGTCGTGGGTGGTCCGCTTCGAGTCGGTCAACTACCGCTCGAAGATCTGGCTCAACGGCAAGCCGATCGGCAAGAACCGCGGCGCCTACCTGCCGTTCGAGATCCGCCTGCCGGCCGGCCTGCTCAAGCGCGGCGGCGTCAATCACCTGGTCATCCGGGTCGATTCGCGGCGCAAGCAGACCGACTTCCCGCCCTCGGGCCTGTCGGCCGTGGGCGCGCCGACGGGCGGCTGGTGGAACTACGGCGGCCTGCTGCGCGAGGTCTACCTGCGCAAGATCAACGACATCGACTTCAACACGGTCTTCGTGCGCCCCGATCTGCCCTGCGGCACGTGCGCGGCGACGGTCAACTACCGCGTGACCCTGCGCAACTACGGCTCGCACCCGCGGCGGGTGAGCGTCAGCGCGCGGTTCGGCAGTCGCACCGTGGCCATCGGTACCGCGGCGATCGGCGCCAAGCGCTTCGCCACGCTGACCAAGCAGATCAAGATCGACAAGCCGCGCCTGTGGTCGCCGGCGAGCCCGTACCTCTACGACGCGTCGATGGCCGTGCGCTCGGGCGGCACCCTGCTGCAGCGCTACACGCTGAAGACCGGGATCCGCTCGATCAAGAACGTCGGCGGGCATCTGTACCTCAACGGCGCGCCCATGAACTTCCGCGGGGTGGCGCTGCACGAGGACTCGCGCACGATGGGCTTCGCGATCGACAACAAGACCCGCGACCAGCAGCTCGCGTGGGTCAAGGAGCTGGGCGCCACCGTCATCCGCTCGCACTACCCGCTGGCGCCGTACACGCAGGAGCGCGCTGACGAGCTGGGGATCATGCAGTGGTCGGAGATCCCGGTCTACTCGGTCAAGACCCGGTACCTCAAGCAGAAGCTCGTGCGCCAGCTGGCGACCCGCGAGCTCGAGTCGAACATCCAGACCAACGGCAACCACCCGTCGGTGATCATCTGGTCGATCGGCAACGAGCTCAGCGCGCGGCCGGGGCCGGTCCAGGGCGCGTACATCAAGGCCGCCGTCGAGACCGCTCACGCGCTCGACCCGTCGCGGCCCGTCGGCATCGCCGTGGCCGGCTACCCGTCGGCCGGCTGCCAGCCCGAGTACGGGCCGATCGACGTCATCGGCGTCAACGACTACTTCGGCTGGTACCCAGGGCCCAACGGCCAGATCGCCGACCGCACGCTGCTGTCGGACTACCTCGACTCCGTGCGCCAGTGCTATCCCAACAAGGCGCTCGTGGTCAGCGAGTTCGGCGCCGAGGCCAATCGCGACGGGCCGGTGGAGGAGAAGGGCACCTACGCCTTCCAGCAGGACTTCGTCAACTTCCACCTCGGCGTGTACGCGACGAAGCCGTGGCTGTCGGGCGCCATCTACTTCGCGCTGCAGGAGTTCCGGGTGCGCCCCAACTGGGACGGCGGCAACCCGCGGCCGCACTCGCCGATCCACCAGAAGGGGCTCGTGTCCTTCGACGGGGTGCGCAAGCCCGCGTTCTTCGACGTCCAGCGCATCTTCCGCGCCACCAAGCAGTTCCGCGCCGTGCCACGATCCGGGCTATGACGATTGCGACGGTCGGCCTCCTGCATCCCGGTGCGATGGGGGCCGCCGTCGGGACGTTGCTGACGGGCAGCGGACGCACGGTGCTGTGGGCGTCGGAGGGGCGCAGCCCGGCGAGCGCGACACGCGCCGAGCGGGCCGGTCTGCATGACGCGGGCACGGCGACGGCGCTGGCCGCCCGCAGCGATCTCGTCCTGTCGATCTGCCCGCCACACGGCGCTCTGGACACGGCCCGCGCGGTGGGCCCGTTCACGGGCGTCTACGTGGACGCCAACGCGGTCTCGCCGGGCACCGCGGACGAGATCCGCGCCGTCGTGCAGGGCGCCGGCGCGCGCTACGTCGACGGCGGCATCATCGGCGGGCCGCCCGACGGGACCGGCAGCGCCACGCGGCTGTATCTCTCGGGCGCGGACGCCGCGGCGGTGGCCGAGGTCTTCGCCGACGCCGGCCTCGAGACGCTCGTCCTCGACGGCGAGGCCACTGCCGCCTCCGCGCTGAAGATGGCCTACGCCGGCTGGACGAAGGGCACGGCGGCGCTGCTGCTGGCCATGCGCGAGGCGGCGCGGGCCCACGGCGTCGAGGACGCGCTCGTGCGCGAGTGGGAGCACTCGATCCCGTCGCTGCCCGACCGCTCGGCCCAGGCGGCGCGCGCCGCCGACGAGAAGGGCTGGCGGTGGGTGGCCGAGATGCGCGAGATCGCCGCGACCCTCGCCGCCGCCGACCTGCCGGCGGGCTTCCACGAGGCCGCGGCACAGGTCTTCGAGCGGCGGGGTCAGCCGGCGGCGTGAGGGCGCCCTGCGGCGCCTACTCGCTACCATCCGTCGCCGCCCATGGCCAGCCAGACCACGAAACTCTCCATTGCCGAACGCGAGGTCACCAACTCGCGCGCCACCCGCCGCCTGCGCCGCCAGGGCCAGGTGCCCGGCGTCCTCTACGGCGGCGACGACGACGCGCTGGCGTTCGTCGTCGACGAGCGCGAGCTGCGCCACGCGCTGGCCGCGCAGGGCGCCGTCGTCGAGCTTCAGCTCGGCGGCTCCGGCACGCCCGCCGTGCTCCAGGACGCCCAGCGCCATCCCGTGCGCGGGCACACCATGCACGTCGACTTCCTGCGCGTGAACCTCAACGTGGCCATCCACGCGGTCGTCACGCTGGAGCTCCTGGGCGCCGAGGACGCCCCCGGGACCAAGGAGGGCGGCGTGCTCGAGCACGTCACGCGCGAGATCAACATCGAGGCGCTGCCCAACGACATCCCCGAGCGCCTCGAGCTCGACGTCTCCAAGATGGACGTCAACGACACGCTCTTCCTGTCCGCCGTCGCGGCGCCCGCCGGGGTCACCATCCTCGACGACCCCGACGAGACCGTGGTCGCCACGCTCACCCCGCCCAAGCTGCAGGCCGAGCTCGACGCGCTCGACGAGGAGGCCGCGCTCGAGCAGGAGACGCAGGTCGTCGGCGAGGGCGAGGCCCCGAAGGACGAAGAGGCCGAGGGCGAGGACGCAGCGGGCGGCGCCGACGCCGCCGGCGAGAGCTCCGAGTAGCGCGGCGGCATGCGCCGACTCTTCGGCGCGGGCTCGGCTCCGGTCGACTGGCTCGTCGTCGGGCTGGGCAATCCGGGCGAGCGCTATGCGCGCACGCCGCACAACGTCGGCTTCGCGGTGGCCGATGAGCTCGTGCGGCGCTGGGACCTGCCGCGCCCCAAGCAGAAGTACGCCGGCCTCTTCACCGACGGCCGCACCGGGCCGGGCGGCCCGCGGGTGGCGGTGCTGTCCCCGCAGACCTTCATGAACGAGGCCGGCAACTCGGCCGGCCCGGCGCGCGGGGCCCTGCACCTCGACCTCGATCGCGTGCTCGTCGTGCACGACGAGATCGACCTGCCCTTCGGCGAGGTCCGCACGCGCGTGGGCGGCGGCCTGGCCGGCCACAACGGGCTGAAGTCCCTGCGCCGCGGCCTGGGCTCGCCGGACTTCGCCCGCGTGCGCGTGGGCGTCGGGCGCCCGGACTCCACCGACCCCGAGATCGTGTCGGCCTACGTCCTGGGGCGCTGGCGCCAGCCCGCCGAGGACGTGCGGGCGCTCGTGGAGCGCGCCGCCGACGCGGCCGAGCGGATCGTGCTCGGCGACGCCTCACCTTGACAGGGGTCCTGACAATCGGACACCCGCCGAGCGCACACTTGTGCGCGTGCAACCGCTGGTAATAGGCTCGGGCCCATCCGGCGTCCAAGCTGAGAGGAGAGGTATGAGCACCGTTCCCGTGCGCCTCACCGTCAATGGCGAGCAACATGAGGTCCAGGTCGAACCGCGTCTACTGCTCGTGCATCTGTTGCGCGACACCCTCGGGTTGACCGGCACCCATGTCGGTTGCGATACGACCAACTGCGGGGCATGCACGGTGCACCTCGACGGCGAGGCGGTGAAGAGCTGCACCGTTCTCGGCGTCCAAGCCGATGGCGCCGAGGTCAAGACCATCGAGGGGATGGCCGACGGCGACACGCTGCATCCGCTCCAGGAGGCCTTCTGGAAGGACCACGGCCTGCAGTGCGGCTACTGCACCCCGGGGATGATCATGGCGGCCGCCGACCTGCTGGCGCGCAACCCCGACCCCAGCGAGGCCGAGGTCCGCAAGGGCCTGGAGGGCAATCTCTGCCGCTGCACCGGCTACCACAACATCGTCAAGGCCGTGCTGACCGCCGCCGAGGCGGGCAAGAGCGCGCCGCAGGAGGTGTCGGCATGAGCGCCACCGAGGCGCCCGCGGTGGCCGGCAACGGCCACGTGGGGCGCTCGTTGCGGCGCAAGGAGGATCCGCGGCTCATCCGGGGCCAGGCCTCCTACGTCGACGACATCAACCTCACCGGCCAGCTGTGGGCGGCATGGGTGCGCTCACCCGAGGCGCACGCGAAGATCGTCTCCATCGACACCTCCGCGGCGAAGGCGCGCGACGGCGTCGTCGCGGTCTACACCAACGAGGACCTCGACATGGAGGCGGGCCTGCCGATGGCATGGGTGCCGCCCGGCGTCGAGGTCAACACGCCCGACCACTGGGTCCTGGCCAAGGACGAGGTCAAGCACGTCGGCGACCCCGTCGCGCTCGTCATCGGCAACGATCGCTACACGGTCGTGGACGCCGCCGAGGACGTCATCGTCGACTACGACCCGCTGCCCGTCGTCACCGACCCCGAGGCGGCGCTGGAGGACGGCTCGGCGCTCGTGCACTCGCAGTTCGGCACCAACAAGGTGTGCGAATGGTCCCTGGGCGGCGGTGACCTCGAGGCCGGCTTCGCCGAGGCCGACCACATCATCGAACGCCGCATCGTCAACCACCGCATCGCCGGCGCGGCGATCGAGCCGCGCGCCGTGCTCGCCGACTTCCGCGCCGACAGGCTGACCGTCTACAGCTCGACGCAGGTGCCGCACTTCCTGCGCCTGTTCCTGGGGATCATCCTCGGCATCAGCGAGGACCGCGTCCGCGCGGTCGCCCCCGAGGTCGGCGGCGCGTTCGGCTCCAAGCTGCAGATCTACGCCGAGGAGATCGGCTGCGCGTGGGCGTCGCGCAAGCTCGGGCGGCCCGTGAAGTGGGTCGAGACGCGCTCGGAGGGCATGATGGTCACCCACCACGGGCGCGACCAGATCGACAAGGTCAAGGTCGGGTTCAAGAACGACGGCACGATGACCGCGTTCCACGTGACGATCATCGCCGACATCGGCGCGTATCAGATGCTGCTCACGCCGATGATCCCGCCGCTGAGCGCGTTCGTCATGTGCGGCGTCTACAAGACGCCGGCCGTCCACACCGACGTCATCGACGTGATGACGAACAAGTTCCCCACCGACGCCATCCGCGGGGCGGGGCGGCCGGAGGCGACGCACCTCATCGAGGTGACCATCGATCAGATCGCGGCCGAGCTCGGGATGGACCCGCTGGAGGTCCGGCGCAGGAACTTCATCCCGCCGTTCTCCGAGGCGCACGAGACGCCGATCGGCGTCGCCTACGACTCCGGCGACTACGCCAAGGCGCTCGACAAGCTGCTGGAGCACATCGATCCCGCCGAGGTGCATCGCGAGGCAGAGGCCCTGCGCGAAAAGGGGATCTACCGCGGCATCGGGTTCTGCACCTACACCGAGATCTGCGGCAACGCGCCGTCGCGGATCGTCGGGCCCGGGGGCTTCGGTCTGCAGGGCGGTGGCTGGGAATCCGCCCAGGTGCGCGTCCACGCCAGCGGGTCGGCGACCGTATATACCGGCTCCTCGCCGCACGGGCAGGGCCACGAGACGGGCTTCGCCCAGATCGTCGCCGATCGCCTGGGCATCGATCCCCAGCAGGTCGACGTGATCCACGGCGACACCGCGACCGGCCCGTTCGGCCTGGACACCTACGGCTCGCGCACGCTGGCCGTGGGCGGCGAGGCGATGGCCAGGGCGGCGGAGAAGGTGGCCGACAAGGCCAAGGCGATCGTCGCTCACCAGCTCGAGGCCGACCCGGCCGACATCGAGCTGCGCGACGGCAAGTGGATCGTCCGCGGCTCGCCCGAGAAGGGGATGGCGCTCGCCGATGTGGCCGGCGCGGCCTACGTCCCGGAGAACCTGCCCGAGGGCATGGAGCCCGGGCTCGACGAGACGGCGTTCTTCGACCCGGACAACTTCGTGTTCCCGTTCGGGGCGCACGCGTGCGTGGTCGACGTCGACGCCGAGACCGGCAAGATCAAGATCGTCCGCTACGTCGCGGTCGACGACTGCGGGCCGGCGATCAACCCGATGCTCATCGACGGCCAGGTCCACGGCGGCATCACGCACGGGGTCGGGCAGGCGCTCTACGAGCAGATCCACTACGACGAGGCGGGCCAGCTGGTGACCGGCTCGTTCGTCGACTACGCGCTGGCGACGGCGGCGGAGTTGCCCAGCTACGAGACCGACCGCACCGAGACGCGGTCGCCGGTCAACTCGCTCGGCGTCAAGGGCGTCGGCGAGGCGGGCACGATCGCCGGGTCGGCTACGGTGACCAATGCCGTGATCGACGCGCTGCGCCCGCTCGGAGTCACCTTCCTGGACATGCCGCTCACGCCCATGCGGGTCTGGACAGCCATCAACGAGGCGAAGGGAGGATCCCAGTGATCCCGCCCGAGTTCGACTACGTCGCACCCGAGACGCTCGCCGACGCGCTGACGGCGCTGAACGAAGGCGGGGAGGACGCCAAGCTCCTGGCCGGCGGGCACTCGCTGCTGCCGCTGATGAAGCTGCGCCTGGCGGCGCCGACGCTGCTCGTGGACCTGCGCAAGGTGCCGGGCCTGCGCGGCGCGCAGCGCGAGAACGGCCAGTGGCGGATCGGCGCGATGACGCGTCACGTCGACCTGCAGGGCAGGGCGGAGCTGGGCCCGGTGGGCCAGGCGACGGCGCTCATCGCCGACCAGCAGGTCCGCAACCGCGGGACCATCGGCGGCTCGCTGGTCCACGGCGATCCGGCCTCCGACCTGCCCACCGTGTTCCTGGCCTGCGAGGGCTCGCTCACGGTGGTCGGCGCCGGCGGCACCCGCGAGGTCGCGGCGGCCGACATGTTCGAGGACTACCTCACCACCGCGGTCGGCGAGGGCGAGATCGTCACCGAGGTCCGGGTGCCGAGCTTCGATGGCTGGGGCTCGAGCTACCTGAAGTTCACGCGCCGCGCCGAGGACTGGGCCATGGTCGGCGTCCTGGCGATGGTCAAGAAGGCGGGCGACGGCTCCGTCGAGGACGTGCGCATCGCCCTGACCAACATGGGCTCGACGCCGCTGCGCGCCGCTGCGTCGGAGGACGCCCTGCGCGGCAAGGGCCTCGACGCCATCGCCGCGGCCGCCGAGCAGGCCGCCGAGGGCACCGACCCACCTGGCGACCTCAACGCCACGCCGGACTACAAGCGCCACCTGGCGCGCGTGCTCACCCGCCGGGCATTGGAAGAGGCGGCGGCCTGACCCGCCACCCGGCCCTGACATCGCCGGACGCGGTCGGCGAGGCGCTCGCCAAAGAGCGCTATCTCGCCGACCGCGCGCTGGCCACCGCCGTGTTCCTGGCCGCCGAGCTGGGCCAGCCGCTGCTGGTCGAGGGCGAGGCCGGCGTGGGCAAGACCGAGGTGGCCAAGGCGCTGGCCGCCGCCACGGGGGCGCGGCTCATCCGCCTGCAATGCCACGAGGGCATCGACGTCCATCACGCCCTCTACGACTGGGACTACTCGCGCCAGCTGATGGCGGTGCGCGCGGCCGAGGGCGGCGTCGACGAGGGCGAGCTGTACTCGCGGCGCTTCCTGCTGCGCCGCCCGCTGCTCGAGGCGCTCGAGGCCGACGGCCCCGTCGTGCTGCTCATCGACGAGATCGATCGCGCCGACGACGAGTTCGAGGCCTTCCTGCTCGAGCTGCTCTCCGACTTCCAGGTCACGATCCCCGAGCTGGGAACGATCGCGGCCACCGAGCGCCCGCTCGTCGTGCTGACCTCCAACCGCACGCGCGAGCTGCACGACGCGCTCAAGCGCCGCTGCATGTACCACTGGATCGACTACCCCGATCCCGAGCGCGAGACCGAGATCGTGCGCACGCGCGTGCCGGACGCCGAGGAGGCCGTCGTGGCGCGGGTGGTCGAGGCCGTCGCGCGGCTGCGCCGGGCCGAGCTCTACAAGCTGCCCGGGGTGGGGGAGACGATCGCGTGGGCGCAGGCGCTGGGCGCGCTGGGGCCCGACGGGACGCTCGACGACACCCTCGGCGTGGCGCTGAAGGTGCGAGAGGACCTCGACCGCGTCCGCCACACCGGAGTGCTCGATGGTTCCTGAGGTCGTCGCCCTGGCGCGCGCGATGCGCGAGGGCGGCGCGCGGGTGGGGACGGGCGAGGTCGAGGCGGCCGCGCGCGCGCTGGGCGCCGTCGGCGCGTCGCGCGAGGACGCCTATCTCGGGTTGCGCGCGGTCATGTGCTCGCGCCGCGAGGACCTGGCCGTCTTCGATGCGGCCTTCGCCGAGGTCTTCGCCGGGGCCCCGGGGCACGATGCGCCCCCGTTCGAGATGCCGCCCGGCGTCGAGCTGGCGTTGCCGCGCGTCGCGGATCCCGGCGCCGAGCCCTCGCCCGGCCGCGAGCCCTCCGAGGTGCGCCCCGCCGCATGGAGCGACATCGAGCTGCTGATCGAGAAGGACTTCTCCGAGTACACCGACGAGGAGCGCGCGCGGGTGCGCGCCGTCGTGGAGCAGCTGGCCCGCCGCGGGCCGATGCGCCGCTCGCGGCGCCTGCGCGCCGCGCGGCTGCGCGGCGTGCGCCCCGATCTGCAGCGCACGCTGCGCGCGTCCCTGCGCTGGGGCGGCGAGCCGATGGAGCGCCGCTGGCGCGAGCCCGCGCAGAAGCCGCGCAAGCTCGTCCTCATCTGCGACGTGTCGGGCTCGATGGCCCCCTACGCCCGCGTGCTGCTGCAGTACCTGCACGCGGCGGTGGCGACGCACCGGCGCGTGGAGGTCTTCGCCTTCGGCACGCGGCTGACGCGGCTCACGCGCGAGCTCGGCGTCCGCGATCCCGACCTCGCCCTGGCGCGTGCCTCGGAGGCCGTCGACGACTGGTCGGGCGGCACGCGGATCGGCCATTGCATCGGCGTCCTCAACCGCGAATACGGGCGCCGGCTGGGCCGAGGTGCGATGGTCGTCATTCTTTCCGATGGATGGGACCGTGGGGAACCCGAGCTGCTGGCGGACGAGATGGCGCGACTGCGCCGATCGGCGCATCGCGTGGTCTGGCTGAATCCGCTCAAGGCGGCGCCGGACTATGAGCCGCTGGCGCGCGGGATGGCCGCGGCCCTGCCCCATACTGATCATTTCCTGGCGGGCAACTCACTCGCCTCGCTGGCCGAGCTGGCCACGATCCTGGAGGAGACACGATGAAGGACATCCTGAAAGACATCGATGCGTGGACGGCGCGGGGCGACAAGGTCGCGATCGCCATGGTCGTCAGCGTCAAGCGCTCGGCGCCCAGGCCGCCCGGGGCGAAGATGGCCATCAGCTCCAGCGGTGAGGTCTCCGGCGCCGTGAGCGGCGGCTGCGTCGAGGGCGCGGTCATCCAGGTCGCCGAGGAGGTCATGGCCGGGGGCGCTCCGCAGCTCTTGAACTTCGGCATCGCCGACGAGGAGGCGTGGGACGTCGGGCTGCCGTGCGGCGGCGAGATCGGCGTGTGGGTCGAGCGCTACGAGCCGTGACCGAGCTGACGCCGCAAGGACGCTACGCCGAGATCGCCCGCGAGGACGGCCGCGGGGCCATCGTCACGATTCTCGAAGGCCCCGGCGCCGGGGCCAAGATGCTGGTCGAGCCCGACGGGACGCGCCGCGGCTCGCTGGGCTCGCCCGAGCTCGACGACGAGGCCGCGCGCCACGCCGACGAGCTGATGTGGTCCGAGCACTCCGAGCAGCGGGGCGCGCTGTTCATCGACGTGACCTTCCCGGCGCCGCGGCTGATCATCTTCGGCGCCATCGACTTCGCCGCGCAGCTGTGCACGCTGGCGCGCACCAGCGGGTGGCGGCCCTACGTGGTCGACCCGCGGGGCTTCTTCGCGCGGCCCGACCGCTTCCCCGACGCCGAGGAGGTCGTCGCGGCGTGGCCGGAGGAGGCCTTCGATCGCATCGGCGGCATCGACCGCGCGACCTCGATCGCCGTGCTCACGCACGACCCCAAGCTCGACGACGCCGCGCTGGGCATCGCGCTGCGCTCGGACGCCGCCTACGTCGGCGCCATGGGCTCACGGCGCGCGCAGGAGAAGCGCCGCGAGCGGCTCATCGCCCAGGGCCTCAGCGACGAGGAGATCGCGCGCCTGAACGCGCCGATCGGGCTGGACCTCGGCGCGCTCACGCCCGAGGAGACCGCGCTGTCGATCATGGGCGAGATCGTGGCCCACCGCCGCGGCCGCGAGGGCGGCCGGCTGTCGCACCTGCGCGGCGGGCGCATCCACGAGGTCACCGCTTGATCGGCGGCGTGGTGCTCGCCGCCGGCGGCGCGTCGCGCTTCGGTTCGCCCAAGCAGCTCGCCGAGCTCGACGGCGTCGCCCTCCTGCAGCATGCGGTCGACGCGATGCTCGCCGTGCCGGCGGTCGACCCGATCGTCGTCGTGCTCGGGGCCGAGGCGGCGCGCGTCCGCCAGGCCGTCGACTTCGGCGACGCCCGGGCGGTCGAGTGCCCGGACTGGCAGGAGGGCATGGCGGCCTCGCTGCGCTGCGGCGTCGAGGCCGCGGGCGACTGCGACTGGGTGCTCGTGACCCTCGGCGACCAGCCGCGGGTGACGCCGCAGGTCATCGCGGCCGTCATGGACCACGCCGAGTCCGCGCCGGCCGGCACCGCGGCCGTGCGCGCCACCTACGACGGCGTGGCGGGCCACCCCGTCGCGCTCGCGCGTGCGATCCTGCCGCAGGTGGCACAGCTGCGCGGCGACGTCGGGGCACGTGAGCTGCTCGGCCACGCCACCGTGAGGACGTTCGAGGCGGCGCACCTGTGCGACCCCGGCGACGTCGACACCCCACAGGACCTGGAGGCTCTGCGCCCATGAAGCTCGAGCAGTCGTTCACCGTCGCCGCCCCGATCGACCAGGTGTGGGATGCGCTCATCGACGTCGAGCGCATCGCACCGTGCCTGCCGGGCGCCGAGATCACCGGCCAGGGCCCCGACGGGAGCTATGAGGGCAACTTCACCGTGAAGCTCGGCCCCACCACGGCGTCGTATCGGGGCTCGCTGAAGATGGATTCGCTCGACGAGGCATCGCACAGCGCGACCATGCACGCCAAGGGCACCGACAAGCGCGGCCAGGGCGGCGCCAACGCGTCGATCGTCTCGACCCTGCGCGAGGAGGGCGGCGAGACGGTGGTCGACGTCATCACCGACTTCACGATCACCGGCCGCCTGGCGCGCTTCGGGCGCGGCGGGATGATCGAGGACATCTCCCGGCGGATGATGCGCGACTTCTCTCAGTGCCTGCAGGCGACGCTGACGTCCGAGCCGGCGCCGGAGGCGCCCGCGGAGCCCGCGCCCGCCGTCGAGGCCCCGGCCGAGGCCGACGCCGCCGTCGCGTCGGCCGGCGGCGCGGCCGCGGAGGCGTCCGCCGCGCAGGCCCCGCCGGCCGCGCCGCCGCCGCCGCCGCGCCCCGCCGTCCAGCCCCAGGCGGCCAAGCCGGTGCACGGCATCCGGCTCGTGCTCTCGGTGCTGTGGGAGCGGGTCGTGCGCTTCTTCGCGCGTCTCTTCGGGCGCGGCGGGAAGTGAGCGAGGTCCGCGCCTGGCGCGGCGCCGAGTACGACCGCCTCTCGGCGCCGATGGAGGCCATGGGGCGCGAGGTGCTCGAGCGCCTGGCGCTCCAGGGCGACGAGACGGTCATCGACGCCGGCTGCGGCTCGGGCCGCGTGACCGAGGCACTCATCGCGCGGCTCCCGCGCGGGCGCGTCGTCGGCGTCGACGCCTCGGCCTCGATGATCGAGGCGGCGCGCAAGCGCCTGGGCGATGGCGCCGAGCTGCACGTGGCCGACCTCGCCACCTTCGACCTCGGCGTCCAGGCCGACGCCATCCTCTCCACCGCGACCTTCCACTGGATCGCCGACCACGACGCGCTCTTCGCGCGCCTGCGCGCCCACCTGCGCGACGGCGGCCGGCTCGTGGCGCAGTGCGGCGGTCAGGGCAACATCGCAAGCGTCCACGCGGCGGCGCGCGAGGTCATGGCGCTTGCGCCGTACGCGCCGAGCTTCGCCGGCTGGGAGGGCCCGTGGAATTTCGCCGCGCCCGAGCAGACCGAGACGCGCCTGCGGGCCGCCGGCTTCGCGGAGGCCCGCGCCTGGCTGCAGGAGGTCGGGGTGACGCCCGACGATCCCCACGCCTATCTGACCGAGATCAACCTCGGCGCCCACCTCGGCCGCCTCCCCGAGGAGCTGCGCCCGCGGTTCGTCGACGAGGTCATCGAGCGCCTCGGCGGCCCGCCGGTGACGATCGACTACGTGCGGCTGAACATCGACGCCGCCGCCTAGCCGGCCCGTGGTTTCCCGCAGTCGCGGTCGTCGTCAGCCCCGATGGCACCGCGAGGCGGCGGTGAGACGGTGCCGGCGAGATGTTCGGGCTTCGCCGTCGCCATCGCCGGTTGGTGCTGCTCATCGCGGCAGCGGCGTCGCTCGCCGCCGTGCTCCTCGCCGGACTTGCGCTCACCGCGCGCCACGAGACGCCGGCGCAGCGTCCCGACCTGCAGCGCGTCCTCGACGGCCTCGTCAGCGGGCGCGGCCGCGTGGCGCCCGGCGTGACCGCGTACGTCTCGGGCCCGCACGGGACGTGGGCGGGGTCGGCCGGCGTCGCGGACCTCGCGACTCGGGCGCCGATGCGCGCCGACGCGAGGATGCGCCTGGAAAGCGTGAGCAAGCTGTGGACGGCGACGGTGATCCTGGACCTCGTCGGCGAGGGCCGCATGGGCCTCGACGACACCGTCGCGCGGTGGCTGCCGGGCCTGCTGCCCTACGGGGACCGGATCACGGTGCGACGGTTGCTGGATCACACGAGCGGGATGGTCGACAGCAACGACATCGTGCAGATCCCGGCCCTCTACCTGCGCCGGCTCCGCGACCCGGCGCTGCGCGCCCGGATCGCCGGCGTCGCTCGGCGGGTTCAGAGGGACCCCGGCTTCGCCTTCCCCTCGCGCCTGTGGGTCGACTTCGCCGCCGGTCTGCCGCTCGAGTACACGCCCGGCACGACCTTCCACTATTCGAACATCGGCTACGACGTCGCGGGGCTCGTGGCCGAGCGCGTCGGCGGCGCCGACCTCGCCACGCTGGTGCGCCGGCGGATCGCCGCCCCGTTGGGCCTGACGAGCGCCGCCTATGACCCGCGGCCTCGCATCGCCGGACCCCATGCCCACGGGTACCGCGTCGCCGCCGGCTGGCGGCTCACCGACGCGACCAGTTGGACGCTCGGGCTCGGCGCCGGCGGCGGCATGGTGGCCGGCGCCGCCGACGAGGCGCGCTTCCTGCAGGCGCTGATGGGCGGGCGGATCCTCGCCCCGGCGCAACTGGCGCAGCTCAAGCGGCCGTCATCGGTCACCCGCTACGGGCTGGGGACCGCCATCGAGGACAGCGGGTGCGCTGGGACGGTGTACGGCCACAACGGCGGCGGCGACGGGTTCGAGAGCAACGTCTACGTCTCCGGGGACGGCCGGCGGGTTGCCGTCCTGCTCCTCAACGGGCGCACCGCAGACGACCACGGAGACGCCGTCGCCTTCGCGGCGATGCAGCGCCTCTATTGCGCTGCGTAACCCGCGGCCGACCGCTCGCTAGAGTGAATCGCGACGGCCGCGCGACCCTCGTGAGCGGTCGCTTCGCCTGCCCTGATGGCTCTCAGACCGCTCCTTACACGCCTCGCCGAGCACCCCGACGGCGCTGCGCTCATCGCCGATGGCGGTCGCGCGTTCGTCTCGCAGTCCATGCGGCCCTACCTGGTGGCCGCGCTGGCCGACGGCGCGGCGGCCGACCGTCCCACGCTGGTGGTGGCGGGCGACGACCGCCAGGCGCGCGACCTCGCCGCCGACCTGCGCGCGTGGCTGGAGCCCCGGCCCGTGCGCTTCTACCCCAGCCGCGGCGTCGCCTACGAGTCGCACCTCGCGCCGCCGCCGCACCTCGTCGGCCTGCGGGTCGCCGCGCTCGATGCTCTGCTGGCCGAGCGCGTGGACGGTCAGGAGCCGCCGGTCGTCGTGGTCAGCGCGGTCGCGCTGAGCGAGAAGGTGCCCGACCCGGCGCTGCGCCCGCACTCCTTCACCATCCGCGTCGGCGAGCTGCTGGACCTCGACGAGGTCGGCCTGCAGCTCGTGGCCGCCGGCTACGAGCGCGTCGACCAGGTCGACGACCGCGGGCAGTTCGCCGTCCGCGGCGGGATCCTCGACCTCTATCCGGCCACCGAGGACCGGGCGGTGCGCATCGACCTCTTCGACATCGAGGTCGAGTCGATCCGCTACTTCTCCACCTTCACGCAGCGCAGCCTCGGCGAGACCGAGGAGATCGAGATCGCGCCCGCGGCCGAGCTCGCGCCCGAGCACCGCGAGCTGGCGGAGATCGCCGCGCTCGAGGACGCCGAGGATCGCCCCGACGTCGCCGAGCTGCTGCCCGTCGACCGCTTCGAGGCGTTTCTGGACCTGGCGGCCGACGCGGCCATCCTCATCGCCGCCGAGGAGGACGTGGCGCCGGCGCTGGCCGACCACTGGCAGGACGTGTGCGCCGCCTTCCACGACGACGACGCTCACCACCTCTACGTCAAGCCCGAGGAGATCGCCGCTGCGCTCGACGCGCGCGCGAGCGTGCGCCTGAGCTCGATCTCCTCCGACCAGGTCATCGAGTTCCGCGCCCAGGCCGCCGACCTCGCCGCACGCTCCCTCAAGGAGGCCGAGCCCGAGCTCGAGAAGCTCGTGCGCTCCGACTACCGCACGGTGGTCACGTGGACGCGCCGCGGCGACGGCGAGCGCGCCGCCTACAACCTCGCGCGGATGCGCGCCTCCTGGGACGGGGGCGATGGCCTGCAGTTCTCGCGCGCGACGCTGCGCGACGGCTTCATCGCGGCCGGCCTGCAGCTGGCCGTCATCCCCGACCACCGGCTCTTCCGCCGCCGCCGGGCCGAGCGTCCGGAGCGTCCGAAGGGCCGGCGCGGCGCCTTTCGCTCGTTCGCCGACCTGCGCACGGGCGACATCGTCGTCCACGAGGACCACGGCATCGCCCGCTTCGCCGGCTTCGACACGAAGACCGTCGCGGGCGTCACCCGTGACTACCTCGAGCTCGAGTACGCCGGCACCGACCGGGTCTTCATGCCCGTCGACCAGCTGGCGAAGATCACGCGCTACGTCGGCGCCGGTGGCGCGCACCCGCCGCTGAGCAAGCTCGGCGGCAAGGCGTGGGAGGCGATGAAGGCACGCGCCCGGCGCGCGGCGCAGGAGCTCGCCGGCGAGCTGCTCAACCTCTACGCCGAGCGCCGCCGCCGTCCGGGGCACGCGTTTCCCGAGGACGGCGAATGGCTGCGCGAGTTCGAGGCGCGCTTCCCTTATCAGGAGACCGCCGACCAGCGCGAGGCGATCGAGCACGTCAAGGCCGACATGGAGCGCGGGCAGCCCATGGATCGCCTGATCTGCGGCGACGTCGGCTACGGCAAGACCGAGGTCGCCCTGCGCGCCGCCTTCAAGGCCGCCGACGACGGCAAGCAGGTGCTGGTGCTGGCGCCCACGACGATCCTCGCCCAGCAGCACTTCGGGACCTTCTCCGAGCGCCTGAAGGACTACCCGTTCACCATCGAGCACGTCAGCCGCTTCCGCTCGGCCAGGGAGCAGCGCGAGGCGATCGCGGGCTTCAACGACGGCCGCGTCGACATCCTCATCGGCACCCATCGCCTGCTCGGCCGCGACCTGCGCGGCAAGGACATCGGGCTCATGGTCGTCGACGAGGAGCAGCGCTTCGGCGTCAAGCAGAAGGAGCTGCTGCGCCAGCTCAAGCTCAAGGTCGACGTGATGGCCATGAGCGCCACGCCGATTCCGCGCACGCTGCAGATGTCGCTGGCGGGAATGCGCGACATCTCGGTCATCGAGACCCCGCCCGAGGGCCGTCGGCCGGTCAAGACCTACGTGGGCGAATACGACGAGGCCCTCGTCAAGCAGGCGCTCATGCGCGAGAAGGAGCGCGGCGGGCAGGCGTTCTTCGTCCACAACCGCGTCGAGACGATCGACGAGACGGCCGAGCGCCTGCGCGGGCTGTGTCCCGGCGTGCGCTTCGAGGTCGCCCACGGCCAGATGGACGAGAAGC
The DNA here is from genome assembly GCA_963806015.1 of uncultured Actinomycetes bacterium. Classification (GTDB taxonomy): domain Bacteria; phylum Actinomycetota; class Thermoleophilia; order Solirubrobacterales; family Solirubrobacteraceae; genus JAOPZW01. Next base: position 655,292 of record CAWDWM010000006.1, on the reverse strand, counting down.
TCCTCGAGCAGCGCATGCTGAGCTTCCTGCGCGGCGAGGCCGACGTCCTGGTGGCCACGAGCATCATCGAGTCGGGCATCGACATCCCGCAGGCCAACACGCTGATCGTCGAGCGCGCCGAGATCTTCGGCCTCGCCCAGCTCTACCAGATCCGCGGGCGCGTCGGGCGCTCGCACGAGCGCGCGTACGCCTACCTGCTCTACCCCAGCGCGGCCGCGCTGACCGAGGAGGCGACCAAGCGCCTGAGCGCGCTGAGCGACTACACCGAGCTCGGCGCGGGCTTCAAGATCGCCATGCGCGACCTCGAGATCCGCGGCGCCGGCAACCTGCTCGGCGACGAGCAGTCCGGCCACGTCGCCGCCCTCGGCTTCGAGCTCTACCTGGCGATGCTCGACGAGGCGGTGCGCGGGATGGACGGGATGGCGGCCGACGACGAGCCCGAGCCCGTGCGCCTGGACGTCAACGTCGACGCCTACGTGCCCGCCGACTACGTCCCCTACGAGCAGGCCAAGGTCGACGTGCACCGGCGCGTGGCCGCCGCTCGCGACGTCGCCGACCTCGGCGTGCTGCGCGAAGAGCTCGAGGATCGCTTCGGCCCGGTGCCCGAGCCGCTGGAGAACCTCATCGCGCTCCAGCAGGCGCGGATCAAGTTCGGCCGCGCCGGCGCGCGGATGGTCTCCTTCCACGGTGAGATGCTCGCGGCCACGCCGCTGGAGCTCACGCCTGAGCAGGCGGACGAGCTACTCGAACGTGTACCGGCGGCGCGCTACGAGCCCGGCCGCAGCCAGGTGAGCTTCCGCGTGCCACGTGATGCCGACGGGCGCTTTCGCATCGTGGTCGCCGCCGCGGACGCGCTGCTGGCGGTCACGGCGCCCGTGGGGAACCTGACAGCAGCCTGACATCAGGTGGCTACCATGACCGTTCCTCAGTCGTCCCCGACTTCGAAATGGTGTTTGTGAAGAATCGAATCGCACTTCCCGTGGCGGCCGCGCTCCTGGCCGCAGTCCTCGGTGTCTCCGCTTGCGGAGGCGGCATGCCAGGCAACTCGGTCGCCACCGTCGGCGATCAGACGATCAAGCGCGACACCTTCGATCACTGGATGAAGATCATCGCGATCTCCCAGGCCAGCCAGACGAACCCGGCGGCGGCCAAGACCGCGACGGTGCCCGACGCGCCCGACTTCAAGGCGTGCATCGCCGACAAGAAGAAGACCGCGGCCAAGCCGGCCAAGGGCCAGCCCGAGCCGACCGACGCCCAGCTCAAAACCCAGTGTCAGCAGTCCTATGACATGTTCAAGACGCAGGTCCTGGGCTTCCTGATCCGCTCCACCTGGCTGGATCAGGAGGCGAACCGGCTGAAGGTCAAGGTCGCCGACAAGACGATCGTCAAGCAGATCGACGACATCAAGAAGCAGCAGTTCGCCCAGAAGGGCAGCTACGAGAAGTTCCTGCAGGGCGCCGGCCTGACCAACGAGGACGTCCTCTACCAGCAGCGCATCCGCGAGCTCCAGAACCAGATCACCGCGAAGGTGACCAAGGGCAAGGACAAGGTCACCGACGCCCAGATCGCGGCCTACTACAACAAGAACAAGTCGCGCTTCTCCACACCCGAGCGCCGCGACCTGCGCATCGTGCTGACCAAGCAGAAGGCGAAGGCCCAGCAGGCGCAGAAGGCGCTGGACTCGGGGCAGTCCTGGAAGGCGGTCGCCAAGAAGTACTCGATCGACCAGGCCTCCAAGAGCAAGAGCGGCGCCCTGCCCGGCGTGGCCAAGGGCCAGCAGGAGCCCGCCTTCGACAAGGCGATCTTCGCGGCCAAGAAGGGCAAGCTCACCGGCCCGATCAAGACGCAGTTCGGCTGGTACGTGTTCGAGGTGACCAAGGTCACGCCGACCAAGCAGCAGACGCTCGACGAGTCGAAGACCTCGATCAAGCAGATCCTCGCGTCGCAGAACCAGCAGGCCGCGCTGAAGAAGTTCGGCGACGACTACCGCAACCGCTACAAGAAGACGACCGACTGCCGCAAGGGCTACGTCGTCGACGACTGCAAGAACGCGCCGAAGGCGAAGGCCGCGACGACGACCGCGCCCGCGTCGACCACCGGCGCGCAGGAGCAGCCGCAGCCCACCACCACCACCTCGCCGTAGGGCCGCACGGCGGCGGCGACGTCTAGGCTCCGGCGCGATGCCAGAGCCCGACGTCGCCGCCGCCGTCGCCCGTCTCGACGAACTCACGCGTCGTCTGCGGCGCGAGTGCCCGTGGGACCGCGAGCAGGACGAGCGCTCGATCGTGCCCCACACCGTCGAGGAGGCCTACGAGCTGGCCGACGCCGCCAACGCCGGCGACGACGCCAAGCTGCGCGACGAGCTCGGCGACGTGCTCTTCCAGGTGCACTTCCTGTCGCTGCTGCTCGAGGAGCGCGGGGCCGGCGACATGGCGCAGGTCGCCGAGCACGTGCGACAGAAGCTCATCCGCCGCCATCCGCACGTCTTCGGCGAGGTCGAGGCGCAGACCGCCGGCGAAGTGCTGCGCAACTGGGACGAGATCAAGCGCGCCGAGCCCGGGCGCGAGGAGGGGATCTTCGGCGAGGTGCCCGAGAACCTTCCGGCCCTGCTGCACGCGCGCAAGGTCCAGCGCCGCGCGGCCACCTCGGGCTTCGACTTCGATCGCGTTCCCTATGACGCCGTGGCCGGCGAGCTCGAGGAGCTCGAGGCCGCGGGCGGCGATCGCGACACGGCCTTCCACGAGGTCGGCGACGTCCTCTTCGCCGCCGTCAACGTGGCGCGCAAGCTCCACGTCGACCCCGAGCTCGCCCTGCGCTCGGCGAGCATGCGCTTTCGCGGCCGCGTGGAGGCGGCCGAGCAGCTGGCCGCGCAGGCCGGCGCCGCATGGAACGAGCTGACGCCCGACGCCAAGCTGACCTACTACGCCCAAGCGAGGTTGAACGAATGAGCCAGATCGACAAGGTCCACGCCCGGCAGGTCCTCGACAGTCGCGGCAATCCGACGGTGGAGGTCGAGCTCGTGCTGCGCTCGGGCGCGGCCGGGCGCACGATCGTGCCCAGCGGGGCCTCGACCGGCGAGTTCGAGGCCACGGAGCTGCGCGACGGCGCCGACGCCTATGGCGGCAAGGGGGTGACCAAGGCGGTGGGCAACGTCAACGGCGAGATCGCCGAGGCCGTCAACGGCCGCGACGCCACCGACCAGGAGGGGCTCGATCGCGCCCTGATCGAGCTGGACGGCACGCCCAACAAGTCCCGGCTCGGGGCCAACGCGATCCTCGGCGTGTCGCTGGCGGCCGCGCACGCGGCCGCGGCGGAGGAGGGGCTCCCCCTGTGGCGCTACCTCGGCGGCGACGCGGCGCACGTGCTCCCGGTGCCGATGATGAACGTCCTCAACGGCGGCGCGCACGCCGACAACTCGGTCGATTTCCAGGAGTTCATGGTCGTGCCGCTGGGCGCGCCGAACTTCACGGAATGCCTGCGCATGGGTGCCGAGGTCTTCCACGCGCTGAAGAAGACGCTGCACGACCGCGGCCTGGGCGGCGGGGTGGGCGACGAGGGCGGCTTCGCCCCCAACCTCGGCTCCAACGAGGAGGCGCTGCAGATGCTGGTGGCGGGCATCGAGGCCGCCGGCTACACGCCGGGGGACGACGTCGCCATCGCCCTGGACCCGGCGGTGAGCGAGATCTTCTCCGACGGCGCCTACGTCCTGGAGCACGAGAACCGCACCCTGAGCGCCGCCGAGCTGACCGACTACTGGGCCGACCTGGTGGGCCGCTATCCGATCGTCTCGCTCGAGGACGGGATGGCCGAAGAGGACTGGGACGGCTGGGCGGCACTGACCGAGCGTCTCGGCGCGCACCTGCAGCTCGTCGGCGACGACGTCTTCGTGACCAACACCGAGCGCCTGCGCCGCGGCATCGACTCCGGGGTCGGCAACTCGATCCTGGTCAAGGTCAACCAGATCGGCACGCTGACCGAGACGCTCGCGGCGATCGCGATGGCGCGCGACGCGGGCTACAGCGCCGTCATGTCGCACCGCTCGGGGGAGACCGAGGACGTGACGATCGCCGATCTCGCCGTGGCCACCGGCTGCGGGCAGATCAAGACCGGGGCGCCGTCGCGCTCGGATCGCGTGGCGAAGTACAACCAGCTGCTGCGCATCGAGGAGCAGCTCGGCGCGGACGCGAGCTTCCCGGGGCGGTCGGCCTTCCGCTCGTGACGCGCGCGTCGGACTCCGAGCGCGAGGCCACGGTGGCGCATCTGCGCGAGGCCGCGGCCGAGGGGCGCCTCGACGTCGAGGAGCTCGTCGACCGCATCGACGCCGCCTACACCGCCACCACGCGCGCCGAGCTCGAGCCGCTGACCGCCGACCTGCCAGAGCCCAGCGGCGCGGTGTACGCCGCCCCGGCCGAGCGCCGCGCGACTAGCTTCGTGCTGAGCATCTTCGGTGGCAGCGACCGCGCGGGCCGCTGGCGCGTGGCCGAGCGCGTGCGCGTGGTGAACATCTTCGGCGGCGCCGACCTCGATCTGCGCGAGGCCACGCTGGTCGCGCCCGACGTGCGGCTCACGGTGGTCTCGATCTTCGGCGGCTCGGACGTCATCGTCCCCGAAGGCATCAACGTCGAGCTGTCGAGCTTCGCGCTCTTCGGGGGCGACAAGCTCAAGCTGGGCGGCGCGGAGGCGGCGCCGGGAGCGCCGACGGTGCACGTGCGCTGCATCTCGATCTTCGGCGGCACGGACGTCATCACCAAGCGCGGACGCGCCAGGCGCGGGCGGCCCGAGCCTCCCGCGCTGCCTCCGCCGCCCTAGAACGTCCGCTTGCACAGGCAGGATTCGGGTGCGCTCTGCGCGAAGGCGACCTCAATGGCCCCGGCCCGTACCGTCCGCGCGCCCCGTCGCGCCCCCGCCGCACGCCCCAAGGCGCGTCCGCGGGTCTTGGCGGGCGGAGCACGCGGGATCCGCTGGGACCGCGTCTCGCGCGTGGCCCTGCTCGTCGTCCTGCTGGGCATGCTGTTCCTCTACGTCGGGCCCGCGCGCTCGTACTGGTCGACGGTCCAGGAGGCCAAGCACCGCCGTGCCGAGGTCACCAGGCTCAAGCACGAGAACACCAAGCTGCGGGCCCGCCGCGACGCGCTGCGCAACCCCGCGGCGCTCGAGCGCGAGGCGCGCCGGCTGGGGATGGTGCGCCCCGGCGAGAAGTCCTACGTGGTCAAGCACCTGCCAAAAGGCCCGTAAAACGCGCCGAACGGTCCAGATTTCTGGCCGCTGATAACGTCGTTTTCGCCTCTTCGCTTCCTCGCAACACGGTCCTCTTCAGCACGGTTGCCTCGACGGGCCAAGTGACTTCGGCACGCACGCAGTACGAACGGAGGTTGGGGGCCCATGGATGGTCAGGAGCCAAACGGCGCCGTGATGCTCGACGAGGCCGTTCTGCTCAACGTGTTGTCCGACGTCAAGAGCGGCGACTTCACGGTGCGCATGCCGGTCGAATGGACGGGCGTCGCGGGCAAGATCGCCGATCGCCTCAACGACGTCATCGCCGCCAACCAGACGCTGGAGACGGAGCTCGCGCGGGTCAGCCGCGTCGTGGGCAAGGAGGGCAAGCTCTCCCAGCGGGTTTCGTACAAGGGGACCGACCAGGTGTGGGGGGACTGCATCGAGTCGGTCAACAGCCTGATCGAGGATCTCGTTCGACCGAGCAACGAGATGCAGCGCGTCATCGGCGCGGTCGCCGGCGGCGACCTGAGCAAGAAGGTCACCGCCGACGTCCAGGGCGAGATGCTCGAGCTCAAGAACACCATCAACGACATGGTGGATCAGCTCAACGGGTTCATCTCCGAGGTCACGCGGGTCGCGCGTGAGGTCGGCACGGAGGGCAAGCTCGGCCAGGCGGCGGCTGTCACGATCGAGGTCGGCGGCGTCTGGAAGGACCTGACCGACAACGTCAACCTGATGGCGGGCAACCTCACCGGCCAGGTGCGCAACATCGCCGAGGTGACCACCGCGGTGGCCAACGGCGACCTGAGCAAGAAGATCTCCGCCGACGTCAAGGGCGAGTTCCTCGAGCTCAAGAACACCGTCAACGCGATGGTCGATCAGCTCAACCGCTTCGCCTCCGAGGTGACGCGCGTGGCGCGCGAGGTCGGGGTCGAGGGCAAGCTCGGCGGCCAGGCGCAGTCGGCAGAGGTCGCCGGCGTCTGGAAGGACCTCACCGACAACGTCAACCAGCTCGCGGCCAACCTCACCAACCAGGTGCGTGCGATCGCCGACGTGGCGACGGCGGTGACCGAGGGCGACCTCACGCGGCAGGTCGGGGTGGAGGCCAGCGGCGAGGTCGCCGTCCTCAAGGACAAGCTCAACGAGATGATTCGCAACCTGCGCGAGACGACGCGCCAGAACACCGAGCAGGACTGGCTGAAGACCAACCTCGAGCGCTTCACGCGCATGCTCCAGGGCCAGCGCGACCTCGCGACGGTCTCGAGCATGATCCTCTCGGAGCTGGCGCCACTCGTCTCGGCGCAGCACGGCGTCTTCTACACGCTCGCCAGCCTCGAGGACGGCGGCGAGCCGGTGCTCATGTACCAGGCGGGCTACGCCTACAAGGAGCGCAAGCACCTCGCCAACCACTTCCGCCTGGGCGAGGGCCTCGTCGGACAGTGCGCGCAGGAGAAGCAGCGGATCCTGCTCAGCGAGGTCCCCAGCGACTACGTGACGATCAACTCCGGCCTGGGGGAGTCGACGCCGCTGAACATCATCGTGCTGCCGATCCTCTTCGAGGGCTCGGTCCGCGCGGTGCTGGAGCTGGCCTCCTTCAGCCGCTTCAGCCCCACCCACCAGGCCTTCCTCGACCAGCTCACCGAGAGCATCGGGCTGGTGCTCAACACCATCGAGGCGAACACCCTCACCGAGAACCTGCTCAAGCAGTCGCAGTCCCAGGCGCAGGAGCTGCAGTCGCGCCAGCAGGAGCTGCGCGGGTCCAACGAGGATCTCGAGCGCCAGGCCCGCCGCCTGGCCGAGCAGAACATCGAGGTCGAGCGCAAGAACGAGGAGGTCGAGCTCGCCAAGCGCCTGGTCGAGGAGAAGGCCGAGCAGCTCGCGATCACGTCGAAGTACAAGTCCGAGTTCTTCTCGAACATGTCCCACGAGCTGCGCACGCCGCTCAACAGCCTGCTGATCCTGGCGGGCGAGCTGGCGGGCAACCACGACGCGAACCTGACCGACACGCAGGTGCAGTACGCCAGCGTCATCCACTCCTCCGGCACCGACCTGCTGCGGCTGCTCGACGACATCCTCGATCTCGCGAAGGTCGAGTCGGGCACGGTGACGCTCGAGATCAGCGAGCTGCCGATGGCCGAGCTGCGCGGCGGGCTGGAGCGCGACTTCAACCATGTGGCCGAGCTCAAGGGCGTGGCCTTCTCGGTCGAGCTGGCGCCCGGGCTGCCGTCGAGCATCGCCACCGACCCGGGACGCCTGCGCCAGGTGATGAAGAACCTGCTGTCGAACGCGTTCAAGTTCACCGAGAGCGGCGCGGTGAGCGTGCGCGTGGCGGTGGCGGACCGCGGCTGGAGCCCGACCAACGAGACGCTCGCGCGCGCGGCCTCGGTTGTGGCGTTCACGGTCACCGACACCGGGATCGGCATCTCCGCCGACCTCCAGGCGCGCATGTTCGAGGCCTTTGCGCAGGCCGACGGCACCACGGCTCGCCAGTACGGCGGGACGGGGCTGGGCCTGTCGATCAGCCGCGAGCTGGTGCGGCTGCTCGGCGGCGAGATCGCGCTCAGCAGCACCCCCGGCGAGGGCAGCACCTTCACCGTGTACCTCCCGTCGGCGGTGCCGACGGTGCCGACGGTGCCGACGGTGCCGGCCGTGCCCCCGGTGCCGACGGTGCCGGCCGTGCCCGCGGTGCCAACGGTGTCGGCCGTGCCGGCTGCGTCGATTGCGCCGCCCGCAGCGGCCGTCCCGCTGGCGCCGGTCGTCGCCAACGGTCACGCCACCGCCAGCGCGGTCGCGGTGCAGGCGGCTCCCGCGGCCCGCGCGGCACCCGCGATGCACGCGCCGAGCCTGACCCCGCATCCGACGGCCGCGGGCCTCATCGGCCGCAAGGCGCTGGTGGTCGACGACGACATACGCAACGTCTTCGCGCTCACCTCGCTGCTCGAGCGATGCGAGGTCGAGGTCATCTCGACACAGAGCGGGCAGGAGGGCGTCGACATCCTCGAGGCGACGCCCGACATCGACATCGTCCTGATGGACATCATGATGCCGATCATGGATGGCTACGCGACGATGCGGGCCATGCGCCAGCTGACGCCGACCGATCAGCTCCCGATCATCGCGGTGACCGCCTCTGCCGAGGCGGGTGAGCGCCAGCGCTGTATCGACGCGGGCGCCACCGCCTACGTCACCAAGCCCGTCGACACCGCCGGCCTGCTGCTCGTCCTCGGCGAATGGCTGCCGGCGGACCTGCCCGGAGCGCCGCCCGTGGTGCCCGGCTGATGGCGGTGGCCGTGCCGATCGAGGCGCCGGTGGTCTCGCCGGCGCCGCCGGCGGCCGTGCTGGTCGTCGACGACAACGCGGGCAAGCGCCTCGCGGTGCGGGCGATGCTCGCGCCGCTGGGCCTCGAGGTGGTCGAGGCCGACTCGGGGCGCGCGGCGCTGCAGGCCGTCAAGCGCCAGACCTTCGCCGTCATCCTCATGGACGTGGTCATGCCGGTCCTGGATGGCTACGAGACGGCCAGGCTCATCCGCCGGCGCACGCAGTCACAGAGCACGCCGATCATCTTCCTCACGGCGTTCCGCCGCGACGAGACCGAGACGGCTGCGGCGTACGCCAACGGCGCGGTGGACTTCATCTTCACGCCGGTGCTCGCCGAGGTGCTGCGCGCCAAGGTCTCGGCCTTCGTCCATCTCTTCCTGCAGTCCGAGGAGCTCCAGAGCTCGCTGGCCTCGATCACCGCGCTGAACATCGAGATGCTCTCGCGCCTCGCCGCGGCCGCGGAGTTCCGTGACGATGACACCGGCCAGCACACGCGCCGCGTGGGCAACCTGTCGGTCGCCATCGCCGAGCGCCTGGGCGTGCCCGAGCTCGACGTGGGGCTGATCCGCCTCGCCGCGCCCCTGCACGACGTCGGCAAGATCGCCCTCCCCGACGCGATCCTGTGCAAGCCGGGAAAGCTGACCCAGGCGGAGTTCGAGCAGATGAAGACGCACGCCACCGTCGGCGGTCAGATGCTGACCGGCAGCGCGTTCGCGCTGCTCGAGGTGGCCGAGGAGATCGCGCTGACCCACCACGAGAGGTGGGATGGCAGCGGCTATCCGGGCGGTCTGGCCGGCGAGGAGATCCCGATGGCCGGGCGCATCGTGGCGGTGGCCGACGTCTACGACGCCCTCACGCACGTGCGGCCGTACAAGCCGGCGTGGAGCAAGCCGGACGCGATCGCCGAGATCACCAGCCACGCGGGAGACCATTTCGACCCCGCCGTGGTGGATGCGTTCGTCGCCGGGTTGGGCGGGGAGGTGCGCTCGCTAGCCTGATCGCGGTGAGTTTTGACACCGCGATCTACCAGTGGCGCGCCGGCGAGCGTCGCCTGGCCGATGCCGCGCCCCACGAGCGCCCGGCTCTCGAGCGCGTGACCGCGCGCATCCACGCCGAGTTGCGCCGCCGCCTGGGCGGCGCCTTCACCGTCGACGAGCTCGCCGAGCTCTACGACCGGGGCACCGGCTGGTGCCTGGACCTGGCCTATGCCGTGGCCCCGGGGGCGCCGTGGGCATGGGACATGCGCACGGTGGCCGATGCCGCCTTCGCGCGCTATGTGCGCGAGGCGGTCGACTTCGCGGGCGGGCGACGGCTCGAGCCCCGGCCATAGGGCTTATTGAGATGGCAATTACCGAGATCTAAATAACGTAGATCGAGGTAATGATCGGTACGCACTACGCTATACGCGTGGCGTCCGCATCGAACCCGTTCCGCTTCGGCGCGCTGGCGCTCGACGAGGCCTTCACCAATCGCGAGCGCGAGATCGCCGAGCTCAGGGCCGACGTCACCAACGGCCAGGACGTCGTCGTGTTCGCCCCGCGGCGCTATGGCAAGTCGTCGTTGATCTGGCGGGTGGCCCAGGAGCTCGTGCGCCGCAAGGTGCTCGTGGCGTCGGTGGATCTCATGACCACGCCGACGGTGGCCAAGCTGGCCGAGAAGCTCGCGCGCACCATCCACGAGGACGTCGCCTCCAAGAAGGAGAAGGCGCTGGACCGCCTGCGGATCTTCGGGTCGCTGCGCGTCAAGCCGACGGTCAACGTCGACCCCGACACAGGCAAGCTGTCCTTCGGCTTCGACGCGGGCTACCGCCCCGAGGACCTGCGCGCCACCCTCGAGCATCTGCTGGCGCTGCCGGGAGAGCTCGGCGCCGAGCGCGGGCGCCGCGTGGCACTGATCTTCGACGAGTTCCAGGAAGTCGTCGACATCGACCCGAACCTGCCGCGGCTCATGCGCGCGGTCTTCCAGGCCCAGCCCGAGGTGGCGCACGTGTACCTCGGCAGCAAGCGCCACATGATGCGCCGGCTGTTCAGCGACGAGAACGAGCCGTTCTGGCGCAGCGCCAAGCCCGTCGAGCTGGGCGTGATCGCGCCCGAGCCCTTCGGGCGCTACATCGTCGAGCGCTTCGGCGCGACCGCCCGCACCATCAAGCCCGACGCCTTGGACGCGCTGCTGCACACGACGGGGGGCCATCCGTACGCCACGCAGGAGCTCTGCTACTTCCTCTGGCAGCTGACGCCAGAGGGCGAGGCCGCCGACCTCGTGCGCCTCGAAGGTGCGCTCGACGGCGTGCTGCGCTCGGAGAGCGCCCACTTCGCGACGGTGTGGGACCACGCGTCGGCGCAGCAACGCGTGCTGCTGCAGGCCCTGGCCGCCGAGCCCGGCCGCGCCCTGACCACCGACTACCGCCGCCGCCACGACCTGCCCTCGCCCTCGACCGTGCAAAGCGCGGTGACGGCGCTCGAGCGCCAGGAGCTGGTGGTCAACGAGCGCGGCGACGTGCGGATCGCCGAGCCGTTCCTGTCGGAGTGGGTGCGCGCGCGCTTCGGCGCCGCCTAGCGGCCGGCCTCAGTCGTCGTCTTCGTCGTCGCCGGCGCGGCGGATCACGATCTGGTTCTCCTCGATCGTGACGCTGACCGGCCGGTGGCCGGCCCAGTGCTCGGCGTAGACGGGGTTGTCCTCGACGGCGGGGTCGAGCCACAGCCCGTAGCCCTCCTCGCCGTGGTCGAACGTCCCCTCGAGCTCGCGCGCGCTGCCCTTGCGGCGGCCGCGTCCGCCGCGGCGACCGCGACGACGCTTCTTGCCCGAGTCCTCGTCGTCCTCGTCCTCGTCCTCGTCGTCATCGTCGCCGCCGGCCTCCGCGGCCGCGGCGGCCGCAGCGGCCTCCTCCTCCGCGCGGCGGGCCTCCTCCTCGGCGCGCGCCGCCTCGGCGGCTTCGAGCTCGGCGGCGATGAGCGCGTCGTCCTCGGCGCGCAGGTCGATCTCGTCGTCGAAGTCGCCGCCGCCGGCGCCGGGAGCCAGCGCGCCGTCGGCCTCGCCGTCCGGCACGAGGTCGTTCTCCTTCTTGAACGCCTCGATCTGCTGGACGGTGACCTCGAGCTGATGAGCGATCCAGGCGTCGGTACGACCCTGGCGGACCCAGCCGCGGATCTGGTTGAGGTGTGGTCGCAATGAGCGTCGTGCCATGTCTCTGGCGCGGGAGTCTATGCAAATGCGCTTGCTATACGCCTGTCGCTTGCGCGCCCGCCTGAACCGTTGTTAAGGTGACCCGATCCCCAGCGAGGCAGGGAGGTCCCCACATGCTGGTCCTGACCCGGAAGTCGAATCAAAGCATCATGATCGGAGATGACATCGAGGTGTCCGTTCTCTCGATCATGGGCGAGAAGGTTCGGGTCGGCATCCAGGCTCCCCGGGACATCCCCGTGTTCCGCAAGGAGGTCTACCTCGAGATCCAGCAGGAGCGCGCCAAGGAGATGGCCGGCTCCAACGTGCGGGCCGAGGTCGACCAGGCACTGCGCAAGCTGCGCGAGCCCTAGACGGCCCGCGGGGCGACACGGTAGTGATAGCCGTGGGAGCGCCCGAAGCCCGCGCCGGCGTAGAGCGCGTGCGCGGCGGCGTTGTCGCTCTCGACCTGTAGATAGATCCGCTGCGCGCCGCGCCCGGCGGCCCAGCCCGTCAGCGCGTGCACCACGGTGCGCGCGATGCCACGGCGGCGTGCGCTCATCGCCGTGGCCACGCAGAACAGCCCGGCCCACCCGCGTTCGCATACGGCCAGGCCGACGCCCAGGCCGTCGCCTGCGAGGGCATAGGCGGTGGCCGGCTCGATGCGCCCCAGCACCTCGCGCGCGTGCACGTCGGCGTCGGGACGTGCCTCGCAGGCCGCCCAGGCCGCCACCCAGTCCGCGTCGGGTCGCGCCGTGAGCGCGACGTCGCCCGGCGTCGTGCGTGCAAGCACCGTGGCGCTGTCGGCGGCGAGGACGTCGGTCGGCCCCTCGCTGGACCAGTCCCGTGCGGCCAGCGCGGCATCGAGGCTCGTCCATGCCTCGGTGGGAGACACCTGCACGAGCGCGCGCGCTCCGCGGCGCGCGTAGAAGTCCTCGACCAGCGCCGGGTCGGGGCCGGCGCCGGCGACCGGGAGCGCCGAGTTCGAGCGCCGGCGCGTGAGCGACGGCGTGTGGCGCAGCAGCCAGCCCTCGGCGCGCACCGACTCCGCGGCCGGCCATCCGCGCGCGGCGAGCTCCTCGACGAGCAGCATCGCCCGGCCCCGCGAGTTAGCCCATCACCACGTAGAGCGTCTTGAACATCGCCACCGTCACCAGCGCCGCCGTGGCGAGCAGGACGAGCACGAGCAGCACGAAGCGCATCGACCCGCGCTTGTGCACCCGATCGCGCCGGCGCGTGTCCAGGCGCTGCTCGGCCTCACGGTAGATCCGCTCACGGCGCAGCCTGTCGGCCTCGGCCTCCTCCACGAATGCTCGCTCGAAGGCCGCGAGGCTCTGTTGCAACTTGGTAGAGGCCATTGGCGGCACCAGGAGGCTACCCGATCGAACACGCGGTCCACAGGCCTCGGCCGCTCGCGCGCGCCGTCCGCGCGAGCTGCGCGAACTGGCGCGCATGCGCCACGTTGGGCGCGATGGTCAGGGTGCGCGCGTAGCCGTCGCGCACCAGTTGCGCGTTGACGAACGCGCCGTCGGGCTCGCGGTAGACGTAGGCCAGCAGCCGCCCGTAACGATCGCGCTGCTCGACATCGCCCACGAGGCGCACGCTGCGCCCGGCCACCAGCGCGGCGTTGGCGGCCGCCGCGCGCTTGGCGAAGCACTGCACGGGCGTGCCCGGCTTGACCGACTCGGGCGTGTCCACGCCGATGTAGCGCACGCGCTCGGTGTGGCCGTCGAGGCGCACGCGGATGGTGTCTCCGTCGACCACGCGCAGCACCCGCGCCCGCCCGAAGGTCGTCGCGTGCGGATGCCCGCCGCCGCGCGTGACGAGCACCGCCACGGCGGCCGCGAGCAGGAGGGCGAAGGGAGCGATTCGGCGCATCTCGAGCACCGTACGACCGCTTGGGGGTCAGGAGGCGCCGCACGGTGCGAATCGTTGCGAACGCTGCACTGGGATGATGCCGTGCTGCCCATGACCGACACACAGCGCAAGCGACCGCGACTGAAGGACCTGCCCGGCGGTCAGGTCACCGAGTTGATCGTGATCGTGATCACCGCGTTGGCCATCGCGCTCGCGGTCCAGTGGCTGCTGATCAAGCCCTACCGGATCCCCAGCGGCTCCATGGAGCCGACGCTCGACATCGGCCAGCGGGTGCTCGTCAACCGCCTGAGCCATCGCTTGGGCTCCGACCCCAAGGTCGGCGACATCATCACCTTCCACCCGCCGGCGGGTGCCGACGAGAGCCCGCCGCGCTGCGGCGCGCCGCAGGCCGACGGCCAGCCCTGTCCCCGCCCGACCCCCGAGCAATCCACGCAGACCTTCATCAAGCGCGTCGTCGGGGTGGGCGGCGATCGCATCGCCGTGCGCGACGGGCACGTCGTGCGCAACGGGAAGCTGCAGAGCGAGCCGTTCATCGCCCCGTGCGCCGGTGGGCAGGGGTGCGACCTGCCGCGCTCGATCACCGTGCCGGCCGGCTACGTGTTCTGCATGGGCGACAACCGTGGCCAATCCGACGACAGCCGCTTCTGGGGCCCGGTGCCGAACAGCTGGGTCATCGGCAACGCCTTCGCCACCTACTGGCCGCCGAAGCGCATCGGCACGCTCTAGGTCGCGCGGCAGGCGCCGCTTCAACCTACTCACCGCCACCTACGACCTACGGCGGGGACCACGCCGAGGGCTACCGGCGGGCCAGGCGCGCGTGGGTTAGGCGATCGGCTCGCGGCGAATCGGGGGCACCGTCTACGAGTTGCCGCGGGCGAGAGCCCCTGGCCCTAGTCCGGGAGCGCCCGCGGCGCCGCGTAGCCAACTGCTCACCGAGGGAGGGTTGTCCCGGCCCACTTCGGGTGCGTTTCGCAACACGTCTCGCCTCTACCCGCAGGGGGTGGGCGCTCCAGCTCCCGGATACCGGGAGTCAAAGCGCCCACCCGTTCCGGGCATCAACGAGGGTGTTACGAAAGGTGCGCGGTCTTGCGCACAAGCCGCACACGTTTGCGCAAGCCGCCCGCGTTCCGACGGCCCCCACCTCGGTTCCCCTCGGTGAGCAATTTGCGTCGCGCCGGCACGCCGGCGCAGCGCGGAAGACCGCGCGGCCGCACGCGCCGCGCGGCCGCCGCGCAGCGCCGCCGGCGCCACGCGGACGACCGTCCGCAGACTCAGGCGACCGCCGTCTCCTGCTCCTCGTAGACGCGGATGAAGCGCAGGTAGTTCTCGGCGATCTGCGCCGCCGCGGCCTCGCGCTCCAGCGAGCCGTCGAGGAAGCCCTTCAGCGCGTCCCACCAGATCGAGCGGCCGATCGCGAAGCCGACGAAGCCCTCCACCGGCGCCGCCGCGCGCAGCCATTGGTCGACCTTGTCGTCGCTGGCGCCGCGGCCCAGGAGGACGCAGACGACGCCCTCGCGGCCCTCGCCGACGCGCGTCTGGCGGGCGAGCATCTCGGCGTCCTCGCGGGCGTCGACGCCCTCGATCTTCCAGATGTCGACCTCGCAGCCGAAGTCCTGGGTCTCGACGATCGCACGGCGCATGAGCTCGGGGCGCAGCTCGGCGTCGTAGCGGTCGGTGTCGCCACCGACCGAGGCGAGCTGGTCGTCGGTGGCGGGCACCAGCAGCTCGAAGAGGAACTTGCGGTCGTTCTCGTGCAGCCAGTCGGCGAGGCGCTTGAGGCGCTCGAGCTGGCGCTGGTTGAGCTCGGGGTCGTCGTCGGGGTTGTAGCGGACGAGGACCTTCGAGGCATCGGGATCGAACGACTCGATGTGCGCGCCGAAGTCGTCGCCGTACTGGAAGTCGAACTCGTTCTGGCCGGACTTCTCGACCGGCATCGCGAGCGATAGGCCCTTGTCCTTGGCCTCCTGTGGCACCGTCCCGCCGAACTGCTCGTCGACGAGCACTCCGACCTGGTCGCCGGCCACTGAGCCGCTCTCCGTCGCCTTGACCATGCCCTCGTAGATGAGGTGCTTGGCGTCGGTGATGCGCTCGGTCTCCTCGGGCGTGGGATCGCCCTCGATGCCGAACATCTTCTTCTGAAACGAGCCGCGGTGATCGAACGCCAGGATGTACAGCTTGCCGTCGTAACCCAGGGCCATGGTGGTCCCCCTTTTCGAAGTCTTCTTGTGCGCCTACCCGGAGTCTAAGCCGCTGCATCGCGAGGCGTGGGTACGCTGCCGCGCAATGGAGCACAACTTCCACGGGCCGAGCTACACGATCGGCATCGAGGAGGAGCTCATGATCGTGGACGCCGAGAGCTACGGCCTCGTGAACGCGATCGAGTCCCTGCTGGAAGACGCCGAGGACGGCGAGATCAAGCCCGAGCTGATGGAGTCGGTGCTGGAGATCTCGACCCACCCGGCGCCCGACACCGCGCAGGCCGGCGAGCAGCTGCGCCGGCTGCGCGCCCAGGTGCGCAGCACCGCGGCGGGGCGCGGCCTGACCATCGGCTCGGCGGGCACCCACCCGTTCGCGATGTGGGAGGACCAGCGGATCGTCGCGCGCCCGCGCTACCGCGAGCTGGTCACCGCCCTGCGCTTCGTGGCGCGCCAGGAGCTCATCTTCGGCATGCACGTCCACGTCGCCGTCGATGACGCCGACAAGGCCATCCACGTGGCCAACGGCATGCGGGTGCACCTGGCGGTGCTGCTGGCGCTGAGCGCCAACTCCCCCTTCTGGCGCGCCGACGCGACAGGGCTGCTCTCCAGCCGCACCCCGATCTTCCGCACCTTCCCGCGGGTCGGCATCCCGCCGCAGTACCGCGACTGGGCGCACTACGAGAGCGAGATCGCCTTCATGGTCGAGTCGGGGGTCATGGAGGACTACACGTGGCTCTGGTACGACGTGCGGCCGCACCCGAAGTTCGGCACGGTCGAGGTGCGGGTGTGCGACTCGCAGACGCGCGTGGAGCACACGCTCGCGCTGGCCGCGCTCGTGCAGGCGATGGTCAAGGAGCTCTGCGAGCACTTCGACGCCGGTGGCGCGCTCGGCGTGTATCCCTGGCAGATGCTCGACGAGAACAAGTGGCTGGCGGCCCGGCACGGGCTCGAGGGCGAGCTCGTCGACCTGCCCTCCAGCGAGCGCGTGGCGACCAAGGCGCTGGCCCGCCGCCTGCTGGACCGCCTGCGCGAGCACGCCCAGGACCTCGGCTCGGCCTCCGAGCTCGAGGCGATCGAGGATCTGCTCGCGCGCGGCAACGGCGCCCAGCGCCAGATGGTGGTCTACGAGGCCAACCACGACCTGCGCGAGGTCATGGCGGAGATCGTCGAGGGGACGGCGCCCGCGCCGGTCTAGGCCTGGGCGAAGCGCTGCGCGAGCTGGTGGCGCACGCCGAGCACGAAGCCGTCCAGCGTCTGCTGGGTCTCGGCGTCGATGGCGTCGAAGCTCACGCCGCTGCCGTCGGCCACGTTGCGCACGATGCGCCCGTTGGCGGTCACGCTTCCGTGGCCACCGGGCAGATCGAGCTCGACGCGGACGGCGCCCGACAGGTCCTTGCGGTCCAGCAGCACGCCGCCGGCGCTGATGTCGACGGTCTGCATCGTCTCCGCCGCGCCGGCCTCGCTCCCGTCGTCGTTCAACGGGGTGACGAGGATGGGAAGCGAGCAGTTCAGACGCACGAAGCGGCGCAGCTCGCGCGGTGCGATGGCGTCATCGATGCGAAAGCGGGCGCTGACGTCGTCGCCGCCCAGCAGCGTTCCGGAGAGCATCACGATCTGGCGATCGTGCTCGAAGCTCA
Source organism: uncultured Actinomycetes bacterium (assembly GCA_963806015.1). Taxonomy (GTDB): domain Bacteria; phylum Actinomycetota; class Thermoleophilia; order Solirubrobacterales; family Solirubrobacteraceae; genus JAOPZW01. The sequence continues at coordinate 637,885 of CAWDWM010000006.1, read as the reverse complement.
TCTCGGCGTCGGCCGGCAGAGGGCGTGCAGCGGCGGGCACGCCGCGGGGCACGGCGAGCGTCGTCTCGGTCCCCTGCACGTGCACAACCCGCGCGGAGAACCGCGCATTGCGCACGTGAAGGTTCACGGACTGGAAGTCTGCGGGACGGGGTGCCACCACACTCGTTCATCGGTCGAGGACTGCAGCGATTGAGAGCATACGCGCGGACGGGCCTAGAATCGGGGCAGCCATGGCACAGATGCCCGATCTCAACGTGGTCTGCAAGAACTGCGGCAACGAGGTCAGCCCGTATATCACCGAGTGTCCCTACTGCGGCAACCGGCTGCGCAAGCGCGCGCCCAAGATCGAGCGCGACGGCACCGTGTCCGAGCCGCGCAAGGCTCGCAAGGCCCGCAAGCCCAGCGCGCCGCGGCTCTCGCGCTTTCGCTCCAACGAGATCCCCGGCATCCGCGGGGACATCACCGCCCGGCCCTACGCGACGCTGGTGCTGGTCGTGCTCTCGCTGTTCGGCTACCTGCTGCTCTTCCCGATCTCCGTGGTCGACGTCGCCGTCTTCGGGCCGGTCCACAGCGAGTGGTGGCGGGTGGCGGTCTCGCCCTTCCTGTACACGAGCGTCTGGTACGAGCTGGTGGCCGTCACGGCGATCGCGGTGTTCGGATGGCTGCTCGAGCGCCGCCACGGGCCGATCGTGGTGATCGCCATCTTCGTGCTGTGCGGGATGGGCGGCATCGCCCTGACCGTGGCCGTCGACCCCACGCCGTTCGCCGTGGGCGGCAACGGCGCCGCGCTCGGGCTGCTGTGCGCATGGGCGGTGCCCGATCTGATCGCGCGCCGCCGCGGCGAGGAGTACGAGGGCGATCTGCTGGGCACGGCGGTGTTCGCCGCGGTACTGCTGCTCATGCCCCTGGCCGTGACCGACGCGAGCGCCATCGCCGGGTTCGCGGGCGGCGCGGCGGGGCTGCTGGTCGGCCTGCTGCTGGCCCGCGCCCGCACGGCCTGACCAATACCCTCCAGGGCCGATGCCCGACCGGCGATACAGCGCGGAGGAGGTGGACGCCGCGGTGGCGGCGCTGGGCGCTCCGGAGCGATTCGCCCACGCCCAGGAGATCGTGACCCACGCGGCCCCCGGCCTGCAGCACGTGCTCAACGAGGCGCTGGCCGAGGGTGGCTGGTTCAGTGGCGCCCATGAGGCGCTGCTCAGCCAGGCCGCATCATCCGAGGACCCCGAGGAGCGCCTGCGCGCGGTGCGCACGCTGGTCGCCGAGGAGACCCGTCTGGGGATGCTCGTCGGCGTCGCGGTCGGGCTCGAGCTCGCTCACGAGCTCATGCGATCCAACGAGACAGGAGACGAACGCTGATGGACATCCGCTTCCTCGGTCACGCGGCCTTCGCGCTGGAGCACGACGGCAAGACCGTGCTCATCGACCCGTTCCTGACCGGCAATCCGCAGGCCGCGGTCTCGGCCGACGAGGTCGCCGCGGACACGATCCTCGTCACCCACGGCCACATGGACCACCTCGGCGACGCGGTGGCCATCGCCAAGCGCACCGGGGCGCCGGTCGTCGCGATCACCGAGCTCGCGGGAGAGATCGGCGGGCAGGGCGTGGACACGTTCGACCCCAACCTCGGGGGCACGATCGAGTTCGACTGGGGCTCGGTGCGCCTGACCCCCGCCTGGCACACGTCGACGACGCCGAGCGGATTGGTCAACACGCCGGCGGGCCTGGTCGTCGAGTTCGGCGACAAGCGCATCTATCACCTCGGCGACACCGCCCTGTTCAGCGATCTCGCGCTGCCCAAGCGCCGCGGGCATCTCGACGTCGCGCTCGTGTGCATCGGCGGGCACTACACGATGGACCGCTTCGACGCCGTGGGCGCCGCCGAGCTGTTGGGTGCCGACCAGATCATCCCCTGCCACTACAACACCTTCCCGCCCATCGAGACCGACGCGCAGGCGTTCAAGTCCGACGTCCAGGGCGCGGGCTTCGCGGAGGTCATCGTGCTCGATCCGGGGCAGGCGCATACGACATGACCACCGCCGTGGTGCTCATCGAGGCCGAGCGCGACGCGATGTCGTCGCTCGGGGGCGCCCTCGCCGACCTCGACGGCGTCGCGGAGGCCTACTCGGTGACCGGCGAGTGGGACTTCGTGGCCATCGTGCGCGTGCCGCGCCACGAGATGCTGGCCGACGTGGTCACCGGGGGGCTGCTCAAGCTCCCCGGTGTCAGCCGCACCCAGACGATGGTCGCCTTCGAGGTGTTCTCGCGCCATGACCTCGAGTCGATGTTCTCGATCGGGTCCTAGGCGACGAACTCGTCGGCCAGCAGGTCCATGAGCAGGCCGTCGTGCCAGGTGCCGTCGGCGCCGAGCTCGTAGTCGCGCAGGCGCCCGACGGGCTTGAAGCCGACGGCCGCGTAGGTGCGGATCGCGCGCTCGTTGTGCGCGGCGGGGTCGATGGTGAAGCGATGGTGGCCGCGGTCGAGGTAGTGGGCGATGGCCAGGCGCAGCGCCTCGCGCCCGAGGCCGCGGCCGCGCAGCGGCGTGGCGAGGAAGATGTCCAGTCCGACGGAGCGGTACATCGGGTCGGTGTTCTCCTCGCAGGCCAGCCAGCCGGCCACCGCGCCGTCGACGACGATGGCGAAGCGCGCCTCGGGCCCCAGCAGCTCCTCGCGGTCGGGCTGCTCGGCCTGCGGGCCCCACCACACCGCGACGTCGGGCTCGGCGAGGATGGCCAGCAGGGCGTCGAGGTCCTCCTCGACCAGCGGGCGCAGGACCAGGCGCTCGCCGCGCAGCGTGGGGAGATCCATGCCGCTCAGTGTCGCGCAAACCCTTCTAGTTGGCCGGCCAGCCAGTCGCGCGCTAGGCTCGCGCCCATGACCGAGCCCTCCCCGCTCAGGACCGACCGCGTCGACTTCCGCGCCACGAGCGATCCCGCCCTGCAGGAGTCGGCCGACCGCGGCGAGGCCAACCTGCTGAGCTACCGCGAGCTCTACGAGCTCTGGGAGCGCCAGCACTGGGCGGTGCAGGATCTCGACTTCACCCAGGACCGAATCGACTGGCACGAGCGCATCGACGCCGAGGAGCGCCAGGCCCGGATGTACGGGCTGAGCTCGTTCTTCGTCGGCGAGCAGCGGGTGGCGGCGGAGCTCGGCCCGATCATGCGCGCGGTCCCCGACGAGGACATGCGCATCTTCCTGTGCACGCAGATCGCCGACGAGGCGCGCCACGTCGCCTTCTTCGACCGCTTCTACACCGAGGTCGGCGTGCTCGAGGCCGACGGCCTGCAGGCGCGCCTGGCGGAGACCAGCGCCCACCTCAACCCCGAGTTCACCGTCCTCTTCGACGAGCTGCTGCGCCGCCACGTGGACCGGCTGGCCGTCGAGCCCGAGGATCGCGAGGCGCTCGTCGAGGCGATCACGATCTACCACATGATCGCCGAGGGGATGCTCGCCCTCACCGGCCAGCACTTCATCATCGACTTCAACGAGAAGGCCGGCACGCTGCCCGGCTTCGTGGAGGGCTTCACCAATGTCGCGCGCGACGAGCACCGCCACGTGGCCTTCGGGGCGCGCTTCCTGCGCGACATGGCTCGCGAGGACCCGCGCTACGGCGCGGCGATCCAGCGCGCGCTGATCGAGGCCGGGCCGATCGCCGAGGGCGTGCTGCGCCCGAAGTGGGTTCCCGCGGACGTTCCCGACGACGTCGTCCTCTTCGGCGCCTCGGTCGAGGAGACGCGCGCCTTCGCCCTGCAGGCGCTCGAGCGCCGGCTGAAGGTCATCGGCCTCGCGGCCGTCGCCTGAGCGCCGCGGCTAACCTGAGCTGGCCATGTCCGTCGTGCGCGAGGAGTTCGGCCCGACGTTGCCCGAGCTCGTCGGGGCGCGTCTGCACGTCCCGCCGCGCACGGTGTGGCGCATCCTGGCGGCCGCCGGCGCTGTCGTCCTGCTGGTGCTCGTGTGGCTGGCCTTCCTGCGCGGCACCCCCGGGCGGGCGAGCGTCGTCGTCCGCCAGCCGGTCGCCTTCAACCTCATCCACACCGACGCGCTGCAGCGCGCCGCCCCGCGGGACGGCGAGATGTTGCGGCTGCGCTCGCGGGCCGGGGCGGCGCAGTCGTTCGCCGTGCGCCCGCTGCGCCTGGCGCCCTACAAGGGCGATGTCAGCGCGGCCCTCACACTGCTGTCCGCGCGCCTCATCCAGCAGATGAGCGCCACCTATCCGGGCTTCCTCTGGCGCGGCGACGGGCGCGTGAACATCAACAAGCAGCCCGGCTACCAGATCGTCTTCCAGGCTCGCGTCGGCGGCCACACGACGTACGGCAAGCGCGTGCTGCTGGTGGTGGCGCCCGACCCGCCGCCGCGCGAGGGCCTCGACATCACCATGCTCTCCGAGCGCTCGCCCGCGACCCCCAAGGCCGACGCGGTGGCGGCCAACGGCCCGCTCAAGACGCCGTTGCGCTCGCTGCGCTTCGGCACCCAGCGGCCTTGACCACCGACCTCGGCTGGGACGAGTTCATGCGCGTCGACATGCGCGTCGGGCGCATCGTCGAGGTCGAGGACTTCCCCGAGGCGCGCAGGCCGGCGTGGAAGCTGCGCGTCGACTTCGGCGAGGAGATCGGCATGCGGCGCTCGTCGGCGCAGATCACCAACTACCCGCGCGACGAGCTCGTCGGACGCCTCGTCGTCGCCGTGGTGAACTTCCCGCCCAAGCAGATCGGCCCCGTGCGCTCGGAGTGCCTGGTCCTCGGGACCTACACGGCCGACGGCACGGTCCTGCTGCTCGCGCCCGCGCCCGAGGCGGCGCTGGGCGATCGCGTGGGCTAGGGGGCCGGGTCGGCCGGCGGCGGCGGCGGCGGTGCGTCGGCGCCCGGCTGCGGATCGTCGGCGACGGGCGGCGCACCGTCGGCGGGGCCGGAGGGCGGCGCGTCGGCCGCCGGGGGCGGCGGGGGCGGCGGGGTCGTGGCGACCACCGGGTCGGCGGCCGGGGCCGGGGCCGCAGGCGGCGGCGAGGCCTGCTGGTCGGGGTCGCCGGAGGTCACGACGACGCCGGGGCTCTGTGCCGGCAGCGTCGTCGTCGCCGAGGCCTGCTGGGGCGGCGGGGCGGCGGCCGGCGTCGGGGTCGGCGTCGGCGTCGGCGTCGTCGCCGGCTTGGCCGCCGCGTCGCGCTTGGTCGCGCCCTGGGCGTCCTTCGGCTTGTCGGCCTTGGCCTTCTCGGGCTTCGCGGCCGCTCGGCGGACCGGCGCGACCGGGGCGGCGGCGGGCTGTGGCTGCGAGGCGACCACGTGCGGCGAGGCGGGCACGGTGGCGACGGCGGCGACGGCCGCATGACGGGTGGCGGGGCGGCGCTGGGCGGCGTGGTCGACCTCGACCGCGCCGGCGGTGACGATGGCGGCAGCGGCCAGCCCGGCGGCGGCCTTGGAGGCCACCGAAGCGACGCCGGCGGACAGCACACTGCCGGCGCCGGCGCCGGCGGCGGTCGCCCCGGCCCCGGCGGCCGCGGCGCTGCCGCCCGCGCTGGCCGTGGTGCCGAGGTGGGCGAGCACGAGCTTCTTGAGCAGCAGCAGCGGCCCGACCGGGAAGACGGCGGCCAGCGCGCGGTTGGTCTGGCGCAGCTGCTTGCGGAACGCGGCACAGCGGTCGCACTGGCGCAGATGCCGGCGCACGGGCGCGGTCATGCGGTGCAGGCCCTCGGCCACCTCGCCCAGCTCGTCGCGCACCTCCTCGCACGTCAGGTGGCGGGCCTCGGCGGACTCGGCCAGCGACACGCGCGCGCGCACGAGCAGCGACTTGACGCTGGGGATGGTGGTCTCCATCGCCTCGGCGATCTGGTCGTAGCTGAGCGCGTCGATCTCGCGCAGCAGCAGCGCCGTGCGCTGCGTCTCGGGCAACCCCTGCACGTCCTCCACCAGCAGGCGGAACTCCTCGCGGCGGTGGACCTTGTCCGCCGCCGAGGCGCCGTTCTCGGACAGGTGGACGTCCATCGAGTCCACGCCGATGGCCTGCACGCGGCGCAGGTGGTTCAGCGAGCGGTTGCGCGCGATGCGGTACAGCCACGGGCGCACGTTGAGCGGGCGCTCGTCGGCGATCATCGCGTTGAAGGCGGCTGCGAAGACCTCCTGCAGCACGTCCTCGGCGTCCTCGCGCGAGCCGAGCATGTGCCGGCAGAAGGCGAGCAGCCGCGACTGGTAGCGCCCCACGAGCGCCTCGTAGGCGGCCTGGTTGCCGCGCCGGGTCAGGGCGACGAGCCGCTCGTCGGACTGGATCCGAAGCAGGGGCGTCGGGCCGCGAAGGCCTTCGGCGGTGACGTGTTTGAGGGTTGAGGCTTCCACGCGTGAAGAAGGGGCTCGCGGCGAAGAACACGGGCGAGCCCCTGAGGTTGCGACTCCTACAGGGTAGCCCGCGGTCGTCGGTCGTCGTGTGAGAGGTGCGTGAGAATGCCCGGGGAGGGACTCGAACCCCCACGCTCTTGCGAGCAGCGACTTTTAAGGTCGCGGCCTCTACCAATTGGGCTACCCGGGCGTAGGTCGGATCGTACGTTCCCGGCTCAAGTCCGGCGCCCGAAGTCCCGATGAGCACCCTTAGGACATGGGGGGCTCGTCCCGCGTACTCGTGGATCCTTTGGATCCCACGCCCAATCGCCGGCACATCGCGCGGTCGCTCGGCATGCTCTTCCTCACCGAAGGGACCCTGGGGGTGCTGTGGCTGCTGCTGCCGCACGCCGCCGGCCAGACCCTGCCGCTCCTGGGCATCTGCGTGCTGGCGCAGGTGCTGGGCATCTGGATGCGCCGCGGCGCGCTCGACTTCGCGCCGATCTGGGTCCTCAAGGCGATCGTCACCCTCGGCACGCTGCTGGCCACGGCGGGCTGCGTGTTCTCGGGCTCACCGACGACGGGCTTCACCTTCTTCTTCCTCTGGGTCACGCCCTATGCGGTCTACTTCGGCCTTCGCCAGGCGGCGTTTCAGACCGCGCTCGCCGTGCTCGCCCTCGTCGGCTCGCGCGTGGCCCTCGCCGACGGGCGCTTCGTCACCAGCCAGCTCGGCACCTGGTTGCTGCCGGCGGCCACCATCGTCGTCGTCTCCTCGATCGTCCACCAGCTCACCCGCGAACTCGGCCGCTCCGATCGCGAGCGGCTGCTCTCCGAGAGCGAGCGCGCCGAGGCCGAGGCGCGGCGCGCCGCCTCCGAGCGCGAGCGCGCCCACCGCGAGGCCGCGATGGCGCGCCTGGCGGGCCTGGCGCTGCGCGCCTCCGACCGCGCGCTGCTGCTCGACGAGACCGTGCGCGTGCTGACCGAGACCCTGCGCGTCGACCACTGCGCCATTCGCGAGCTGCAGCCCGACGGGACCCACATGGAGGCCGTGGCCGCGATCGGCTTCGAGGTCGGCGCCGCGATCCCCGCCGACGAGCAGGAGTTCGCAGGCCACGTCCTCGCGGGCGACGAGCCGATCATCGTGTGGGAGTGGGCGAGCGAGCGGCGCTTCGCCGTGCCGAGCCTGCGCGAGCGCGGCATCCGCGCCACCGCCGCGGCGGCCATCCGCGGGCGATCGGGCGCGTTCGGCGTCATCGGCGTGCACTCCAAGACCGTCGGGGCCTTCTCCGGCGAGGAGGGCCAGTGGCTGCAGTCGATCGCCGACCTGCTGGCGTCGGCGCTCGACCGCGAGCGCTCGGAGGCCTTCATGCGCCACCAGTCGCTGCACGACGCGCTCACCGGCCTGCCCAACCGCGCTCTGCTCTTCGACCGCGTCGAGCACGCGTTCGGCCGCGCCGCGCGCTTTGGCTTCGGCGTCGCCGTGCTGCTGCTCGACGTCGACGGCTTCAAGACGGTCAACGACTCGCTCGGCCACCAGGCGGGCGACGAGCTGCTGATCGAGGTCGGCTCGCGGCTCACCGAGGTCGTGCGCACCTCCGACACCGTCGCGCGCCTGGGCGGCGACGAGTTCGTCGTGCTGGCCGAGGTGGAGTCCGACGAGGAGGCGTTCGAGATCGCCGAGCGCATCGCCCAGGTCTGGGAGCAGCCCTTCTCGGTCGCGTCCGGCGAGGTCTTCTGCTCGGCCTCCGTTGGCATCGCCGTCGGGCGCGAGGCCCAGGCGCCGGCCAAGATGCTGCGCGAGGCCGATGCCGCCATGTACCGCGCCAAGGCCGGCGGCCGCGGGCGCGCGGAGATGTTCGACGAGGTGATGCGCCGCGACGCCTTCGAGCGCCTGCGCACGGAATCCGATCTGCGCCGCGCGCTGGAGCGCGACGAGTTCCGCGTGCTCTACCAGCCGATCTTCGACACCGCCACGCTGCGGCCGATCGCCGTCGAGGCACTCGTGCGCTGGCAGCATCCGACGCGCGGCGTCGTCGGACCGGTCGAGTTCATCCCGCTCGCGGAGGAGACCGGGCTCATCGCGCCGCTGGGGCGCTGGGTGCTCGAGCACGCGGTGGCCGAGGTGGCGGGCTGGCGCGAGCGCTTCCCCGACGTGCCTCTGCGGGTCGCCGTCAACGTCTCGGCCCAGCAGCTCGCGCGCCCGGAGTTCCTGCACGAGGTGCGCGCCGCGCTCGAGGCCTCCGACCTGCCGCCCGATCGCCTCGGCCTGGAGATCACCGAGTCGATCCTCATCAAGGAGTTCGGCTCGCCGCGCTCCACCCTCGAGGCGCTGCGCGAGATCGGGGTCAAGGTCCTGATCGACGACTTCGGCACCGGCTATTCGTCGCTGGCGCGCCTGAAGCGCTTCCCGCTCGACGTCATCAAGATCGACCGGTCGTTCGTCGCCGGAGTCGGCGCCGAGGACGAGGACACCGCGATCGTCGCGGCCATCGTCGAGATCGCCCGCTCGCTCGGCCTCCAGGTCGTGGCCGAGGGCGTCGAGGGCGAGGTCCAGCTCGAGCGCCTGCGCGAACTCGGCTGCCACGCGGTGCAGGGCTACCTCTTCTCCGGTCCGCTGCACGGCGACGCCTTCGCCGCCTTCCTCGCCGACGAGGAGCCCTACCCGGAGGCCGTCGTCGCGGCCCTGTGAGACGCTCACGGCCGAGGTGGCCGAGCACACCGAGATCCGCGTCCGCCTGACCCCGCGCGCCGCGCGCGAGCAGCTGGTCGCCAGGCCGGACGGGTCCTACGCGGTGCGGGTCAACGCGCCCCCGGTCGACGGCCGCGCCAACGACGCGCTGTGCCGCCTGATCGCGGCGCGTGCGGGTGTCGCCCCGTCGCGCGTCAGCGTGGTTCGCGGCGCGAAGGCGCGCGACAAGCTCGTGCGCGTCGAAGGGGTCGGCGCCGCCGCCCTGCGCGAGCGACTGCTCGGGTGAGGCTCACCCGCGCCGGACGATGGGCGGCAGCTCGAAGCTGCCGTCGAGGGCCTCGGGGCGCGGCGCGTACATGCGCAGGATGGGCCGGAAGGGGCCGGGCGGCGTGGGCAGCCAGTTGTCGCGCTCGGCGTCTCCGGGGTCGTCGCGCTGGAGCACCAGCGTGAGCGAGCCGTCCTCGTAGCGCAGCCCGGCAGTGCGGTCACCGATCGAGTAGCGGTCGATGGGGTTGGCGACCAGGAAGAACTCCGGCAGGTCGTACATCGTGATCGACCAGAACGCGTCGACGGGCGGCGTCTGATCGAAGCGCAGCGCGTACGAGCGCTCGCCGGTCAGCGGCGCCCCGTCGGCGTCGACCCAGGTCATCGCGTAGGCCGCCTCGTAGCCGTGGTTGCCCCACCCCACAGCCCGGCGCGGGCGGCCGCGGCGCGCACCTGGCGCGCCGCCGGGCGATCGGCGATCCGCCATTGCGGCTCGTCGATGGTGCCGAGCTCGAAGTGGTCGTTGTTGTAGTCGAAGACGTGGAAGGTGAGCTGCCAGCCGTTGCGCTCGGGCGAGTCGCCGTGCGCCACCGCGTCCTCGAGCCGGTCGCGCCCGGCGCGCAGGCCGTCGATGAGGGCCGCACGGCGGTCAGGGTCGGGGGCCGCGTACGGCGACGCGGCGTCGAACACGCCCAGCGGGGCGAACCGCTGCGCGTACTCGCGCTCGGGCGCCGCCGGCGGGAAGGCCTGCGCGTACACCCGCAGCTGCTCGAGGAAGCGAAGGTCATCCCCCACTGCGGGGTCGGGCTGCGGCAGGCCGCGCAGCGGCTCCTCATCGTGCAGCGGCGTCAGCCGCAGGGCGTCCTGCAGCCGCTGCACGGCGGGCAGGTCGTCGGCGCCGGCCACCGCCCAGCGCCCGACGATCACCGCCACCGTGGTCGGCGCGTGGATGACCGGGGCCGCGTCGGGGAGGCCGTCCTGGAACCCAGGCGGCACGATCCAGAAGCTCCCCGCCCCCGTGCCGGTGGCGCGCCGCCCGACGTAGGCGAAGTTGTTGGTCCACGCGTCGACGAACTGCAGCACGTAGTACCGGCCGGCCGCGCCGGGCACGTCCAGGCGCAGCGGGCCGCCGGACAGGTCGAGCAGGGCGACCGAGTAGACGGTGTCGTTGTTGATCGAGACGAAGGTGTCCTGCGGTCCAGCGAGCGCGCGCGCGTGGCCGAAGCGGTTGAACGGGGTCGCGGGCAGGGCGCCCATCCCCTCGCGCCGGAAGCGCTCGACCTGGCCCAGGTTGAACACGAGCGGGAAGCCGTAGACGAACGCCTCGGCGGTCAGTGCCCGCAGGTCGGTCTCGGTCGCGGTGGACTGGTCGGCGCCCATGGGTCTCGCAATCGTCGGGACGGTGGTCGCCGGGGATCCGACCATCCGGCGGGGTGGCCCGGCCTCACCCGCTGCGGGTGACCCGACACCGCAAGTTTTGGCTCTGGGCCTCGTTGGGGGCTGCCAAGGAGAGATACGCGCCGGTCTTGGGGACCGGCGCGACCGGAGTCTCGCTTGCTCGCGTCCCACACCTTCCGACGGGTCCTGGCCGCCGCCGCGCTGATCGCGGCGGTCGCGGTGGTGGCCGTCCTCGCGCTGGGCAGCCGCGGCGGCTCCTACACCGTCCATGCGCGCTTTCAGAACGCCTCGCAGCTCGTCAAGGGCAACCTCGTGCAGGTGGCCGGCGCCTCGGTGGGCAAGATCGAGGCCATCGACCTGACGCCCGACGGCCAGGCGGACGTGCGGATGAAGATCACCGACGCCGGCTATCGCCCGCTGCGCCGGGGCACCAAGGCGATCATCCGCGAGGCCTCGCTGTCCGGGGTGGCCAATCGCTACGTCGACCTGCAGCTGCCGCCCGCCGACCACCAGCAGACGATCCCGACCGGCGGCGTGATCGACCAGACCGACACGACGACCGCCGTCGACCTCGACCAGCTCTTCGACACCTTCGACCCCAAGACGCGCAAGGCGCTCAGCGGGGTCATCCGCGGCTTCGGCAGCTCCTACGCGGGCAAGGGCGAGCAGGCCAACGCGGGCTGGGCGTACCTGAACCCCTCGCTGGCGGCCTCCAGCCGGCTCTTCAAGGCGCTCGACTCCGACACCCCCGCCCTGCAGCGCTTCGTCACCGCGTCCTCGCAGCTGGTGGGCGACCTCGCCGCGCGCCGCGCGAACCTCGCCGGGCTCGTGGACCACCTGGCGACCACCACTGGCGCCATCGGCCACCAGAAGCAGGCGCTGTCGACCGCGATCGGCGACCTGCCCGGCTTCATGCGCCGCGCCGACACCACCTTCGTCAACCTGCGCGCCACGCTCGACGACCTCACGCCGCTGGTCGACGAGTCGAAGCCCGTGGCGAAGAAGCTGCGCCCGTTCCTGGCCGAGCTGCGCCCCCTGGCGCGCGACGCGCGCCCGACGCTGCGCGACCTCTCGCGCCTGGTGCGCTCGCCGGGTGCGGCCAACGACCTCATCGAGCTGACGAAGTCCTCGGTGCCGCTGCGCAACGCCGCCGTCGGGCCGACCAAGCGCAACGGCAAGCAGCGCGACGGCGCCTTCCCGGCCTCGACCCAGGCGCTCAAGGTCGCCGCTCCCGAGCTCGCCACCGCGCGCCCCTACGCGCCCGACCTCACCGGCTGGTTCGACGACTTCAGCCACTCCGGGCTCTACGACGCGCTCGGCGGCGCCAGCCGCGCCGGGCTCTACGCCAACCTCTTCGCGCCGGTCAACGGCGTGCTCAAGCCGCTGACCGAGCCGGTGCTGCAGAGCCAGGCGCTCAAGGACGCGACGTCGCTGGACCAGCGCTGGCGCTGCCCGGGCTCGATCGAGCGCGGCGCGACGTTCAAGCCGACCGCCGACTTCCCGTGCGATGCGTCCGAGGGGCCGCTGGGGCCGTGAAGCGCGCGCTGCTCACCCTCCTCGCCGTGGCCGCCGTCGGCGTCGCCTGGATCGCGATGACCGGCGCGGGCTCGAACCCGGACAAGGGCAAGTACTGGGTCCAGTTCGACAACGCGTTCGGCCTCATCCAGGGCGGCGACCTGAAGGTCGCCGGCGTGCGCGCCGGCACGATCACCGACATCAGGCTCGACAAGCGCACCAAGCACGCGCTCATCGGCTTCAAGATCGACAAGGACGGCTTCGGCTCGCTGCGCAGCGACACCTTCTGCGAGTCGCGCCCGCAGTCGCTGATCGGCGAGTACTTCGTCGACTGCCTGCCCGGCACCGCCAAGCAGGTGCTCAAGCCGGGCGCCGTGATCGGAGTCAGCCGCACGGCCTCGACGGTCCCGCCCGACCTCGTGGCCGACGTCCTGCGCCGTCCCTACCGCGAGCGCCTGAGCCTCATCATCGGCTCGCTGGGCGCGGGCGTCGCGGGCAACGCGGCCAGCCTCAACGCCGCGATCCGCCGCGCCAGCCCGGCCCTGCGCGAGACCGACAAGGTGCTGGCCACGCTCGGCTCGCAGAACAGGATCCTGGCCGACCTGACGGTCAACGCCGACAAGGTCGTCGGGGACCTGGCGGCCAACCGCAAGGACGTCGGGCGCTTCGTCACCGAGGCCAAGCAGACGGCGCAGGCCTCCGCCGAGCGCCGCGGCGACATCGCGGCGGGCCTCCGGGAGCTGCCGGGCTTCCTGGAGCAGCTGCAGCCGACGATGAAGGCGCTCGGCCAGGTGGCCGACGACCAGGGCTCGGCGCTGCACAACCTCGACGCCTCCTCCCAGCAGCTGACGACCTTCTTGGACCAGCTCGGCCCGTTCGCCGACGCCTCGCGGCCGGCCTTCCGTTCGCTGGGCAGCGCGTCGAAGACCGGCGATCGGGCCGTCAAAGCGGCGCCGCCGGTCATCGCCCAGCTGGGCGCCTTCAGCGCCGGCACCCCCGAGCTGAGCAAGAACCTGTCGATCGTCCTGCAGCACCTCGACGACCGCAAGCACGCCGTCGAGAAGGACCCGCGCAGCCCCCGCGGCCAGGGCTACACCGGCCTCGAGGCGCTGCTGCAGTACGTCTACGACCAGACGACCTCGACGTCGACCTTCGACCAGAACAACCACATCCTCAAGATCGGCGCCTTCGTCGGGCCGTGCGCCAACTACGCCAGCGAGGAGACGCTGAAGAAGGACCCGAGCCTGGAGCGCCAGTGCGGCTCGCGCCTGGGCCCGATCCAGCCCGGACTGAACTACCCCGACGTGACCAAGCGCGCGACCCCGGCCGAGGCGCGCGACCGCGGGGCGCGCAAGCGCGCCGACGGCAACCCCGGCCTGCCGCTGCCCGCGGTCCCCGCGCCGGTCGACCCGCCGCCGGCGCCGGCGACGCCCGCGGTCCCCGCGACGCCGTCGCTCCCGGCCGTGCCCTCCACGCCGACGGTCCCGACGCCGACCTTGCCGGGGCTGCCGCCGGTCGACCTGCCGCCGCTGCCCGGCACCGGCGGCGGCACCGACCCGCGCGGCTCCTCGCCGCTGCCGCCGCTGCCCAAGCTCAGCGCGAAGACCAGCAGCGATCCGCAGGCGCAGACCCGGCTCCTCGACTACCTGCTTGCCCCATGAAGCGCGCCCGCCGATCCAACGCCTCGATCGTCGCCAACCCGGTGCTCATCGGCGCGGTGACCACGCTCGTGCTCGTCGTGGCCGTCTTCCTGGCCTACAACGCCAACAACGGGCTGCCGTTCGTGCCCACGCGCGAGCTCAACGTGCTCGTGTCCAACGGCGCCAACCTGGTCAAGGGCAACGAGGTCCGCTCGGGCGGCTTCCGCATCGGCGTGGTGACCGACATGACGCCGGTCATGCTCCCCAACGGCAAGGTCGGGGCGAAGCTCACGCTCAAGCTCGACAAGAAGGCCGGCGCCGTGCCCGTCGACTCGAAGGCGGTCATCCGGCCGCGCTCGGCGCTCGGGCTGAAGTACGTCGAGCTCGACACCGGGCGCTCGAAGAAGGTCTTCGCCGACGGCGCGACGCTGCCCGCCAAGCAGGCGTCGGTCCCCGTCGAGATGGACGAGTTCTTCAACATGTTCGACGAGCCGACCCGGCGCGCGTCGCAGGGCAACCTGCAGGGCCTCGGGGACGCCCTGGCCGGCCGCGGTGCCGACCTCAACCAGACGATCCAGGTCGCGCCCGAGCTCTTCGATCACCTCGGCTCGGTCATGGCCAACCTGTCGGCCCCGCGCACCGAGCTGCCGTCGTTCTTCAAGGAGCTCGGCGACACCGCGCGGGTCGTCGCGCCGGTCTCGGCCACCAACGCGCACCTGTTCACCACCATGGCGAACACCTTCGCGGCCCTCTCGCGCGATCCGCAGGCGCTGAAGGACACGATCGCCAAGAGCCCGTCGACGCTGCGGGCCGGCACCTCGTCGCTGCGCGTGCAGCGCCCGTTCCTCGAGCACACCGCCGCGCTCTCGCGCGATCTCGACACGGCCGCCACCGAGCTGCGCGGCGCGCTGCCCACGGTCAACTCCGCGTTGCGCATCGGCACGCCGGTCCAGCGGCGCTCGGTCGCGCTCAACGACAACCTCCAGGGCTCGCTCGGCGCGCTCGAGGACCTCATCAAGGCGCCCACCACCACCGGCGCGCTGCGCGGCCTGACCGCGACGGTGGGCACGCTGCAGCCGCAGCTGCGCTTCCTCGGCCCGTTCGTCACCGTCTGCAACACCTGGAACCAGTTCTGGACCTTCGCCGCCGAGCACTTCTCGGCCCCCGACGACACCGGCTCCTCGGAGCGCGCGCTGCTCAACATGGCCGTCGGGCAGCCCGGAACCGACGCCATCGGCTCGCAGGGCGCCAACGAGTTCGCCCACGGCAAGGGCGCGCCGCCCGGCACCGCCGAGCAGTACGTCCACAACAACGTCTACGGGCCGGCCGTCGACGAGCACGGCAACGCCGACTGCGGCGCGGGCCAGACCGGCTACATCCAGGCCTACAACCCGCTGCGCGACAAGAGCGTCAAGGGCGACCCCTACCAGGGCGCCGTGACCGAGCGCTTCCCGATCAGGGGGCGCCTCGGCCCCACCTACGCGCAGTACGACCGCGAGGGCAAGGGCGTCGGCCTGAACCCCGAGCACGTGCCGGCCGGTGAGACGTTCACCGACCGTCCCGGCGGCCACGGCGTCGACATCGCGAGGCCGGCGCCATGAGGCGCAGGCAGCGCAAGGGCATGTCGCCGGTCGCCGCCGGGCTGCTCACGCTCGTCGTGCTGTGCGTGGTCGTCTACTTCGGCTTCACCAAGGCGATCCCGTTCCGGCACCACTACACGGTGTCGGCCGTCTTCGGATCGGCCAACAACATCCGTCCCGGCTCGCCGGTGCGCGTGGCCGGCGTCAACGTGGGCAAGGTCACCGGCGTGGGGCACGTCGAGGACGGCCGGCAGGCGGCCATCGTGACCATGCGGATCGACAAGGAGGGCCTGCCGATCCACCGCGACGCGACGTTCAAGATCCGCCCGCGCATCTTCCTGGAGGGCAACTTCTTCGTCGACGTGAGCCCCGGCTCGCCGTCCTCGCCCGACCTGCACGACGGTGATCGCGTGCCGATCAACCAGACCAGCGCGCCGGTGCAGCTCGACCAGGTCCTCAGCGCGCTGCAGGCGCCCACCCGCAAGGACCTGCAGTCGCTGCTACGCGAGCTGTCCTCCGGCCTGAAGGGCGCGGGCGCGCGCGGCTACAACCGCTCGATCCCCTACTGGAAGCCCGCCTACCGCGACAGCGCGATCGTCGCCGACGCGCTGCCGGGCACCCAGCCCGGCGACCTCGGGCGCTACATCGACAAGGCCGGCGTCACCGCCGCGGCCATCGACCGCAACCGCGAGCAGCTCAAGTCCCTGGTCAGCGACTTCGACACCACGGCCGCCGCCTTCGCCGCGCGCGACCAGCAGCTCTCGGCCGCCGTCGGCGAGCTGCCGCGCACGCTGCACGCCGCCATGCCGGCGCTGGGTGCGCTGAACCGCTCGTTCCCGGCCGTGCGCGGCCTGATCCGCGCGGCCCGGCCCGCGGTGCGTTCCTCGGGGCCGGCGATCGACGCCGCCATGCCGTTCGTCACGCAGGCGCGCGGCCTCGTCTCCCAGCCCGAGCTGCGCGGCCTCTCACACGACCTGCGCCCGCTGGTGCCCGCGCTCACCGGGCTCAACCAGCGCTCGGTGCCGCTCTACGACCAGGTCTCGCAGGCCTCGAGCTGCCAGAACGAGGTGATCCTGCCCTGGACCAGGGACAAGATCCAGGACAAGACCTTCCCGGCCCACGGCCCCGTCTACGAGGAGGCGCCCAAGCCGCTGCCCGGCCTCGCCGGCGAGAGCCGCTCGGGCGACGCCAACGGCCAGTGGTTCCGCGTGATGCTCGCCACGCCGAAGTTCGCCTACCCGATGGGCACCGACAAGTTCTTCCTCACCGGCCAGCCGTTGCAGGGCGTCAACCCGCCCACGCCCAAGAACCACCAACGCCCGCCGCTGCGCGCCGACGTGCCCTGCGAGACCCAGCAGCCGCCCGACCTGCGCACGGTCCCCGACGCGGCGCCCCAGGGCTTCGACCTCACCGCGCCGTCCGCCGCCGCCCAGGCACAGGCTCTGCAGAAGACGGTCGATTGGCTGGGCAAGAGCCTCAAGGCCGACGGCTCGGACCTGAAGGTCTCAGACGTGCCCGCCACCTTGAAGGAGCTGTCGAGGTGAAGCGCGCGATCGCCAAGCACGCCGGGCACTTCGGGGCCGTCATCGGGCTCGTCGCCGTCGCTGCGCTCGTAGGCGGCTACATCCTGCACAACCAGCGCATGCGCTTCCCGTGGGAGGGCAGGACCTTCCAGCTGCAGGCCGCGTTCTCGACCGCGCAGGCCGTCACGCCGGGCCAGGGCCAGACCGTGCGCGTGTCGGGCGTGCGCGTCGGGGACATCAGCAAGGTCGGCCTGAAGGACGGCCACGCCGTCGTCACGCTGGACCTCGACCCGCAGTACAAGGATCTCGTCCACACCGACGCGCATGCCCTGCTGCGCCCCAAGACCGGGCTCAAGGACATGTTCATCGAGCTCGATCCCGGGAGCGATCGCGCGCCGCTGGCCAAGCGCGGGTGGACCCTGCCGGTCGCCAACACGCTGCCCGACGTCAACCCCGACGAGATCCTCGCCTCGCTCGACAGCGATACGCGCGACTACCTCACGCTGCTCGTCGACGGCGCCGGGCGTGGCCTGAAGGGCCGCGGCGACGACCTGCGCGAGGTGTTCCGCCGCTTCGAGCCCACGCACCGCGACCTGGCCCGCGTGAACGGCCTGGTGGCGCAGCGCCATCGCAACCTCAGCCGGCTGGTGCATTCGCTGGGTGACCTCAACGACGAGCTCGCGGGCAAGAGCGACGACCTCGCCGCCCTGGTCGACTCGTCCTCGGCCGTCTTCCGCTCCTTCGCCTCCGAGCAGGCCAACGTCACGCGCGCGGTCGGCGACCTGCCCGGGGCGCTGACGCAGACGACCGACACGCTCGGTCGCGTCCAGAAGTTCGCCGAGACCCTGCGTCCCGCCGCCGTGCACCTGCAGCCCGCCCTGAAGGCGCTCAACCGCGCCAACGGCGCCGTGCAGCCCTTCGCCAAGGAGGCGGCGCCGATCGTCCGCGACCAGATCCGGCCCTTCGTGCGCGACGCGCGTCCGGTCGTGCGCTCGACGACCAAGCCGGTGACCCAGCTGGCGGGCGCGACGCCCGACCTGACGAGCTCGTTCACCGTCCTCAACCACCTGTTCAACCTCGCGGGCTACAACCCCAACGGCCGCGAGGACCCGAGCAAGGACGGCCGCGAGGAGGGCTACCTGTTCTGGCTGGCGTGGCTGCAGCACAACGGCGCCGCGCTGTTCTCGACCTCCGACGCCAACGGGCCCTTCCGCCCGGTCACCCTGGGCGGCACGTGCGGCGTGTTCAAGTCGCTGGCCGCCGAGAACCCGCCGCTGAACCAGACGCTGCTGCCCGCGCTGACCACGCCCAAGATCTGCGGAACGAACTGACGATCGATGCAGAAGCAAGCCCCCTCAATCGGCCGGATCCTGACGATGGTGATCTTCGCCATGACGTGCTTCGGCCTGCTGCTCTTCCTGTGGCTGAGCTTCGGCGGAGCGATCCCGCTGAAGCCCAAGGGCTATCAGTTCAAGGTCGCCTTCCCGGAGGCCACGCAGCTGGCCGTGGAGGCCGACGTGCGGGTGGCCGGCGTCAGCGTCGGCAAGGTGCGCGAGAAGTCGCTGGACCCCGCCCACCCCAACCGCACGGTGGCGACGATCGAGCTGACGCGCAAGTTCGCCCCGATCGCGCGCGATGCCCACGCGATCCTGCGCCAGAAGACGCTGCTGGGCGAGACCTACGTCGAGCTCACGCCCGGCAACAAGCGCCAGGCGGGCACCGTGCCCGACGGCGGCTTCCTGGCCGACGCGCGGGTGGCCAAGACGGTCCAGCTCGACGAGATCTTCCAGGCGCTCGACCCCAAGACGCGCGCGAGCTTCCGCACCTGGCAGCAGGACCTCTCCAAGGCGGTCGCCGGGCGCGGACGCGACCTCAACGACGCGGTGGGCAACCTGCCCGCCTTCGCCGACAACGGCAACGACCTGCTCACCGTGCTCGACGGCCAGTCGCAGGCGCTGAGCGAGCTCGTGCGCGGGACCGGACAGGTCTTCGGCGCGCTCACGCAGGACGAGGGGCAGTTGCACAACCTCGTCGTCAACGCCGGCGACACCTTCGACGCCACCTCGCGCCAGCAGGAGGCCCTGGCAGAGACGCTCCGGATCTTCCCGACCTTCCTCGACGAGTCGAAGGCCACCTTCCAGCGCCTTGAGCGCTTCTCCGAGGACACCGACCCGCTGGTGCAGGAGCTGCGCCCGGCGATGCGCGACTTGTCGCCGACGCTGCGCGACGTGCGCGCGCTCGCCCCCGACCTGCGCACCCTCTTCGTCAATCTCGACCCGCTGATCACCGCATCGAAGACGGGCCTGCCCGCGCTGCGCGACACGCTGACCCAGGCCAAGCCGCTGCTCGGCCAGCTGCAGCCCTTCCTGGAGCAGCTCAACCCGGTGCTGCAGTGGCTCGAGTACAACCAGCTGACGACCGGCGACTTCATCTCCAACGGCGCGGCGGCGCTCGCCGACACAGTCCCGACCGTCACCGACCAGGAGATGGGCCACTACCTGCGTCAGTTCGGCCCGATAGGGCCCGAGACGGTCGCCATGTACCCGCAGCGCCCGGCGGCGTCGCGCGGCAACGCCTACCTGGCGCCCGACGCGCTCACCGGCGCGAAGCGCGACAAGAACATGATGTTCGGCAACTTCGACTGCAAGAACGCCGGCGGCGAGCGGATGACCCAGGTGCCCGACACCAGCGACGCCCCGTCGTGCTTCGTCCAGAACCCGCCGGCGTGGCCGCCGGGCAACACGTCGCCCTACCCGCACATCGGGGCGGCGGACTACTCCAAGCCCTGATCGGCCGCCGCCACGACGGCCGCGGTCGCCGCGTTGATGTCGACCGTGTCCTCGACGTCGCGGGCGTAGCCGCCGGCCAGGACGACGACGACGGCGGCGCCCGCGCTGCGCAGGCGCTGCACGACCAGCTTGTCGCGTGCGCGCAGGCCGGGCTTGGTGAGGGCCAGGCGCCCGAGGCGATCGCCTTCGAACGGGTCGGCGCCGGCGAGGTAGAAGGCGATGTCGGGACGGGCGCGGGGCAGCGCGGCGTCGAGGGCGTCGTCGAGCGCGCGCAGGTAGTCGCGATCGCCGGTCCCGGTCGGGAGGTCGACGTCGAGGTCCGATGCGATGCGCTGGAACGGGTAGTTGCGCGCGCCGTGCAGCGACAGGGTGAACGCCTGGGGGTCGGGGGCGAGGACCTGCGCGGTGCCATCGCCCTGGTGGACGTCGCAGTCGACCACCAGCGCGCGCCGCGCGCCGTCGTCCGCCCGCACGCGGGCGAGGGCCACCGCGACGTCGTTGAACAGGCAGTAGCCGCGGGCGAAGTCATGGCCGGCGTGGTGCGTCCCACCGCCGAGGTTCATGCCGAGGCCGCGCTCGAGGGCGCGGTGCGCCGCGGCGACGGTGCCCGCGGTCGTGCGCCGCGCGCGCTCGACGAGCGCCGGCGACCACGGCAGTCCGAGCCCGCGCTGCTCGCGCACCGTGAGCATGCCGGCGCGGATGCGCTCCACGAGCGCCGGCTCCTGGACGGCCTCGATCCACTCCCATGGCACTGGCTCGCATTCGTGGATCTCGTCCGGCCGCGCGATGCCGTCGGCCTCGAGCCGCGCGCGCAGCCGCGCGTACTTCGCGAGCGGGAACTTGTGGGTCGCCGGGAGGGGGAAGGTCCAGCGGTCGTGGCTCCAGAGGTCCATGGGGGACCTCGCGGAGTCTGACGGCTACGCGATCGCTCTCGCCGCCTGCGTGACCGGGCAGCGGTCGGGGTGCCCGCACACGTCGGGGTCGCACATCCGGCAGATGACGAGGCTGGCGGTGGCGTCGGTGGTCTCGGCGCCGAGCATGCGCTCGAGCATCGGACCGAGGGCGCTGCGCTGCGCGGGCTCGAGCGTCTCCAGCGCCGCGGCCACGGCCCCGGCGCGTGCGGCGAGCGCGGCGTCGGCGGCGCCCCGGCCGGCCGGCGTGAGTCGCAGGGCGACGGCGCGCCCGTCGCTGGCGCTGCGGTGGCGCTCGACGAGTCCGCGCGCCTGCAGGCGGTCGGCGAGGCGCACGACGGCGGGGTGCGAGAGGGCGAGCGCCCGGCGCAGCAGGTCCAGCGGCTCGCCCTCCGCGTAGTTGCGCAGGGTCACGAGCGCGGCGGCATCGCTGCCCGACACGCCGGCGCCGGCGTGCACCGCGGCGCCGGCGCGGTCGGACAGCGTCAGCGCCAGCGCGCCGAGGAGGTTGGCCGTGCGGTCGTCACTGGTCATAGGCCGGGCCGGGCTGCCCGCCCGGCGTGACGCCACGCGGCGCCTGGTTCGGCGTGTGGCAGGCCGCCTCGATCACGGCGACGCTGGCGCCGCGCCGGCGGCGCTCACCCGCCACCGGCGACTGGCTGAGGACCTTCACGCACGAGATCTCGTAGCGGCCGTTGCCGAGCTTGCCGACGAAGCCCAGCCAGCGCAGCTTCAGGCCGGCGCGCTCGATGATCCGGTGGGCGTCATCCTGGCGGCGCCCGACGACGCGGGGAACGACGACGAGCGGCGCGGTCTCGCTGAAGACGGCCTTGGCCGGACCGCTGGGCGTGTGGTCGGCGTCATTGCCGCACCCGGCCGCCAGCAGGGCTGCGGCGACCGCGGCGCAGGCCAGGCTGCGAGGCGCGGAAACAATATGCATGCGTAATGCATATACATTTGCGGGCACGGAGTCAAGCGCCGAGGTTCGCGTTTGTGTCTTCCCACACACTGTGGGAGTACGCGTTCTGGCAAGGTCACGCAATGCGCCATCGCCATCGGCTCCCGCAACTCGACGCCGCCCAGCCGTTCCTCACCGACGGTGGCCTGGAGACCACCCTGATATTCCACCGCGGGGTCGACCTGCCGTGCTTCGCGGCGTTCGGGTTGCTGGCGGACGACGGCGGCCGCGACGAGCTGCGGCGCTACTTCACGCCCTACCTGGCCCTCGCGCGCGAGCATGGCGTCGGCTTCGTCCTGGACACCGCGACGTGGCGCGCGAACCCCGACTGGGGCGCGCGGCTGGGCTACGGCCCCGACGATCTCGACGCCGCCAACCGGTCGGCGGTGGCGCTGGCCGAGGAGCTCCGCGCCGTGGGCGAGGCGCAGGAGACGCCGGTCGTCATCAACGGCGTGGTCGGGCCGCGCGGCGACGGCTATGACCCGGGCGAGCTGATGTCGGCGGACGAGGCGCAGCGCTACCACGAGCGGCAGATCGCGACGTTCGCCGACAGCGCCGCCGACATGGTCACCGGCGTCACCATGACCACTCCCGAGGAGGCGATCGGCATCGCCCGCGCTGCGCGCGACCACGCCCTGCCGGCGGTGATCTCCTTCACCCTGGAGACCGACGGGCGCCTTCCCGACGGGGGCTCGCTGCGCGACGCCGTCGCACGCGTGGATGGCGAGACCGACGGCTCGGTCGCCTACTACATGATCAACTGCGCGCACCCGACGCACTTCGCCGGCGTGCTCGACGAGGACGGCGCCTGGCGCGAGCGCATCGGCGGCCTGCGCGCCAACGCGTCGGCCAAGAGCCACGCCGAGCTCGACGAGGCACAGGACCTCGACGAGGGCGACCCCGTGGCGCTCGGCGCCGAGCACGGTGCGCTGCGCCCGCGCCTGGGCGCCGTGGCGGTGCTCGGTGGCTGCTGTGGCACCGACCTCCGCCACGTCGACGCGATCGGCCGCGCCTGGCGTTAGCGTCGTCGCATGAGGAGCACAGTCGTGGCCGCGCTCGCGGGCGTGGCCCTGGCCGGCGGCGGCTTCGCGGTCGGCCGCGTGAGCGCCGACACCGGAGCGGGCCATGACGCCGGCGTGCGCGAGGGCCACGCCGCGGGCCTGCAGGAGGGGCGGGCGCTGCAGGTGTCGGGCCGGGGCGCCCGGGCGGCGTTCGCCGCCGGCTATGCCGCCGGCGCCGACGACGTGTTCGCGGGCTTCGACGGCGGGTGGTCGCTGTCGCTGCCCTACGTCATCACGCTGGCCCGAGGCAGCGGCGCGATCACCTATCGCATCGATTCGCGCCGTCTGGCGCAGTAGCCCCGGCGCTCAGGCGACGGCCGCCGCGCGCACGGCGACGGCGGCGAGGAAGTCGAGCAGGCGCTCGGCGATAGCGGCGTCGCCGGAGATCTCGAGCTCGGTGCGTGAAGCGTCGAGCCCGAAGGCCTCCACCCACGCGCGCTCGGGCCCCTCGATGCGGGCGTCCGCCTCGGGCGCACTGCGCTCCTCGTAGGCGACGTTGCCGTCCTCGACGTGCAGGACGTGCACGCCGGAGCCCGGACCGTCGGCGATCCGCAGCTCGACCGTGCCCCGCAGCCCCATCGGTCCGGCGAGGCCCGGAGCGCAGCGCAGGATCGCGCCGACGTCGATCGCCTCGCCCGGGCGCGGCGGGCCCCAGGCCCAGCGGTAGCCCCAGCGGGCCAGGGCGCCGACGACGGGCAGCAGATCGCGCGAGCGCTCGGTCAGCTCGTAGTCCACGCGCGGGGGCACCTCGCGGTAGCGCTGGCGCGTGAGCAGCCCGTCGGCCACCATCCGGTTCAGCCGCGAGCGCAGCTGCTCGGTGGAGATTCCCGGCAGCACCCGCTGCAGCTCCACGAACCGCCGCGGGCCGCCGGCCAGATCGCGCACGATGAGCAGCGTCCACTTGTCGCCCACCAGATCGAGCGCCCGCGCGTCAGGCGCCCACTGGTTGTAGGGGTGACGCTTGGGGGGCGGTGTGGGGGCGATGGCGGGGGCTCCTGGGGGCGGTGGACCGGCGGGACGGGCGGCGCCCCGGGCGAGTCAACGATAGACGACGTGCCGGAACCTGTGCACACCCTGATGGTCCAATTCTCAACGTATGTTCGCACGGTTTTCAGTAGATCGAACGACCGCAAGGTTCACGGTGCCCCTGCGTTGCAAGCCTCGACCGGTTCAGACATCAGGGGCACGAACACATGGGTGAACTCATTTCATTGGCCGAGCGGCGCGCCGCTCGCGCGGAGGCACACGCGCCTCCCGTGCGACCGCGCGTGAGCTTCTACTTCGACCTCGCCTCGCCGTGGACGTACCTCGCCGCCGAGCGGGTCGATCAGCGCTTCGCCGACGTGCGCTGGGTGCCGGCGGTCGGCGACGCCCTGCCGGGCGGGCGCGACACCGGGGCGCAGCGCGATGCGGTGGAGGAGCGCGCCGATGAGCTGCGGATGCCGCTCGTGTGGCCCGAGTCGGTGGCGATGCCCGGGCGCAGCGCCATGCGCGTCGCCGCCCTGGCGGTCGAGCGCGGCCGCGCAGCGGGTTTCGTCCTGGCCGCCAGCCGCCTCGCCTTCTGCGGCGGCTACGACGTCGACGATCCCGAGATCCTGGCCGAGGCGGCGGCCGCCGCCGGCCTGGGCCTGTCGGACTGCCTGCACGCCGCGGGCGAGTTGCGCCGCGACGGCCCGCTGGAGCAGGCCGCCCTGCGGCTGTTGAGCCGGGGCGCCGACGCGCTGCCCGTGCTCGTCGTCGGCCGCGCGCTGTTCTGCGGCGAGCACCGGTTCGCCGAGGCGGCCGCGGCCGCGAGCGGGCGCGGCGCGACGCGTCCGCCGGCGCGCCGCAGCTTCGGCGGCTGAGCGAGGTGCCCTCAGCGGGCTGAGACGCCTGGGAGGATCCAGGGCGATGCTCAGGTCCCCGCTGCAGCGTCTGTACGCCAGGCTCGGCCCGCGCTACCCGCGCGTGGTGCTGGCGCTCGCCTTCCTGCTCTCGTGTTTCGTCGTGGCCGGCGGCGTGCTGCTGCTGAACCTGTACGTCGACATCTCGCTGGAGACGTTCTGGCGCATCCTGCTCGTGTCGGCGATCCTGGTGGCCGTCGAGGTCGGCGCCGCCCTGTGGCTGGCCTACCGGCTGGTGCGCCCGGCCGATCCCTGGCTGCGCGGCGAGCGCACGCCCGAGACCGCGCTGGCCGCGTGGTCGGCGCTGGCGGGGCTGCCGATGGACCTGCTGCGCTTCGGGCGCGGCGTTCCGGTCGCGCTGAACACGATCCCGATCTCGATCTTCGTCACGGTCGAGGTCGGCGGCAGCTTCCTCTCCTTCCTGGCCATCGCCGCGGGCGCCGTCGTCGTGCTCGCCTACGGGGTCTTCGTGCGGTTCTTCGTCACCGAGCTGGCCATGCGGCCCGTCCTCGCGGACATCTCCTGCGAGCTGCCCGACGGCGTCGACCTCGGCAAGCGCTCGGTGCCGCTGCGCGGCAAGCTGCTCGTCGCGCTGCCGGTCATCAACGTCGTCACCGGCGTGGTCGTGGCCGGCCTGGCCTCCGAGGACCCGAGCCTGCGCGCGCTGGGGATCGGTGTGCTGGTCGCGCTCGGCGTCGCCTTCACGATCTCCTTCGAGCTCTCGGCCCTGCTCGCGCGCTCGGTGGTCGAGCCGATCGATGACCTGCGCGAGGGCACCGAGCGCGTGACCGCCGGCGACTTCGGCGTCCGCGTGCCGGTGCTGGGGACCGACGAGACGGGCCGCCTGGCCGAGTCCTTCAACCAGATGGTCTCCGGCCTGGCCGAGCGCGAGCGCCTGCGCGACGCGTTCGGCGCCTTCGTCGATCCGCAGCTCGCCGAGCGCGTGCTCGAGGAGGGGATGGTGCTCGAGGGCGAGGAGGTCGAGGTGACCGTCCTGTTCGTCGACATCCGCGAGTTCACGGCCTTCGCCGAGCGCGCGAGCGCGAGCGAGGTCGTCACCGAGCTCAACGCGTTCTACGAGCTCGTCGTGCCGGTCCTCGTCCGCCACGGCGGGCACGCCAACAAGTTCGTCGGCGACGGGCTGCTCGGCGTCTTCGGGGCGCCCGAGCACCTCGCCGACCACGCCGACCGCGGCGTGGCCGCGGCACTCGAGATCGCCGAGGTCGTGCGCCGCACGTACGCCGGGCGGCTGCGCATCGGGATCGGGGTCAACTCCGGCCCCGTGGTGGCGGGCACCATCGGCGGCGGCGGGCGCGTCGAGTTCACCGTCATCGGCGACACGGTCAACACCGCCGCGCGCGTGGAGGCGATCACGCGCGAGACCGGTGACACCGTGCTCATCACCGAGGCGACCTGCGCGCTGCTGCAGGGCGAGCACGGCGGCTTCGACGAGCGCGGAGCGGTGACCCTGCGCGGCCGCAGCGAGCCGGTGAAGGTGCACGTGGCGCTGGAGGCGGCCGGCGAGCCGGTCGCGCGGCGCCGCGCCGATTAGGCGGGCGCGACCGCGTCGCCCACGCGCACGACGCCCGGCACCGCCACATCGCACCACACGCCGAAGGCCACGTCGCGCTTGCCGCGCAGGCTCGCCAGTGCGCGCAGGATGGGCAGGTCGCCGTGGCCGTCGTCGGGGTCGCGCGTGGTGATCACGCAACGCTCGGTGGGCACCGCGACGCGCAGCGTGGCCGCGCCGACGACCACCTCGCGACCGGCCCAGCCGTCCTCCTCCCACGCGTGCGCGCCGTCGATGGCGATCGTCATGCGGAAGCGCCGCGGGTCGACGGCCGCGCCGTCGAGCGCCGCCGAGACGGCGGCCAGGGAGCCGTCGGACATCAATGTCACGGGGTGGTCGTCGCCGCCGGTGACGCCGTCGTCGTGGGCGACGAGCTCGACCGGGCGCCCGAGGTAGTCCGACAGCGCGGAGGCGAAGGGGCCGTCGACGAGGCGCCCGGGCACCGGGCGCCCATCGTAGAAGGTGGTCGACACCGCCGCCCCGTGGACGACGGGCGCGGCGACGCGGCTGCCATCCGGGAAGGCGAGCGCGAGCTCCTTGCCGTCCCACGCCGGCACCACCTGCACGAGGCGCGGGTGGCGCTTGGTCAGCGCGATCGCGCCGTCGGGCTGGCGGAGGTGGAAGCCGCGATCGCCCACCGGCCCGCTCTCGGCGAGCTCGAGGGCGTCGACGGCGACGGTCCGCATCCCCTTGACCGGGACGATGGCGAGGGCGCCGACGCGAAGCACCCCCGCATCGTCGCATGGTGAACTGCGCGCATGACGAGCGTCCTCGAGCTCTTTCCCCTCGGCGCCGCGGTGGACGACGGCGGCGCGCTGGTCGTGGGCGGCTGCCGGCTGCGCGACCTCGCCGCCGAGTTCGGCACGCCGGCCTACGTCGTCGACGAGGGCGCCCTGCGCTTGCGGGCGCGCGAGTACCGCGACGAGCTCGCCGCCCGCTGGCCCGACGCGCTGGCCATCTTCGCCTCCAAGGCGTTCCCCTGCACCGCGGTCCTGCGCGCGCTCGCCGAGGAGGGCCTGGGCTGCGACGTCGCCGGCGCCGGCGAGCTGGTGCACGCGCTCGCGGCGGGCGTCGATCCCGCGCGCATCTACCTGCACGGCAACGCGAAGACCGACGAGGACCTGCAGCGCGCGATCGACGCCGGCGTGGGCACGGCGGTGATCGACAACTTCGACGACATCGATCGCCTGGAGCGCCTGGTGACCGGCGAGCAGGGCGTGCTCGTGCGCGTGATCCCCGGCGTGCGCCCCGACACCCACGCGGCGGTCGCCACCGGCCAGGACGATTCGAAGTTCGGCTTGGCGGCGGGCGATGCGCGCCGGGCGATCGCGCGCCTGCGCGGCTCCGATCGCCTGCGCCTCGACGGCCTGCACGTCCACATCGGCTCACAGATCCTCGACGCCGCGCCGTTCGGGCAGGCGGTGCAGGCGCTCGCCGCGCTCGGCGAGTTCGCCGTCTATGACCTCGGCGGAGGGCTCGGCGCCCGCTACACCTGGGCCGACCGGCCGCCGGCCGTGGCCGAGTACCTCGACGTGCTGGTGGGGGCAGCGCGCGAGCACCTGCCGGCGACTGCCCGGCTGGTCATCGAGCCCGGGCGCAGCCTCGTCGCGCGGGCGGGCGTGACGCTCTATCGCGTGGTCACCGTGAAGCGCGGCGCGCGCACCTTCGTCGCCGTCGACGGGGGCATGGCCGACAACCTCGAGGTCTCGCTCTACGGCCAGCGCTTCGAGGCCACCGTGGCCGACCGCGTGGGCGGCGGCGACCCGGTCGACCTCGTCGGGCGCCACTGCGAGTCGGGCGACGTGCTGTCGGCCGGCGTCGCGCTGCGCGACCCGCGCGTCGGAGACGTGATCGCCGTGCCGGCCACCGGCGCCTATTGCTTCACGATGCGCAACGGCTACAACGGCGCCCGCCGCCCGCCGGTGGTCTTCGTGCGCGACGGCGACGCGCGGGTGGTGGTGCGGCGGGAGGGCTACGAGGACTTGCTGCGCCTGGATGTCTAGTCGTCCGCGTGGCGTCTTGCTGCGCTTCGCGGCGCAAACTGCATCACCGAGGGGAGGGAGTGTGCCCGGGCGCGGGCGCTCGCGGTCGTCCTCGGCGCGAACTGCCTGGGATCAGGCCCGGTTTCCGAACCCAATCCCAGGCAGTTCGGGAACCTCGGCCACGCACAGAGCTGCGGGGCGCCGGGCCACCCTTCCTTTCGCTGCGGCAGTAAACGCTGCGCACCGCCGCAAAGGCCAGCGGATGACTACGCCGCGCGCGCCTCGCGGCCGCCGCTCTCCCCGGCACGCACCGTATGCGGCACGCCGCGCGGCGCTGCGCGCATGGCTGGCCGAGCCGAGCGCGTTCACGCGCATCCAATGCGAGCCCATCGTGCGCCTGCTGGCCGCGGAGTACATCGACCCCGAGGTGCTCGGGCGCTCGATCGTGGCCGTGCGCGGGCCGCTCGAGGAGTCCTATGCGGCCCTCGAAGCCGCCGAGGCGCTCGCGCCGCAGCTACCGCGTCGCGAGCGTGTCCTGAAGATCAACCATCGCTTCGCGCGCCGGATGCTCGACGCCCACGCGGCCTGGCTGGAGGAGGCCGAGGCCGAGCTCAGGGATGCAGCAGCCCGGCGAAGATGACCGGGTCCAGGGCGGTGCGCTCGTCGAACTCCTCGCCGGGCGCCACGATGTAGCCGAGCAGGGGGTAGGAGGCCCCGAACTCGATGGCCAGATCGGCAAGATCGGGGAGCAGGTAGCCGCTCGGCGCGTTGGGCGCGGGAAGGTCGACCGTCGTGGTCATGAACGCATGGTGGGGGCGGAGCGCCAGGCGGACAAGCGGCTTCGACAGGGGGCAGACATCTGTCGATAGGGTCCAGCGGCGATGAGCACCGAGACCGAGCAGTCCACGCAGGTCCACGGAGGCCGGCTGGTGGCCAAGCGCCTGAAGGCGCACGGCGTCACCAAGCTCTTCACGCTCTCGGGCGGCCATCTGTTCTCGATCTACGACGGCTGCCGCGAGGAGGGCATCGATCTCGTCGACGTGCGCCACGAGTCGGCCGCCACGTTCGCCGCCGAGGGCTGGGCCAAGGTCACCCGCCAGCCCGGCGTGGCAGCGCTCACCGCGGGGCCGGGCGTCACCAACGGCATGAGCGCGATCGCCTCCGCGCAGCAGAACGGCTCGCCGATCATGGTGCTCGGCGGCCGCGCGCCGGCCATGCGCTGGGGCCAGGGATCGCTGCAGGAGCTCGACCACGTGCCCTTCGTGCGCCCGCTGACCAAGCTGGCCACGACGGCCGAGGCCACGGCCGAGATCCCGGGGCTCATCGACGATGCGCTGACCGCCGCGGTCACCCCGCACTCCGGGCCGACGTTCATCGACTTCCCGATGGACGTCGTCTTCATGGAGGCGCCGGTGCCCGACGGGCCGGCGCCGCGGGGTGGGTGGGATGCCGTGTCATCGGGCGGTCCCGTGCCCGACGTCGCCCGCGCCGCCGCGCTGCTGCGCGACGCCGAGCGCCCGGTGATCATGGCGGGCACGAACCTCTACTGGGGCCACGGCGAGGACGCGCTGCTGGCGCTCGCGCAGGAGCTCGGCATCCCCGTCTTCCTCAACGGCCTGGCCCGCGGCTGCGTGCCCGCCGACCACGAGCTCTTCTTCGCCCGCGCGCGCTCCAATGGCCTCAAGGGCGCCGACGTGGCGCTCGTCGTCGGCGTGCCGATGGACTTCCGGCTGGGCTTCGGGCAGTCCTTCGGCGAGGAGACCGAGCTCGTGGTGATCGATCGCGCCGAGCCGCTGCGCGAGCACCCGCGCCCGGTGGCGGCCGAGCTCTACGGCTCGGTGCCCGGGATCCTCGACGCGCTGCGCTCCGAGGCCCGCGACGGCGCCGACACCGGCGCCTGGGTCAGCGCGCTGCGCGCGGCCGAGGACGAGAAGCGTGCCGCAGAGCGCGCCGACTTCGACGACGACCGGGCGCCGCTGCATCCCATGCGCCTGTATCGCGAGCTGGGCGAGGTCATCGACCGCGACGCGATCGTGATCGGCGACGGCGGCGACTTCGTCTCCTTCGCCGGGCGCGTGATGGACACCTACCAGCCCGGCTGCTGGCTGGATCCCGGGCCCTTCGGCTGTCTGGGCTGCGGGCCCGGCTACGCGCTGGCGGCCAAGGTCGCCCACCCCGATCGCCAGGTCGTGCTGCTGCTCGGCGACGGAGCCTTCGGCTTCAGCGGGATGGAGTTCGACACCCTCGCGCGCCACGGCGTGAACGTCGTCGGCGTGATGGGCAACAACGGCATCTGGGCGCTCGAGAAGCACCCGATGGAGTTCCTCTACGGGTACTCGGTGGCGGCCGACCTGCGGCCCGGCACGCGCTATGACCAGGTCGTCGCGGCGCTCGGCGGCCACGGCGAGCTGGTGGAACGTCCCGGCGACCTCAAGCCGGCGCTCGAGCGCGCGTTCTCCGCCGGCCTGCCCGCCCTCGTCAACGTCCTCACCGATCCCGACGTCGTCTACCCGCGCAAGTCGAACCTGGCGTAGGCTCGACCTCGCCGACGCGGCGCTCGCCGCGCGCGTGCTGGCGGTCCAGCACGCGGCGTACGCGGTCGAGGCGGAGCTCATCGGCTACCCGCAGCTCCCGCCGCTGCACGAGACCCTCGAAGGGCTGCAGGCGACGCCCGAGGAGCTGTGGCTGTGCGAGGAGGGCGGCGAGCTGTGCGGCGTCGTCGGGCTCGAGCATCACCCCGACGAGCTGGTCATCGCGCGGCTGTTCGTCGCGCCGCCGTTCTTCCGGCGCGGCGTCGGCTCGGGACTCGTGGGTCAGGCGCTGGCCCGCGCCGACGGCCGGCGCGTGCGCGTCGGCACCGGCGCGCGCAACCTGCCGGCCCTGGCCCTCTATGAGCGTTTCGGCTTCCGCCGCCTCGACGCCGACCAGCCGACGCCGGGCGTCGGCTACGTCGAGCTCATCCGCGACCCCTGAAGCGATGGAAGCCGCCCGAGGGCGGCTTCCAAAGTTGGCCCCGACAGGACGGGCAGGGGTACGTGCCATGAAGGGGCCGGTTCGACGGTCCGAGCGGCGGGAGGCGCCGATTCGATGCGGCTTCGCCCGAACCTATGTGGCCGGCATCAGGAGCGCCCACGCCATAACGGCACGAAAACCCCTTCGCCAGCGCGAGCGATTGTCCGTCGTCGGACTAGGGCCTGCCATCAAACATACGTCCAGTCTGGCCCACAAAAGTGGTGATGGGGTTGACGCGCCGGCCACAGCGCCATCTCGAACCCGGCGAAGCGCCCTGTTTGCCTGCCCTGGGCGCCCATTGGGCGCTCGCAGCCTCACGTTCCGGGCGCCGGCGGGTCGCTCCGAGGCCCGTGATGCACCGTTTCCAAGGCGGCGCCGCGCAGGAGGTCATGGTCCGAAACCGCCGTTCTATCGAGGCCGAAGAGCCGCAGCGCCTCGATGACCATGACCACCCCGGCGACGATGGTGGGAGCGCGGTCGGGATGCAGCCCGCGCACCGCGCGCCGCTGCGGCTCGGGCAGGGCGGCGAGGCGCCGGAGGATCGCTTGGCAGCTCGCCAGGGACACCACGTGACCGTGAACGGCGTCGGCAGAATGACACTCCAGATTCAGGTCTATCGCACCGAGCGAGGTCGCCGTGCCCGCCACGGCGATGGCCGCGCGAGCCGCCTCGCGAGCGCTCTGTGGCACCGCCTGCGCGAACGTCGCGCGGACGTCCGCGGCCAGCGCCTCGAGCTCCGCGGGGGTCGGCGGATCGGTGGTGAGGTGGCGCTCGGTGTGGCGCACCACGCCGGCCTGCGTCGAGACGTGGAAGCTCACCTCGTCGCCGCTGCCGACGACGAGCTCGGTCGATCCGCCGCCGACGTCGATGACCACGGTCGGCGTCGTGTCGCCGGGCGCTCGCTCGCTGGTGGCGCCGCGGAAGGTGAGGCGGGCCTCCTCGTCTCCGGGGATCACGCGCGCGTGGAGGGCTGCGTCCTGTGCGCGCACGCGCGCGAGGAACGCGTCCCCGTTGGCGGCGTCGCGCACGGCACTGGTGAGCACGGCGACGGCCCGCTCGGCGCCACCGGCGTCGATGACCGCGCGGTACTCGGCCAGCGTCGCGAGCACCCGGTCCATCGCCGCGTCGCCGAGGACCCCGGTCCGGTCGAGGCGATCACCGAGCCGCGTGACCTTCGTCCGGCGCTCGAGCTCGATCAGCCGCCCGTCGCGCGCGACGTCGGCGACGAGCAGGCGCGTGGAGTTCGTGCCGATGTCGACGACCGCGACTCGCATGTCTGCGGCGCTTACGCCGGCTGCACGGGGTAGGGCATCGGCTTGCCGTCGAGCGCCGCGAGGAGATTGTCGACGGCACGGTCGGTCATCGCCGCGCGGGCCGTCGCGGTGGCCGAGCCGATGTGGGGGACGACCAGCAGATTGGGCGCGTTCAGAAGCGGGTCGTCGGAGGGAAGCGGCTCGGGGTCGGTGACGTCGAGGCCGGCGCCGCCGAGGCGGCCCTCGTGCAGGGCGGCGGCGAGCGCGTCCTGGTCGACGATCGGACCGCGCGCGGTGTTGACCAGGATCGCCGTGGGCTTCATGCGCGCCAGCGCGTCGGCGTCGATCAGGTGCTCGGTCTCGGGCGTGAGCGGGGTGTGGACCGAGACGAAGTCCGCGCGCTCCAGAGCGCCGTGGAGGTCGTCGCCGAGATCGACCATCAGGACCTCCATCTCGAACCCCGCCGCGCGCTGGGCCACGGCGCGGCCGATGCGCCCGGCGCCGACCACGGCGAGGGTGGCGCCGTGGACGGCGACGCCGACCCAGCCCTGAGGCTCCCACGTGCGCCACTTGCCGTCGAGGACGTCCTGGTGGGCCTCGCTGATGCGGCGCGCGACGGCGAGCATGAGCGCCCACGCGAGGTCGGCCGTCGCGTCGGTCAAGACGTCGGGCGTGTTGCCGACCTGGATCCCACGCGCGGTCGCCGCATCGACGTCGATGTTGTCGAAGCCGATCGCGTAGTTGGCCACCGCGCGCAGCTTCGGCGCGGCGTCGATCAGCTCGGCGTCGACCTGGTCGACGAGCAGCGACAGCAGCCCCTCGGCGTCGGCGACCCCCGCGATCAACTCGTCGCGCGGGGGCGGCATGTCGTCCGGCCAGACTTCGATGTCGTGCTCGGCGGCGAGGCGCTCGAGCGCGTCGCCGGGCAGTTGGCGCGTGACGAAGACGTGGGCCATGGGCCGGATTCTCGCCGCTCGCGGGCCCGCCGCGCGGGTTGATCGTTCCGGTGACGTGTTGCTATCGTGTAGCTCCGCGCCGCGGGGTGGAGCAGTCTGGTAGCTCGTCGGGCTCATAACCCGAAGGTCGCGGGTTCGAATCCCGCCCCCGCTATGCAGGAGCCGCCTCTCGCCAGGCGGCTTTTGCTCTTCTAGGACCAGTAGAAGTCGGCCCCGGCCGCCACCGGCCGCGCCACGCGGCCGAGCTCGACGCGGGCCTGCGTGTCGGCGAGCTGGGCGATCGCGGCGACCTCGGCCGTGGCCAGCGGATGGTCGGCCCAGGCGAGCACCTCGGCCACGGACTCGGGCTTTGGCCGGCGCCGGAGCTCGGGCGCGAGGTTGGCGATTGCCGCCTCGTAGGCCTCGACGGGGTGAAAGCCCGGCAGCGTGGCCGCTGGGCCGCCTGCCTCGCACCTGATCTCATAGCTCGGCGCGGTATAGCGGCGCTGCTCGGGAGGACCGCCGAGCTTGTGATCGAGCGCCCGCGCGGCCGGCGACGGCGAGCGCGCGGCCTCGATGTCCGCCTGCAGGGCGTCCTCGACGTCGGCGCGGGCGCACCACGCCTGCAGCTCGCCCGGATCGAGGCCGACGTCGCGCGCGGCCGCCGCCAGCAGCGACGGATCGTCGAGCAGCCCGCCGAGCATCGTGCGCACCCGCAGGCGGCGCAGCAGCGGGCCCTCGGCCTCCGGGGCGTTCAGGCGCGCGGCGACGACGGCCCGGCAGGCGGGCTCCGAGGAGGCCGGCCGCGGGTATGGGGCGGGGTCGATCGGCATGCCGTGCCGCCGCTGGAGCGTCGGCGCACCCTCGGCGAGCTTCTCCGCCTCGCCCGGCTCCAGCGTGAGGACGATCATCCGCGTCCGCCAGCTGAGCTGGTCGCCGTAGTGCCACACCAGGCGCAGCCGCGCGGGCTCCGCGGAGAACGCGAACGGACAGGCCGGATCGGTGAAGAGCGTGACCTCGAGGGACACCGGGGGGAACCTACCCGTCCGATGAGCGCGAGCTATCGATCCCGGCGCCGTCAACTTCATCAAGCGCGTAGTGGCAGGGCCCGGCGACACGGTCGCCTTCCGCCACGGCATCGTGATCCGCAACGGGCGCCCCGCCGACGAGCCCTACGCGCGGCGGTGCACCGACGACCCCTGTGAGCTTCCGATGGCCATCACCGTCCCCGCCGGCAGCTGGTTCCTCGCCGGCGACGATCGCGGCGCGTCGGACGACAGCCGCTTCTGGGGGCCGGTTCTGACCCATGCGATCACGGGCATCGTCAAGTACCGCTCTTGGCCCCTGCAGCGAGCCGGCCGACTCTAGGCGTCCAGGCCACCGGTGAGAGGACTACACTGGCGAAGTCCGCTGCCCTCGTGCATAGCGCGTTGAACTTGTGCTGAGTCGCGGCGGCCTCGGAGGAAGGGGCAGTGGCCCGCAGCGCGGAGCGCCCATCGGCAGACGCGATCCATCGGCTCTTCGAGCTGTCACTCGACATGCTCGGCACCGCGTCGGCGGAGGGGTACTTCACCCGGCTGAATCCCGCCTGGGAGGGAGCATTGGGCTGGAGCCGCGAGGAGCTGCTGGCGGAGCCGTTCAGCTCCTTCATCCACCCCGACGACGTCGAGGCGACGATGCGCGAGGCCGCGAGCCTGCGGAGCCCAGGCGCCCCGGCGATCGTCGGCTTCGAGAATCGCTATCGCACGCGCGACGGGGGCTATCGGAACATCGAGTGGGCCGGGGTGGCCGAAGACGGCGTGTACTACTTCGCGGCCACGGACGTGACCGAGCGCCACGAGGCGGAGCTGCACAGCCACCAGTCCGAGGCGCTGCTGCGGACGCTGACGGCGAACCTGCCGGACACCAGCGTGTTCCTCATCGATCACGACCTGCGGATCCTGATCGCGGACGGCGCCATGATGCGCCAGCTGTCGTGGCTCGACGAGAGCATGTTCCGCGGGCGCAAGCTGAGCGAGCTCGCCGAGGTCCCCGACGAGGTGCTCGCGCTGTCGCTGAAGCACTATCAGGCCGCCCTGGAGGGCACGCCGGGAGGGTTCGAGTTCGTCAGCGAGGGATTGACGTTCGCGATCCAGGCGCTGCCCGTCCGCGCGGACGACGGCACGGTCGAGTCCGCGCTCGTCATCGTCCGTGACATCACCGAGCGCACTCGCGCCGAGCAGCAGATCGTCCGGCGCGCGCGCCAGCAGAGCGCCATCGCGGAGCTCGGGCGCTTCGCCCTCGAGAGCCACGACCTCAACGACCTCATGACCGAGGCGGTGACGACGGCGACGGCGACGCTCGGGGTCGATCTGGGCGGTGTGCTGGCGCTCGACGCGGCGGCGCAGAGTCTGACCCTGGTCGCGGGCGTCGGCCTGCCCCGCGGCGCAGTCGGCACGTACCGCGTCGCGGTCGGCGAGAGCGCGGACGCCGGATTCAGCCTGGGCACCGGCGAGCCCACGATCGTCGAGGACCTGGCCACGGAGTCGCGCTTCAAGGCCCATCCGACGCTGGAGCGCCTCGGCGTCGTCAGCAGCCTCAGCGTGCCGATCGGCAGCCGCGACGAGCCGTTCGGGGTCCTCAACGTCCATGCGCGCGCACCGCGCGCGTTCTCCGAGGACGAGGTCGGCTTCCTCACCACCGTCGCCACGCTGATCATCGTCGCGGTCGAGCGCGACCGCAAGGAGCAGGTCACGCGCCACGCCGCGCTGCACGACCCGCTCACCGGGCTGCCCAATCGCGCGCTCGCGCTCGACCGCCTCGCGCACGCCCTGGCCCGCCGGCAGCGCGAGCGCATCGACGTCGCGGTCTTCGTCCTCGACCTCGACCGGTTCAAGACGATCAACGACTCCTTCGGTCACGCCGCGGGCGACGACGTGCTGCTCGCCCTGGGACCGCGGCTGACCGCCGCGGTGCGCGTGACCGACACCGTCGCGCGCCTGGGCGGCGACGAGTTCGTCGTCATCTGCCCCGACGTCGACGCGGGGCGCGGCGTCACCGAGGTCGCCGAGCGGCTGGCCGCCGCCGTGGCCCGCCCGCTGGTCCTCGAGAGCGGCGAGCACTTCTTCACGGTGAGCACCGGCATCGCCCTGGCCGCGACGCGCAGCGACACCCCGGCTTCGCTGCTCGGCGATGCCGACGCCGCGGTCTATCGCGCAAAGGCGCGCGGCCGCGGCCGCTACGAGCTGTTCGACGAGGCGATGCGCACCAGCGCCATGGCCCGGGTGCGGACCGAGGCCGAGCTGCGCCATGCGCTGGAACGCGGCGAGCTCGCGCTCTTCTACCAGCCGGTGATCGACCTGGCCACCGGACAACCGGTCTCTACGGAGGCGCTCGTGCGCTGGGCCCATCCCGAGCGCGGCATGGTCTCCCCGCTCGACTTCATCTCGATCGCCGAGGAAAGCGGCCTGATCGCCGAGCTCGGACTGCAGGTGCTCGAGCAGGCGTGCCGCCAGACCGCCGCCTGGCAGCAGGAGGTCGACCCGGCCATCGGCGTGTCGGTCAACGTCTCGGGACGCCAGGTGGGCAACCCCATGTTCCCGGCGCAGGTGGCCGCCATCGCTGCGCGCCACGGCCTGCGCGCCGGCTCCCTTGCGCTGGAGATCACCGAGACCGTGCTCATGGAGGAGGCCGACTCACCGGAGACCGTCATCGACACGTTGGCCGAGCACGGGATCACGCTCGCGCTCGACGACTTCGGCACCGGCTACTCGTCGCTCAGCCGCCTGAAGCGCTTCCGCCTCGACGTGCTCAAGATCGATCGCTCGTTCGTGGCCGGGATCGAATGCAACATCGACGATCGCGCGATCGTCAAGGCGACGATCGACATGGCTCACGCCGTCGGCCTGACCGTCGTGGCCGAAGGCGTCGAGACGCGCGAGCAGGAGGAGACCCTGCGCGGATTTGGCTGCGATCGCGCCCAGGGCTTCCTGTACGCGCGACCCCAGCCCGCGGCGGCGATCACCGACATGCTCGCGGCGGCCTCGCGGTGAGCGGCGGCTCGCGGTAGGCTCGACCCGTCTACACGAGGAGAGCCAGCATGGCTGACCAGGAGAAGAAGGGCGACTTCGCCACCGGCGAGCGGTCCACGCCCGAAGGACCACCGCGCGACTTCGCCGAGGGCGAGGAGGAGGCGCTGCCGGGCGCGGCGCGCGACTTCGCCGAAGGTGAGGAGCAGGCGCCGCCCGGGCCCGAAGGAGACTTCGCCGAGGGGCAAGAGGACTCGGGCTCCTAGGACGCGGATGGATCGGCCCGACGGGTCCGGAGCTTGATGAGTCCCGAGCCAGACGAGAAGGACGCAGAGCTTCAGCGATTGCACGTCCAAGCGGATGCCCTCGAGCACGACATCCGCGACATGGGGGCACACGAGCACCGTCAGGACAGCCTGATCGAGCGCCTGCGCGGAGAGGCGGAGGTGCGCGACGACGAGCTCTCGGACCTGCGATTGCGCCTGGCGGAGGCCGAGCACGAGCTCGAGGACCTGCGTGCGATCCGCGACGCGCTCACGCCGTCGGAACTGCCCCAGCGCCCCGGCCTGGAGCTGGCGGCGGCGTTCGTGCCGGCCACCGAGCAGGTCAGCGGCGATTTCTATCTCGTGGCCGAAGGACCCCAGGACTCCACCGTCCTGGTCATCGGCGACGTCGTCGGGCACGGGTTGCAGGCGGCGCGCCGTGCCGCGTTCGTGCGCACGGCATTCGTCGCCACCGCGCCGTTCTCCGACGATCCGTGGCGACTGTTGAGCTGGGCCAACACCGCGCTGGTCGAGCGGGCGGGGCCCAGCGCCGACTTCGTGACCGCGGCGTGCATGACTTACCTACCGCGCGAGCGGCTGCTGCGGTGGGCCTACGCCGGTCACCCCCCGGCCCTGAAGGTGCCCGGCGGGCGCGAGCTCCACGCCCCGGTCCAGGGCGTCCCGCTCGGGGTTCACAGCGATCCCGAGTACGTCGAGGGCCGTCTGCTGGCGGAGGGACCGATGGCCGTGCTGCTCTACACCGACGGGCTGACCGAGGCGCGGCACAACGGGTCGTTCTTCGGGCTGGAGGGCGTGACCGCCGTGCTCGGCGGGCTCTCGCGCCCGTCCGCGCGCGAGGCGGTCGCCAGCCTGCGCGCGCGCGTCGCGGCGTTCGCCGACGCCGACAATCTGCCCGACGATCTCTGCATGCTCGCCGCCTCCATCGCCGAATGATGGGTTGACCGATGACTTCTCGGCCGCGGCCTGGTCTTACTCACGAAACCAACGACCAGGAGACCGAGACCGTTGACTGCCGAGCAGATGATCGATCGCAAGCGCTGGATAGCCCTATACGTGCTGTGCGCAGGTGTGCTCATGATCGTCATCGACGCGACGATCGTGAACGTGGCCCTGCCCTCGATCCAGGACGACCTCGGGTTCTCGCAGAGCAACCTCGCCTGGGTCGTCAATGCCTATCTGATCGCCTTCGGCGGCCTGCTGCTGCTGGCCGGCAGGATCGGCGACCTCATCGGGCAGCGGCGCATCTTCCTCGTCGGCCTGACCGTCTTCACCGTCGCGTCGCTGATGTGCGCGCTGGCCCAGAGCCAGGGCATGTTGATCGCGGCGCGCTTCGTCCAGGGCGTGGGCGGCGCGCTGACCTCGGCCGTGATCCTGGGCATGATCGTCACGATGTTCCCCGAGCCGCGCGAGCAGGCGAAGGCGATCGGGGTGTATGGATTCGTCGCCTCGGCCGGTGGCTCGATCGGGCTGCTCGCCGGCGGCGCGCTGACCCAGGCCATCAACTGGCACTGGATCTTCTTCATCAACCTGCCCGTCGGCGTGGTGACCGCGTTCCTCGCGCGCAGGCTGGTCGCTGATCGCCCGGGGATCGGCCTGCAGGCCGGCGCCGACCTCCCCGGCGCGGCGCTGCTCACGAGCGGGCTGATGCTCGGCGTCTACACCATCCTGCAGGTCGGCGAGCGCGGCTGGGGATCGGCGCAGACGCTCGGGCTCGGCGCCGTCGCGGTCGCCCTGCTGGCCGTGTTCGTTGCGCGCCAGGCCCGTGTCGCCAACCCGCTGATGCCGCTACGCCTCTTCCACTCGCGCAACGTCTCGGGAGCGAACGTCGTCATCGCGCTGCTCGTCGTCGGGATGTTCGGCATGTTCTTCCTGGGCGCGCTGTACCTGCAGCGCATCGAGGGCTACGACCCGCTGCAGGTCGGCCTGGCCTTCCTGCCCTCGACCGTCGTCATGGGCACGATGTCGCTGCGCGTCTCCGGACCGCTCGTCATGCGCTTCGGCGCGAAGCTGACGCTGATCGCCAGCCTGGTCTCGATCGGCATCGGCCTGCTGCTCTTCTCGCTGACGCCCGTCGGCGCGACCTTCGTGACCCAGATCATGCCCGCGACGATCTTCATCGGCCTCGGCGCCGGGCTCGGCTTCCCGTCCCTGATGATGCTCGCCATGTCGGGCGCCACGCCGGAGGATTCCGGGCTGGCCTCGGGCCTGATCAACACGAGCGTGCAGGTGGGCGGCGCCATCGGGCTGGCGGTGCTCGCCACGCTGGCGACCGAGCGCACGAGCACCCTGCGCGCCGACGGCGAGTCGCTCAACGCCGCCCTCAACGGGGGCTACCACCTGGCCTACCTGATCGGCGCGGCGCTCGTGGCCGTCGCCATCGTGGTCGCCGCGACGGTGCTGCGCACGGGCAGCCCGGCGACCGCACAGCACCGCGCCGAGCGCAAGACCCATGCGGAGCCGGCGTACTCCGACGCGGTCTGAGTACGATCGTCAGGTGCCCGACCGCCTGTACTTCACGGACTCCGACGAGGCCAATGCGCTGATCGCCTCAGATCCCATGGCCCTGCTGGTCGGCTTCGCGCTCGACCAGCAGGTCACGGTGCAGAAGGCGTTCGCCGGGCCGCTGGTCGTACGCGAGCGCCTCGGCGCGCTCGACGCTGCCACGCTGGCCTCGGCCGATCTCGAGGCGGTGTTCCGCGAGAAGCCCGCGATCCACCGCTTCCCCGGGGCGATGGCCCAGCGCGTCCACGCGCTCGCCGTGCACGTCCGCGACGCCTATGACGGCGACGCGGCGCGCATCTGGACCCAAGCCGCCGACGGGGATGCCCTGCGGGCCAACCTGGCCGCTCTCCCCGGCTTCGGCGAGATGAAGATCAAGGCGCTCGGCGCGGTCCTGGCCAAGCGCTTCGGCGTCGCCGCCGCACAGGACCTCGTGCCCTGGCACCCGACGCTGGGCGACGTCGACTCGCCGCAGGCGCTGGCCGACTATCAGGCGGCCAAACGCGTCCACAAGGCCGAGTGGTCGAAGGCCCAGGCCGGGGCTGGCGCATAGCCACTGCGAAGCCGACGCCTCGCGCGTCGAATCTGCGCAGTTCGCCGGTCCCCTGACGCGGATGGCCGGTAGATGACGCGACGATTTGCACCCCGTACTTCCTGGTTTCTGTGCAAAAGACGTACCGTTTTATCGAGGGCTGTCGGCAGCGGAGATGCTGGAAGCCCGACAGATTCTCTGTAGTTCGGGGGCTCATGAGACAGGACTCACCAGGAGCGGTGGTCGTCGATCCCACGCTCGAGACGGTCATGCGTGCGCTTTCACGCGCGCCGCATCACCTCGGCGCCGGTGACGACGCACCCGTCATGGTCATCGTGCTGGCGCGCGAGGCGCAGCACGTCGCCGGCCCCTTGGGCGTCCGCATGGTCGGGGTCCGGAGGCCGGAGGCAGTCCGGTCCGAGGGCGCCGTCGGCTTCGGCGACCTCGTCCTCGATGGGCAGACCCGCCAGGTGCACCGCGGCGAACGCGAGTTGAACCTCACGGTCATGGAGTTCCGCCTGCTGGACTTCCTGTTGCGACATCCACGCCAGGTGCTGTCCCGCGGGACGATCTTCGATCGCGTCTGGGGCTTCGACCTGGCGGCCACCTCCAACAGCCTCACGGTCTACATCGGGTATCTGCGGCGCAAGACCGAGGCCGGAGGTGAGCCGCGCCTGATCCACACGGTGCGCGGCGTCGGATACGTGCTGCGCGACTGAGCTCTTAGAAGCTTCTTATACGGGCGGCCGCATTCTTATCGCGCTCGTCGCGCCCTCTTAGCTGCGCGTGAGTTGATGTCGATCGGGGATGGGAGTCCAGGCGCACGTCCCATCGAGGGGGATCGCGCCACTCAATGGAAGGGGGCGGCCCATGCGCAACGCGTGGACGCACAAGCTCGCGGCGGGAGCAATCGCCGCGCTCATCGGATCGGCCTTGGGCGCGGCGGGTGCCGCGGCCGCCGGCCCTCCGCTCGCGCTCATCGTCCGCAGCGTGGATGGCAGCGCGAACAACACGCAGCACCCGACGTGGGGGAAGGCCGGCCTCGCCTACCGCCGCGTCGCCCCGGCCAACTACGCCGACGGCAGGAGCGCGCAGGTGGCCCCGGCCAAGCCCGACCGCTACGTCAGCAACCGGATCTTCAACGACGTCGGGCAGAACCTCTTCTCCGAGAACGGCCTGTCCCAATGGGGATGGCTGTGGGGCCAGTTCATCGACCACGACCTCGGGCTCAGGGTCGAGGCGCCGGGGGAATCGTCCCCGCTGCCGTTCAACCAGGCCGATCCGCTCGAGCGCTTCACGAACGACCTCGGCGCGCTCGGGTTCAGCCGGACGCCCGCGGCGCCGGCGCCCAGCACGGCGAGCACGCGCCAGCAGCTGAACACGATC
Organism: uncultured Actinomycetes bacterium; assembly: GCA_963806015.1. Lineage (GTDB taxonomy): Bacteria > Actinomycetota > Thermoleophilia > Solirubrobacterales > Solirubrobacteraceae > JAOPZW01. Next base: position 595,912 of record CAWDWM010000006.1, on the reverse strand, counting down.
ACGTCGTACATGGACGCATCGATGGTCTACGGCTCGGACGCCGCACGAGCCACCTGGCTGCGCGACGGCGCGTCGCTGCTGCTGCCGAACGGCTTCCTGCCGCGGGCCGACGCCCGCGGGAACGCGGCGTCGGCACCAGCGATGGACCTCTTCGGCAACCAGGTCGGCGCGCCCGGCCGTGCCGTCGTCGCTGGCGACGCGAGGGCGAACGAGAACATCGGCCTCACAGCCGCCCAGACGCTCTTCGCCCGCGAGCACAACCGCATCGTGCGCGGCTGCCGGCGTCGCTCTCGGCCGAGCTCAGGTACCAGATCGCGCGGCGGGTCGTCGGCGCGGAGATCCAGTACATCACCTACCACGACTTCCTCCCGGCGATGAGCGTCAGGCTCGCCCCGTACACGGGCTACAAGCCGACGGTCGATCCGACCGAGTCCAACGAGTTCGCGACGGTCGGCTTCCGGGGGCACTCGATGGTGCACGGCGAGATGGAGCCGTCCGCGCGCGAGGGCACGTGGAGCGCGGCGCAGCTCGCCGCGTTCGCGGCGCGCGGGATCGTGGTCGAGCACGACGCCGGAACCGTGACCCTGGTCGTGCCCCTCAGCCTGGCCTTCGGCGATCCCGACCTGCTGGAGCAGGTCGGTCTGGGCACGCTCTCCGCAGGGCTCGCGGGAGAGCGCCAGTACAAGAACGACGAGCAGATCGACGACTCGTTGCGCAGCGTCCTGTTCGAGGTGCCCAAGCCGACGACGACCGACCCGAGCGCGTGCCTGGAGCCGGTGGTCACCGGCGCCTGCTTCGCCGGGGTGGCGGACCTGGGCGCCGACGACATCGCGCGCGGTCGCGATCACGGGATGCCGAGCTACGACCAGATGCGCGCGGCCTACGGACTGGCGCACCGGACCCTGTTCGACGCGAGCACCCCGGTCATCAATCCGAGCAACCCGGCGATCATGGCCTTCACCGCACTGCGCGACGATGAGGGCAACCCGGTGCCGCTGGGCTCCCCCGACGCGCAGGAGGACGCCGTCGTGGGCATCCGTGCGACGAGCCTCGCGGCGCGGCTGAAGGCGGTCTACGGCCGCCAGTCCGCGGTCGACGCGTTCACCGGCATGGCCTCCGAGCCGCACATGGCGGGCAGCGACCTCGGGCCGCTGCAGCAGGCCATGTGGAAGAAGCAGTTCGAGAGCACGCGCGACGGCGACCGCTTCTTCTACCTCAACGACCCGGCGCTCCCGGCGATCCAGCAGCTGTTCGGGATCAGCGCCCGGCGCTCGCTGGCCCAGATCATCCGCGCCGACACGGGCGCGGCGGTGCAGGACGACGTGTTCAAGGTGCCTGCCGAGTAGCGCCAGAAAGGAGGCCGCAGCCGACGCCCTCGCGGGGGGAGGGCGTCGGTCAGGCCGTGCGACCCAGCGCCTGCAGGTCGGTGGGCAGGATCGTGAGCTCGGGGACGTGCGCGCGCGCCGGCAGGGAGACCGCGAACAGGCAGGCGGCCGCGACGTCGTCGGGCTGCAGCATGCGCGCGCGCAGCTCGGGGCCGGGAGGCTCGGGGCGCTGCTCGAGGATCGCGGTGTCGACGAGGCCGGGCATGATCGTGGTGAAGCGCACGCCCTGCTCCTCCTCGAAGGCCGCCCCGCGCGCGAAGGCGTGGACCGCGGCCTTGGAGGCCTGGTAGGCGGCGCCGGAGCGGTCCGGCCAGCTCCCCGAGACGCTGCCGATGACCACGACGTCACCGCGCGTGGCGCGCAGCGGCGCGAGGAAGGCCCTGACGACGTTGAACACGCCGGTGAGGTTCAGCGCGGTGAGCTCGTCGAACGCGGCCGGAGTGAGCTGGTCGGCCCGTCGCTGCTTGAGGTTCGTCCCCGCGGCGGCCACCAGCGCGTGCAGCGGCCCGTCGGCGGCCACGCGCTGCGCCAGCGCGGCGACGGTCGCGCGATCGGTGACGTCGACGTGGTGGGCGACGACGTCGCGCCCCGCCGCCGCCTCCGCGATGAGCTCGGGGCGGCGCGCCGCCGCATGGACGTGCGCGCCGGCGTCGGCGAAGGCCAGCACGGTGGCGAGGCCGATCCCGCTCGAGGCCCCGGTGACCAGCGCGGTGCGGCCCTCGAGCGCGGCCATGCTCAGGCCTCGCGCCCGGCGCCGGCGAGGAAGACCTTGACCGCCGCGGGCGGCGGCCCGTCGGCCAGCCGGGCGAACGCCTCGGGCCCGTCCTCCAGCGGGCGTACCGCGTCCAGCGCGCCCATCGAGGCGCGCCCGTCGACCAGCCACTCGAGCGCCTGCTCGAAGTCGGCCATCGTGTAGGCGTAGGAGCCGCGCAGCCCGAGCTGCCCGCGCACGATGCCGTGGAAGCCCAGCGTCGTGTCGTCGGCGGCCAGGCCGATGTACACGGCCTGTCCGCCCGGGCGCAGCAGCGTGAGCGCGGTCGCGCGCGTCGCCTGCGCGCCGACGGCGTCGAGGACGAGGTCGGCGCCGAGCCCCTCGCTCGCGGCGCGCTCGGCCTCGCGGGCCTCGTCGGCGTCGCCGAAGGCCGCGTGCGCGCCGAGCGTCAGCGCGCGCTCGCGCCGCTGCGTGTGGGGCTCGAGGACGGTCACGTGCGCGATGTCCGACAGCAGCGCGGCCTGCAGGGTCATGAGCCCGATCGTCCCCGCACCGATGACGACCGCTCGCGCCACCGGGTCGCCGGCCAGCCCGAGGCGCACCGCGTGCACGCCGTTGGCCAGCGGCTCGACCAGCGCGCCGACGCGTGCGGGCACGCCGTGGGGCAGCGCCCGCGCGTTGGCCGCCGGGGCCGTGACGAGGTCGGCGAAGGCGCCGTCGTGGTGCACGCCGATCAGCGTGCGCTGCGGGCACAGGTTCTCCTGGTCCGCGCGGCACAGCCGGCACCGCCCGCAGCCCGCCAGCGGGTTGACGGCGACGCGCTCGCCCTCCCAGGTGCCGGCGCCGTGACCTGCCGCGACGACCACGCCCGCGAACTCGTGGCCCATGACCAGCGGCGGCGTGCGGTTGCCCATGTGCCCGAGATAGCCCTCGACCTCCGAGCCGCAGATGCCCACCGCCTCGGGACGGATGATCAGCTCGCCCTCGCCGGGGTCGGGCGGCTCGGGGCGCTCCTCGATCGCCATGCGCTGCGGGCCGTGCCACACGATCGCCTTCATCGGCCGCCCCTCAGTAGTTGCCGGAGAGCAGGTCCCATGCGCGGCGCAGCTTGTCGCCCAGGGGCGAGGATTCGGGCTCTGCCGCGTCGTCGTGCAGGACCGCGGGATTCTCGCTGGGCTCGGGCAGCGCCTCCGCCTCCGCCGCGGTGATGGTCAGCGTCACCCCGTTCTCGTGGATCGCCGCGACCTGCTCGGCGTCGGCGAACGTGTGGTGGCCCAGGTCGTGGGCGATGACGATGCCGTCGAAGATGTCCTCCTGCTCGTCGGCGAGCACATGCGCCACGTGGCCGACCTCGTCGCCATCGGAGCCGAGGACTGCCGTGCCCTCCGCCAGGGCGAGGTAGGAGACCGGGCGCCCGAGATCGTCAGTCCCGCTCATGGCCGGGAATCTACCGCCACGCGACGGCGGTCACCTGTCCGTGGTGCGCCAATAGAGTGCCTACATGGATGGTCCGGCCACCTCAGCGCGCATCTCGCGTTGGGGCGTCGTGGTGATGGTCTGCGCGCTGCTGATCGTCGGCGGCACCGCGGCGCTGGCGATCGCGAGCGTGACGTCGAGTCACAAGCGGATCGTCTCCTTCGCCGTCAGCGGGTCGCTGAGCGGCGTGGCGCTCGACGTGGACGACGCCGACGTCCTGATCGCGGGGGGCGGGCAGCGCTCGGTGCTCGGGGTGCAGCGCACCGACCGCTTCGCTTTCGGCCACGACGCCGAGGTCCAGCGCAGCCTGGCCGGCGATGAGCTGCGGATCCGCTCGCGCTGTCCCAACGCGGTGCCGCGCGCCTGCTCGGTGCACTATCGCGTGGTCGTACCGGACAACGTCCCGGTGACGGTGCGCACCGCAGCCGGGACGGTGAGCTTCCGGGGCTACCGCGGCTCGGCGCGCGTCACCACGCGCAGCGGCGACATCGACATCGCGGGCTTCTGCGGCTTCTCGCTGCAGGCGCGCGCGGAGAGCGGCGACATCAGCGCGAGCGCGGCATGCGCGCCACAGCAGCTGACGCTGCGCTCGACGCAGGGCTCGGTGCGGGTGTCCGTGCCGCCCGGCCGCTACCAGGTCGAGGCCGAGAGCGCCTCGGGGCGCCACCGCGTCAGCGGCCTGGACGCGGCGTCCGACGCGCCGTTCGCGATCCAGGCCCTGAGCAGCTCGGGCGACGTGACGGTGACGGGGCGTCCGTGATCGCCGCGCTCGCGCTCGATCGCCGCCTGGAGCGCGCCGCCGGCGCGGCGGCGTATCTCGTCGTCAACGTGCCGATCGCGATCGTGGGGGCGATCTCGGTGGTGGCGCTCGTGATCGGCGCTGCACTGAGCGTCGCCTGGATCGGGCTGCCGTTGCTGCTGGGCGCGGCGGCAGCGTGCCGCTGGCTGGTCCGGCTCGATCGCCGGGCGGCCAACCGCTTCCTGGGCACGCACATCCCGCCCGTGCCGGGCGCCGTGCCCTCCGCCGGCAATCCGTGGCGGCGCTCGCTCGACGTCCTCTCGGATCGCGTCCTGTGGCGGATGGTGGCCATCCTGGCCACGAAGCCGCTGCTCGTCGCGGGGCTGTGCGTCGTGGCCCTGGTGCCGCTGGCACTGCTCGCGGAGATCCTCAGCCTGGGCGTGCAGGGCGTCGGCGGCCTGGGGACGATCGACTATCTGGGACCGTGGTCGCTCGGCCTCGGCCTTGGCCTCGTGCTGCTGGCGCTGGTCCCGGCCGCCGCGGTGCTGGTGATAGCGACGCTCGACGCGCTCGACACGCTGCTGCGCACCATCGGGCGCGCGTTGCTGGCCTCGCGCGCCGCGCCGGACGGGCCGGTGCGCGAGATGCTGGCCGAGAGCCTTGGCGACCGCTCGGTGGCGATCGCCTACTGGCTGGCCGATCGCGAGGCCTTCGTCGACGAGGCGGGCCACCCCGTCGCGCTGCCCCAGCCCGGCTCGGGGCGCGCGTGGACCGCGGTCGAGCAGGACGGGCGTCGCGTGGCGGCGATCGTCCACGATGCCGCGCTGGACACGAGCCCCGAGCTCGTCCACGCCGCCGCGGCGGCGTCGTCGCTGGCCATCGACAACGAGCGCCTGAAGGCGGATCTGCGCGCCCGCGTGGAGGACCTGCGCGTGTCGCGGCTGCGGATCGTCGAGGCCGCCGACGAGGCGCGCCGGCGCATCGAGCGCGACCTCCACGACGGCGCCCAGCAGGAGCTGCTCGCGCTCGCGCTCGAGCTGCGCGTCCTGCGTTCGTCGATCAGCGATCCGGAGGCCGGGCCGCTGGTCGACGGGCTCGCCGTGCGCCTGGACGCCGCGCTCGGCGAGCTGCGCGAGCTCGCGCGCGGGATCCATCCGGCGATCCTCACCCGCAGCGGCCTGGAGCCCGCCGTCGCCGCGCTGGCGGAGCGCGCACCGGTCCCCGTGCGCGTCGAGAGCACGATCGATGGCCGGCTCGCCCCGGCGGTCGAGGCGGCCGCGTACTTCGTCGTGGCCGAAGCGCTGACCAACGTGGCGCGCTACGCGCACGCGCCCGAGGCGCGCGTGCAGCTGCGCCGCGACGGCGACGCCGTGGTCGTGCTCGTCGCCGACGACGGCGTCGGGGGGGCCGACCTGAAGGTGGGCAGCGGGCTGCGCGGGCTGCAGGATCGCCTCGCGGTCGTGGACGGCGTCCTCGCGATCGACAGCCCGCCGGGCGCGGGCACGCGGCTGGAGGCCAGGATCCCCCTGGCGGCGGGGGCATGAGGCGCGCGGCGCTCGTCCTTCTCGTGGCTTTGCTGGCCGGCTGCGGCGGGACGACCGTCGTGCACGAGCGGACGCTCGTCGTCACCCCCGGAGAGGCGCCCGAGCGGTCCCCGCAGACGCCTGCGGGGCCCACCGGCGGCGTGCGCATCGCCGTGGTCACGCACGGGCAGGCGTCGAGCTCGTTCTGGGCCATCGTGCGCAACGGCGTGGAGGCGGCGGCGCGACAGATGGACGTGGTGGTCAGCTATCGCGCGCCCGACGTGTACAGCGTGGAGCGCATGAAGGCCATGATCGACCAGGCGATCGCCACGCGGCCCGACGGGCTCGTCGTCTCGATTCCCGAGCCCGGTGTGGCGCCTGCGATCCGCCGCGCGGTGCGGGCGGGCATCCCGGTGGTCTCGATCAACTCCGGCAGCAACATCTACCGCCGTCTCGGCGTCCTGGCCCACATCGGCCAGCCCGAGGAGCGCGCGGGGTTCGAGGCCGGCCGGCGCCTGGTCGCCTCCGGGGTGCACCGGGCGCTGTGCGTCAACCAGCAGATCGGCAACGTGGGCCTCGACGCGCGCTGCCGTGGCCTGGCCCGGGCCATGCGCGGCGCGGGCGGCGGCTCGCGGGTGCTCGGGGTCGACGACCAGAGCATGGCGACTCCCCGCCGGATCGCCGACGCCGTGCGCAAGGGCGACATCGACGGCGTCCTCGCGCTGAACTCGATCAGCGGGCTCCAGTCGGTCCAGGGCGTGCGCGACATCAAGCGCTCCGACGCGGTCAAGGTCGCGACCTTCGACCTCGGCCCCGACGTCCTGCGCGCGGTGCGCGCCCACCAACTGCTGTTCGCGGTCGACCAGCAGGCCTACCTGCAGGGCTACCTGCCGATCGTGCTGCTCACCGAGCGCGCGCGCTACGGCCTCTTCCCGGCCCAGGGAGACGTCCTGCCCACGGGGCCGAACTTCGTTACCGCCCGCGACGCGGGCAAGGCGATCGAGCTCAGCAAGCGCTCGATCCGATAGTCGGCCTCGTGCGCCGGCTGGCGGCCGGCGGCGGGCCGCGAGGGGGTGGGCCGGCAAATACATCTCCTAGATGAAATATCCGGCCCACCGCGCGCTCGAGGCACCGCTCCCCTCGATGAGCAGTTGGTCGGCCAGCGACTACAGGGCCACCGATTCGTGTCGATCATCACGAAGGTGACCGCTCTCGCCTCAGCGCCCACGCGTCGCCAGCTGCCTCGCGACGCCCCACGGGTGCTGTGCGTGGACGACGATCCCCATGTCCTGGAGGGCCTGCGCGACGGCCTGGGCCGCAGCTTCGAGGTCCACACCGCCGAGAGCGGCGCGGACGCCCTTGCGCTGCTCGAGCAGGACCCCGACGGCTACGCGGTGATCATCTCCGACATGCGCATGCCGGTGATGTCCGGCTCGGCCTTCCTCGGCCAGGCCCGGCGCATCTCGCCCAACGCCGTGCGCATGCTGCTCACCGGCTACTCCGACGTCGACGCCGCCATCCGCGCGGTCAACGACGGCCAGCTCTTTCGCTTCCTGACCAAGCCGTGCCCGCCCGAGGAGCTGCTGCGCGCGTGCGCGGCGGCCCTCGGCCAGCACCGCGTGCTCGTGGCCGAGCACGTGCTGCTCGCCCAGACCCTGCGCGGCGCCATCAAGGCACTGACCGACGTCCTCGCGCTCACCAACCCCGCCGCCTTCGGCCGCGGGACGCGCCTGAAGACGGCCGTCGGCCTGCTGGCCCAGCAGATCGGGATGACCGACGCGTGGGAGGTCGAGATCGGGGCGCTGCTGCTCCAGCTCGGTGCTGTCACCCTCCCCGACGCGACCGCCGAGAAGCTCTACTCCGGCGCGGCGCTCAGCCCCGAGGAGCAGAAGATGGTCGCCGGCGTACCGGGGGCGACCGAGCGGATCATCGGCCACATCCCGCGCATGGAGGGCGTCCTGCAGGTCCTCAAGGACGTCACGCGCCGCTTCGACGCCGACGACGACCGCGGCCCGTCGCTGGGCGGTCGCATGCTGCGCATCGTCCGCGACCACGACGAGCTCGAGTCGCGCGGGGCCACCCGGGCGGTGGCGCTGGATGAGATGCGCGGGCGCGGCGGCGCCTACGACCCGCAGTTGCTCAAGGACTACGCGCGAGCCCTGGGGCTCACGCGCGAGGTCGACGACGCCATCGACGTGCGGATCGACTCGTTGCGGGTGGGCATGACCTTCGCCGAGGACGTCCGCCACCGCGGCGGGACGCTGCTCATTGCCCGTGGCTACAAGGTCACCACGGCGCTGCTCGAGCGCCTGGCGCACATCCCCCGCGGCCAGGTCCGCGAGCCGCTGCGCGTCATCGCCGGTTCGCCCCTCGGCGAGCCGGTGCACTGACCGCATGACCAGGATCCTCTTCGTCGACGACCAGCAGCAGGTGCTCGACAGCCTGCGCGACGCCCTGCGCCCGCAGCGCCACGAGTGGGAGATGCTCTTCGCCACCAGCGGCGCGGACGCGCTGGCCGAGCTCGACCGCGCGTCGTGCGACGTCGTGGTCTCCGACATGCGCATGCCGGGCATGGACGGCGCCACGCTTCTGGGCCACGTCGAGCAGTCGCACCCCGCGGCGATCCGGATCGTCCTCTCGGGCTCGACCGAGCGCGAGGTCGTCATGCGCGCCGCCGCCGTCGCGCACCGCCTGCTGGCCAAGCCGTGCGACGTGGACGAGCTCGTGCGCGTCGTCGCGCGCTCCTGCGCGCTGCGGACCGTGATGGGCAAGAACGACCCGGGCGACCGGCCGATCGCGGCCAGCCGCCTCCCGGCGGCCCCGCGCCTGCACCGCGAGCTCACCGCGCTGCTGGCCGACGGGGGCGCCACCGCGGGCGATGCCGCCGCCATCGTCGCCCAGGACCTGGCCATGTCGGCCAAGGTGCTGCAGGTGGTCAACTCGGCCTTCTTCGGCCTGCGCCGGCAGATCACCGACGTTGGACAGGCGGCGGTCCTGCTGGGGCTGGGAACCCTGCGCGCGCTGGTGCTGTCGAGCCATGCCTTCGAGAAGTTCCAGCCCTCGCCGCCGATCGAGGGCTTCGACCTCGACGCGCTCCAGCGCCACTGCTCGCAGGTCGCTCGCGTGGCGCGCGACCTCGTGCCGCCCGGCCCGCAGCGCGACGACGCCTTCGTCGCGGCGCTGCTGCACGACGTCGGGCTGCTCGTCCTCGCCACCCAGGAGCGCGACTACCTGGCCATGGTGCTCGAGCGCGCCCAGCGCGAGCACCGCCCGCTGTTCGAGATCGAGCAGGAGGAGCGCGGGGTGAGCCACGCGGAGGTCGGAGGCCAGCTGCTGGGATTGTGGGGGCTGCCGGACGGCATCGTCGAAGCCGTCGCCTACCACCACCGCCCGCAGATGGTCCCGCAGCCGCAGCTCGACGCGGTGGCCGCAGTGGCGATCGCCAACGCGCTCGTCCACGAGTGCGACGAGGACGGCCGGCGCGCGGTGTCGACCCTCGACGAGCAGTACGTCGCCGATCTCGGACTGGCCGGGAGCGTCGCCGGCTGGCGCGAGGTCGCCGTGCAGGTCGCCGCAGCGAGCTGACACGCCGGGGCTCAGCCCGGGTTCCGCGCAGAGGGCTCGGCGATCCGGCGCGTGCCGCCGTTGAGCGACCGCGCGGCTCCGATCAACCCGGCGGCCGCGCCCAGCGCGCCGGCCCGCACCGCCACCGCCAGCGCCGACTCGAGCGCCGGCCCGAAGAGCGCGAAGGCGGCGGCGATGCCGCCCGTGACCACGACCACATCGGCCCGCAGGACCTCGGTCCACGGCGCCAGGAAGGCACCCAGGTCGGCGCCGAACGCAGCGAAGGCTCGCACGGTGCTCGCGTCGGCAGGGCCGGCCGGATCGGCGCCGCCGAGCCGGGCGCGCAGTCCGCGATCGGAGAAGGCGTCGTCCGCGGTGGCGCCGCCGAACGGCCGGCGATAGAGCTCGCCGGGCACGACGCCCGCGCACGTCTCGACGATCGCCTCGCCGGCCACGAGACACGCGCCCAGGCCGGCGCCCAGCGTGACCCCGAGCACGCGCTCGAAAGGCTGCCCGGCGCCCTGGAGCGCCTCGGCCACGATCGCCGCCTCGGCGTCGTTGCAGAACCCGATCGGCAGGTCGGCGCGGCCGACGCGCCGGCGCAGCTCGCTGCGCAGGTCCACCCCGGCGAGCGCGGCGAACTTCCCGTCGTCGTGCTGCCCGGGCACGCCGCTCTCGTAGTCGCAGGGACCCGGGAAGGCGATCGCCACGCCGGCGATCGCGGGCGGCGCTTCGGCGACCAGGACGCCGGCCAGCGTCGCGAGCAGCGCATCGGCGCCGGCGCTGCTGTCGATGGGCGTGCGCCGCGGTGGGCCGGCGAGCGCGCCCGACGGCCCGACGATCGCGCTCTTGACGGACGTGCCGCCGACATCCAGCGCGAGCACGGAGCGGAGCGCCATCGCCCGCGATTATCGCTCACCGCCGTCGCAGCGCCCGGTACTCGTCGAGGACCGCCGCCTCGGCCGCCGCCGGCGCGTCGCCGAGCTCGAAGCCCGTGTCGTGGCCGGGACCGGCGCACCACAGCTGCGGGTGGCGCTGCACCCAGCGCTCGGCGTCGCGCCGCCCGGCGGCCAGCAGCTCCTCGACGAAGACCTCGTCGAAGAGCAGGAACGACAGCAGCTCGCCGCGCGAGCGAGCGCGCCCGCCGCCGAGCAGCCGTGCCATCAACGGGAAGTCCGGGGCGCGCAGGCCACGCAGCCCGCCATAGCGGCGCTGGAACACCTGCTCGGCCAGCTCGCCCAGCATCCCGCGGCGCTCGGGCGAGATCAAAGCGCAGGCGATCCGCCGGTACGGGAGGTGCCCGCGGGCGACGCGGTAGGCGCGCACCCCGGGGGCCGGCCCGGTGGTGGCGCCCTCGACGAAGAACGAGTTGATGGCCATGAGCCGGCGCACGTCGTCGGCCACCTGGTCGACGAGCAGGCCGTCGAGCACGTTGGCGGCGACGTCGGCCATGCGCGGTGCGGCCGATGTCGTCACCGGCTCGGCGGGGACCAGGGGCTCGAACCCGACGACGATGATGCGCTGCGCACCGAGCGCAATGGCGGGTGCGATCGGCGCGTTGAGGCGGGTGCCGCCGTCGATGTAGTGCCCGGCCGCCGACCGCGGATGGGTCACGTGCACGGGCGGGAAAGAGCAGCGGGATGGCCGCCGAGGCGCGCACGTGCTCGCCGCGCAGCTGGACGGCGACGTAGCGCAGGTCGTCGCTCGAGCGCGGCGCCCGCCCCGGGGTCTCCACGAACGCCACCGGCGCCCCGCGCTCCAGCGAGGTCGCCACCACGCACACCGCTGCGACGGTCCCGTCGGCGACGTTGCGATGCAGCGCCGTCCAGTCGAGCCAGCGCTCGAGGCTGGCCTTCAGGGGCGCCGAGTTCATGAGTCCCGCCAGGTGGACGCCCGGCACCTCGAGCGTCTCGCCCAGCAGGCGCAGCAGGGTCAGCGGCGCCATCGGTCCCAGGAGGCGCTCGACGACCTCGCCCTTGCGCATCGCCTGCCAGCGGCCCACCATCGTCGCCGCCTGCTGCTCGGGCGGGAGATGGGCCAGCGAGCCCAGGAGCGCCGCATTGATGGCCCCCACGCTGGTCCCACAGACGATGTCGATGCGCTCGCCGCGGGCCTGCAGCACCGGCAGCAGCACCGACAGCGCGCCCGCCTCATAGGCGCCGCGCGTCCCGCCGCCGGGCAGCACGACAGCGATGCGAGGCTCGGCCGTCGCCATGGCCGCCCAGCATCGCCTTACGGCCATGGACGCGGCCATGGCCCGCGCGTCCGATCGTCGCGCGCGCGCTTCGACCGCTGGGCCGAGCTCAGCGACTCAGGATCCAGACGGTGAGCGACTCACCGCCGTAGCCGGGCTCGCGGAACGAGCGCACCTCGTAGGTGCCGCCGCCCACCGTCATGCTGCCCGCAGCCGATGACGTCCTGCATCGACGCCTCGAGGACTGCGCCGTGCAGCGCGAGCGTCGCCGGTGCGACGACGAACGCGCCCCCGACGTTGGTCAGCGTCTGGCCGCCGCGTACGAGGCTGAGGCGTACGACGTGCTTGCCGGGGTTGAAGAGCTGGCGCAGCGCGGCGGCGCGCAGAGCGGTCGGGCTGCCGCGGTCCAGGGCCGCGAGCAGGGCATGGTCGCGGGCGATGCGCCTGACCGCCGAGTGGCCGACGGTCCCGCCGGCCTCCTGGTGGTAGATCCTCCGGGCTACGCCGGCGAGCGTGTCGGCACGCACGGCAGCGGGGGCGCTAGGTGTCGGGTCTTGGCCCTCCGCCTGCTCGACGGCGCAGCCCGGAAGTGCCGCTGCCGCCAGCACCAGAATGGCGAGCGGTGAGCGTGGCACGCCATGAGCTTCGGGCCCGCCCCATAAGCGTGCCTTCGAGCGGCGTTCGATCTCTGTTGGGCCTACAGCCGGCCGGCGTCGAGCAGGCGGCGCACACCATGCCCAGCCGGCGGCGCACCGCCAGCGGGTCCACCGACGGGTCGGTGATCACGGCGCCGTCGAGCAGCACGCGCCGTCGTCGATGTCCTCCAGGAGGTCGATGCAGCGCAGCAGCGTCGACTTGCCCGACCCGGAGGCGCCGATCAGGGCCACCGCCAGTCGTCGCTGCTGCCGCACGCGGCGACGGCGAGGGCGAGCGTCACGAGCGAGCCGATGAGGGGCGTGCGCATGCGCCGAATCCAACCGAGCCACTTGGCCGGCCCGCAAGGATCGGGTCCCGATCGCGGAGATCACGTTCGGCTCCTCCTTCCTATGCCCGGCACCCTCATCGCACCGGACTACGTGCTCACCGCCGGGCACTGCGGCTCGATCACCGGCGCCGCCGTCGGCACGCCGGCGGGCTGGCCCGCGCCCCTCATCGATGTGCGCATCGGCTCCAACAAGCCCGGCCAGGGCGAGCACGTCCCGGTCGCGCGCGTCATCGTCGAGCCCGATTACCCGGCCACCTCCGGCCACGACATCACGCTGCTGCAGCTGGCGAGCCCTTCGACCAAGGCGCCGACCGAGGTCGCGGGCGCGTCCGGGGGCAGCCTGTGGGCGGCGGGCACGTTGGAGACGATCGCCGGCTGGGGCACGACCTCCGAGGGCGGCGACACGCCCGACACGCTCCAGGAGGCGCAGGTCCCCATCACCACCGACGCCGCCTGCGCCGCGGCGTACAGCGACTTCGACGCCCAGACGATGGTCTGCACGGGCTTCGCGCAGGGCGGCACCGACACCTGCCAGGGCGACTCCGGAGGCCCGCTCTTCGGCCGCACCGCGGCGGGCGCCCTGAAGGTCGTCGGCGCCACGAGCTTCGGCGAGGGCTGCGCGCGCGCCGGCAAGCCCGGCGTCTACGCCCGCGTCGCGGATACGCCGCTGCGCGAGTGGATCCGCTCGCAGGCGCCGGCAGGCGTGGACTGAGCGCCGGCCCCATACTGGGGCAATGAGCACGATCGAAGGGGCCGGCGCCGTCCCCCGCGAGCGGCTGGCGGCGCTGAGCCTCGAGCAGAAGGTGCGCCTGCTGACGGGCGCCGATTTCTGGACGCTGTACGCCGAGCCCGACGCTGGGCTGCGCGCGCTCGTCACGTCCGACGGCCCGGCCGGGGTGCGCGGCGTGCGCTGGGACGAGCGCGAGCCCTCGGCCAACGTCCCGTCGCCGACCGCCCTGGCGGCGACGTGGGACGAAGGGCGGATCGAGCGCCTCGGGCGCCTGCTGGCCGCCGAGTGCCGGCGCAAGGGCGTCGACGTCCTGCTCGCGCCGACGGTCAACCTGCACCGCACGCCGTACGGCGGGCGGCACTTCGAGTGCCTCAGCGAGGACCCGCTGCTCACCGCGCGGATCGGCGCCGCCTACGTGCGCGGCCTGCAGGCCGAGGGCGTCGGCGCGACGGTCAAGCACTTCGTCGCCAACGACTCCGAGACCGAGCGCTTCACGCTCGATGCCCGCGTCGATCCGCGCGCGCTGCGCGAGCTGTACCTGGCGCCGTTCGAGGCGATCGTCGCCGACGCGCGCCCATGGGCCGTCATGGCCGCCTACAACGGCGTCAACGGCTCCACGATGACCGAGAGCCCGATGCTGCGCGACGTGCTCAAGGACGAGTGGGGCTTCGACGGCGTCGTCATGTCCGACTGGTACGCGGCGCGGTCGACCGAGGGGGCCGGCAACGCCGCGCTGGACCTGGCCATGCCGGGGCCGACGGGGCCGTGGGGCGACGATCTCGTCCAGGCCGTGCGCGACGGGCGCGTGAACGAGGCGGCGGTCGATGACAAGGTCCTGCGCCTGCTGCTGCTGGCCGCGCGGGTCGGCGCGCTCGACGAGGTCGAGGCGGCCACGCCGCCGGCGCACCCGTGGTCGGAGGGCGAGGTGGCCGCCGAGCTGCGCGCCACCGCCGCGGCCGGCTTTGTGCTGGCGCGCAACGAGGGCGCGCTGCTCCCGCTCGCGCGCGCGGACCTGCAACGGGTCGCGATCGTCGGCCCCAACGCCGCCACGGCACGGACGCTCGGGGGCGGCAGCGCGACGGTCTTCCCGCCCTACGCCGTGTCGCCGCTGGAGGGCCTGCGGGCCGCGCTCGGGTCCGGCGTCGAGCTGCGCCACGGGCCCGGCGTGCGCGCCCACACCCGGATCGCCGCCGCCACCGGAGAGCTCCTCGGCGAGGTCGAGGTCCGCTTCCTCGCCGCCGACGGCTCGGTGCTGGGCTCCGAGCAGCGCCGGACCGGCCTCTTCACCTGGCTGGGCTCCTACGGCGAGGGCGTGGCGGCGAGCGAGGTCGCGGCCGTGGAGGTCCGCGGGAGCCTGCGCGCCGCGCGGGCGGGCGAGCACGTCATCGGCGCCTCCGGGCTCGGGCGCCAGAAGCTCACGCTCGATGGCGAGGTGGCCTTCGACCTGCAGCTCGAGCTGCCGCCGGGCGCCGACCCGACCGAGGCCCACATGCGCCCGCCGCAGCACGGCGTCCCGGTCGTGCTCGACGAGGGCCAGGAGGTGGCGCTCGTCCTGCGCCACGAGCCCCCGGGCGGCGGCGCGGACACCTCGTTCGAGATCGTCGGCTCGGCGTTCCAGCTCAACGTCGAGCCCCCGTACGGCTCCGACGAGGAGGAGCTCGAGCGCGCCGTGGCCGCCGCCGCGGACGCCGATGTCGCGGTCGTCGTGGTCGGGACCACCGAGGAGGTCGAGAGCGAGGGCTTCGACCGCGAGTCGCTTGCGCTGCCGGGCCGCCAGGACGAGCTCGTGCGGCGCGTCGTCGCGGCCAACCCGCGCACCGTCGTCGTGGTCAACGCGGGCGCACCGGTGCTGCTGCCGTGGGCCGACGAGGTCCCCGCGGTCCTGCTGACCTGGTTTCCGGGCCAGGAGTTCGGCCATGCGCTCGCCGACGTCCTGCTGGGCCACGCCGAGCCCGGCGGGCGCCTGCCGACCACCTGGCCCGCCACGACCGACGGGCTGCCTTCCACTCGGCCCGTCGACGGGACGCTCGCCTATGACGAGGGCATCTTCGTCGGCTACCGCGCCTACGAGCGCGACGGGCGCACGCCGCTGTATCCCTTCGGCCACGGCCTGGGCTACACCAGCTGGGAGTACCTGGAGCTCGCGTGCGACGCCGAGGGCGTGCAGGTGACCGTGCGCAACATGGGCGCCCGGCGCGGGCGCGAGGTCGCGCAGGTCTACGCGTCGCGGTCCGACAGCGCGATCGAGCGCGCGCCGCAGTGGCTCGTGGGCTTCGGGTCGGCCGAGGTCGAGCCGGGCGCGGAGGCGACCATGCACATCGCGCTGACCGGGCGGCACTTCGCGCATTGGGACGTCGACGCGGGCGCCTGGCAGATCGAGCCCGGCACCTACCGGATCACCACAGGGCCCTCGAGCGCCGAGCAGAGGCTCATCACCGAGCTGACCGTCGACGAGGCCGGTCGCATGGGGCTGTCCGATGGCGGGTAGCCGCATCGCATGGATCAGCAGGCCACCACCACAACGGACCGCTCGCTCGCCGATCTCGCGCGCCAGCTGTCGCTGCAGACCACCGAGCTCGTTCGCCACGAGGCCGAGCTCGCGAAGGCCGAGCTGCGCGTCAAGGGCAAGCGCGCCGGCGTCGGCGCCGGGATGTTCGGCGGCGCGGGCGCGCTCGGGCTCTACGCCCTCGGCGCCCTGACGGCCGCCATCATCGCGGCCATCGCGGAGGCGCTGCCCGTTTGGGCAGCTGCGCTCATCGTCGCCGCTGTCTATGGTGCGGGCGCGGGCATCCTCGCGCTGCGGGGCAAGAGCAGGGTGCAGCAGGCCACGCCGCCCGTGCCCGAGCAGACCGTGCAGAGCGTCAAGGAGGACGTCCGCTACACCAAGCAGCGCGCCCAGGAGGCCAGGCAATGAGCACGCCGTCCAACCAGCAGACCGACCCCGAGCAGCTGCGCCGCGAGATCGAGGCGATCCGCCGCGAGCTCGGCGAGACCGTCGCGCAGCTCGCGCAGAAGGCTGACGTCAAGGCGCAGGCGCGCGAGAAGGTCGAAGAGGTCAAGGCGACTGCGTCGCGCCGCACGCCCGAGTCGGCGCGCGGCGGGGCGCAGCAGGCGGCCACCGGCGTGCGCCGCCACCCGCTGCCGCTGGCCGCCGCGGGCGCGCTGGCCGTGGGCTTCCTGGTCGGACGGCGCGTCGGGCGCCGCAGCGCCTGAGCGCCCTCAGCCCGCCGGCAGCGTCCCCTCGATGACGTAGCGCAGGAGGTCGACGACCTGCTCGGGCTCGCGCGCCACCGCGAGCGCGGCGCGGTCGACCTCCTTGAGCGCGTGGTCGTGCTCGGGTGGGTGCAGCGTCACCAGGGGCTTGCCCAGCGCCGCGGCGTAGCCGGCGTCGAAGGCCGCGTTCCACTGGCGGTACTGCTCGCCGAAGCGCACGACGACGACGTCGGCGCGCTCCAGCAGCGTGCGGGTGCGGATCGCGTTGACCCCAGCGCCGAGGTGGTCGTGCCAGAAGCGCTCGCCCTGCACGCCGAGGATCGCCGCGCCGCCGTCGTCGCTGGCCGCGTGGTCGGTGACGGGCCCTTTGAAGGCGGCGTCGAGCCCTGCAGCGCGGGCGCCCTCGACGATCCGTTCGCGCCAGTCGGTGTGGATCTCGCCAGAGAGGTAGACCTGCCAGGCCATGGCGGCGGATCCTACGACCCGGGCTCGTTGAGCACGCGGCGCAGGATCTTGCCCGACGGCGACTTCGGGATCTCGTCGATGATCTCGCAGGAGCGCAGGCGCTTGTAGGGGGCCACGCGCTCGCCGACGAAGGCCATGATCTCCTCCGCCGTCGCCTCGCCGGAGAGCGCCACGAAGGCCTTGGGCACCTCGCCGGCCGCCTCGTCGGGCCGTCCCACGACCGCCGCCTCGGCGACGGCCGGATGCGCGACGAGCACCGCCTCGAGCTCGGCCGGCGCGACCTGGTAGCCGTTGCACTTGATGAGCTCCTTGACGCGGTCGACGAGGACGACGTAACCGTCCTCGTCGGCGCGGCCGATGTCGCCCGTGTGCAGCCAGCCGTCGGCGTCGATGGTGGCGGCGGTGGCCGCGGGGTCGTCGAGGTAGCCGCGCATGACCTGCGGGCCGCGCACGCACACCTCGCCGTCCTCGCCAGGGCCCAGCTCGCCGCCGGTGGCGACGTCGACGATCCGGCACTCGGTGTTGGGGACCGGGGGCCCGATCGAGCCGAGCTTGTGGCGGGCGGGGTCGAGCGGCGTCACGTGGGTGACCGGACTGGACTCGGTCATGCCGTAGCCCTGCACCACCGGGCAGCCGATGCGCTCGGCGGCGGCCTGCTGCAGCTCGGCGCTCAGGGGCGCGGCGCCGGAGTTGACGAGCGTCAGGCTCGAGAGGTCATAAGCGCTCGACGACCGGGCTCTTGGCCAGTGCGAGGACGATGGGCGGGACGAGGAAGGCCTTCGTCGCGCGGTGCTCCTGCACGAGGCCGAGGTAGCCCTCGAGGTCGAAGCGCGGCACCGTCACCAGGGTCGCGCCGTTGCGCAGGACGGCGTTCATGACCACGGTCAGGCCGTAGATGTGAAACAGCGGCAGGACGCTGACGAGCGTGTCGTCGGCGGTGACCGGCAGCTGGGCCGTGGACTGCAGGATGTTGGCCACCAGGTTGCGGTGGGTGAGCATCACGCCCTTCGGCAGGCCCGTGGTCCCGCTCGAGTAGGGCAGCGCCACGAGGTCGTCGGGGCCCGCAGGCGTGTCGCGCGCGCCGTCGCCGGGCTCGCCGTCGAGCAGATCGTCGATGACGCCGACCTCTTCGACGCCCGCGCGGCGCGCCGCCTCGCGTCCGCGGTCGAGCGCATCCGGCCCGGCGAGCAGCGCCCGCGCCCCGGAGTGCTGCAGCTGGAGGACCAGCTCGTCGACCGTGTAGATCGGGTTGATCGTGGTGCACACGGCGCCGAGGACGGCGACGGCGTGGAAGGCGATCACGTACTCGGGCGAGTTGGGCGCGTAGAGGGCGACGACGTCGCCCTGGCCGATGCCGCGGCGCGCGAGGACGCCGGCCGCCGTCGCGATGGCGGCAGCGGTCTGCGCGTGGGTGTAGGTCCGGCCCGTGGGCGCGTCGATGAGCGCGGGCTTGTCGCCATACTCGGCCGAGTGCTCGAGGACGAACTCGGTGAGCGCGATCGAGGGTATGTCGACGTCGGGGTACGGGCTCGTGAAGATCATGTGGGAGGCTGCCTACCCGCTATGGCCACCGATTTCTATCTGCTCGACGAACGCCTGACCGACGAGGAGCGCGCGATCCGCGATCGCCTGCGCGCCTTCTGCGACCGCGAGGTCACGCCCATCATCAACGATTACTGGGAGCGCGCGGAGTTCCCTTTCCGCCTCGTGCCCAAGATCGCCGGGCTCGGCCTCGCCGGCGGCGTGATCGACGGCTACGGCTGTCCGGGGATGAGCGCGACCGCCGCGGGCCTCGTGAGCATGGAGTGGGCGCGGGCGGACGGCAGCATCGGCACCTTCTTCGGCGTGCACTCGAACCTCGCGATGCAGTCGATCCACCTGCTGGGCTCCGAGGAGCAGCGCGAGCGCTGGCTCCCGGCGATGGCCGCGCTTGAGGCGATCGGCGCCTTCGGCCTCACCGAGCCCGACCATGGCTCCGACGCCGTCGCGCTGGAGACCAGCGCGCGCCGCGACGGCGACGATTACATCCTCGACGGCGCCAAGAAGTGGATCGGCAACGCGTCCTTCGCCGACGTGACGATCATCTGGGCGCGCGGGGAGGACGGCCATGTCGGCGGCTACCTCGTCGAGAAGGGCACGCGGGGCTTCCACACCGAGGTCATCACCGGCAAGACGTCGCTGCGCGCCGTGTGGCAGGCCGAGATCGAGCTCGACGACGTCCGCGTGCCGTCCGCCAACCGGCTGCCGGGCTGCCACTCGTTCCGCGACGTCGCGCGCGTGCTGACCCTCACGCGCTACACCGTGGCCTGGCGCGCGCTCGGCGTCGCGCTCGCCGCCTACGAGGCGGCCCTGGCCTACGCCAAGCAGCGCGAGCAGTTCGGCCGCCCGCTGGCCTCCTTCCAGCTCGTCCAGGACAAGCTCAGCCGCATGGTGGGCGAGATCACCGCCATGCAGCTGCTGTGCCTGCGCCTCTCGGAGCTCGCGGGCGACGAGCGCCTGACCGCCGGCATGGCGTCGCTGGCCAAGATGAACCATGCGGCCAAGGCGCGCGCGATCGTGGCCGACGCGCGCGACATCCTCGGCGGCAACGGGATCCTGCTCGAGCACCACGTCGCCCGCCATCACGCCGACATGGAGGCGGTCTTCACCTTCGAGGGCACCGACAGCATCCAGTCGCTCATCGTCGGGCGCGAGATCACGGGGCTGCAGGCGATCGCTCCCTCGCGGGGTGAGAGCTGAATGGCCGACACGGACGATCTCGACCTCCTCGCCGCCTCGCTGCGGGCCGACGCGGGCGACCTCGAGGCCTTCGTCGAGGCGCTCGCGACCAAGCTCGAGGCCGCGCTGCCCGACCAGGTCGAGGTCGAGCGCCGCGGCGGCCTGCTGGGTGGCAACAAGCGCGTGCGCCGCATCGAGGTCACGCTCGGCGACCAGCGCTACGAGGCCGAGCCCGGGCGCGGACGCGTGACCTGCCGGCGGCGCTCGGTCGTGCGCGGCATCGCGCTGAAGACCCAGGAGCTCGATCTCGACGCCTGGATCGCGGCGCTCTCGCAGGACCTCGTCGAGGAGGCCGACCGCAGCGAGCGCGGGCGACAGGCGCTGGCGCGGCTGCTGGAGGGCTGATGGCGCGGCCCTTCAGCTCCGATCTCAGCGTGGCCGAGGCGCTGGTGATCCGCGAGGCCGGCTTCACGCCGATCGCGCAGGTGATGGGCAGCTGCTTCTACCAGGTGGGCTGGCAGTCGATGCCGCTGGGCCAAGGCGGCTGGTCGCGGTCGATGAGCGTGGGTGACACCTTCGAGCTCGAGACCCAGACCGACGCGTGGAACGACGGGCGCTCGCTCGCGCTCAGCCGCCTGCGCGACGAGGCGCTGGCCGTCGGGGCCGATGCGGTGGTCGGCATGCGCCTGCGCCGGGGCGGCTACGAGTGGGGCGCCGGGCTTGTCGAGTTCGTCGCCATCGGCACCGCGGTGCGCTCCGAGCGCTACGAGCTCGAGGACGCGCCGGTCATCTCGCACCTGTCCGGCCAGGACTTCGCCAAGCTCGTCAGCCACGGCTTCTGGCCGGTCGGCGTCGTCGCCGGCTCGACGGTCGCCTACGTGGTCGCCGGCTGGGCGCAGCAGTCGCGGGCGGCCGGGCTGTTCTCGGGGCGCCAGAACCAGGAGCTGACCGACTACACGCGGGGGATGTACGACGCGCGGGCGCTGGCCATGGAGCGGCTCACCCGCCAGGCGCATGAACTGCATGCCCACGGCGTCGTCGGCGTCACCATCGACCGCAGCGAGCACGGGCGCGAGCGCGACGCCGGCGGCACGACGTACCGCGACCTCATCATCGAGCTGCACGTGCTCGGCACCGCGATCGTGGAAGTGCGCCATGCCGCGCCGCCGCCGACGAAGTACCTCGCCCTACCACTGGACCGGGAGGTCCCATGAGCGACGAACAGGAGCCCTACGACCCCACCTCGCTGGCCGGCGTGCCCGAGCACGGGCGCGAGCGCCTGGAGCGGATGCGCGATCGCTCGCTCTTCACCAGCGATCTCTCGGTCAACGAGTTCCTGCTCGTGCGGGCGGCCGGCTTCGAGCCGCTGGGGCTTGTCGTGGGCACCTCGATCTACCACATCGGCTTTCAGATGGGGGCGTGGAGCCGCAACCAGGAGATGGACGTCCTCACCCAGGCGATGTACCACGCGCGCGAGCTCGCGATGACGCGCATGGAGGAGGAGGCCGACCAGCTGGGCGCCGACGGGATCGTGGCCGTCCGCCTGGAGGTCAGCCGCCGCGCGTGGGGCAACGACCTGGCCGAGTTCGTGGCCATCGGCACGGCCGTGCGCCATTCCGAGGGCAAGCTCCACCGCGCCCCCAACGGCCGCCCCTTCACCAGCGACCTCTCGGGCCAGGACTTCTACACGCTGCTGTCTGCCGGCTACCGGCCGGTGGGCATGGTCATGGGGACCTGCGTCTACCACGTCGCCCACCAGGGGCTGCGCACGTGGATGCGCCGCGTCGGGCGCAACACCGAGATGCCCAACTTCACCCAGGCGCTCTACGACGCGCGCGAGCTGGCGATGGAGCGCATGCAGGCCGAGGCCGAGGCGCTGGAGGCCGAGGGCGTGGTCGGCGTCCAGCTGGTCGAGGGCAACCACGGCTGGAGCGCGCACGTCCTCGAGTACTTCTCGGTCGGCACCGCGGTGATCCCCACCAGCGACACGCACGAGATCCCGCCGCCGACGCTGACCCTGACCCTCAACGACTCGCGCCAGGACCGCCTCACCGGCTTCTGAGCGGTTCGCGAGGAGATCAACTCAGTGCTGCGGCTGAACGACCCTGTCTACGAGACGGACGCCTTGGGCGAGATCATCGAGAGCGGTCCGGCGGAGTGTCGGCCCGCCATCACACTGCGTGCGGGGATTGAAGGATTGTGGGGGCTATCGGCCCGACAAGGCATCAATCGTGTAGGGGTCCAACAGCATCACCGAGCGAGGGTGAGCCCGCCGGGCTCTGGGGGCGGTTGGGGTGAAGTGTCCTGGCTAGGGGTCGTCCTCTGGCCTCAGGGCAGGACGGTGGCGGGCGGTGAGGCGAACTTCTGCGTAAGCGTCCCGGCCTAGGGTCGCCGGACGACCCTTAGTCGGGACGCTTCGCCTGCCGCTCGCTCGCGCGACCTTGGCTGCGAATCGGCGCGACGGCTTCGGGCTCGACCCGAACAACGTACTCGGGAATTACAGCTACACCACGCGGCGCAGGTGGCGAAACGGCTTGCCGCCGCGCAGCTCGCGCACCACGCCGTCGACCATGCCGTCGCCCTCGTAGCTGCGACCGTCGGTCACCGCGGCGATGAGGCCGCGCTTGCGCTGGATGAGGCGCGCCATCGTCTCGTCGATCGTGTCGGCGGCCAGCAGGTACCACGCGGTGACCGCGTCGCGCTGGCCGATGCGGTGGCAGCGGTCCTCGGCCTGGTCGTGCATCGCCGGGGTCCACTCGAGCTCCAGGAAGGCGACGTTCGACGCGCGGGTGAGCGTGATCCCCTGCGCGGCGACGCGCGTGGCGCACACGATGAGCTGGGCGCCGTCGGGCTCCTGGAAGGCGCGCACGGAGGCGTCGCGGTCGGCGATCTTGTCGCGGCCGAGCAGGTGCAGCGCGTCGGGGAAGCGCTCCATCACCGCCTCCTGGACCTCGATGTGGCGCGCGAAGACGACGAGCGGCTCGCCCGAGGCGAGGAAGTCGTGGATCCAGGCCAGCGCCGCGTGAAGCTTCCCGCGTGCGGCCAGGCGCTGCAGCGTGCCGAGCTGCGCCAGGCGCTCGGCGCGCAGCGTGGCGGCGATCCGGGCGTTGAGCTCGCGCAGGTCCAGCGGCTGCTCGCGCAGCCAGGCGATGACGTCCGCCTCGGCCAGCCGGTACTCGCGCTCGTTATCCAGCGCGACGGGGACGACGACCTGGCGCTTGGCCGGGAGCTGGGGCAGCACCTCGGACTTCAGGCGGCGTACGAAGCAGCGCCGGCGCAGGTGCCAGTGCAGGCGCTCCTCGGAGAGCTGGCCGCGGAACTGGCGGGCGAAGCGCGCCCCCGAGCCGAAGTCCTCCAGGCGCCCGATCACGCGCAGCTGGCTGATCAGCTCCTCGGCGTGGTTGAGCACCGGCGTGCCGGTCAGGGCCAGGCGCAGGCCGTTGGGTACGACGGTCTCCGCCAGCCGGCGCACGGCCTGCGTGCGCTTGGCCTGCGGGTTCTTGCACAGATGCGACTCGTCGACGACGAGCGCGCGCGGGCGCAGGCGCCCCAGCGCCTCGCGGTGCGCGGCGACCACCTCGTAGTTGAGGATCGTGATCTCGGCCGTGGGCGGGACCGCCATCCGGCCCTGGATGACCGCCACCGAGCGATGCGGCAGCCACTTCGCGGTCTCGCGCTCCCAGTTGAGCTTCAGCGAGGCCGGGCAGACGACGACGGCCGGGAAGGCGTCGTCGGCCTCGAGCGCCGCCAGCGCCTCGACGGTCTTGCCCAGGCCCTGCTCGTCGGCCAGGAAGGCGCGCCGCGCGCGCAGCGCGTAGCGGACGCCCGCCCACTGAAAGGGCGCGAGCTCGCCTCCGAGCACGGCGGCGGTCTCGGCGATCGGCTCGGCGCTGGTGGCGCGCGAGGCGCGGATCTCCGTCAGCGCCTCGTCGTACTCGGCGCGCAGCTCGGCGAGCGTCTCCTTCGCCGAGCCGTCGACGGTGACGTCGTGCAGGGCCAGGAAGGCGTCGAGCGCCTCGACGACCCACGGGTCGATCGGCAGCGTGTGGCCGGGGTGGCCGGCGCCGGGCAGCGCATCGAAGGCGGCGGCGACGTCGGGGTCCCAGAGGACGTCGAGGCGCAGGAAGGTCCCGTCGACCGTCTCGCTGACGGCCAGGCGCGCGGCGGGTGGGTCCTCGCCGCGCTCCAGCGCGGCCAGGCAGCGGCGCGCGCCGCCGTCCATGCGCGCGCCCGCGAGCTCGGCGAGCGCCTCGGCGCCCTGGGCCGAGAACGGCACCAGCAGCGAGCCGTCCTCGCGCTCGACGGCGCCCTCCAGCAGCGCCTCGGGAACGGTCCCCGCGCGGGTGCGCAGCACCCACCAGCCGCGGCCGTCGTGGCGCGTCGTCGACACGCGCCCGACCCAGCGGCGCTCGATGGCCGCGAGCCAGGCGTCGACCTGCGCGCTCGTGGTCAGCTCCGGGAAGCGATCGAGGACCTCGGCGACGTGGACACCGGCCCAGTCGTCGACGGGCGCCCACCACTCGCGCTTGTCCCAGTCGAAACGCCGTTGCGGGATGGCGCGCACGACGGCCACGATGTGCGGGTCGTAGGGGAAGGAGAGCACGACGATCATGTCTCCGTTCCCGCCCGAGCGAAGCTCGACGTTGGGGCGTTGCTCGACGAGCTCCATCCGACTTCACGGTAGCGCCTGCCGGCGCTCACGCCCCGGCGCGCAGCACCCGCCAGCGGCCCGATCGCGCGACGGTGTCGGCGGTCACCCCCGCCGGCAGTGCCGGACGCGGGCCGGCGAGCCGCGACGGAGCGCGGAACACGAGCGCCGGCGGCACCCAATGGGGGTGGCGCTTCGACGAGGCCCACGTCGCCTGCACCCCCGACAGCGGCACGTCGAGCTCCCACGCGAGCGTCGTCTGCAGCCAGGGGTTGATCGCCGGCCGCCCATGGCGCAGGACCGCCCGGCGGCCGCCGGCCCTGGCCACCGCGTCGCGCAGCTCGTCGCGCTGATGCGCCTGGCTGCGCGCGACGCTGAGCATGCGCCCGTCCTCGCGGGCGCGCAGGAGCGCGGGCACGAGGGCGAGCAGGCCGATCGCGCCGGCGACCGCGAGGCGCGTACGGCGCTCGATCACGGCGTCCAGCAGCCAGGCGAACCCGACACCCGCCAGGACGCACAGCGCGGCCGCGGGCGCCGCCAGGTAGCGCCGGGTGCCGGTGAAGCCGACCTCGGCCATGATGGCGACGACCGCGATCCAGCCCAGCGCGAGCGCGGCCAGCGACAGCGCGGCGCGGTCGCGCTGCGCCGGACCGCGGCCACGATCCCGACCACCGCCAGCACGAGCGTGGGGAGGATGATCGCGTCGGCCGCGCGGCGCACGACCTCGAACGCCGGGACGCTGGCGTTCGCCGCGCTGCCCTCGGTGGCCGACGTCGCGGTCGAGCTGCCGTGGAGCGGATCGCCCGAGCCGATCCAGTCCAGGCCGAGCCACAGCACCGGCGGCAGCACGACGGCCGCGACGGCGAGCGGGCGCAGGCCCGGCTCGTGCAGCCACACGTAGGCGCCGTAGAGCCCCAGCAGGACCCACGCCTCCGGGCGGATGAGCCCGGCCAGCGCGATCAGCACGAGGGCCCAGTCGCGCCGTCCGGCCAGGTGGCGATCGACGGCGCCGAGCGTCAGCGCGATCAGCACCGGCTCGGCCGACCCCAGCAGCGCGGTGCGGTAGAGGTCGGCGCTCAGTGCCAGGCTCAGCGCGGCGACCGCGCCGGCCACCGGCCCGGCGAGACGGGCGGCGACCCGGTAGGCCAGCACGAGCGACAGCACCGCGGCCGCGCGCATGAGTCCCATCCACACCGCGGGCGTCGCGCCGCCGAGGACCGAGAGCGGCGCCAGCACCAGGACGGGCAGCGGCTTGAACGAGGGGCCGGCCGTCGTGGCGAGATCGAGGTGCGCGAGCTGGCGCCCCCACACCGTCCACGCCCACGCGTCGTAGCCCAGCGTGGCGGGCAGGGCCAGCGACGCCGCTCCGAGCACCGCGGCGAGCCCGACCGCGGCCGGCCAGCCGCCGCGCGGCCCCGTCACGCGGCTGAGTGCTCGTCGGCGCCGGACATGGCGGACGGGACGCTACCGGCGGATGGGGTACAGGATGACCATGCCCCTCGCGCTCCTCGCGGCGCTCGTCGCCGTGGCGCCGGCTTCCCATCACCACGCCCGGCTCGCGCCCTCGAGCGTCACGCCGCTGAAGGTCAGGGGCACGGGCTTTCACGCGCGCGAGCGCGTGCGCGTGCGCGTGACGCCGTCGACCGGCGACGCCGTCACCCGCCGGGTCCGCGCGACCGGCCGCGGCTCCTTCGTGCTCTCGTTGTCCGGGCTGCACGCCTGCGGCGGCATCGAGGGCGTGGCCACCGGCGCCCGCGGCAGCCACGCCTCCTTCCAGTTCTCCAGCCTCGCCTGCTAAGGCGACGCGGTCAGGATCTGGTCGAGGTCCCAGTTGGGCCGGATGAGCGGCGTGCCCTGCACGCTCCACGCGACCCCGTACCAGACGTCGGCGGTGCCCGACCAGCGGCGGATCTTGATCGTGTAGGTCGCACCCGGGTTCGCGGCGAATTCGGCGATCTCGTAGCTGTTGTCCCACGAGCCGCTGTAGCCGACCTGCGTCCCGTTGGCGTCGTAGACCTTGAGATCGAGGTCGTCCTGGAGGAAGTCGAGCCCGATCTGCAGGAACGAGACGTCGATCACCGTCGCGAAGCTGTCCCACGCCAGCGCGACCTTGACCTTCGGGTTGAAGAGCAGGCGCGGCACCGTGACCTGCCATGAGAACGTCGTCTCGTCGCCGGCCCCGATGTCGCTGGAGCGCAGCGTGCCGACGTCCCAGCCGCGCCGCACTCCCGCGGGCCCCGGCGAGCGGCGGTTCTGCGCGACGCGCACGGCCTCCAGGCCGTCGACGGCGCCCGCGCCGTCCTTGGCGTCGACACCCGCGCTGCGGTCGGCCCACCAGGTGCTGCCGGTCACGTTCTTGCTGGCCGCCGCGAGCAGGATCGCGCGGCAGCCCTCGGGCCAGGACTGCAGCGTCGCGTTGGCCTCCTGCATGAGCGCGGTGCAGCCCGCGGCCGCCGGCGCCGCCATGCTCGTGCCCGAGAAGGTCAGCCCGACCGTGGTGACGGCCGTCCCGTTGGCGGCCAGCTCGGGCAGCTCGCGATCGCTGTGGGCGGACGCGGGGTTGCGCGCGACCGAGTCGCTGGCCAGGGCGGCCGCCGTGTCGTCGTGGTTGGCGACCGTGAGGCTGTTGTAGCCCTTGTGGTTGACGAACTCCGTGCTGGGGCCGTTGCCGGCCGCCTGCAGGATGGTCGGGTAGGGCCAGTGCAGGACGAGCCAGTCCTTGAACATGTCGTCGAACGACAGGCCCGAGTCGGTCTGCTCGGCGTCGCGATGGAAGCTCTGGCTGATGACCGTGCAGCCGCGCGTGTGCGCCGCCCAGGTGATGGCCGCGAGGTCCATGCTGTTGGCCGAGTGCAGGTTGCATCCGGCGGCGTGCCCGTGCGGCTTGTTGGGCTCGACGTTCTTGATGATCCCGTGGGTGTGGCGGGCGTGCTGCTCGGTCGTCGGGCTGCTCGAGAACTGCGCCGTGATCGACAGCTGCGAGACGTCGTCGGGGCCGTTCTCGTAAACGGCGACGTTGACGCCCTTGCCGGTGAGGCCGAGGCTCGACTGCACCGTGTCGGACTGGGCGATCTTCATCGAGTCCGTCAGGTCGGTCTCGCCGCGGCGGTCGTGCAGGAACAGCGCCGCGACGTCGTCGTGCTTCTCGAGGGCACCGATGCGCCCGGCCGGGAGCTCGGCGAAGACGACCGGCGCGTGCAGGTCGGGCCGGGGCTCGTCGGCCCCGTGCTCGCGCAGGACCTCGAGCATGCGCTCGCCCGCCTCGGCGATTCGCCGCGCGAGCTCGGCCTCGGCCCCGGGCGGCTTCGCCGTCGCGCCCTTGGGGCGCTTGTCGGGGCGCTCCTCGGCGGGCAGGCGCAGCCACACCGCCAACGGGAGGCGCTCCTCGCGTCCCGCCGCCTCGACCGCGGCCTTCAGGGCCGGATGCAGCTTGCCGAAGCGCGCCTGCCGGCGGCGCTGGAGCTCGGCGAACAGCGCGTCGGCGTCGATCTTCGCGCCGCGCTGGTCGAAGGCGAGCGCGACGGGCTTGCCGGTGCGCCGGTGGACGGCCTTCATCAGCTCGACGTAGCGGCCGTCGGGGCGGGCGGCGGCCGACACGCGCGTCGTGCCGAGCCGGTCGACCTTCAGGCGCACGATGCTCTCGACCCGCAGCGTGGCGGGCACCTTGGCGCGCGAGTCGCTGACGAAGAAGGGCAGCTCGACGGGTTCGGAGAGGCGCTCGCCGCGCGCGGAGACGAGCTCGCCGACGCGCAGGGTGTGCGGCCCGGGCGGCAGGCCGCCGTCGATGTCGAGCGTCGCGGTGCGCTTGTCCCTCGACAGCGCCACCTGCGCAGGCGCGGTCGCCAGCGCGATGACGGCGCGCGCCGTCTCGGCGTCGAGGGCCGCCGGTGCCCGCACCTCGATCGGCCGCCCTCCGAGGACGACCTCGTTGGGCTCGACGTTGACCGCGACACTTCGTTCGGTGGGCATGGCCGTCAGTACCACCGAACGAGGGCCGCGGTCAACGCCGCGGCGTCTGCGCACAGGATCGAGCGCCGACCCTGTGCGCTTTGGCCGCTAGCCCTGGGCGCTGGAGTTGGCGCCGAAGGCCTGCACCTCGGACACGCGCACGAACCGCGCCGCCGCCGCGCCCGCCGTGTTGCAGTCCGTCGCGTTGTTGGGGTCGGCGTCCTGCTCGCCCTGATAGGCCGGCCCGCCTGTGCACTGGCTGTTGCGCGCGACGATCCGCAGGTGCGTCGCCTTCACCGGCGAGAAGGTGAAGTTGCGCAGCAGCAGCATCGGCGCCACGGGACGCGGCGCGTCGGCCGGGAAGGCGTCGGCGGCGCTGGCGTAGGCGCGCTGGTAGCTGTCGTCGTTCGAGCAGTCGGCGGCCTGGTCGTTGCAGGTCCAGATCTCGAACTGGCGCAGCGCCGTGAAGCGGTTCTGCGTCAGATCGGCGCGCGTGGCGGGATCGAACACGGGCCCGAGCAGCGCGCTGACCTGCACGTGGCGGATCGTCTGCGGGCGCGAGCCCGCGAGGTCGATCGTCGCCTTGGTGCCGTCGACGTTCCAGGCACCATCGGAGCCCTGCGTCGCCGGCGCCTGCCAGTCGGTGGCCTCGGAGTCGTCGATCAGGTTCTTCAGCACCTGCGGCCCGGGCTGCACGACGGCGCCCGCGGCGTTGGTCAGCGGTGCGACGTCGCCGGTTGCGGTCGCACCCTGCGTCGTCGACGCGACGTTGGGCGCGAAGCGCAGCGCGATGGTCGGGTTGTTCCCGCCCTTGAACGTCTTGCGGAAGCGCACGGCGCCATAGCCCGGTGCGGTGGCGCTGAACTCATAGGTGCCGGGTGCGAACGTCGCCTTGTCGTCGAGGTTGTTCGCGCTCGCCGTGCTCGGGGCGTTGGTGGCCGGATCGGTGTCGGCGATCGGAGAGACGCGCGCCTCGTAGTGGCCGACGTAGATGCGGGCCTTGACCGCCGGGTTGCCGGTCGCGGTGCTCGTGGCCGCGAAGGTCACATTGGCGTTGGCCGCCCCGGTCGCCTCGAAGTCCGGCAGCGGGTTGGTGTCGGACTCCACCCTAGGCGCGAGCTTGCCCGCGCGTACGTCGAGGTCCGGAAGCCCCGCCGGGCTGCCCTGGATGTCGGTGTCGGCCAGGGCCGACGCCGTCACGGCCAGCGTGCCCGTCAGGGCACAGGCCAGCGTGAACGCTCGCTGCGCGCGCATATGAACTCCCCTCCCAAGGAAATGTCTGGCGCCGCCGGGACAGTCCGCGGCGCACCGGCATTGATCCACTGAAACCGTTCGTCGTCAACGGCCGGACCGCCGCGCTGTCAGAGGACGGCGCGCGAGGTTTCAAAACGCCCGTCAGCCCGTAGGGACGTCGGCCCGCGACCGCCGCGCCACCTTGACGCGGTCGGTCTTGTCGAGCACGAGCTTGCGTAGGCGCACGTTCTTCGGCGTCGCCTCCACGCACTCGTTCTCGCGCAGGAACTCGAGCGCCTGGTCGAGCGACAGCGTGCGGTGCGGCACGAGGCGGACCAGCACCTCGGCGGTCGAGGAGCGGATGTTGTTGAGCTGCTTCTCGCGCGTGGCATTGACGTCGAGGTCGTCGGCGCGCGCGTTCTCGCCGACGATCATGCCCTCGTAGACCTCGTCGCCGGGGCCGACGAAGAGCGTCCCGCGCTCCTGGAGGTTCATGAGCGCGAACTGCGCGGTGCGCCCGCGACGATCGGAGACCAGCGCCCCGGTCGGCCGCGTGCGCAGCTCGCCCGCCCACGGCTCCCAGCCGTCGAAGACGTGGTGGAGTAGCCCGGTGCCGCGCGTCTCGGTGAGGAACTCGGTGCGAAAGCCGATCAGGCCGCGGGCGGGGACGCGGTATTCCATGCGCACCCAGCCGGTGCCGTGGTTGACCATCTGCTCGAGGCGGCCCTTGCGCAGCGCCAGCAGCTGGGTGACGACGCCGACGTAGTCCTCGGGCACGTCGATGGCCAGGTGCTCGACGGGCTCGTGGAGGCGGCCGTCGATCTCGCGGGTGAGGACCTGCGGCTGGCCGACGGTCAGCTCGAAGCCCTCGCGGCGCATGAGCTCGACGAGGATCGCGAGCTGCAGCTCGCCGCGGCCCTGGACCTCCCAGACCTCCGGGCGGTCGGTGTCGTTGACGCGCAGCGAGACGTTGCCCACCAGCTCGGCGTCGAGGCGCGTGCGGATCTGGCGGGCGGTGAGCTTGGTACCGTCCTGTCCGGCCAGCGGCGAGGTGTTGATCCCGATGGTCACCGACAGCGACGGCTCGTCGACGGTGATGACCGGCAGCGGGTGCGGGTCGTCGGGGTCGGCGAGCGTCTCGCCGATGGTCACCTCGGGAATCCCGGCGATGGCGATGATCTCGCCCGCCGAGGCCTCGTCGGTCTCCACGCGGTCCAGGGCATCGGTGACGTACAGCTCGGCGATCTGCGCACGCTCGATCGTCCCGTTCGCGCGACACCAGGCCACGGCCTGCCCGCGCCGGATGGTGCCCTGGCGCACGCGGCACAGCGCGAGCCGCCCGACGTAGGGCGAGGCGTCGAGGTTGGTCACCAGCGCCTGCAGTGCGTGGTCGGTGTCGTAGACCGGCGCCGGGATGCGCTCGAGCAGCAGGTCGAGCAGCGGGCCCAGATCGGTGCCGGGCTCGGGTGGGTGGGTCGGACTCAATGACGCCTGACCGGCCCGCGCGTTGCAGTAGACGATCGGGAACTCGATCTGCTCCTCGGTGGCGTCGAGGTCGAGGAACAGCTGGTAGACCTCGTCGATCACGTCGGCGATGCGCGCGTCGGGGCGGTCGACCTTGTTGACGACGAGGATCACCGGCAGCTGGGCCTCCAGCGCCTTGCGCAGCACGAAGCGCGTCTGGGGCAGCGGGCCCTCGCTGGCGTCGACCAGCAGCAGCACGCCGTCGACCATGGTCAGTCCGCGCTCGACCTCGCCGCCGAAGTCGGAGTGGCCGGGCGTGTCGATGATGTTGAGCTTGACCCCGCGGTGGCGCACGGAGGTGTTCTTGGCCAGGATCGTGATGCCCTTCTCGCGCTCGAGGTCCATCGAGTCCATCACGCGCTCGGCGACGTCCTGATTGGCGCGAAACGCGCCCGACTGCCACAGCATGGCGTCGACCAGGGTCGTCTTGCCGTGGTCGACGTGAGCCACGATGGCCACGTTGCGGATGTCCTCGCGAAGCGCGCGCATCACGGAGAAGCTAGCCCTCTCGCCGACCGGCGGGCCTCAGCCTCCGTCGGGAACGCCGACGCGCGCGACGTCGATGCGCCCCGGACGCCGGGCGGCCTTGGGCTTGCCGGCGTCCTCCGCGGGCAGCGAGGGCTGGGGCGCGGGCAGGCGCACGGTGCGCCAGTCGGCGCCGGGCGGAGGCATCGGCAGGTCGGGCACGGCGGTGCGCAATGGGACGTCGGATTGGCAGGGCAGCACCTTCTCGATGTTGCCCGGCAGCGACGTGCGGAACTGGTTCTGGGCGAAGCACGAGCCCTTCGACGTCCGCTGGCCGGCGCGCGGGGCCACCGCGAGGTCGACGCCGTTGTCGCGCAGGACGTTGCCCTGGACGCTGTCCTCCGCGGCGGGGGCGTCGTCGGAGGCCGTCAGCAGCACGCCGGCGCCGGGGTGGCCCGTGATGCGGTTGCGCGCCAGCCCGTCACGGCGCCCGCCGCGCACGAGCACGCCGACGCCGAAGTCGTCGCCGCGGCCGGGGGCCGACGGGTTGTCGTTGTTGGCGATCACGTTGCCCACGACGGTCGTGTCCTGCTGGTGCAGGGGTGCCTCCTTGCCGGCGGAGACGAGCAGCACGCCGACGCGGTTGTCGCGGAAGAAAGATCGTGCGACGACGACGTTGCCGCCCGAGTCCGCGCCCTCGAATCCGGCCATCCCGCGCTCGGCCACGCTGTCGGTGACCAGCGAGTCGCACGGGCGGCAGTCGCCGATGCGCAGGCCCGCCGCCCCGTGCCCGGACGCCCACACGTGGTCGATGGTGCCGCCGCGCGCGCCGAGCGCGTCGATCCCGTGCAGGCCGTTGTTGGCCACGGTGACGTAGCTCGCGCGCCAGCCGTCGAGCTGCTTGCTCGCACCCTTGGGCGGGGTGAAGAGGACGGCGTCGGAGGCGAAGCCGCGCACGGTGAGGTTCTCGACGGCGACGCCGTCGGCGTGGATGGTGATGCCGTTGGAGCGCGCTCCCGCGCCGCCGTCCAGGACGACGCGGTTGCGGTCGGTCCCGCGCACCACCACGTCGTGCTTGGCCGGGCCGAGGACGACCTGCTCGCGATAGGTGCCCGGGCCGATGCGCACGAGATCGCCCGGCTGCGCCGCGTCGACGGCGGCCTGGATGGTGGGGTACTCCTCGGGGACGTCGCGCGTCGTGTAGTCGTTGCCGCCGCCGCAGCCCGCCACGGAAATCGCGAGCAGCAGCGCGCCGCAGCCGGCGAAGGCTGCGCGGATCACGTGGGCGCCCCAGTGGGACGCTCGGATGCGGCGCGCGATGTTGGAGGGCGATCGGGTCGACTGCTGGGCTCGGCCGATCATCTCATCCCCGGCCACCCGGCCGGCGTTGCACGTTGTCTGTCGTTCTCGCGCGACTGGGGTGAGCGGGAGGGCGCCAGTGGGAATGACGCCGCCATGCTCCGTCTCGATGCCAGTGCTCTCGACTACGCGATCCTGGCGGTCTACTTCCTGGTAGTTCTAGGAATCGGCGTGGTCGCCCGGATGTCGGTCAAGACCGACATCGACTTCTTCCTCTCCGGGCGCTCGCTGCCTGCCTGGATCACCGGTCTGGCCTTCGTCGCCGCCAATCTCGGGGCGCTGGAGATCCTCGGCATGGCGGCCAACGGCGCCCAGTACGGCGTGGCCACCGTGCACTTCTACTGGATCGGCGCCGTCCCGGCGATGGTCTTCCTCGGCATCGTGATGATGCCCTTCTACTACGGCGCCAAGGTCCGCTCGGTGCCCGAGTACCTGCGCCTGCGCTTCAACGAGCCGACGCACGCGCTCAACGCGGGCACGTTCGCGGTGGCCACGGTGCTCATCGCCGGCGTCAACCTCTTCGCGCTCGCGCTCATCGTGCACCTCTTGCTCGGGTGGTCGATCTCGACGGCGATCATCGTGGCCGCCCTCATCGTCATGGCCTACATCACGCTCGGCGGGCTGACGTCGGCGATCTACAACGAGGTCCTGCAGTTCTTCATCATCGTCGCCTCGCTGCTGCCGCTGACGCTCGTCGCCCTGCACGACATGGGCGGATGGGGCGGCCTGCAGGACAAGGTCAAGGGCACGGCGCTCAAGGAGGGCGGCCTGCACGCGTGGCAGGGCCTCGGCGTCGGCAACGTGACCAACCCGATCGACGCCAACTGGATCGCCATCGTCTTCGGCCTGGGCTTCGTCCTCAGCTTCGGCTACTGGACGACGAACTTCGCCGAGGTCCAGCGCGCGCTGTCGGCCAAGGGCCTGTCGGCCGCGCGCCGCACGCCGCTGATCGGCGCCTACCCGAAGATCTTCATCCCGGCGCTGACGATCATCCCCGGCCTCGTCGCCCTCGTGTCGGTCAAGGGCCTGGGCGGCAGCAACCCGGACCTGCAGTACAACAACGCGATCCCGCTGCTCATCGGCAAGTACCTGCCGGAGGGCATGCTCGGGCTGGCGGTGACCGGCCTGCTGGCCGCGTTCATGGCGGGAGTCGCCGCCAACGTGACGTCGTTCAACACGGTGTTCACCTACGACCTCTGGCAGTCGTACGTACGCAAGGACCGCGACGAGGCCTACTACCTGCGCGTCGGGCGGTTCGCGACGGCCGGTGGCCTGCTCATCTCCGTGGCCACGGCGTTCATCGCCAAGGGCTACGACAACATCATGAACTACGTCCAGCTCCTGTTCAGCTACTTCAACGCGCCGCTGTTCGCCACGTTCATCATCGCGATGTTCTGGAAGCGCACGACGCCGTGGGCGGGCTTCTGGGGGCTGATCGCCGGGTTCTTCGGCGCGTTCATCACGCACGAGCTCTACTCGTGGGGCACGATCGACCTCGGCTCGCAGCTGGCGGCGAGCTTCTGGGGCGCGATCATCGCCTTCGTCGCCGACGCGGTGGTGACGGTCGGCGTGTCGCTGGTGACGGCGCCCAAACCCGACGAGGAGCTGCGCGGGCTCGTCTGGGGCCTCACGCGCAAGGAGGAGGACCCCGAGGAGCACGACCCCGCCGACGACGTCTGGTACCGCTCGGTGTGGCTGCTGGGCGGCGTGGCGCTCGGCCTCGTCGTGATCCTGAACATCATCTTCATCTAGGAGCGCAGTCATGACCGAGCAACAGCAGCCGGGCGCCACCGACGCGGACGAGATCCGCGCGGCGCGCATCGCCAACCTCTTCGACATCCGCCGCATCATCGGCGGCGTCTTCATCGTCTACGGCATGACCCTCACCGTCGTCGGGATCTTCGGCAGCGAGGAGGTCAAGAACAAGGCGGCCGGGGTCAACGTCAACTTGTGGACCGGCCTCGCCATGCTCGTGGTGGGGGCGCTCATGATCGTCTGGGCGCTCACGCGTCCGGTCGCCCCCAAACGCACTCCCGCCACATAGAGTCGGCGCATGAGCCCCGCACGCGCCGGACTGATCACCGTGGTGCTGGCCCTTGCGGCCGCGCTGCCGGCGCAGGCCGCGGGAGGCTCGGGCTTTGGCTCGCCGGGGCTCGGGGACCCCTTCTTCCCGCTCGCCGGCAACGGCGGCTACGACGTCGGGCACTACGGGCTCGCGCTCGACTACACGCCGGCCACGGGCGAGCTCGACGCGACGGCGGTCATCCAGGCCCGTGCCACGCAGTCCCTCGCGCGCTTCGATCTGGACCTGCGCGGCTTCGACGTGACCCGGCTGCTGGTCGACGGCCGCCCGGCGTCCTACCGGCGCGCCGGCCAGGAGCTCATCGTCACGCCGCGGTGGGCGCTGCGCCCGAGCGCCGACTTCACCGTACTGGTGCGCTACGCGGGCGTGCCCGAGGTGATCACCGACCCGGACGACTCGATCGAGGGATGGGTACCGACCGCCGACGGCGCCTTCGTCGTCGGCGAGCCGCAGGGCGCGCCGGGCTGGTTCCCGGCCAACGACAACCCGCAGGACAAGGCGACCTTCGACATGGCCATCACCGTGCCCGATGGCCTCACGGCCCTGGGCAACGGCGCGCTCGCCGGGCGCTTCTCCCATGGGGGACGCACGACCTGGGTGTGGCACGAGGGCGACCCGATGGCGACCTACCTCGCGACCGCGACCAACGGCCGCTTCGCGCTGACGCAGACGCGCGTCGACGGGATCCCGGTCTACAACGCCGTCGACCCGACGCTGGCCGCGGAGCTTGGGCCGCTGCTCGACGAGGTCCCGGACATCGTGCGCTTCTTCAGCGCTCTGTACGGCCCGTATCCCTTCAACGCGGCCGGCGCGATCGTCGACGACGCGCCCGACGTCGGCTACGCGCTGGAGAGCCAGACCAAGCCGAACTTCGCCTTCGTGCCCGACGAGACGACGCTGGTGCACGAACTCGCGCACCAGTGGTTCGGCGACGCGGTCACGCTGCGCCAGTGGCCGGACATCTGGCTGCACGAGGGCTTCGCCGAATGGTCGGAGTGGATCTGGGCCGAGCGCCACGGCGGCCCGACGGCGCAGCAGAGCTTCGAAGAGGTCTTCAACGACGACGATCCCGCCATCTGGGACCCGCCGCCCGGCCGGGTGCCCTCGGCCGCCGAGCTGTTCAGCGACTCGGTCTACGACCGCGGGGCGATGACGCTGCAGGCGCTGCGCGTCGAGGTCGGCGACGCCACCTTCTTCCGCATCCTGCGCGAGTGGTTCGCCCAGCATCGCTACGGCAACGCGACGACGGCCGACTTCATCGCCCTGGCCGAGCGCGACTCGCACCGCAACCTGCGCGGGTTCTTCCGGCTGTGGCTCGACAAGCCCGGGCGGGTCGGAACGGCCGACCCCGCGGCGGCGCGGCAGCCGGCGGCGCTCGCGGCGCCGGCGCACCGGCGGCGCTGAGGGCTGCCGCGCGCGCTGGCGGCGCTGCGCCGCGCAAACTGCCTCATCGAGGGAGGGGCGCCGCCGGCGCGCGGGGGTGGGCCGGATATTTCATCCAGGAGATGTATTTCCCGGCCCACCCCTCGCCCCGAAACGCCCCTCACTCCCTTCCCTCGATGCGGCTGTTCGCGCCGCAGACGCCACGCGGACGATGACCGTCAGCGCCCGGCCAGAGCCCCCGCCGCCCCCGCGAGCCGCGACGGCTTCCCCGTCCGGTCCTCCAGCGCGTCCGCTGCCCGGAAGGCGCCGTAGACCGTCTGCACCGCCAGCCAGCGCAGCGGCTCGGGCTCCCAGCCGCGGGCCTGGTGGCCGACCCACGGGAGGCGGGTGAGGTCGGTGTCGCGGTCGAGGATGAGATCGCGCAGGGTGCGGGCCGCCAGGTTGGCGGCGGCGACGCCCTCGCCCGCGTAGCCGCCGGCCCAGCACAGGCCGCTGGCGCGATCGCAGTGCACGGCGGCGGCCCAGTCGCGCGCGACGCCGAAGACGCCGGTCCAGGCGCCGTCGAGGCGCACGTCGGCCAGCGGCGGGAACAGGCGCGTGAGGCGCCCGCGCAGCTGGCGGACGGTCGCGTCGGGGATCTCGCCGGCGCGGTCGGTGCTCGAGCCGAAGCGGTAGGGGCGCCCGCGCCCGCCGATGGCGATGCGCCCGTCGGCCGTGCGCTGTGCGTAGATGTAGGCGTGCGCCGCGTCGTCGAGGGTCTCGCAGCCCTCCCAGCCGATCTGCGCCCACGTCTCGGCGTCGAGCGGCTCGGTGACGATCATCGAGCTCGACAGCGGCAGCAGCGCGCGCTCCAGGCCGGGCAGAGCCGCGGTGTAGCCCTCGGTGGCGCGCACGACCCAGCGTGCGCGCACCGTGCCCGAGGCCGTCCGCACGCTGTGCGGGGCGACGTCGAGCGCGGCCGTGCCCTCGTGGAGCGTCCCGCCGTGGCGCTCGACCGCCTCCGCCAGGCCGCGGGCGAGCTTGGCCGGCTGCACGCGCGCGCAGTGCGGCGTGAAGCGCGCGCCCCGCAGCCCGGCGACGCGCACGCGCGCGCCGGCCTCGTCGACGTCCAGCCACTCGCCGCGCGGCGCGTCGCGCAGGCGCGCGAGCTGCGGCGCCGTCTGGGCGACGGTCAGCGAGCCGCCCTTGACGAAGTCGCAGTCGATGCCCTCGCGCTCGCACGCGGCGCCGACCTCGTCGACGGTCTCCCGGGCAGCCCGCTCGAGTGCCTCGATCGCCGTTTCGCCCGCCGCCTCGCGCTGGCGCGAGCCGGTGGAGACCTCGCCCAGCACCCAGCCGCCGTTGCGCCCCGAGGCGCCGAAGCCGGCCACCTCGCGCTCGAGGACGACGACGGCCAGCGACGGGTCGGCGCGCAGCAGCTCGTAGGCGGTCCACAGGCCGGTGTAGCCGGCGCCGACGATGCAGACGTCGGCCTCGCGGTCGCCGTCGAGGGCGGGCCGCGGATCCGGGAGCCCGCCGAGGTCGGCCCACCACCAGGACGGAGCATCGGTCACCTGGCCAATCCTGACACCTGGCTGACACGGACCGGGCTACAGTCATTCATGTGTCTCTCACGTACGTCTTTCTCAT
This sequence comes from uncultured Actinomycetes bacterium, assembly GCA_963806015.1. GTDB lineage: Bacteria > Actinomycetota > Thermoleophilia > Solirubrobacterales > Solirubrobacteraceae > JAOPZW01. Next base: position 557,936 of record CAWDWM010000006.1, on the reverse strand, counting down.
CTGCACGGTCATCCCGCTGCTCTTCGGCCTGTGGGCCCAGTTCAAGGTCAAGAGCACCTTCAAGCGCTACAGCCAGGTGGCAACCGCGAGCGGCATGACCGGCGCTCAGGCCGCCGATGCGGTGCTGCGCAACTCGGGCGTGACGGGCGTCGGGATCCGGCCGGTGGCCGGGCAGCTCTCAGACCATTACGACCCGCGCTCCAAGACGCTGAACCTCAGCGAGGACGTGGGCCAGGCCGCGACCGTGGCCGCCCTCGGCGTGGCAGCCCACGAGGCCGGCCACGCCGTGCAGGACGCCCGCGGCTACAAGCCGATGCAGATCCGCTCGACCCTCGTCCCCGCGGCGTCGATCGGCTCGCAGCTGTGGATCTTCCCGGCCTTCCTGGGCCTGATCCTGGGCTCGACCGGACTGGTCAACGTCGGCCTCGTGCTCTTCCTCGCCGTGGTGCTCTTCCAGCTCGTGACCCTGCCGGTCGAGTTCGACGCCTCGCACCGCGCCATCGTCGCCCTCGAGGGCGGCGGGTTGCTGGGCGCTGAGGAGCTCTCCGGGGCCCGCAAGGTGCTGCAGGCCGCGGCCCTGACCTACGTCGCCGCGCTCGTCGCTTCGATCGGCCAGCTCATCTACTTCTTCATCGCCTCGCGGCGGTAATGATCCGCCTGCTCGGCGGACAGTAGAAGCGTGTTTCTTTTCGATAAGTCAAAGACCAAGAAGGTTGCCGCCGAGGACGCTCTCCGCGGCCGCGACCAGGCCATTTCCGTCCCCGCGCGCCACGAGGTGCTCGGCAACCCGCTGACGCCCCCGTGGCCCGAGGGCTTTCAGCAGATCGTCGTCGGCATGGGCTGCTTCTGGGGCGCCGAGCGCGTCTTCTGGCAGGCCGACGGTGTCTGGACGACGGCGGTCGGCTACGCCGGCGGCCACACGCCCAACCCCACCTACGAGGAGGTCTGCTCGGCGCGCACCGGCCACACCGAGGCCGTGCTCGTCGTCTTCGACCCCTCCAAGACCAGCTACGAGGAGATGCTCAAGCTCTTCTGGGAGGGCCACGACCCGACGCAGGGCATGCGCCAGGGCAACGACGTGGGCACCCAGTACCGCTCGGCGATCCTCTACAGCACCGAGGCCGAGCGCGAGGCCGCGGAGCGCACGAAGGCCACGTTCTCCGAGCGCCTGCGCGACGCCGGCTACGGCGAGATCACGACCGAGATCGCGCCGATCGGCGAGTTCTACTACGCCGAGGACTACCACCAGCAGTACCTGGCGAAGGTTCCCCACGGCTACTGCGGCCTGGGCGGGACCGGCGTGAGCTGCCCCATCGGGCTCGGGGCGGAGGCGCCTAGCTCGGCGCCAGCGTCATAGCGTCGTAGGACTGCCCGGGCGTGTTGCGACACGCATAGCGCCCGGGCGCTGACGACCACAGCAGCGTCAGGCAGCGGCCGATCCCGCGCTGCGCATAGGCGTTGGGGTGGAAGTAGCGGTCCTCGGGGCCGCGCGGCACCGGCGAGGGGTAGCTCTGAAGGACGAAGCGGTAGTCGGACTGCGCGTAGCCGGCGTCGGCCATGACGGCCCGAACCTCGTCGACGGCGTGACCGACGGCCGCCATCGCGCCGGGCATGCGCGCGTCGACCTGCGGCTGCTGGTCGTCGTAGCAGTACTCGGGATCGTCGGCCGAGCTCGTCGTCCAGTCGGTCGCGCACGCGTCGCGTTGGAGAGGATCTCCGCCACGTCGGAGCGATGGCAGCCGTTGTCGTCGGTGCCGCCGAGGTAGACGCGCGTCGCGGCTGGCGAACTGGGCGTTGGAGTTGCCTTCCCAGCGCCCGGCCTCGCCGGAGATGTAGCTGTCGCCGAGCGCGACGATTGCGGTGGTCGGCGACGACGGCCCGGCGTGTGCGCTCGGCGCCGCGGCGGCGCAGGCGAGGACGGCCAGGGTGCAGGCGGTGATCCGCGACATGAAGGGCGCCTCCCAACGCCGGCGGCGAAGCTACCCGCGCCCGCGGCGAAGCGAAACCACAGGGTGTTCGTCGAACACTTTGTATGACCATCATTCGATATCGTCGCCGCCCAGGAGCGGGCCTCGAGGGAAGCGTGGCCATCGTCACCGGCGCCGCCGGCGGCATCGGCGGCGAGGTCGTCGCCCAGCTGCGTGCCGCCGGCGCGAAGGTCGTCGCCGAGGACATCGACCCGGCCGTCGAGCAGCTCGCCGACGATGGGATCGCCGCCCTGTGCGCGGACGCCGCCGACGCGGACACCGCGCGCCGAGCGGTCGACCTGGCGCTGACCCGCTTCGGACGCCTCGACGTCGTCGTCAACAACGCGGGCCGCTTCCTGCTGAAGCGGATCGTCGAGACGACGGACGACGAGTGGGACGGGCTGATGATCACCAACGTGCGCAGCGTCTTCGTCCACTGCCGCGAGGCGCTGCCACATCTCATCGAGCGCGGCGGTGGCGCGATCGTCAACGTGTCGTCGATCTCGGGCGTCATCGGGCTTCCGGCGCAGGGTGCCTACTGCGCGACCAAGGGCGCGATCGCCCAGATCACGCGGCAGCTGGCGATCGAGCACGCCGCGGACGGCGTACGCGTCAACGCGATCGCCCCGGGCGCGGTCGACACCGACTTCGTGAACGCGGCCCTCGCCGGTGCGCCCGACCTGCAGGCCGCGCGCGGGGACATCGGCGCCTCGCATCCGCTCGGCCGCATGGCGACGCCCGCGGAGATCGCGCGGGTCATGGTCTTCCTTGCCTCGCCGCAGGCCAGCTTCATGACCGGAGCCGTCGTGATGGCCGACGGAGGCTTCACCGCCCAATGACGGCGACGACGATCACTCCGCAGGAGCTGATCGCCCGCGCCGCGGCCATCGCTCCCACCCTGGTCGCCCGCCAGGCCGAGACCGAGCAGCGCACCTGCTATGCGCCGGACACGCACGAGCAGTTCCGCGACGCGGGCTTCTACCGGATGCTCACGCCGCGCCGGTACGGCGGTCTCGAGTTCGACGTTCCGACCTTCGTCCGGGTCATCGCCAACCTCGCCCGCGGCTGCCCCTCGACCGCGTGGCAGGTCTGCCTGCCGACGGCGCACACGCTGCTGGTCGCCGCGTGGTTCGAAGAGCGCGCCCAGGACGAGCTCTTCACCGATCCCGATTTCCTGTGCCCGTCGGTGGCGGCCCCGGTCGGCGATGCGCGCCCCACGGGCGACGGCTTCCTCGAGCTCACCGGCACCCACCGCTACTGCTCGGGCGCCCCGTACGCCACGCACTACCTCGGTCAGACGCTCCCGGCCGCCGGCGGCCCGCCGATGCTCTTCGTCGCCCCGCGCAGCGCGTGGACGATGCTCGACGACTGGGGCCACACGCTCGGTCTGAAGGGGAGCGGCTCGAACAGCATCGTCTTCGACGGCGGGCGCATCCCCGAGTACTTCGCGCTGCCCGACACGCAGATGCTGCACGTCGACAACTCGGGCGGCACGCCCGGCCAGCGCCTGCACGCCAACCCGATGTACCTCGGCCGCGCGCTGAGTTTCTTCGGCCTGGAGTTCATAGCGCTCGCCGTCGGCATGGTGAAGGGCGCCCTCGACGCGTACGCCGAGCTCATCTCGACGCGCACGACGCACCGCCCGCCCATCGTCGTGCGGTCGCACGACCCCGACTACCAGCGCTGGTACGGCCACGCGCGCGCGAAGGTCGACACGGCGGAGGCGGCGATGCTCAGCGCCGCCGACCAGTGGATGGAGGCATGCCGGCGCCAGGTCGAGGACGGCGTGCCATTCGACGTCGAGGAGGACCTGCGGATCCAGTCGATCACGCGCGAGTCCGTGCGCCTGTGCTGGGACGGGCTGCAGGAGTACGTCTTCCGCACGGCGGGCTCGAGCGCGGCCCACGACGGCGAGCGGATCCAGCGCATCTGGCGCGACATGTCGATGGTCTGGGGCCACCTGGCCAGCGTGATCGGCGACTGGGCCGCGCGCGGCATGGCGACCGAGCACTTCGGGATCGACCCCGAGGGCGCAGGCCCCCGCAAGGTCTGAGACCGGCTGTACTCTGGTCATACAAATGGCGATGAAGGCGAGCAACAGCCTGGAGGGCGTCGACGGCCTCGCCGTGCAGGTCAATCGGGTGGCGGCCCCGGTGCGCGAGCAGGTGCTCGACCAGCTGCGCCAGGCGATCGTCCAGATGCGGCTCAAGCCCGAGCAGCGCCTCGTCGAGCGCGAGCTGATCGAGCAGACCGGCGTCTCGCGCACGACGATCCGCGAGGTGCTGCGTCAGCTCGCGGCCGAGGGCCTGGTCACCACCATCCCCCACAAGGGCACCGTCGTCGCCTCGCCGTCCGTCGAGCGCGCCGCGGAGCTGTACGAGGTCAGGGCGGTGCTCGAGGGCATGGCCGCGCGGCAGTTCGCCGAGCGCGCGACCGACGTCCACCTGCGCGCGCTGCGCCGGGCCTTCGAGGGAATCGAGCGCCGCGCCAAGGCCGGCCGTCCCAACAGCCAGGCGATGCTTGCGGCCAAGCGCCACTTCTACGACGCCCTGTTCGAGGGAGCTGCCAACGGCACCATCCAGAGCCTCGTCGAGAGCCTGCAAGCGCGCGTGACCGTGCTGCGCGCCGCATCGCTCAGCCAGCCCGGCCGCGCGGCGAAGACCGTCGAGGAGGTCCGCGCGATCGTCGAGGCGCTCGAGCGGCGCGACGGGGACGCCGCCGCGGCCGCCTGCGTGCACCACGTCAACGAGGCGGCGCGGACGGTCTTCGAGGCGATGGCCGCCTCCGAAGCGGTGGACTAGGCGGGGGCGCCGTCGCGCTCGGCGGCCAGCTCGTCGAGCACGACCTGGGCCTCGCGGAAGGACTCGAGGCCCGCGGGCGCGCCGCAGTAGACGGTGGCCTGCAGCAGCGTCTCGCGGATCTCCTCGGTCGTGCAGCCGTTGTTGACCGCCCCGCGCACGTGCGCGCGGAACTCGTGCATGCGCCCCAGCGCGGTCAGCATCCCGAGGTTGATCAGGCTGCGCGTGCGGCGATCGAGCCCCGGGCGCGTCCACACCGCGCCCCAGCAGTACTCGGTCACGAACTCCTGCGCGACGCCCGTGAACTCCGTCGCCGCGCGCAGCGAGCGATCGACGTGCTCGTCGCCGAGCACCTCGCGGCGGGTGGCAAGGCCGCGCTCGTAGCCCCCGTCGGCGGCGCTCATCGCTGCATCCCCGCGGGCACGACGCCCAGGCGCAGCTGCGCGAGCTGGCGCACGAGCGGGTCGCGCATCATCGTGTTGCGGTGGCCGGCCGCCATGGCGAGGTCGCGGTACACGCGCTCGAAGCGCTGCCCGTTCTTCGCGGCGCTGGAGCCGATCGTCCGGTAGAGGTTGGTCTCGACCGCCTGCCAGGCCTGGATGATCGCCTCGCGCGCGATGGTCGACAGGTAGAGGTCGTCCTCCCACGTGTACGTCCGCTCGCCGGCGGCCTGCAGGCGGCAGTACTCCATGTGGCGGTCGGCGCAGTTCATGACCGCGGCCTCGGCGGTGCCGATCTGCGCGGCGGCGAGCCCGTACCAGCGCTGGAAGTCGGGGTCCTCGGTGCGCTTGACCATCGGCGGCAGCGGCGTGAGCTTGTTGCGCATCCAGTTCTCGTACTCGTCGAGCGCGTTGTAGGCGCCCCCGATGACGAGGCCGGCGACCGACATCGTGAACACGCACAGGGCGCGGCCGCAGTACAGCGGGTTGCCGTGCAGCTCGAGCCCCGGGGTGCCGTTGCTCGGGTCGACGTCGATCATGCTCGTGTCCTCCAGAGCGAGGTGCGACGCGATCCGGCCCTTCTCGAAGCGGATGCTGTGCGAGCCGCTGCCCCTCAGCCCGAGCTGGTCGCCCCAGTCGTTGAGCATCTCCCACTCGCTCTCGGGCGCGATGAACAGCATCATCCGCGGCTCGCCGGTGGGCGTCTCGCCGGGCATGATCGCCTGACCCATGTACCAGTTCGAGTACGGGATCCCGGAGCAGTAGCCGATGGTCCCGTTGATCTCCCAGCCGCCGTCGACCGGGGTCGCCGTGACCGTCGGCGCGGCCACCGACGCGGCCCGGAAGTTGCCGCCCGCGAAGGCCTCGGCCTGCGCCTGCTCTCCGAACCACGAGCCGACCTGCAGCGCGTGGTTGCTGGCCAGCCCCACGCACCACGCCGTCGACATGTCGCCGCGCGCGAGCTCGAGCTGCAGGCGCGTCATGGTCCTGACGTCGAACTCGTGGCCTCCGTAGCGGCGCGGCATGTAGGTCCGATAGAAGCCGGCGTCGAGGAACTTCTGGTGCATCGCCTCGGAGTAGAACGCCCGCGCCTCGGCGTCGGCCTGGTTCTCGATGAGCTCCGGCCGCAGGGCGATCGCGCGCGCGATCAGCTCGTCGGGCGTGAGATCGGACTCGGGCGGGGTGGTGGTGGCGGCGTCTGTTGGAGCAGTCGACATTGTCGGACAATCATACGTCAGGAAGGCGAATCGGGGACGATGACGGCGGTGATCAACTCGCGGCCCAACGCGGCGGCCAGCGCCCCGTTGACCTCCTCCAACGCGAAGCGGCGGCTGATCAGCGGAACCGCGTCGAGCAGCCCGGCCTCGAGCATCCGCGCGAAGCGCGGGATGTCGCGGCGGATGTGCGCGCCGCCGTACTGACAGCTCTGGATGCGCTTGCCGCCGATCGCGAAGTCGACCGCCGGCAGGGTGACCGTGGACGACAGCGTCTCCCACCCGGCGGGGACCATCGTGCCCGCGGGGCGCGTCATCGCGAGCGCCTGTGCCATCGCCTCCGGCGGCCCCGCCGCCTCGAGCGCGTAGTCCGCGCCGCGGCCGCCGGTGAGCGCCTTGACCGCTGCCACGGGATCGCCGTCGGCGGGGTCGAGCGCGTGCGTGGCGCCCACGGCGCGTGCCAGCTCACGGCGCTCGCCACGCGGCTCCACGGCGACGATCGTCGTCGCGCCCGCCACCCGCGCCCCCTGGATCATCCACAGGCCCAGCGCGCCGCAGCCGACGACCGCCACGGACGAGCCGGCCTGGACCTCGGCGAGGTTGAGGACCGCGCCCACGCCCGAGGTGACCCCGCAGCCCAGCAGGGACAGGTGCTCGTCGGAGAGCCCGGTGTCGACCGCGACCACCCCGCTGTCGCGCAGCACCATCTTCTCGGCGAAGGCGCCGACGCCCCCGTCGGCGTGCACGGGCTCGCCGCCGGCGCGGGTGGCCACGACGCGCGGCGGGAGGATGCCGCCGAGCATCTCCGCGCACTGGTCGGGCTGATCGCGGATGCACCAGAAGCACTCGCCGCACTCCGGCGTGCCGGCCACGACGATGCGGTCGCCCGGGCGCACGCGCTCGACGTTCGCTCCGACCTCCTCGACGATGCCCGCCGCCGCGTGGCCCAGGATCGTCGGCGGCGCCGCGGCCACGTCGCCGCGCGCGCTGAGCGCGTCGGTGATGCAGACGTCGATCGCGGCGATGCGCACCACGACCTCGTGCGCGCCGGGCGCGCGCAGTTCGACCTCCTCGATGACGAGCGGCCGCCCGATCGCCTCCAGGATTGCAGCGCGCATCGTCATACGATATGACGAACATTCATGGCCACGCTGGACGGTAGGGTCGCACTCGTGACCGGGGGCGCACGCGGAATGGGGGAGGCGCACGCGCGCGCGCTCGCGGCCGAGGGGGCGCGCGTCGTCATCGGCGATGTGCTCGAGGCCGAGGGCGCCGCCGTTGCGGACGACCTGGGCGAGGGCGCGCGCTTCGCCGCGCTCGACGTCACCGACGAGGGCTCGTGGCGCGGCGCGGTGAGCCTCGCCGAGGAGGCGTTCGGGCCAATCTCGGTACTGGTCAACAACGCCGGGGTGCTGGCCGTCGAGCGGATCGCCGAGCTCGCGCTCGACGAGTGGCGCCGCGTCCTCGACACCAACCTCACCGGCGCGTTCCTGGGGATGAAGACCGTGCACCCGTCGATGCGGCGCGCCGGCGGCGGGGCGATGATCGAGGGCGCCGCCGACGAGGCGACGCAGGCGGCGCGCTATCCGATCCCGCGCTTCGGCCGGTCCGAGGAGGTGGCGACGACGATGCTGCACATCGTGTGCGACGCGACGTACAGCACGGGCTCGGAGTTCTGCGTCGACGGCGGGATCCTGGCCGGGATCCACGTGGGGGACTGAGCGATGCGCGCCGCCGTCCTCGCCGAGCTCAAGCAGCCCTTCGTGGTCGAGGAGATCGAGCTGCTCGACCCGACGCCGGGCCGCGTCGTCGTCCGCACGGGCGCCACGCCGTTCTGCTCGACCGACTGCATCAACCAGCGCGGCGAGCTCGGCAAGGTCCCGCCGACGATCCTCGGCCACGCGTCGATCGGGGTCGTCGATGCGATCGGACCGGACGTCACCCACGTCGAGGTCGGCGACCGGGTGCTCGTGCCCGGGACGCCCGAGTGCGGCCACTGCTTCTACTGCGCCGAGGGCCGGCCCGACCAGTGCTCGGAGCTCTTCGACGCCAAGGCCTATTTCCACGTCGCGTTCCGCCCGGACGGCGCGCCCGTCAGCGCGGCGGGCAACGTCGGGGGCTACGCAGAGATGATGAACGTCACCGCCAACCAGGCGTTCCCGCTGCACACCGACCTGCCCGACGACGTGCTCTCGCTGCTGGGCTGCGGGATCACCTCGGGCGTGGGGGCGGTCTTCAACGTGGCCGAGGTCAAGCCGGGCCGGTCGGTCGCGATCCTCGGCACCGGGCACCTCGGGCTGTGGATGATCCAGGGCGCGCGGCTGGCCGGGGCAGGGCGGATCATCGCGGTCGAGCCGATCGCCGAGCGGCGCGAGATGGCGGGCCGGCTCGGCGCCACCGACCTCGTCGACCCCGCCGACGGCGACCCGGTGGAGCAGGTGCGCGCCCTGACCGGCGGGCGCGGCGCCGACTACGTCCTCGAGGCCGCGGGGATGACCGCCGCGCAGGAGCAGGCACTGACCACCGCGCGCCGCGCGGGGACGATCGTGCTCACCGGCGTCGAGCGCCTGGGCGCGACGGTCACCTACCCGCAGTTCGAGCTCGCGCTCCAGGGCCGGCGCGTGCTCAGCTGCCAGAACGGGAACGTCCGGATGCGCCGCGACCTGCCGCTCTTCGTCGGCATGCTCGAGGACGGGCGGCTCGACGCCGAGCCGATCATCACCTCGCGCTATGGGCTCGACGACATCAACGACGCGCTGGCGGCATCCGCCGACAAGCGCGACCTCACCGGCGTCATCGTCCCGAACGGATCGGTCTAGATGCACACGTTCCCGCGACCCGACCAGACCCATCTCAGCGTCGAGCGCGAGCCGGTGCAGGGCGCCTGCCCGGCGTGCGGCGCGCAGGCGCTCGCCGCCTATCGCGTGCTCGGCGAGGGCGGCCTGTGGGACGTCGTCAAGTGCCAGCAGTGCCTGACCTCGGTGTCGCGCGAGCGCGCGCCGCGGCTGGGATCGCTGACCCCGTTGGGGCTGACCATCGGATGATCGGCGTCGACGTCGGCGGGACGTTCACCGATGTCGTCGCGGTGCGCGACGGGCGCATCGAGGTGACCAAGGTCCCCAGCGACGCGCGCGAGCCCGCGACCGCGGTCGTCGAGGGCGCGCGTCGGCTCGGCGTGCAGGGCAGCGCGGTGTTCAACCACGCGAGCACGATGGGCCTCAACGCGGTCATCACGCGGCGGCTGCCGAAGGTCGCGTTCCTCACCACCGAGGGCTTCCGCGACATCCTCGACCGCGGCACGATCCGCCGTCCGCTCGACGGGCAGACCGACCCCGCCTGGCGACGCTCGTTCGGCGACGCCGCCCGGCCGCTCGTCCCGCGCTACCCCTGCGCCGCGGCGTGCCCGAGCGGATGCTCGCCGACGGCAGCGAGCTGCACGCGCTCGACGTCGAGCAGGCGCGCCGCCAGCTCGCGGTGCTGCGCCGCTGCGAGGTGCAGGGCGTGGCCATCTGCCTGCTCAACGCCTACGTCAACCCGGCGCACGAGGAGCAGCTGCGCGAGCTGACGCGCGAGGCGCTGGGCGACGACGTCGCCATCTCGATCTCCTCGGAGACCTCGCCGCTGGCCAAGGAGTACGCGCGCGCATCGACGACCGTCGTCGACGTGCTCATGAAGCTCATCTTCGGGCGCTACTCGACGCGCCTGGATGCCGATCTGCGCGAGCTGGGCTTCGACGGCGACCTGAACTTCGCCGACTGTGCGGCGACCCTGCTGCCCTGGCGCGAGGCGCTGCAGAAGCCGTTTCGCATCGTCTTCGCCGGCCCGGCCGCCGGCACGATCTCGAGCACCCGCCTCGGCGCCGCGCTGGGGACCGGCAACCTCCTGTGCGCCGACGTCGGCGGTACCTCGACCGACGTCTCGCTCGTCGTCGACGGCGCGCCGTTCGTCAACGACACCTTCGAGATCGAGCACGACCTGGTCATCAACGCGCTGTCGACCGAGGTGTCGAGCGTCGGTGCCGGCGGCGGCAGCATCGTGTCGATCTCGCCCTCGGGCGACGTCCGCGTCGGGCCCGAGAGCGCGGGCTCGGACCCCGGCCCCGCGTGCTACGGGCGCGGCGGCGGCGCGCCGACGCTGACCGATGCCTGCCTGCTGATGGGCATCCTCGATCCCGACGGCTTCGCCGGCGGCGAGATGCGCCTGGATCCCGAGCTCGCGCGGCGGGCGTTCGAGGCGCTCGACACGCCGCTCTCGCTCGAGCAGCGCGTGTCGTTCGCCTACCGCCTCGCCGTCGCCAACATCGCCGAGGAGGTCACCAACGTTGCCGTGCGCCACGGCGTCGACCCGCGCGACTTCACCCTCGTCGCCTATGGCGCCGCCGGGCCGATGCTCCTGCCCGCCGCGCTGGACCTGCTGCAGGTGGCGCGCATCGTCATCCCGCCGCACCCCGGCCTGTTCTCGGCGATGGGCCTGCTCAGCACCGACCTCGTCTACTACGAGAGCCGCAGCGCCTACGTGGTGCTGAGCCCCGACAGCGCGGCGCAGGTCGAGGACGGCTACCAGCAGATGGAGCGCACGCTGCGCGAGCGCGTCGGCGCCGCGGCCGACGGCGTGGCCGCGCGCCGCAGCCTCGACGGGCGCCTGCTCGGCCAGAGCTGGGAGACGCCGTTCGTCGAGGTCGGCGACGAGCCGATCACGGCCGCGACGATGCCCGCGCTGGTCGAGCGCTTCCACGAGGCCTACGAGCGCCGCTACGGCAACCGCTTCCCCTACGTGCCGGTCCAGGGCGTCACCTATCGCGTGCAACTCGTCGTCCCCGCCGACAAGATCGAGCACGTCGCGCGCGACGGCGCCTCCGAGCCGGCGCCTGCGCCCGCGCGCACGATCGAGGTGCGCCACCTCTCCGACGAGCCGCTGCGCGCCGCCGAGCACGACCGCGAGCGCCTGCCCGTGGGCGCCGTCGTCCACGGCCCCGCGGTCATCCGCGAGGCGCTCTCGACCACCTTCGTGATGCCCGGCCAGGTCGCCGAGGTCGGGCGCTTCGGCGAGATCTCGATCGAGGCGCGCGCATGATCCGCGACCTCGACGACGCGCAGTTCGCCGAGCGCTACGGCTGCGACCGCTTCACCGCCACCGTGCTGGCCAACCGCTTCGCCTACGTCGTCGAGCACATGTGCAGCCGCCTGCTGACGGCGGCGTTCTCGCCGATCCTGCGCGACTTCTATGACTTCGCCGGCACGATCGCGGGCGCCCCGTCGTCGGACTACGCGACGCCGGCGATGAGCAACAGCATCGTGCTCTTCACCGGCACGATGACCGACTCGGTGCGCAACACGATCGAGGAGTACGGGCCCGAGCGCCTGCAGCCCGGCGACGTCATCGTCGCCAACGATCCCTACCGGACCGGCACGCACGTCAACGACATGCTGTTCGTGCGCCCCGTGTTCCACGACGGCGCGATCCTCGCGTTCGCCAACCTCAAGGCCCACCAGCTGGACATGGGCGGCGCCGTTCCCGGCGGGTTCAGCTGCACCAAGCGCACGGTGTACGAGAACGGCCTCGTGGTCTCGCCGCGCGCCCTGTTCAGCGCCGGCGAGCCCGTGCGCGAGACGTGGAGCCTGATCTTCGACAACGTGCGCTTCGGCGAGATCCTCTTCCCGGACATGCAGACGATCGTCGCCGGCCTGGACCTCGGCGAGCGGCTGCTCGCGCAGAGCGCCGAGCGCTACGGCGCCGACGCGCTGCGCGGCACGATCCAGTACGTCTGCGACGCCAACGCCGAGCGCATCGCAGAGGCCCTCGCCGAGTTGCCCGACGGCCGCTGGGACGGCTGGGACATGAGCGACTGCGACGGCGCCGACGACGGCGAGGAATACCGCGTGCAGGTCGCGATCACCAAGCGCGACGATCGCCTCGAGGTCGACTTCAGCGGGACCTCGCGCCAGGCGCGCACCTGCATCAACGCCACCGCGCTGGACGTCAAGACCACGGTCGGCGTCGCGGTGAAGTACCTCCTGGACCCGCGCGGGGCGTTCACCTCGGGCCTGTATCGGAACATCGACATCGTGCTGCCCGAGGGCACGGTGGTCAGCGCGCTGCCGCCCGACGGGGCGGTGTTCGCCTACTACGAGCAGAGCCAGGTGATGCTCTCCGCGCTGTTGCGCGCGTTCGCGGGCTGCGCGGGCGAGGGCGCCATTGGCGGAGACCGCGGCGGCACCGACATCCACAACGCCTTCGGCCTGCGGCCCGACGGGACCCCGTGGGTCTCGGCCGCCCAGTGCGGCGGCGAGGTCGGCCCGTTCGGCGCCACGCGCCACGGCGACGGCGAGACGCAGATGTTCTCCTACCAGGCCAACGGGGTGGCGACCGCGGTGGAGGCGATCGAGGCCGACGTGCCCGTGGTCATGCTGCGCCACGAGCCGCTGCCCGACAGCGCGGGCCCAGGGCGCCACCGTGGTGGGGCGGCGATGGTGCGCGACACGCTCTGGACCGCGCCCGCCGAGCACCACCTGATGTCGCTGCGGGCCAAGCGCGCCGCCGGTTTCGGCGTGCAGGGCGGGGGCGAGGGGCGCCCCGGCGGCGTGTGGGTCTTCGGTCCAGGCGACGGGAGCGCGCCGGGCACCGGGCCCGAGGCCTACCGCGGGGCCACGCCGCTGGCCGGCGTCGTCGATCCGCAGACCAACGTCCTCGACCCCGGCGGGACCTACGTGTACCCCTTCCCGCCGGCCGGCCACGCGACGCCTGCTGGCGCGATCCTGCGCTACGTCAACACCGGAGGCGGCGGTTGGGGCGATGCGCTGGCGCGCGACCCCGACGCGGTCAAGCGCGACGTGCGCGACGGGTACGTCACGATCGAGGGCGCCGCGCGCGACTACGGGGTCGTGATCACCGGCGACCCCGACGAGGATCCCGAGGGGCTGGCGCTCGACCTCGCCGCGACCGAGCGGCTGCGGGCCGCTCAGACGAAGTGATTCTGCAGCAGGCGCACCGGGGCGTCCCAGCTCGCCTCGTTGTACTGCTCGCCCGGAACCATGAGCAGGTCGTCGCGATTCTCGGTGTAGTGGCGCTCCAGCGCGCTCGGCAGCCGTTCGTGGATCTCCTCGTCCGTGAGGTCGAGCGTGCGTCGGTCGTCGGCGCTTAGCTCGACCGGGATCGGCTCGTCGCGGTCGTGGAGGAACACGTGCCATCGGTGCGGATGGCCCTCCACACGCTCGTGGTGTGAGATCTGCAGCATGGCCGCACGGTACCGCGCTGACTAGACGGCGGCCGTCGCGCTCTCGGTGCCCACCGGGGCGAGCACGACCCCGGGCGGCGCCGCCCGGACCTGGTAGATCGAGGTGAAGCCGGTCACGAAGCCCTGGCGGGCGGCGCGCAGGTACAGCCGCCAGACGCGCACGCGCTCGGGCCCGACGAGCTCGGTCGCCCGGTCGAGGTTCTCGTCGAGGCGCATCGCCCAGTGGCGCAGCGTCTCGGCGTAGTCGGACTGGAAGCCCTCGATGTGGTCGCTTGGCAGGCCGGCGACCTCGAAGGCGCCGATCACGCGCCCCACGTGCAGCGGCGCGGCGTCGGGGAAGACGTAGCGCTCAGAGAACGGCCCGGCCTCCGGGTCGCCGTGGCGCACCCGCGCGATGCCGTGGTTGAGCAGCCGCCCGTCGGGCTCCAGCAGCTCGCGCAGGCGCAGCGCGTAGGCGTCGATCTGGTTGTTGCCGACGTGCTCGACCATGCCGATCGAGGCGATCGCGTCGAAGCGCTCGCCGAGCAGCTCGCGCCAGTCCTGGACGCGGATGTCGACGCGGTCGGCGACGCCCGCCTCCTCGGCGCGGGCGCGCGCCCGCTCGGCCTGCGGCGCCGAGAGCGTGATGCCGGTGACGTGGACGCCATGGTTGACGGCCGCGTGGACGGCGAAGCTGCCCCAGCCGCAGCCCACGTCGAGCAGGCGCTCGCCGGCCTTGAGGCCGAGCTTGCTGCACACGAGCTCGAGCTTGGTCTCCTGGGCCTCCTCGAGCGTCTCGGCCCCGCGCGAGAAGATCGCGCAGCTATAGGTCATCGAGGCGTCGAGGAAGAGCGCGAAGAACTCGACCGGCAGGTCGTAGTGGTGGCGCACCGAGCGGCGGTCGCGGGCGATCGAGTGCCGCCGGCCCTCGGGCACGAGCTCGGACTGCGGGCGCTCCGGCGGGCGCTCGAGGCCCATGGCGCGCGCCGCGGCCAGCGCCAGGCGGGCCTTGGTGGCGCGATCGAGCGACGGCGGCTTCCAGTGCTGCAGCACCTCGATCGTGCTGTCGAGGTCGTCGACGTCGAGCTCGCCCGAGACGTAGGCCCGGCCGATTCCGAGCTGGCCCGGCCGGTACAGCGCGTGGGCGACCGCGCGCGGGGAGCGCACGGTCATGGTGGGTCCGGGGGCGGTGGCCGGCAGCTCGCTGCCGTCCCAGAAGGCGACGGTGAAGGGGCGCTCGGGGAGCGCTTCGGCGAGCGCGCTGCGCAGGGGAGCGGTCTTTGCGAGGGCCAAGGCTCAGGTGGTCTCGGCCAGCAGCTTCTTCTGCTGGCGGGCTGGATCGATTTGTACGACGTCCCACGCGAGGCCGGCCTTCTCGAGGCCGCGGATGACGAGCTTCGAGGAGTCGAACTCCCACCATCGCATCCCGTGGGCGGCGGACGTCGGGAACGCGTGGTGGTTGTTGTGCCACGCCTCGCCGAAGGACAGCACCGACAGCCACGCGAGGTTGCGCGACTCGTCGTCGGTGTCGAAGCGCCGGCGCCCGAAGAAGTGGCACAGCGAGTTGATCGAGAAGGTGACGTGA
Source organism: uncultured Actinomycetes bacterium (assembly GCA_963806015.1). Lineage (GTDB taxonomy): Bacteria > Actinomycetota > Thermoleophilia > Solirubrobacterales > Solirubrobacteraceae > JAOPZW01. The sequence goes on along the minus strand of CAWDWM010000006.1, from coordinate 542,719 downwards.
TGCAGGACGAGCAGCCGCACGGCGCCGCCCCACAGCAGGCCGGTCAGCGCCGCGGTCAGCGTCCCGCCGATCAGCCAGCCCAGGCCGAACGCGGCGCCGAGGCCGCCGATCGCCCAGTAGAGGAAGGTGCGATCGACGAAGCTCACGACCGGATCGGCGATCAGGTCCGGCGCGTAGCGCTTGCGGGCGCCGCGCTGGGTGTGCAGGAAGAGCCAGCCCATGTGCGCGTGGGCCAGGCCGCGCAGCGCGCCGCGCCAGCCCACGCCGTGATCGACGTGCGGGCTGTGCGGATCGCCGGGCTGGTCGGAGAAGGCGTGGTGCTTGCGATGGTCGGCCACCCAGGAGATGACCGGCCCCTCGATCGCCGCGGAGCCGCACACGGCGAACACGCCGCGCAGCCAGTTCGTGGTGGCGAAGGAGCGGTGGGTGAAGAGGCGATGAAAGCCGACCGTCACGCCCAATCCCGTGAGGATGTAGAGGATCGCGAAGACCACGATGTCGCTCCAGTGCAGGAGCGAGGCCCACACCTGCCAGCACACCACCCCGAGCGCGAGAAAGGGCACGACGCTGACGGTTCCCGTCGCGAAGCGGTCAAGCGTCTCGTGCGCGACCGGCTCGATGTCGTCTGGGCCCGGCTCGGGCATGCGGACTGCCTTTCGGTCGGTGGTACAGCGGCGCGAGTGTAGTCATAGCGCCAGACTCGGCGCGATGATCTCGCAGCCCAGCGCGCGCAATGCGTGCGCGACAGGCTCGAGGCCGGCTGACGGCAGGGTACCCACGATAGCCCCGCCTGAGCCCGCGTAGTTGGCGCTGGCGCCGGTGGCGCGTGCGGCGCGCACCATCGCCACGTGGCGGGGGTCGAGGTCCAGGAGCCCCGCGCGCTCGTCGAACGAGGCGTCCACGGCGCTGGCGAAGGCGGCGCGATCGCCGCTGCGCAGCGCGTCGCGCGCCGTGCGCGCGTGTCCGGCGAGCCGCGCCATGCCGGCGCGCACCGCGGGATCGTCCGCCCGCTCGCGCAGGCCGCCGTGGACGGCGTGGGAGGTCTCGGCGGCATCCGAGCGCCAGGCCAGATAGAGGTCCGGCAGCAACGCGGGGTCCAGGCGCTCGACCTGCGGGCGCTCGCCCGCGAAGTCCATGAGCACGAGCCCTTCGTGGGCCTGGGCGTAGCGGTCCTGCGGTCCGGCGGCGATGCCGAGGTCCTCGACCTCGACCGCGAGCACCAGCTCGGCCAGCCCGGCGGGGGCGAGGACGTCGCCGTGCAGGGCGCACAGGGCGCGCACGACCGCGGTGACGATCGCGCTCGATCCACCCAGCCCGACCTCGCGCGGCACGGTGGTGGACCAGCGCACCGCGCACGGGCCGCGCCCGTAGCGGGCCACCGCGGCGTCGGCCAGCGCGCTCGGCGGATCGCTGCGCGTCCGCGCCGCCGGCTGCGCCTCGGCGTGCGCGGCGAGCCCGGGCACGCAGACGGCCAGCACCGCTCCCCCGTGGCCGTCGGACGGGTTGCCCGCCAGCGCAGCGCGCGCGAACGCGCTACCGGTGGCCATCGATCAGCGCGGCGGCGCGGGCGCGCAGCGCCGGTCCGAGCTCGGCGTCGCTGAGCGCGTACTCGACGAAGGCCGCGCAGTAGCCGGGCACCGTGCCGACGTCCAGGCGCTCCTCGCCGGGCGCGAGACGCAGGGCGACGACGGCGTCCAGCGCGCTCAGCGCGTCGGAGAGCTGGATCTCGCCGCCGCAGTCGCGTGGGGTGGCGCGCAGCGCGTCGAGCAGCGCGGGGGTGGCCGCATAGCGACCGGCGATCGCCAGCCGGCTGGGCGCGGACCCGGGCGCGGGCTTCTCGACGACCCCGGCGATCGGGAGCGGATCTTCGCCATCGCCGGCCGGGACGACGATCCCGTAATGGCGCGTCGCCTCGGCGTCGACCTCCTCGACGGCCACGGCGGCGTCCGCGCCCGCTTCGACCGCCGCCACCAGGCGCAGCACCACGCGCGCGGGGGCACCACGGCCCAGCAGCGCGTCGCCCAGCGCGATGACGAACGGGCCGTCGAGCACCGGCGCGGCGCGCAGGATCGCGTCGCCCAGGCCGAGCGGCTCGGGCTGGGGTACGCAGACCATCTCGGGCCCGTCGCTCTCGGCGAAGTGGGCGGCGAACGCTGCGCGGCCGCGCCCGGTCACGAGCACGACGCGCTCGATACCGCACGCCGCGAGCTCGTCGACGACGTGCTGGATCACGGGCTGCCCGGCCACCGGCAGCAGGCCCTTCGGCACGCCGCGCGACAGCGGGCGCAGGCGGGTCGCGAGGCCGGCGACCGGCACGACGGCGGTGGTGATGGCCACGGGCCCGCCAGGCTAGTCGCGGAGGCGGCGGTGCGAGCCGCGCCGGCGCTCGCCGAGCTCCTCGTCGCTCAGCGCGGCACCGGGCCCGAGCGTGCGCCAGGCCTCGCGGGCGAGGCCGACGGCGGCGATGAGGATGACCCAGATCGGCCAGAACGACCCGCTGGCGCCCGCCGCCAGCCACACCCCCACACAGAGCAGCGACGCGATCGCCGCGGCGCCGGCGCGATGGGTCAGCCGTGCCCGCGCGACCTTCCGCGCAGGGTCCTCGGCGCGCGCGACGGGGGCCGCCGGCAGGTCCTCGAGCAGGCGATCGAGCTCGGCGTTGGTGCGTGCGGCGTACGCGGCGTCCAGGCGCTGGTCGAGCTCCTCCGGCGTCAGCCGCCCGGCGGCCGCGTGCTCGCTCAGCTGGCGTGAGACCTGCTCGCGCTCGGCGTCGGAGGCACGGACGGTTCGCTCGGGCTGGTCCACCTACTGGATGCTAGGGGCCGTCCGCCTGCGTTTGGCGCGTTTCGCGGCGCAAACAGCATCACCGAGGGGAAGGAGTCCCCCGCCGCGCCCGGCCGGGCCGCTCGGGCCGTAGCGTGGTCGATTGGTGTCGCAGGACCACCCTAGTGACCACCGTGCTGGGTCTTGGGGCCAGGAGCCCCACAATCCAGCATCCTTCCGGGTCGCTCACCCCCGCGGAAGCGACCGCACGCGGTCGCGCCGCCCCAGGGCCGCTTCGCGTCGGTGATGCAGGAAGCGCCGCGCAGCGCCGCCAACGCCGGCGGACGAAACTCACCAACCCCCGTGGCTCCCACGCGGCAGTACGATCGTCACCACCGGCGGGTCGTGGTCGGAGACGCCCGCCGCGTGGCGGGTCTCGTCGCGCTCGAAGTAGTCGTTGTCGAAGTGGACGTAGCGCACGTCGCGCACCGCGGCGTGCAGGCGGTCGGTGACGAAGATGTGGTCGAGGGTCTGCAGCTGGCCGTCGAACTGGAACGAGTAGCGGTTCTCGGCCGGCGCCTCGGACCACAGGTTCTTCAGGGTCACGCCCGGGCTGACGAGGTTCTGCGTCAGCGCCGCGCCGTCCTCGAAGTCGTTGAGGTCGCCGATGACCATGACCTGGCCGCCGGCCGCCTCGATGGTGGCGGCCTCATCGTGCAGGAACTGGGTCTGGGCCTGCCGGCACGGCTCGGGATGGCTCTGCGACGCCAGGTGGTTGCCGATGAGCGTGAAGCTCAGCCCGTGCTTGCGCAGGTCGACCTCGAGGGGCGGGCGCTCGAAGAGCTTGTTCGAGACCCCGTCATCCGCGCAGCCCGATGCGGTCGTCGTCGCGTCGCGACCGATCTGGTGCAGGTTGGTGACGGCGACACCGCGCTTGACCAGCAGCCCGACCGCGATGTGGCGCGCGTCCGTCGAGGCCAGCCAGTAGGCCGTGTAGCCGTGGAGCTTGCGCGCGACCTCCTGCAGTGGCGCGAGGGCGGCCACCTCCTCGGTGACCACCACGTCCGGGCGGTGCAGGATGTTGCCGATGCCGTCGGCCAGGCGCGTCGTCTTGGCGTCGACCTCGGCCTGGGTGAACGTGTGGCCGTCGTCGGTCATGCCGGCGGCGAACAGGTTCTCCATGTTGAAGTTGGCTACCCGCAGGCTGTTGCGCGGCGGGCGCGGGACGAAGGGCGGGTAATGGATTTGGCCCTTGTGGACCTTCGGCGCCGCGCCGCGCTGCGGGATCACCTGGTACTCCGAGAAGGCGAAGCCGAGCGGGCCGACGGCATCGGTCACCGTGTCGAAGAGGTCGGCGTTGACACGCGTGGTCGAGGCCGGCGTGTGCGACGGGTTGGTCGGATCGACGTCGCGGGAGCCCGCGTCCTGGCCGAGGTTCAGCAGGTCCGCGGGGCCGACCGGCAGCGACGCGGTGCGGAAGACGCGCTGGCGCGTGGTGCCGGGCCGCAGGAAGAGCTCGCCGAACTTGTCGGTGCCGCCGGAGTCGGCGGTGCCGACCGCCAGGCGCACGCGCATCCCCTCGAGCGTCTCGTAGTAGGGGCGCGTGCCGTTGGCCAGCGTCGACTGGGCCGCCGCCTGGGCCGGATCGATGGTCACCGGCGCCGGCAGGCCGGCGCGGCCACCGAACACCGGCGCGCGGCCCGTGGCGTCGATGGACGTGAGGTTGAACAGCTCGGTGACCTTGCCGCTCACGGTCACCGTCTGGCCGACGTGGCTCGCGGCGCGGTCGGCCGGGCCGAGCCCGCCGACGAAGATGCCCTCAGACGTGGCCGGATCGGCGTCCTGGTCGGCGGTCGGCGTCTCGACGTAGATGCCCGCCTGACGGGGGTCGAGGTTGACGAAGTTCGAGACGCCCTGCTGGTTGTCCACGCCGACGACGACGCCCGTGATCTGCACGTTCTGCCCGTTGCGGGGCGTGGTGTTGCCGGAGCCCTGGACGGCGTCGATGGCGAGCGGGGCCGGGGGCGCGGCGCACGGCGCCCCGCACGCGGTGCCGTTGGCGGCGCCCGACGGGCCCGCGAAGTCGGCGCCGTTGTCGTCGGTGTCCTGCAGGCCGGCACCGGCCGCCTTGCGGGTGAAGGTGAAGTCCGCCCCGGTGGTGGGGAAGGTCAGGCCCGTCCCCTCGGCGCAGGCCGTGCCCGGCGCGCCGACCGCGTCCTGCGTGACGGCGCCGGCGTCCTTGATCAGGAAGCCGCCGGCCTCGGTGACCTGGAAGTTGTAGGTCGCGTCGGCGGTGCCCGTGTAGTCGCCCGCGTTCTTGCCGAAGACGAAGGTCTGCCCGGCGGGCAGCTTGGTACCGGTGCCCAGCGGATCACCGTCGGTCCCGACGCGCGGCGTCCCGCCCGAGGTGAAGCAGTCGAAGAGCTGCCACCCCGAGAGGTCGACGGTCGCCGAGGAGGTGTTCTGGATCTCGACGTACTCGTCGAACTGCGAGGCGGCGGTGCGCAGGCGCAGCTTGGAGATGACGACGCCCGAGGGCGACGCGGCCGACGCCGAGGCGGCGGCGAGGAGGGACGCCAGTACGACGACGACCAGCGGGACCAGATGACGTGAACGCAACGGAGCGCCTCCAGGGGACGGATTGAGCGGAGCGGGACCATAGGGCCACCCGCGCCCCCTTCTGTAACCGAGTTGTCGCCAGACGAACCCTCGCGCCGGCGTCCCGGTGCTAGCGTCGCGCCGCACACGACCGGGTAAGGAGCATCGCCATGCAGGTGGGCATGATCGGACTGGGGCGCATGGGCGCCAACATGGTGCGGCGCCTGATGCGCAAGGGCCACGACTGCGTCGTCTTCGACGTCAGCCCCGATGCCGTCACGGGGCTCGTGGGGGAGGGGAGCACGGGCTCGGGCTCGCTGGAGGAGTTCGTCGCCGCGCTGGCGCCGCCGCGCTGCATCTGCATCATGGTCCCGGCCGCCTTCGTCGACGACACGATCGCCCGCCTCGCGCCGCTCCTGCAGGCCGACGACACCATCATCGACGGCGGCAACTCCTACTACCGCGACGATCTGCGCCGCGCGGCGGCGCTCGGCGAGGAGGGCCTGCACTACGTCGACATGGGGACCAGCGGCGGCGTCTTCGGCCTCGAGCGCGGCTTCTGCCTGATGATCGGCGGCGACGACAAGGCCGTCGCGCGCCTGGACCCGTTCTTCAGCGCGCTGGCCCCCGGCATCGACGGCGCCCCGCGCACGCCCGGGCGCGAAGGCGATCCCACGCCCGCCGAGCAGGGGTACCTGCACTGCGGCCCGGCCGGCGCCGGGCACTTCGTGAAGATGGTCCACAACGGGATCGAGTACGGGATGATGGGCGCCTACGCGGAGGGGCTGAACATCCTCGAGCGCGCCAACATCGGCGCCGAGCAGCAGGAGCACGACGCCGAGACGACGCCGCTGCGCGAGCCCGAGGCCTACATGTACGACCTCCCGATCGCGGAGATCGCCGAGGTCTGGCGGCGGGGGAGCGTGGTCGCCTCGTGGCTGCTGGACCTCACGGCGCAGGCGCTGGCCCAGGACCCCAAGCTCGACGGCTTCTCCGGCCACGTGTCGGACTCCGGCGAGGGGCGCTGGACCGTGCTCGCCGCCGTCGACGAGGGCGTTCCCGCCCCGGTGATCACCGCCAGCCTCTACGCGCGCTTCGCCTCGCGCGGCGAGGGCGAGTTCGGCAATCGCGCCCTCTCGGCGATGCGCTTCGGCTTCGGCGGGCACCTGGAGAAGAGCACCACGTAGTTTCACCGCAGGGCGCTCGTGGGCAGGTAGCGTCGCGACCATGAGATCGCGCACGCTCGTCCTGGCCATCACGACCGCGCTGCTCGTCGGCGCAGGGCCCGCCCAGGCCCACGGCGGACACCACCACAAGCGCCACAAGCCGCGCGCGGTGGACGTCCAGCTGCTCAGCATCAACGACTTCCACGGTAACCTCGCGCCTCCGGGCACGATCACGCTGCCGGGCGGCGTGCGTACTCCCGCCGGCGGGGCCGAGTACCTGGCCACGCACATCAACACGCTGCGCGCCCAGAACCGCAACACGCTGGTCGTTAGCGCGGGCGACAACATCGGCGCGAGCCCGCTGGTCTCGGGCCTGTTCCACGACGAGCCGACCATCGAGGCGTTCAACGCGATGGGCGTCGACATCAGCTCCGTCGGCAACCACGAGTTCGACGAGGGCTCCTCCGAGCTGCTGCGCATGCAGGACGGCGGCTGCCACCCGGTCGACGGCTGCCAGGACGGCGACGGCTTCGCCGGTGCGGACTTCGACTACCTGGCCGCGAACGTGGTCGACGACGACACGGGCCGCACGCTCTTCCGCCCCTACGAGATCCGCCGCGTGGGCGGCGTCAAGGTCGGCTTCATCGGCGTCGTGCTCAAGGACACGCCGACGATTGTCACCCCGTCGGGCGTTGAGGGACTGACGTTCGGCGACGAGGCCGACGCGATCAACAAGTACACGGCCAAGCTCAAGAAGAAGGGCGTGCGCGCGATCGTCGTGCTCATGCACCAGGGCGACACCGTCAGCCTCGGCCAGGTCAACGACTGCATCAACCCGGTGGGGCCGCTGGCCGACATCATCGGGCGCTCGAGCAAGGAGGTCGACCTCTACCTCACCGGCCACACCCACCAGGCCTACAACTGCGTGATCGGCGGCAAGCGGGCCACCAGCGCGTCGTCGTTCGGGCGCGTGCTGACCGATGCCAACCTGCGCATCGACCGGCGCACCGGCCAGGTCGTCTCGGTGTCGGCCGACAACCAGATCGTCACGCAGGACGTGGCCAAGGACCCGGCCCAGACGGCCATCCTCAACAAGTACACGACGATCTCCGCGCCGATCGCCAACCGCCGGATCGGCGCCTCGACCGCGCCCCTCACCACGGACCAGAACGCGGCGGGCGAGTCGGTGCTCGGCGACATCATCGCCGACTCCCAGCTCGCGGCCACCGCGCCCAGCGGCTTCGGCGACGCCGTGGTGGCGTTCATGAACCCGGGCGGCATCCGCACCAGCATCGACGCGGGTGACATCACCTACGGCGAGGCGTTCGCGGTGCAGCCGTTCGGCAACAGCCTGGTGACCATGACGCTCACCGGCGCCCAGATCGACCGGGTGCTCGAGCAGCAGTGGGACGGTCAGGGCACGAGCCCGAAGGTGCTGCAGGTGTCCAACGGACTCACCTACACCTGGAGCGCGAGCGGGCCGCTCGGCAGCCGGGTCGACGACGCCTCGATCAAGATCAACGGGACGACCGTCGATCCGGCGGCGTCCTACCGCGTCACGGTCAACTCGTTCCTGGCCGACGGTGGTGACGGCTTCACCGAGTTGCGCAACGGCACCAACCGCCTCGGTGGGGCGGTCGACCTCGACGCGCTCGCGGCGTATCTGAGCCTGCCGGCCAACGATCCGATCGCGCCCACGCCGCGCGACCGCATCACTGTCGTGCCGTAGGCGTCTTTACAGGTAGGCGGGCGGGCACAATCCACCCAGTGCCCGCCCGCCCTTTCACGCCGACCGTGCCCGAGGTGCGCGGCGCGATCCACCGCCGCGTGCGGCGCGTGCGCGCCGAGTTCTGGGGGATCCTGCAGACGACGGTCGCGGCCGGCTCCGCGTGGGCGCTCGCCTCGCTGCTGCACCCGCACCCCTATTTCGCTCCCGCCTCGGCGGTCATCGCGCTCGGCGTGTCGCGCGGGGGACGCACGATCCGGGCCATCGAGCTCACCGCGGGCGTGGCGGTGGGCATCCTCGTCGCCGACGTCATCGTGCGGGCGTTGGGCGCCAACACCCTCGTGCTCATGCTCGTCGTGGGGCTCTCGATGGCCGCCGCGCTGCTGCTCGGGGCAGGCGCGATCCTCGTCAACCAGGCGGCGATCTCCGGCATCCTCATCGTCGCCACGCTGCAGCCCGGCGCGAGCCCCTCGCCGTCGCGCTTCCTCGACGCGCTGATCGGCGGTGCGGTGGCGCTGCTGGTCGGGCAGGTGCTGTTCCCGCGCGACCCGGTGCGAGCGATGGCGAAGGCGGCGCGCCCCGTGGTCAGCGATCTGTCGGTCGCGCTGAAGGCCCTGGCCGAGGCCCTGCGCGACGGCGACGAGCAGCGCGCGCGGCGCGCCCTGGAGATCGCCCGCCACACCGACGACGACCTCGCCTCCTTCTTCGACGCGGTCGCCCTGGCGCGCGAGACCTTCACCCTTCGCCGCCCGCGCGGGCGCACGCGCGAGCGCGTGCCGCTCTACGCCGAGGCGGCTCAGCAGATGGACTACGCGGTGCGCAACACCCGCGTCCTGGCCCGCCGGGCGCTGAACGCGGTCCGTCGCTCCGGCCCCGCGCCGCCCGACCTGGCCGACGCGGTGGCGCTGCTCGGCGACGCCGTGCTCGAGCTCGGCAACCAGCTCGAGCACCCCGAGCGCGACACCGCCGCCCGGCGACTCGCGCTGGAGGCCGCCGTGAAGGCGACGCGGCTGCTGCAGGACGACCCGGGGCTCTCGATCAGCGTCATCATCGGCCAGGTCCGCTCGACAGCGATCGACCTGCTGCGCGGGTCCGGGATGACGGGCGAGGAGGCCCGCACCGCCCTCGACGCCGCCGTCGAGCGTGCGGGCGCAGCGCCGTAGACGAGGTTGTCCCCTCGCCGGCTCCCTGTTCGTCGTTGAGACGAAACCAACCACAGGAGGCCGGCATGAGTCGCGTCATCGTCATCGAGTTCCTGTCCCTGGACGGGGTCATGGAGGACCCCGACGGGCGTGCCGGGTCCGCCCACGGCGGATGGGCCTTTCGCCACGGGCCGGCGGCGGTCGCCGGCGACAAGTTCAAGCTCGGCGAGGTGCTGGACACCGGCGCGCTGCTCCTGGGCCGCGCGACCTGGCAGCTGTTCGCCGGCATCTGGCCCGCCAGGGACGATGCCTTCTCCAGCAAGATGAACGACATCCCCAAGCTCGTCGCGTCGCGGTCGCTGGAACGCGTCGACGCGTGGCAGAACTCCAGCCTGATCAAGGGCGACCTCGTGGACGAGGTGGTGGGGCGAAAGGCCGATCAGGATCTCGTCGTCGCCGGGAGCGCCGGCGTGGTCCACACGCTGATGGAGCACGACCTCATCGATGAGTATCGGCTGCTGGTGTTCCCGCTCGTGCTCGGCGAGGGCAGCCGCCTGTTCGAGCGCGGCGCGGCCCCGATCGACCTGGACCTCGTGTCGGCCGAGCCGGCGGGCGCGGCGGTGCTGTCGGTCTACAGTCGAGCGACTCCCTGATGCAGTACGCACTTCTGATCTACGAGGCGCCCGGCGCGTATGACGGCTTCAGCGACGACGAGCGCCGGGCGGTGTCGGCCGAGTACCTGGCGCTGCGCGACGACCCGCGCGTCGTCGGTGGCGCGCGCCTGAAGCCCATCGAGACCGCGACCACCGTGCGCGTGACGGACGGAGAGCCGCTGATCACCGACGGTCCGTTCGCCGACACCAAGGAGGCCTTCGGCGGCTTTTACGTGCTCGAGGCCGACGACCTCGACGGTGCCCTCGAGATCGCGGCACGGATACCGGCGGCCCGCCTGGGCGGGTCGGTCGAGGTGCGTCCCATGGTGGGGCCGTAGCCCTGATCGAGCAGGTCTTCCGCGACGAGTGGAGCCGGGTGCTGGCCTCCCTGATCGGTTTCGTCGGCGACTTCGATCTCGCCGAGGAGGCCGTTCAGGAGGCGTTCGCCACCGCCGCGGAGCGCTGGCCGCGCGATGGCGCTCCGGCCAACCCGGGCGCGTGGCTCGTCACCACGGCACGCAACAAGGCGATCGACCGGTTGCGGCGTGAGCGCACCCTGGCGGCCAAGACGCGGTTGCTCGAGGTGCCCGAGGCCGTGGAGGACCGCATGGACGAGACGACGATTCCCGACGAGCGGCTCGAGCTCATCTTCACCTGCTGCCATCCCGCGCTGGCGCTCGAGGCGCAGGTCGCTCTGACCTTGCGCGCTCTCGGAGGCCTGACGACCGACGAGATCGCGGGGGCGTTCCTCGTCGCTCCCGAGACGATGAAGCGCCGCCTGTCGCGGGCGAAGACCAAGATCACCGAGGCGGGCATTCCGTTCAGCGTTCCCCCGGTGCATGTCCTGCCCGGACGTCTCGCAGCGGTGCTCGCGGTCGTCTACCTCATCTTCAACGAGGGCTACAGCGCCCGCTGGGACCTCGCGGCCGAGGCGATCCGGCTGGGGGATCTGCTCGCCGGGCTGATGCCCGACGAGCCCGAGGCGCACGGACTGCTCGCGCTGATGCTGTGCCACGACGCGCGCCGCGCGGCGCGGTTCGCGGGTGATGAGCTGGTGCTCCTCGACGACCAGGACCGCTCGCTATGGGACGGCGCCCAGATCGAGCGCGGCCGGGCGGTGCTCGACCGTGCGCTGGCGCTGCGCGGACGCGGCCCCTACGTGCTGCAGGCCGCGATCGCGTCGCTGCAGGCGCAGGAGGAGGTCGACTGGCCGCAGGTCGCCGCGCTCTACGACGAGCTCGCCCGCCTCACGCGCTCGCCGGTGGTCGAGCTCAACCGCGCCGTGGCGGTGGCGCAGACGGGCGAGCCCGAAGCGGCTCTGCGGATCGTCGACGGGCTCTCCCTCGACGACTACCGCTACCTGCATTCGACCCGGGGCGAGCTGCTGCGCCGACTCGATCGCACCGAGGAGGCCCGCGCGGCCTATCTGCGTGCGCTCGAGCTCACGCGGGCCGACCCCGAACGGCGGTTTCTCGAGCGACGGCTCGCCGAGCTCTAGGGGGCCCGCGAGAGGCGGTAGGTGACGGCCATGTCCTCGTCGCCGTGACCGGCCTGCGTGGCCTGCGCGAAGCGCTCGGCGATCGCGCGCAGCATCGGCAGGTCGGCGCCGTGGCCGTCGGCCGCCTCGCCTGCCAGCCGCGCGTCCTTGGCGGCCAGCGCCAGCGCGAACGACGCGGGGAACTCGTCGTCGAGCATGAGCTTGGCCTTCATGCGGAAGTAGGGGAGATCGAGCGCGCCGCCCTCGAGGGCGTCGAAGACCAGTGCGGGATCGAGGCCCAGCGCCTGGGCGATCGCGATCGTCTCGGCCGTGCCCTGCGTGACGGCCAGGACCCACGTGTTGACGGCGAGCTTCAGGCGCGTGGCGGTCCCCGCCGGCCCGATGCGCATGGTGCGCTGCCCGACTGCGTCGAAGAGCGGCGCGCACGCGTCGAGCGCGGCGTCGGGCCCGGAGGCGAGGATCACGAGCTTGCCCTCCTCGGCCGGAATGCGCGTGCCGAGGACCGGCGCGTCGACGAGCGTGGCGCCGGCCTCCTGCGCGAGGGCGGCGCACTGCTCGGTCCCGGCGATGCCGATGGTCGAGGCCTGCCACCAGAGCTGCCCTTCGGCCAGGCGCGCCCGGCGCGCGACGTCGAGCACCGCATCGGCGTCGGCGAGCATGGTGAGGACCACGTCGGCGCCGGCTGCGGCGTCCGCCGGGTCAACGCGCACGTCGATGCCGTCGTCGCGCAGGGGCGCCGCCTTGTCCGCGCTGCGGTTCCAGGCGCGGACGTCGTGGCCCGCGCCAGCCAGGTTGCGGGCCATGGGGGCGCCCATCACTCCGCTGCCCATTACCGCGATGGTGGCCATGTCCGGCACGCTACCTTTCTCGCCATCGACCCAGAGCCCGTCACCCTCTCAGCCGTCGTCCACCGCGCCGTGATGGTCGTCGATCCCGGGGGGACCGCCGGCCTCGAGGATCTGCTGGAGCCCTTCGAGGACGACGACGAGCCGCTCGGCCTTCACGGCGCCGAGATCGCCACCCAGCGCATCGCCGAGGAGGCGGCCGCGCTCGATCCCGAGGGCGAGGACCCCGGCGTCCAACTCGCCGCCGCGGTCGCGACCTATCTCGTCTTCCGCCGCGACGAGCTCGACGAGGAGCCCCGGGCGCTGCTGACCCTCGCGTCGCGTTCGGCGTTCGCCGGCGATCCGCCCGCCGGCGTCCGCCAGCTGCTGGCGCAGCGCGACGCCGCGCACTAGTCGACCGCCGCCCACGTGCGGCGGCCCACGCGGCGCACGCGCCCGGCGAGCACCGCGCGGCGCAGGGCGGGCCCGAAGCGCCCCGGCCCCCAGAAGCGCGCCTCCACGCGCGCGCGCAGCGTGCGGCTGTCGAGCGGGCCCTCGCGGCGCAGGACCGAGACGATGGCCTGCGTCTCGCGCTCGGCGAGACCGGCCGGTTCGACAGCGCCGGAGGCGAGCGGGCCCGGCGACCAGATGCGCCGGCTCATGCCGCCTCCGCCGACGTGGCCGACAGGGGCTCGGCGATCTCCTCGAGGGACTCCTGCTCGGCGTCGACGCCCCACGCCCAGGCCACCACGGACGCGACGAGCATGAGCGCCGACGCGATGCCGTAACCGAGGAACAGGCTGCTCTTGTCGCCGGTGCCGAGCAGGCTGCCGAAGAGCAGCGGCCCGACCGCGCCACCGATGCCGGTCGAGATCGCATAGAAGAGCGCGATCGCCATGGCGCGCGTCTCCAGGGGAAAGACCTCGCTGACCGTCAGATATCCGGCCGACGCGGCGGCGGAGGCGAAGAAGAACGTCCCGCACAGGACGATCATGAAGCCGCCGAGCCCGAGCGTGCCGTTGTTGAAGAGCCAGCCGAGCACGAACAGCCCGATGGCGGAGATGCAGTAGGTGCCGGCGATCATCGGCCGCCGCCCGACCGTGTCGAAGAGCCGGCCGAGCAGCAGTGCGCCCGCGAAGTTGGCGATCCCGAACGGGATCAGATAGGCGGGCGCGGCGGAGTCGGAGACCTTGAAGAACGTGGTCAGGACGATCGAGAAGGTGAAGATGACCGCGTTGTAGATGAAGGCCTGGGTGGCCATGAGCGTGAAGCCCAGGATCGAGCGCCGCGGATAGCGCTTGAACAGCGTGCGCCCGACCTCGATGACGTTCGTGGCCTTGCGCGGCTCGATCTCGATCTCGTCGCCGGGATCGTCGAGCTCGCGCTTGCCCGTGTCGCGCTTGACGCGCTCCTCGATCGAGCTGACGAGCTTCTCGGCCTCGTCCTCGCGGCCGTGGATGATCAGCCAGCGCGGGCTCTCGGGCACGGTGCGGCGCACGAACATGATGGCGAGCCCCATGGCCGCGCCCAGGCCGAAGGCGAGCCGCCAGCCGAGGTCGATCGCGAAGAGGCTCTTGTCCAGCAGCACGAAGGACAGCGCGGCGCCGGCGGAGGCGCCCAGCCAGTAGGAGCCGTTGATCGCGAGGTCGACCCACCCGCGCGCCCGCGCGGGGATCAGCTCGTCGATGGCGGAGTTGATCGCCGCGTACTCGCCGCCGATGCCCAGTCCGGTGAACATGCGGAAGATCCAGAAGGAGGCGGCGCTCCACGTGAAGGCCGTCGCCACGGTCGCGGCGAGGTAGACGGCGAGCGTGACGATGAAGAGCTTCTTGCGCCCGAGGCGGTCGGTCAGATAGCCGAAGCCGATCGCCCCGATGGCGGCGCCGATGATGTAGCACGTGCCGCCGAAGGCGATGTCGAACGCGCTGAGGGCGAGCGTCTGCTTGTCCTGCAGGCGGCTGGCGATCGCGCCGACGATCGTGACCTCGACGCCGTCGAGCACCCAGACGGTGCCGAGGCCGAGGATGACGAGCCAGTGCCACCGGCTCCACGGCAGGCGGTCCATGCGCCCGGGGATCCGCGTCGTGATGGTCTCGCCGGCGCTCGCAGCCTCCATGGTGCACGGGGCCTTCCCGGCCGGCACGGCTGCCATGCGTCGCGCTTATGCGGTGCTGTCGCGCCGGCGGGCGAGCTCGCGGCCGAGATCGATCGCGCGGATCTCGTGCTCGTCGGGGAGCTTGGCCAGCACCTCGCCCACCACGCCCTGCACGTCGCGCTCCTCGTGGCCGAGGTCGTCGTACAGCGACTTCAGCGCCGTGTGGGTGACCTTCAGCTGCGCGGCGGTGAGCTCGACCCGGAAGGCGGGCTCGTCGGGCCCGATGAGGTTGGCTTCGTCCGCCATGGGCCAACGTTACAGCGGCGCGCCCTCGGGGGAGAGGGCGCGCCGTGCAGACCGCTGGTCACTCGGCCGCGGGCTCGTCGCCGGCGTCGCCGGCGAGGATCCGGTACAGCGACCGGCGGGCCTCCTCGAGGACCTTGCGGGCCTCCTCGGTCTGGGCCTCGTTGCCCGCCTGCGCCACCTGCATGGTGGCCATTCCGAGCTGCATCATCAGCTGGCGCAGCTGGAAGAGGCCCTCGGGCACGTCGCCGCCAACGGCCTCCCACGGGACGCCGAGCGCCTCGCGGTTCTCCTCGATGTAGGCGCGGCCCGCATCGGTGAGCTGGAAGGCGCGCCGTCCGGCGCTCTCGTCGCTGCGCACCAGGCCCTCGTCCTCGAGCTGGGAGAGCGCGGGGTAGATCGACCCGGGGCTCGGGCGCCAGACGCCGCCGCTGCGCTCCTCGAGCTCCTGCATGAGCTGGTAGCCGTTGCGCGGCTCCTCCTGGAGCAGCAGCAGGACCGCCGCGCGGACGTCGCCGCGCCGCGCGCGCTTGCCGCGCCCGCCGGGACCGCGGCCGAAGCCGAACGGGCCGAAGCCGCCGGGACCGAACGGGCCGGGGCCAACCCAGCCGTGCCCGGGGCCGTGCCCGCCGCCGCCGTGGCGGCGCCGGCCCTCGCTCATGGCCCGCATCAGCGCGGCGCCCATGAGCAGCTTGCCGACGCGGCGCTTGTCCGCGCGCGGCTTGTGGTGTTGGTGGCGGTGGTGTCCCGCCCAATGCGTGGTAGCGATAGCTGTCATCGCCTGTCTCCTTACGTCAGAAAGTGTTTTGCACCGATCACGATATATCGTTATCGGTCGCCCGTCAAGGGCCTAGGGTTGAACCAGGCCGCGGCGGATCGCGTAGCGCGTGAGCTCGACGCGGTCGCGCATCCCGAGCTTCTCGAGGATCCGGCCGCGGTGGTTCTCGACGGTCTTGGGGCTGATGACCAGCAGCTCGGCGATCTGCTGGTTCGTGTGCGCCTCGGCGATGAGCTTGAGCACCTCGGCCTCGCGCGGCGTGAGCGGGTCATCGGACACGGCCTCGCCGGCCGCACCGCGCGCGAGGCGATCCTTGATCAGCGCCGCGACGGCGTCGGGATACAGGAACGACTCGCCGCGCAGCGTCGCCCGGCACGCCTCCACGAGGTCGCGATCGACGCCGGACTTCAGGACGTAGCCCGACGCCCCGGCGCGCAGCGCCTCGAAGAAGTACTGCTCGTCGTCGTGCATCGAGAGCATCAGCAGGCGGATCTCGGGCGCGCGGCGGCCGAGCTCGCCCGCGGCCTGCAGGCCGGTGAGGCGCGGCATCGAGACGTCGAGGATGACGAGGTGGGGCCGCAGCGCGAGCGCCATCTCGACCGCCTGGGCGCCGTCGGCGGCCTCGGCGATGACCTCGAAGTCGGGTTGGGCGGCGAGGATCCCGCGCACGCCGTGGCGGACGACGGCATGGTCGTCGGCCACGAGCACGCTGGCCTTCACCGGCGTGATCACGCGACCGGGACCTCCAGGCGCACGCGGGTCCCCTGCGTCGGCCCCTGCCCGACCCTCAGGCGTCCGTGGACGAGCAGCGCGCGTTCGCGCATCCCGGTGATGCCGCGCGCCTCGTCGCCGACATAGGCAGGGATGCCGGAGCCGTCGTCGTCGACCGTGAGCGCGACCGTGCCGTCGGCGTGGGAGAGCGCGAGCGTCACCTGTCGCGCGTCGGCGTGACGAGCGACGTTGGTGAGGGCCTCCTGCGCGACCCGGTAGAGCACGACCTCGACGTCCTCCCCGAGCGCCGGCAGGTCGGCCTCGAGCCGGCGGTCGACGGGCACGCCGCTCTGGCGCGTGAAGCGCGTGGCCAGCGCGTTGAGCGCGCTCGCGAGCCCGAGCTCGACGAGCGTGTCGGGGCGCAGGTTGCGGGCGATCCGGCGCACGTCCTCCAGGCTGCGCCGAGCACCCTCGCGTGCCTTCTCGAGGTCGGCGGTCTCGGGGGAGCGGATCGCCTGATCGATCTGCAGCAGCACGCCGGTCAGCGACTGGCCGAGCTCGTCGTGCAGCTCGCGCGCCAGCCGTCGGCGCTCGGCCTCCTGGGCCCCGACGGCGCGCCTCGCGCTGTCGCGCCGTTCGGTCTCCAGCCGCTCGAGCATCTCGTTGAACGCCTGGGCCAGCTCGCGCACGTCCTTCGCCGCGGGCCCCATCTGCAGACGCGTCCCCGGGGTGAGCGGGTCGACGGTGCGCATGAGCCGGGTCAGGCGTTGCAGCGGCGTGAACGCGCGCCGGACGAGCACGAGGTTGGCGGCCATCGTCGCGACGACCCCGGCGAGCAGCACCAGCAGCTGGTCGGTGTGGATCGGCGCGCTCACCGTGACCGGTCCCAGCGCGAGGGCCAGGAAGGCGATGAGCAACACCGCCGAGTTGACGAGGACCACGCGCTGGGCCAGGGACATCTCTGCGGGCATCACCGGCCAGCATGACGCGATCGCCGCCGCCGGCGGGAAAGAGGGGGTCCAGACCCCATGCCGGTGCGCGTCGGGGCGCGCCATCCTCCTGCCGACCCCCCCGATCGTCTGGAGGAGGCGCCGTGCGCCTGTTCAAACGCGAGAAGTCACAGGGAACGTCCTGCCCCCGATGCAGCCAGCTCGTGGCCGACGCCAGCGGGGACGTGTGCCCGATGTGCGGGTGGGACGTCCGCGAGGTCTACCAGGGCCCCGCGAGGGCCGCAGTCGCGAGCGACCCGGCCGACGAGAGCGCGGCGTAGCGAGCTCCGATGCCCCATCGCGTCCGTGGGCAGGCCACCTCGATCGCGTCGCCCCGGCGCGCGCGGCGCGGCCTGCCCAGGATGGGCCTGCGGATGCGCGTGTGGGCGGGCGCGCTCGCGCTGGACCGGCGGCTGGCCGAAGGCGCCTGGCCGGCGAACTCGCCCGAGCTCGAGCTGCGCGCGCGCCAGCTCCTCGGCGCTCGGTCGCGGCGCGCGCTGTCCGTCGCTCTGACCACGGCCGTGGACGTCGCCCGTCAGCCGACGAGGGGGCCGGGCGCGGTGCCGCTCGCCACGCCGGGGATCCGTGACGCCGCCGCGCTCCTGCGCGCGTTGGCCGGCGATCTCACGAGCGTCAGCGACCCGCCCATCCGCGGGGTGGCCATGGTCTCCTTCCTGGTCTGCGACCCGATGAGCCCGCTGTACAACCGTCACTCGCGCGTCACGGTGGCCGACATCGCCGGCCGCGCGCGGGCCGCGCTCAGCCCCGGATGAGCTCGCGGGCGCGGTCGAGGTCGCCCGCGCCGCCGACGCTCAGCATCGCCCGCACCGCGCCGCCCTCGCGGTACCAGATGGCGAAGGCGCCGTCGTCGGTCGAGCCCTCGAGCTGCTCGTCGTCCCAGGTCAGGGCCGGGCCGAGGTACTCCAGCGAGGTCCAGTCCGACAGGTCGGAGAAGAAGTAGGGCACCTCGTCGTGCGCGGCGTCTGCGCCGAGCATGTTGCGTGCGGCGGTGGCGCCCTGGGCGGCGGCCACCTCCTCGTGCTCGATGCGCACCACGCGCCCGTGGACGACCGAGTCGTACTCGCACATGTCGCCGGCGGCGTAGATGCCCGGGGCCGAGGTGCGCAGGCGGCTGTCGCACAGCACGCCGCCGAGCTCGCCGATCGTCAGGCCGGCCTTGCGCGCGAGCATGACGTCGGGGATCGCCCCCACGCCGCAGATCACCGCCTGGGCCTCGAGCTCGCGCCCGCTCTGGGTCACCACGCGCTCGACGCGCTCGTCGCCCTCGAAGCGGGCGACCTCGTCGCCGCCGATGACCTCGACGCCGTGCTCCTCCAGCACGCGCCGGAAGAAGCGCCCGGCGGTCGTGCCGAAGCCGCGCTCGAGCGGGTGGTCCTCGAGCATCACCATCGTCACCGCGCTGCCCAGCTCGGTGAGCGAGGCGGCCACCTCGGAGGCGATGTAGGAGCCCCCGACGCAGACCACGCGCTCGGCGCCCCGCACGTCCTCGCGGATGGTGTCGGCGTTGCCCAGCGCGCGCAGGTAGTGCACGCCCTCGAGCTGGGCGCCGTCCACCGAGAGCCGCCGGACCATCGCTCCGGTCGCCACCAGCGCGTGCTCGAAGCCCACCTCCTCCTTGGTGGAGAGCTTCGCGGTGCGGGCCGCGGGGTCGAGCGCGAGCACGCTGGTACGCGTGAGCAGCTCGACGTCGTTGGGCTCCCACCAGTCGGCGTCGTGCACATGGGCGCCCTCGGGGCCGTGCTCGCCCCGCAGGTACTCCTTCGAGGCCGGCGGGCGGTGATAGGGCGGGTGCGGCTCGCGCCCGGCCAGCAGGATCGAGCCGGCGAAGCCCTGCTCACGCAGCATGTGGGCGGCGGTGGCCGATGCGATGCCCCCGCCGACGAGAAGGATGTCGACCGTCCGGTCCGCCATGCGACGGACCGGACCCTACATGGCGCTCGGCGCGCTCAGGACTGCGGCGCGCAGCGCTGCGCCGGCTCGAGGCGGTCGGCGAGGGTGCGCAGGGCGCGCACGGCGCTGCGGCGCACGGGGGCGCGCGGCGCGGCCGTCTCGGCCTCTTCGGCACGCGCGGAGCGGCGCGCGCCGGTGGCGAACTGCCGCGTGCTGAGGTCGCGGGCGATGCGTGAGTTGACGACGAGATCGAGCATGGTGGCTCCTTTCGGGCGGGTTCAGCTCGGGGCGGGTCCGCTCGAGGCGCGGACCACGAGGTTGGTCGGAAGCAGCACGTCGTCGCCGCCCGTGGTGAGCAGGCGGACGGCCTCCTCGCCCTTGGCGGCGTGCGGCTGGTAGACGGTCGTGAGGCCGGCGGCGCTCGCCGCGGTGATGTCGTCGAAGCCGACGACGCTGAGGTCGTGGGGGACCCGGATCCCGCGCTCGGCCGCGGCGCGCATGACGCCGAAGGCGAGGACGTCGGAGAGGCAGATGATCGCGGTCGGGCGGTCGGCGCGGTCGAGCAGCGGCACCGCGGCGCGATAGCCGGACTCCTCGTCGCTCTCGGGAGAGCTGCCGACCGGGACGCTCGCCCAGTCGATGCCGGCGGCGACGATCGGGTCACGCCAGCCGAGCAGGCGCTCGTAGCGGATGAAGCAGCGCCAGCGCGTGCGGTCCTCGGTACGCAACGGGTCGGAGACCGCGGTGGCGGTGGCGGCGTCGGTGGAACCGTCCTCGTAGGGCAGGACGAGCCCGATGCGCCGGTGGCCGAGGTCGACGAGGTGCTGGGCCACGGCGCGCGCGCCCCCGCGGTCGTCGATGTTCACGTGCGGGCCGTCGACGTAGGGCGAGAAGTCGACGAGGACGTAGGGCAGCCCGCGGGCGCGGACCGCCTCGAGGCGCTCGTCGTTCTCGGGCGTGCAGAACATGACGTAGCCGTCGACGAGCGCCGAGCGCACGAGCTCCGCCGCGCCCTCGGGCAGCTGCGGGACGAGCGCGAGGCCGGTGCCCTGCTCCTCGCACCCGGCGGCGACGCCGGAGAGGAAGAGGACCGCGGCGGGGTCGTCGAAGATGTAGCGCAGCCGGGCGTCGAAGACGAGCCCGAGCGATCCGGCCTTGCCGCGCCGCAGCGAGCGCGCCACCGGATCGGGGCCCGTGTACCCGAGCTGGCCCGCCGCAGCGAGCACCCGCTCGCGCAGCGCGGGGCTGAGCTGATCGGGCCGGTTGTAGGCATTGGAGACCGTCGTCCGCGAGACGCCGAGATGCTCGGCGACGGCGGCGAGGGTGGGGGCGTGCGCGGCGCGGGCTGCCATCTGAATCGTTCAAGACTGTATCGATCAAGTCTTGATCGATCAAGTGGCAATTTGCGGCCGTTGTTTGGTGTCTGACGCCGTGGGTTGTCGTCCGCGGTGCGGTTGCGGCGCTGCGCGGCGCCTACTGCATCACCGAGGGGAAGGAGGTGGCGGTGGTCGCAGCGTCCGCGGCTCGGTCGTGGCGCTGGTGCCCGAACTGCCTGGGATCGGGTTCGGAAACCGGGCCTTATCCCAGGCAGTTCGCGCTCCGAGGCCGGCTGTCGCCGAACGTCGGTCCTGCCCCCTCCTGAGGGGGGAAGACCGACGTTCGGCCACCCAGCGACGCCGGCGTACCACCGGCGCCGCTGCCGCCGGCGACCCCCCTTCCCTCGGTGCGGCTGTTCACGCCGCGCAGCGCGGCGAGCGCAGACGGACGACGACTCAGGCCGCGCAGCGCGCGACGAGCAACTGCCCGAACGCGTCCGGGTGCAGCGGGGCGGCGAACAGGTAGCCCTGGCCGAACTCGCACTGCATCGCGTGCAGCATGTCGGCCTGCTCGGGGCGTTCGATGCCCTCGGCCACCACGGTCATGCTCAGCGTGCGCGCGAGGCCGGCGATGGTGCCGGCCAGGGCCGTGCGCTGGTCGCCGCTGCCGAGGTCGTCGACGAAGGACTTGTCCATCTTGAGGACGTCGATGGGCATCCAGCGCAGGTAGCTGAGCGACGAGTAGCCGGTGCCGAAGTCGTCGATGGCCAGGCGCACCCCGAGCTCGCGCAGGGCCTGCAGGCGCCCGAGCACCGCGCGCGGGTCGCGCATGAGCCCGCTCTCGGTGATCTCCAGGACGAGCCGGCTGGGCGGCAGCCCGGTCGTGTCGAGCGCGTCCGCCACGCGGCGGATGAGCTCGGGGCGCTGGAGCTCGCGCGGGGAGACGTTGACGTGCAGGTTGACGGCGCCGGCCTCACCCGAGGGCCAGCCGGCGGCGAGCCCGCACGCGTGCTCCAGGACGAAGCGGTCGACCTCGAGGATGCGGCCGGTCTCCTCGGCGACGTCGATGAAGTCGCCCGGCGTCATGCGCCCGCGCTCGGGGTGGTTCCAGCGCACGAGCGCCTCGGCGGCGGTCACGTTGCCGGTGGCCAGCTCGACGATCGGCTGCAGCTCGACGACCAGCTCGCCGCGCTCGGCCGCGCGCTGGAGGTCCTCCTTGAGACGGTGGCGGCGCAGGACGGCGGCGTGCATGGCCGGCTCGAAGACCTCGTGGCGCTGCTTGCCGGCGTTCTTGGCCGTGTACATCGCGACGTCGGCGTTGCGCAGCAGCTCCTCGGCGCTCTGTGCGTCGGCGGTCCAGCCCTCGACGATCCCGAGGCTGGCGTGCGCGGAGATCTCGTGCCCGGCGACCGTGAAGGGACGCTCGAGCAGTTCGATGACGCGGTCCGCGACGCGGGTCACGGCAGCGCTGTCCTCGACGTCGTGCAGGAGCACGGCGAACTCGTCGCCGCCCAGGCGCGCCGCGAGGTCGCCGGTCTTCAGCGCGCCGCGCAGGCGCCCGGCGACGGCCTCGAGCAGCTCGTCGCCGACCGAGTGGCCGAGCGAGTCGTTGACCGTCTTGAAGTCGTCGAGGTCGAGGAAGAGGACGGTGTAGTCGCGCCGGCCGGAGGCGAGCAGCTCGCCGAGCTGATCGAGGAACAGCGCGCGGTTGGCGAGCCCGGTCAGCGGGTCGTGGAAGGCCTGGTGCTCGAGGCGCCCCTGCAGCTCGCGCAGCTGGGAGACGAGATGCTCGAGGCGGTCGTACTCCAGTGACACGCTCGCGTGGTTGGCCAGCGTGCCGAACAGCGTGAGGTCGTGGCTGTCGAAGCTGCCCACGGTGCTGCGGTTGGCGATGAGGAAGGTGCCGACGACGCGCGTCTCGCCCGGCAGCGCGGCGAGCATCGCGCGCTGGATGCCGCGACGAGCCAGGGCCGCATCGAGCAGCGGGTCGGCCAGCGGGCGCTCCAGCAGGCGCGCGGGCGTGTCGCCGTCGACCAGCGCGTGCAGCGCGTTGGCCACGTAGCGATCGGCGAGCACCATCGGCTCGACGGTGCCGCCCTGCTCGAGCGTGGTGCGCAGTGCCTCCGAGCGCTGGTCGGAGGGCAGCAGGATGATCTCGGCGACGTCGCCGCGGAAGACGTCCAGCGTGCGCTGCAGCAGCCCGGCGATACCGGCGCTGATGTCGGGCGCGCGGGCGAGCAGGCGCGTCACCTCGTGCAGGAACTCGAGGCTCTCGTGCTTGCGCCGCTCGGCCATGTAGGCGCGGTAGGCGAGCACCACGGCCGCGGCAGGGACGAGGAGCAGCAGCGCGGCCCATGCGTCGGTGGCCACCGCCGCCGCGCCGCCGAGCGCCAAGCACGTGTTGGTCACACAGACGGCGGTCGCCATGGCCAGCGTCCGCAGCAGCTTGGTCATGGCGATCGGCTGGCCCGAGAGCCGGATGACGGCGCACACGAGCAGCGCGCCGAGCACCGCGTTGGCCAGGGTGGCCAGCAGCGCGGCGCCCCACACCGTCGGGCCGACGACGTCCTGGGCGCCGAGCAGCGCGTGGAAGATGGTGGCCGCGACGGCGCCGCCGAGCCAGAAGAGCGTGACGTTGAAGGCGACCTTGACCGGCGACTGCCCGCGGTTGACCACGAGCACGACGATCGGGCCGAGCAGGATGCCGAGCAGCATGGCCCACGGCTGGGCGAAGATGAGCCCGAAGACCAGGGGCAGTTCGCTGAGCGAGAAGATGTGCACGTTGCGCCGGAACTCGACGTGGACCACGCACAGCTCGGCCACGGCGAACGCCGCCGCCAGCAGCCACCACGCCGGGCGCGGGTGTGGGCCGAGGGCGGGCAGGTGGCCGACGTGGGTGAGGGTGAGCGCCAGCGCGCTGGCCCCCATCGCCACGATCAGGGCCCAGACGCGCGGATGCCCGCCGGGGCGCAGGCGCCGCCCGCGCCCCTGCGGAGCGTGCGTCTCGGATCGGTTCGGGCTCAGGTCGCGCACAGGCTCAGCCGGTACTCGCCCAGGACGAGCCGCCCCAGGAGCTGCCGCCCCAGGACGAGCCGCCCCACGACGAGCCGCCCCAGGAGGAGCCGCCCCACGACGAGCCGCCCCACGAGGAGCCGCCCCACGAGGAGCCGCCCCAGGAGCTGCCGCCCCACTTGGCACCGCCCCACTTGGCGCCGCCCCAGCTCGAGCCATCGGGCCCGACAGGCCCCACGTCGGCGTGGCGGCCGTTCGACAGGTGGGCGACCAGGACCGCGACCACGCCGCGGATCTGAGCCGGCGCGAACGGCTGGCGCGCCGCGTCGGGGCTGGGAGCCGCCGCAGCGAGCGAGCGGGTGAAGTTCAGCCGGCCCGCACCCTGGGCGTCAGGCCCGGGTCCGGACAGCGGGTCGGCCGTGGACTTGATGATCGCCTTGACCTGGTCGGGCGAGAGATCGGGCCGGCGCTCGAGCAGCAGCGCGACGGCGCCGGAGACGACCGCGGCCGCCTGCGACGTGCCGCTGCCCTTGAAGCCGGTGTCGCCCACGCGCGCCTCGGGGTGGGCGAGGTCCAGCGCGGAGTTCGGGTCGCGGAGGCTGATGATGGACCGTCCCGGCGCGACGAGGTCGGGGTTGCGCCCGGCGCCGCGGCTCGACCAGTCGGGCACCACGTCGTCGCCCACGGCGGCGGTGCCGGCGAGATCGTCGGCGCCGACCGTCAGCACGAAGGGGTCGTAGCCCGGCGAGGTGAGCCCGCGGCTCTTCTCGCCCTCGTTGCCCGCGGAGACGACCACGACGATGCCGGCCGTCCAGGCCTGCTCGACCGCGTAGGCCAGCAGGTCGCTCTGGTAGCGGCTCGGCGGCGTGCCAAAGGAGAGGTTGAGGACGCGGACATGCAGGCCGTTGTCGTTGCGGTGCGCGATGACCCAGCCCACCGAGGCGACGATCGCGCCGAGCGTGGTCGAGCCGTCAGCACCGGCGGCCTTGATGTTGACCAGGCGCGCGCCCGGGGCCACCCCGCGGAAGCCCGAGGCCTCGTCGTCGCCGGCGATGATCCCGGCCACGTGGGTGCCGTGCCCGAAGGTGTCGAGATGGGCCAGATGCGAGTCGCGGCTCTGGTTGGAGAAGTCGGGACCCTGCACGACCTTGCCCGTGGCGGCCAGCGCCGGCACCGGGACCATGCCCGTGTCGATCACTGCCACGTCGACGCCCGCGCCGGTGGCGCCCGACTCGGTGGCGCCGATCGCGTCGCGCACGTCGGTGAGCGACGTGCCGGGCGTGGACGCGGCCGTGCTCGAGCTCTTCTCGGCCCAGCCGCCCATGCGACCGTCGCCGACCACGGCAACCACCCCGGCCGTCGCGCCCAGGGCGCGCTCGGAGCCGGCGGGCACCTCTGCCACGAAGCCGTTGACGACCGGCAGTGACTGGCCGACGGTGCCGCCGCTGCGCTCCACGGCGCGCTGCGCCGCCGCGACCTTGTCGGGCTCGGCGCGCACGATGACGGCGTGCATGGCGACCTGCGCGGGTCCGCGCGAGATCAACAGCAGCGCGACGGCGGCCAGCACGGCCACCAAGGCGGCCGCCATCAGCAGGCGCTGACGACGATCGTCCTCGCGATCCCAACGGATTCCCCACACCACGCTCATGCGTCCTCCAGCGTTGCCCCCGGGCGCCGTACGTTCGGCGCTCAACGCCCTTATCGGACGGCCGCTCGGCGCAACTAAAGGCCGCTGGACGTTGGTATGAGTGCGCCGAGCGGTGGGTAATCAGCGCCCGGCGGAGCGGGCGGCGGCCTCACTGGACCGCTCGCCGGGGCGCAGGCCCGCTCCGAAGGCGCCGCGCTCGGCCACCATCTCGGCGGTCATGCGGTCGACGTTCGGCGCGGACTTGCACGCCTCATGGTCGATCAGCTCGGGGACCAGCCCCCGCAGCCGGTACAGCGCGCCGACGAAGCCCGGCGCGACGACCCGGCGCGAGCGCCGCTGCACGCCGCGCACGATCGCCTCGGCGGCATCGCCCACCGGCAGCATCTTGCCCGCCGGGCCGCGCAGCCCCTTGCGCATCGTCGCGAACCCGGGATGGCTGTGCTCGGCGCCGCGCACCATGTCGGTGTCGATCCAGGAGAAATAGGCCACGCCGACGTCGACGCCGAGGTGCCGAAGCTCGATGCGCAGGACGTTGAGCAGTTGTTCCAGGCCGGCCTTGGACGCGCCATAGGCCCCGATTCCGAGCGGCGCCACGATGGCGGCCAGCGAGGCGACGCCCAGGACGTACCCGCGGCGCGCGATGACGTGCGGCAGGCACGCGTGGATGAACCGCCAGTTGCCCGTCAGGTTGACGTTCAGCTGCGCGGCGAGGACGTCGGGATCGAGGTGGCGCAGCGCCCCGCTGGCGGCGATGCCCGCATTGGAGATGCAGACGTCGATGCCGCCGCACTCGGCCACGACCTCGTCGATCGCCGCGGCGATCGACTCGGGGTCGGTGATGTCACAGCCCGCCCACATCGCATCGCCGAGGCCGGCTGCCGCCCGCTCGACGCCGGCGGCGTCGAGGTCGAGGAGCGCGACGCGGTGGGTTGCGGAGAGGCGACGGGCGCTCTCCAGCCCGATGCCGCGCGCGGCGCCGGTGACGACGGCAACTGGTCGCGCCATCTTGCCGGGCCTTACGAGCCGGGCATGCGGTGGTGGCGGGCGTACTCCTCGTTCTCGGCCTTCTCGCCGAATGCCTGTGCGGCCGCGAAGGCGATCAGGCCCTGCACGAGCACCGGGAAGATGACGAGGAAGATGACCACCAAGCCGAACGAGGCGGCCCATGCGGTGAGGCCCAGGACCATGGAGCGCGAGCCTACCGCACGCTCGCGCCGGGGGACGCCGCCCGGCGCTCCCGCATGGCGCGACGGCGCGTGCGGTGGTGCAGGAGGTCGCTGAAGGTGGCCGCGAGCGACGCCACGACGATGATCGCCCACGCCTCGACGACGACGTCGAGGACCTTGGTCGCCGCGTGCTCGGGGTTGGGCAGCTGCGAGGACACGGTCAGCAGCTGCGTCGTCGTCCAGAACAGCGCGTCGAGGTAGGTCGCGAAGCTGTGCTGGGCGCCCTGCTCGAACACCTTGGCCAGGCCCGCGGCCACGAGGTCGAGCACGACCGACGCGCCCGCGAGCATCGCGATGCGCGTGCGAAAGCGCCCCCGGGCCACGGCCATCTCGTGCTCGACGTGTGCGGCGAGGTCCTCGGAGGGCGCCATCGAGACGGATCATCGCCCTCGCGGGTGACGGCACCGCCTATCCGCGCGCGCCGAAGTCCCCGGTGAACGTCGCGCCGCCGGCCTGGCCGGGAGCCCCCAACGCGATCCCGACCCCGAGGTCGCGGTAGCGGCCGTCGAGCAGGATCGCCCGGTGTCCGGGTGAGCGCAGCCACGAGCGCACGATCGCCGCCGGGGTCGCGCGGCTGCCGGTGCCCCAGGCGATCGTCTCGCCCATCGCCCACGACGCTGCGCCGTCGAAGTACCCCGCGCGATCGATGCGCTCCTTGGGGGTCGACCCGGTCGGCGAATCGTGCGCGAAGAAGTCGTGCAGGACCATGTCGCGGCTGTGGGCGGCCGCGGCGCGGGCCAGCGAGTCCGTGGTGCGCAGCGCGCCGAGCCCGTGCTCGGCGCGCGCCTGGTTGATGACGCACACGGTCGCGCGAATCGCTCGTTCGAGCGACGCGGGAGATGGGCGGCTGCGGGAGCCGGCGCAGGCGGACGCGGTGGCGGCCGGCACGAGCGAGCACGCCACTGTGGCCGCCACGATGCACAGAGTGCGGTGTCGGGCCATGGGTGGGGGGGACTGGACCTTCGCGGACGACGCCCTCATCCGCTTGGACCCGCGCATCCTTCCAGATTTGCGGACGCTTGAAACGCCCTTGACGCTCGGCGCCCCTCCGGGGATCTCCTACCGCATTGGTAGGATTGAGGTCATGATCTTCACGACGAAGGCGGAGTACGGGGTGCGCCTGCTCGTCGAGCTGGGCCGGCAGGGCTCCGGGCAGCCGGTCTCGCTCAAGGCGATCTCCGAGGCCGAGGGCCTGCCCCTCGCCTATCTGGAGCGCATCGTCGCCCTGCTGAAGAAGGCCGCTCTCGTCGAGAGCACGCGCGGCGCCCACGGCGGCTACAGGCTGTCGCGGCCCGCGGAGTCGATCACCATGGACGAGGTCGTCCTCGCGCTCGAGGGCGCGGTCGCGCCGATGAGCTGCTTCGTCGACGACTCCCAGGACGGTCGCGTGCTGTGCTCGCACGTCGACGACCACGGGCACGCCTGTGCCACCAAGCTGCTGTGGACGCGGGTGCAGGGCGGCGTCATCAAGGCGCTGGCCCACACCACTCTCGCCGAGCTCGTGGCCTTCTCCGATCGTTCGCAACTGTCTTCATCCCCGACGGCGACCGTCGCCGTCTGACTCTCACCACGACACGGAAAGCGCATGGCTGATCTCGAGATCCGCAACCTCCACGTCCGGGCCGCCGACAAGGACATCCTCAAGGGGCTCGACCTCACGGTCAGCAAGGGCGAGATCCACGCCTTGATGGGTCCCAACGGCTCGGGCAAGTCCACGCTCGCCAACGTCATCATGGGTCAGCCCAACCTGGAGGTGACCGAGGGCCAGATCATCTTCAAGGGTGAGGACATCACCGAGGCCGACCCCGACGAGCGGGCGCGCATGGGCCTCTTCATGGCCTTCCAGTACCCG
Organism: uncultured Actinomycetes bacterium; assembly: GCA_963806015.1. GTDB lineage: Bacteria > Actinomycetota > Thermoleophilia > Solirubrobacterales > Solirubrobacteraceae > JAOPZW01. The sequence goes on along the minus strand of CAWDWM010000006.1, from coordinate 514,508 downwards.
GTCGCCATCCCGGGCGTGACGATCACCAAGTACCTGCGGATGGTCATGAACGCCCATCGCGAGGCGCGCGGCGAGGCCGAGGTCTCGCTGAAGGACTTCCGCAAGCTCGTCGAGCAGGCGATGGAGCTCACCCACGTTCCGCGCGATTTCTCCTCGCGCTATCTCAACGACGGCTTCTCCGGCGGCGAGAAGAAGCGCCTGGAGATCCTGCAGCTCGCGCTGCAGCGCCCCACCATCGCGGTCCTCGATGAGACCGACTCCGGCCTGGACATCGACGCGCTCAACACGGTCGCCCACGGGGTCAACACCATCGCCTCCGAGAGCGACCTCGGCGTGCTCATCATCACCCACTACCAGCGCATCCTGCATCTCGTGAAGCCCGATCGCGTCTCGATCATGTACGAGGGGCGGATCGTCAAGCAGGGTGGCTCCGAGCTGGTGGAGCAGCTCGAGCGCGAGGGCTACGGCTGGGTGCGCGACGAGGCGGCGGCCGCGGCCTGATCGCATGAGCGCCCTCGCCGACACCGCACTGGCCCACGAGTTCCCATCGCTCGATCGCGATGGGCTCGTCTATCTCGACTCGGCCGCGACGTCACAGACGCCGCGCACCGTCCTCGACGCGATGGACGACTACTACGCCCATCACCGCGGCAGCGTGCACCGCGGCGTCTACCCGCTGGCGGCCGAGGCCACCGAGCTGTTCGAGGGCGCGCGCGTGCGCCTCGCGCGCTTCGTCAACTGGGGCGTGGCGGAGACGATCTTCACCCGCAACGTCACCGAGGCGCTGAACCTCGTGGCCTACGCCTGGGGCGACGCCAACGTCGGCCCCGACGACCGCGTCGTGGTGACCGAGATGGAGCACCACTCCAACTTCGTGCCCTGGCAGCAGCTCGCGCTGCGCCGGGGGGCCGCGTTCTCCGTGGTCGGCGTCGACGACGAGGGCCGGCTGCGGCTGGAGGAGCTCGACGCCCTGCTGGCGGGCGGCGACGTCAAGGTCGTCGCCGTCGCGCACATCTCCAACGTGGTGGGCACCATCAACCCGCTCGAGGAGATCGTGCGCCGCGCCCATGACGCCGGCGCGATCGTCGTCGTCGACGGCGCCCAGGCGGTGCCGCAGATCCCCGTCGACCTCGGCGCGCTCGGGGCCGACTTCTACGGCTGGACCGGCCACAAGGCGTACGGACCCACGGGCATCGGCGTCCTGCACGGCAGCGCCGAGCTGCTGGCCGCCATGCCGCCGTTCCTCACCGGCGGGCACATGATCGCCTCGGTCTCCGCCGAGGAGACGCGCTGGGCGCAGAGCCCGGCGAAGTTCGAGGCCGGCACGTCGAACATCGCGGAGGCGATCGGCCTCGGGGCGGCGGTCGACTTCCTGCAGGGCATCGGCATGGAGCACGTGCGCGCGCACGAGCGCCAGCTCGTGGCCTACACGCTCGAGCGTCTGCGGGCGGTGCCCGGCATCAGCCTCCACGGTCCGCTCCACCCCGACCAGCGCGGCGCGCTGATCTCCTTCGCGCTGGAGGGCATCCACCCGCACGACGTGGCCGAGATCCTCGGCCGCGACGGCATCTGCGTGCGGGCCGGGCACCACTGCGCGCAGCCGCTGATGCGACGCCTGGGCGTGGGCGCCACCTCGCGCGCGTCGTTCGCCGTGCACAACACCGACGAGGACGTCGACGCCCTGATCGCGGGGCTCGGCAAGGTCCAGGACATCTTCGCCTGATGGACGACCTGTACCGCGAGGAGATCCTCGAGCACTACAAGCGCCCCCACAACTGGGGGCCGATGGAGAACCCCGATCTCGAGTTCTCCGACAACAACCCGCTGTGCGGGGACGAGCTCACGGTCATGCTGCGCGTCGGCGGCGACGGCACCGTCGAGGACGTCCGCTTCGAAGGCCACGGCTGCGCGATCAGCCAGGCCGCGGCCTCCATGGCCTCCGACGAGGTCAAGGGCATGAAGGTCGACGATGTCCTGCGCCTGGACCGCTCCTTCGTCCTCGATCTGCTCGGGATCGACATCTCCGCCACGCGCATGAAATGCGCCCTGCTCTCGCTCAAGGTTCTGAAGAGCGCAAGCCTCGGCGGAGCGGTCGATTGGGAGCCCGCGGCGCCTTCCTCCTGACTCCGGCGCTACCCCGCCGGAGTCCGGTTCTTGGCTGAATCACGGGCATCCCCAGTTCTGGGGATGGGGCATCCCCAGTTCTGGGGATAAGGTATGGCCAGCGTGCCAAATGGCCAAAAAGTTCAAGTAGTCCGCCTGAGATGCCGACACGTGGAGCAAGCACCCGGCCTCTCTCTCCCGCCTTCGTATTGGCAACGGGTCGCCTTCTATCCGTCTCTCCCCCCTGGAGGAAGTCTTGACCCGTCTGCACGCACTCGTGGCGCATCCGCGCCGCACCCTCGGCGCGCTCGCCGTCGTTCTCGCCGCCATCGGGATCACCGTTGGATCCGGCGCGAGCTTCACCGCTTCGGCCGCCAATCCCGGCAACGTCTTCACCACCGGCACGCTCACCATCGGCAACACGCCGGGCACCGCGCTGCTCACCGCCGGCTCGCTGAAGCCCGGCGACACCGCCACCGGCACCGTCGACATCACGAACACCGGCAGCCTGGCCGGCGACTTCGCCCTGAAGACCGCCAACAGCACCGGCTACGCGGCACTGCTGGCCCAGATGGACCTCGTCGTGCTCGACTGCGGCGCCTGGACCACCACCGCTCCCAACTGCTCGACGGGTACGACCACCGTCTACACCGGCAAGGTCAGCGCGCTGGCCAACGCCACGCTCGGCAACTACGCCGGCGGCATCAAGCACCGCTACAAGTTCACGACCACGCTGCCGTCGAGCACCGACGACACCTTCCAGGGCAAGACGGCTTCGGTCGACTTCACCTGGGCGGCGACCCAGTCCTAGGTCACACGGAGCCCACAGCGCGGGAAGGCCTGGCCGTGTCCGGCGGCACGGCCTTCCCGCGGGCTCCCCGATCGCGCGCTCTCGCAGAGGCTTCCATGTCGCTCTCTCGCCCCCTCCCTCTCGTCCGCCGGGTACTCGGCATCGCGCTGAGCGCCACCGCGCTGGTCCTGGCCGCCGCCATCCTCGTGCCGGCCCTGCTGGGCTTCCAGCGCTACGTCATCACCAGCGGGTCGATGACCGGGACCTACGACCGCGGCTCGGTCGTCTTCGACCGCGTGGTGCCGACCGCGAGCCTGCGCGCCGGCGACGTCATCACCTTCCGCCCGCCCGGGCACCCCGCCTTCGTGACGCACCGCATCGCCTCGGTGCAGACCGTCCGCGGCCAGCGCGTCTTCACCACCAAGGGCGACGCCAACCGCGCCGCCGATGCCTGGGGCCCGATCGCGCTGGGCGACGCGCGCCAGGCGCGCGTCGCCTTCCACCTGCCCTACCTCGGCTACGCCATCGCGACGCTGAGCGAGCGCAAGGTGCGCATGTTCGTCATCGGCGTCCCTGCGCTCCTCATCGCCCTCGCCGCCCTGGCGGGCCTGTGGCGCGACAGCACCCCCGAGCCGCGGTCCACGCAGCCGGCATGATCAGGGTCCTCGCACTGCTCGCCGCCGTCCTGGCGGCCGCCTTTGCGGTGCAGGGCTCCTCGGCCACGTTCACGGCCACCGCGAGCAACCCCGGCGCGTCGTTCGCGACCGCCGCCAAGTTCGCGCCGGCCGTCACGCTCACCGCGCCCGCCAACGGCTCGGCCACCAACGACACGACGCCGACGCTGAGCGGCGCCGCGGGCAACATGACCGGCGATTCGACCACCGTCACCGTCCGCATCTACAGCGGCTTCACCGCGACGGGCACCGTCCTGCAGACGCGCACCGCGACCCGGAGCGGGGCCACGTGGACGACCACGGCCACCGCCCTCGCCGTCGGCACGTACACCGCGCAGGCCACGCAGACCGACACCTCGGGCAACACCGGCACGAGCACGGCCAACACCTTCACGATCGACACGACCAAGCCTGCCGCGGCGAACATCGCCGCCGCCAACAAGACCGGCGGCACCGCGGGCAAGATCGAGAACGGCGACACGCTCACCTTCACCTACTCCGAGCCGATCACCGCGGCCTCCGTGTGGAGCGGCTGGAACGGCTCCAGCACGCCGGTGAACGTGACCTTCACCAACTCGGGCACGGCCGACACGATGACGGTCACGACCGCCACCACGGGCACCGTCACGCTCGGCACGGTCGCGACCAAGGGCAACTACGTCAGCGCCACCACGACCTTCGCCTCGACGATGGTGCGCTCGGCCGACGGCGCCTCCATCGTCGTCACCCTCGGCACGCCCGCCAGGGTGGTGGCCAAGGCCGTGACCGCCAAGAACATGACCTGGACGCAGGTCGTCGGCATCACCGACCTGGCCGGCAACATCAGCACCACCGCCACCGCCTACACCGAGACCGACACGGATGTCGACTTCTGATGATCGCCGCCCGCTCCCGCACCGCGACCGCACTGGCGGCCTTGGGCCTGTTCGTCGCCGTCTGCATCAGCGGCGACCACGGCGCCGCACGCGCGGCCGTCGGCCACGCGACGGGACCGCTCATCGGCTCGTCGCTGGCGGGCGGAGCGATCCTCGAGGCGACCGGCCTGGCGCCGGGGCATCTGCGCGTGGGCGAGATCACGGTGACGAACGTCGGCGACGTCAGCGGGGAGTTCGCCCTGGCCTCCAGCGGCCTGGTCGACACCCCGCTCGGGCGCAAGCTCGACCTCGTGGTGGAGGACGTGACCCCGGGACGCTCCGTCTCGACGGTCTACTACGGCAAGCTGAGCGCGCTGTCGATCGTGGGCCTGGGCACCATGGCCCAGGGCGATGCGCACCGCTACCGCTTCACCGTCAGTCTTCCGCCGGACGCGGGCGACAGCTACCAGGGCGCGACCACCGCGGTCTCGTTCATGTGGTCGGCCACCGGCGAGGAACCGGCGCCGACCACTGCGCCCGATCCGATCAAGACCGTGCCGCAGCCGTCCAAGGCGACGACCCCGCCGGCCGCGGCCACGGCCCTGGGCGCGACGCTGACCGCGGCCGCTCGCCAGACCGCCAGCAAGGGACGCATCAGGGCGCTGGTCACCTGCACCACCGGCTGCCGCATCGAGCTGGGCGGCTCCGCGACCGTCGAGCGCGCACGCGTCCTGCTCCACACCACCGTGCGCACGCTGCGCACCCCCGCGCGCGTGCAGATGCGGGTCACGCTCCCCGCCCGGGCGCGGCAGGCGCTGGCCCGCCGGCACCCCGTCGTGGTCCACCTGAGCCTGCGGGCGACGGCCGGGACCCGCGTCGTGACGGTGCGTCGTACCGTGCGCATCGCGCCTGCCGCCCGCTAGCCTCGCCCGTCGGCCGGGTCCCGCCGCGGGCACCGACGGCCCGGCCGGTACAATTCATACCGTCCAAGACGGATTTCGCATCCTTCGCATATGCCCAGCGCTCTCATCGACGTCTGCCCGCTCTCCGAGCTCCCGCCCGGTGCTGCCCGCATCGTGGAATGGGAGGACCTCGAGATCGGCGTCTTCAACTGCAACGGCGAGATCCTCGCCATCGAGGATCGCTGCTCGCACGACAACGGCACGCTCGCCGAAGGCGAGTTCGATCCCGCCACGTGCACCGTCGAATGCCCGCGCCACGGCTCGCTGTTCGACCTGCATACCGGAAAGCCCACGACCCTGCCCGCGTACGTTCCCGTCGAGACGTTTCCCGTCGTCGTCGAGAACGATCTCGTAAAGGTGGAGGTGGAGTAGACACCATGGCCGCAACGCCCGATACCGCCAAGCAGCTCACGCCCGCTGAGGCCGCGCTCAGGTCGCTCGGCGGTGACTACACCGAGCGCTACGGGTTCCACGACGCCGAGAACTACCTGTTCAAGGCGCCCAAGGGCCTGACGCGCGAGCTCGTGGCCAAGATCTCCGAGTTCAAGTCCGAGCCGCAGTGGATGCGCGACTTCCGCCTGAAGTCGCTGGACCACTTCCTCGCGCGCCCGATGCCGACGTGGGGCTCGCCGAAGCTGGCCGAGGTCGACTTCGACGACATCCACTACTTCGTGCGCGCCTCCGAGCGCTCCGAGCGCTCGTGGGACGACGTGCCCGACGACGTCAAGAAGACCTTCGATCGCCTGGGCATCCCCGAGGCCGAGCGCAAGTTCCTCGCCGGCGTCGGCGCTCAGTACGAGTCGGAGTCCGTCTACCACCAGGTCAACGAGCAGCTCGAGAAGCAGGGCGTCCTGTTCATGGACATGGACACCGCGCTGCGCGAGCACGAGGACCTCGTGCACGAGTACATCGGCACGCTGATCCCGCCCAACGACAACAAGCTGGCCGCGCTCAACAGCGCGGTGTGGTCGGGCGGCTCGTTCGTCTACGTCCCGCCCGGCGTGCACGTCGAGATGCCGCTGCAGGCCTACTTCCGGATCAACACGGAGAACATGGGCCAGTTCGAGCGCACGATCATCATCGCCGACGAGGGCTCCTACGTGCACTACGTCGAGGGCTGCACCGCGCCGACCTACAGCTCGGACTCGCTGCACTCCGCCGTGGTCGAGCTGTTCGCCAAGCCCGGCGCGCGGATCCGCTACACGACGGTGCAGAACTGGTCCAACAACGTCTTCAACCTGGTGACCAAGCGCGCCCGGGCCGAGACGGATGCCACCGTCGAGTGGGTCGACTGCAACCTCGGCTCCAAGCTGACCATGAAGTACCCGAGCGTCTACCTCATGGGCGAGCGCGCCCACGGGGAGATCCTGTCGATCGCCTTCGCCGGCAAGGGCCAGCACCAGGACGCGGGCGGCAAGATCGTCCACGCGGCGCCCAACACGACCTCGAACATCTTCGCCAAGTCGATCTCCAAGGACGGCGGGCGGTCGTCCTACCGCGGCCTGCTCGAGGTCGCCAAGGGCGCCCACGGCTCGAAGTCCAAGGTCGTGTGCGACGCGCTGCTGCTCGACGAGGACAGCCGCTCGGACACCTACCCGACCATCCGCATCGGCGAGGACGACGTCGACGTCGGCCACGAGGCCACCGTCTCCAAGGTCGGCGAGGAGCAGCTCTTCTACCTGATGTCGCACGGCATCAACGAGGAGGACGCGGGCAAGCTCATCGTCAACGGCTTCATCGAGCCGATCGTCAAGGAGCTCCCGATGGAGTACGCGGTCGAGATGAACCGCCTGATCGAGCTGCAGATGGAGGGCTCGATTGGCTGACGCCATCGCCACGAACCTCGACGCCCGCCGCGAGGCGGCGCTGGCCCGGGTCGCCACGCTCGACCTGCCGAGCTTCCGCGGCGCGGCCGGGTGGGAGTTCACCCCGATCGACAAGCTCGACCTCGACGGCTTCCCGGTCGCGCGGGGAGGCGCCGGCAGCAACTCGTTCGGCCTCGACGAGGCACCGCCCGAGGGCGCGATCGTCATGCCGCTGGCGCAGGCCGCCGAGGAGCACCCCGAGCTCGTCGAGCGCCACCTGGGCTCGATCGTCGACGGCAACGCTCCGCTCGTGGCGCGCAACGACGCGCACTGGACCGACGGCACCTTCGTCTACGTGCCGCGCGGTGTGACCGTCGAGGCGCCGATCGTCATCTCGACCGCGCACGAGCAGGCCGGCAGTGCCCTGCACTGGCGGCTGCTCGTGGTCCTCGAGGAGGACGCACAGGCCTCGGTGTGGCACGAGTCGAGCTCGGCCGCCGACGGCCTGGTCAACGGCGTGGTCGAGGTCGTCGTGGGCCAGAACGCGCGCCTACGCCTCGTCGACCTGCAGGACCTCGAGGAGACGACGTGGGTCTTCGGCAGCCAGCGCGCCGTCGTCGGCCGCGACGCCTCGCTGGACTGGATCACGCTCGGCTTCGGCTCGGCCAACGGGAAGGTCTTCCAGGAGACCAAGCTCGCCGGCGCCGGCGCCCATGGCAGCGTCACCGGTGCGTACGCCACGCGCGGACGCCAGCACGTCGACTTCGACACGCTGCAGGAGCACGCGGCGCCCGATACGACGAGCGACCTCGCCTTCCGCGGCATCCTGTCCGACCGCTCCAGTGCGGTGTGGCGCGGGATGATCAAGGTCGATCCCGGCGCGCAGCGCACCGATGCCTTCCAGGAGTCGCGCAACCTGCTGCTGTCCAAGCGCGCCCACGCCGACGCCATCCCGGGCCTCGAGATCCTGGCCGACGACGTGCGCTGCACCCACGCGGCCGCCATCGCCCAGATCGACCGCGACCAGCTCTTCTACCTGCGCTCGCACGGCCTGCCAGACGCGTCGGCGAAGCGCCTGGTCATCGAGGGCTTCCTGCAGGCGCTCGTCGAGCGCTTGGAGGCCGGCCCGGTGCGCGAGGCCGTCGGCGCGGCGCTCGAGCGCCGGCTGGCCGCCGTCCTGGGCGCGTAGCTCTGCGCCCCTAGTCCAGAGTCGTCAAGGCGTGCTCGCGCGCGCCGACCACGGTGGGCGTGGAGCATGCCGCCCGCCTCGCCGCCCTCGTCGTTGTGCTCCTCGCGTGCGTGGCGGCGCCGGCCGCGGGCGCCGGGCCGCGCGCCGTGCCCGGCATGACGCCGCTGCCCTCGGTGCCTTCCGTCGCGGGCCTGCCCCTGGCGCCCGCGCTGCCCGCGCCGGCGGCCCCCGCCGGCGAGGCACTGCTCGGCGTCCCCGGGCCCGACCGCCTGCGCGTGCAGTCGCCGCAGGGCGGCGCGCTCGACGGCCTCGAGGGCGCCGACCACCTGACCGGCGCCGCCGGCCCCGACCGCCTCGACGGCGGCACCGGCCCCGACCTGCTCCGTGGCGAGGACGGCGACGACGAGCTCGTGGGCGACTCCGGCGACGATCGCCTGCAGGGCAGCGACGGCAGCGACCGCGAGTACGGCGGGTTCGGCCACGATCGCCTCGCGGGCGGCGCGGGCAACGACCTGCTCGACGGCGGCCCGGCGCCCGACACCATCACCGGCGGCGACGGCGATGACCTCATCCACGCCGGCTCCGGGCCCGATCAGGTCGACGCCGGCGCCGGCAACGACGTGATCTATGCCGACTCGGGCGCTGATGACATCACCGCGGGCGACGGCGACGACATCGTCTACGTCAACAACGGGACGGCGGTCGACCGGGTCGATTGCGGCCCGGGCGACGACACGCTGGTCCTCAATCCCTACGACCAGCCGGGCGGCATCTCCAACGCGCAGAGCCTGCGCGCCGGCGCGTTCGTGGGCTGCGAGCACGTGGTCGAGGCCGCACCGGTGCTCGACGCGTCGACCGGCGTCACGTGGATCGGGCCGGATGCGGGCGCCCGCGCGACCGGCACCGAGCGCGACGACACGCTCCTCGGGGCCCATGGCTCGGACACCATCTCCGGTGGCCCGGGCGACGACATCATCTGGGGCGACCGCCTGCACACCGACGGCGGGGTGAGCGCCACCGACCGCCTCGACGGCGGTCCCGGCGACGACGTCATCTACGGCGGGCGCGGCCGCAATCGGCTGGATGGCGGGCCCGGCGACGACTTCCTGCAGGGCGGCGAGCGCTCCAACGTGATCGTCGGCGGGCCCGGCGACGACGAGATCCGCCTGCGCGGGCGGCGCTCCAACCGCGTCCGTGCCGGCGCGGGCGACGACATCGTCTACGCGATGGCCCGTGCGCGCGCCACGGTCGACTGCGGCCCGGGGCGCGACACGGTCTACGTCGGCCTGCACCGCCCGCACCTCCACGGGTGCGAGCGGATCGTCGACCGCTATCGCGCGGCGGCCAAGGCGAACGCCGAGTAGCTCAGGGTTCGGTCGGTCGTCCGCGGGCACGAACCAGTCTGAGTTAGGCTCGGAAACCGGGTCTAACTCAGACTGGTTCGGGAGCCGCGCGCTCCGGGCGGCGATTCGCACGGCCCCCGATCGTCAGGTGCTACGCGGGGACCACATTCTGGTTGCGGTGGAACGCGTTGTCGGGGTCGTAGCTGCGCTTGAGTGCCTGCAGCCGCCCGTAGGCCTCGTCGCCGTAGGCCGCGCGCACGCGGTCGGACCCCTCGTCGGAGAGGAAGTTGACGTAGGCGCCACCGGTGGTGTGCTCGGCGAGCGATGCGTAGACGTCGCGGCCCCACCCGATCTGGGCGTCGTCGGTCTCGGCGTCGATCCAGCGTGAGACGAAGTTGACGACGTAGGGAGCGTCGCGGTGCGGGAAGGCGGCGCTGTCGCGCGCGCCGCGCGCCGCGGCGCCGCCCATGTGGTGCACGTGCAGCTCGCTCATGGGCGACGGCTTGGACTCCCAGCCGCGCAGCAGCGCGTCGATGGCACCGGAGCCCATGTCGCCCAGGTAGCCGGCCTTCATGTGGTTGCGGGCGCCGCGTCCCCATAGCGGGTCCAGCAGCTGCTGCATGGCGACGTAGGGCAGCGGGCCGAAGAGGTCGGCCACGGGGTCGCCCAGGCCGCGGACCGGCGCGAGCGCGCGCTCGCCCTCGTCGGCGGGGCCGGCGTAGCAGGCCGCGACGACCGCGACGGGCAGCCCGTGGACGGACTCGGGCAGGAACGGCGCCGGCGGGGCGGTCGTCAGGTTGAGGACCGTCGTCAGCTCGTCGGGCAGGCCGGCCGCGGTCCAGTCGGCGTAGAAGGCGGCGACGTCGGCGGCGCGCTCGCCGGCGAAGACCATGATCCCGCCGTAGACCATCGGGCCCACCGGCTCGAGGTCGAGCTCGAGCGCGGTGACGACGCCGAAGTTGCCGCCGCCACCGCGCAGCCCCCAGAGCAGCTCGGGATCGCCGTCGGCGCCGGCGCGCACGAGCTGGCCGTCCGCGGTGACGACGTCCGCGCTCACGAGGTGGTCGCAGGCCAGGCCCTGCTTGCGCACGAGCCAGCCGATGCCGCCGCCGAGGGTGAACCCCGACACGCCGGTGGTCGAGATCAGGCCGCCGGTCGCCGCCAGGCCGAAGGCCTGCGTCTCGGCGTCGAGGTCCTGCCACAGCAGCCCGGGCTGGGCCACCACGCGGCGCGTGCCGGGATCGACGCGAGCGCCCTTCATCATCGACAGGTCGATGACGATGCCCTCGGTGGTCGAGAAGCCGGGGATCGAGTGCGAGCCGGCGCGGACGGCGATCTCCAGGCCCTCGCTGCGCGCCAGCTCGATCGCCTTGATGACGTCGGCCGTGCCCGCACAGCGCACGACGAGCGCCGGCTCGACGTCGTCGAACATGGCGTTCCAGATCTTGCGCGCGTCGTCGTAGCCCTCGTCGCCGGGGGCGAACACGGTGCCGCGGATCGCCTCGCGCAGCTCGGCGATCTCGCCGCCGGCCAGCGTTTGCATCGTCATGGGGGATGACCTCTTCGCTTCGGGGTGATTGGAGCGTCGAAGTTACGGACCCACCTCTTTGCAGTCGCTTAGCGGCGCCTTTGTCGCCAAATAACGCTCGGCGGCCGTGTCCTCGCTGTCGATCAGGAGCTCGCGCGCGGCTTCCAGGGCGCTGCTCGCCCCGGCCTGGTCACCGAGGCGCTCGCGCACGTCGCACAGCGCGATCTGCGCCCAGCCCTCGAAGCGCCGCAGCAGCTGGACGCTCCAGAGCGCCCGGCCGGCATCCAGGAGGCGTTCGGCGCTCTCGAGGTCGCCGCGGCGCTCCTCGGCCAGGCCCCACTCGGTCTGCAGGGCGGCCATGGCGGGCAGGTCGTCGACCGCCTCGGCCCGCGCGTGCGCCTCGCCGAGCAGCTCGTGCCCGCACGCGATGTCGCCGCTGGCCATCTCGATCATCCCCAGCGCCAGGGTGCTGACGAAGATCGCTCGCTTCTCGCCGAGCTGGCGGCGCAGCTCGAGCGCCGCACGGACGTGGGCGCGGCCGGCGTCGAGGTCCCCCTGGGCGCGGGCGAGGTTGCCCATGTGGTTGAGCGTCAGCGCCTCGCCGTTGCGGTCCCCGGCGTCGCGGAAGCGCTCGAGGGCCTCGTCGAGCGCGGCGATGGCCTGCGCGGTGTCGCCGGTCGCGCGCGCCGTCCAGGCCAGGTTGTTGAGCGCATAGCCGATGGCCTGCCGGCGGGCGAAGCGGTGGAAGAGGAAGATCGTCTCCTCGAAGTGCAGGCGCGGACTGCCCTGCGGGCCGTCGTGCAGCAGGCAAAGACCGAAGGTCACCACGTCGAAGAACGCCGTCTCGTCGTCGGGGAGCGCCTCGAGGATCGCCAGCGCCTCGAGCACCACCGCGCGGGCCTGGTCGTGGTCGGCGCGGTACCACCGGGTCATGGCCGACGCGTGGGTGGCGGCCGCCAGCAGGCGGCGGTCGCCGAGGCGGCGGGCGATGGCGAGCGCGTCGACGTAGAGGTCGTCGGCCAGAGCGGTGTTGCTGACCGACTGCTCGAGCATCGCGTGCTGGTAGAGAGCCGCGGCGGTCGCGTGCTCGTCGCCCAGCTCGCGGTAGTCGGTGACCGCCGCCCGGGCGCGCTGCAGGTACGACGTCGAGTTGCCGCTGCGCAGGGAGAGGCCGGCGCTCGCCAGCAGGGCCTCTACCCGCAGCGCGGTGCGCTCGGGGGCGGCGATCAGCGTTGCCTCCAGCCAGCGGTCGCCCTCGACGAAGTAGCCGCGGTCCAGCCAGAAGCGCCACAGCGACGTGGCCAGGCGCAGGGCGGCCTGCGGGTCGCGGCGCAGGGCGAAGGTCAGGGCCGAGCGCAGGTTGTCGTGCTCGGTCTCCAGCGTGCGCAGCGAGCGGCGCGGGCCGGCGGACAGAGGGTCGTGCTGCTCGGCCAGGGCCAGGCACCAGTCGAGGTGGCGCACGGCCACGGTGTCGTGCTCGGCGGCGGCGTCCAGGCGCTCGGCCGCGTACTGCCCGATGGTGTCCAGCAGGCGGAAGCGCCGGCCCGTGCCGCTGACGAGCGACTTGTCGACCAGCCGCGCCATGAGGTCGACGATCTGGCGGCGCGCGATGGCGCCGCCGGCGCAGACGTCCTCGGCCGCCTCCAGGGTGAAGCCGCCGGCGAAGATCGCGAGGCGCCGGAAGAGCACGCGCTCCTCGCCGGTGAGCAGATCGTGGCTCCACTCGATGGTGGCGCGCAGCGTCTGCTGGCGCGTGCGCGCCGTGCGGCTTCCGGCGGCGAGCACGTCGAGGCTGTCGCCGAGGCGCGCCGCGATCTGGTCGAGCGAGAGCGCGGGCACGCGCGCCGCCGCCAGTTCGATGGCCAGCGGCATGCCGTCGAGGCCCCCGCAGATCTCCTCGATCGTCGCCTCGTCGCGCTCGGTGGGGCTGAAGTCCGCGTCGGCGGCTGCGCGCTCGTGGAACAGCCGGACCGCCTCGGCCAGCGACGGGACGCGCCAGGCCACCTCGCCGTCGCAGTGCAAGGGCTCGCGGCTCGTGGCCACGACGCGCACGCCCGGCCCGGCGCGCAGGAGGTCCTCCGCCAGGCGCGCGCAGGCGTCGATGACGTGCTCGCAGTTGTCGAGCACGATGATCGCCTCGCGCGCCGCGAGGTGCGCGGCCAGGGCCTCCTGCGCCGAGCGCTGCGCCGGAATCGGGACGCCGACGGCCAGAGCCGTGGCCTGGGCGACGAGCGACCCGTCGGTGAGGCCGGCGAGCTCGACGAACCAGATGCCGTCGGGTACCGCCTCGACGCCGGCCAGGGTCTCGATGGCCAAGCGCGTCTTGCCGCAGCCGCCGGGGCCGATGAGCGTGAGCAGGCGGACGCGTTCGAGCAGCCGCAGGATCTCACCGCGCTCGCGCTCGCGCCCCACGAATGAGGTCAGTGGGTGCGGCAGGTTGCCGCGCGCGTCGGTCACCGGCTCGGGGGCGAGCAGCTCGCGGTACAGGCTGCGCGTCTCGGGATCGGGCTCGGCGGCCAGCTCGGCGTCGAGCTGCTGGCGCAGCAGCTGGTATTGGGCCAGCGCCTGCTGGCGGCGGCCGCTGGCGGCGTAGACGCGCATGAGCGCGCGGTGCGCGCTCTCGGCCAGCGGATCGAGCACCAGCGCGCGCTGCAGCGCCGCGATGGCCTGCGCATCGTCGGCGTACAGCTCGGCCAGCTCGACGCACAGCCCGCCGTGGAGCTCGAGCAGCGCGGCGCGGCGCCCGTCGGCCCACGGCTCGTAGCGGTCCTCGGGCAGCAGCTCGCCGGGGTGGAGGTCCAGCGCGCGCTCGTAGGCGGCGACCTCGCGCGTCTCGCGTGCGCGCGCGGCGGCGGCTTCGAAGGCGTCGACGTCGATCTCGGCCTCCAGCGCGACGACGCCGTCGGCGAGCCGCAGAGCATCGGTCCCGATCGCGCGCCGGGCGGCGTGCAGCACCTGGTGGAGGTTGTTGGCCGCGGCGTCGGCATCGCGGTCGGGCCACAGGAGATCGGCGAGGCGCTCGCGGTGCAGCCGGCGGTCGGGCGCGAGGGCCAGGAGCTTGACCAGCGCCTTGGCCTTGCGCAGCCGCCAGGCGCTCTCCTCGACCACGCCGTCCTCCGTCGCGACCGAGAAGCCGCCCAGCAGACACACACGCGGTGACGAGTTGTCCATCCGAGGTTCCCTCGGTGGACGACCCTACTGTCAGCTCGTGAGCGTGACGAGCCCTGCCAGCACGAACGCTCCTGCCCACACCTGGTCGGTGTTCAGCCACGCGCGGCGAAGGATCTGCAGGCCGACGCGCTCGTAGACGAAGAAGGCGATCAGGCCCATGACCACGAGCATGGCCAGCACGTGCACGGCGATGCCCACCGCGGCGATGTCGATCGGGCCGCCGGAGAGCATCGCCATGTCGTCGTGGGAGTGGCTGGACGCCTGTAGGCCGAGGATGACCGGGGCGACCATCAGCCCGGCGCCGTGCGCGGTCGACATCAGGAACGACCACATCCCCAGCTCGCGGTCGCTCACCCGCATCGAGGTCCAGCGGAAGTGCGCGCGGGGCTTGATGAAGCGGAAGATGCCGAAGGCCACGAGCGCGACGGCGGCGCCGATCCGAAGCTCCTGCGGGTCGGTCGTGGTGCTCAGGCCGAGGACGAGCGCCGCGACGAGGGCGATCGATGCCTCATGGCCGATCGCGATCGGCACCAGGGAGCGCAGCACGGCGCGCCGGCTGCGCTCCTGCATCCCGCGCGAGACGGCGAACAGCCAGCCCATGGCCGGGTTGACGCCGTGATAGACGCCGAGCCCGGCCAGGGTCAGCCACGCCGCATCGGAGGTCACGACGGGAAGCAGTAGGAGTCGCTCGAGGCGTCGCCGCCCTCCAGGCGGATCTGATGGGGGCGCTCGCCGTCGAACTCGACGAAGAAGTTCGGGTCGAGCTCGAGCGCGCCGTTGTTGTCGAACTTGACCATCCAGCCGTCGATCCCCTCGGGGTAGAACTGCGCGTCCCAGGAGGCATACAGCGAGTTGGTCAGGTACACGCGCTTGCCGTCGCGGCTGACCTCGACCATCTGCGGGCCGCCGTTGACCGGGCCCGACGCGGGGTGCGGCGCGCGGCCGACGATGCCGCCGATGCGCACGCTGCCGGTCTCCTTCGGGCTGGCCGGATCCGACACGTCGTAGCGCTTGAGCTCGCCGGTGCCCCAGCAGGAGACGAAGAGCTCCTGGTCGTCGATGCTGAGCGCGATGTCGGTGACGAGCGGCGGCACCGCGCTGAAGGGCTTCAGGGCGTCGGGCAGCTGGTCGGGCTCGGCGGGCTCGGGCGGGATGGTGATGACCTTCTCCACGGCGACGCTGCCGTCGTCCTGGCGGCGCCACAGCCACACCGACGCGCTGAGGTCGGCGGTCGAGACGACGACCCCGACGAACCCGTAGGGGCGGGTCGGATCGTGGGCCGGGCGCAGCTCGAGGACCATCTGGTGCTCGGGCCCGAGGTCGATCGCCTGCTTGTGACGGCGCCGGCGCAGGTCCCACACGTGCAGGTGGTGGCCGTACTGGTTGGAGAGCAGCAGCTCGGGCTGGATGCCGCTCTCGACCATGTTCGGCGTGCCCCACTCGCTGGTCAGCAGCGTGTCGTAGCCGATGTTCCAGAACACGTCGTACGCCAGGTGCTGCGGGCCGCGCTCGATCTCCCAGCGCCCGCGCGGGCTGAAGTCGTCGTGGTCGAGCAGGAGCACGCCGCCCGGGCCGTCGCCCGACGGGTTGCCCAGCGCGGAGACGTAGAGGCCGTCGGGGCCACAGTGGACCGTGTGCGGGCGGCTGTAGCCGGTGCGGTGGTGCAGCTCCTCGGGCTCGACGACCTTCGTCAGCTTGGGGTTGACCGGATCGTCCTTGACGTCGATGACGTGGATGCGGCTCGAGCGCAGGCCGGGCACGAGCAGGTAGCGGCGCTCGACGTGCGGGTGCGGCGCCCAGGGGCAAAGCGCGCTGGAGCACGCGTTCCAGCCGAAGTGGTGCAGTTCGTCGCCCACGTTGGGCATGTCCAGGCGCCCGATGGCCGTGCCGTACGACGACGACGCGGGATCGACGTCGATGACCGCGAGCGCATCGGGACGCTGGTCGCCGTTGGTGCCCGTGTTGAGCGTGACGACGTAGGCGAGCTTCTCGACGGGGCCCTCAGCGGCGCTCGCGGGGGACGGGTAGAACGTCGGGTCGGGCTTCAGCGGCACGTGGCCCTCCATTCACGGGTGTGGGGTGGGCCGCGTGTCTACCTGAAAGGCGCCAGGATTTCCAGGCTTCGGTCAGGCGTGCTGCGCTGCAAGCGGCGTCAACGAAGCGGAGACGGCGAGCAGGATCGCCGCTATCAGGACGAATGGGCCGATGCTGAACATCGACACGACGGCGAAGCCGAAGAGCAGGCCGATCGCGCACCACGCCGACACGGTCCCGCGCCGGCTGGCGTGCGTGCAGCGCCGGTGCAGGCCCAGGAAGGCGAGGACCGCAAGGACGGCCGGCACCGCCACGGGCACCGTCACCCAGGCGCCGTTGACCTCCGCGAGCGTCGAGCCGTCGTTGTAGCTGGGAGCGACGAAGACGCCGACGACGAGCGCGAGGCTCCAGGCGACCGCGACGAGGCTGAACCCCAGGGCCCACCGGCCGCGCCGTCGAGTGGCGGCCATCACGCCTTCAGTACCCGAGGCGGTCCAGGACGTCCGAGCCGCTCGGCTTGGGGTCTTCCTTGGGCGCGTCGTCGCCCTTGCGCTTGCGGTCGCGGGGCTGGCCGCCGATCACGATGCGGATCTGGGCGCCGACGCGGCCGTCCTGCGCCTTCTCGAGGTCCGCCCGCGACACGCGGTCGCTGCGCTGCTCGCGCTCGGCATCGCGCTGCGAGCGGCGCTCGTCGCGCTGGCGGGCGCTGCGGACGCGCGACTGGCGCTCCGCCGCCTCCTCGCGCGACAGCGTCAGGGGCCAGAGGTCCTCGACGCGCGCCATCGAGATCTGCTGGGCCGCGAGCGCCTTGCCGACCCGCCCCGCGCCCAGCGAGCCGGCCGCGATGTTGCGGGCGCGCACGCGCCAGTCGCCGTCCTCGGCCACGAGCCGCGAGAGGTCGCGGCGCTCCTTCTCGCCGAGCGCCGCGAAGGCGTCGCGCAGCGTCTGGCGCGCGCCGAAGAGATCGACCACCGCGGTCGCGGCGTCGCGCAGCTCCTGGAAGGGAAGCGGCCCGGTGGGGCGCTGCTGCTGCTGGCGCGGCCCACCACGGTCGCGCCCGGGCTTGCCCGCCCCACGCTCGCGCGGGGGCCGGTCGCGCCGCGGCTTGCCCTGGCCACGGGCGGGCTTGCCACCGCCGGCGGCGGGTTGGCCGTCGGTGGGGGGCTGGTCGGTCGGTGCTTCAGCTGCCGGCTCCGTCGGCGCTCCAGCTGCGGGCGATGCTTCGGCGGTGGGCTCTGCTGGCGCTTCCGCTGCGGCTGCGGGCTCGGGCGGAGCTTCGGCTGCGGGCTCGGGCGCTGGTGGCGCGGGTGGAGCTTCGGCGGCGGGCTCGGGCGTGGGTGGTGTGGGCGCGGGCTCGGGTGGAGCTTCGGCGGCGGGCTCGGGCGTGGGTGGTGTGGGCGCGGGCTCGGGTGGAGCTTCGGCGGCGGGTGTGGGCTCCGGCGCTGGCGCGGGCGGAGCCTCGGCCTCGGGAGCGGGCTCGGGCGTCGCCTCGGCCGGAGGCGTCGGCGCCGCCTCCGCGGCGGGTGCCGCGTCCGGCCCGGCCTCCTCGCCGCCGGGAACGTCCTGCTTCTCGTCGGCCTCGGTAGGGGTCGGTTCGTCCGCCATCGCCAAGCAGTTTGTACCGCCCCGCGCCCGTCCATGTATCGCGGCGCGTCATCGCGACGACGCGGCCTACGCCGCGAGCCCGCGCGGGCGATGAGAAATGCCCGCTATGAGCCCGTTTCGGGCCTCGTCACAGGGCGCGCTGTGGGGGTGGGCGCTCTGACTCCCGCCATGCGGGACCCAAAGAGCCCACCCCCCGCGGTGGACGCCGAAAACGGAGCGGCGCGGGCGCAGCGCGCGCGGCTCCGCCGTGGTGTGCGTCATCCGATGCGAAGTGAGCGTGTTGGTACCCCCTCGCCCGAGCCCCTCGGCGGGCCCTGGCGGCTGTTGCCAAGCGCGCGCGAATCGCGCAGGAACTCCGGACGCCCCGGTGTCGCACCACCAAGCGCCGGGACACCCTCCCCTCGATGCAGCAGTTCGCTGCGCCGCGCGCTCAACGATCACGGGAACGCTCGCCAGACCGCCCGCCGGGCGCCCGCGACGGCATCATCTACGCTCGGCGCGTGCCCGCCGCCCGCCGCCCGGCCACCCCCGACGAGGAGCTCCTCGGTGCCGAGCGCCCGGCGGTGGTCACCGAGCGCACCGAGGAGGAGCGGCTCGAACGGATCCGTCACGAGTTGGTCGCCGGGTATGACGCGCTCGCCGGCGTCGGCTGCGCCGCCTCGGTCTTCGGCTCGGCCCGCACGCCACCCGACCACCCCGACTACGCGCTCGCGCGCGCGACCGGGCGGCGGCTGGGCGAGGCCGGCTTCGCGGTCATCACGGGCGGCGGCCCCGGGATCATGGAGGCCGCCAACCGCGGCGCGCAGGAGGGCGGGGCGACGAGCATCGGGCTGAACATCGAGCTGCCGTTCGAGCAGCGGCCGAACGCCTACCAGGACATCGCGCTGCGCTTCCACTACTTCTTCACGCGCAAGGTCCTGTTCGTGCGCTACGCGAGCGCGTTCGTCGTCCTTCCCGGCGGCCTCGGAACGCTCGACGAGCTGTTCGAGGCGCTGTTGCTGATCCAGACCGGCAAGATCCGCCACTTCCCGGTGGTGCTCCTGCAGTCGTCGTTCTGGGCGGGCATGACCGACTGGCTGCGCGATCGGCTGGCCGCCGACGCGATGATCGCGCCGGGCGATCTCGATCTGCTGACCGAGACCGACGACCCCGACGAGGTCGTCGCGCTGGTGCGGGCGGGCGCGCAGCGCCAGGGGCTTCAGCGCGCGGCGTAGGCCGGCACGGTGAATCGCCGGGTAGCGGGCGCGGACCGCGTCGACGAATGCCGCCATCCGCTCGGCCAGCGCGGCGTCGGCGATCTCCAGCACGTTCTCGGCGTTCTCCTCCCCCGAGCGCGAGAGGTTGAAGGAGCCGATGAAGACGACGTCGTCGGCCACCGTGACCTTCGCGTGCATGTAGTCGTGGACGGCTCCGGGCGCGTACGGCGTGGAGACCTTGCCGGACCACGGCAGCCCGGATAGGAGGTGCGCGAGCAGCGGCCCCTTCCAGGCCGAGTGCTCGTTGTCGCGCCACTGCGCGAAGACCTGCGCGCCTGGGTCGCGTCGGACACGCCGGCGACGTCCACGCGCGCCTGGTTGAGCGCGGCGAGAATGGGCGCGGCCGTCAGCACGGGCGAGGCGATGCGCACGCCCCGCCTGGCCAACGCCGATGCGCTCGGCAATGCGATGCGAGAGCTCGGGGCCGCGGCCGGGGGAGAACCACGCGCGCACGGGCACGCCGCCGACGTCGACCGGCGCGGTGTCGAAGGCGCGGCTGCCCTCGACGCGTCCCCGGCTCCAGAGATCCTCGAAGTCCGGTGCGTAGACCGCGGCGAGCTCCGGCGAGTCGACCGTGACCAGCACGTTCTCCTCGCGCGTCCACGAGTCGAGCGTCCAGTTGGTCGAGCCCGTCCACACGGCCGCGCCATCGCGCACCGTAACCAGGGGGTAGCTCGCGTAGGGGGCACGCCCCCTGGATGCATGAGGTCGGGCCGGCCGGGGATCGCCCGCACCGGAACACCGAGCGCCTCCAGTAGCGAGGGCTCCGTGCGCGGCGGCGGCGGCAGCGGCTTGACCGCGCGGTCGCCGTCGGAGTTGAAGGCGATCCGCACGGCCACGCCGCGGGCCGCCGCGGCGCGGATCGCGCCGGCCATCGCATCGCCGATCGGCCCCGGCAGGCGCACGTCGTACAGCGCGACGTCCAGCGAGCGCCGCGCCGCGCCCAGCCAGTCGAGGAGCCGAGCGGCGATCGCCTCGGCCGTCTGCCCGCCGTCGACGAGCGTGCCCTCTTCGATCACGCCCGCGCGGGAAGCGCGTCCAGCGCGGCGGCCAGGTCATCGACGTCCTGGAAGTCGAGGCCCAGCGCGTGCACGTGGCGGTGGCGCACGACGCCGTCCTCGTCGATCACGAAGGCGGCGCGGCGCGTGCCGATGACGGGCGCCGACACGCCGTACGCGCGTGCCACCTCGTGGTCGACGTCGGCCAGCAGCGGCACGGTGAGCCCGTGGTGCTCGATGAAGGCCTCGTGGGACTCGAGGCTCTGGTGGGAGATCCCGACCACCGTCGCGTCGAGCGCGCTCATGTCGGCGGCGCGGTCGCGATAGGAGCAGAACTGCTTCGTGCAGACCATGGTCTCGTCGCCCGGGTAGAAGAGCAGCACGACTCGCTCCCCGCGGTGCTCGGAGAGCCGGAACGACCCCTCCGTGCCCGCGAGCGTGAAGTCCGGGGCGAGTTCGCCGACGTGCGGTGCGGAGGCCATGTCGTGAGAGGGTACGGCAGCCGTGGATCCATGGATCGCAGAGCACGCCGCCGCCATCGCCGCCCACGCCGAGCGCGAGCTCGAGGCGCTGGTGGCCATCTCGACGCCCAGCGGCGACGTGCACGGAGCCGAGGAGGCCATCGCGCTCGTCGCGGCGCTGGCGCCCAACGAGGCGACGATCGAGCGCGTGCCGTGCTCCTCGCCCGATCACGCTCCCGACCTGGTCGTGCGTCTCACGGGCTCGGGCGCCCGGCGACTGCTGCTCCTGGGCCACCTCGACACGGTGGTGGCCCACGACGAGCACCGCTCGCTGTCGCGCGAGGGAGAGCAGCTCGTGGGGTCGGGCGCGATCGACATGAAGGGCGGCGACGTGCTCGCACTCGGCGTCCTGCGCGCCCTCACCACGCGCGCGGATGCCTTCGCCGAGGTCGCCCTGCTGCTCGTGTGCGACGAGGAGTGGCGCGTCGGGCCCTTCGTCCACGTCCCGCGCTTTGCCGGCTTCGACGCCTGCCTGTGCTTCGAGGCCGGCCAGCTGGCCGACGACGACCTCGAGGCCGTGGTGGTCCGCCGCAAGGCGGCAGGCACCCTGAGCGTGTCCGCGCACGGGCGCAGCGCGCACTCGGGCTCGGCACCGGACAAGGGGATCAACGCGCTGCTGGCCCTGGCCTCGGCTGCGCAGGCGGTCGCCGACAGCCAGGACCCGCACGGACCGCAGCGGCTGACCGCGGTCCCGACCGTGCTCCACGCCGGCGACGCCTTCAATGTCGTCCCCGGCACCGGCGAGCTGGTGTGCGATCTGCGGGCCGACAGCCTCGACGCGTTCGACGGAGTCCTGCAGGCGCTCCCGGCCGAGCTGGGCGGCGCCCGCCTGGAGGCCAAGCTCGTGCGCCAGTGGCCCGGGATGGACGCTCGCGAGGCCACCGCGCCGTTGCTGGCCACGGCGGCCGCGGCGCTGGGGCGCCCGGTCATCGGAGCGGGGCGCGGCGGGGCGAGCGATGCCGCCCACTTCGCGGCCACCATCCCCTTCACCGTGGACGGCCTCGGCCCGCGCGGGGGCGGCGCGCACGCGCCGCACGAATACGTGCTGGCCCCGTCGCTGAAGCCCCGCGCGGAGGTCGCTCTGGCCGTCGCCGACGCTGCGCTGAACGTTTAGTCGGGGCAGGATCGGGCGGTGCTGCGTCGAAGCCCCAATTCAAGGCAACCCTTCCATCTGCCGAACTATCCGCTAGATTGCTCCGGTCTTCTTGACCAGCCGAGTCTCTGCCGTGCCACGGCGGAGAGCGGGGGAACCAAAGCCACCTCGGTGGCATTGGGGCGAATCGTCGCCTGAGTGCGACGTAGCGCGGCCTTTTTTCGCGCGAGCCCGACAGCTAACCCCGTAGGCGCCAAAAAAGAGGGGTCTTTGCTGCCGTGCCGCCGTCCTACCGTCGTTCTTTACTTTTCATTCTTCTCATGCTCGTCGTCGGACTCGTCTCCGCGCCAAGCGCGCTGGCGAAGGCCGCGCACCTCGGTGACCGCACGCTGCGGGCGGGTGCCTCGGGTGCCGATGTGCGCGAGTTGCAGCAGGCGCTAGGGCAGGCCGGCTTCAAGGTCAAGCTCGACGGCCGGTTCGGTACCGGCACGTTGCGCGCGGTCAAGCGCTTCCAGCGCGCTTCGCGGCTGACGCCCAGTGGCACCGTGGGCACGCGCACCGTCGCCGCCCTGAAGCGCGCGCTGCGCGGGACCAGCGCCAACGCCAACGGCGGCTTCGACCCCGACAACCCTGATGACGCCGCGGCCCATCACAGCCTCGGCGACCGCATCCCCGTCAAGCGCGGGATGAGCGGGCACGACATCCGTGTCCTGCAGGACTTCCTCAGCAAGGCCGGCTTCAAGGTCGGCATCGACGGCGAGTTCGGCGCGACCACCGAGAAGGCGGTCGAGAAGTTCGAGACCGCGCAGAGCCGCGCCGTCGACGGCATCATGGATGCTGGCGACATCGACGCGCTGCGCACCCTCGCGGGCGAGGCCGATCCCGGCGCGGGCACCCAGCCGACCCAGCTGGCCCCCGGCGACATGGCGCAGATCGGGCCCGACGGCCTCGCGATCGCGCCCGCCAGCGCCCCCGACCCGGTCAAGGCGATCATCGCCGCGGGCAACCAGATCGCCAGCAAGCCCTACAAGTACGGCGGCGGGCACGGCAGGTGGAACGACACCGGCTACGACTGCTCGGGCTCGGTCTCCTACGCGCTGCACGGCGCCGGTCTGCTCGACCAGGCGCTGGCCTCCGGCGACATGGAGACCTGGGGCGACGCGGGTCCCGGCCAGTGGGTCACCATCTACGCCAAGGCCAGCCACGCCTACATGGTGGTGGCCGGCATCCGCTTCGACACCAGCGGCCGCACCAAGAACAACACCCGCTGGCAGGCCGACATGCGCTCGGCCAGTGGATACGTCGCCCGCCATCCGGCGGGGCTCTGACAAGACTGCGGGAGCCCTCGGGCTCCCTTGCAGGGAAGTAGTGGACGGTGGCCGCACGCCCCCCAGCGGTCACCGTCCTCTACGACTACGACTGCGGCTTCTGCCGCTGGAGCGTCGGGCGCCTGCTGGCCTGGGATCGCGCCGGGCGCCTGCGGCCACTGGCCATCCAGTCCGCTGAGGGGCAGCGCCTGCTCGCGGACCTGACCCCCGACGCGCGTCTGGCCACCGCGCATGCGGTCGACGGCTCCGGGCGCCGGACGTCGGGCGGCGACGCGCTGGCGCCGGTGGCCGCCGTGCTGCCGGGCGGGGCTCCGCTGGCCATGCTGGGGCGCCGCGCGCCGGCGCTGGCCCGGGCCGGTTATCGCGTCGTGGCCGGCCGCCGGTCGCTCTTCGGCCGGCTGGTCAGCGACGCGGCCAAGGCGCGCGCGGACGCGCGCATCGCTCAGCGCAGCGCCTCGAGCACGTAGGCGTCGACCGGCTCGCGCTTGCCGCGCAGCGTCAGCGCGCCCAGGCTCTCCACGCGCGCACCGGGGAGGTGACGCAGCGTGGCCGCGGCCACCGCCACGCCGCCCACGGGAGCCGCCGCCTGCAGGCGACTGGCCACGTTGACGGTGTCGCCGATCACCGTGTAGCTGCGCCCTTCGCCCGCGCCGAGGATGCCCACGAGCGCCTCGCCGGTGTTGACGCCGATGCGAAACCGCGG
Organism: uncultured Actinomycetes bacterium; assembly: GCA_963806015.1. Taxonomy (GTDB): domain Bacteria; phylum Actinomycetota; class Thermoleophilia; order Solirubrobacterales; family Solirubrobacteraceae; genus JAOPZW01. The sequence continues at coordinate 490,551 of CAWDWM010000006.1, read as the reverse complement.
CCAGTCGGGGTGCTCGGCGGCCAGGGCGGCGGTCTCGCGCTGGACGTCGAGCGCGGCCGCCGCCGCGCGCTGGGCGTGGTCGGGCTGATCGCCGCGCGTGTTGAAGGTGGCCATCATCGCGTCGCCGATGAGCTGGTCGATCTCGCCGCCGTGGTGGCCGACGACCGCGGGGATCGCGGCCTGGAAGTAGGCGTTGAGCATCTCCGACACCGCCCGCGGGTCGCGTTCGTCGGAGAAGGCCGTGAAGCCGGCGAGGTCGGCGAAGATCACGCTCACGTCGCGCTTGCCCGCCGCGGTGGCCTCCAGATAGAGGTCGCTGAAGCGCTCGGCCGGGCCCTGCGCGCGCGCCGCCATGGCGATGAGGGCGAAGGCCGCGAGCATCAGCACGTGCCACTCCCACCAGCTGGCGTGCCAGTTGCGCGCGAAGGCAACGGCCACCATCGCCTCGGCCAGCAGGATGAAGGCGGTGACGACGGCGACGATGATCGCCGAGCGCCGGCGGCGGTAGAGGGCCGCGTAGCGCACCGCGGCGTAGCCGTAGAGCGCGATGCCGACGACGGCGAGCACGGTGAGCGGCGCCGATCCCGACTCCGGGGGCATCGGATCGTTCAGCGGCGCGATCTCCGCCAGCGAGGCGACCGCCCACAGCGCCATGAAGGCGATCAGGCCCACCCGCAGCAGCTGCAGGTTGCGCGTGACGATCTCCGCCGGCGCGGCGCTCAGCGCCGCCAGCGCGGCCGCCACGAGCAGGCCCACCGGCGTGGCGAGGACGAAGCCACCGTTCGGCCCGTCGAGCAGCACCTTCGGCGTGGCCAGCGCGTGCAGCCCGAGGAAGCCGGCCGCCGCCAGGAAGCCCAGCGAGACGAGGAACAGCCGCCCGTCCCCGCGGCGCGCCGCCACCTCGCCGGTGGCGTAGGCCAGGACCGCGGTGGCGAGCGAGGTTCCGAGCACGAGCCAGAAGTGGCTGGGGTGGTTCTCCCAGCGCACGTCGGCGTGCGGCGCGGCGAGCAGGATCGACAGGCCCGCGAGCGGGAAGGTGACGAGGGCGGTCCACGCCACGATCCTCACCCGGTGCTCGGCCACCGCGCCATCCTCGCGCACGCGGCGGCGGGGAGCCAGCCGGGAACGTCGCGCCGCCGGAGGGTGTACAGGTAGCGGTGGTGGGCCGGCCACCGGACAACGAAGCCGCGCTCGTCGCGCGGGCACAAGGGGGCGACACCGTCGCCTATGGATCGCTCGTGCGCGCACACCAGGACATCGCCTTCCGGGTCGCCTGCCTGGCGGGCGGCTCCGCGGCCGACGCCGAGGAGGCCGCGCAGGAGGGCTTCGTGAAGGCATGGCGCGCCCTGCCGCGCTTCCGCACGGGGGCTCCGTTTCGCCCGTGGCTGCTGGCCATCGTGGCCAACGAGGCGCGCAACCGCCGCCGCGCCGCGGGCCGCCGCGCCGGGCTGGCGCTGCGGGCGGCCGAGCAGGCCGAGCACGCGCCGGGGGCCGGCGCTTCGCCGGAGGCCCTGGTGCTGGCCGGCGCACAGCGCCAGGCGCTGCTGGCGGCCCTCGGCGCCCTCGACGAGCGCGACCGCGCGGTCCTGACCTGCCGCTACCTGCTCGAGCTCTCCGAGGAGGAGACGGCCGCCGCGTTGGGCTGCCGGCGCGGAACGGTGAAGTCGCGGACCTCGCGCGCGCTCGAGCGCCTGCGCGCGCACGCGAGCGTGGAGGAGGTGGGAGCGCCGTGACCGAGCTCGAGCTTCAGCTGGTCGCCCTGCGCGACGACGTCGCCTGGCCGGCGACCCCCGACCTCGCCACCTCCGTGCAGACGCGGATCGCGCGCGAGCCGCGCGCGCAGCGGCGCGGCGGACGGCGACCGGCGTGGCTCGCGCCCGCGGTCGCCGCCGTGGTCGTGCTCCTGCTGGCGCTGGGGGCGGTGCTCGCCGTCTCGCCAGGCGTGCGCGCGACGGTGCGCGACTGGCTCGGCATCGGCTCGGTGCGCATCGCCCGCGTCGAGCGCCTGCCCGACCTCTCGCCGGCGCCCAAGCTCGACCTTGGCCGCCGGGCGAGCGCCGCCGCGGCGGAGCGCTACCTCGGCAGCCCCATCGCCACGGTCCGCGCGCTCGGCGCGCCCGACGCGATCTATCTGGGGGACACCTCACCCGCACGCGTCTCGCTGGTCTACGCCGCGCGGCCGGGGCTGCCCCCGGGCACGGCCGGCGTCGGCGCCCTGCTCGACCAGCTGCAGGGCAACGCGATGATCTTCGTGGAGAAGCTGGTGGCGGGCAACGTGCCCATCACCCGGGTTCGGGTCAACGGCGCGCCCGGCTACTTCATCGGCGGCGCCCACAGCGTCAACCTGCCCGACGAACTGCGCCCGCGCCTGGCGGGCAACACGCTGGTGTGGGTCCGCGACGCCGTGACCTACCGCCTGGAGACCAGGCTCGGGCGGGCAGCGGCGCTGCGGCTGGCGCGCTCGGTGGGTCAGTAGCTAGTCGTCGTCGGGCGGGCGCCGGCGATCGCGCTTGCGCCGCGACAGCCGCCGCTTGGCCTCGATGCGCCGCGCCTTGGCCCCGGCGCTGGGCTTGGTCGGGCGCCGCGTGCGCTGCACCTCGAGCGCGTGGGTCAGGCGCGCGCGCAGGCGCTCCAGCGCGAGCTCGCGATTGCGCGCCTGGCTGCGGGCATCCTGGGCCACGGCGCGCACCACCGGACCGCAGCGGGCCATGATGCGCGCCTTCTGCGCCTCGCTCAAGGAAGCGGACGCGGCGACGTCGAATACGGCCTCCACGCGCGACTCGGTCACGTTGGCGTGCTGGCCGCCGGGACCCGACGAGCGGCTGGTGCGCAGCACGACTTCGCGCAGCGGGACCGCTCCGTCACGAGAGATCCACATTGGATCATCCACGCGCACTACCCTGTTCGCTCGCCAATCTCCGCTCAAGGCGAAGTCTCAGGATGCCGAAGTCAATCACGATGGATCTACGATGCGTGCTCGCATTGGGGGCCGCGCTTGCCGTGGCCGCGATGTGCTGCCCGTCTGCAGACGCCATCGTCGGCGGCACGACGGTGAGCCTCGACCAGCATCCCTATCAGGTCGCGCTCGTGCGCGCCGGCCTCCCGGCGGTCGACAATGACGGGCAGTACTGCGGCGGGTCGATCCGCGACGAGTGGCACATCATCACCGCCGCGCACTGCGTGTTCGACAACCCGGCGAGCCCCAGCGGGCAGCCGATGACCGCCGCCGACATCGACGTTCTCGCGGGCACCGAGAGCCTCGCCAACGAGGGCGCGCCCGCCCAGCGCGTGCACGTGGAGCGGATCTCCTACGACCCGTCGTTCAACGAGGATCTCGAGCACGACGGCGCGCTGCTCACCCTGGCCACGCCACTGCAGTTGGCGCCGAGGGTCCAGCCTCTGGCGCTGGTCAGCAACGCGAGCTGGGCCGCCACCCTGCCCGGAGCACCGCTGTTCGTCACCGGCTGGGGCTCGATGGCGGCCGGGACGGGGCCGGTCATCTCGTTGCGCGGCGTTCAGGTGCAGAACGTCTCCGACACGACGTGCAGCGACGACTATCAGAGCAACATCCCGCCGCTCCCGTTCGACGGCGCGGTCCAGACCTGCGCGGGCGACACGACCAGCGGCGGCAAGGACGCCTGCCAGGGTGACAGCGGCGGTCCGCTCGTCAAGGCCAATGACGCCGCGTCCACCGCGGACGACGAGCTGGTCGGGATCGTCTCCTACGGCGAAGGCTGCGGCCGCGCCGACTTCCCGGGCGTCTACACCGAGGTGGCCGAGCCCTCGATCCGGGCCTTCCTCACGCTCGCCAACCCGCCGGCCGCTCCGACCAACACGTCGGCGCCCACGCTGGCCGGCACCGCGGCGATCGGCCAGCAGCTGACCTGTTCCCCCGGGGAGTGGACGGGCGCACCCACGTTCTCCTACCAGTTCGTCCGCTCGACCGCCGCCGGCGACATCGGCGTCGTCGCGAGCGGGGCGCAGCCGGCCTACGTCGTCACGGCACAGGACGCGGGGACCGCGCTGCGCTGCGTCGTCTCCGCCGTCAACCCCGGCGGCGTGAGCGTCGCCTCGAGCGCGCCGAGCCCCGTCGTGCCCGGCCCCCCGCCGCAGATTCCGCCGCCGAATCAGAACAACTCCGCTCAGGACAGCCACGCGCCCGTCGCCCGCGTGACGCACACGGCGTGCACGGTCACGCGCTGCACCCTGACGGTGACGGTCAGCGACGCGGGGTACTCCGCCGGGATCAAGGCCCTCCAGGCGTCCGTCCGCTCGACCTACCGCGGCAAGTGCACCAGGCACGGCCGGCGCGTGGCGTGCACGCGCCACCGGACCACCAGGCCCAAGGTGGCATTGCTCAGCGCCAACCGCTTCAAGGTCGTCGCCTCCAAGCTTCCCATCGGCACGCAGCGCTTCACCCTGGTCGCGGTCGACAAGGCTGGACATCGTCAGGCGATGCCCACCACCAAGACGGTCAAGACGAAGAAGCGGCGCAAGCGTCGCTGAGCACGACGCGCGCGCCGCGGCCCGGCTGCAGCGTGATGCCGCGCCGGCGCATGCGCTCGCCGCGCGCCTGCGCGGGGGCGAGGTCGAATCGCTGCGCGACGACGCGCAGGACCTCGGCCATCTCCATCGTCGCGAAGGCCGCGCCCAGGCAGCGGCGCACGCCGCCGCCGAAGGGGATCCACGCGAAGGATTCCGGCGCAGCGGCGCCGAGCCAGCGCTCGGGGCGCCAGGTCGGCGCATCGGGATAGAGGTCCTCGCGGCGGTGCACCAAGTAGATGCACGGCGCCACGTGCACGCCCGCGGGCAGCTCGAGGCCGTCGACGCGCAGGGGCGCGGCGAGTTTGCGCGGGGCGACGGTGAGCACGGGGCGGATGCGCAGGGTCTCCTTGACCACGCCGTCGATCCACGCCTGGTCGCCGTCGCGTACGTGGGCCAGCACGGCCGGGGCGCGGGCGAGGCGCTCCAGCGCCCAGGCGAGCGAGCCCGCCGTCGTCTCGTGTCCGGCGGCCAGCAGGGTGACGAGGTGGTCGCGCAGCTCGGCGTCGTCGATCCCCTCGGCCAGCAGCTGGCCGAGCACGTCGTCGCCGCCGGCGCCCGCGGCGCGCCGGCGGGCGATGAGCGCCATGAGCTGCTCGTCGACCACCGCCATGCGCCGCAGGAAGGCGCCCCACGGGCTGCGCGGCCCGAGGTCGCGCTGGGCGAGCGCCATCGCGGCCGCCCGCGGCAGCGAGCGCGCCACGGCGAGCGTCGCGCGAATGTCGGCGGCGAGCCGCTCGTCGCTGGTGCCGAAGACGGCGCGCAGGATCACGTCGAGCGTCAGCTCCTGCATGAGCCCCAGCGTCTGCACCGGGCGCCCGCGCGGCCACCGCGCGGCGTGCTCGAGCGCGACCTCGTGGGTCACGGCGCGGTAGGCGGCGATCCGCTCGCCGTGGAAGGAGGCCAGCATCAGCCGGCGGATACGCAGGTGCTCCTCGCCGTCGGCGAAGAGGATCGAGCGCGGGCCCGCGACGGGGCGCAGCGGGCCCGGGCTGGCGCCGCGCCGAGCGACCGACGGGTCGGCGGCGTACACGGCGCGCACCGCGTCGGGATGCCAGACGAGGACCAGCGGCGCGTCGTCGAAGGCCAGGCGGATGGTGAACGCCTCGCCGTACGCGGCCGCGCAGCGGCGCAGGAACGCCGTCGGCCGCGCGACCCACTCCAGGGTCTGCAGCGCGGCGGGCTCGCGCGGCCCGGGCGGGAGGGCGGCGTCCATCGCCGCCCACGCTACCGCCGAACGTCTCGTACTTGCGCTCGTCGTCAGGCCAGTCCTCCAGGCGCTTGGGCGGATCCTCCTCCAGCTCGCGCATGGTCTTCTCTTCGTCCATTTAGCGGGCGGTACCCGGTCGGTGGCGGGCCTAACGGAGGACGACGGTCTGATCGACGACGCGCTCGGTGATCAGCCGCGGCGGCGCGGCGAGCGATGGCACGTCGAACGCGCCGGCGGTCCGGGCGTCGGCGCAGGCGTCGTAGTGCCAGTCGGTGGGCGAGCGCCACCACTCGCCTGGGCCGAGGCCCTTGACCATCGGCGTGTCGTGACAGCCGACCGGCGTGTGGCGCATGTTCCCGGCCCAGTGCCCGAGCTCGTGCAGGATCACGGTCTCGAGGTCGTACTCCTCTGCGCTCGGATGCGCGGGCCCCTGCGCCCACGCGACGTCGGGCAGCAGGGCGAGGTCGCGCTCGACGACACGCGAGCCGGCCGGCGTGCGCAGCGTGCGACAGCCGCTGGCCGCGCACACCCGGTGGACGCGGACGTAGTTCTGGCGCAGCACCGTGGTGGTGCCCAGCGCGCCCGGCGAGACGAGCCGGGAGGCGAAGCCGACGTCGTTGTGCGCGTCGCCCAGGCGGGGGATGCGCTTGACCGGGCCGCGCGGATCCAGGCGCCAGCGCTGCGCGCTGTTGCGCACGAGCGTGACGAAGCGGCTGCGCGCGACCGAGGGCGAGCCCTCGCCGAGCGCGAGGACGAGCAGGGCGTGGTTGCTGGTGCCGATGCCCGACGGGATCGGGTTGCGCGCAAGCTTGGGGACGGCCGGGCTGGCCGCGGGCCTGGCCGGCGCGGCGGGCGTCGTCGGCGCCGGGGCCGATCCGTCGGCGACGATGCGCCGCACCGGGCCGGCGGTGCACTCGGCGGGATTGCCGACCTGCCAGAACCACTCGCCCGCGGCGAGGCCCGCGGGAGCGGTGAACTGCACGAGCGTCACATCGCCCGGCGACGGCGTTCCGTCGAGACGGCCGCCGTCCTCGGCGATGGCGCCGCAGCCGTCGACGGCTGCGGGCGAGCGCGCGACACGCACGACGAGCGCTCCCGTACCACGCGCGGTGAAGGTGACAGGCGCTCCCGCCTGCACCTTCATGCTGTCGGCCGGGGCCACCGGCGCCGGCGCGTCCGCCTGCGCGCCGGCCGGCGCGGCGAGCACGACGACGGCCGCGAGCGCGGCCGCGGAAAGGCGCAGGGACGGGAGCATCGCCGGCCACGGTAGACGCCGGCCGAAGTCGAGCTCGGCGGATGTCGTATCAAGTCGCGACGAGGGCGGCGAAGCGCGCGGCGTCGACGTTGCCGCCGCTGATGACCACGCCCACCGACCCGCCGCGCAGCGCGACCCGCCCCGCCAGCACGGCGGCGAGCGCGGTCGCCCCGCTGGGCTCGGCCACGACCTTCACGCGCTCGAAGAGCAGCCGCATCGTGTCCACGATCTCGGCGTCGGTGACGGTGACGACCTCGTCGACCAGCGCACGGATGACCTCCCACGGGCGCTCGCCCGGGGTCGTCACCTGCTGGCCGTCGGCGATCGTCTGGGGCACCGGGACCGTGACGCGCTCCCCGGCGCGCAGCGAGCGGGCGACGTCGTCGCCCGCCTCGGGCTCGACGCCGACGACCCGCGCCGCGGGTTGCAACGCCTTCACCGCGGTCGCCACGCCGGCGATCAGCCCGCCGCCGCCGACGGGCACGACCACGACGTCGAGGTCGTCGAGCTCGCCCGCCAGCTCGAGGCCGACGGTGCCCTGGCCGGCCATCACCAGCGGCTCGTCGTAGGGGTGCACGAGCGTGAGCCCGCGCTCGGCGGCGAGGTCGCGCGCCAGCGCGTCGCGGTCGTCGGCGTACCGGTCGAACTCGATGACCTCGGCGCCGTAGCCCTCGGTGGCCGCGCGCTTGGACGCGGGGGCATCGCTGGGCATCAGGATGGTCGCCCGCGCGCCGTGCTCGCGCGCGGCCAGCGCGAGGGACTGCGCGTGGTTGCCCGAGGAGACCGAGCACACGCCGTCGGGGCGCAGCGCCGCCACGGCGTTGAACGCGCCGCGGAACTTGAAGGCGCCCGCGCGCTGGAGGTTCTCGGCCTTGAGCGCCAGCGGCGCGCCGGCCCGCGCGTCGAGCGTGCGCGAGCGCAACAGCGGCGTGCGGTGCGCCACGCCCGCGATCCGCGCGGCCGCCGCGTGCACGTCGTCGATCGAGATCGGTAGCGGCGCGCTCGCGCTCACTGCGCGGCTTGGTAGCTCGGCTCGTCTTCCTGGGGGAGGACGCCGTCGCGCCCTACGTAGCCGCCGGCGCCACCGACGATGACGTAGACGGCGTCGGTGTCGCCCACGTTGCGCAGGCGCCGCACGGTGGACGGGTCGACGCGCGCGATGCCGCCCGCCTCGAGCCGTTGCGTGGCGCCGTCGCCGAACTCGATCTCCACGCTCCCGGCGTGCAGGAAGTAGACCTCCTCCTGACGCTCGTGCGCGTGGCGGCCCGTCTCGATGCCCGCGGGGAGCACGATCGCGTTGATGCCGAACGCCGTCACGCCCAGCGGTGAGCGGATCTTGCGAAACCCGGGACCGTCGCCGAGCCGGTCGAGATTGGACACGGCCCAGCCTTTGCCTGTGATCACAGCGTCCATGTCTGCACTCTATGTTCACCGGCCGCAAACGGGATTTTGGCGATCTCACCTGATATTTTGCGCCCCGTCAGGCCGGGGAGCTTGCTCCCGGCGAGGAGTGCAGGCGTCGGGTCCAGGTAGCACCAGCTTCCTCCGCACGCAGCACAGGATCATCGGAGGAAGGGCTGCAATGCCTACCGGGGTTGTGAAGTGGTTCAGCGACGACAAGGGCTTCGGCTTCATCACGCCTGACGAGGGCAGCCGGGACCTTTTCGTGCATCACACGGGCATCAACAGCGACGGTTACCGCTCGCTGCCCGAGGGCGCGCGCGTCGCCTACGAGGAAGAGGCCGGCGACAAGGGCCCCAAGGCCGTCAACGTCTCGAAGCTCTAGCCCGCCCGGGCCACAGAGTCTCGTCAGAAGGGCCCGCCGATGCGGGCTCTTCGTCGTTCTAGGCGCCGTTGCCCTGCACGGGTCGGCCCTCCTGCTCCCACGCGTCGATGCCGCCCGCCATGGAATAGGCCTCGAAGCCCGCCTGGCGGAAGGCCGCGGCCGCCATGAGCGAGCGCGAGCCCGTGTGGCAGTAGAAGATCACGGGCCGCTCGCGCTCGAGTGACTCGGCCTCGGAGGCCAGCTCGCCCAGAGCAATGTGCACCGTGCCCACGATGTGGCCGGCGGCACGCTCATACGGCTCGCGCACGTCGACGACCTGGGCCCTGCCGTCGGCCATCGCGACGGCCGTGTGCTCGACGCTGACCTCGAGCTGCGTCTCGTCGGAATCGATCATTCCCCTCACGCTAGCGTGCCCGGCATGTGGAGCAACTGGGCCGGCGATCAGCGCTGCGAACCGGCCGTCATCGAGCGCCCCACCGCGGTCGGCGAGGTCGTCGGCGCGGTCGAGCGCGCCGTCACTGCCGGGCGCTGCGTGCGCGTCGCCGGCTCGGGACACTCGTTCACGAGCGCCGTCCTCACCGACGGCGCGCTCCTGCGCCTGGATCGCATGGGCGCGGTGCTGGACGCCGACCGCGCAACGGGCCTGGTCCGCGTCGAGGCCGGGATCAGCCTGCACGCCCTGAGCGACGCGCTCGCCGAGCACGGGCTGGCGCTGCCCAACCTGGGCGACATCGACGAGCAGTCGATCGCCGGCGCGATTGCGACCGCCACGCACGGGACGGGGATCACGCTGTGCAACCTGTCCGCGCAGGTGCGCGCGCTGCGTCTGGTGACCGCCGCGGGCGAGATCCGCGAGATCGGCGGCGGCGACGACCTGCTCGCCGCCCGCGTCGCGATGGGCGCCCTCGGGATCGTCACCGAGGTCACCCTGCAGACGGTCCCGGCCTTCACGTTGCGCGGCGTCGACGCGCCCGTGCCACTGGCCGAGGTTCTCGACGGGCTGGACGCCCGCGTGGAGGGCCACCGTCACTTCGAGTTCTTCGTCTTCCCGCACGCCGACCGCGCGCTGACGCGCACCAACGACGCCGTCGACGAGCCCGCGCAGCCGCGGTCGAAGCTGCGCGCCTACGTCGACGACGTCCTCTTGGCCAATCGCGCCTTCCAGTTGGCGTGCGTCCTCGGCCGCGCGTTCCCGGCCGCGATCCCGTCGCTCAACCGCCTCGTCACGCGCTTGGCGGGCACCAGCACGCGGACCGACCGCTCGGACCGCATCTTCGCCACGCCGCGCCTCGTGCGCTTCACCGAGATGGAGTACGCGCTCCCGCGCCCGGTGGCGGCCGACGCGGTGCGCGCGATCAAGGCGACGGCGGAGCGCTACGCGATCAACTTCCCGATCGAGGTGCGCTTCGTGGCGCCCGACGACGCCCTGCTCAGTCCGGCGCACGAGTGCGAGACGGCGTACGTCGCGGTGCACGCGTTCAAGGGCATGGAGTGGGAGCCCTACTTCCGGGCCGTCGAGGCGATCGCCGACGAGCACGGCGGCCGCCCGCACTGGGGCAAGCGCCACTTCCAGACCGCCGCCACGCTCGCCCCGCGCTACCCGGGGTGGGAGCGCTTCGCGGCCGTCCGCAGGCGTCTGGACCCCGACGGCGTGTTCTCCAACGCGTACACGGATCGCGTGTTGGGGCCTGCGGGGGTCTGACCGCGCGCGCTCGCGGCCCTGCGCAGCGCTCACTGCCGCATCGAGGGAAGGGTGTCCCGCCGCCCGCGCCCCGGCCACCGCTGACTCGCTTCCCCTCGGTGATGCAGGAGACGTCGCGCGGCGCCGCATGCGCAGCGCGGACGACCGAGCTACCGCGCCCCCACCGCCGCCGGCACGTCACGCGCGACCGCGTCGAGCGCCTCGCCCGCGACCTCGGCGACGTGCTCGACCTCCTCGCGGGTGATCACGAGCGGCGGCGAGAAGGCCAGCCCGTCGCCCAGCGGGCGCAGCAGGACGCCGCGCTCGCGCATCGCGGCGAACAGGCGCGCGGGCAGGTCGGGCGCCTCGACCAGCGCCTCACCGGTGAAGGCGATCGCGGCCAGGGCGCCGATCCCAGTGCGGACCTCGCCCACCAGCGGGTGGTCGGCCAGCGGCGCCAGCGCCGGGGCGATCTCGTCCTCGAGCTCGCGCCCGCGGTCCAGCAGTCCCTCGCGCTCGATGATGTCGAGGTTGGCCATCGCGGCCGCGCACACCGTCGGGTGCCCGGAGTAGGTGGGGCCGTGGCGGAACCACGCCCCGTCCTCCCAGAACGGCGCCGCGACCTTGGCGCCGACGATGACGCCGCCGAGCGGCAGGTAGCCGCTGGTCACGCCCTTGGCGAAGGTCAGCATGTCGGGGCGCACGTCCCAGCGCTCGATGCCGAACCAGGTCCCCAGACGCCCGAAGCCGGCGATGACCGAGTCGCAGACGAAGAGCACGCCCGTGCGCGCGCACAGCTCGGCGATGCCCTCGATGTAGCCGGGCGCGGGCTGGCGCACCCCGCCGGCGCCGATGATCGGCTCGACGAAGACCGCGGCGACGCGATCGGCGCCCACGCGCTCGATCTCCGCCTCGAGCGCCTCGAGGGAGTCGTAGGGCACCACCGAGGCATCGGGATCGAGGGGGCCGACGTCCATGCGGTTGGCGGGGATGCCGCCGATCGAGGTGCCCATGCCGTGGGTGCCGTGGTAGCCCTGCGAGCGCGAGATGAGGTGCGTGCGCTCGGGGGTGCCGATCGCAGCGAAGAAGCGCCGCGCGAGCTTGGCCGCCGTGTCGATGGCGTCGCCGCCGCCCGAGCCCAGGAAGATGCGCGGGTCGTCGAGCGGGGCCAGGTCGGCGAGGCGCTCGGCCAGATCGAGGGCGGGACGGTTGGCGAAGACGCCGAAGGTCTGGTAGCTGGCCAGCACGCGCATCTGCGCCATGGCGGCCTCGACGATCTCGTCGCGCCCGTGGCCGACGTTCACGCACCACAGGCTCGCCGTCCCGTCGAGGTAGCGGTTGCCCTCCTCGTCCCAGACGTAGGCGCCGTCGCCGCGGGCGATGACGAACTCGTTGCCGCGAACGGCGTGCATGTCGGCGAAGGCGTGCCAGAGGCGGGTGTCGGCGGGCATGACCCCACGCTACGCCCCGCCCGCCGAGCGGGCAATCACCGAGGCGGCGCAACCGGCGGCGCGTGGTGCGCCGTCATGTCGCGATCACGTGGCGGTGCTCGACCTCTTCGCCGCGCGCGATCAGGATGTCGCTGACGATCGTCGCCGGGAACAGGCCGTGCTCGACGACGCCCGGGATCTCGGTCAGGCGGTCGGCGAGCGCCCGTGCATCGTCGAAGGCGCCGAAGGCGTCGGCGATGACGCCGCCGTCGGGGGAAGGGGGCGTCGCGGGCCGCACCCGCGCCTCGCCCAGCAGGCGCAGCGTGGCCGGCAGGCCGAAGCTCAGCAGCTCGAGCGGCACGGGCGGGCCGAGCGCCTCGACCACCTTGTCGGAGGAGGCGATCACGACGAAGCGCGCCGACGCGGCGGCGACGACCTTCTCGCGCGTGTGCGCGCCCCCGCCGCCCTTGATCACCCACCCGTCGGGGGCGACCTGGTCGGCCCCGTCGATCGCGATGTCGAGCGCGTCGAGCGCCTCGAAGGGCTCGACCGTGAGCCCCAGCTCGCCGGCGCGCTGCTCGGTGGCCGGCGAGGTGGCCACGCAGCGCAGGCGCAGCCCGCGCGCGGCCAGCGCCGGCAGCAGGTAGGCGACCGTCGAGCCCGTGCCCAGGCCGACGCGCATCCCGTCCTCCACGAGCGCCGCGGCGGCCTGCGCAGCGGCGCGCTTCTCGTCCTCGATGCTCACAGGAAGGTCTGTCCCTCTCCACGGTAGGTGGCCACCTCGTCGACGATCTCCTCGCCACGGACGAGATGCAGGCCGGCGAAGCGCTCACACAGCTCGCCCGCCTTGGCGTGACGAAACCACACCCGGTCGCCCAGTGCGAGATCGCGCGCGGCCGGGCCGAGAACGGGCGTCTGCACCTCGCCGGCTCCCTCGGCGCGGTCGAGACGCAGCCCGGCCGGCAGCACCGGGCGCGGGAGCCGGTCCGCGCCGGCGGCGCCCGATGCCAGATAGCCGCCGCCGAGCACGGTGGCGCTGTCCGGCGAGGGCTTGCGCACGACGGGCAGCGCGAAGAGCGCCGCGGGGCGCACGGCGAAGCCGCGGTAGGCGTCGAACAGCGTGGGGCCGTAGAGACCCGACCCCGCGGTGACCTCGGTCACCGCCGCCTCGGCCGCGGTGCGCTCGATCGAGCCCGTCCCGCCGCCGTTGACGAACTCCAGCGGCGCGACGGCCTGTACCGCCGCGACGACCGCCGACCGGCGCGCGGCCAGCTCGCGCGCGCTGGCGCGCTGCATGGCCCGGACCGCGGCGCCGTAGGCGCGGCGTCCCGGCGGTGCGTCGCCGACGCCCGCGATGTGCGCCTCGTAGCTCATCAGGCCCACGAGCTCGATCCCGGGGCGCGCCACCGCGTCGGACGCCAGCGCCGCGGCCTGCTCGGGGGTGCGCACCGGCGAGCGCTTGACGCCGATCCGGATCCGGCCGCCCAGCGGCCACCAGCCGGCGTCGACGTCCAGGCACACGCGCACGGGGCCGCCGCCGGCCGCCTCCACGAGGTCGAGGTGCGCCCCGCTGTCGACCATCACGGTGATCGAGCCGCGGTGCGGGCCGTGCGCCAGCGCGCGCATGGCCGCCCGGTCGGCGGACGGATAGGCGACGACGAGATCGCCGAAGTCGTGGTCGGCCAGCCACAGCGCCTCGGGCAGCGTGAAGCACAGCTGCCCGCGCAGGCCGGCGTCGAGCGCGCGGCGCTGCAGCGCCCGGCAGCGCACGGACTTCGAGGCCAGCCGCACGGCGGTGGCGCCCGCGCGGCGCAGCAGGTCGGCCGCGTTGGCGTCGAAGGCATCGAGGTCGACGACCGCGAACGGCGGGTCGAGCGCGGCGGTGGCGCGATCGAGCGCGGCGCGGTTCACGGTCTCGTGCCGCGCGCCACCGGGCCGTGGCCGGCCTCCAGCGCGACGAGCTCGTGGGCGCGCGTCCCCCAGTCGCACAGCAGCGGGCGCGTGTCGCGCGGGTCGATGATCTCCTCGACGCTGAAGCGCTCGGCCGTGCGGAAGGGCGAGCGCACCGCGTTCAGGCGGGCCTGGATCTCGGCCCGCAGCGCCACGGGATCCTCGGCCGCCTCGAGCTCGCGCCGATAGGCCGCCTCGATGCCGCCGTCGATCGGCAGCGAGCCCCAGTCGCCGCTGGGCCACGCGAAGCGCAGGTTCAGCCGCGAGCCGTCGCCGTGGCCCGCGCCGGCGACGCCGTAGACCTTGCGCACGAGCACCGAGCACCACGGCGTGCGCGCCTGGTGCACGGCGGCCAGCGCCCGCGCGCCGCGGCGCATCGTGCCCGCCCGCTCGGCCTCCGTGCCGATCACGAAGCCCGGCTGGTCGACGAAGTTGACCACCGGCAGGCGGAACGCGTCGCACACGTCGACGAAGCGCGCGAGCTTGTCCGACGCGTCGGCCGTCAGCCCGCCGGCGTAGTGGTGCGGATCGGAGGCCAGGACGCCGACCGGGCGCCCGTCCAGGCGCGCCAGCGCCGTGATCACCGAGCGTCCGTAGCGGGGGCCGAGCTCGAACACCGAGCCGGCGTCGAGCACGAGCTCGAGCACGCGGCGCATGCGGTAGGTCTGGCGCGGCTCGCGCGGGACGATGGCCAGCAGCTCCTCCTCGCGCCGCGCCGGCGGATCGCTGCAGGCGGCGATCGGCGGCGCCTCCCACGCGCTGCCCGGCAGGTAGGCGAGGAAGCGCCGCAGCTGATCCAGCGCGTCGTCCTCGTCGGCCGCCTCGTTGTCGACGGCCCCCGCGCGCGTCTGCGCCCGCGAGCCGCCGAGCGCCTCCTTGTCGGGCGCCTCGCCCATCGCCGCGGCGACCACGGGCGGCCCGGCGACGAAGAGCTGCGCGCTGCCGCGCACGATGACGCTGAAGTGGCTGAGGACGACCCGCGCCGCCCCGAGCCCGGCGCACGGCCCGAGCGCGGCGGCGACGACCGGCACGCGCGAGAGGTTCTCGACCACCAGGTCGAAGCCCGGCAGCGGCGGCACGTAGGAGAAGCCCATGGTCTCGAGCGTCTTGACGCTGCCCCCGCCGCCCGTGCCGTCGACCAGGCGTACGAGCGGGACGCGCAGCTCCTGGGCGGCGCGCTCGGCCCACACCATCTTCTCCCAGATGGCGGCGTCGGCCGCCCCGCCGCGGACGGTGAAGTCGTCGGCCTGGACCACCGCTCGGCGCCCGTCGATGCGGCCCTGCCCGACGACGGCATTGGCCGGGAGGAAGCCGGTCAGCTCGCCCTCGCCGTCGTACTCGCCCTTGCCCGCGAGCGCGCCCGTCTCGTGGAAGCTGCCCGCATCGAGCAGCCGCTCGACGCGCTCGCGCACGGTGAGCTTGCCGGCGGCATGCTGGCGCGCGACGCGCTCGGAGCCGCCCATCTGCCGCGCGAGCTCCTCGCGGCGGCGCAGCTCGTCGAGCTCGGGCTGCCACGTCATCGCCACGCAGTTTGCCGGACGACCGGCAGGTGGGATCATCACCCCATGACCGTCGGCCGCTCCGCCGCCGCTACGTTCGTCGTGCTCTCACTGGCGGTGGCGACCGGATGCGGCGGCTCCAAGCAGCGCTCGACCTCCTCCCCCCAGCCGGTGCAGGGCGACCCGGCGCCCAATGATGAGCTTGCGCTGCCGCCCGGCGTGCCCGACCGGGCGACCGGGCCGGCGGCGGACGCATCGCGCCGCGTCATCAACGACTGGCTGAAGGCGCTGCGCCACGGCCATATCAAGACCGCAGCGCACTACTTCGCGCTCCCGAGCAAGTTCCAGAACGCCACGCCGGTACTGACGGTGAACACCGAGCGGGAACGGCTCGCGGTCATGATGTCGCTGCCGTGCGGCGCGGTGGCGACGGCGATGGGCGGCGCCGGCGCGTACACGATCGTCAAGTTCAGGCTCACCACGCGTCCGGGCGGCGTCTGCGGCACCGGCGTGGGCGGGACGGCGCGCGGGGTGATCCGCGTCGAGCGGCGCATGATCAAGGAGTGGTACCGCCTGCCCGACCAGCCCCGCGGTGAGCTGGCGTCGTAGGCTGTTGCGGTGACCGTCGTCGCCGCGCTCTACGACGTCCACGGCAACCTGCCCGCGCTCGAGGCGGTGCTCGCCGACGAAGCCTTCGCCCGCGCGGACGCGGTCGTCGTGGGCGGCGACGTGGCGTCGGGACCGATGCCGGCGGAGGTGCTCGACCGCCTGGCGGCCCTCGACCTGCCGGTGCGCTGGGTGCGCGGCAACGCCGACCGCGAGGTGGTCGACTGCTTCGATCGCGGCGACACCGATCCCTCGGTGCACCCGGCCGACGATCCCGCGGCCCGGGCCGATGCAGCGACTGCCGCGCGCATCAGCGCTGAGCATCGCGACCTGATGGCCGGCTTCGAGGACGTGGTCGCGCTCGACGGCGCGCTGTACTGCCACGGCTCACCGCGGCGCGACGACGAGATCATCACCGCGGTGACGCCCGAGGCGCGCCTGGCGCCCATGCTCGAAGCGGTGCAGGAGGCGCTCGTGGTGTGCGGCCACACCCATCACCAGTTCGACCTGCGCGCGGGCGGCCGCCGCGTGGTCAACGCCGGCAGCGTGGGGATGCCCTACCAGGGCGAGGCGGCGGCGTTCTGGCTGCTGGTGGGCGACGGCGAGCCTGACCCGCGCAGGACCGGCTACGACGTCGACGCCGCCCTCGGCCGGCTTCGAGCGACCGCCTTTCCCGACGTCGTCGACGTCATGCGCAAGAGCCTGATCGAGCCGGTCGACCCGGCGTGGATCGCTCGCTTCCTGGAGGACCGGGCCACCGCCGGTTAGCCGCGGCCCGTTCCGCAGCCACGAACCGGATTTCGGAATGTTCGTCGATCGCCCCCGCGCTGGGGAATTTCCCGCCGGGCGGGGAACCCGCAGGTGCCCCCGGCCCAGCCCCTGAGGCCGGGGAGTAACGGCTGGGGCACGGATGCCCCGGCCTCTCTCTAGCCCCAGAAGAGGTTGAACAGCCCGAACTGGCGCTCAGGCCGCCAGGCCACGGGCGGCCCCAGGCGCATGCGCTCGCCGGCGTTGGCGGCGCGGAAGCCCCAGCGGCGCAGGTTCGCCATCGCGGCGGCGTTGGCATCGGGCACGACGAGGGTCGCGGGCGCCGGGCCGCTCGCCGCCGCGGCCATCAGCGCGACGCCCGCCTCGTCGTCGTGGGCGCAGATGGCGATGCCCGCGCCGTACGGGGCCTTGGCCGCCCAGCCCACGAGCTCGCCCGAGCGATCCGCGGCGACGCCCGCCAGCGGGTGCAGCGCCTCGAGCAGGTTGCCGCGCTCCTCGCCGGTGGCCGCGCGGTCGAGCGTGATGACCGCCGCGCGGTCGCCTTCGCGCAGGCGCCGCACCTGCACGCCGGTGGGAATCGCTCCGGCCGTCCCGCGCCAGGCCGTCGCCGCGCCCTCGATGACGAAGCCCAGGCGCTCGTAGAGCGGCCGGCCCATGTCGGTGGCGAAGAGCAGGACGGTGTCGGCACCGCGCTCGTGCAGGCGAGCGATCGCCGCCTCGGTGAGCGCGCGTCCGACGCCGTGGCGGCGCGCCTCGGGCGCGACGCCGAGCGCGCCGATCCAGCCGGTCGCCCCGAACGAGACGCAGCACACCGCGCCGGCCGCCTCGCCGTCGCCGTTGTCGGCCACGAGGACGTCGCCGTGCGGGCTGGTGCGCGGGAACGCGACGAGGCGCGAGACGGTCGGCCCGAAGGCGGCGCGCGACAGCAGGTCGGCGATTTCGCCGGCCTCCTCCTGACGTGCGTCGCGCACCGCGGCCACCATGGGCCGCACAAACGCTAGAGGACGGGGCTAGGCGAGCGGCTCGCGTTCCACGACGCGCTCGCGCTCGACCGGCCGCGCGTACGCGGTCCGGCGCGCGCCGGCATACATGAACAGCCCGATCACGAGGCCGACGATGCCGGCGATCATGAGGATGAGCCCGATGGTCGCCAGATCGACGCCCGAGATCGAGTCGGTCACCGCGTAACGCAGAATGGCGCCCACGGCGACGAGGAAGATGCTGCCTCCGACGGTCATGAAACCAGCAGTTCCCGCATGTCGACGCGGCTACACCCATGTAGGCGGCTCTACGATGGTGGCATGAGCGCGACCCTGACCGACATCTACGACCTCCCGCAGGAGCACAAGGACTTCCGGGCCACGATCCGGCAGATCGTCGATGAGAAGGTGCGCCCACGCGCGGCCGAGATCGACGCCACGGGCGAGTACCCATGGGACGTGCGCAAGCTCTTCGCCGAGCAGGACATCCTCGCGCTGCCGTTCGCCGAGCAGTACGGCGGCACGGGCACCGGCACGGTCATGCTCCAGATCGCGGTCGAGGAGATCGCCAAGGCGTGCGCCTCGAGCGCGCTCATCCTCATGATCCAGGAGCTCGGCACGCTGCCGATCGCGCTCTTCGGCTCCGACGAGCTCAAGGACCGCCTGCTGCCGAAGTGCGCCACCGGCGAGTGGTCGCCCGCCTTCGCGCTCAGCGAGCCCGAGGCCGGCTCCGACGCCGCGTCGATGAGGACGACCGCGGTCCGCGACGGCGACGAGTGGGTCATCAACGGCGCCAAGAACTGGATCACGAACACGGGCGTCGCCGACTTCTACGTCGTCTTCGCGATGACCGACCGCGAGAACCGGCGCCTGAGCGCCTTCGTCGTGGAGGCCGATCGCGAGGGCTTCTCGGTGGGCAAGCTCGAGCACAAGCTCGGCATCAAGGGCTCACCGACCGGCTCGCCGGTCTTCGACGACGTGCGCGTTCCGGCGGCCAACCTGATCGGCGCGGAGGGCAAGGGGCTGTCGGTCGCCCTGGGGACGCTCGAGCGCACGCGCCTGGGCGCGGCGGCGCAGGCGGTCGGGATCGCCCAGGGCGCGACCGACTTCGCCAACGACTACGCCAAGGAGCGCATCGCCTTCGGCAAGCCGATCAACGAGCTGCAGGCCATCCAGTTCAAGCTGGCCGACATGGAGACGCGCACGGCCGCCGCCCGCGAGCTGCTCTACAAGGCGTGCGCCATGGCCGATCGCAAGGAGCCCGGCCTGGGCAAGCACACCTCGATGGCCAAGCTCTTCGCCTCGGACACGGCCATGTGGGTCACGATCGAGGCGATCCAGGTCCTCGGCGGCTATGGCTACGTGACCGAGTACCCCGTCGAGCGGATGATGCGCGATGCGAAGATCACGCAGATCTATGAGGGCACCAACGAGATCCAGCGCGTGGTCATCGCACGCGCGATGAGGGCCTGATGCCACCAACCCGTCGCATCGCGTTCGCCGCCGTGGTGGCGCTGTGTGCCGGGTTGACGCTGGTCGTGGTTCTGCAGGGCTTCAGCATCGATCCGACGGTCAAGGCGATCGAGTGGATCGCGGTCATCGCCACCGTGGCGGCTGTCGTCTTCGGCGGCGCCATCACCATCGGCCTGCGCCTGGCCGACTGGCGCGAGCCCGAGTCCGAGGAGGACTTCGAGCAGGTCGTGCTGCGCGCCGAGCGCCTGGCGCGGGAGGGCGTGGCGGCCGACCCCGACGAGACCGAGTTCCTCGACCTCGATCCCTACGACGACGACGACTTCGAGGAGCTCGTGCGCGACGCGCTCGACGACCTGCCCGACCTGCTGCGCAACCTCGTCGAGAACCACAACGTCGCCGTCGTCATCTCCGACGGCGGCCGGCGCCGGGGCGCCTACGGCCTCTACCACGGCGACGGCGCCACGCGCGACGAGGTGCCCGACCGCATCGTCATCTACCGCGACACCCTGCGCCGCGACTTCGGTCACGACCCCGACCTCCTGCGCAGCCAGGTGACGATCACCGTGCGCCATGAGCTCGCCCACCACATCGGCTTCGACGAGCTCGGGGTGCGTGACCTCGGGCTCTAGCTGCCGACTCATAAGCGCAGCTGATGGGTTCTTGAGTCTCATAATTGGAGGTTGAGCGCCGGCCGTGCTGTCCTGGGCTCATGTTCCGACGCGACCTCGGCACTCGCACAGGAGTGCAAACCAGCGCCCTCGGCCTCGGCTGCTGGGCGATCGGCGGCCCGTTTACCTCGAACGGCCGGCCCGCGGGCTGGGGCGAGGTGGACGACGACGAGTCCATCCGCGCGCTCCGCCACGCGCTCGAACGCGGCGTCACGCTGTTCGACACGGCCGACGTGTACGGCTGCGGCCACAGCGAGCGCGTCCTCGGCAAGGCGCTCGCCGGTCGGCGCGACGACGTGGTGATCGTCACCAAGGTCGGCAACCTCTTCGACGAGCAGACCCGGACCGCCGGTGGCAGCGATGTCAGCCCGGCCTATCTGCGGCGCGCGTGCGACGCGAGCCTGCACCGCCTCGGTACCGACCGCATCGACGTGTACCTGATCCACGACGGGCTCGCCGGGCCGGAGGACGTCCCGGTCGTCATCGACGTCCTCGAGGAGCTCGTCGCGGCCGGCAAGCTGCGCTGGTACGGCTCGAGCATGTCCGATCCCGCGATCGTGCGTGCGATGGCCGAAGGGCCTCACATGGTTGCCGTGGAGCACGAGCTCAACGTGTTGCGAGGCGAGCTCGAGGCGCTGGACGCCGCGGAGGACCTCGGGCTGGCGAGCCTCAATCGCACGCCGCTGGCGATGGGCCTCTTGAGCGGCCGCTACCGCCCGGATGCGCTGCCGGGCGCCGACGACGTGCGCCGCAACGCCCCGTGGTGGGACTTCTTCGACGAGGGCGCGATGGAGCGCTGGCTCGCGCGCATCGCCGAGGCTCGCTCCGAGCTGACCGCGGACGGGCGCTCGCTCGCCCAGGGCGCGCTCGGCTGGATCTGGGGCCGCAGCCCGGCGACGCTCCCGATCCCGGGCTTCCGCACCGTCGCCCAGGTGGAGGAGAACATCGGCGCCGTCGAATACGGGCCGCTGCCCGCCGAGCGCATGGAGTCCATCGAGGCGATCCTGGGAGAGCCGCTGCCGGCGTAACGCGCGGCACTCCGCGATCCATCGGCCGCCAAGTAGGTTTCGCAGCGCGGTGATGATCGTGATGACACCCCACGCCACAGAGGCCGAGGTCGCCGCCGTGCGCGCGCGGCTGGAGACGACCGGGGTGCACGTCGTGGTGATGCCCGGCGAGCTGACGACGGCGATCGGGGCGATCGGCGATCCCGCCGGGGTGGCCGAGCTCGGCCTCGAGGGCATGGCCGGCGTCGATCGCGTGGTGCCGATCTCGCGGCCCTACAAGCTCGCCTCCAGCGAGCTCTACCACCAGGGGCCCACGGTGCTCGACATCGCCGGGCGCCGGGTGGGCGGCGGCGACACCTTCTGCCTGGTGGCGGGCCCGTGCACGGTCGAGTCGCGCGAGCAGACGCTCGAGGTCGCGCGCGCGGTGCAGGCGGCGGGCGCCTCCATGCTGCGCGGCGGCGCCTTCAAGCCGCGGACCTCGCCCTTCGCGTTCAAGGGCCTGGGCGCCGAGGCGCTGGAGATCCTCGCCGAGGCGCGCGCCGAGACGGGCCTGCCCGTGGTGACCGAGCTGCTCGACGCCCAGCACGCCGAGGCGATCGGCGAGCACGCCGACGTCGTACAGATCGGCGCGCGCAACATGCAGAACTACGCGCTGCTCGAGGTCGCGGGCAAGATGGGCAAGCCCGTCCTGCTCAAGCGCGGCCTGAGCTCCTCGCTCGACGAATTGCTGCAGGCCGCCGACTACATCCTCAAGGAGGGCAACGAGGCCGTCGTGCTCTGCGAGCGCGGCATCCGGACCTTCGAGACGGCGACGCGCTTCACGCTCGACCTCGGCGCGGTGCCGTGGCTGAAGCTCCACACCCACCTGCCGGTCATCGTCGACCCCTCACACGCCGCCGGCGACCGACGCCTGGTCGAGCCGCTCTCGCGCGCGGCCGCCGCCGTGGGGGCCGACGGCATCATCGTCGAGGTCCACCAGGACCCCGACGCGGCGCTGTGCGACGGCCCCCAGGCGCTGTCGACCTCGCACTTCCCCGACTACGCGCGCGATGTCGCGGCGCATGCGGGGTTGCTGGGCAAGCGTCTGGCATAGGTCTCCGCCCGCGGCGGTTTCACCCCGTGGCGGGGGTGGGCTGGATTGGCGAAGCATGCGTTCGCTGAAACCGCCCACCCCCGTCGATGCGGCCGCGCGCACAAGAACCGGGCGCGCCGGAAGAGCCTTTCCTCGATGAGCAGTTGGCCGCGCAACGCCGCCAAACGCCGGCGGCAGGCGGCGGGCGCTGGGGCTAACCGCGCTGCAGGCCCGAGAGCTGCCCGCGCAGCGTGGCGATCTCGGTGACCGCGAGGGCCACGTAGGCGGCGCGCGACGCGGCGATGTCGGTCTCGAGGTCGGCCATGTAGAGCGCGTTCCCGGCCAGTCCGGCGTCGACGGCGTCGAGGCGCTCGGCCTGCAGGCGCTGGAGCTGCTGGCGGGCATCGGTGGCGGTCATCTGGGGCTCCTGGGCTTCGGGGCGCGGCATGAGTAGAAGACTCCCGCCGGCAGCGCCTTGCGACCATGAGGGCAGACCCGCGTCTCTCGCGCGGCCAACCGGAGGGGCGAGGTGCGGTCAGCCCCCCGTGTCCGGCCACGTGCGCCAGCGAACGCCTGCGTTCATATATGCTGTTCGTCCCTCCGTGGAGTGCGACCGCCGGGGGAGCGAGCCCCGTGGAGTGCGACCGCCGGGGGAATCGAGTTCGAAAGGAACCGTCATATGTCTGAAGCCGTCATCGTCGATGCCGTGCGCACGCCGATCGGGCGCGCGTTCAAGGGCTCGCTCAAGGACTTCCGGGCCGACGAGCTGGCCGCCGTACCCCTCAAGGCGCTCGTCGAGCGCAATCCCGGGGTCGACTTCGCCGAGACCGACGACGTGATGATGGGCGCGGCGTCGAGCTTCGCCGAGCAGGCCTACAACGTGGGCCGCAACGCGACGCTCGCGGCGGGCCTCGATCATCACGTGCCCGCGTGCACGGTCAACCGCTTCTGCGCCTCGTCGCTGCAGACGCTGCGCATGGCCTTCCACGCCGTCACGGCGGGCGAGGGCGACCAGTACATCGCCGCGGGTGTGGAGTCCGTCTCGCGCACCGGGCTCGGCGCGGGCATGGCCGACGAGTTCAAGAACGACAAGCTCGACGGCTCGGAGGGCTCGCTCTTCGACGTCTACATCCCCATGGGGCTGACCGCCGAGAACGTGGCCGATCGCTGCAAGGTGACCCGCGAGCAGCAGGACGAGTGGGCCGTGACCTCCCAGAACCGCGCCGTCGACGCGGTCCAGAGCGGCCACTACGATCGCGAGATCGTCCCGGTCACGCTCGATGACGGGACCGAGATCAGCCGGGACGACGGGCCGCGGCCGGGCACCACGATGGAGGTCCTGGGCAACCTCAAGCCCGCCTTCAGGCCCGACGGCACCGTCACGGCCGGCAACTCGTGCCCGCTCAACGACGGCGCGGCCGCCGTGCTCGTCATGAGCGCCGAGCGCGCCAGGGAGCTGGGCCTCACGCCGAGGGCGCGGATCGTCGCCTCGAGCGTCGCCGCGATCCGCCCGGAGATCATGGGCCTCGGGCCGATCCCCGCCATCCAGGCGCTGCTCAAGCAGGCCGGGATGACGATGGACGACATCGACGTGGTCGAGATCAACGAGGCGTTCGCCGCTCAGATCGTGCCGTGCATGGCGGAGCTCGGCATCGATGGCGACAAGCTCAACCCGTTCGGCGGCGCGATCGCCCTGGGCCACCCGTTCGGGATGACCGGCGCGCGCATCATGACGACGCTGCTCAATGACCTCGAGACGCTCGACAAGACCTACGGGATCGAGTCGATGTGCGTCGCCGGCGGCATGGGCCAGGCGATGCTCGTCGAGCGTCTGAACTAGACGCGCCCCGACGCCAAGGCGCGGCGGTGCCGGTACCGTCGCGCCATGGCGAGCATCTCAGCCGTCAGCCGCCGCACCGCCGGCGTCACGTGGCGCCACCGCGCTGCGGTGTTCGGCGCGCCCGCCGCCTACCTCGTCGCGCTGGCGGTCGTCACTATCAGCTGGGGCCTGCCCGTCGCCCGCGACCAGCTCTTCATCTGGCTCATCGCCGGGATCGCCGCCTTCAGCGTGCCGGCCTGGCGCGGGTGGGGCCGGCTGCTGCTGGAGTGGCTGCCGTTCTTCGCGCTGCTGGCCGCCTACGACTACCTGCGCGGTGCGGTCTCGGTGGCCGAGGGCGACGCCCACGTCGTCCCGCAGCTCGACTTCGACAAGGCGCTCTTCGGCGGCCACGTGCCGTCGGTGTGGCTGCAGGAGCGCCTGTGGGACGCCAGCCACCTGCACTGGTACGACTACGGGATCTGGGCCGTCTACATGACGCACTTCTTCGCGGTGTGGGTGACGGCCGCGCTCCTCTGGCGCTTCGCGCGCCCGCGCTTCCGGCGCTACGCGGTGACCGCAGTGCTGCTGTCCCTCGCCGCCTTCGCGACCTATTGGGCCTACCCAGCCCAGCCGCCTTGGCTGACGGGCGAGGGCGTGCGGATGGCATCGGTCGACCGGATCGTGCCCATCGTGTGGGGCCAGCTGGGCGTCCCGACCGCCCAGTCGATCTACGAGAACGGGGACTTCGTCAACCCGGTCGCCGCGATGCCGTCGTTGCACGCGGCCTTCCCGCTCATGCTCCTGCTCTTCTTCTGGTCCAGCGGGCGCTGGGTGCGCCTGGCGCTCGGGTCCTACACGCTCGCGATGGCCTTCACCCTCGTCTACGGGGGTGAGCACTTCGTGGCCGACGTCGTCGCCGGCTGGGCGATGGCGCTCGGCGTCCACGCCCTGGTGGGCGTGGGGGTTCGCCGAGCGCCAGCCCTGTTCAGAAGCCCACCGTGAACGACTGCTGCAGGTCGGCGGTCGAGCTGTCGCCCGCGAACACGTCGATCCTGCCCGGCTCGACGACGAACCGCCCGCGGTTGTCGTAGAAGCCGAAGTCGCTCTTGTCGAGGGTGAAGCTGACCGTCTGCTTCTGGCCCGGGTCGAGCGTCACGCGCTGGAAGCCGCGCAGGCGGCGGACCGGCTGCGAGATGCTCGCCACGGGGTCGTGGATGTAGAGCTGGGCCACGTCGTCGCCCTTGCGATCGCCCGTGTTGGTCACGTCCATCGAGGCCGTGACGCGGCCGTTCTTGGAGACGTGCTGCGTGCTCAGGTGCAGGTTGGTCACCGAGAACTTCGTGTAGCTCAGCCCGAACCCGAACGGGTAGAGCGCGTCGCACGCCGCGAGGTCGCGGTAGCGCGAGTTGTACTTCGAGCCCACATCGCACGGGCGCCCGGTGGGCTCGTGGTTGTAGTAGATCGGGATCTGGCCCAGCGAGCGCGGGAAGGACGCCGGCAGCTTGCCGCCGGGGTTGACCTTGCCAAACAGGACGTCGGCCACCGCGTTGCCGGCCTCGGTGCCCGGGAACCAGGCCTCGAGGATCGCCGGCGAGGACGCCGCGACCTTCGAGAGGGTCAGCGGGCGGCCGTTGAACAGCACGACCACCAGGGGCGTGTTGGGCGCAGCGGCCCTGATCTTGTCGATCAGCTCCTGCTGCAGGCCGGGGAGGTCGATCTCGCTGCGGGCCGCGGCCTCGCCGCTCTGCCCGCGGCTCTCGCCGAGGGCCAGGACGATCTGGCCGGCGCCCTGCGCCGCGGTGACCGCCTCGTCGAAGCCCGCGTCGGAGCCGCACTCGCCCTCGGGCGTGTTCTGCGGCGGGTCCTTGTCCTCGATCGTGCAGCCCTGCACGAACGTCGTGTTCGGGTTCTGGGCCTTGATGCCGTCGAACACCGACACCGCTTCGTCGTCCTTGCCCTGGCCCCACCAGGGCCCGAGCATGTCGTGCTTGTCGTTGCCCAGCGGGCCGATCACGACCGTCGACTTGGAGGCGTCGAGCGGAAGCGTCGGGCCGTCGTTCTTGAGCAGGACCATCGACTTGCCGGCCGCCTCACGCGCCTTGGCGCGGTCGTCGGCGGTCACGAAGCTGGCCGGATCGACGGCCTTGGCCTGGTCGACGTAGGGGTGCTCGAAGAGCCCGGCGCGGAACTTCACGCGCAGGATCCGCCGCACCGCGTCGTCGAGGCGCGCCATCGAGATCCGGTGCTGCGCCAGCAGCTGCTTGCCGAAGTCGCGGATGTTCGTGCTCACCATCTCGGAGTCGGTGCCCGCGTTGAGCGCGGCCTGGGCCGCACCCGGGCCGTCGGCCGCGACGCCGTGGCCGCAGGGGCCCTCGTCGGGGTTCTTCGGCGGGCACGCCCGCAGCTCGGCGACCGCGGTGTAGTCGCTCTCGACGAAG
Organism: uncultured Actinomycetes bacterium; assembly: GCA_963806015.1. Taxonomy (GTDB): domain Bacteria; phylum Actinomycetota; class Thermoleophilia; order Solirubrobacterales; family Solirubrobacteraceae; genus JAOPZW01. Next base: position 464,367 of record CAWDWM010000006.1, on the reverse strand, counting down.
CCGTCGAAGCCCCACTCGCGCTTGAGGATGTCCGTCTCGGTCTCGGAGTCGGCGCATCCGGGGACGCCGCTGATGGCGTTGAACGAGCACATCACGGTGTCGGAGCCCGCGTCGATCGCGGCCTTGAACGGCGGCAGGTAGAGGTTGCGCAGCCGCTGCTCGGACATGTCGGTCGTGTTGTACTCACGGCCGCCCTCGGGCTGGCCGTACGCCGCGAAGTGCTTGACGCTGGTCACGACCTTGTCGGGCGCCGAGTAGTCGCTGCCCTGCGCCGCCTTGACGCGCGCTGCGGCGAAGACGGAGCCCAGATAGGGGTCCTCGCCGGCGGCCTCGGAGATGCGGCCCCAGCGCGGCTCGTGGGAGACGTCGACCATCGGGCTGTAGATCTGCTTGATGCCGACGGTCGCCGACTCGCGGGCGCCGACCGTGTCGTCGGCGGTGACCACCGACGGGTCGAAGCTGCTTGCCGCGCCCAGCGGAACCGGGAAGATCGTGCGGTAGCCGTGGATCGTGTCGTAGGCGAAGAGGATCGGGATGTGCAGCCGCGAGTTCTCGACCGCGATGTGCTGGAAGTGGTTGATCTTCGCCGGATCGACGAGGCTGAAGACCGAGCCGACGCCCTTCTGCGCGTCGGCGTCGGTGATCTGCCCGTCCGAGAGCAGCTGAACCTGTTGCAGCTTCTCGTCGGTGGTCATCTTGCGCAGCAGGTTGCCGACCCGGTGCTCGATGCCACGGTCGGCGGGCTGCCGCGTCGGCTGCAACGCGGCCTCGTCCGTCGACCGCGTGGCCGCCACCACCGCGCCTGCGACCAGCATGCTCAATACGACGATCGTCGTGACGATCGCGGCTCTACGTCCCCGAGGTCCCATGTGACCCTTCCTCCTGATGTGTCCCGCCGGCCGGACCGGCCGCGCGAGGAACCGTTACCCGAGGGTGGGCGGCGCAAACCTGCCCAGCAGGGCGGCGATGGCCTCCTCGACCGCCGCGTGCATGGCGGTCAGCGGCGGCGCGAGGTCACGGTCCGCGAGCAGCCCGAAGTGCACACCGCCGTCGTAGCTGAGCACGCCGACCGTCAGGCCCTGATTGGCCGGATTCAGGGGAACCGCGGGGTAGGTCTCGAGCAGCTGCTGCCCGTTGAGCCAGAACGGCTGCTGGGGCCCGGGCACGTTGGAGACGACGAGGTTGAACGCCCGCATGCCGCTCAGCGCGCGGGCGAGGGTCGAGGAGACCAGCGGCGGCGCCCAGCCGGTGGCGCCGAGGATGAGCGCGCCCGCGCGCACCGCGGCCGAGTTCTTGAGCTCGCGCATGGCCGCGTTGATGGTGGTCAGGCGCGCGACGGGGTCGGCCTCGTCGGTCGGAAGGTCGACGAGGACGGTCGACATGCGGTTGCCGCCCTCCTCGCCGGGCCGGCGCACCGACACGGGCACGAGCGCCACCGGCCGGCCGGCCGGCGCGTCGTCCGCCAGATAGCGGCGCAGCGCGCCGGCGACGATGGCCAGGATCGCGTCGTTGACCGTTGCGCCGTGGGCCTTCGCCGCGGCCTTGAGCTCGGCCAGCCCGGCGCGCGCGGTGGCGTAACGGCGGTTGGGCCCGATCGGCCGGTTGAGCGGCGTCATGGGCGCCTGCGGGCGCGTGCGGGCGAGCTCGGCCACGAGATCGGTGGCGCGGCGCAGGTCCGCGGCGGTGCGGCGCGGGTCGGTGGCGGCGAGCGCGCGCTGCGCGCTGTCGGCCAGGAGCCGCTGGCCGCGCATGAACGGCTCGAGCGACAGCCGCGCGAGATCGCGCCCGCGGTCGTAGGGGCGCGCCTCCCAGGGACTGTCGGGCGGCGGCAGCTCCATCGGCTCGGGGGTGGGATCGAGCAGGATCGTCCCGATGTCGACCGCGGCCACGCCGTCGACCAGCGCGTGGTGCATCTTGGCCAGCAGCGCCCCCCGCCCGCCCGCGAGCCCCTCGACGACCGTCAGCTCCCACAGCGGACGCGAGCGATCCAGACGGCGCGAGAGCTCGTGGCCGACGAGCTCGGCCAGAGCCTCGGGCCCGCCGGGGTCCGGGAGGCTGGCGCGCCGCACGTGCCAGCCGAGGTCGAATTCCTCGTCGTCGACCCACACGGGGTTGGTCACCCCCGGCGCGGCCGACTGCAGGCGCTGGCGGTAGCGCGGGATGAGATGCAGACGCTGCTCGACGCGCTCGAGCACCGCGGCGTGCTCCAGGCCGGGGCCGGCCTCGAAGACGAGGACGCCGCCGACCGTCATGGTCACCGGCCCCTGCTCGGCGGCGAGCGAGGAGCGGTCGGCGGGCGAGAGCGGCTCGGCCATCAACCGGAAGGATCGCGCGCCGGGCGGCGTCTGCACAGCCATGAGGGGACCGTCGCCCCTGCTCGCGCTCGCCGCGTGCCTGTTGGTCGCGACGCCCGCGGCGGCGGCCGACCACGTGGTCACGTTCGCGCCATACGCGTACTCGGACCCCGACCTCGTGGTCGCGGCGAACGACACGGTCACCTTCAGCGGCATGTTCGCGAACCACCCGCTGGTGTGGACCGCGGGGGACTTCGCCACCAAGAGCGACGGCACGTCGCAGCAGTTCGCCTTCCCGCGCCCTGGCACCCACGCCTACTACTGCCTGTTGCACGGCGACAGCCACGGCATGCGCGGGACGGTCCGCGTCCCCGGCGACCGGCATCCCGCCCGGGTCGCCTTCGCCGCCAGCCCGGCCGCGCCCCAGCCTGGCGAGCCCGTGACCTTCACCTACACCGGCGATCCCGACCCGGACGGCACGCTGGTCCGCTGGCAGTGGGATCTCGACGGCGACGGCTCGCTGGAGACGACCACGACGGTGCCCTCGGCGACCCACACCTATCCGAGCGCAGGTGCCGTCACCGTGCGGCTGCGGGCCGTCGACGACGGCCACGAGGGGTCGGCCGTGGCCGAGCAGGTGCTCACCGTCGCGGTGCCGGCCGCGGGATCAGGGCCCGGCACGCCCGCGACGAAGGACACCACCGCCCCGCGGGTCACGCTCGTCAAGCTCACCGGCCTCCAGCTCCGTTTCCACAGCTCCGAGCGCGCCACCGCGACCGCCACCCTGCGCGCGGGCGGGAAGACCATCGCGCGCGGGACCGCCAGGGCGGGGACGACCACGATCCGCCTGCGCCTCACCGCCGCCGGCCGCGCCCGGTTGCGCCCGGGACACAGGCTTCGGGCCACGCTGACGCTCACGCTGCGCGACGCGAGCGGGAACGCGCGGAAGCTCACGCGCCGGTTGACGGTGCGGCGCTCGTAGCACTGAAAGCGTGCCGCAAGCGGCCGCTGCCAGCCTGCGGGGCGATGATGGAACTCGCTCCCGTGTTCGGTGTCCTCGCCGCCGTGGTCGGCGTCGTGGACACGGTCCCCTACGTGCGCGACATGCTGCGCGGGGCGACCCGTCCGCATCGTGGGACGTGGCTCATCTGGGGCGTGCTGGCGATCGTGGTGTGCCTGTCCCAGCGCGCCGACGGCGCCTCGTGGAGCCTCGTCATGGCCGGCGCCCAAGCGGTGCTGACCAGCATGATCTTCGTCCTCGCCATCCGCAGGGGGGAGGGCGGGCTGAGCGCATCCGACGCGGTCCTGATCGCGATCGCCGGCGGCGGGGTGGCGGGCTGGATGCTCGCGCAGGAGCCGATCGTGGCGACCGCCTGCATCATCGCCGCCGATCTGATCGCCGCCGCGATGATGCTCCCCAAGGTCCACCGCGACCCGGGCTCGGAGACGCTCGCGACGTTCGCGCTGGCCAGCGGCGGCGGGGCGCTCGCGGCCGGGGCGGTCGGCATGGTCGACGTCTCGCTGCTCGTCTACCCCGTCTACTACTGCCTCGTCAACGCGGGGCTCGCGCTCTTCATCCATCGCCGCCGCGCCGTGCTCGGCGGTGCACCTGTCCTGACGCTCAGAGCGCGAGCTCCCATCGCCTGACGCGCATCGCGGCGCCCTCGTGCTCGTCGACGGCCTCGCCCATCAGCGCGAAGCCCGCCTTCTCGAGGACGCGCCCGCTGGCCGGGCGGTCGAGCGGCGTGTTGGCGACGATGCGCTCGATCGCCGGCACGTCGCGCGCGCGGTCGACGAGCGCGCGCACGGCGTCGGTCGCGTAGCCACGGCCCCAGCACGAGGGCACCAGCGCGTAGCCGATCTCGACGGTGTCCGCCGCGACGAAGCCGCCGCCGATCTCGCCGATCACCACCTCGTCGTTCGCCCGGTGCACGAAGAAGGGCCCGAGCGGCGAGCCGCCGCCGACCGCCTCGGCGATGCCGGCCGAGAACTCCGTCGGATGGTCCGCGGCGACCTCCACGTCGGTCGGCGCGCGCCGGGCGAGCAGGGCATCGGCCGCGCTGCGGCTGATCGGGCGCAGGACCACGCTCATGGCGCCGATGCTCGGGTTCCGCGCGGGCCACGTCAAGCGCATACTTCCGGTGGTGAGCAGCGCGCCGCTCGTCCCTGGACCGCTCTACGGTCTGCGCACCTGGAGGGTGGTCACGGATGACGGTCGCGAGCGGCTGTCCGCTCCGCAGCGCGGCACGCCATGGACGCTCGGCCGCGGCTGGCAGGAGGCGACGTGCGGCGAGGACCACGCCGCTCCCGCCGCGAACTGCGGCTGCGGGATCCACGCCTGGCACCCGCGCCGCGCATCGGCCCGGCGCGTGCTCAGAAGCCGCTTCGACCTCCCCGGCATCGTCGAGGTCGACGGCGCCGTCGAGGTCCACGAGGAGGGCTTCCGCGCCGAGCGCGGGCGCCCGTACGCCTTCGTCCGGCTCCCCGGGCGCAATCCGTTCCTGATCGATCGCCTGGCCGCGGCCTATGGCGTGGAGGTCCTCGACCTGCGCCGGCCCGAGGAGCTGCTCGCGGTGTGCCGCGAGCGCCGGCTCGGCCTCCAGCCGCCGGTCGTCGAGGAACTGCTCGGCGCCGCGGCGATCGCCGAGCGCCGCCGCGCCCGCGCGCGCCAGCGGCGCAACGACGCCCTGCGGATCGTCGCCGCGCTGCTGGTCCTTGCGCTGTTGGGCGTGCTCGCCCTGGCGCTCTCCTGAGGCCGCAGCTCAGGTCGCGAAGTCGGGCACCGCGGCCCGCGCGGCGTCGGCGCGCCCCTTGGGCTCCTCCCACTCCTCCTGGCGCCCGAGGGCGCTGAGGTCGAGGAAGTAGTAGGACCCGCCGGTCATCTCGCCGCCGCGGCCGAACGTCGAGTACGTGTGGAAGATGCGCTCGCCGTCGCGCAGGAAGTGGCTCTGACCCGGCAGCTCGAGCGGCTGATCGCCCTCCAGGTAGTACGCCGTGCCCGCCGCGTGGTGCTCCTCCGGCGTGCGGTAGTTGTATTCCACGGGCGCCACCGACTCGTCGACGGTGACGTGGAAGTCGTAGTTGAAGTCGCTGCCGTAGGACGAGTACCAGGGGAACGTCCAGCCCCGCCTGGCCTTGTAGCGCTCGATCTTGGCCAGCGGCGCGCGGGCGACGTAGGCCAGCGACGTCTCACGCGCGTTCAGGTGCGCGATCAGGCCGGGCGACATCTCGTCGGCGCCGGCGGTGCAGCTCGCGCAGCCGTCCTCCCAGCGGGGATCGAACATGAAGTGGATGAGGATCAGCTGCCGGCGGCCCTCGAACAGGTCGAGCAGCGTCGCGTCGCCGTCGGGTCCCTCGAAGACGTAGGGCTTCTCGATCGCGACCATCGGCAGCCTGCGGCGCTCGGCGTTGAGCGCGTCACGGCTGCGGGTCAGCTCCTTCTCCCTGGCCCAGCAGCTCCTTGCGGGCGCGCAGCCACTCCTCGCGTGAGACGACTTCCGGAAGGCTCATCACGTTCTCCTTCGTCGGGTTCGTCTTAATGACCGCGGGACGCCGCGCGAATCATCGCTCCAGGCGCTCGGGAACGCCGAAGCGCTCGAAGGCCACCAGCAACCGGGCCGGATCGGTGGGCTGCTCGGGCATGCGCGCGATGATCTCGCGATCGTCCTCCTCGGGCGGCGTGCGGACGATGAACGCCGTGACGTCGCTGATCAGCTCGCCGCGGAAGGTGAGCACGTTGAGGGCGAACGGCATGTAGGCCTGCTCGTCCTCGTCCCAGCTGAAGAAGGCGAGCGCCTCCTGGCCGTTGGAGCGCACGCGCACCGCGCGCCAGTCCCATTGCCCCGACATCGGCGAGCCGATGAGGAAGGTCTCGATGTTGTCGCGAGGGCCGAACCAGGTCCCGAGGGGAGGCATGGAGAAGCACGCGTCCTCGGTCAGCATCCCGACCACCGCGTCGACGTCGCAGCTCTCCCACGCCTTCATGTAGGACTCGACGATCTCGTTGAGCCGCTCGTCGCCGAGAGCGCGCAGGGTGGCCTGCTGGCTGCGCTCGGGCAGGCGCTCCTCGACGCTGGCGCGGGCGCGCTGCAGGGCGCTGTTGGCCGACGCGACGGTCGTGTCGAGCGTCTCGGCGGTCTCCTTGGCCGAGAAGCCGAGCACCTCGCGCAGGATGAGCACGGCGCGCTGGTTGGCCGGCAGGTGCTGGAGCGCGGCGACGAAGGCCAGCTCCACGCTCTCGCGCTGCTCGTAGCGGGCCTCGGGCCCGGCGAGACCGTCCTTGAGGCCAAGCGCGTCGTCGGCGTAGGGCTCCACCCAGACCGACTCGACGATCGGCTCGCCCGGCCCGGCGTGCGGGTCCGCGGCGGGGCCGTAGTCGATCGGCAGCACGCGCTTGGGCCGCCGGCCGATCAGGTTCAGGCTGGTGTTGGTGGCGATCGTGTAGAGCCAGGAGCGCAGCGAGCTGCGCCCCTCGAACCGGGCCAGGCCGCGCCAGGCGCGCAGCAGCGCGTCCTGCAGCGCGTCCTCGGCGTCGTGGACCGATCCGAGCATCCGGTAGCAGTGCGCATGCAGCTCGCCGCGGTAGGGCTCGACGAGCCGGCGAAAGGCATCCTCGTCGCCCGTTCGCGCCGCCGCCAGCAGCGGCCGCTCCTCTGCTGTGATCGTTGCTGGACCCGTGGCCATCCCTAGACGAAGCGTCTCACGAACGCCAGCGCCGTGTCGGCCACCTCGCGCCAGCCGCTGTCGATGGTCAGCGCGTGGCCGCGGCCCGGGATCTCGGCGATCTCCGTCACGCCCGCGTTGCGCTTCTGCTTCTTGTAGGCCGCGTTGGCGATCGCCGGCGGGACCGTGTGATCCTTCTCGCCGGAGATGATCAGCAGCGGGCCGCGGTCGGGGTTCTTGCTGTTGACCTTGGCCTCGGTCCACGGATTCAGGTTGGCCGTGGCGGCCTGGAAGAGCGGCGCCCCGGGCGCGGGCACGGCGAAGGCGTCGTAGAGCTGCTTGGCCTCCTCCTCGCCGACCGCGTTGGCGAAGCCGAAGCGGAACTGCTCGTAGGTCAGCGGGACCGCGCGGTTGCGGTTGGCGGGGTTGCTGAGGACCGGGGACGCGGACTTCAGCGACGAGATCGGCAGCGGCAGGACGCCGCGGAAGGGTGCGGGGTCGATGGCCACCGCGGCCGCCGACAGGCCGCGCCCGGCGATGATCTGCGCCAGCAGCCCGCCGAAGGAGTGCCCGATGACCGCCGGCTGCTTCGTCAGCTTGCCGATCACCTCGGCGAAGTGGTCGGCGACCTGTCCGACGGTCTTGTGCGCCAAGACCTCGGGGTGGGCGTTGGCCTCCTCGACGGTCTGCGGATCGTCGGGCCAGCCCGGCGAGAGGGCGGTGTAGCCGGCCTCCTCGAACACGGTCGCCCAGCGGTCCCAGCTGCTGGGCAGCAGCCACAGCCCGTGGATGAAGACGACGGGCTGAAGGCCGGTCTCGTTCGCGCGCTGGATCTGCTCGTTCTCGTGCTCGGTGACGGTCGGCGGGGTCTCGGCGGACGCGGGGGTCATGGGCCCGCAACCCTACCGAGCTAAGCCAGCGCGGCCAGCGCGCGCTTGGTGGCGTAGAGCGCCGCATCGGCGCGGGCGATGAGGGTCTCGGCGTCGTCGCCGTCGCCCGGTGCCGCGGCGATGCCGCAGCTCAGGCGCGGGATGCGATCGGCGCTGTGCGGCGCCACCGCCGCGATCCGGGCCGCGACGATCGCCGCCTGCTCGGCGGTGGTCTCGGGCAGCAGCACGGCGAACTCGTCGCCGCCGATGCGGAAGGCGGTGTCGCCCGCGCGCAGGCATTCGCGCAGGGCACGCCCGACAGCGCACAGGGCGCGGTCGCCGCCGGGGTGGCCCTGCGTGTCGTTGATGTGCTTGAGGTTGTCGACGTCGCACAGCACGAGCGCGAGCGGGCGCCTGTGGCGTCGCGTGCGCTCGAGCTCGGACTCGAGGTCGCGCATGAAGGCGCGACGGTTCGGCAGTCCCGTCAGCGGGTCCTCCTGGGCGAGTGCCCGCAGCTCCTCGAGCTGGCCGGCGGTCACGATCGCCATGGTCGCCTGGTTGGCGAACACCGCCAGCGCCTCGAGGCGCGAGCGCGACGGCAGCAGGCGGTCCTCGGGATCATCGGCCCAGATGCGACCGACGATGTCGCCCGTGCGGTCGCGCAGCGGGACGAACAGCCGGTGGTGGTCCCACGCGAGCGGGCCGCGGCCGTTGAGCTCTGAGACGTAGTTCTCGTACAGGGGCGCGCGTTCGCGCGCCGTGTCCTCGGGGAGCAGGTAGCAGCCGCCGATCTCGAACGCCGGGTCGAGCAGCGGCCCGATGGCCGCCGCGGGCACCGTCCAGTCCGGTTCCTGGCCTGCGGGCCAGCCGACGCTCGCGCGGGGTCGCAACGATCCCGTCGCGGGGTCGATGAGCTCGATGACGACCTTGGCGAACCCGAGCGCGCGCACCACGCCGGTGCACACCGCTTCGAGGACCAGCTCGATCGAGTCCTGGCAGGCCAGCCTGGAGGAGACGGCGAGCAGCTCCTCGAGCGCGGCGCGGTGGCGGGCGGCCTCCTGGGCGCGCTGGCCATGGTCCAGGGCGCACGCGGCCGAGGCTCCCAGCGCGACGAGGTAGTCGACGTCGGGATCCGACGGGCGCCGGCCGCTGACCGGCTCACCGAGCGAGAGGACGGCCAGGATCTGCCCGGCCGAGTCCCGGCAAGGGACGAAGAGCTCGTCGCCGGGGCGCCATGCGTCGGGGTCAGATCCGCCGTCGAGATCGGGCAGGTAGCGCGCGCCGTTGGCGCTCCAGTCGATGGCGCCCTCGGGGATGAAGTAGGCGCCGCGGCGGGCGAAGCGCTCGTCGAGCACGATCGGCAGCCAGTTCGCGCGGTCGTAGGTCGCGCCCAGGAGCGCGTCGCGCATCGCGGGCGACCCGGCCACGCTCGTGACCTGGAAGTCATCCCACTGCGGCCGGTAGGCGTTGATCACCACGCCGGCGAACCCGGCGGTCTCCTCGAGCACGTGTGCGATCTCCTCGAGCAGCTTGGGCATGGCGGCATCGCCGACCATGAGGTCGGTCATGTCCATCAGCCGCTGGAGGCGGCTGATCGCGATGAGGTTCTCGGCGGGCATGTGGCTTTGCCCATGTGATCGGCACGCCCGGGGCCGGCTGGACCCGGTGGGTCAGCGCGGAGCCATGCGCAACGCCCCGTCGAGCCGGATGACCTCGCCGTTGAGCATCCGGTTCTCGACGATGTGCGTCGCGAGCTGCGCGTACTCGGCCGGGAGGCCCAGGCGCGGCGGCCACGGGATCGACCTGCCCAGCGACTCGCGCGCCTCGGGCGGGAGCGCTGCGAGCAGCGGGGTGTCGAAGAGGCCGGGAGCGATGGTGACGACGCGGATGCCCGCCGAAGCGAGGTCGCGGGCCGCGGGCAGGGTCATGCCGACGACGCCGCCCTTCGACGCGCTGTAGGCGACCTGGCCGACCTGGCCGTCGTAGGCCGCGATCGACGCGGTGTTGACGCACACGCCGCGCTCGCCGTCCTCGAGCGGCTCGTTGGCCAGCATCGCGCTGGAGGCGAGCCGCAGCACGTTGAAGGTGCCGATCAGGTTGATGGCGACGATGACCGCGAAGGGCTCCAGCGGATGGGGCCCGCGCGAGCCCGCGACCTTCTGCGCCCATCCCGTGCCGGCGCAGCAGACGCAGATGCGCAGGCCGCCCTCGGCCGCCGCCGCGGCCTCGACGGCCGCCTGCACCTGGTCCTCCTCGCGCACGTCGCAGGCGACGAACCCGACGCCCAGCTCGTCGGCCAGCGCCGCACCCTTCTCCGCGTTGACGTCGGCGATCGTCAGCGCCGCGCCCTGGGCGCGCAGGCGCCGCGCGGTCGCCTCGCCCAGCCCGGAGGCTCCGCCGACGACCAGTGCTCCGTTGCCCTCGATCTCCATGGCGCGCCATCCTATGGACGCCCACGCGATCATGCGCTCGCCGGCCGGGTACGCTCGCCTCGATGGCCCGGCGCCGCCAGCGAGCCCTCATCGATCGCGACGCCCGCGAGGCGATGCTGCGCTCGCTCATGGCCAACGTGCCCGGCGCCATCTACCGCTCCGCGTGGCACGACAACTACGCGCTGGAGCTCATCAGCGACGAGATCGAGCGCATCTCGGGCTACCCGGCGAGCGACTTTCTCGGCGCCGACGCGCGGCGCACGATCATGAGCATCATCTGCTCCGAGGACCGCGCGGCGGTCCTGAAGAAGGCGCAGAACGCCGTCGACGACGGTCAGCCGTTCAACCTGGAGTACCGCATCGAGCGCCCCGACGGAGAGCTGCGCTGGGTCCTCGATCGCGGCCACCGCGTCAAGGGGCCGCGCGGCGAGGAGTGGATGGACGGCGCGATCTTCGACATCACCGAGCGCCGGGCCAACGAGGAGGCGCTGCGCCGCCACGAGGTCGAGCGCGCCCGCGTGGAGGAGCTGCGCGCGTCACAGGCGCGCATCATCGAGGCGGCGGACGCGGCGCGCCGGCGCATCGAGCGCGACCTGCACGACGGCGCCCAGCAGCACCTCGTGGCGCTCGCGCTCGAGGTCCGCCTGGCGCGGGCGCGCGCCGAGCGCGATCCGCACGCCGCCGTCGCCTTCCTGGAACGCGTGGGCGACGGGCTCGCGCAGGCCTCCGCCGAGCTGCGCGAGCTGGCCCACGGCATCCATCCCGCCGTGCTCACCGAGCGCGGCCTCGGGCCCGCGGTGCAGGCACTGGCGGACCGCGCGACGGTCCCGGTCGAGGTCCTCGAGACCCCGCCGGGCCGGCTGGCGCCCGCGATCGAGGCCGCGGCCTACTTCGTCGTCGCCGAGGCGCTGACCAACGTCGCCAAGTACGCGCAGGCATCGGCCGCCACGGCGGCGGTGACGGTCGCCAAGGACCGCATCGTGGTCGAGGTGAGCGACGACGGCATCGGCGGAGCCGCGCCGGACAAGGGCTCGGGCCTGCGCGGGCTGGCCGATCGCGTCGGGGCCCTGGACGGGACGCTGACCGTCACCAGCCCGCGCGGTCAGGGGACGCGGCTGCGCGCCGTCATCCCGCTGGCCGCGCGCTGAGCGACAGCGCGAAGAGCTCCTCGGGGTCGGTGAGGACGTCGCGCAGCTCGAGGCCGGCGGCGGCCAGGTCGGCGCCCAGTCGCTTGATCGTGAACTTGGCGCTGATCTCGGTGCGCAGCTCCTCGCGCGGCGCGAAGGAGACGTCGAGCCCCAGCCGGCCGACGTGCACGTCCATCCGCCGCTCGGCGCGCAGGCGCATCTCGATCCATTCGCGCTCGCGGTCGAAGAAGGCCACGTGCTCGAAGGCGTCGATGTCGAAGTCGGCGTCGAGCTCGCGGTTGATGACGCGCAGCACGTTGCGGTTGAACTCGGCGGTGACGCCGGTGCTGTCGTCGTAGGCGGCCTCGAGCACCGCGGGATCCTTGACCAGATCGGTGCCCAGGAGCAGGTGGTCGATCCCGGGGCGCAGGAGCTTGGCGATCCCGCGCAGGAAGCGCCGCCGCGAGCCCGGCGTGAAGTTGCCGATCGTGCCGCCCAGGAACGCCACGAGGCGCGGGCCGTCGGGCGGCGGGACATGGGACAGGTGGCGCTCGAAGTCGCCGACGATGCCGTGCACGCGCAGCCCTGGGAACTCGTCGACGAGCTCGTCGGCGCAGCTGACGACCATCGACTCGGTGACGTCGACGGGCACGTAGCGGCGCAGGGTGCCGGCGTCGGCCATCGCGCTCAGCAGCAGCCGCGTCTTGGCTGCGGTGCCCGAGCCCAGCTCGACGAGCTCGGCCGCGCCCGTGCCGGCCACGATCTCCGCGCTGCTCTGCTCGAGAATCGTGCGCTCGGCGCGCGTAGGGTAGTACTCGGGCAGCTCGCAGATACGGTCGAACAGCTCCGCCCCGTAGGCGTCGTAGAAGTGCTTGGGCGGCAGCTCCTTGAACGGCTTCGTGAGACCGTCGAGCACGTCGTCGGCCAGGGAACGCTCGTCCTTGGGGCCGACGTAGGACTCGACGACGATCGCGTCGCTGGTCAGCAGGGGCGCCATCAGCTCTCCTCGGGGTCGGTGGCGAGGCGGACGCCGGCGAAGATCTGCCGGCGCTGCGGGAGGTCCCAGTTGCGGAAGCTGGGGGTGGCGACGCGCGGGTCCGTCGCCCACGATCCGCCGCGCAGCACGCGGTATTGCGTGCCGAAGAAGACCTCGGAGTACTCGCGATACGGGTGCGCGACGAAGCCGGGGTAGCCGCCGAACCACGACGCGGTCCACTCCCAGACCTGCCCGATGCCCTGGAGGTCCCCTTGGGCCCAGGTCGCCGCCTTCTCCCACTCCGCTTCAGTGGGAAGCCGGGCCCCGCGCGAGCGGGCGAAGGCGTCGGCCTCGAACCAGGAGACGTGGCACACCGGAGCGTCCGGGTGGCCCGCCTCTGCGTCCGGACAGTTCGCGATGTCGTAGTCCTCCTTCCAGGCCCAGCCCTCGTCGCTCCACCACTCGCGGCGCTGGTAGCCGCCGCCCTCGGTGAAGTGCAGCCACGTGGCGTTGGTGACCGGCCGTCGCGCGATGCGGAAGGGGCCGAGCTCGACGCCGTGGCGGGGGCGCTCGTTGTCGTAGGCGAAGACGCCGTCGGGAGCGCCCAGGGGCGTGGGGCCGGCGGGGATGTCGAGCCATTGCGACGGCGCTCCGCCGTTGAAGGTCTGGAGCACGGGCTCGCCCGGGGCCAGCACGCCTCCCAGGCGCATGGCCTGGCGCATCGTCTCGGTGTGCTGGAGCTCGTGGCGGACGACCATCTCGTGGACGACGGGGTCGACGCCGCGGGCGTCGATCGCGGCCAGCGTGCGCTCGCGCACGGTGGCGAGGTACTCGCGGGCTCCGTCCGCGTCGAGCAGCTCGATCTCGCCGCGCACCGCCCGCGGCGTCTCGAAGGCGTCATAGCGCGCGGCGAGCTCGGGGTGCATCAGCGGCTGGCCGGCGAAGCGATGCACGAGCCAGAGATCCTCGTAGGCCGCGATGTGGGCCAGGTCCCACACGAGCGGGCTCATCAGCGGGTCGATCTGGCGCTCGAGATGGGCATCGTCGAGATGCGCGACGATCGCGAAGGTGCGTTCGCGGGAGGCGGCGAGGGCTTCGACGAGGGGGTCGGGCATCGCGGAAAGGACCTCAGTCAGTTGTTAGCAGCTGATCGTTACGGGGACGTAGGGCTAGCCCCACTCTCAAGACGCCAGTGACCCGGATGGCGGGATCGCGCGCCCGCAGCGACATTGCTCTCATGCACTCGAACACTTTCGCTGCGCGTGCGGGCCGCTGGAGCGCCCAGCACCGCAAGAAGGCGATCTGGGGCTGGCTGGCCTTCGTCGCCATCGCCTTCGTCATCGGCGGCGCCATCGGCGTCAAGAAGCCGGCCAACCAGAACGACTACATCGGGCAGTCGGGCAAGGCCGATCGCCTTCTCGACGACCACTTCCCCAAGCAGGCCAACGAGACCGTCCTCGTCCAGGCCGCCAAGGGCGGCAAGGCGACCGACCCGGCCGTGCGCAAGGCGGTCGACGACGTCATCGCGGGCGTCTCGAGCCAGAAGGGCGTCGCGGAGATCAAGTCGCCCTACGCCAAGGGCAACGAGGGCCAGGTCTCCAAGGACGGGCGCTCGGTGCTCGTCGAGTTCAAGGTCCGCGGCGACGACGATCAGACGAGCAAGCGCATCGACCCGGTGGTCGCCTCGGTGACCAAGGTCAAGGCCGCCAACCCGAAGGTCTTCGTCGGGCAGTTCGGCGACGCCAGCGCCAACAAGGCGCTCTCGAAGTCGTTCAAGGACGACTTCAAGAAGGCCGAGTTCCTCTCGCTGCCGATCACGCTGATCATCCTCATCCTCGCCTTCGGCGCGCTCGTCGCGGCCGGCGTTCCGCTGCTGCTCGGGCTGACCGCGGTCATGGCCACGCTCGGCCTGGTCGCGATCCCCAGCCAGTTCGTGCCGATGGACGACACCGTGAGCTCGGTGATCCTGCTGGTCGGCCTGGCGGTGGGGGTCGATTACACGCTGTTCTATCTGCGCCGCGAACGCGAGGAGAAGGCGCGCGGCGCGAGCAAGCTGGAGGCCGTCCACACGGCGGCGGCCACGTCGGGCCGCGCGGTGCTCGTGTCGGGCTTCACGGTGATGGTCGCCATGGCCGGCATGTTCTTCGCCGGTGGGCGGACCTTCACCGCGCTCGGCGTCGGCGCGATCATGGTCGTCGCGGTCGCGATGATCGGCTCGGTCACCGTCGTGCCGGCCGTGCTCGCCTGGCTGGGCGACCGCATCGAGAAGGGGCGCGTGCCCTTCCTGCACGGCAGGCGCAACAGCAGCGGCGAGAGCCGCGTGTGGGACTGGATCCTGACCAAGGTGCTCAAGCGCCCCGTGCTGTCGGCCGTCGCGTCGGCCGGCATCCTGATCGTGCTCGCCCTGCCGGCCTTCGGGATGCACACAGTGCTCACGGGCACCGACGACCTGCCGCGCAAGCTCGACGTCATGAAGGTCTACGACCGTGAGCAGGCCGCCTTCCCGGGCGGGCAGATCCCGGCCGTCGTGGCCATCGAGGCCAAGGACGTGACGACGCCGCAGATCCAGGCCGCGACGCAGAAGATGGGCGACCGCGCCTTCGCGACGGGCACGATGAACGGCCCGCTGACCATCGACGTCAGCGCCGACAAGCACGTCGCGTCCATCTCGATCCCGATGAAGGGGGACGGAACCGACAACGCCTCGGCCAACGCGCTGACCGCGCTGCGCGGAGGGATCGTCGACCAGACGGTGGGCTCGGCTCCGGGGGTCAAGAGCGCCTACGTGACCGGCATCGCGGCGGGCACGAACGACTTCAACGACCTCGTGAAGGCCCACGCGCCCATCGTGTTCGCGTTCGTGCTGTCGCTGGCCTTCCTGCTGTTGCTGGTGACCTTCCGCTCGATCGTCATCCCGATCAAGGCGATCATCCTCAACCTGCTGTCAGTGGGCGCGTCCTACGGCATCCTGACCTGGATCTTCCAGGACGGCCATTTCCAGAACCTCCTGGGCTACAAGTCCAACGGGGGCGTCGTGAGCTGGCTGCCGCTGTTCCTGTTCGTGATCCTCTTCGGGCTCTCGATGGACTACCACGTGTTCATCCTCAGCCGGATCCGCGAGGCCTACGACCGCGGCATGAAGACCGAGGACGCGGTCGCCTACGGGATCAAGGCCACGGCCTCGACGGTGACCAGCGCGGCGATCGTGATGGTCGGCGTGTTCGCGATCTTCGCGACGCTGAGCTCGCTGGACTTCAAGATGATGGGCATCGGCCTGTCGGTGGCGATCCTGCTCGACGCGACGCTCGTGCGCGCCGTGCTGCTGCCGGCCACGATGAAGCTCCTGGGCGACTGGAACTGGTACCTGCCCAAGGGCCTGCGCTGGCTGCCGCGCATCTCCCACGAGCCCGTCCCGGAGCCCGCTCGCTAGGAGCGCCTTCCGGGTGGGACGAAGGCACGTCGAGCCCCGCGGGCTTACCGGCCCGCGGGGTTCGTCCATGCTCAGACGCAGCTCGGCGGGTGCGCCGGGTCCGCGGGGCCCGAACGCGCGAGGGCCTGCAGCGCCCAGCGGATCGCGAGCCCGTCGTTGGGCATCTCGTGGTGGTCGATGACCTCGGCCGGGCAGGCGTCCTGCAGCAGGATGTTGGCCGTCCGGGGACCGGGCGCGAGGAAGGCCGACGTGTACGGGGTCACGACCTCGTCGTAGCGCGTCTCGATCTGCGTGTAGGAGACGGCTCCGGGCGTCTCGTCGCCCGCGTTGAGCTGGGTGAGGAAGGCCGAGCCGGCGGTCTGCTGCTCGCAGGCCGGGCAGAACGTGGCGCCGGCGGCGATCGCGGCCGGGTTGGTCGTGCCGTGGTTGGAGGGCGCGAGCCCGACGAGGTCGTCGACCTTGCCGGCGCCGCCCAGGCCGGCCGACGCGGCGATGTCCCCGGTGCCGCGGTTGCCGTACTCCAGCGCGAAGACGCAGTAGCCGGCGGCCTTCAGCTTCGGCGAAGCCGTGGCCCAGTTGTCGGCCGCGCCCTCGAAGGTGCCGTGCACGAGGACGACGGGCGCGGGATGCGCCGCCGCCGGCCGGCAGGTGAAGTCGTTGGCGCCGGGTGGGGATACCGCGGGCAGCAGGTCGGAGACGTCGGCCGACGCCATCGCGGGAGTCAGCGCCGCCGCGCAGCAGGCGAGTGCCGCCGCCAGTCCGATCCTCATGTGCCTGCCCAGGTGTCGCATCGCGCTCCTCGTCGTCGGGTGGAGGGGCAGTGGTGCCCCGGGCGCCGGCGGCGTAAGCCCATGCGCCAGGCGCTACGGTCCCGGCATGGGCCTCCTCGTCTACCTCATCGTCCTCGCCTTCTCGGGCCTCATCGTCGGCGGGCTGGCGCGCCTGGCGCTTCCCGGGCCCGACCCGATGAGCATCTGGATGACGATCCTGATCGGCCTGGCCGGCTCGTTCATCGGCGGCCTGGTCATGCTGGCCATCACCGGCGGCCGCAACGCCGGCGGCATCGTCGTCTCGGTCGCGGCGGCGACGCTGATCGTCTACCTCATCCGCCGCCGGCGCGGGGGCAGCATCACCGACCCGGGCCTGGGGCCGCGCGGGCGGTAGTTGCGGCGCCGACGACCGCGGACGACCCCTTACGCCGGCTTGGTCCACACCAGGGAGTAGCGAAAGAGCAGCCGCCGCCTGTAGCGCACGCCGGGCAGCACGCGCTGGGCCAGCCGGCGGGTCTCGCCGAAGGTCGCCGGCGGCGGCCATAGCCTCGGGGCCGCGTCCTCCCAGCAGGGCCTGCTCAGCGTGTGGACGCGATGCCCGACGGCGCCGGCGAGGGCGAACGGCAGGTCCGCGGGATAGCGGTTGCGGGCCAGCCCGACGATCGCCAGCGTGCCGCCCGGCGCCAGCAACCCGCGCATGCGCCGAAGCTCGGCAACCGCGTCCATGTGGTGCAGGGCAGCGATCGAGGCGATGTGGTCGAACGACGCGGGCGCGAACGGGTGGGTCATGAAGTCGCCGACGACGTACTCGACCTCGCCGCCCGGGTCCTGGCGCCGGGCCACGTCGATGCTCGCCGCGTCGCGGTCGATGGCGGTGACGTGCGGCACGACGCGCCGCAGGTCGCGCGCGAGCATGCCCTCGCCGCAACCGACGTCGAGGCTGCGCCGGCAGCCGTCCGGTACGGCGCCCAGGATCAGCGGGTGATAGTGCGTGTTGTGGTTCCCACCGCGGCGGGGGAGCGCTCACCGCGGCGCATGATCCCATCGTCCGCTCCGGCGGCTCACGGCTCGCGATGAGTCCGCACCCCCGGCGTGGTCTGAGCCCGTAGGACGTTCCGCGACCCCCAGGAGGCCTGATGGCAAGCGCAGCACATCGAATCGGAACCCGTGAGGAGTGGCTGGCGGCGCGCGTCGCGCTGCTCGAACAGGAGAAGGAGCTGACCCGCCGCAGCGACGAGCTCGCGGGCCTGCGCCGCGAGCTGCCCTGGGTGCCCGTGGAGCAGGAGTACCGCTTCGACACCGAGGACGGGAGCAGGACGCTCGCCGAGCTGTTCGAGGGCCGGCCCGAGCTCATCGTCTACCACTTCATGTTCGGACCCAACGAGCCCGAGGGCTGCCCCGGCTGCACGTTCGCCGCCGACCACTTCGGCGGGGCCGTCTTCTACCTCGCGAATCGCGGCGTGACCTTCCTGTGCGCGTCGCGGGCGCCTCTGGAGGACATCCGCGCGTACAAGGCGCGCCAGGGATGGACGTTCCCGTGGGTGTCCTCGGCGGGCAGCGACTTCAACCGCGACTTCGGCGCCTTCACCGAGGCCGAGCGCGAGGCCGGCACGGGCTTCAACTTCGCCACCGCCAGGCACGCCGGCGAGATCGACCTGCGCAGGACCGAGCTCATGGCTCTGAGCTGCTTCGCGCTGCAGGACGGCGTCGTCTACCACACCTATTCGGCCTACGACCGCGGCACCGACGCGCTCAACCCGACCTGGCAGCTGCTCGATCGCACGCCGTCCGGCCGCGTCCTGCCCGACGGCTGGCCGCCGCGGCGGGTCCCGATCTAGCCGTTCCAGCGACTGATGACGGACACCTCGCGCTCATAGGCGAGCACCGAGACCGCGCCCGTGCCCAGGTGCAGGTGGCCGCCGAGGGCCACGGGGGAGTCGACCCAGCGCGCCGCCAGGGCGCGCAGGATGTGCCCGTGGGCGACGACCGCGATGTCGCCCTCGGTCGCGCGCAGGCGGACGATGGCGCGGTCACAGCGCGCGGCGACCCCCTCAGGGCCCTCGCCGCCCGGCGTTCCGTCGCGCCAGAGGTACCAGTCCGGGCGCTCGGCGCGGATCTCCGGGGTGGTCAGGCCCTCGTACTCGCCGTAGTCCCACTCGAGGAGGTCGTCGTCGAGGGCCGACGGCTCGAGGCCGGCGAGCTGTGCGGTCTCGCGGGCGCGGGAGAGCGGCGAGCACAGCACGAGGGCGAAGGAACGGCCCTCCAGGCGCGCGCGCAGTGAGCGCGCGACCTCGCGTCCGTGGTCGGTGAGCGGGATGTCGGTGCGCCCGGTGTGCTTGCCCGTCCGCGACCACTCGGTCTCGGCGTGGCGCAGCAGCCAGATCTCGTCAGCCATCGAGGGCCGCCCCGTCGGCGATGATCTCCAGCCGGCCGCGGTCCAGGAGGGAGGCGGGTACCTCGGGATCCGGGCCCGCGATCACGCGCGCGAGCATCGGCGCCTTGTCGGCGCCCGCGACGGCGAGCAGGATCCGGCGGGAGGCGTTGAGCTTCGCCAGCGTGAGCGTCACGCGGTCGGGCGGCGGCTTGGGCGAGCCGTGCACCGCGACGCACACGCCGTCGGCGTGGACGTGCGGGAAGCCGGGAAAGAGCGACGCGGTGTGCCCGTCGGGCCCCATGCCGTTGACCGCGACGTCGAGCGTGACGTCGGCGATCTCCCGCGTATAGGCGACGGCCGCCTCGTCGCAGCCCAGGTGGGTGGGGACCGGGTGCCAGGTCGCGTCGGGGGCGTCGAGGTGCTCGGTCGCGAGGCGGTGATTCGACTCCTCGTCGTCGAGCGCCACGCAGCGCTCGTCGCCGTACCAGAGGTGCACGTCGCGCCACTCGGGCAGCTCCGGGCCGACCAGCTCGTAGGCGCGCGCGAGCGAGCCCCCGGACAGCGCGACGTGCGCCGCGCCGTGGATCGTGCGGGCGCCGTCGATGGCGGCGGCCATGACCTCGGCGACGCGCGCGGCGACCGCCTCGCGGTCGGCGCAGCGGGTGACTATCGGAGCACTCATGGGGTGATGATCTCCTCACGGCGCGACTCGAGCAGCGGCTGCGAGGCGGCGAGATCGTGGTCGGCGCGGATGACGTGCATCACCGCGTTGATGAGGGCCAGGTGGGTGAAGGCCTGCGGGAAGTTGCCCAGGTGGCGCCCCGAGCGCGCGTCGATCTCCTCGGCATAGAGGTTCAGGCCCGAGGCGAAGCCGAGCATCTTCTCGCACAGCGCGCGAGCGCGATCGTGCTGGCCGATCTCGGCCAGGGCGCTGACCAGCCAGAACGAGCAGATGGCGAAGGTGCCCTCGTCTCCCGACAGGCCGTCGTCGGTCTGCTCGACGTGGTAACGCTGCACCAGGCCGTTGACCGTGAGCTCATCCGCGATCGCGTTGACGGTGGCGATCACGCGCTCGTCGTCGGGTGGCAGGAAGCGCACGAGCGGGATCAGCAGGCACGAGGCGTCGAGGGCGGAGGTGCCGTAGTGCGCGCGGAAGACCCCGCGCTCGTCGATGCCGTGCTCGCAGATGTCGGCGTGGATCTCGTCGGCGGCCTCCTGCCAGCGGTCGCTGCGCTCGTGGTCCTCGCGCAGGCGCGCCAGGCGCGCCCCGCGGTCGCAGGCCACCCAGCACATCACCTTCGAGGAGGTGAAGTGCTGCGGCTCGCCGCGCACCTCCCAGATCCCGCGGTCGGGCTCGCGCCAGGCGGCGATCGCGTGCTCGACCTGCTTGCAGAGGATCTCCCACGTCGACTCGGCCAGGCCGTCGCGCGACTTGGTGTGCAGGTAGATCGAGTCCAGCAGGGCGCCCCAGACGTCGTGCTGCCTCTGCGCGAACGCGCCGTTGCCCACGCGCACCGGCTGGGCGTGCTCGTAGCCGTCGAGGTGCAGCAGCATCTCCTCGGTGAGCGTCTCCTCGCCGCCGATGCCGTACATGATCTGCAGCTCGTCGTTGGTCTTCGCGGCGACGTCGCGGATGAAGTAGAAGAAGTCGTTGGCCTCCTCGTCGAAGCCCAGCGTGTAGAGGCCCCAGAGCATGAAGGTCGAGTCGCGGATCCACGCGTAGCGGTAGTCCCAGTTGCGCTCGCCCCCGGGGGTCTCGGGCAGCGAGGTGGTGGCGGCGGCGATCATCGCCCCGGTCGGCGCGTAGGTCAGCCCCTTGAGCGTCAGCGCGCTGCGCTGCAGGTAGGTGCGCCACGGATGGTCGGGGAACTCGCCGTGGCTGAGCCACTCGTGCCAGTAGTCGGCGGTGAACACGAGCCGGTGGTAGGCGTCGTCGTAGGTCTCCGGGCCGCCGTGGTCGCTCCACGACAGCGCGACGAACGCGGTGTCGCCGTCGCGCAGGGTGGTGCGCGCGCGGGCGCGCCCGCCCTCGAAACCGATGCGCAGGTCCGTGCTCAGCGTCAGCTCGACGGGGTCGTCCAGGGCGCGGCCGACCGCCTTGCCGTAGCCCGGCCCCGCGTACTCCCAGGTGACCGACCTGCGCCCGTAGTCCACGCGCGGCTCGCACTCCATGTGCATCTCGACGCGCCCGTTGACGCAGCGCATGGTGCGCAGCAGCACGTGGTCGGCATCGTTGTCGGTCGGCGAGCGCCGGTGGGTGTTGGAGCGCTCGTCGTCGTGGTGCCAGGGGCCGATGAGCAGCACGTCGCGCACGATGACCCAGCCCGTGCGGGTGCCCCACGTCGTCTCCAGGACCATCGTCCCCGGAAGGTAGCGCTGGCCCGCGGGCACCGCGGTGTCCACCGGCGCGAGCCGGAACCCGCCGGCGTCGCGGTCGAGCATGGCCCCGAAGATCGACGGGCCGTCGAAGCGCGGCAGGCACATCCACTCGACGTTGCCGCTCGGCGCCACCAGCGCGCAGACCTCGCAGTCCGACAGGAACGCGTAGTCCGCGATCGGGGGAAACGGGCTTCCGCCCAGGGGAACGTCGCCGACGACATGCCGCATCGGGCGCAACGCTAGCTTGTCCTCATGGCGACCACGAGCACTGCGATAGGAGTTCCACGCCGCCGGGCCGACGGCGAGGGCAAGGTCCGCGGGTCCACGCGCTACGCGGCCGACGTCCCCGTGCAGGGCCTGCTGCACGCGCGCCTGGTGCTCGCCGCGGAGGCCCACGGGCGGATCGCGCGCATCGACGGCGAGGCGGCGCTGGGCGTCGCGGGCGTCGTCGCGGTGCTCACCGCGGCCGACCTGCCGTTCGCCGAAGGGGCGGCCGGGCGGGCGGGGCAGCCCCTTGCCCGCGATGAGGTCGTGTACGCGGGCCAGCCGGTGGCGCTGGTGGTGGCCGAGAGCGAGGCGGCGGCCACCGACGGCGTCGACCTGGTCATGGTCGACATCGAGCCGCTCGAGGCCGCGCTCGATCTCGAGACCGCGATGGCGCCCGGCGCGGCCCGGGCCCGGATCGACGTCGCGGCCGGCGACGGCGCCGACGTCGGCGGCGCCCACGCCGCGGCGGGTGGCGGCGACCAAGACGACGACGCGGCGGAGGACCTGTCCGACAACGTCGCCGGGCGCCAGCGCATGGTCGCCGGGGACGCGGCGGCGGCGCTGGCGGGTGGCGCGGCCGCCGTGGCGGGGCGCTTCAGCACGAGCTGGATCCATCAGGGCTACATCGAGCCGCAGGTCGCCACGGCGTGGCTGGAGCCCGAAGGCGGGCTCGTGATCAGCAGCAGCACGCAGGGCGCCTTCAGCACGCGCCAGCAGCTTGCCGACCTGCTCGGCTGGTCGCACGACCGCGTGCGGGTGCGCCCGGCGCCACTGGGCGGCGCCTTCGGCGGCAAGCTGATGATCTGCGAGCCGCTGGCCGCCGCCGCCACGGTCACGCTCGGGCGCCCGGTGCGCCTCGCGCTCACGCGCATGGAGGACTTCGCCGCCTCCAACCCGGCGCCCGGCGAGCTCATCGACCTCGAGGCCGGCGCGACGGCCGAGGGCGACCTCACCGCGGTCCGCGGGCGGATCGTGCTCGATCGCGGCAGCAACGACGAGTTCGGCTTCGAGGCGCTCGCCGCGCTGCTGGCGTCCGGCCCCTATCGCTGGCAGGCGCGCGACATCGCCTCCTACGGCGTGCTCACCAACCGCGTCGGCTTCGGCGCCTATCGCGCGCCGTCCGCCCCGCCGGCCGCCTTCGCGATCGAGACGCTGATCGACGAGCTGGCCGGCGAGCTCGGCCTCGACCCCATCGAGCTGCGCCTGCGCAACGTCCTGCACGAGGGCGACCCCGGCCTCGATGGCCAGCCCTTCCCGGTCTTCGGCGCCGCCGAGTGCCTGGAGCGCGTCCAGGCGCACCCGCTGTGGGCGCGCCGCGGAGAGCTGCCCGAGGGCGAGGGCGTCGGCGTGGCCATCGGCTGGTGGCCCGGCGGCCTCGAGCCGGCGGCGGCGAGCTGTCGCCTGGACGCCGACGGCCGCCTGACCATCGTCACCGGCGCGGTCGACATGAGCGGCACCGAGACGGTCTTCCAGTCGATCGCGGCCGAGGCCTTCGGGCTCGACCACGAGTCGGTGCGCGTCGTGGCCGGCGACACCGCCGGGTCGCCCTACGCCGGGCTCAGCGGCGGCAGCAAGGTCATCTACACGGTCGGGCGCGCGGTGCAGCGCGCGGCCGAGCAGGCGCGCGAGCGTCTGCTCGAGGTGGCCGCCACCGAGCTCGAGATCGCGCCCGAGGACCTCGAGCTGGTCGACGGCGCCGTGCGGCCGGTCGGCTCGCCCGACCGCGGCGTGACGGTGGCCGAGCTCGCCTCCAAGGTGCTGCAGTTCGGCAGCCCCTACGCGCCGGTCGAGGGCTATGGCGGCACGGCGCAGACCAGCCGCGCCCCCGGCGCGGCGGCGCACCTCTCCCACGTGCGCGTCGACCGCGAGACGGGCGCGGTGACGCTGCTGCATCACGTCATCGCCCAGGACGTCGGGCGCGCGCTGAACCCCGCGCTCGTCGCCGGGCAGCTCGTCGGCGGGGTCACCCAGGGCTTGGGGTGGGCCCTGTTCGAGGAGCTCGCCTACGACGACACCGGCCAGCTGCGCACCGGCTCCTTCGTCGAGTACGCCATGCCCAGCATCGACACCGTGCCGCCGATCGACGCCGAGATCGTCGAGGTCCCGGCCCCCGACGGACCGTTCGGGGCCAAGGGCGTCGGCGAGCCGCCGGTCGTCGGCGTGCCCGCCGCGGTGGCCAACGCGATCGCGGCCGCGACCGGCCTGCGCCTGCGCGACCTGCCGATGACGCCGCTGCGCGTGTGGGGTGCGCTGAATGGGTCTGAGCGATGATGCGCGGACACCGAGAGGAGAACCCGTGCCCGGCTACACCATCGTGAACCTGCTCGAGATCGACGACGACGTCCAAGGAAAGATCCCCGGCGTCGAGGGCCGCTTCAGTCGCAAGTACCTCGACTCCCGTGACCTGGGCGTCAGCCACTGGCGGTATGCGCCGGACACGCGCAATCACGGAGGCCACAGCCACCGCGAGCAGGAGGAGGCCTACGTCGTGATCGCCGGCTCGGGCCGCGTCCGCCTCGACGACGAGCTGCGCGACGTCCGCCTCTGGGACGTCATCCGCGTGGGCCCGGAGGTCGTGCGCGCCTTCGAGGCCGGGCCCGACGGCCTGGAGCTGATCGCCGTCGGCGGCCCGAAGCCCGAAGGCGGCGACGGGGTCAGGGCCGAGACGCCGTGGCCCGATGCCGAATGATCAGCCGGCGACCGGTGTGAAGTCGTAACGCGCGGCGATCGCACCGATCTGCTCGGAGGTCATCGGCCCGTCGGCTGCATTGGCTGACAGCTCGCGCATGTAGAACTCGAATCCGCCCGGCGTGTTCGCGTTGAGGAACCGCACCGGCTCGTCGGAGTCGTTGCGGAACGTGTGCACCACCCCGGGGGGCGCGCACACGAACGCACCGGGGCCGGCGGCGTGCGCCTCGTCGCCCAGCAGCACGGTGAGCGTGCCTTCGAGCACGTAGAACATGTCGGTGATGGTGTCGTGCGTGTGCGGCGGCGGGCCCGGGGCCCGGGCTGCGATCGAGGTCTCCGACAGGAAGAACGTGCCTCCCGTCATCTCGCTGTTCGCCTTGATCGTGATGGTGTTCGGACCCCATGGCGAGGACCTCACCGTCGCCCGGCCCGAAGAGCTTGCCCTTCATCTGCAGGACTGTACGGGCGCCTCGCCCGCCATAGTGGTCGGCGTGACTGTGCCCGACGGCCTGAGCGACATCGAGAGCCGCGCCGATTGCGAGCGGCTCGTGCGCACCTTCTACGGGCGCGCGCTGCAGGATCCGATCATCGGCTTCATCTTCGTCGACGTCGCCAAGCTCGATCTCGAGGCCCACGTCCCGCGGATCACGTCCTTCTGGGAGACCATCCTGCTCGGCGCGCAGTCCTACGGCGGTGGCGCGTTCCGCCCGCATGCCGAGCTGCATGCGAAGGTCCGATTGCGCGCTGGGCACTTCGAGCGCTGGCTGGCGCTCTGGTCGGCGACGGTCGACGAGCTGTTCGCCGGGGACCGCGCCGAGCTGGCGAAGGCGCACGCGCTGCGGGTCGGGCGCGCGTTCCACCAGCGCCTGGACGCGCTCACGGCGGCCGCCGATCAGCCGGCCCCGGTGGGCCTGACCGTGACGCAGCACGGCCCCCGGCGCTGAGCGCCGGTCACGTCAGCGGCCACGGGTTGGGTGCCGCGCGGCGCGGCTCCTGGCGCCAGTCGGCGTAGGCCTCGTCGGGCTCGTCCGTCGTCTTCGTCACCGAGGCGCCGTGCTTGGCCGCCACCTCGTTGACGGGGTAGTGGGCGGCGTCCTCGCGCCTGGAGCCGATCATCAGCACGGCGCAGGGCCCGTCGCCGGCGCCGACGAAGACGTGCTCGGTACCCGCCGGGCAGTGCACGAAGTCCCACTGTCGCAGCACCCGTTCCTCGCCGTCGAGGATGACGATGCACTCTCCGTGCAGGACCAGGAAGTCCTCTTGCACCGGCTCCGAGTGGTAGCGGCAGTTGGGCCGGCCCGGCTGCAGGATCTGGATGTTCACGCCCGTGTCCGGCCACGGCGCCTCGTCGGGCTCGAAGTCGATGAGCATCGCCCGGCGCGAGTGGCTGAGGGCCGGTGCGTCGGCCACGTTGATGATCAGCGGTTTGTCCACTCCACGACCGTAGCGAGGACGCTGCGCTCGGCGCTGTCGACGAGGACGCGGGCGACCGCGTCGGCGGACAGCCCGCGCCCGCGTCGTCAATGCGCTGTTCCGAGCGCCGTTGTGGCGCCTCGTCGGCGAGCACCGCTACGGCATCTACTCCGTCGAGCACCCCGAGGGCGCCGGGGTGTTCCTGCCCGCGGGCCGCGGGGACCGCTGGGGCTACGGACTGTGGGTCGACGCTCGAGACCTCGGCACGTGGACCGCGGAACGCTTCGTCGAGCGCATCCGCGTCGCCGCGGGCATCGCCGATCTCGAGTCTCGATCGAGCGCACCGGCGCCTTCAGCTTCGCCGCCCAGCTGGCCGACCGCTTCCGCGCCGGCAACGTCTTCCTGGCCGGCGACGCCGCCCACCGCGTGACCCCGCGCGGCGGCACCGGGATGAACACCGCGATCCGCGGTGGCCACGATCTGGGCTGGAAGCTCGGCTGGGTGCTGCGCGGCTGGGCCGGGCCCGAGCTGCTGGACACCCACGAGGCCGAGCGCCGGCCGATCGCCGCGCACAACGTCGCGCGGTCCGCCGATCCCGACGGCTCCACCCGCGAGACGGCCGACGAGCTGCACGTCGATCTCGGAGGCCGCATCCCGCACGTATGGGTCTCCACCGCCCAGGGGCGCGTGTCCACGCTGGACCTCCTGGGCCCCGGGCTCACGCTGTTCACCGGACCCGACTCGACCCCGTCGGCCGCCCGGGCCGGCGGCGGGCCGCCGGTCGTCGTGCGCCGCCTGGACGCCGTCAGCGCGCGGGCGATCGGCATCGGCGGGCGCGGCGCGCTGCTCGTACGCCCGGACGGCACGCCCTCACAACGCTGGACGCACGAAGCGACAGCCGCCTAGCATCTCGGCCCTGCTCGCCCACCCGGACTACACGCGCGAGCGCGTGCGCCAGGTCGCGCGCCTCGCAAGGGAGCTCGTGCACGCCGACACGCGGGCGCCCGACCGCATGCGGATCGCGGGACCGGTCGGGCGCATCGCGGCCGCCGAGGCGGCCGCGCTCGAGTACACCGACGCGACGCCCGGGATGGCGCTCGGCCCGCTGTGGGCGACATGGTGGCTCGCGGTGCAGGCGCGCGTGCCCGCGGAGTGGGACGGCGAGCAGGTCGACCTCCTGCTCGTCACCAACTCCGAGGCCACGTTGTGGCTCGACGGCGAGCCGGTCCAGGGGCTGGTCAGCGGGGGCGCGTACGTCCGCCCCGACGCGATGCTCGCCGCGCGCGCCGCGGCCGGGGAGCCGCTGAGCGCGAGCGTCGAGATCGCCTGCAACGGGCTCTTCGGGTGGTCCGACCTGCATCCCCAGCCCCACGAGGCGGTCGCGCCCGCCGCACCGTTTCGCCTGGAGCGCTGCGCGCTGGCGCGCTTCGACCGCGAGGCGTGGGCGCTCTCCCGCGACCTCGACGTCCTGGTCGAGCTGATGGGCGAGCCGGGAGTCGACCCCGCCTGGCGGGGCGAGTTGCTGCGCGAGCTCAATCATTTCTGCAACGCGTGGGACGCCGCGGACCGCGCGACGTGGCTGCGCGCCCGCGCGATGCTCGGCCCGCTGCTGAAGGAGCGGCGCAACGCGACCCGGACGCACGAGATCACCGCCATCGGTCACGCCCACATCGACACGGCGTGGCTGTGGCCGCTGGAGGAGACCTTCCGCAAGTGCGTGCGGACCTTCGCCACCCAGCTGCGGCTCATGGAGCGCTACCCCGATTACCGCTTCGCCTGCTCGCAGGCCCAGCAGTACGCGTGGATCCGCGACCGCGCGCCCGGGCTGTGGGCGCGGATCTGCGAGCGGATCGCCGCCGGGCAGTGGCTCGCGGTGGGCGGCACGTGGATCGAGCCGGACTGCAACCTGCCGGCCGGGGAGTCGCTGGTGCGCCAGTTCCTCTATGGCCAGCGCTTCTTCGAGCACGAGCTCGGGCGCCGGGCACGGGTGTTCTGGAATCCCGACGTCTTCGGCTACAACGGCCAGCTGCCGCAGATCATGCGCGGCGCCGGGATCGAGGGCTTCCTCACGCAGAAGCTCTCGTGGAACCGCTTCAACCCGCCCGAGCACCACACCTTCCGCTGGGTGGGGATCGACGGCTCGGCCGTGCTCGCGCACTTCCCGCCGGCCGATACCTACAACGCCGAGGTCACCGTGCCCGAGCTGCGCCGCGCGGCGCGCGACTTCAAGGACCACGCGCTGTCGGCGCGCAGCCTGCTCGTCTTCGGCTGGGGCGACGGTGGCGGCGGGCCGACGGCGCAGATGCTCGAGACGCTCGCGCGGGTCGGGGACCTGCAGGACGTCCCGCGCACGACGATCGGCCACCCGGAGGCCTTCTTCGCAGCGCTGGCCGACGAGGCGCAGTGGCCCGAGGTGGTCGGCGAGCTCTACCTCGAGTACCACCGCGGCACGTACACCACGCAGGCGCGCACCAAGCGCGCGAGCCGGCGTGCGGAGCGCGCTCTGCACGACGCCGAGCTGCTCGCCGCCGTCGCCGACGGGCCGTGGCCGCGTGAGGAGCTCGACGGTGCGTGGCGCACGCTCCTGCTCAACCACTTCCACGACATCCTCCCGGGCTCGTCGATCGGCGAGGTCCACGCGCGCGCCGAGCGCGACCTGGCCGAGGTCGAGGGGATCGCCGGCGCGATCCGCGACCGGCTGGCATCCGGCGAGGTCGTCAACACCGTCGGCGTGAAGCGCCGCGAGGTGGTGTCGACGGCCGCCGGCCTGCGGATGGCCGAGGCGCCGCCGTGCGGCGTCGGGCGGCTGGTCGACGCCGGCGCGGCCGTGCGCGTCGCGCGCGACGACGAGGGGTTCGTGCTCGACAACGGGCGCCTGCGCGCGGCCCTGAGCCGCGACGGCACGCTGCTGTCGCTGGTCGAGGTGGCCAGCGGGCGCGAGGCCATGGCGGCCCCCGGCAACGCGCTCGAGCTCTACGAGGATCGCCCCACCGCCTTCGAGGCCTGGGATCTCGACCCGTTCCATCTGGAGACCCGCAGCGATTGCCCGGCGGCCACCAGTGCGGAGGTGACGCTCGCCGACCCGCTCCGCGCGGAGCTGGCCTTCGAGCGCCCGATCGGGCGGCGCAGCCGGATGCTCCAGACCGTGCGGCTGGACGCGGAGTCCGGGCGGCTGGAGTTCCAGTGCGCGATCGACTGGCACGAGGACCGGCGCGCGCTGAAGGTGCGCTTCCCGGTCGCCGTGCACGCCCCACGCGCGACCTACGAGATGCAGTTCGGCGTCGTCGAGCGCCCGACGCACTACTCGACGCGCCGCGACCTCGCGCAGTTCGAGGTCCCCGGCCACCGCTTCGCCGACCTCTCCGAGCACGGCTTCGGCGTCGCCCTGCTGTCCGCGGCGACCTACGGCTGGTCGGTCCACGGAGCCGAGATGCGCATGACGCTCCTGCGCTCGCCGCGGTGGCCGGACCCCGAGGCCGACGTCGGCCACCACGAGCTGGCCTTCGCGATCCATCCCCATCGCGGGGGCTGGCAGGAGGCCGGCGTGACCGTGGAGGCCCTGTGCTTCAACGCCCCGCTGCTGCTCGGCGAGGGAGTGGGGGCGCCGCACTCGTGGTTCTCGACCGACGCTCCCGGTGTCCTCGTCGACACCGTCAAGCGCGCCGAGGACGGCGACGAGCTGATCGTCCGCCTCTACGAGGCCCACGGCGCGCGCGGCACGGCGCGCCTGCGCGTCGGCGTGCCGTTCACCAAGGCGTGGTTCACCAACCTGCTGGAGGACCGCCGCGCCCCGGCGCAGGTCGTCGGCGACGAGGTCGTCATCCCGTTCCGGCCGTTCGAGATCGTAACCGTCGCGCTCGGTGCGCCCGCCTAGACTGCGCCGCGTGGACGAGCACGTCGTCTGGAGACGGTGACCGTCGCGCCGCGCCTGACCGCGGTCGTCGCGCAGACGACCACGTGGGAGCGCTTTCCCGCGCTGTGGCGGCAGCTCCTCGACGAGGTCTACGCCTTCGTCAGGCCGCGGGAAGAACTTTCCCCCACGCCGGGTCCGGGCCCCAAGTGGCAGAACGTGATGCTCTACAAGGACGACGCGCCGAGCGTCGAGGTCGGGGTGCTGGTCGGCAAGCGGTTCTCACCCGAACGCCGCGTCGTCCCGTCGCAGCTGCCGGGCGGCGAGATCGCCATGACGATCCACCGTGGTGAGTACTCGGGGCTCGGCGACGCGCACGAGGCAGTCCACCGCTTCGCCGCGGCGCAAGAGCTCGAGCTCGCGGGTCCCCGGTGGGAGATCTACGGCCACGGGCACGTCGAGCCTACGACCGAGGTCCACTACCTGCTCGGCTGATCGTTACGCTGCGGGCAGCGTCCAGCGAGCGAGGGGGAAGTGATGGCAGACACCTTTGCGAAGGCCAGCATCTCCAGCGAAGCGGCGCGACGGCTGATCGCAGCCGCCGAAGC
The DNA here is from genome assembly GCA_963806015.1 of uncultured Actinomycetes bacterium. Taxonomy (GTDB): domain Bacteria; phylum Actinomycetota; class Thermoleophilia; order Solirubrobacterales; family Solirubrobacteraceae; genus JAOPZW01. Next base: position 434,228 of record CAWDWM010000006.1, on the reverse strand, counting down.
CAAGGCGGACGAGCTGGGCAAGCCGTTCGTGACGGCCATCGTCGACGACGAAGGCGGCCTGAAGGCCTTCAGTCGCATGGACGGCGCGCCGCTGCTCAGCGTTCAGGTCGCGCAGGACAAGGCCTACACCGCAGTCGGCTTCGCCCTCCCGACCCACGGCTGGCACGACTTCATCAAGGATGACCCGCCACTGGCCGATGGCGCACCCTCGGGCATCGACCGGCTCGTGGTGTTCGGCGGCGGCTACCCCATCGTCGTCGAGGATCAGCTGGTGGGCGGCATCGGCGTCAGCGGTGGCCACTACAGCGAGGACATGAAGGTGGCCGAGGCGGCACTGGCCGCGCTGGGCTGACATGACGGCCGGAGCTCGGCTGCGCGAGCTGCTCGCCGGCGAGGCGCTCGTCGTCGCCCCCGGTGCCTATGACTGCCTGACCGCGCGGATGGTCGAGCACGCGGGCTTCCCCGTCGTCTACATGACCGGCGCCGGCACGGCGGCCAGCCTCGGCTACCCGGACTACGGTCTGCTGACGATGTCCGAGATGGCGGCGAACGCTGCGCGGATCGCGGCCGCGGTGGCGGCGCCCGTGATCGCCGACGCCGACACCGGCTTCGGGAACGAGCTCAACGTCGTGCGCACCGTGCGCGAGTACGCGGCCGCCGGCGTCGCGGCGCTGCACATCGAGGACCAGGTGTTCCCGAAGCGCTGCGGGCACCTCGATCGCAAGCAGGTGATCGGGGCCGAGGAGTTCATCAGCAAGGTGCGGGCGGCCGCCGAGCATCGCCCGGACCCCGATCTCGTGCTGATCGCGCGCACCGATGCGCGCGCCGGGCTCGGCTTCGACGAGGCCGTGGAGCGGGCGAATCGCGCGCTGCAGGCCGGCGCCGACGTGGCCTTCGTGGAGGCGCCGCAGACGCTCGACGAGCTGGCCGACGTCCCCCGCCGCGTCGAGGGGCCCTGCCTCTTGAACGTCGTCGCGGGCGGCAAGACGCCCGAGGTCAGCCTGGCGCAGGCCGCGGAGCTCGGCTATCGGCTCGCGATCGTGCCCGTGCTGCTGCTCGCCGCCCTCCTGGCCGCGGGCGACGCCGCGCTCGCCGGCCTGGCCGCCACCGGCCGGCACCCCGACGGGGTGCCGGTCATCGGCGTCGAGCAGATCTTCCAGCGCGCCGGCGCCGGGCGCTGGGACGACGTGCGCGCTCGCTACGGCCTCGACTAATCGGGTGGAATCACGGCGTTCGAGTAGTAGGGCGCGCCGAACGGGAAGTCCTCGGCGACCCAGTGGCGCAGCGCGCGGTAGAGCTTCTCGTAGTAGCCGTCCCGGTAGGCGTCCGGAGTCACCCACCAACTGACGTCCACGTCGTGGTCCAGAAGCTGCGCGCTGAGCTCGGTGCGCCGGCCCATCGGGTAGAGGTATCGGATCGCCTGCGAGGGCCGCCCGGGGCTCATCTTCGGCTACGCGACCCTCGACGAGCGCGCGCTCGCCGAGGGGATCGAGACGCTGGCCGCGGCGCTGTCCGACGTGCGGTCCAGATCTCCGCCGCGTTCGCTACGTTCAACGCACGCACATCGTCGTCGACAACAGCAACGGCGCTGACCCGCGGTTCGCCTCCGAGCTGCGCGTCGCGCTGACCGCCGCCGGTTTCGAGGTGGAGTTGCGCGAGCCGGCGCCTCGCGCCCTCTACGACACGTCGGTGCACTTCGTCGTCGAGGGCGTTGCCATCCGCCTCCAGGACGACCCACGTCAGGTCGACCTCGCTGCCATCGCGAAGATCGTCCGCGAGACCGAGGCACGCCGCCCCAGCGAGCATCGGCGCTTCCGCGACGTGCCGATCTACGCGGGCGAGAGCAGCCGCGTGCTGACGTGGGTCGACGTGTTCGACTGAAGCCGCCGGTTCACCTGTACTGAGCCAGCGCCACGGCGTCGGGGCCCGCCGGGAAGTGCAGCTGCCCGGTCTCATCGTTCGCGGCGCGCCACACCGCCTCGGCGACATCGGACTCGTGCGTCACGCGCGTCGGCTGCTGGAAGTCCGCCATGACGCGTTCTGCGAAGGGCGCATACGCCTCCGGGATGAGCCCGTCCATCCGCGGCACCCCGTTGCTGGTGAAGTCTGTCGTCGGGCAGTAGCCGGGCTCGACCAGCTTCACGCTGACGCCGAAGTCCTCGAGCTCGAGCGCGAGTGACGCGGCGAACCCCTCGACCGCGGTCTTGCTCGCCGTGTATGCGGCCACCAAGGGCATCCGCGCCAACGTCGCGCTCGACGTCACGTTCACCACCACGCCTGACCGCTGCGCGCGGAACTGGGGCAGCACCGCCTGGGTCATGGCCATCGCGCCGAAGGTGTTGGTCTCGAAGAGCTCGCGCACCGCGGCGATCGGCGTTGCCTCGAAGGCGCCCATGGCCCCGATGCCCGCATTGTTGACGAGGACGTCGATCGGCCCGGCGGCCTCGAGCGCGGCGGCGACGGACTCGGGCTTCGTCACGTCGAGCGCGATCAGGCGGACCCGGTCTGACTGGGGCAGGAGGTCTTCGCGTGGAGTGCGCATCGTGGCGACCACGTTCCAGCCCTCGGAGTGGAAGCGGCGCGCGGTCTCCAGGCCGTAGCCCGAAGAGCAGCCGGTGATGAGCACGGTCTTGTGAATGGAACTGTCGTTGCGTGTCATGCGGCAAGCGAACCAGCCGGTCGGCATGCAGCGTGAGAACAGAACTGCCGCTTCGATGCACAATCCTGCTCGATAGCCGGGCCTTGGCCGACGCGAGCCGCTCAGCGACCGCCCGCGACATGTATGTTCCGCTCATGGGAGCGCCGCGAACCAACGCCCTCCTCGCCGAGCTGCGCGGGCTGATCGCGCGACATGCGCGGCCCGACGAGACGACGGCGATCGACGGCGTCCTGCTCTCGAGCGCCGGCCGACCGGGCGAGCCCGAGGCGTCGACCACCGGAACGGTCATGGCCCTCATCGCCCAAGGTTCCAAGCGCCTGGCCATCGGCGATCGCGTGTACGACTACCGACCCGGCCAGTACCTGGTCGCCTCCGTCGACCTGCCGATCACCGGGCACTACACGCACGCCACCGCGGACGAGCCCGCGTTGGGGTTCGGCCTGATCTTCCGGCCGTCGGCCATCGCGTCACTGCTCCTGGACCGGGCCGCGGCGCCCGAGTCGGCGCCACCACGACGCGCTCGCCCCGCGCCCCCGGGGCTGGGCGTGGCCGACGCCTCGCCCGACCTCCTCGACGCCATCGTGCGGATCGTGCGCCTGCTCGACAGCCCGAACGACCGCGACGTCCTCGCACCGCTGATCGAGCGCGAGATCCTCTGGCGCCTCATCAGCGGTCCTCTGGGTGAGAGCGTGCGCCAGATCGGACTGGACGACAGCAGCCTGACCCAGGTGAGTCGCGCGGTCCGCTGGATCACCGAGCACTACGACGAGCCGTTTCGCGTCGAAGACCTCGCTCGCTCCTGCGCCATGAGCACGTCTGCGTTTCACCGCAGCTTCCATGCGGTCACCGCGCTGAGCCCGATCCAATTCCAGAAGCAGATCCGCCTGCAGAAGTCGCGCCTGTTGCTGCTCAGCGGGGCCGATGACGTCGCCACCGTCGGCTACCGCGTCGGCTACGACAGCACGTCGCAGTTCAGCCGCGAGTACCGACGCCAGTTCGGGCTTCCGCCGGGGCGCGATGCCGACCGCCTGCGCGCCGGCGCAGGAGCCGCCTGATCGCAGTGTTCGACGTACGCGATGAGAAGGCGGGCGGCAGATGGGTGACGAGTGCTATGGCCAATGGGCGACGGACGCGGGGGGGACGTCGATCTCGCGCTTGAGGATCTTGCCCGTGGCGCCCTTGGGAAGCGTGTCCACGAACCAGATCGCGCGTGGGTACTTGTACGGAGCGACGCGCTCCTTGACGAACGCGCGGATCTCATCGGCGGACGCGTCAGCCCCGGGCCTGATGGTGATCGCCGCGCCGACCTCCTCACCCATCGCTTCGTCTGTCACGCCGACCACGGCGGCTTCGAAGACGGCGGGATGCTCGTAGAGCACTTCTTCGACCTCGCGCGGGTACACGTTGAAGCCGCCGCGGATGATCATGTCCTTCTTGCGATCGACGATGAAGAAGTAGCCGTCGTCGTCCACTCGCGCCAGATCGCCCGTCAGCAGCCAGCCGTCCTTGAGCACCTCCTCGGTCGCGTCCGGGCGGTTCCAGTAGCCCTTCATCACGTTGTGGCCGCGGATCGCGATCTCGCCCACCTCACCCAGCGGCAGGTCATTGCCGTCGTCGTCGACCACCTTCATCTCGACGCCGTGGATCGGCGTGCCGATCGAGCCGGGCTTGCGCTCGCGCTCGGGGTGGTTGAACGACGCCACCGGCGACGTCTCTGACAGGCCGTAGCCCTCAAGGACGATGCAGCCGAACGCCTCCTCGAAGCTGCGCATGACCTCCGCGGGCATCGCCGACCCACCGGAGACGCACATGCGCAGACCCGACACGTCGTAGCGCTCACGGTCAGGGTGGTGGAGCATCGCGTGGTACATCGTCGGCACGCCGTCGAAGAGCGTCACGCCGTCGCGCTGGATGATCTCCAGCGCCTTGCCGGGCTCGAAGCGCGGGATCAACGTCAGGCAGGCGCCGGCTCGGACCGCGGTGTTCAAGCAGCAGGTCTGCCCAAACGAGTGAAACAGCGGTAGCGCGCCGAGGATCACGTCCTCCGGCCTGACGTGCATGAGCTCCGTGCCGCCTTGGCGGCAGTTCTCGAGCAGGTTCGAATGCGTGAGCTCCGCGCCCTTGGGCGTGCCGGTGGTGCCGGAGGTGTAAAGGATGACGGCGGTGTCCGAGCCGTTGCGCTTCACGTCCTCGGGCGCCCGCGGCGCGTCGGCCAGCAGCTGCTCGAAGCCCCCGGGCTTGACGATGACCGTCTTGGCTCCGGCCGCTTGGGCGCCCTCCATGGCGGCATCCGCGAAGCCGTACCACGCAAGGATGAACTTGGCCCCAGGATCGGCGAGGTAGAAGGCCACCTCCCGACCTTTGAGCAGAACGTTGACGGGCACCACGACACCGCCCGCGCGCAGGACACCGTAATAGGCGGCCCCGAAATACGGAACGTTCGGCAGCATGACGCCGACGCGGTCGCCCGGCTTCAGACCCAGATCCTTCAACAGGCCTGCCACGCGCGTCGCGTCCTCGTTCAGCACGTCGTAGGTGACGACGGTGTCGTCGAGCTTGAGCGCCGGCCGCTCGCCGTATTTGGCGGCCGTCTCGGTCAGAAGCTGCGCCAGGCTGTCCATGGTCTCCTCCCGGGGACGGGTGGATACGAAGGTCGCAGGCCCTGTCCGCCGCGACATCGGTACTCCCTGCGCTCAAACGTGCGTGGTTTGCCGTCAACACACGCGACGGCCGGGCATCGCGACAGACGGCCGAGAGGCCGGTGACCCGACGACGCCGACGGATTCGCGGCACTCCGCGTTCGCGTGAAGGGAGCGGTCATTGAGAACGTCTTGATGTACCTCGTCGCCCGAACTGGGCGGCTCCCCACACGCGAAAGCCGACTGAAATCCGGGGCCTCCACAGTCCCGTCATGCGCAGGTTCCTCATCGCGGTGGCGCTCGGCCTCTCGCTCGTGCTCGCCGGGTCGGCCGCAGCGGCGACGGACCCGAGCCCCGTGCGGTTCTGGTCGGTGAGCAAGGTCGTGCAGGGGACCGGTGAGGCCCCGGTGACAGACGGCGCGCAGGTGGGTGGCACGCTGCGCAAGACCGTCGGGCTCGGGCGGGTCGTCTTCAATCTCCCGCTTCACGCCCCGTACTGGTACTTCCTGCCGCGTGACGAGGCGTTCGGCAGCCTGTTCTCGAGCGCCGACGGCGCGCGGTACTCCGTGATGGCGCAGGCGCCGCCGCCCAACCCCGTCCGGGTGGGAGCGGTGAAGGGCGGGGTGACCCACCTCGACGAGTACCAGGCCTACGAGAAGCGCGCCGGTGACGCCTCGCTGCGGATCACGATCTCGGACGCGCTGCTGCAGACGGTCGACACGAACAGCCGTCTCGCGGCGTGGGAATGCCCGGCGGACGGCAACTGCGAGCCGGTCCGCGCCGTCGTGCGCTTCCACGCCCGCGCGTACGCGGCATCGGCGGGCGGTGACTTCTTCGACGCCGGGGTCGTCGCGTACCTCGAGGGCCACGAACACTCCTGGAGGCCCGGCGCGGCGACGGCCGCGGACTCGCAGGTCTCGCTGTGGAAGGAGGACCGCTTCGACGTCGACGGCGACGCCGACGAGAGCGACACGGGCTCGCTCGGTGAGATGGTGCTCAACAAGTCGCGCAGCCTGAAGGTGCCGCTGGGCTCCGTGCACACCGGCGAGCTGTTCGCCGTGCACGTCAGCCTGGAGGCCGAGGCGGTCGACGACCGCGGCGGCGAGTCCGGCGCGCAGGCCTTCATCCAGGACCCGCAACATCGCGAGCCGCTGCTGACCGCCCATGGACTGAAGCGTCGCGGCAAGCCGCGGTTCAAGGAGCCGGCCGTGAGGCCGGTGCAGCCGGCGCACTGCTCCGGACGCGTCCGCGGCGCGGGCGTGCTGGCGTTCAGCGACGCCCGGTTCGCCGCGAACGAGTCCGAGCGCGCACCGATGGTGCTCGTTACCCGCAGTGGCGGGTCGCGCGGTAGCGCGAGCGCGACGGTGACCGCCCGCGCCGGCACCGCGCGCGCAGGCCGCGACTTCACGGCGACGACGACGACGGTCCGCTTCGGCCCGGGCGACGCGGGGCCGCGCCTGGTCGAGATCCCGCTCCGCGAGGACGCGCAGGCCGAGCCGGCCGAGACGTTCAACGTCGCGCTCGGGCACGCCCGCTGCGGCGCGCTGGGCGCCCGGCATCGCGCGACGGTCAGCATCGTCGACGACGACCAGGGGCCGCCTCCCGCGCCCGCCTTCACCATCGGGGGCACGGTCGACGGCCTGCGCGGCAGCGGGCTCGTCCTCACCGACCGGGGGGCGGAGCTGCCGGTCTCCGCCGACGGGCGCTTCACCTTCCCCGGCACGCGCCCGGCGGGCGAGTCCTACGACATCGAGGTCTGGGCCCAGCCGCATGGCCCCGGTCAGGTGTGCACCGTGGAGCACGGCATCGGGACGGTCGCCGGCGCCGACGTCACCGACGTCGCCGTCCACTGCGCGACGCCGCCCGTCGCGTCCGGCCTGGACGCCACGTTCGGCAGCGACGGCCGCGTCTCGACGCCTGTGGGCGGCCTGGGCCACGGCGAAGCGGTGGTCATCCAGCCGGGCGGCGCCATCGTGACCGCGGGCTGGCGCACCACCGCCGCGGGCGTCGACTTCGCCCTCACGCGCCACGACGCGACGGGCCGGCTCGACCCGGGCTTCGGCACCGGCGGGATCGTCACCACCGACCTCGGGGGAGACGACGACGAGGCCTACGACGCGGCGCTGCTCCCCGACGGTGGGATCGTCGCCGTCGGCCGGACCGACGCCGCGGGCTTCACCGCGCTCGACTTCGGCGTTGTCCGCTACCGATCCGACGGCGCGCCCGACACCGCCTTCGGCTCCAGCGGGATCGTCAAGACCGACCTCCTCGGCGGCGGCGACCAGGCCAACGCTGTCGCCGTCCAGCCCGACGGCAAGATCGTGGTGGCCGGGTTCGCGGTCCGCAACGGCATCGACGGCGACTTCGCCCTGGTCCGCTACAACGCCGACGGCACGCGCGACCAGGGGTTCGGCAGCGGGGGGATCGTGACCACCGATCTCGGAACGCGGTCCGACGACGCCCGCGCGCTCGTCATCCAGCCCGACGGACGGATCGTCGTCGCGGGCAGCGCGGGCGAGGACATCGGCCTGGCGCGCTACACGTCCACCGGCACCCTCGACGCCACGTTCGGGCAGGGCGGGACGGCGGTCACCGACTTCGGCTCCGAGGACGTCGCCAACGGCGTCGCGCTGACCTCCGGCGGCCACATCGCCATCGCGGGCTACACGCTCGGCCCGCACGTCGACCGGGACTTCCTGCTCGCCCGCTACACCGCCGCCGGCACCCTCGACACCGCCTTCGGCGACCACGGCACGGTCAAGACCGACTTGGGCGGCGGCGACGACTTCGCGGAGAACCTGCTCGTCGACACCCAGGGCCGGATCGTCGTGGTCGGCCGCGCCGGCAGCGCCACGATCCTCGACATGGCGCTCGCGCGCTACAACGCGGACGGCACCCTGGACGCCGGCTTCGACGGCGACGGGATCATCACCGCGGACTTCCACGGCCGCGGCGAATTCGGCCAGGACGTCGCGCTCGACGCCGCCGGAAGGATCGTCGCCGCCGGCTACACCGCCAATGGCGCCGACACCGGGTTCGCCCTCCTGCGCACCACCCCCTGATCGGCGTCACAGCGCTTAGAGTGCCGCCGTGACCTTCGACGTCGCCGCGGAGGCGTACGACCGGTTCATGGGGCGCTACTCGCGACCGCTCGCGCCCCAGCTGGCCGACCTCGCGGGCGTGCAGGCGGGGCAGCGCGCGCTCGACGTGGGCTGCGGCCCCGGAGCGCTGACCGCGGAGCTCGTCGAGCGGCTCGGCGCCGCCGGCGTGGTCGCCGCGGATCCGTCCGAGCCGTTCGTGGAGGCCGCTCGCCGGCGCCACCCCGGCGTCGAGGTGGCGCTGGCCGCGGCGGAGGAGCTGCCCTTCGCGGACGCCGGGTTCGACGTCGCGCTCGCGCAGCTGGTCGTGCACTTCATGAGCGATCCGGTGGCGGGGCTGGCCGAGATGCGACGGGTCACGCGCGACGGCGGGATCGTCGCGGCGTGCGTGTGGGACCACGGCGGCGGCCAGGGGCCGCTGTCGCCGTTCTGGCGCGCGGTGGCGCAGCTCGACCCCGCCGCTCCCGACGAGTCCGGTCTGCCGGGCGCGGGGGAGGGGCAGCTCGCCGCCCTGTTCGACCAGGCCGGCCTCCACGACGTCGAGGACGACGCGCTCTGGGTGCACGCCGAGCACGCGACCTTCGAGGAGTGGTGGGAGCCGTACACCCTGGGTGTCGGGCCCGGGGGGGTCTACGTGGCGGGTCTCGATGCGGAGGCCCGCGCCGAGCTGCGCGAGCGGTGCCGCCTGCTCGTGGGCGACGGGCCGTTGAAGCTGTCGATGCGCGCGTGGGCGGCGCGCGGGAAGGCCTGACGCCATGAGCCTGCTCGGATTCGGCCAGCCGCAGACCGGCATCTTCCAGATGGCCTACGTCGTCGAGGACATCGACGCGAGCATGCGCCGCTGGAACGAGGAGCTCAAGGTCGGGCCCTGGTTCCTGCTGGCGCACTTCACCGGCGAGCGCGCGACGTACCGCGGCGAGCCGGCTCAGGCCGACGTCGCCCTGGCCATGGCGTACGCCGGGCACATGCTCGTCGAGCTGATCCAGCCCAACGACGACAAGCCGTCCGTCTACCGCGAGGCGATCGAGCGCCGCGGCTACGGCTTTCACCACTTTGGCGTCGGCACCCTCGACTACGACGCCGACCTCGCGCGTCACCTCGAGCAGGGCCACGAGCTGGCGTTCGAAGCCTGGGTGCCCACCGGCGGTCGCGTCGGCTACGTGGACACCACGGCCGAGCTCCCCGGCTATCTCGAGCTGGTCGAGATGGACGCCGCGACCGACGCGGCCTTCACGCGCTTCTACGCCGCATCGCTGGCGTGGGACGGCCGCGATCCGGTCAGGCCGTTCGCGTAGCGCTCACGGCGCCAGCGCGTTGGCGGCGTCGAGCGCCGGCCCGTAGGTCGTGTCGCGCAGCAGCGCCTGGCGGATGCCCTCGCCGAGGATGCCCGCCTCCCCGCGCGAGGCGCCGAGGATGGTCCAGTCGCGCTCGTCGCCCTTGTTGTTGCGATAGCGGGCGTGCAGCCCGCCAGGACCGCGGTCGAGCTCGAGGTGGCGCCCGGAGGCGGTCTCGAGCGTCAGGCCGGCGAGGCCACGGACGCTCTGCGTGACCTCGGGCTCGAGGCACAGCGCGACGTCCTGGCGCTTGGCGTGCGCCTTGCCCGCCAGGGACCCGTTGCGCGGGATGAGCTTGGACGGCTGCCAGTCCAGGCGCGAGGCCAGCCAGCCGATGAGCAGCAGCGCGGCCGCCGCGGAATCCGGGTGGTGGCGCACGGTGACCGCGCTGATGTGGCGCAGGTCGGGGCGCAGATGCGCCGGGTCGAAGGTCGCCGCCACGCGCTCGCGCCAGGGCGTCGAGCGCAGCCACGCCAAGTCGACCACGTAGGCCTTCTGTAGCAGCTCGCGCGCGCGCTCGAGGGCCTCGTTGAGGTCGGGGTCGTCGACCGAGTCCAGCAGCACCACCTGGGCCAGGTCCAGCAGCACGTCGACCGCCTCGGGGTGGCCGTGGGGCGACCACAGCACGGTCGGCAGGTCGGTGACCACGAGCGGGTCGACGATGGTGTCGAGCGCGCGCAGGTGCTTCTCGCCGACGTCGACGATCACCGTCTCGCGCAGCAGGGCGAACTCGCCGGCCTTGGGCTGCGTGTCGCTGGCGATCGTGGCCACGGCGTCGAGTTGGGTGCGCTTGGGGTCGACCGCGAGCACGATCGTGCGCGAGGCGTGGTAGCGCCCCACCTGGCGCAGGCGGTTGGCCACCTCGCCGCTCCACGCCTTGTCGACGACGCAGACCATGTTCAGCGCGCGCGCCGGCGAGAAGGACTCGTTCTCGGCGTGGCGCTCCTTGAGCATCTCGCGCAGCGCGGCCTCGATGGCGCCGGGCGTGGTGCCCTGCGCGGCCCAGCGGCTGTCGGAGACGCCGGGCACCTAGATCGTCCGCCACTCGTGCCCGGCGAGCATCAGCCGGTTGGCCTCCTCCGGTCCGCGTGAGCCGGCGGGGTACTGCGCCAGCGGACCCGGCGTGGCCTCCCACACCTGCACGATCGGATCGCAGATGCGCCACTGCGCCTCGACCTCGTCGTTGCGGGTGAAGAGCGTGGCGTCACCGCGCATCGCGTCCATGATCAATCGCTCGTAGGCCTCGGGCGACTGCGACAGGAACGACGTCCCGTAGAGGAACTCCATGTAGACGGGACGGATGCGCATCCGGGTCCCGGGGATCTTGGCCCCCAGCGACAGTGAGACGCCCTCGTTGGGCTGCATGGTGAGGATCAGCTGGTTGGGCCGCACGCCGAGCGAGCCCTCCTGCTTGAAGGCCAGGTGGGGGACGGGCTTGAGCGTGACGGCGATCTCGGTGACCTTGCGCGCTAGGCGCTTGCCGGTGCGCAGGTAGAACGGCACGCCGGCCCAGCGCCAGTTGTCGACCTCCAGGCGCAGGGCGGCGAAGGTCTCGGTGTTGGAGTCGGCCGGGACGCCTTCCTCATGCAGATAGCCGACGACGTGCTCGCCGCCCGACTCGCCCTCGGCGTACTGCGCGCGTACTGCGATCTCGTGCACCTCCTCCGGCGTGGGCGCGTGGATGGCCTGGAGGACCTTGACCTTCTCGTTGCGGACCTCGTCGGCGGTGAAGTTCACCGGCGGTTCCATGGCCACGTGGCACAGCAACTGGAGCATGTGGTTCTGGATGAGGTCGCGCAGGGCGCCGGCGCTGTCGTAGTAGCCGGCCCGCGTCCCGATGCCGATGTCCTCGGCGGCGGTGATCTCGATGCGGTCGATGTAGTTGCGGTTCCACACGGGCTCGAAGAGCCCGTTGGCGAACCGGAACGCCATCATGTTCTGGACGGTCTCCTTGCCCAGGTAATGGTCGATGCGGAAGACCTGCTGCTCGTCGAGGACCGAGAGCACGTCGCGGTTGAGCTGCTCGGCCTGGGCCAGCGTCGTGCCGAACGGCTTCTCGATGACGACGCGTACGTCGGCGCCCTCGTGATGGCACAGCTTGCGGTCGCCGAGCTGGCCGACGATGACCGGGAAGAAGGTCGGCGCGGTCGACAGATAGAAGCAGCGGTTCATCCGTTGCCCGGCCGCCTTGTCGAACTCGTCGAGCGTCTCGCCCAGCATCTCGTAGACCGACGGGTCGTCGAAGGTGCCCGGGATGTAGCGCACCTCGTCGAGCAGCTTCTCGAGGACCGCGTCGTCGGGCTCACGGCGGGAGTACTGGCGGATGGCCTGCTGCGCGATCGCCCGGAAGTCCTCGTGGGCGTGGTCCGAGCGCGAGACCCCGATGAGGTTGAAGCGCTCGGGCAGCGCGCCCTCGTGGGCGAGGTTGTAGAGCGCCGGGAGCAGCTTGCGGTTGGCGAGGTCGCCGGTGGCCCCGAAGATGACCAGCGTCGTCGGGTGGACCGGCAGCCGCTCGAGCCCATCGACGAGCGGGTTGTCGGCCGCTGGGGCGATCGCGCTCACAACAGACCCTTCAGGCGCCCGGTCAGCTGGCGCAGCGCCCCGGCCGGATCGTCGCCCTCGAGCGTCACCCGCTGCGCGGGCAGGTCGTGCGCGCGCAGCGTCTCGAGGTCGCCGATCGCCTGGGCGTGCTTCAGGCGCGTGAAGGCGTAGTCGGCGTCGGGGATCTCCACGTCGGGCGCCGAGTCGTGGATCAGCTGCAGGAAGCGCCCGTTGGGCGGGCCGCCCTTGTGCAGCTGGCCGGTCGAGTGCAGGAAGCGCGGGCCGTAGCCGAACGTCGTCGCGGACTGCGTGGCGTCGCGCACCGTCTGGCGCAGCTCGCTCACGGCCGCATCGAAGTCGGCGGAGGGCTCGACGTAGCCCATCACCGCCAGATAGCTCGGCGCGCCGAGGCCGGCGAGCAGCTCGCGCAGCTCGTCGTCGGTGGCGTCGGGCTGGTCCTCGGCGCCTTCGGAGAGCACGCGGCTGGTGGCGTCCTTGGCCTCCTGCACGTTGGGCTGGTCGAAGGGGTTGATGCCCAGCACCCATCCGGCGGTGGCGATCGCGAACTCGGCGAAGAAGAAGATCCGCCCGAGGTCGGCGGGGCCGGAGATCTCGCGCACGATCACCGGGTGGCCGGCCTCGCGCAGCGCCGCGACCTTGGCGTCGGTCGCCTCGTCGGGGTGCTCGTCGTTGCGCAGGTGCAGGAAGGTGCGGTCCTGCCCGTACACCCCGGGCGCGCCCACCGGCTCGTCGGCCACCGGCAGGATGCCCTTGCCCTGCTTGCCGGTCGACTCGGCGATGAGCTGCTCGACCCAGAGGCCGAAGGACTGCAGCGGCGCGTCGATGACGTAGGTCAGCTTGTCGCGGCCCGCCGCCGCCAGCTCGCCCCACGCGAGCCCCAGCCACAGCCCGGACGACACGTCGCCGGACTCGAAGCTCTGGCAGTTGTGCTCGGCCACGCCGGCGGCGTCCAGCAGTCCGGCCACGTCGGCGCCCATGAGCGCCGCCGGGACGAGGCCGAAGAACGACAGCGCGCTGTAGCGCCCGCCGATGTCGGGGTCGTTGAGGAAGGTGCGCCGGAAGCCGTGCTCGCTCGCGAGCTTCTGCAGCCCCGAGCCCGGATCGGTGATGGCCACGAACGCGTTGCCGTCGGAGCGCAGCGACCAGAAGTGCTTGAACAGCGAGAGGGTCTCGATGGTGCCGCCCGACTTCGTCGAGACGAGGAACAGGGCGTGCTCGAGGTCGATGGCGTCCTGCACGCTGCGCACGGCCCCCGCGTCGGTGGAGTCGAGCACGTGCAGGCTCGGCCACCCGCTCTGCCCGCCGAAGGAGCGCCGGATGACCTCGGGCGCCAGCGACGAGCCACCCATGCCCAGCAGGACGACGTCCTTGACGCCCTCGTCGCGCACCGCCTGCGCGAAGGCCTGCAGGTTCGCCAGCTCCTCGCGCATGTGCTCGGTGACGGTCAGCCAGCCGAGGCGATTGGCGACCTCCGGCTGGCCCGCCGGGCCCCAGAGCGTGTCGTCCTTGCGCCAGATGCGCCGCGCGACGTCCTCCTGGGTGGCCTGCTTGACGCGCTCGGCGACGCGCGGCTCGACGTCGTCGGGCAGCGAGGCGTCGATCGACGAAGGGCGCTGGGTGACGATCGCCTGGCGCTTGATGTCGATGCCCTCCAGCAGCTTCTCCATCGGCTCGACGAACTTGTCGACGCCTTCGCGCAGCAGCTGGTCGGTGACGTCGACCATGTCGACGCCGGCGTCGGCCAGCGCCTTGAGGACGGGGGTGGGGTCCTCGCCGGCGGTGTTGCCGCGGATCTCCGCGTGGTCGCCGGCCGCCAGCAGCGTGGCCATCGGCATCGTGTTGACGGTGTTGGGGCCGACCAGGTCCTCGACGTACATCACGTCGCGATAGGCCGGGTTCTTGACGCCGGTCGAGGCCCACAGCGGGCGCTGCACGGCGGCGCCGGCGTCGCGCAGGGCGGCGAAGCGCTCGCCCAGGAAGATCTGCTCGTAGCGCTGGTAGGCGGCGCGGGCGTTGGCGATGCCCGCCTTGCCGAGCAGGTCGTCGTGGCCGGCGCCCTCCAGGCGCTTGTCGACCTCGCTGTCCACCCGCGAGACGAAGAACGACGCGACCGAGTCGATGTCGACCGACTTGCCCTCCTTCAGGCGGCGCTCGAGCCCGCGGATGTAGGCCTCCGCCACCTGCGCGTACTCCTCGACGCCGAAGAGCAGCGTGACGTTGATGTTGCGCCCCTCGTAGATCATCTCCTCGATCGCCGGCGTGCCCTCCTTGGTGCCCGGGATCTTGATCATCAGGTTGGGGCGGTCGACGCGCCCCCAGTACTCGCGCGCCTGCTCCATCGTGCGATCGGTGTCGAAGGCGAGATCAGGATCGACCTCGAAGGAGACGAAGCCGTCGACGCCGCCGCTCTCGTCGTAGACGACGCGCAGCACGTCGCAGGCGTCCTGGATGTCGCGGATCGCGAGCTCCTGGTAGATCTCGCGATTGTCCCTGCCTGCGCGCGCGAGCTCGGCGAGCTGGTCGTCGTAGTCGTCGGAGCCGAGGATCGCCGCGTTGAAGATCGTCGGGTTGGAGGTCACCCCGCGCAGCGAGTCCTCTTCGACCAGTCGCTGCAGCTCGCCGGTGCTGATGAGCGCCCGCTTGATCTGGTCCAGCCAGATGCTCGTGCCGGCGGCGGTGAGGGCGGCGAGGCGCTCGTTGACCTGTTGCGTGGCCATGGGGATCAGCTCTCTTTCGTGATTTCGGCTTGGAGGGGAAGGCCTTCGTCGTCCAGCTCATGTCCGGCGAGCAGCGCGGCCCCCCGGACGCCCGCCTGCGGGCCGTAGCGGGCCAGCTCGATGCGGGTCTGCGTGCCGACGCCCGGGAGGATGAAGCGGGCCGCCGACTCCTTGGCCGGAGCGAGCAACAGCTCGCCGGCCACCGAGACCCCGCCGCCGATGACGACGAGCTCGGGATCGAAGATGTTGACGACGTTGGCGATGCCCACCCCTAGGCGTTCCCCGAGAATGCGCATGCATTCGCGCGCATCCGGATTCCCGTTGCGCGCGGCGGCGACGACCGCGGTGCCGTTGCCCAGGCCGCGCGCCTCGCCGAGGCGGTCGAGCGCGCGGCCGGCGGCCATGTACTCGAGCGAGGCGTGGTGGGGCTGGCGCGCGGCGCGCGGCGGCGCGCCGTCGGTGAGGTCGGCGGCGACGATGATGTGGCCGAGCTCGGGTGCGGCGCCCGTGGCCCCGCGGTAGATGCGCCCGTCGATGACGATGCCGCCGCCCACACCGGTCCCCACGGTGATCATCACGAGCGAGCCGGCGATGAGGTTGAGGTCGTCGTCATGGGCCTCGGCGAGCGCGGCCACTGTGGCGTCGTTGTCGACGAACGCGGGGATCCCTACCCGGTCGCTCAGCAGCTGACGCAGCGGCACGCCCTGCAGCGGGATGTTGACCGAGCTGCGCGCCGTGCCCGTTGCGAAGTCGATCACGCTGGGCAGCCCGACGCCGACCGCGTGGGCCGGGCCCGCGTCCTCGATGGCCTCCACCAGCTGATCGACGAGCGCGTCGCTGCTCGACAGGATCGTGGGGCGCAGGACCGGCTCCGAGAGCACGCCGTCCTCTAGGACGGCGACCGACACCTTGGTGCCTCCGACATCCACTCCGATCAAGCGATCGCCCATACGCCCTGCACGTTAGCGACGTTGTACGGTCCCCCGGTGGCCGACGACCACGCGCTGGTGGAGCGCCTCAGGGCCGGTGACGAGCAGGCGTTCATGGACCTCGTGGTCCGCTGGTCGCCTTCGCTGCTGCGCGTGGCGCGTATGTACGTGCCCAGCGCAGCCGTTGCCGAGGAGGTGGTGCAGGAGACCTGGCTGGCCGCGCTTCAGGGCCTCGATCGCTTCGAAGGTCGCTCGTCGCTGCGCACCTGGGTGTTCAGCATCCTCGTCAATCGCGCCCGCACGCGTGGCGAGCGCGAGCGGCGCACGATCCCCTTTGCCGCGCTCGCCCGCGAGGAGAGCGACGGCGAGTTCGCCGCCGTCGACGCGGATCGCTTCATCGGCGCGGGCAACGGCGTGGGCGCGTGGGCGGCGCCGCCGGTGCGCTGGTGGGAGGAGCCCGAACGCGCGCTGGCCTCCTCCGAGGCGGTCGATCGGATCGAGTCGGAGATCGCCAAACTGCCCGAGATGCAGCGCCTGGTCATCACCATGCGCGATGTCGAAGGGCTCTCGTCCGAAGAAGTGCGTAGCGCTTTGGACATCTCCGAGACCAATCAACGGGTACTTCTGCACCGCGCACGGTCAAAGGTGCGGATGGGCCTCGAGGACTACTACACGGATGCCTGATCTGCTCAACCGACTCTTCCGCCGCCGCAGCGGTGATCCCGGCCTCTCCTGTCAGGAGCTGGTCGAGCTGGTCACCGACTACTTGGAGGACGCCCTGACGCCCACCGACCGCGCCCGCTTCGAGGCGCACATCGCGCTGTGCGAGGGCTGCACCATGTACCTGCGCCAGATGCGCGAGATGCTCGAGGTCCTGGGCGAGCTGACCACGGACTCGATCTCGCCGCAGGCCGAGTCCGAGCTGCTGGCGACCTTCCGGGACTGGAAGGCCGGCAACGGCGCTGCTGGCTGACGGGGGCCGCCGGCGCTTGCGTGCCGCGCGGCGCTGAACAGCATCATCGAGGCCAGGGAGTGGGCGGTCGACGGGGGCCACACTTTGGCATCCCCAAGGACGGTTGAGAATGACGCGCGCTTCGTGCACGAAGGCGCACACGCCGGAGCGCGACGACGCGCGGCCTGACCGCTGCCGCCTCATGCGCCGCGCGGTGGGAAGGGGGTGGGCCGGCTCATTCATCTCATGGATGAAAAATCCGGCCCACCCTCTGGGCACCTCCAAACGCTGTTGCGAAACACGCGCGCCTCGTGCCCCAAGGCGCACACTTTCGCGGACAACGACGCGCGCCCCGAGCCCCGGCGCCCCAGGTGATGCTTTAGGCGCCGCGCAGTGCCGCGGACGCGGCACGGCAGCCGCGAGCCGCGAGCCGCGACTAGCTCTTCATCGCCCG
This sequence comes from uncultured Actinomycetes bacterium, assembly GCA_963806015.1. Lineage (GTDB taxonomy): Bacteria > Actinomycetota > Thermoleophilia > Solirubrobacterales > Solirubrobacteraceae > JAOPZW01. The sequence continues at coordinate 416,884 of CAWDWM010000006.1, read as the reverse complement.
CGCCACGAGCGCGTCGAAGGCACGCGCGGGGAGCACGGAGTGCAGCGCGCCCTGGATCTGGGCGCGGCGCCCGACGGTGTAGAGGGTCCGCGGGCGCTCGGCGGTGAGCGCGTGCTCGACGGCCTGGGCGGCGTCGTCGGGCGAGCTGGCACCGGCGGCGATCGTGCGCGTGGCGGCGACCAGCGCCTCGAGCGGGCGCGCGTAGAGCGTGCGTACGTGCTCGGGCAGAGAGGCGATCGTCTCGGTGGCGCCCGCCTCGCCCTTGCGCCAGATCGGGGTGTCGAGCGCGCCGGGCTCGACCAGGGCGACGCGGATGTCCCACGGGCGCAGCTCGCGCCGCAGCGCCGCGCTGAGGCTGCGCACGGCCGCCTTCGACGAGCTGTACGGCGCGACGAACGGCGTGTTGATGCGCCCGCCGATCGAGCCGATGTTGACGATCCGCCCGTGGCCGGCGCGGATCGGCTGCAGGAGCGCCTGGGTAACGGCCAGCAGCCCGAAGACGTTGACCTCGTACTGGCGGCGCACGTCGTCGAGCGGGATGCCCTCCAGCGGCCCGGCCACCGCGATGCCGGCGTTGTTGACCAGGCCCGCCAGCGGGGCGTCCGCGACGCGCGCGGCCAGGCCGGCGACCTGCTCGGCGTCGGTGACGTCGACGATGACCGGCTCGATGCGGCCGTCCTCGCCGCGCAGCGCGGCGCCGTCCTCCTCGCGGCGCACGCCGGCGAGGACGTCGAAGCCGCCGCGCGCCAGGCGCAGGGCGGTCGCGCGGCCGATGCCGGTCGAGGCGCCGGTGATGACGACGGTTCCGTGGTCGGGCACGGCGCGGACCTTATTCGGCGGCGTAGGACTGCCCAAGGCAGTCCTTCATCCACGTCTCGTCGAAGAGCAGCTCGGGGAGGTCCATGGCCGCCGCGACGTTGATCAGCATCCCGGTCGCGAAGAAGCCTTGGAGCTCCAGCGAGTCGGCGCCGCTGAGCTCGCGCACGAGCTCGTAGAGGTGCGCGTAGCCCCGGCGAACGACCTCGCGCACCTCGTCGTCGCCGCACGCGGCGTAGCCCTGCAACTGCATGAGCAGCAGCGAGCGATCGGTCATGAGCTCGCCGTAGGCCGCGCCCATCGCCGCCAGAGCCCCCTCGTCGCCGGCGTTCGCGGCCGCCGTGCGAAAGGTCTCGGCGATGCGCTCGCAGCCGCGCTCGACAGCGGCCAGGAAGAGGCCCTTCTTGGTCCCGAACAGGCTGAACGCGTAGGGCTGGGTGATGCCGACCTGATCGGTGATGGTGCTCACGGCGGTGCCGTGCAGGCCGGTGAGCGCGAAGTGCTCGACGGCGGCCTCCACCAGCGCCTCGCGGCGCTCGGGTGCGGTCTGGCGGGTGCGGGATGACGTCTTCGTGGCCATGGGCTTGACAGCTTACTTAGTGATCGCTAACTTAGCAACTAGTTAGCAGTCACTAAGAGTCTCCCCGGAGGAATAACCCTCATGTCATCCGCCCCACAGAAGACCCGCACCGGCGCCACGCTGGCGATCGTCTCGCTGGCGCTGTTCATGGTCGTCCTCGACAACCTCGTCGTCACGGTCGCCCTGCCGGCGATCCGCGCCGACCTCGGCGCCACGCTGCAGTCGCTGGAGTGGACGATCAACGCTTACACCCTGGCCTTCGCGGTGATGCTCATCCCCGGCGCCGCCCTCGGCGATCGGTTCGGCCGCCGCCGGTTGTTCCTCATCGGTCTTTCGCTCTTCACCGCCTCGAGCGCCGCGGCGGCGCTGGCGCCGACCACCGGCGCCCTCGTCGCCGCCCGGGCGTTGCAGGGCGTCGGCGGCGCGATCGTCGCTCCCCTGACCCTGACCCTGCTGGCCAACGCCTTCCCGGCCGACCGCCGCGGCGCCGCGCTGGGCATCTGGTCGGGCATCAGCGGCACCGGCGTCGCCCTCGGGCCGATCGTCGGCGGCGCCGTCGTCGACGGCATCTCCTGGCATTGGATCTTCTGGATCAACGTCCCCATCGGGCTGGCCCTGCTGCCCTTCGCCGCGCGCATCCTGCCCGAGAGCCACGGCCCCTCGCGCACGCTCGACCTGCCGGGCTTCGGCCTGGCCTCGGTCGGCCTCTTCGCGCTCGTCTTCGGCCTCGTCCGCGGTCAGGCCGAGGGCTGGACGAGCCCACTCATCGTCGCCTCGCTGGCCGGCGGCGCCATCCTCCTGGCGGCCTTCGTGGCCTGGGAGCTGCGCGCCAAGGCTCCGATGGTCCCGATGAGCCTCTTCCGCAGGCGCACGTTCGCGGTCACAAACGCGGTGTCGTTCTTCATGTACTTCGGGACCTTCGGGTCGATCTTCCTGCTCACCCAGGTGCTGCAGTACGTGCTGGGCTACACCCCGTTCCAGGCCGGTGTCCGCATGCTGCTGTGGACCGGGGCGACGATGATCGTCGCGCCGATCGCGGGCGTGCTGTCCGAGCGCTGGGGCTCGCGCGCCTTCATGGCCTCGGGGCTGGCGTTGCAGGCGGGCGCGCTGGCGTGGTTCGCCGCCACCACCAGCACCACGGTCACCTTCAGCACGCAGGCCATCGCCTTCGTGATGGCCGGCGCGGGCATGGGCCTCGTCTTCGCCCCCTCGGCCGGGGCGCTGCTGAGCGTCGTCAGCCCTGCCCAGGCCGGACAGGCCTCGGGGACGAACAACGCGATCCGCGAGGTCGGCGGGGTCTTCGGCGTGGCCGTGCTCGCCACGGTGTTCAGCCAGTCGGGCGCCTTCACCTCGCCGCAGGGCTTCGTCGACGGCATCGTCCCGGCGCTGTGGGTCGCCTCGGCCGTCGTGGGCGCCGGCGCGCTGATCGCTCTGCTGCTTCCCCGCCGGGCCCGGCAGGCCAGCCCCGTCGCTGAGGCTGAGCCCGCCGCGGAGCCGATGCGCGAGGCGGTGGCCGCGTAGCGACTGCTCGTCGCCACCGCGGCCTATCGTCCCCGCCATGCACGAGCCGCTCGAGGGGATCGCGCAGGCCGACGCCGTCCTCGGCCGGCCGTTCCCGCTCCCCTCGGCTGCGCTCCCGCTCGCGCGCTGGGTCGACGTGGTGCACGTCGCCGAGCGTGGGGTGGAGGTCGCGTGGAATCTCGACGACACACGCCCCGGCACGCCGGGGCGTGTGGCCCTCTACGCCGGACTCGACGCGCCGCCGGATCGCGATCTCCCCGACGCCGGCGAGGTTCACGACGAGGACGGGATCGCGATGCGTACGGCGGCGCTGCCCGAGGCGCAGGCCTCGCTGCGGCCGGTCACGGAGCTGCGCTGGCAGCGCGACGGCCTGCACCTGCGGCTCACGGCCCAGGGCGCGTGGGAGATCGAGGCGCTGCTCGCGCTGGCGCGTTCGGTGTAGGGTCGCTGCGCATTGGGCGGGCGGCTGCATCGCAACGAGGTCATCGGGATGCTGGGCGGCGCGCTGCTGGCCCTGAGCGTGTTTCTGCCCTGGTACGGAACCGACCCCGGCAACCGCTTCGCCAGGATCGACGGCGTCCGCGGTGACCAGTCCTGCTGGGACGTGCACCCGATCCTGCGCTGGCTGCTGCTGGCCGCGGCGGTCGCGCCGTTCATCCTCGCCTACATCATCGCCACCGACGCGCAGCTCTCGTGGGCGCGCGGCGAGATGACGATGGTGACCTCGATCGCGGCCCTCGGGCTCATCTTCTACAACGGCATCATCGACCGCCCGGGCTCGCCGCCCAGCGCCATCTCGGTCAAGTACGGCTGGTTCCTGGCGCTGCTGGCGTCGGCGGTGATGGTCGTCGCCTCGGCGATGCGCTCCTCCGAGCACGAGCGCGCGCGCAAGCCCCCAGGCACGATTTAGTTCCACGTATGTCCGACCCCGGCCCCACCCGCCCCGACCGCAATCTCGCCCTCGAGCTCGTGCGCGTGACCGAGGCCGCCGCGCTGGCCGCGGCGCGGCTCATCGGCATGGGCGACAAGGAGGGCGCCGACCAGGCCGCGGTCGACGCGATGCGCCTGGTCCTGGAGACGGTGCACATGGACGGCATCGTCGTCATCGGCGAGGGCGAGAAGGACGAGGCGCCGATGCTCTACAACGGCGAGAGCATCGGGGACGGGAGCCCGCCGCAGGTCGACATCGCCGTCGACCCGCTCGAGGGAACGCGTCTGGCGGCCCAGGGCCGGCCGAGCGCGCTGGCCGTCATCGCGCTGAGCCCGCGGGGCACGATGTTCGATCCCGGCCCCTGCGTGTACATGGAGAAGATGGCGGGCGGCAGCGACGTCGCCGACCTGCTCTCGCTCGACCGGCCGCTGGGTGACACGCTGGGCCTTGTCGCCGAGCGCCGCGCGTGCGACATCCGCGACATCATGGTCGTCGTCCTCGATCGCCCGCGCCACGAGGAGGGCATCCAGGCCATCCGCGATGCCGGCGCGCGCGTGCGCCTCATCACCGACGGCGACGTGAGCGCTTCGCTGCTGTCGGTCTCCGATCGCTCGCCGGTCAGCCTGCTGTGGGGGATCGGCGGCACGCCCGAGGGCGTGATCTCCGCGGCGGCGATCAAGGCCTTCGGGGGCGCGTTCATCGGGCGGCTGTGGCCGCGCGACGACGCCGAGCGCAAGGCCGCGCTCGACGCCGGCTACGACCTCGACCGCGTGCTCGACCACGACGAGCTGGTGCGCGGCGACGACTGCTTCTTCTCCGCCACCGGGGTCACCGACGGCGACGTCCTGCAGGGCGTGCGCTACGAGGGCAACACGGCCAGCACCGAGTCGATCGTCATGCGCTCGCGCACCGGGACGGTGCGGCGCGTCCGCGCGCGCCACAACCGCTCCAAGCTGCGCACCTACACCGGCGAGCGCTACGGCTAGAAGATCGGCGGCGCCGTCAGCATGATGCCCTCGGCGTCGAGGTAGTACGGCGCGCTGGTGCGGTCGTTGTTGAGCCCCAGGCTGTCGGTGGTGGCCGGCAGCGCGCGCTTGGCCTCGACGACGACGAGCTTGAACGGGCCGCCCGAGCCGGCGAAGCGCTTGGTGGCCTGGGCATGGCCGCCCTCCAGCAGCCACGCCGCGTTGTAGCGCGTCAGCAACGGGCTGCGGGGGACGGCGGGCTGGCGCGAGACGGGCACGAGCGCGGAGCCGCCGCCCGACAGGTGGCGCACGGCCAGGCCGCCACCGCGGCTGGAGTTGTAGGTGTAGGCCACGCGCGTGCCGTTGGTGGCGGTCTCGCGCGCCAGCGTCGAGCTCAGGCGCCTGGGGGAGGCCTTGCCGCCCAGCGTGTAGTAGTAGAGCCCGGGCTTCGGGCCGCCGCCGCGGCGCACGAAGGCCATGCGCCCCAGCTCGATGCTCGGCGCGGTCTCGCTGTAGGTGTGCGAGCTCAGGGCGGCGATGCGCTCCTCGGTGCCCGCGCGCAGGTCGTAGGCGTAGACGTTGCACCCCGCGGTCGCCGATGCGCCCTGGCAGCGCGAGTACACGGCGAGCAGGCGACGGCCCGCGACCGCGAACCCGGTCGAGCCGATCTGCGCGCGCGGCGGCGCGCCGAAGTCGGGGATGGCCGGCGTCGTCACGGCTCCGTTGGGAGCGCGCACGGTCAGCCGCCAGCGCGCGCCGGACGGCGTGGCCCACACGAGGTAGCCGCCGTTGGCGGTCAGGTTGCGGGCCCCGGGAGCGGGGGTGACCAGCGTGTCGGCGCCGGCGGCGCCCGCCGTGGTGGCGAGCAGCCCGGCGGCGAGCAGGGGCACGGCGAGGGCGCGAGAGAGCATGTCCAGAGAACGTCGCGGGCAGGCGAAAGTCACGAAGCCAGGCTGGTGTCGTTGCGCTCGCTCGGCGGCGGGGTCGAGGGGTCGGGGACCTCGTCGACCGAGACGAAGCGCCCGACCCGCGACTCCTCGAAGTCCAGGCGGGCCAGTGAGCGCAGGAAGCCGTGGGTCACGATCACGTGGATGCGCGACTGCGTGTTGGTGTAGACGAAGCGGCTCAGCCGCGAGGCGACGGCGGGGTAGAAGTTGGCCACGGCGACCTCGATGGCCACGTTGACGAACCCGGCCTGCTCGGCCGGCCGGCGCTCGACGTCGATCTCCAGGTACCCGTCGCCGCCGCGCCCGCGGCGGGCCACGAGCAGCCCGCGCGCGATGCGCCAGCGCACGACGCCGCGGCGGTCGTCCATCTCGTACTCGGGCGCCTGGAAGGTCAGGAGCTTCAGCGGCCGGAAGAGCAGGCAGACGTACCGCTCACCCTCGGTGTAGTAGACGCGGATGACGCCGAGCGTCGCGCGCGTGAGAAAGCTCCAGTAGGTGCGCGCCAGGCGCTCGAGGTACTGCGGCGACCACATGGCGTCGATCCGCTCGGCCGGGAGCACGACCTCCGCGGACTGCACGGAGCGCACGGCCCCGGTGGCGCGATCGATCTCGGTCGTGTCGTCGACGTCGCGCACGATGCGCAGCCACTCGGGCAGCGCCTGGACGAAGACCTTGCGCAGGCCCACGACGGCACCGACCAGCACTGCGACCACAGCGGCGACGATGGCGGCGGCGGGCACGGCGGGGAGCCTACCCCGCGTCTTCGGCCAGGGCCTCTCGCACCGCCTCGTCGAAGCCCATGGGCGCGTCGTTGATCCCCGCCGGCGGCGGTACGTCGACGATCATCTCGGTGCTCAGCCCCTGCACGAGCGGGCGCGCGACGCCGAAATCGACCGGGGTCACGAGCGCCAGCCAGTACGACGACAGCCGCGGCGTGAGCACCGGCACGCGCACCACCAGCGGCGCGCGCCGCCCGGCCACGGCGGCGTAGCGGCGCATCATGTCGCGATAGCTGAGGACGTCGGCGCCCCCGAGCTGGACCTCGCTGGGCATGTGCGCCGCCGGGTCGGCGAGCGCCGCCAATGCGCCGACGACGTCGCGGATGGCGATCGGCTGGGTGTGCGTGTCGATCCAGCGCGGGCAGACCATCGCGGGCAGGCGCTCGACCAGGTGGCGCAGGATCAGGAACGAGGCGCTGCCGGCGCCGATGACCATCGCGGCGCGCGCGTGGACGGTCTCCGGCACGGCACGGGCCAGGATCTCTGCGACCTCCTCGCGGCTGCGCAGGTGCTCTGACGTGCCGCCCGCCAGGCCGCCGAGATAGACGATGCGGCGCACGCCCGCGGCGCGGGCGGCGCGGGCGAAGGCGTTCGCTCCGGCGCGATCGCGCTCGGCGAAGCCGCCGTCGCCGCCGCCGCCGCCCATGGAGTGGACGAGGTAGTAGGCGACGCCGACGCCATCGAGTGCGGGTTCGAGCGTGTCCTCCTTGAGCACGTCGCCCTGCACCACCTCGACGCCGGCCGGCAGGGCGGCGCGGCGTGGATCGCGCACGAGGCAGCGCACGTCGAGCCCGCGCTGCAGGAGCTCGGGTGCGAGGTGGCCGCCGACGTAGCCGGTGGCGCCGGTGACGAGGACGCTGGTCGTTTCCTGGCTACGGGTCTCGGAGTGCACGGGATGAGCCTAGGCGGTGGCGTCGTCCGTACCGGTCACGATGGCTGTACCGCCGATGGCTGATGGACTGAGCATCAAAGAGGTCGCCGAGCAGACCGGGCTGGCGCCCGGCACGATCCGCATGTGGGAGCAGCGCCACGGCTTTCCCGCCCCGCGGCGTACGGCCTCGGGTTACCGCCGCTACGACGCGGACGACGTCGAGACGCTGCGCCGCGCGCGCGCCCACCGCCAGCGCGGCCTGTCGGTGAGCGCGGCCCTCGAGCGGGCACGCGAGACCGGCGGCGTCTCCGATCACCCGTCGATCTACGCCGCGGTGGCCGGGACCGACCATGGCGCTCGCCCGCAGGTCCTGCGCAAGTCGACCCTGATCGCCCTCTCGCGCGCCATCGAGCACGAGCTGCTGGCCCGCGCGGCCGCGCCGGTGCTGTTCGGCGCCTTCCAGCGCGAGCGCTTCTATCGCGCGCTCGAGCCGCGCTACCGCCGGCTGGCGCACAACGCCGACGCGGCGACGGTGTTCGCCGACTTCGCCACGCTGCGCCGGCCCTCGGGCGCGCCGGTCGAGGTGCCGATCGCCGAGGGCGCGGCCCTGGCCAACGAGTGGGCGGTCATCGTCGACGCGCCCGGCTACGCGGCCTGCCTGCTGGCCTGGGAGCAGCCCGGCGCGAGCCAGGTCGAGGATGGCGATCGCCGCTTCGAGGCGATCTGGACCATCGATCCGCGCGCGACCCGGCGCGCGGCGCAGGCGGCCGCGCGGCTGGCGGGCAACGCCGACGCCGAGTACGGGCGCCGGCTCGAGGAGCTCCTGGCCGACCGCCCGCTGGCGCTGGAGCAGCCCGCGCCTGCGCTGACGGCGCTGACCAACCGCCTGCTGGCCTACGTCGAGGCTGCCACCGGCTCCTAGGCCAGCTCGACGACGATCTGATCGCCCGGCAGCGCGGAGCCCTCGCCCGCGGTGACGATCGCGAAGCCGTCGGCGCGCAGCATCGAGCTGAGCTGGTGGGAGCCCTGCGGGCCGGTCGGCACGGCCAGGCCGTCGCGCAGCCACACGCGCACGCACTCGTCGCGATCGGGGTGGCGGGGGATGGCCTCGGCCAGGTGGGCGACGATCCGCTCGGGCTCATGGGGCGCGCCCTGCATGGCCCCGAGGGCGGGGCGCGCGAAGAGCATGAAGGTGACCATCGCGGACACCGGGTTGCCGGGCAGCCCGAACACCACGATGCCATCACGGGTGCCGAACCAGGTCGGGCGCCCCGGGCGCAGCGCCACGCGCCAGAAGACCTCGTCCACGCCGAGGGCCTGCAGCGCCGGCTTGACGTGGTCGTGGGGTCCGACCGAGACGCCCCCGGAGAGCACGAGGACGTCGGTTTCGTCGAGCGCCGCGGCGATGGCTGCGCGAGTCGCCTCCTCGGTGTCGGCCACGACGGCGGTGCGCAGCACCTGCGCGCCGGCCTGGGTCGCCAACGCCGCGAGTGTCGCGGCATTGGAGTTGTGCAGCTGGCCCGGGCCCAGCGGCCCTCCGGGCGCGACGAGCTCGTCACCGGTGGCCAGGACGACGACGCGCGGCCTGCGCGCGCACCGAACCGTTCCGCGGCCGGCCTCGACGGCGATCCCGATCTCGGCGGCGCCGATGCGCGTTCCCGCCGGCAGGACGGTCGCGCCCGCCCGCAGATCGTCGCCGGCCGGGCGCACGTTGCGGCCGGGGTCGACCTCGTCGTCGAGCGTCACGCGATCGCCGTCGACGGTTACGAGCTCGATCTGCAGGACCGCGTCGGCCCCGCCGGGCAGTGCGGCGCCGGTCGAGATGCTCACCGCCTCCCCGTCGCCGACGGACACGGCGGCGGGCGCCCCCGCGCGCGACTCGCCGACGATCCGCAGGGCTCGCCCGGCCGGACCGGAACGCACGGCGAAGCCGTCCATCGCGCTGTTGGCGAACGAGGGGACGTCACGCTCGGCGACGACGTCCTCGGACAGCACGCGACCGAGCGCATCCTCGACCGCGACGTCCTCGGTGGGCAGGGGGCGCACGGCGGCCAGCACCTGCGCGCGCGCCTCGTCGATGGAGAGGGCCATGGCGGGATCATCGCTGCCGTCGGGGGCGGCTGGTATCCAGGTGTCATGCCCGAGGCCCCGTTCGGCGCCCGGCGACCGCATCCGGTCGCCGACGTGCCGCCCGCAGCGCTCGCGGACGGCCAGGCGCCGGCCAAGGGCTGGCTGCTCGCGCTCGTGGCTGCGCGACCCCTGCAGGACGCCGCGGCGCTGCCGATTCCCGATCTCGCGCGCGACGCGCCCGGGCTGTGTGCGGCGGTCCTGCGCGCGGTCGGCTCCGACGCCGATCTGCGCCGGCTGGAGGAGGGCGGCGACCTCGCCGCGCTGGCGGCGCGGGCCGGCGCGCTGGCCGGTGCGGGCGGGCCGGCGGCGGCCGTCGCCGCGGTGGCGCAGCTGCGCGCCGCGCTGTGGCAGGCGCTGACCGCGGCCATGGCGCCGCTCGATGCCGCGACCACGGCGGCGCTGGCCGAGCGGCTGGCCTTCGTGTGCGACGCGGTCGCCGCCGCGACCCTCACCGGCGCGGGCGGCGGCGCCGCGGGCGACGTGGTGGCGAGCTTCCGCGTGCACGACGCGCGCGGCGATTGGGAGGGCGCCATCGAGCGCCTGGTCGCCGACGGGCGTGCCTTCGCGCTGCTGGCGCTCGAGGCCGACGACGCGCCCCGCCTGGTGGCCGCCGACGCGGACGCTGCCACCAGCGCGCTGGCGCGCCTCGAGCAGGCCGTCCGTGGCGAGTTGCGCCCGGGCGACGTCCTCGGCCGCGAGGACGACGGGCGCCTGTGGATCGTGGCGGCCGAGCTCGGCGGCTCGGGCGCGCGCGCCCTGGCCGAGCGCCTCGCGGACGCCGCCGCCGCCGTTCCCCCGCTCCGCGGCGCGCCGCTGACCCTCTCGATCGGCCTGGCGGCTAGCCCGGCCGACGGCACCGACCGCGACGCGCTGGCCGCGCGCGCTGACGAGTCTCTCTACGCGGCGCGGGCCGCGGGCGTCCCGATCACCTAGTAGTCGTCCGCGTGGCGTGTGTGGCGCTGCGAGGCCAACTGCTCATCGAGGAACGGAGTCCTGGCCCCGCCCGGGTCCCCGGGGCGCACGACCTTGCGCCGCGCGCCTCCGCACCCCTCGATGATGCTGTTTGCGCCGCGCAGTGCAGCAAGCGCCGGCGGACGGCCTCAGATCGACCAGGGCTCGCGCTCGAGCGCGGCGACGTAGTCCGAGCGCGTGTGCACCGGCTCGCCGTGGGCGACGGTGACGTGCTCGAACGGCAGCTCCAGCAGCGCGCGCAGCGTCGGGAGCGTGCGCTCCTCGTGCCACGGCGTGCCCCAGACGCGCAGGACGCCGCCGGGTGCGGTCATGGCGTCGGCGAAGACCAACGCGCGCTGCTCGGGGAGGTAGAGCGGCGTCTCCATCTGGCCGCGGCCGTCGTGGTGGACCTGCAGCCCGCCTGGCAGCTCGTCGCCGGGCCGGATGGCCTCGAGCTCGGTGTGGGGGACGTCGTCGCGCCAGAAGAGGTTCGGCCCGTAGGCGCGGGCCCCGTACCAGCGCACGAACAGGTCGACGTCGCGCACGTGGTCGGGCTTCAGGATGACGACGGACTGCGGCGCGAGTGCGTCGAGGCGCTCCCAGACGTCGCGGGCGCCGGGCGGCGGCGCGAGCGGGTCGAGGACGAGGGTGGCGCCGCGCGACTCGACGGCGACCGACGTCACCTCGGGCTCCCAGTCGAACCCCTCGCGCCAGGCGGGGTGGCGCTGGCGCCACAGCCAGAGGCCCGGCGCCACGTCGCGCATCTCGACACTCATGGCGACGACCCTACGGCGTCGGCGCGGCGCCGCCCGTGCCGGCGAACGGCGACGGGGCGGGCGGGGGCGGCGGGGCCATCAGCGCTCCGCGCTGGGGGACGACGCCGATGGTGCTGGTCTGGGTCATGCCGACCACCTGCGCGGTCGCCGAGGTGAGGTCGTAGCGCGCGCGGTTGGCGAACGGCCCGCGATCGACGACCGGCACCGTGATCGACTTGCCGGCGAAGAAGACGGCCACCGGAGTGCCGCACGGCAGCGTGCGATGGGCGACGCCCAGCAGCGCGTGGCTCATGACCTGGCCGCACGCGGTGTGGCGGCCGTAGAAGCCGGGCCCGAACCACGTCGCACGCGCCGGACGGTAGACCGTGACGCTGGTGGTCAGCGGCGCGGCGTCGGCCGCCTGCACCTGGGTGCCGGCGATCAGCGCGCGCACGGGGAAGCTGCCGATCTCGTCGGCGCGCCAGCGCGCCAGGAACGAGCCGTCGGGCGCGACCACGGCGGTGGCCGTCGCCGTCCACGCTCCGCTGGCCTCCTGACGCTCGATCCGCAGCGTGCGCCCGGCCTGGTCGGGGGTCAGGGCCCCGCGGAAGCGCAGCGTGTGACCGAGCATCTCGCCGGGACGCGTGAAGAGCGAAGGGGCGTCGGCCGCCGCGGTGGCGGCGAGGACGCAGGCGCCCAGGAACAGGGCAGCACTCAGGATCGCGATATGGCGGCGCACAGGGACTTGGTCTTCGTTCAGCGGCCTACGGGGTGAGCTGACGGGCTCGCGCCGAACGACGGCGCTACCGGCTGGGTGGCCGGATTCGCCCCAGCGGACCGCAGCGCGATCCGCAGTGGTTCCCCCGCTCCCCGGGCATCAGGTGCCCGAAGACTCGGCAGACGGGCGGCAGCCTACCCCAATCAGGGACGAGGCAAGCGTCCAAGCGCCGACTTCAATGCGCGGCCCCCGGCGGAGAGCCCGATGTGCGCCAGCTCGCCGGCGGCCTGCACCGCGGTGGTGACGAGGTCGGCGCCGCGCGGCACGCCGTCGTCGTCGGGACGCGGCGTGGCGTAGCCCGCCGGCGGGATCTTCGACGCGGTGGTGGTCCCGGCGGTCGCCCGCGGTCGGGGCTTCGCCTTCGGCCGAGCGGCGGCCGACGCCGCCGGCTTTGGCTTGGCCGCCGCCGTCTTCGCCGGTGCCGCGGCCTTCGCCTTCGCGCCGGCGCGGTCGCGCTTGGCGCTGCGGCGCCGCGGGCGTGTGTTGGGCAGGCTGCCGAACACGTCGCGCTCGCCGTCGGAGCCGGGGGTGGGGTCGGTCGGAACCATGGCCAGATTCTGCCGCACGGCTCCAGCGAGGCCCCTTGCGGTCCGAAACTTGAAACGAACACCCCCGTTTCACGTATTAGCGGCAAAGGGAACGACCCAAGACGGTCGCAGCCCTTGAGCGCACGGCGTCGGGCGACGTATCATCACCGGCTACGCTGGGACTGTACGTTTGGGCGGGGTACGCTCGCGACAAGGCACCTGGCGCCCCCTCCCAGTAGAGATTCATGCCGGCCCCCCAGGATCCCGGCGAACCGAACGGACGCACATGTCAGTAGTGGAACTTCAGGAACTCGAAGAGATCAAGGGCCTCGTCGCCAGGGGCCAGCAGGTGGGCGTGCTCACGTTCGCCGAGATCGCCGATGCGGTTTCGGAGCTCGACCTCGACGAGTCCGACGTCGAGGAGCTTCACGGCTTCTTCGAGAAGTCGGAGATCGAGCTCGTCGAGGAGATCGACCCCGCCGCGGCCGCCTCCAAGGAGGTCGAGCGCGCGCCCGACAAGCGCGGCCGGCGCAAGCCGAAGACCACGCTGGACCTGCGGCCGGACATGACGACCGATTCCCTTCAGCTCTTCCTGAAGGACATCGGCAAGGTCCGGCTGCTCACCGCCCAGGAAGAGGTCGACCTGGCCAAGCGCATCGAGCGCGGCGACCTCGACGCCAAGCAGAAGATGGTCGAGTCCAACCTGCGCCTGGTCGTCTCGATCGCCAAGAACTACCGCAACCAGGGCCTGCCGTTCCTGGACCTGATCCAGGAGGGAACGCTCGGGCTGGTCCGCGCGGCCGAGAAGTTCGATTACCGCAAGGGCTTCAAGTTCTCGACCTACGCGACCTGGTGGATCCGCCAGGCGATCGCCCGCGCCCTGGCCGACAAGGCGCGCACGATCCGCATTCCCGTGCACGTGGTCGAGAAGCTCAACAAGATCGGGCGCGCCGAGCGCAAGCTCGTCACCGAGCTCGGGCGCGAGCCCACCGCCGAGGAGATCGCCGAGGTCACGGGCATCGACCCCGAGGAGGTCGACTCGATCAAGCGCTCGGCCCAGGCGCCCGTCTCGCTGGAGAAGCCGGTCGGCGACGAGGAGGAGTCCGAGTTCGGCCAGTTCATCGCCGACGAGCGCGCCGAGTCGCCCTACGAGCGGGCCGCGGAGATCCTCACCAAGGAGGCGCTGCGCGAGGCGCTGGAGAACCTCTCCTACCGCGAGCGGCGCGTGCTCGAGCTGCGCTACGGGCTCGGCGGCGAGCACCCGCGCACCCTCGACGAGGTCGGGCGGACGTTCAACGTCACCCGCGAGCGCATCCGCCAGATCGAGAACCAGTCGTTGAAGAAGCTGCAGTCGCTGGCCGAGGCGCAGAAGCTGCGCGACGTGGCCTGAGCCGCCGGCGGCTCCAAGACGTACGGAGGGCTCCCGCGAGGGAGCCCTCCGTCGTTGCGGCGGGTATGCCACCGCCATGCGCAGCGTTCTTGTCCTTTCGCTCGTGCTGGTGTGCGCCGGCTGCGGGGGCGGATCGTCCTCGCGCCCGACGATCACGGTCACGCCGCGCGACGGCCTGATCGACGCGGCGCTCCGCATCCGCATCTCGGGCGCGCCGAGCGGGGCCGTCCTGCGGGCCGGCACCCGCGACGAGCGCGGTCGACAGTGGACGTCGACGACCCCGCTGGCGGCCGTCCGCCGGGATCCGTCGCGACCGCTGTGGAGCATGCGCCACGGCACCGACGTCTTCATCTCACCGTCGTCGGGCTTCGCCGTGCGCTTCGACCTGCTCGCGGGCGGCAGGAGCGTTGCGCACACGACGATCCGCCGGCGCTGGAGCGCGCCGGGCGTGCGGCACGCGGCCGTGCGCCACGGGCTCTACGGGGAGGTCTTCGACCCGCAGGGGAGCGCTCGCCGCGCCGCCGCGGTGGTCATCGGCGGCTCGGAGGGCGGGCTGTCGACCGCCGGCGAGGCGGCGCTGCTCGCCTCCCACGGCTACCCGGCGCTGGCGCTGGCCTACTTCCGCGAGCCGGGGTTGCCGGCCACGCTCAAGGACATCCCGCTGGAGTACTTCGCGCGCGCCCTGCGGCGGCTGCGCGCTCGTCCCGACGTCGATCCGCGCCGGGTCGCCGTGATCGGTGCCTCGCGCGGAGGGGAGGGGGCGCTGCTCATCGGCGCCACCTACCCACGGCTCGTGCACGGCGTCGTCGGCCTCGTGCCCAGCGACGTCGTCCAAGTGTCGCCCGACGGGCGTTCGGCGGCGTGGAGGCTGCACGGAAGGCCGGTGGCCCACATCCCGGCCGCGGACTTCCACGACCCGGACCCGTCGGACGCGCCCCGGGCCTTCATCCGTGCCGAGCGGATCGCGGGCCCGATCCTCACGGTCTCCGGTGGCGACGACGCGCTGTGGCCGTCCTCGGCCTTCGCGACCGTGCTGCATCAGCGCCTCGATGCGCGCCACTTCGCCCACCGCCATGAGGACCTGCAGTTCGCCGACGCGGGGCACCTGGTGGGATCGGCGGTCCCCGACCTGCCGGCGGCGGCGGTCCCCGAGTACGGGGGCTCGCCGCGCGCCGACGCGGCGGGGCGGGCCGCCGCGTGGCCCCGCATCCTGGACTTCATGCGGGGCCTGGGCGGCGACCAGCCAGCTAGGCGCAGAAGGCCGAAGCCGGGACCCAGCCGGTGACGACGTAGGTCTTGCCGTTCTTGGCGTTCGTCGCGATCCGCTTGCCGTGGTGCCAGACGCCCTTGGCGCTGCCGCTCTTGACGCGGACGGTCCGGTCGACGTGGAAGTGCTCGCCCTTGAAGATCGTGCCGGTGAAGATCTTCCCCGGCGCGGGGGCGTCGATGTAGGCGCTCTTGACGCACACGGTCAGCGTCTTGGAATGCTTCGCAGGAGCGGCGTCGGCCGTGGCGGCCGAGACGATCGTGGTGGCGCCCAGCGCGGCCACGGCGGCGGCGGCGAGGGCGATGCGGCGGAGCTTGCGGGTCATGGTGGGGATGCTTCCTTTGACGAGAAGAGAGGGAGGGAGTGCGTCCGGCCATGGTGGAGGCCCCCCGGCGCCGCCACGGCTCACCTGGGTGTCGACCTCTCACACCTGACCGACTTCTGTCCACCACTCGGCGCGGATCCTTCAAGCCCGCGGCCCCAGGCGCCGATTGCTGGACCAATGAGCTTCGACCTGCACTTCTGCCTGCACCACCTCATCGATCAGGGCGGCTCCGACCTGCACCTCAAGGTGCCCTCGGCGCCGGTCATGCGCGTGGATGGCTCCATGCACCCGATGGAGGGGCTCGCGCCGCTCACGCCGGAGGACACCGAGCGCGCGGTGCGGGAGATGCTCGACGATCCCGCCAAGCTGCAGGAGTTCGCCGACGAGGGCGAGGTCGACTTCGCCTACTCGATCCCGGGCCTGGCGCGCTTTCGCTGCAACGCCTTCCGCCAGCGCGGCTCGGTCTCGCTCGTCGTCCGCGCCATCCCGGTCTCGATCAAGACGATCGACGAGCTGTTGCTGCCGCCGGTCATCCGCTCGCTGGCGGAGGAGGAGCGCGGGATCGTGCTGCTCACCGGCACCACCGGCTCGGGCAAGTCCACGACCCTGGCCGCGATGATCGACCACATCAACAACACGCGCCGGCGCCACATCGTGACCGTCGAGGACCCGCTGGAGTTCCTGCATCTCGACAAGAAGTCGATCATCAACCAGCGCGAGGTCGGCATGGACACCGTGTCCTTCAAGCGCGCGCTGCGCCGCGTTCTGCGCCAGGACCCCGACGTGATCCTCGTCGGCGAGATGCGCGACGAGGAGACGGTGCACACCGCGCTGAGCGCGGCCGAGACCGGCCACCTCGTCTTCTCCACGGTCCACACGGTCGACGCCGCCGAGACCGTCAACCGCCTCATCGACTTCTTCCCGCCGCACATGCACAACCAGGTGCGCGCGATGATCGCCTCGACGCTCAAGGGCGTCGTGTCGCAGCGCCTCGTCCCCACCGTCGGCGGCGGCGGGCGCATCGCCTGCTGCGAGGTCCTGCGGATGACCGGCCGCGTGCGCGACATGATCGTCGACCCCGCCCAGACCGGGAAGCTCCCGGAGGTCATCGCCGAGGGCTCGTTCTACGGCATGCAGACCTTCGACCAGCACCTCTTCGAGCATCTGAAGGCCGGTCGCGTCGAGATGGACACCGCCGTCCAGTTCGCCTCCAGCCCGCACGACTTCAAGCTCCTGGTCGCCGCCGACGGCAAGCGCGGCACCACGATGGACGACCTCACCGACGCGGAGAGCCGCCGCACGGTGGCCGCCTGAGCGAGCAGTACCCTCCCGGTGTGCAGCACTGGGACCTTCGTAGCCTCCCCGTCGAGCCTCACGAGCCGCTCGTCCTGCACTCCACGCGCGGCGAGGCGCGCAGCGTCGTCCTGCACCTCCCCGCCGGCGAGGCGCTCCAGGACCATCAGGTCCACGAGCGCGCCCACGTGGTCGTCGTCGACGGCGAGGTCGACCTCATAGCGGGCGAGGCGACCGTCTCCGGCGGGCCGGGCCTGCTCGCGGTCTTCGACCCCGCCGAGCGCCACGAGGTTCGCGCGCGCAGCGACGCGCGGCTGCTGCTCGTGCTGGCCCCGTGGCCGGGCGCCGGCCACCCCGGAACGCGCGACGCTTGACGACGCGGGGTCGCCCCGACAAGGTGACGGACATGCAGACGACGCTTGCGCAGTTCAACGAGACCACGTCCACCGACGCCTTCGCCCTGCAGAACTCCTACCTGCTGAAGGTGCGCCTCGACCAGGGGGCGATCCGGGCCAAACAGGGGTCGATGGTCGCCTATCAGGGCGACGTGACCTTCGAGCACGCGGGTAGCGGCGGGATGACGAAGTTCATGAAGAAGGCGCTGACCGGCGAGGGCCAGGACCTCATGAAGGTGTCCGGCAGCGGCGAGGTCTTCCTGGCCGACACCGCCCAGCACGTGCACCTGATCATGCTCGAGGGCGAGCAGATCACGGTCAACGGGCGCAACCTGCTGGCCATCGACGCCGACATCGACTGGGACATCAAGAAGGTGCAGGGCGGCAGCGGCATGATGGCCGGCGGTCTGTTCAACACCGTCCTGCGCGGATCGGGCTGGGTGGCCATCCTCTCCGACGGCAACCCGGTGCTGCTCGACGTCGGGTCGGCGCCGACGTTCGCCGATGCGCAGGCCGCGATCACGTGGTCGGAGGGCGTCAGCACGTCGATGAAGACCGACTTCAAGCTGTCGAAGACGCTGACCGGCCGCAGTTCGGGTGAGTCGGTCCAGATGGCGTTCAGCGGCCAGGGCTGGGTCCTCGTGCAGCCGTCGGAGGGGCGCGTCGGCACGCAGCCGGCGAGCGGCGGCGGCGGACTGGGAAACCTGCTCGGCGGCTAGACCGCGGCCGCCAGGTCGCCGGCGACGTCCTGCATCGTGAGGTCCTCGAGCCGGCCGGCCGCCGCGCGCAGGCGGTCGGCGACGTCCTGGGCCTCGCCGGCGGCGCCGGCGAGTGAGGACGAGGTCGTACCCGCCTGGGTGATGGCCGCGGTGATGCGATCCATTCCGGCGTGCTGGCGCTCGGCGGCGCCCGCGATGTCGCGTGCTGCGGTGGCCGAGGTCTCGCCGGCGTGCTGCAGGCGCTCGATGGCGTCGGTCGCGCGGTCGGCGACGGCCACGCCGGCCTCGACCGTGCGCGCGCCGGCGGTGGCCGCGTCGGCGGCCTCCGCCGCCGAGCCGGCGATCTCCGCGAGAATCGCGTCGATCCGCGCGGTGGCCTCGCGGGACTCCTCGGCCAGGGAGCGCACCTCGTCGGCGACGACCGCGAACCCGCGGCCGTGCTCGCCCGCCCGTGCCGCCTCGATCGAGGCGTTGAGGGCCAGAAGGTTGGAGCGCTCGGCCAGCTCGCGGACGGCGACGGTGATCTCCCCGGCGCGCCGGACGAGCTCGGCCAGGCCGCGCACGTCGGCGGCGACCGTCTCGACGCGACTGCCGGCCTCGCGCATCCGGGTGACCATGGCGGCGACGGCCTCGCCGCCCTCCGCGGTCAGGCGGCGCGATTCCTCGGCGCCGTGGGCGACGGCCAGGGCATCCTCGGCGGCGCGCGCGGCGTCGGTCCGCACGTCGGCGACGGCCCGGGCAACGTCCTCGATGGCGCTGTGCTGCTCGTCGGCTGCGCGGACGCTGGCGGTGGTCTGGGCGACGAGCCGCTCGACGCCGGCGAGGACGAGCGCGGCGGTCTCCGCTGCGCTGCCGGAGAGCTCGCCATAGCGGGCCAGCGTCGTCTCGCGGTCGCGCACGGAGGCGTCGAGGCGGGCGACGATGCCGTCGAGCTCGTCGTTGCGCGTGTCGAGCGCGGCGTTCTTGGCCTCCAGCACGTCGGAATGCAGCTCGGCCTGGCGCCAGCTCACGAGCAGGGCGACGATCTCGACGACCACGAAGAAGGCGTGGACGGCGACGCGGGCGAGGGTGTCGGACAGGGGGTGCGGGCCGGGCCCGAAGACCTGGTCGGGCGCGATCACTCCGACCACGGCGTGATGGAAGACGACGAAGCCGACCGACAGCGCGAACGGCAGCCAGTCCAGATAGAGCCCGACGACGGGCAGCATGGCGAAGAAGAGGAAGTGCGCCTGGATCGCGCCGTCGGCCAGGTGGACGAGCATGGCGGAGCCGGTCATCAGGCCCAGCGCGGCGACGCACGAGCGACTGCGCCGCGAGAGGCCGCGCCAGCCGGCGAGCAGCGCCATGATGGCCAGCGGCGCGAGGTCGATCAGCATGTGCGTGACCGAGCGGCCGGTGAGCAGGCCGTAGGCGGCCAGCGCCGGGAGGTGGAGCCACAGCACCAGCACGATGCCGCGATGGCGACGCTCCCAGAGCTCGTCGGGGAGGCCCGCGAGCCGGGGCAGGGCGTTGGCGAGCGAACGCATGCGCATGCGTGTGTGGTCGGCAAATGTGCACGGGTTTTGAGCCCAGAGCGAAGGGTCCCGTAACTTCACTTGGTAAAGTGTTGGGTACATGGCGTCTGATCCGAGCTGTCCCGTATGCCGTACCGCAGACATCGTCTGTGGCAAGTGGACGCTCCTGCTGGTCCGTGATCTGGCCGAGGGTCGCTCGCGTTTCTGCGAGCTCGAGCGCTCGCTGAACGGCATCAGCCCCCGCACCCTCTCGCTCCGCCTGCGTGCGCTGGAGGAGGAGGGGATCGTCGAGCGCCAGACCTACGCCGAGGTTCCGCCGCGCGTCGAGTACTCGCTGACCGCGAAGGGCCGCGCCCTCATCCCGATCATCGAGGGCATGCGCTACTACGGCGAGCGCTGGCTGGGCGCCGAGTGCGAAAGCGAGCCGGCGCTGGGCCTCGAGCCCGCCGCCGTCGCGGTCTAGCAGCGACGGCCTCGGCGGTCAGCCGCCCGGCGGAGGTTCCCAGATCTCGATCCGGGTGCCTTCGGGATCGACCGCCCATCCGAAGCGCCCGTACTCCGACTCCTCCAGCGCATCGATCACCTCGACGCCGGCCGAGCGCAACTGGGCCAGCATCGCGTCCAGATCGGCGACGCGGAAGTTCACCATGAACGCCTGCTCCGGCCGTCCGAAGTACTCGGTGTCATGATCGAAGAGAGCCCAGGTCGTGGAGCCGCCCGGCGTCCACTCGAAGGTCTTGGTGCCCCAGTCTGAGATGTCGATGCCGAGATGCTCGGCATACCAGTCGCGCAGGCCCGCGCCCTGTCCGGCGCGCTGAAACACCCCGCCGATTCCGGTGACTCGCTCCATGATCGCGATGCTACGCGGCGCGAGCGCAACTCGGGGCGCTGCCGCGAGTCCTAGATCCCGTGGCAGGAGATCGTGCACGCGTTGCACCCTCCGGGACGCGAGCTACCCTCGCAGCGGTGGGTGCCACGACGATCACGCGTCGGCGCGCCCTCGTTCTCGGCGCGGCTGCCGGCCTGGGGTCGCTGCTGGCACGGCCGTTCAGCGCCTTCGCGCGTTCGGCGCCGGCGCGCGGCTTCGGCATGGCCGTGCGGCCCCGGGATTTCGAGGGTGCCACGAGCCGGGTGCTGCGCGCGCCGCGGCGCTTCGACCTGCTCGGCGTCCGCGGGCCGGATGCCGCCCGCGGTCGGTTCGAGGTCCGCGTGCGCCCGCGGGGCGGGCAATGGAGCCCCTGGGTGCCGCTCGCCGTCCAGGGCGACCACGCGCCCGACACCGGCAGCGGTGAGCGCGCCTCCGATCCCGTCTGGGCCGGCGGCTGCGATGAGCTGCAGCTGCGCGTCTCGGGGCGTCTGCGGGGCGCGCTGCGCGTGCACTTCGTGGCCGTCCCCGCCGCGGGCCGGCAATCGCTGCGCGCCCGGGCCGCGGCCGCGCCCAAGCAGCAGGCCGCGCCCCAGCCGGGCACGCCGCCGCCGATCATCCCGCGGTCCGCGTGGGGCGGCGACTCGGTGCCACCGCGCTCGGCGCCGAGCTACGGCGTGGTGCAGATGGGCTTCGTCCACCACACGGTCACCGCCAACGACTACACACCCGACCAGTCGGCCTCGATCGTGCTCGGCATCGCCAAGTACCACCGCGACACCAACGGCTGGAACGACATCGGCTACAACCTCCTCGTCGATCAGTACGGGCAGGTGTTCGAGGGGCGCGCCGGCGGCATCGACCAGGCGGTCATCGGGGCCCACGCGCAGGGCTACAACTCGCAGTCCACCGGCGTCGCGGTGCTCGGCACCTTCAGCGACGTGCCGATCCCCGAGGCCGCCATGGCGGCGATCACCCAGCTGCTGGGCTGGAAGCTGTCCCTGCACGGCGTGCCCTGTGAGGGCGGCCTGACCATCGTCTCGGGCGGCGGCAGCCTGAACCGCTACCCGTCCGGGACGCCGGTGGCGATGCAGCGCATCTCCGGGCACCGCGACGGCGACGCCACCGAGTGTCCCGGCAACGCCCTCTACGCCCAGCTCCCCGAGCTGCGCCGGCGCGCGGCGGCGCTGGCGGGGCCGATCGTGGCGCGCGGCGTGGTGAGCCTGCGGCCGTCGGCTGCGGCCATCAACTACGGAGCCGACGCCGTCTTCACCGGGACGGTCATCCGCTCCGACGCGACCGCGGGTGCGGGCGAGGCCGTCGCGCTGCAGAAGCGCGGGACGGGCGGGACATGGGTGACCGTGGCGCGCGCGACGGCCCTGGTCGACGGCTCGTGGGTCGTGCGGGTGCCGTGGCGGCGCGGCGGCGACGTGCGCGCGGTCTCGGCGGGCGTCACGTCCAAGGCGATCGCGGTGCAGGTCAATCCCGCCCTGACGACCCGGCGGGCGTCCAAGCGCGTGTCCGCGGGCAGCAGCGTCGGGCTCTCGGGCCGCGTGCGTCCCTCGGTCGCCGTCGCCGTGCTGGTCGAACGCGAGGGGTCCGACGGGAAGTTCCACCGCGTGCGCATAATTGCCGGCACCCGGCGCCTGACGACCTGGCGCGCTGCGGTGCGCCTGCGCACCCCCGGCCTGTACAGGCTCACGGCGCGCACCGGCGCCAAGGACGGCAACGTCCGCGGCACCCCGCTCTACGTGCGCGCCGTCCGCTAGATGTAGTCCCTGAGCGCGTTCTCCCGTTGGGATGCGCGGTGGATCGTGTAGGGGGTCAAGACAGCCATCACCGAGGGAGGGTGGGCCCGCCGCGCGTCGCCGGGCTTCGGGGTTGGGGTGAAGTGTCCTGCCCGGGTGTCGTCCTGTGACCTCAGGGCAGGACGGTGGCGGGCGGCGAGGCGAATTTCTGCGTAAGCGTCCCGGCCTAGGGTCGCCAGACGACCCTTAGTCGGGACGCTTGGCCTGCCATTCGCTCGCGGCGCGCCGATGTACGTGCGCGCGGTGCGCTAGACCTCACGCCCGGCGGCGTGCAAGCGTTGCCGGCACATGACCGATCTCACGCTCTACGACTACCCGGCCTCGGCCAACTGCCTGAAGGTGCGCATCCTGCTGGCCCAGCTCGGGCGCCCTTATCGGCGCGTCGGCGTCGACATCTTCGCCGGCGACACCGCCGCGCCCGAGTACCGGCGCCGCAACCCGCTCGGGCGCACCCCGGTGCTCGAGCTCGCGGACGGGACGGCGATCGCCGAGTCGGGCGCCATCCTGCTCTACCTCGCGGAGGGCACGGATCTGCTGCCGGCCGACCCGGTGGCCCGCGCGCGCGTGCACCAGTGGCTGTTCGTCGAGCAGAACGACGTCGAGCCCAACCTCGGCCGCGCGCGCTTCTGGCGCCTGACGGGGCGCGACGTGCTCGCGCCCGAGGTCCACGCCAATTGCGTCGCGCGGGGCGAGGCCGCGGTCGACGGGCTGGAGGCCCATCTCGGCGACCGCGCGTGGGTGGCCGGCGATGCCTACACGATCGCCGACCTCGCGTTGTGGGCCTACGTGCACCTCGCGGGCGATGCCGACGTCGACCTCAGCTCCCGCCCGTCGGTGCGTGCCTGGATCGAGCGCGTGCAGGCGACGCCGGGCTTCGTGGACGACCTCGAGCCCTATCCGGAGAACGCGCTGCCCGGGCGCGGCTCGCGGCCCGAGCGGTAGCGCTAGACCTCGCGCTGCGCGGTCGGCTGGGTCGCCGGCACCGTCGGCGCGCGGTGGCAGTGGCCGTGGTTGGAGAGGCGGACGTCCTCGCGCTGCTGGAGCTTGCGGGCGAGGGCGGCTGCGTTGCCGTTCGGCTTGACCTGGCCCTGGGTCGTCGCGATGCCGGCCAGGGAGCCCGCGAAGGCGCCGATGGTGGTGGTGACGGCAGCCAGGTAGGCGGCACGGCGCAGGCGGATTCTGCGCTCAGGCATGGGCACGCTCCCGAGAGTAGCTGTCTGGATGGGTCGGTTCGGGCAGTTCGCGGCGTGGCAGCGTCACGGTGGCGCGCAGGCCGCCCTCCGGGCACACGGCGAGGGCGACGGCGCCTCCGTGCGCCTGCGCCACCGAGCGCACGATCGAGAGGCCGAGGCCGGCGCCGTCGCCGCGCGCGCCGCGATCGATGCGCTGGAACGGCTCGAGCAGTCGGGGCAGGGCGGCGGCGTCGAGCACGTCGCCGTCGTTGACGACCTCGACGACGCTGCGCCCGTCGCGGGTGGAGGTGGTGACCGACACGCGCCCACCGGGGTGGTTGTGGGTGACGGCGTTCTCGACGAGGTTCGCCACCAGGCGCTCGAGCAGGCGCCGGTCGCCGGCCACCGGCGCGGGGTGCAGGTCGGCGGTGACCGCGAGCCCGGCCGCGTCGGCCTCGCGCGCGGTGTGCTCCAGCGCGGTCCGCGCGGCCGCGGCCAGGTCGAGGGGGTCGCGGCGCGTGATCGCGCCCTCCGAGCGCGCGAGCGTGAGCAGCGACTGGACGAGGCGCTCGGTGCGGTCGAGCGCGTCGTGGACGGCCTCGGCCATCGAGCGCAGCTCCGCGTTGGAGGCCTCCGGGTCGGCGAGCGTCACCTCGAGCTCGGTGCGCATGACGGTCAGCGGCGTGCGCAGCTCGTGCGACGCGTTGGCCACGAAGCGCCGCTGGCTGGCGAAGGCCCCGGACAGGCGCTCGAGCATCTCGTCGAAGGTGTCGGCGAGCTCCTTGAGCTCGTCGCGGGGACCCTCCAGCGCGATGCGCTCGTCGAGCGTGTCGTGCGACACGCCCCGCGCCGCCGCGGTGATCTTCTGCAGCGGGCGCAGCGCGCGCCCGGCGACCAGCCAGCCCAGCAGCACCGACAGCGCGGTCATCGCGGCCAGCGCGAGCGCGTACTGCACGCGCAGGCGCGAGAGCGCGTCGTCGGCCACCTCCTGCTGGATGGCGCGGCGCAGCTGATCGGCGGGACCGCTGCCGACCGTCACGTGGTCGGCGGTGAGGTTGTTGCGTACCAGGATGTAGCTGACGGTCAGCAGCGCCGCG
The DNA here is from genome assembly GCA_963806015.1 of uncultured Actinomycetes bacterium. Lineage (GTDB taxonomy): Bacteria > Actinomycetota > Thermoleophilia > Solirubrobacterales > Solirubrobacteraceae > JAOPZW01. The sequence continues at coordinate 392,488 of CAWDWM010000006.1, read as the reverse complement.
CCGGCGAGCAGGAAGACGCCCGCGTAGAGCAGCGTCAGACGCAGGCGGACCGTCGGGCGTGGCATCAGACCCGGTAGCCCGCACCCATCACGGTCTCGAGCACCGCCGGCTGGCCGAGCTTGCGCCGCAGGGTCATGATCGTCATGCGTACCGTGTTGGTGAACGGGTCGGCGTTCTCGTCCCAGACGCGCTGCAGGAGGTCCTCGGCCGAGACGGCGGCGCCGTCGGCGGACATCAGTGCCTCGAGGACGCCGAACTCCTTCGGTGTCAGGTCGAGCTCGGCGCCCGCGCGGGTGACCGAGCGCCGGGCGGGATCGAGCTCGAGGTCGCCGCGGCGCAGGAGCGCGGGGCGCGCGCGGCCGGCGCGCCGTCCCAGCGCGCGGATGCGGGCCACGAGTTCCTTCCACTCAAAGGGCTTGGGCAGGTAGTCGTCGGCGCCCAGGGTCAGCCCGTCGACGACGTCGTCGAGGCTGTCGGCCGCCGTGAGCATGAGGACCTTGGTCTCACGCTCGTCGCCGGATGACAGCCGGCGGCAGACCTCGTCGCCGTGAAGCTCGGGCAGGTCGCGGTCCAGCACGACCACGTCATAGGGGACGACGCGGGCCTTGATCAGCGCGGAGGCGCCGTCATGGGTGACATCGACGGCCATGCCTTCGCGGCGTAGGCCGCGGGCAATGGCGCCGGCCAGGCGGCGCTCGTCTTCGGCAATCAGGATTCTCATCTCATTAGAGGATGACGCGCGATTCCTTTGCGTTGGCTAAGTGTTCTTGAAGAAGTCCCAAATCCGGTCTGGCCTTACTTCCAGTTGACGGGAGCGCCGTCACTCTCGCAGGGAGCCGATCGCCGGGGCGGGCGGACCGTCCTGGACCCGGTCCGTGAGGGAATGCCCCGGCGGCCGGCTCCTTCGCCGCGCGGCGCGATGCGAAGTCGAGTGAGCCGCCGTCGCCGCGCGAAGCGAGGACTTGGGAGGTGCCGCTTCGCGCGGCGGCTCACAAACAAGAACGATTCTCATTCCTGTAAGCTGGCGGCCGGATGCTCGAGCCGTTCCAGCTGCCCTTCGTCCAGCACGGGATCGTCGAGGTGCTGATCCTCGCCGTGGCCGGGGGCCTGATCGGCACCTGGATCGTCCTGCGCGGGCTGGCCTTCTATGCGCATGCGGTCGGGACCGCCGCCTTCCCGGGGCTCGTGCTGGCCGGGGGCCTCGGCTTCGCCGCCGTCCTCGGCGCCGGAGCGACCGCGGCGCTCGTCGCGATCGCCGTCGGCCTGCTGGCCCGCCGCGAGGGGGCGCGCGACCGCTACGACTCGATCACGGCGCTCGTCCTCGTCGCCGCGCTGGCGGTCGGCGTGATCCTCGCCAGCGACGTGTTCCACTCCGCGGGCAGCGTCGAGACGCTGCTCTTCGGCAGCCTGCTGCTGGTCGACTCCGGCGACTACGCCTTCGCCGCCGCCAGCGCGGTGATCGTCGTCGCCGGCGGCTTCGTGCTCGAGCAGCGCTGGCTGGCGACGGGCTTCGATCCAGGCTCCGCGCGCGCCCTCGGCGCGCGCTCCGCGGTGCCCGACATCGTGCTGCTCGCCCTGGTGGCGCTGGTCGGCGTCGCCGCCCTGTCGACGCTCGGCGCCCTGCTGGCCACCGCCCTGCTCGTCGTCCCGGCGGCCACGACGCGGCTGCTCTGCTCGCGGCTGCGCCCCTGGCAGGTGGCGACGGTCGCCCTCGTCGCCGTCGAGGGCGTGGCCGGGCTGTGGCTGTCGGTCGAGCTCAACGCGCCGCCCGGGCCCGCGATCGCCGTGCTCGCGGGCGGGGTCTTCGCCGCGGTCGCCGCCGGCCGCGTCCTGGCCGCCCGCCGTCCTGCCGCCGGTGCCCTGGCGGCCGCCACGCTGGCGCTGCTGGTGGGCGGGTGCGCGACGAACGGCGGTGGCGCCGCACCCGGCCAGGCCAAGGTCGTCGCCGCCACGACGCAGATCGGCGACTTCGCCCACGCCGTGGGCGGTGACCGGGCCAAGGTCGTCCAGTTGCTGCAGCCCAACACCGATCCCCACGATTACGAGCCGCGGCCGGCGGACGTGCTGGAGACGGCCGACGCGGACGTCGTCCTGCTCAACGGCGACAACCTCGACCGCTGGATGGGCGACGTGGTCGAGGCAGCGGGCGGGAGGCCGGCGATCGTCGACCTCGGCGCCCGCGTTCCCGTGAAGGTGGCGGGGGAGAGCGAGGGCCCCGAGGCCGCGCGCTATGACCCGCACTGGTGGCACGACCCGCGCAACGCGCGGGCCGCCGTGACCGCGATCCGCGATGCCCTGACGAAGGCCAACCCCGGCGCGCGCGACGTCTACGCGCGCAACGCCGCGGCCTACCTGGCACAGCTGCGCGTGCTCGATCGCGGGATCGCCGCCTGCATGGGGCGCGTCGCACCGGCCGCCCGCAGGCTCGTCACCGATCACGACGCCTTCGGCTACTTCGCGCGCCGCTACGCGATCACGGTGGTGGGGGCCGTGATCCCCTCGCAGAGCACGCAGGCCCAGCCCTCGGCCGGCGACGTGGCCCGGCTGACCGCGCTGATCCGCCGCGAGGGCGTGAAGGCCGTGTTCCCCGAGAGCTCGATCAATGCGAAGCTCGCGCAGGCCATCGCGCGCCAGACCGGGGCGACGAGCCGGTACCGGCTCTACGGCGACACGCTCGGGCCCAAGGGCTCCAGCGGCGCCACCTACCTGACGATGGAGCGCGCCAACGCCGACGCGATGGTGCGCGGCTTCACCGCCGGAGCGCACGGATGCCCGATCGCGGGGATCTGACCCTCGTCCGCGCGGACGGGCTGGCCGCCGGCTATGGCGCCGTGCCCGTGCTCAGCGACGTGTCGTTCGCCCTGCACGCCGGCGAGCGCATGGGCGTGCTGGGCCCCAACGGCGGCGGCAAGACGACGCTGTTCCGCGTCCTGCTGGGCGAGCTCGCGCCGCTGGCCGGGACGCTGGAGGCACCCGCGCGCTTCGCGGTCGTCCCGCAGACCGAGCGCTCGCGCCTGGACTTCCCGGTCAGCGCGCTGGACGTCGCGCTCATGGGCTCGATCTCGACCTTGCCGTGGTGGCGGCGCCCGGGTCGCGCGCAGCGCCGCGCGGCGCGCGCGGCGCTCGGGGCGGTGGGCCTGGGCGAGCAGGCCAACGCCACCTTCGGCGACCTCTCGGGCGGCCAGCGCCAGCGCGTGCTCGTGGCCCGCGCGCTCGTGCAGGACGCGCGCGTGATCCTCCTCGACGAGCCCTTCACGGGGCTCGACGCGCCGAGCGCGGAGCGCCTGGAGGCGCTGCTCGGCGACCTGGCCGGCGAGGGGCGCGGCGTGATGATCGCCACCCACGACGTCGACCAGGCGCGCGGGTGGGACAGCGTGCTGTGCCTCAACCGCCGCCAGGTCGCCTTCGGGGCGCCCGAGGCCACGCTGCACCGCGCCGTGCTCGAGGCCACCTACGCCGGCGAGATCGTCGAGCTGCCCGGCGGCGAGCTGCGCGCGGTGGTGCCGCCCCACCATCACCACTGATGCTCGCCGTGCTGCACACGCTGACCGATCCGTGGGCCGATCCGGTCGGTCGCCGCGCGCTGCTCGAGGTCGCGCTGCTCGGCGTGAGCGGCGGCGCGCTGGGGTGCTGGATCGTCTTCTACAACCTCTCCTACGGCGCGGAGTCGCTGGCGCACGCGCTGCTGCCGGGGCTCGTCATCGCGGCCCTCACGGGCCTGCCGCTGCTGCTCGGCGGCGCCGCGGGCCTGCTCGTCGCGGCGCTCGCGATCGGCCTCGCCGGGCAGGTGCCGGCCATCGGGCGCGACACCGCCGTCGCGGTGGTGGTGACCACGCTGTTCGGCGCCGGCGTCCTGCTCGCGCTGTCGCCCTCCTCGCCACCGGGGCTGCAGGGCCTGCTCTTCGGCGACGTCCTCGGCGTGTCGGACACCGACCTCGCGCTCGCGGCCGGGCTGGCGGTGGTCGTCCTCGGCGTGCTCGCGCTGCTGCACGCCCGGCTGCTGGCGGTCGGCTTCGATCGCCTGAGCGCGCCGGGCGTCGGGGTGCGGGCGCTCGTCGTCGACGTCGCGCTGCTCGTGCTCATCGCGCTGGCGCTGCTCGTCGCGGTCCAGGGCCTGGGCAACCTGCTGGTGGTGGCCGTGTTCGTCGCGCCGGCGTCGGCCGCACGCCTGGTGGCGCGGCGCATGGGCCCGATGATGGCCGCCTCCAGCGCCATCGCCGTGGTGGCGGGCGTCGGCGGGCTGTACCTCTCCTATTACGCGGGTACCGCGGCGGGCGCGTCGATCGCCGCGATGCTCGTCGCGGCCTACCTGCTGGCGGGCGTCGGGCGCGGCGTCGTCGCGCGGGCCTGAGCGACGCATGTCACAGAGAGGATCGCGGCGCGCGCGTCGTCCTTCGGGGGTATGCATGCCATCTACGCACACCGCCGCATCGCCGGCGCCACCCTCGCCGCCGGCCTGCTCGCCGGGGCCCTCGGCCTGACCGCGGCACAAGCCGACGCGTCGCCGCCTGCGATCGGACTGCAGGGCAAGACCCTGATCGTCAAGGGCACCGGGGCGAGTGACAGGCTCGCGCTGCGCCTGCGCGCCGGCGCCCCCGACAAGCTCGAGGTCGACGTCGGAGACAACGGCTCGGCGGACTTCAGGATCGCCCGCGACAAGGTCAAGCGCATCCGCCTCAAAGCCGGCGGCGGCGACGACCAGGTGCGCATCGACGATGCCAACGGCGCCTTCACGGACACCATCGCCACGCGCATCGACGGGCAGGGTGGCGACGACACGCTGCGCGGCGGGCGCGGCGCCGAACGGCTCAACGGCGACGGCGGGGCCGACGTGATCGACGGCAACGGCGGCAACGACCGCGCCGACCTCGGCGCGGGCGACGACCGGTTCATCTGGGACCCGGGCGACGGAAGCGACACCGTCCAGGGGCGCAAGGGCGCCGACACGATGACCTTCAACGGCTCGAACGCGAACGAGAGCTTCCGGCTGTCGGCCAACGGCGCGCGCACGCGCCTCACGCGCGACGTCGGGGCGATCACGATGGACTTCGACGGCATCGAGCGCGTCGACGTCAACTCGCTGGGCGGCAACGACGTGGTGGCGGTCGACGACCTCGCCGCGACGAAGGTGCGCACGGTCGACCACGACGAGGCGGCCGCCCTCGGCGGCGCGGCGCCCGACGCGGGCACCGACCAGACGATCGTCAACGCGACCGCCGCCAACGACGCCATCACGGCCGCCGGCGCCGCCGGCAGCGCCGCGGTGACCGGCCTGGCCGCCACGGTGAACGTCGCGCACGCCGAGGCGGCGCGCGACGCGCTGACCGTCAACGCGCTGGGCGGCGACGACCAGGTTGCCGCCGCGGGGCTCGGCGCCGATGCGATGAAGCTGACGCAGGACGGCGGCGCGGGCAACGACACCCTGGCCGGCGGGCGCGGCAACGACGTGCAGGTCGGCGGCGACGGCAACGACGCCGTCGACGGCAACCAGGGCAACGACCTCGCCCTGCTGGGCGCCGGCGACGATCGCTTCACCTGGGATCCGGGCGACGGCAGCGACACGATCGAGGGTCAGGACGGCAGCGACGCGATGACGTTCAACGGCGCCAACGTCGCCGAGGCGTTCGACGTGTCGGCCAACGGCGGGCGCGTGCGGTTCCTGCGCAACGTCGCGAACATCACCATGGACCTCAACGACGTCGAGCGGATCGACCTCAACGCGCTCGGCGGCGCCGACCAGCTGACGGTCAACGACGTCTCCGGCACCGACCTGACCGCGGTCAGCACCGACCTGGCCGGGAGCGTCGGTGCGACGACCGGCGACGGCGCCCAGGACCAGGTGATCGTGAACGCCACCAACGGCGCCGACGTGGTCAACGCCGGCGGCGCCGCGGGCGGCGCGACCGTCACGGGCCTGTCCGCGACGATCGCCATCGCGCACGCCGAGGCGGCCCAGGACACGCTGACCGTCAACGCTCTGGGCGGCGACGACGTCGTCGAGGCCTCCGGCCTGGCGGCCGACGCCATCCGCCTGGAGGCCAACGGCGGTGACGGCGCCGACGTGCTCATCGGCGGCGCGGGCCCCGACACGCTGCGCGGCGACGCGAACGACGACGTCCTGCTCGGCGGCCCGGGCCTCGACGTCCTCGACGGCGGCGCGGGCAACAACGTCGTCATCCAGGACTGACGCGGATCGTTCGCGCCGGGGGCCGCCACGCGGGCTCCCGGCGCGAACTACTGTGTGTGGCGTGAGTGACGCTCCGCGCTCCAACGGCCACCGGCGCCCACCGTCGATCGCGGTCGTCGGCGGGGGCTTCGGGGGCGTCGGCGCCGTCACCGTGCTCCGCCGCGCCGGCTACGAGGACGTCACCGTCTTCGAGCGCGGCGAGCGGATCGGCGGCGTGTGGCACCACAACACCTATCCCGGGGCCGCGTGCGACGTCCCGTCGCACCTCTATGAGTTCTCCTTCGCCCCGAACCCGCGCTGGTCGCGCGCTTACGCGCCCCAGGCCGAGATCCAGGCCTATCTCGAGGACGTCGCGCGCCGCCATGGGGTGATGGACCGCATCCGCACGTCGACCGAGGTGCAGCAGGCGCGCTGGGACGGCGAGCGCGGCAAATGGGTGCTGCAGACGAGCGTGGGCGAGCACGAGGCCGACGTGCTGCTCACCGCCTGCGGCCAGCTCTCGCGGCCGACGGTGCCGCCGATCCCCGGCCTGGAGAGCTTCGAGGGCCCCGCCTTCCACACCGCGCAGTGGCGCCATGACGTGGACCTGCAGGGCCGGCGGGTGGCGGTCGTCGGGACGGGCTGCAGCGCCATCCAGGTGGTGCCCGCCATCCAGTCGATCGTCGGCCACCTCGACGTCTACCAGCGCTCGCCCGGCTGGACGATCCCGAAGATGGACTTCGCCTACCCACCGCGCGTCCAGCGGCTGTTCGCGCGCTTCCCGGCGCTCCAGCGCCTGGATCGCGCCGTCATCTTCGCCTTCATGGAGCTGGCCACCGCGGCGCTGACCAGCAGGCGCTGGCTGCGCCGGCCCTTCACGGCCGTCGCGCGCCGGCAGATCTCGGCCGCGATCGACGACCCCGAGCTGCGGCGCAAGGTGACGCCGCGCGACGAGGTGGGCTGCAAGCGGATCATGCTCACCGACGCGTGGTATCCGACGCTCACGCGGCCCAACGTCGACCTCGTCGTCGACCGGATCGCGGCCATCACGCCGAGCGGCGTCCGCACCGAGGACGGCATCGAGCGCCCAGCCGACGTCCTCGTGCTGGCCACGGGCTTCGAGAGCCATGCCTTCGTCGCGCCGATGGAGGTCGTCGGCGCCGGCGGCCGCACGCTGGCCGAGGAGTGGGCGGACGTGGCGCGCGCGTACCTCGGGATGAGCGTGCCCGGCTTCCCGAACCTGTTCCTGCTCTACGGCCCGAACACCAACGGTGGCTCCGGCTCGGTCATCTACACCCTCGAGGCCGCGATGGGCCATGTGATCGCCGCCCTCGACGAGCTCGCGCGCGCCGATGCGCGCGCGATCGAGCTGCGCCCCGAGACGCTCGAGGCCTACGACCGCGAGCTGCGCGAGGCGCTGGCCGGCACCGTCTGGCACACCGGCTGCACGAGCTGGTACCTCGACGAGAACGGCAACGACCCCAGCCAGTGGCCGTGGCTGTGGAGCACCTACCGCCGCCGGACCGCGCAGATCGAACCCGGAACGTACGAGCTGAGCCGGGGCTGAATAATCGGGCGGTGCCCGATTCTGGATCCGTGCGGCGCCGGCAGGCCGGCGTGCTGGTGGTCGGCGCCACCGAGCGCGAGGTCCACCCCTGGCTGCACGCGGCCGGGCACACCACGCGCGTGGCGCCCGGCGTGGACGCCGCGCTGGCGGCGCTCGGCGAGGAGCCGGCCGACCTCGTCATCGTCGACCGCGACCCCCGCGGGCTCGACACGCCCGACCTCTGCCGCGCCTTGCACGCCGATCCGCGCCTCGACGGGGCGTGGATGCTGGCCATCACGGCCAAGGGCGCCCGATCGGACGCCGCGCTCGCCGCCGGCGCCGACGACTATCTGCACCGGCCGTTCACCCGCGGCGAGCTGCTCGCGCGCGCCGGCGCCGGCCTGCGCGCCGCCCGCCAGCGCTCCGATGACCGGCTGATGCGCGCGCTGATGCTCAACGTGCCCGGGGCGATCTATCGCTCGGCGTGGCACGCCGGCCACGTGGTCGAGCTGATCAGCGACGAGATCGAGCGCATCTCGGGCTACCTGCCTTCGAACTTCGTCGCCAGCACGCGGCGCACGATGCTCAGCATCGTCCATCCCGACGATCGCGACGGGCTGGTGCGGGCCGTCGAGCATGCGGCCGACCGCGAGCGGGCGTTCGCCATCGAGTACCGGATCGTGCGCGCCGACGGCGAGCTGCGCTGGGTGCTCGACCGCGGCCAGGTCGTGCCGGGCGCCGGTGGGCGGCTGTGGGTCGATGGCGCGATGTTCGACATCACCGAGCGCCGCGCGGCCGAGGAGGCCCTGCGCCGGCACGAGATCGAGCAGGCCCGCACCGAGGAGCTCCGCGCGTCGCGCGTGCGCATCGTCGAGGCCGCCGACGCCGCGCGCCGGCGCATCGAGCGCGACCTGCACGACGGCGCACAGCAGCGGCTCGTCCTCGTGTCACTGACCCTGAAGCGCGCGGAGGCGCGGGCGCGCGGCACCGAGGCCGAGCCGCTCGTGGCCGAGGCCTCCGAGCAGCTGCGCGCGGGGCTGGCCGAGCTGCGCGACCTGGCCCACGGGATCCACCCGGCCGTGCTCAGCGAGCACGGGCTCTCCGCCGCGCTCGACGGCCTCGTGGCCCGCTCGCCGATCCCCGTCGACGTGCGCGTGACGCCCCAGCGCGCGGCGCCCGCGGTCGAGGCGGCGATCTACTTCACGATCGCCGAGGCGCTCACCAACGTGGCCAAGTACGCGCAGGCCACCCAGGCCTCCATCACGATCGAGATCGAGGACGGCACGCTGGTCGCCGAGATCACCGACGACGGCGTGGGCGGCGCGAGCATGACGGCCGGCTCGGGCCTGCGCGGCCTCGAGGACCGACTCGATGCCATAGGCGGCACGCTCACGGTCCACAGCCGCGCCGGGAAGGGCACGACGATCCGGGCGTGCGCGCCTTTGGGGTCGTCGTCCGCGTGACGTTGCCGCGGTTCGCGGCGTTCAACTGCATCATCGAGGGGTGTGCGACCTTATTCATCTATGCGATGAATTTGAGCGCACACCCCCCTGGCCCACGGCGGAAGGGGCTGTGAAACGGACACGAACTCCGCCGGAACTCCGCGCCTCGGGGATGCCGTTGAACGCGGCGAACCGCCTCGCGGCCGCGCTCTGGCTCGTCATGGGGGTGATAGGCGTAGGTGGCATCCGCGCTGAACAGCGCGCCGATCGTGCCCGCCTCGTAGGTCCGCCAGGCGTCGACGTAGGCGTCGAGCCACGCCTGCACCTGCTCGCGGTTCAGTTCTACCCCCGGCACTCGGCGCACTCGCCGTGGAGCACGATCTCGTGCTCGGCCACGTCGAAGGCGACGCGTGCGGCGAGGCGGTCGACGGCGCGCTCGAGCTCGGCGTCGGCGAAGGGCTGCACGTCGCCGCAGCGGTCGCAGACCATGTGGTGATGGTGATGGCCGTCGGGCCGGGCGGCCTCGTAGCGCGCCGAGCCCTGGCCGACCTCGACGCGGGTGACGAGGCCGAGGCCGACGAGCTCCTCGAGCACGCGGTAGACCGAGGCGCGGGCGACGCCGCGCTCGTCGGCACGTAGCGCGTCCTCGATGTCGTAGGCGCTCAGCGCGCACGCCTGGCGATCGAGCAGGCCGATGACCGCGGCCCGCGCGCCGCCGCGGCGGAAGCCGGCCTCGGCGAGGCGCTGGTCGGCGTGCTCGGCCCACGACTGCATCACAGCGATGGTAGCGATGAGAATGGTTCTCGCTTCGGGGACTGACATGCTCCCGGTCTGGCGGACGGGGAACTGATCCTGATCGCCGGTGCGCTGCTGGCGGCCGGCATGCTCGCATCCCTGATCGCGGGGCGCCTGCGCGTGCCGGGACTGCTGCTCTTCATCTTCGTCGGCATGGCCGTCGGCTCCGATGGCCTGGGCCTCATCGAGTTCGACGACTACGAACTGGCGCGCCGGATCGGGATCATCGCGCTCGCCCTGATCCTCTTCGAGGGCGGGCTCACCTCCGGACTGCTCGAGATCCGCCCGGTGCTGGCCCCGGCGCTCTCGCTGGCCATCGTGGGCACGATCATCACGGCGGTCGTCACCGGGCTGGCGGCGGCGTGGCTCTTCGACCTCTCGACGCTCAACGGGATGCTGCTGGGCTCCATCCTGGCGGCCACCGACGGCGCGGCGATCTTCGCCCTGCTGCGCGGCTCGACGCTCAAGCGCCGCCTGGCCACCACCCTGGAGGGCGAATCGGGGTTCAACGACCCGGTCGCGGTGCTGCTCGTGCTCGGCTTCATCGAGTGGCTGCAGCACGACGACTACGGGCTGGCGAACATGGCCGTGCTCTTCGTGCGCCAGATCGGCATCGGGCTGGCCGTCGGCCTGGTGGTGGGAGTGGCGGCCGTGTGGGCGCTACGGCGCGTGACCCTCGCCACCGCCGGCCTGTATCCGGTGGCGACGCTCGCCGTGGCCGCCCTGGCCTTCGGCGGCGCCGACGCCCTGCACGGCTCGGGCTTCCTGGCCGTCTATCTGGCCGGGCTGGCGCTCGGCACGGTCGGCATCCCCGCCCAGCAGACCGTGACCTCCTTCCACCAGGGCCTGGCCTGGGTGGGGCAGGTGGCGATGTTCGTCTCGCTGGGCCTGCTCGTCTTCCCCAGCCGGCTCGACGACGTCGCCCTCCGCGGGACGGTGCTGGCGCTCGTGCTCGTCTTCGTCTCCCGCCCGGTCGCGGTCGCCATCGCCACCCTGCCGGCGCGGTTCACGTGGAGCGAGCGCCTCGCGCTCTCGGGGGCCGGGCTGCGCGGCGCCGTGCCCGTGGTGCTCGCGACCTTCCCGGTCATCGCCGGGGTCGGCGGGAGCACCCAGGTCTTCGACGTCGTCTTCTTCGCGGTGCTGCTCTCGACGATCATCCAGGGGACGACGTTCGAGCCGCTGGCGCGGGCGCTCGGAGCGACGACGAGCGAGCCGGCCCTGCCGCGCCCGCTGGCCGAGGCGGGGACGATCAGGCGGCTGGGGGCCGAGATCCTCGAGTACCCGGTCGCCCACGACGACGCCGTCGTCGGCGCGCGCGTGCGCGACCTCGGGCTGCCCCGCGAGGCGGTGGTCAACGTCATCGTGCGCGGCGACGAGGCGATCCCGCCGCGCGGGTCGACCATCCTGCGCGCCGGCGACCGCCTGCACGTGCTGCTGCGCTCGGAGCTCTCGCGCGACGTGCATCGGATCGTCGAGCGCTGGCGCCAGGGGCCGATCGGGCCGCCACCGCGCCCCGCGCGGCGGCTGCAGGGGCGCCCGCCCACCTTCACCGTGGCGCCGTTCGCCCAGCTGCCCCTGACCGGCAGCGCCGCCCATCCGAGCGCGGTCGCCGGCGCCGAGGTGGTCGCCCAGCTGCGCGTGCGCCGCGACGTGCCGGGCGCGCTCGTCGCGCTCGACGACGGGCGCTACGCGATCGTCGGCCCGCTGATCGCGGTCGGCGGGCGCCAGCTGCTCTGGAGTTGGTCGACGCGCCGGCTGCGGCGCCTGCCCCACGACGACAGCGAGCGCGCCTGGCTGCAGAACGTGGTCGGCGCGCTGGCCGCCGACATCCAGGAGTAGCGGTCAGCCGCGCGCGGGGGTCGCCTCAGCGAGGCGCAGCAGGAGATCGTGCAGGACGGCGCGCTCGTCCTCGTCGAGCGCGCCGAAGGTGCGCTCGTTGCCCTCGTCGGCCACGCGCGTGACGCGCTGCAGGACGCGGCGGCCCCGGGGCGTGAGGTGGATCGCCTGCACGCGCCGGTCGCTATCGCTGCGGCGGCGCTCGGCGAGGCCCACGCGCTCGAGCTCGTCGACGAGGCCGACCATCGGGCTCTTGTCGATGCGCAGACGCCGCCCCAGCGCGCGCTGGGACATCGGTCCTTCGGCGTCGATGACGACGAGCAGGGCGGCGTGCTTGGCGCGGATGCCCTCCCGCGCCAGCTCGCGCTCGAACCACTCGCTGGCGTGCTCGGCGATAAAGGTCATAAGGTACCCCGGCCAGTGCGTGAGCGACGGGGGAAGCGGGGTCGCGATCGCGGTGGACACCGCCAAACCGTACCGACCAAAGATGATCTTGACAAGAGACGATTTTGGTAGGAGACTTCGCTCCGACAAGCGTTCTCATCTCACCCGAGGGGTGACGACAATGGCCGTCCAGGACGTTCAGGACACGCTCTTGCGAACGCCGGCCGAGGCCGGCGGGGGCGGGGTGCATCGCGTGCTCGTGGCGTTCGACGGCTCGCCGTCGGCTTGGGCGGCCCTGCACCAGGCGATCAACGTGGCGGTGTCCAATCACGCCCTGCTGACCATCGCGGCCGTCGTCCATCAGCCCTCGGGCATCTGGATGGGCTTTGGCGGCGCGATGACGGTGCCGTACACCAGAGAGACGCTGTGCCGCGACCTCGAGCGCGAGATGCGCCGGCACCTCGCGGAGGCGCGCGACGAGGTGCCCGCCACCGTGTCGGTGACCACGCAGCTCCTCCGCGGGCGCCCGTGGCGAGCGATCGCGGCGCTGGCCGAATCGGGCCGCTACGACCTCGTCGTGACGGGGCCGCGCCCGCTCGGCCGGGTGAGCAGGCTGCTGCACCACAGCCTCACCCACGGGCTGCTCTCGCGCACCCGCGTCTCGGTGCTCGCCGTCAAGCCGCAGTAGGACGCGCGCTGCAAGGCAGCGTGCGGGCGGCAGGACAGCGCCGCACCCCGCCGAACCGCATCAGCCATGCACAACCGTCAGCTGCATGGCGCCCTGGCTGCCTTCGTCGAGGAGGCGGCCTGGCAGCTGTCCGCCGAGACGGCCGGCGGCGCCGAGATCCCCTTCGAGGTCGTGCGTGGTGGACGCCGCGACAGCCCGCTGTACTGCTATCGCCCGCTGACCGCGGACTTCATCGAGCAGCGCGTCGGCTTGCTCTCGCGGCTGCCGAGCTTCCTGCCCGCCGTGCACACGCTGTCCGGGCTGGGCCGACTGGGCGACTACCTGGAGTCGCGCGGGGAGCGCGGCTATCCGGCCGAGCCGCGCGCCCGGGCCGAGTTCGCCCTGCGCGTGTTCCTCAGCCGCGTCTTCGAGGACTCCACCGACTTCGCGCTCAGCCCCGAGCGGCTCGAACGCGCGTATCGCGAGGTCGAGTCCGCCCTTTACGACGGGCGCACCGAGACCGTCGTCATCGCGCCGCTGCTCGGCTTCGAGATCGCCTCGCCGGAGCTCGCGCTCGGCGAAGGGCTCACGCTCGTGCAGGGCGACGCGTTTCCCGAGGACGCGCCCGCTGACGCCCTGTGGGCGCCGGGCGCGCAGCGCCCGCACCTGCTCGTCGTCGTGCGCTGGGAGGCGGCCGCGGGGGACACGACGCCGGTCGCCCACGCTCGGGTGCGCCTGCGGCGCCTGCTCACGGCGCTGCGCCTGTACGACGGTGCGAGCGTCGGGTTCGGGCCGCTGGCGTGGACGCGCACCGGCGGCTCGCCGTGGCAGCCGTTCGCGCTGGGCGCCCTGGGGCGCCGCGGCGAGGAGCCGATCGCCATCGCCGCCGATCAGGAGGACGAGCTGCGCGCCTTCTGCTCGCTCATCGTCCGGCGCACGCCGCGCAGCGGCGAGCTGGCCTGGGCGCTGCGCCGCTACGAGATGTCGTGCGAGCGCGCGATCCCGGGCGAGGCGCTCACCGACGTGCTGCTCGCGCTGCGCGCGCTGATCGAGCCCGAGGGGCCCGCCTCCGGGCGGCTCGCGGGACGGCTGGGCGCGCTGTGCGCGCTGGCCGACGACCGCGCGGCGCTCACGGCGCGGGTGGCGCACACCATCGCCGCCGAGCGCGCGCTCATCGCCGGCCTGGAGGTCGATCCCGAGCTCGATGCGCTGGCCGCCGAGCTGGCCGGCCATCTGCGCGCACTGCTGCGCGACGTCCTCTGCGGACACCTGGACTCCGATCTGCGCAGCGTCGCCGAGGACATCATCGGGCAGGACGCGGGGACCGAGCAGCCCACGCTCGCGTAGCCTCAGGGGACGTCCTCCAACGGCCTGCACATCCGCCGCGTCCACCTGCGCGTCGCCGACCTCGCCCGGTCGACGGCGTTCTACGACGCGATCGTCGGTCCGCCCGTGCGCGATCTCCTCGAGCTGCGCCAGAGCGACGTGCCGGGGCCGGCGCCCCAGCGCGCGACCGGGCTCTTCCACACCGCGTTCGTCTACCCGACGCGCGGCCAGCTCGGCGCCGCGCTCTTGCGGATCGCCCAGGAGCAGGCGTCCTTCACCGGCGCCAGCGACCATCTCGTCTCAGAGGCCCTGTACCTCGACGACCTCGATGCGCTGGGCATCGAGCTCTATCGCGATCGCCCGCGCGACACCTGGCCCCAGCCGGATCCCGGCGAGCGCGTCAAGCTGGCCACGCTGCCCCTCGACCTGCACGCGCTGGCGGCCGAGGCGGAGGGCGACGCCACCGGCGTGCGCATCGGCCACGTCCATCTCAAGGTCGCCGACGTCGATGCGGCCACGCGCTTCTGGACGCAGGAGGTCGGTCTCGACCTCATGACCGGCTGGGCCGGCCAGGCCGCCTTCCTCGCGGCCGACGGCTATCACCATCACATCGGCGCGAACACCTGGTACTCGCGCGGCGCCGACCCCGAGCCACCCGAGGGGCCGGGGCTCGACGCCGTGGTGCTCGGTGGCACGGGCCGCTCGCAGGAGCTGCGCACGCCCGACGGGCTGCGTGTCGTGCTGGAGCCCTGAGTCCGCCGCGCAGCGGCGCGTATTTCCCCGGCGTCCGGGCGGCTCCATGAGTCATGCCCGACGTCATCGCAGTGTTGTCGGTCGCGCTGGAACATGGCGAGCTCGGCCCGATGACGCTCACGTACGAGACCGGGCAGATCGACCCCGGGGACGGGGTCGCGACGCGCAACGGGTCGGGCGGTCCGCTGGACGGGGATGACCTGCGGACCGCCCGCTGCGCGGCGTTGCGCGAGTACCGGCGCTTCGCGGATCGCTAGTCGCGCGCGTCGCCCGGCGCGCCATTCCCACGGGCCCTCCGCGGCGTGGTTGAATCGACGCCGATGACCGGCTCCGACGACCACGAGGTCCAGATCATCGCCTCGAGCCTGGACGACATTCGCGAGCTGCTGGGGACCTCCGGGGACCTCGAGGACGGCGCGGAGATCGAAGTGGCCGACGGCCTCGTGCTCAGGGCGGGACGGGTGTCGCGCTCCAGCGGCTTCGACGGAACGCAGTACCTGCTCGAGGGCGTGATGACCGTGGTGACGAGCACGAGCAGCGGCTTCCTCACGGCCTGGCTGATGAGCCGCCTGAAGGGCCAGGACAAGGTCACCGCGATC
The DNA here is from genome assembly GCA_963806015.1 of uncultured Actinomycetes bacterium. Lineage (GTDB taxonomy): Bacteria > Actinomycetota > Thermoleophilia > Solirubrobacterales > Solirubrobacteraceae > JAOPZW01. The sequence goes on along the minus strand of CAWDWM010000006.1, from coordinate 376,974 downwards.
GTCGACGGTGAGGAGGTGCGGGCCGCGCCGCAGGCCGACGGGTCCTGACCGCGGCCCGAGCCGGGTGTTCATCTACAACCCGCTCAACGTCCACGGCGAGCTCTTCGCCGTGTTCTCCGCGGCGGGTGGGCGTCACGTGCCGTCGCCGCGGCGGGAGGACCTGCTCGCGCTCTACCGCCCCTTCGCGCTGGGGCGACGACCGGCGGGCGTCGCCATCCCGGCCGTCCTGCAGGAGGACGAGCGTGACCTGACCGCGCGCTTCCGGGCCTTCTTCCCGGGCCTCGTCGGGCACAGCGACCTGCGGCCCGAGGTCGGCGAGGTCCCGGTCGTCTTCCCGGCGGTGGCGGTGGCCGATGCGCGCTGCGTCGAGCGCGACGGACGCCAGGCGGTCTTCATCACCTCCGCGATGCTCGACGCGATCGAGCTCTTCGCCGGGACGGTCAGCATCTGCGCGCGGCTCAACGAGATCGCGCTGCCGTCGGTGACGGCGCTCGAGGAGGGCCTCCCCAACCAGGTGGCGCTGGCGTGGCTGACGCTCGTGGGCGATGCCTGGCCGGGGATGACGGTGGCCGCGCTCCTGCAGCGCGGAGCGCGCGCCGCCGAGCTCCTCGATGTGCTCGTGGACGAGAACGACTGGGCCGCAGACGGCCTGCGGCCCGGGCTCACGTGCTACCGGCTCTCGCACCTGCTCATGCAGCTCATGCTGCGCGCGATCAGGCGCTCGGCGCGCCACGGCTGGGAGGGCGCTCACGGCTATCCGCGCGACCCGATCGGCGGAGCGTCGCCCGTCGATCGCGACTTCCTGGCCGTGCTCGCGCTGGGCTTCGTCGTCCTTCACGAGATCGGCCACCTCGCGCTGGGCCACAACGAGATCGGCTCGCCGCCCGCGGGCGGCCTGCGCGAGGCGGTGTCGAGCACGAGCGCGCAAGAGGTCCTGCTCCACGGCACGCAGTCGTCGTTCGAGCTCGCCGCCGACGTCTTCGCGGTGGAGATCGTGGAAGCCAGGGTGCGAGAGCCGGTGCTGGAGGCGGCCACGCTGTGGTGCGCGGCGCTCGAGCGCACGCACCCGGTCGCCGGCGAGCGCTTCGACGACCTCGCGCGGTTGATGGAGAGTCCCGACGCCTATCCGTCCTTCGCCCTGCGCGTCTGGTACCTCAACGGTCGCCTGAGCAGCGGACGCCGCAAGGGCGACATCGCCAGGCAGATCACCGCGCAGGCGGAAGGCGTCGCGCACGAGCTCGAGCAGAACGTCGAGGACCCGGCGCACGAGGCGCAGGCGTTCAGCGCCCTATGGGATATCGCCCGAGCGGCGAGCGACAGCGACGCGGCGGTCTTCGCCGACCGGGTCGCGGCGCGACCGCGCCCGGGCGCCGCCCGCAGCCCCGAGCACGAGGCGCTCGAGCGCGGGGTGGACGCGATGGAGGCCGGGCGCCTGGACGACGCCGAGCGCGAGTTCCGGGCCGTCGCCGCCAGAGCGGACGCGCAGCTGGCGGGCACGGCGCACGCGCTCCTGGGACGCGTGCTCGAAGAACGTGGCGACCCGCGCGCGGCCGAGGAGCAGTACCTCCGCGGCGATGCGCTCGGCGACGGCGAGGCGGCCAACGACGTCGGGCTCATCCTGCAGGCGCGCGGACAGATCGCCGAGGCGCAGGAGGCCTACCGGCGCGCCGAGGCCCGCGGCAACGCGCCCGCCGCCTACAACCTGGCCGCTCTGCACCACGAGCGCGGTGAGGACGAGGAGGCCGCCGCAGCCTTCGCGCGGGCCGACGCGCTGGGCGACGCGCAGGCCGCCGAGATCCTCGGCATGTTCGCCTACGAGCGCGGTGACCTCGACGGCGCCGAGGCGGCCTGGCGGCGCGCCGATGCGCGTGGCGCCGTGGCGGCGGCCAACAACCTGGGCTTCGTGCTGCAGCAGCGCGGCGACCTCGACGGCGCCGCCGCCGCGTGGACGCGCGCCGCGGAGCGTGGCGCGGTCGACGCGGTCCACAACCTCGGCTTCCTGCGTGAGCAACGGGGCGACCTGGAGGGCGCGCAGGCCGCGTACATGGAGGCCGTGGGACGCGGGCGCGACGGCTCCAGGGGCAACCTCGCAGCGGTGCAGGCGCTGCTGGGCGAACGCGACGAGCAGGAGGCGCAGCTCGCCCGCGCCGCCGCGCAGGGCGACGCCGAGGCCGCCTATCAGCTCGGCTTCGCCCGCGCCCGGCGCCGCGACCCAGCCGGAGCGGCGGCCGCGTGGGAGGACGCCGAGCGCCTGGGCCATCCCCGCGCGGCGAACGAGCTCGGGCTCGTGCTGCACGACCGCGGCGACCTGCAGGGCGCCGAGGCGGCCTACCGGCGCGGCGCCGCTCACGGCCACGCCCGCGCGATCTTCAATCTCGGCGTCCTGCTGCACGAGGTCGGCGACGAGGACGGCGCGCAGGAGGCCTGGCAGTCGGCCGATGCCCTCGGTGACGCGCCGGCGGCGACGAACGCGGGCAGCATGCTCGAGCTGGTGCACGACGTCGCCGGTGCGGTCGAGGCCTACACCCGCGCCGAGGAGCGCGGCGACACGCTGGCGATCGTCCGGCGCGGGCGCCTGCTCGAGCGGGCCGGCGACGTCGCGGGCGCCGAGGCCGCGTACCGGCGTGCGGACGAGCGCGGGGACGTGTCAGGGGCCGGTGCCCTGGGCGTCCTGCTGCACCGGCGCGAGGACCTGGACGGCGCCGAGGAGGCGTTGCGCCGCGCGGATGCCCGCGGGAGCCGCGACGCCGCCTTCAACCTCGGGATCCTGCTGCGCGAGCAGGGCAACCTCGACGGAGCCGAGGCCGCCTACCGCCGCGCTGTGGAGCGCGGCCACCCCTCGGCCTACCGCAACCTGAGCTTCGTCCTGGCCGCCAAGGGCCTTCAGCGCGACGCCTCGCTGACCTTCATGCAGCGCCCGGGCGACCGGGCCTAGCCGCGCAGCACGGCCATCGCCGCATTGCGCCCCGGCACGCCGCTGACCCCGCCGCCGCGGCGGGCGCCGGCGCCGCACACGAGCACGCGCGGGTCGTCGGTCTCGACGCCCCAGGTCCCGACCTCGGCCTCGGTCTCGGCGAACGGCCACGTCAGGTCGCGGTGGAAGATGTTGCCGCCCGGCAGGCCGAGCTCGGCCTCGAGGTCGAGGGGGCTGCGCGCCTCCACGCACGGGCGTCCGTCGGGGTCGCGCCACACGCAGTCGAGCACGGGCTCGGCGAGCACGCTGTCCAGCGACGCCAGCGTGGCGGCCATTGCGCGCTCGCGGGCGCCGTCGGGGTCGTCCGTGAACAGCCGCGTGGGCAGGTGCAGCGCGAAGCACGTGAGCGTCTGCGCGCCCGCCGCCCGCAGCTCCGGGCCGAGGATGCTCGGATCGGTGAGCGAGTGGCAGTAGATCTCGCACGGAACGACCTCGGGCAGCGTCCCGGAGGCCGCCTGCGCGCGGGCGCGCTCGAGCTGGGCGTAGCCCTCGTTGACGTGGAAGGTGCCCGCGAAGGCGTCGGCCGGGTCGACGGTGCTGTCGCGCAGCCGCGGCAGCCGCGCGAGCAGGAGGTTGACCTTCAGCTGGGCGCCCTCGGGCGGCAGCCCCGTAGGCGCATGGCCCCGAAGGCGGTCGAGCACCGCGGGGGCGACGTTGCCCAGCACGTGGCCGGCGACGGCGACGTGCTCGCTGCCGCCCGCGTCGGCGAAGCGCACGGCGACACCGTCGGGGCCCGGTTCGATGGCCGTGACCTCGGCGCCGCAGCGCACCTGCGCGCCCGCGCCGCGGGCCGCGGCCTCGAGCTCGGCGGTCACCGCCCCCATCCCACCCATGGGCACGTCCCAGTGGCCGGTGCCGTTGCCGATGACGTGGTAGAGGAAGCAGCGGTTCTGGCGCAGATCGAGGTCGTGGGCGCCGGCGAACGTGCCGATGAGCGCGTCGGTGAGCGCGACGCCGCGCACGGTGTCGTCGTCGAGGCAGTCCTCGATGAGCTCGCCGATCGGGCGCTCGAACAGGGCGGCCCACGCGGTGTCGTCGCCCACCCGCGCGCGCAGCTCGCTCGCCGGGCGCAGCGGCTCGGTCATCGTGGGAAAGAGCGCGCGGGCGGCCACGGCGCACGTCGCGTACAGCTGCTCCCACCCCTCGATCGCCGCGGGGTCGCCGGTGGCGGCGTGCAGCGACGCCGCCGTGCGGTCGCGGTCCTCCGCGTCGACCAGCAGGCCGCGCGACGGGTCGGCGGGCAGCGGGGTGTAGGAGGAGATCCGCCGCCGGCCGAGCCGGATGCGCAGCCCGAGCTCGTCGACGATCGCCTGCGGCAGCAGGCTCACGAGGTACGCGTAGCGCGACAGGCGCGCGTCGACGCCGGGCCACGGGCGCTCGGAGACCGCCGCGCCGCCGACATGGTCGCGGCGCTCGAGCACGAGCACCGAGCGCCCGGCGCGCCCCAGGTACGCGGCCGCGACGAGCCCGTTGTGGCCGCCGCCGACGATCGCCACGTCGTGATGGGAGTCAGTTGCCATGTCGCGGGGACGATACGGACGGACGCCAAGGGGCAGCGTGTGTCCGTTAAACTGAACAGATGACGCGGATCACCACGCCGTTCGGGTTTCATTCGACCGCGACCGAGCTGGCCGCGGGCATCGACCTGTCCGGGAAGCGGGCGATCGTCACCGGCGCCTCGTCGGGCATTGGCGTCGAGACCGCGCGCACGCTGGCCGCCATCGGGGCCGAGGTCACGCTCGCCGTCCGCGACGCCGCTGCCGGCGAGCGCGCCGCCGCCGACATCACCGCGTCGACCGGCAACCGCGCGTTGCGCGTCGCGCGGCTCGACCTGGCTGACCAGGGCTCGGTCGCCGCCTTCGTCGCCGACTGGCAGGGGCCGCTGCATCTGCTGGTCAACAACGCGGGGGTCATGGCCATGCCCGAGGCGCACACCGCCGAGGGCTGGGAGATGCAGTTCGCCACCAACCACCTCGGGCACTTCGCCCTCGCCGTCGGCCTCCACGACGCGCTCGCCGGCGGCGCCCCCGCGCGGATCGTCGCGCTGAGCTCCAGCGCGCACCTGCGCTCGCCGGTCGTCTGGGACGACATCCACTACGCCTACCGCGAGTACGAGCCGATCGGGGCCTACGGGCAGGCGAAGACCGCGAATGCCCTGTTCGCCGTCGGGGCGACCGACCGCTGGGGCGACGACGGGATCACGGCCAACGCGGTGATGCCCGGCGCCATCATCACCGGCCTGCAGCGTCACCTCACGGGGCCGCCGGCGACACCGCCCGAGTTCCGCAAGACGCCGCAGGAGGGCGCCGCGACCTCGATCCTCGTCGCCACCTCGCCGCTGCTCGACGGCATCGGCGGCCGCTACTTCGCGGACTGCAACGAGTCCGAGCCCGTCTCGCGGCGCATCGGGTTCGACCTGGTCGGCGTCGCGCCCAACGCCCTGGATCCGGAGAACGCCGACCGGCTCTGGGAGGAGTCCCTGCGCGCCATGCCGGTCGCGGCGGCCTAGATGTTGATTCCGTTTCAGTGGCCGTAGGCGGCGAAGTGGCGGCCTGGGTCACCGATGTCGTGGTTGTGGGCGATGCCGGCGGCGAGGGCGAGCAGGCGCAGCGCGATGCGGGTGCACAGGCCTTGGGGTGTGCGACCGCCGTGGTGTTCGAGGGTGAGTTGGCCCTTGCAGGTCCAGATGACCGATTCGATCCACTGGCGGACGGGACCGAGCGAGCCGTGGCGGTGCGGTTCGTCGCGGCGATCGGGGCGCAGGAAATGCGCGCCCAGGCTGGCCATGAGTGCTTCGAACTCGTCGCCGGCGAAGCCCTTGTCGGCCATGACGGTGTAGCCGCGAAGGTCGACGCGCTGGAGCATCTCTGCTGCCACTTGGCGTTCGGGGGCGTTGGCCGGCGCGAGCTCGAAGCAGATCGGCATGCCGTCCGGCGCGCACAGCAGGTAGAGCCAGCCCTTCCTCCACCCCTCCGCGATCCCGCGCCCTTAGGAATCAATTAGTCCGCGAACAGGTGGCCGTGGATCGCCACCAGCCCGTCGACGTCGTGGACGTCGCCGTCGAGCTGGGGGATGACGATCGGGTCCTTCTCGCCGGTCTCCGCGCAGAGATGCTCGATCGCCGCGCCGTCGCGCTGCGCCAGCGCGCGCTCCTCGGCGTAGGCGCGCGCGACCTTGCCCGCGAGCTTGGCGTCGCCGCCCAGCGCCGCGGCCAGCGCCTCGACGTCGGCCTCGGGCGGCCCGCCGTCGAGCAGGTGCACGCGGTTGACCACGAGACCCCCGAACGGCATGCCCGCGTCGCGCAGCTTGCCGGTGAAGAAGATCGCCTCCTCGACCGGCTCGCGCTCGGGCGAGGTGACGACGATGAACGTCGTCGCATCGTCGGCCAGCAGCGCCTTGACGCCCGCGGCGCGTTCCTTGAAGCCGTCGACCAGGCCGCCCAGCGCGCGGAAGAAGACGCTGAGGTCGTCGAGCAGATCGACGCCTGTCAGGCGCTTGAGGACGGAGAAGACGACGCTCGTCCCGCGGCCGACGACGCGTGCGGCGAGACCCGTGGGGGCGAGGAAGACGCGCAGCGCGCGACCCTCGAGGAAGCCCGTGAGGCGGTCGGGCGCGTCGAGGAAGTCCAGGGCGTTGCGCGATGGCGGCGTGTCGAGCACGAGGACGTCGAAGCGCCCTGATTTGTCGAGCTCGTAGAGCTTGGCCACCGCGGTGAACTCCTGCGATCCCGCGACGGCGCCCGAGAGCTGCTGGTAGATGCGGTTGGAGAGGACCTCGTCGCGCGTGCGCTCGTCGGGAGCGAGGAGCTCGATCAGCTCGTCGAAGGTGCGCTTGGCGTCGAGCATCATCGCCCACAGCTCGCCGCGCACCTCGATGCCGTGGCCGGCCAGGCGCTCGGGGTCGACGAGGTGGGGCTCGTTGCCGAGCTCGTCCACGCCGAGCGCGTTGGCCAGCCGGCGGGCGGGATCGATGGTGACGACGGCCACGCGCGCGCCCTCCGCCGCCAGGCCCATGGCCAGCGCCGCCGACGTCGTCGTCTTGCCCACGCCGCCCGAGCCGGCGCACACGATGATGCGCTTGTCGCGCACTCGCGCTCTCACAGCGCACCTTCCAGCTCGCGCGCCAGGGCGGCCAGCCGGTCGTCCTCCTCGAACACGTGGGGCAGCGTCGTGACCGCGGCGCGCGCCCGGCGGCGCAGGCGCCGCAGCTGCAGCCGCTGCGCCGCCGCTCGCGCATGGGCGTGACGCGCGGCGCGGATCTCGGGTCCGTCGGGCGCCGCGTCGAGCCTGCCGGCCTCGGCGGCGCTGAAGCGCTGGGGCAGCATGCCGTTGCAGACCACGAGCTCGATCTCGAGCCCGAGCTCGTCGCGCAGCGCGTCCTGCAGCGTCACCGTCTCGTTGACCGGCATCTCCTCGGGCGCGGCCACGGCGATCAGGCCGGTCCGCTCGCGGTCGCAGAGCATCGCGTCGATCGTACGGCCCTGGCGGGCGATCCGGCCGACGCGCGCGGTCCGGGCGAAGGTGCGCGGCGCGCTGAGCACGGCGACCCCGTGGCCGGTGGCGGGCGCGTCGAGGACGACGAGGTCATAGCGCTGCCCACCCGGCGCGCGGCGTTCGTCCTGGGCCAGCTCCCACACCTTCCCGACCGTCAGCAGCTCGCGCATCCCCGGCGTCGCCGCCGCCAGGTAGCCGAAGGTGCGATTGGAGGCCAGCAGGTCGGCCAGCGCCGACGGCAGCTGGTCGGCGAGATAGAGCTCCATGACGTGCTCGGGGTCGATCGAGAGGTGGTGCAGGCGGGGCGCCAGCTCCTCCTCGTGCATCCCCTCGCCGCCCAGCGCGCGCGAGACGTCATCGCGCCGCGCCACCTCGGCGACGATCGTGCGCAACCCGCGGCCGGCGGCCACCAGCCCGAGAGCGGCGGCGACCGTCGTCTTGCCGACGCCGCCCTTGCCGGTGACGACGACGAGGTCGCGCCGGAGCAGGCTCGCGCTCAGACCTCGCCCTCCCAGTAGTCATCGGCCAGCTCGAGGCGCACGAGCACGCGGCCCAGCCACGCCTTCTTCGAGCGCGGGTAGTAGACGATCTCGCCGGTGTCGCGCGTGCCGTAGGCCAGGTAGGTCATGCCGTGCTCGCCGGCGCGCAGCGCATGGGCGAGGCGCATCCCGGCCGGGCACGAGACGCAGTGGCCGGGGCGCAGTGCGTGCTCCTCGGCGAGCTTGCCCTGATTGTCGTAGAGCAGCAGCGTCCCGCCGCCGTTCAGGACGACGAAGAGCTCGTGCTCGGCGCCGTGCCAATGGGGCGGACAGTTCAGCGCCCCCGGCGCGATGACCACGTGGCGCAGGCCGGAGCGCACCGAGCCCGCGGCGGAGGCGACGTTGCGCTCGGCGGTGTCGACCTCGCCCACCTGGTCGACGTCGAGCTCGACGTCGGCCAGCGCGACGCTGCACGGCGGGCGCGGCGTGGGATCGGGCAGCTCGAGCGGGCCGGCGGCCGCCTCGCGCTCGAGCGGATCGTCGCGCGAGGCCTCCAGCCAGACCCCGGCGCGGCGGACCATGCCGGCGCGCGGCAGGCGCACGAGCGGCGGGGCGTGGTTCTCGCCGTAGGCGAGCACGGACAGCCCGTCGGCGCCGGCGACGAGGGTGTGAAAGGGGCCCCCGGCCAGGTAGACGAGGGTGTCGCCGGCGCCGATCTCGTGCACCGCCCCGTCGATCCACGCCAGGCCCGAGCCCGCGAGCACGAAGAAGATCTCCTCCTCGGAGCCGTGCTGGTGCACCGGCCCGGGCCGGCAGCCCGGCTCGACGTCGATGAGCGACACGCCGACCGCCTGCGCGCCCGCGGCGGCGCCCAGCGCGCGGAACGTCGCGCGCATCTCGCCGACGTCGCGGACCTCGCGGTCGACCTCGTCCCAGTGCGAGAGCATCACAGCTCACCGTTCCAGTACTCGACCTGCTCCACCAGGAAGCGGACCTTGATGCCGCGCAGCCCGACCTTGCCCGAGCGCGGGAAGAAGACGATGTCGTTGGGCTCGCGCGTGCTGAAGCCCAGCAGGGTCAGCGGCCCGTCGCCGGCGCGGAAGGCGTGCGGCACGCCGGTGCCCGGCGGGCGCGCGACGACGCTGCCCGCGCGGACGTCGTGCTCCTCGTCGCCGAGCAGCAGCGTTCCGGTGCCGTCGAGCACGAAGAAGAGCTCCTCCTCGGCCGCGTGGCAGTGCGGCGGGCCGCTGAGCGCGCCCGGCTCGACGACGATGTGGCCCACGCCGGTGTGCGTCGAGCCCAGGGTGTCGCCGAGCTCGCGGCGCACGGCGACGACGTCGCCGCCCCCGGTGAAGTCCTCGGCGGGGAGATCGTCGAGGGCGACGATGGTCGGCGGGCGCCGTGCCTCGAGCGCGGGCACCTCCAGCGGGCCCGCGGCCTCCTCGGCGGCGAACGGATCGGGTCCGTCGTGGGGGAGCCAGTGGGGGCCGTTCCACCACGCCCGCGCGCGCGGCAGCCAGGTGATGCCGGTGCGCGACCCGCCACCGAACGCGAGCACGTCGAGGCCACCGCCGGCGCCGAGGATCGTGTGCGCCTCGGCGCCTGGACGGTGCAGGATGCAGTCGCCCGCGCGCACCGCGTAGGCGCGCCCGTCCTGCCAGCTGATCCCCTCGCCGTCGAGGACGTAGAACAGCTCCTCCTCGTCGGCGTGCACGTGGACCGGCATCGCGCGCTCGCCGGCGGCGATCCGGTAGCGGCTGAGCCCGACGTCGCGTGCGCCGGCGGCCGCGGCCAGGCGCCGGCGCGTTCCGCGCAGTTGCTCACCGTCGATCGCGACCGGCTCGACGTCGTCGCAGTGGATGACCATCCGGCGCCGCAGCCTAGCCGTCCGGCGCCTGAGCGTCCGGGCCCGCTGGTAGTCATCCCCGCGCGTGAAGGATTCGCCCATGGCCGGGCGAATACGGCGCTGACATGGATCAGGCACCCCATAAGCCGAAGGTCATCGCGTTCGCGAACCAGAAGGGTGGCGTGGCCAAGACCACGACGGCGCTCAACCTTGCCGTCGCCTTCATGGAGAAGGGGTTCCGCGTCCTCTGCATCGACATGGATCCTCAGGGCAACCTGACGATGTCGCAGGGCATCGACCCCGACACCCTCGACAAGTCGATGTACGACGTGCTCGTGCACCAGACCTCGATCCGCGAGGTGGTGCGCAAGCGCGAGATCGACGTGGCCTGCGCGTCGATCGACCTCGCCGGTGCCGAGATCGCGATGAGCACGATGATCGGCCGCGAGCGTTCGCTCGAGAAGGCGATCAAGGTCGTCGCCGACGACTACGACTTCGTCTGCATCGACACGCCGCCCAGCCTCGGGCTGCTGACCATCAACGCGCTGACGGCGGCCGACAAGGTCATCGTTCCCGTCCAGTGCGAGTACCTGTCCATGCGCGGGCTGATCCAGCTTCAGAACACGCTGCAGATGATCCGCGAGAACCTCAATCCCGACGTCGAGATCGAGGGGATCCTGCCCACGCTCATGGACACGCGGACGATCCACGCGAAGGAGGCGATCGAGATCCTCGAGGAGAACTTCGGCGATCGCGTCTTCGCCTCACGCATCAAGAAGACGGTCCGCTTCGCGGAGGCCCCTGTGAAAGGCATGTCGGTGCTCAAGTACGATCCGGACGGGATGGCCGCCCAGTCCTATCGCGATCTCGCGAAGGAGGTTCTCGCCAATGGCAAGCGGTAAGCGCGCGAGCATGAGGGAGGGGCCGCTGGCCGACCTGTTCCGCAAGACCGAGCAGGCGGCCGGGAAGGCCGACGAGAAGGCGCCGCCCGCCGCCCCGGACGAGGCCGGCGTTCCCGCGCCGTCGACGCCCGCCGCCCAGGAGCGCCGCGCGCCGGAGCCGCCGCCCCCGCACCCGCGCGACACCGGCTATCCGCACCCGTCGCTCGGCACGACCGAGGACGCGCCGCCGACGCCCGAGCCGCGCGTGCCCACGCCGCAGGAGCGCCTGCGCCACGCGTTCAGCGCGGACATCCCCGAGAACATCCTCGACCGCCAGCCCGCGCCGCCCCAGCGTGATCCGTACGCCTCGCGCGCGGCCGACGAGCCGACGTGGGGCACCGCCCGGCCGGTCGGCCATCCCGTGCTGCGCGTCGTCGGCGTCGGCGGGGCCGGCGTCAACGCCGTCAACCGCATGGTCGAGGCCCAGGTCGAGGGCGTCGAATTCATCGCCGTCAACACCGACCTGCAGTCGCTGCAGCAGTCCACGGCCGACATCACGCTGCACATCGGCCCGCAGGTCACCCGCGGGCTGGGCGCCGGCTCCAACCCCGATCTCGGGCGCCAGTCCGCGATGGAGGAGTACGACCGCATCAAGGCGCTGCTCAAGGGCTCCGACATGGTCTTCATCGCCGCCGGGGCCGGTGGCGGCACCGGCACGGGCGCCGCGCCGATCGTGGCGCGCATCGCCCGCGAGCTCGGCGCGCTGACCGTCGGCATCGTCACGAAGCCGTTCGGCTTCGAGGGCAACCGCCGCTCCGCGGCCGCCGACGTGGGCGTCCAGGCGCTGGCCGACGAGGTCGACACCCTCATCGTCGTCCCCAACAACAAGCTGCTGAGCGTGCTCGACAAGCAGACCTCGATGGTCGACGCCTTCCGCGTGGCCGACGACGTCCTGCGCCAGGGCGTGCAGGGGATCAGCGACCTCGTCACGCTGCCGGGGCTCATCAACCTCGACTTCGCCGACGTGCGCACGATCATGTCCGAGGCCGGCAACGCGCTGCTGGGCATCGGCATGGGCCACGGCGAGGACCGTGCCGTCGACGCCGCCCGCTCAGCGACCGAGTCGCCGCTGCTGGAGACCTCGATGGAGGGCGCGCGCAAGATCCTGCTCTCGATCACCGGCGGGCCGGACCTGTCGCTGTGGGAGATCAACGAGGCCGCCAAGGCGGTCAGCGAGGCCGCCCACCCCGACGCGAACATCATCTTCGGCGCCATGGTCGACGAGAAGCTCGGCTCGGAGGTGTGGGTCACCGTCGTCGCCACCGGCTACACCGAGGGCCGCGTGCGCCCCGCGCGCCGCGACTTCGAGGAGCCGCGCGGCGAGGTCCGCGTCGAACGCCGCACGCGTCAGGGCTCCACGCGCCAGACCGGGCTCGGCGTCCACGAACTCGACGTTCCCGAGTTCATTCCGCGAACCTGACCGCCTGACCGAAGACCGCTACGAGCTGCCCCCCGAGCGCCTCGAGCGCTGGCTCGACCGCTGGGCGGACCGCCACGAGAACGTCGCGTGGACGTCGGTCGGCGACCGCGACGTGGCCTTCGTCGGCGCCGACGGGGAGCGGGTGGTGTGCGAGCCGCCGTTCCCGCCGCTCGACGCGGCGGTGCGCGGCGACTGCGCCGGGTACGAGCCCGGGCCGCTGCTCGACCACGTCCGCCGCGAGCGCACGGTCGGCGTGCTGCTGGTGCGCCTGGGCGGCCACGCGGCCGGGATCTTCACCGGCGAGACCCTGGGCGAGTCGAAGGTCGGCAGCCGGCTGGTGCACGGTCGCCACCGCAAGGGCGGCTCGAGCTCGGGGCGCTTCGCGCGGCGCCGCGAGGGCGAGGCCCGCGCGGCCCTGCAGGCCGCGGTCGACGTCGCCGTGCGCGTGCTGCTGCCGGCGACCGCGCGCCTGGACGCGCTCGTGCTCGGCGGCGATCGCCGCGCGCTGGACCAGGTCCTGGCCGACGTGCGCCTGGCGCCGCTGCGCGGGCTCGTCGCGGGCCGCGTGCTCGACGTGCCCGATCCGCGCCTCGCCGTCCTGCGCGACATGCCGCAGGCGTTCCTGGCCACCACGGTGCGTCCCTCTGGGACGATCCCGTCGTGAATCGCGGGGGAATGATCGCGGCCGGCCATCCGCTGACGGCGGAGGCCGGCGCGCGCATCCTGAGGGAGGGCGGCAATGCGGTCGACGCCGCGGTCGGCGCGGTGCTCGCCTCCTGGGTGGCCGAGCCCCTGCTCACCGGTCCGGGCGCGGGCGGGTACCTGCTCGTGGCCGGCGCCGGCGAGGAGCCGACGCTGCTGGACTTCTTCGTCGAGGCCCCGGGCCGCGGCGCCGACCCCGGCCTGCGCGGCGAGCTCGCGGCCGTCGAGGTCTCCTTCGGCGACGCCGTGCAGATCTTCAACTGCGGCGCGGCCACCTGCGGCACCTACGGGTCGCCCGCCGGCCTGGCAGCGGCGCTGGGGCGCTGGGGCTCACTCGACGCGGCTGCGCTCGCCGCGCCGGCCGTCGCGCTGGCGCGCGAGGGCGTGGCCCTGAATGCCGCGCAGGCCTACGTCTTCGAGATCCTCGAGCCGATCCTGCTGCTCACCGCCGAGTCGCGCGCGGCCTTCGCGCCCGATGGGCGGGCGCTGCGCGCGGGCGAGCTCTTCCGCTCCCCCGAGCTGGCCGAGACGATCGAGCGCTTCGGGGCCGAGGGCGCGGCGCCGTTCTACACGGGCGACCTCGCCGACGCCGTCGTCGATTGGCTCGAAGTGCGCGGCGGCCAGCTCACGCGCGCCGACCTCGCCGCCTACGAGCCCGCCGCGCGCGCGCCGGTGCGCGCCACCTACCGCGGCCGCCAGGTCCTGACCAACCCGCCGCCGTCGGCCGGCGGGACGCTGCTGGCGCTGGCCATGGCCCGCCTCGATGAGCGCTCCGATGGCGGGGTGGGTGGGCCCGGCATCATCGACATCGTGGCGGTCATGGAGGAGGCCCAGGCGCTGCGGACGCCGGCCTTCGTCGAGGGCCTGATCGAGCCCGGTTTCGCCGACCGCCTGCTCGCCTCGCGCCTGGGCTCGACGACGCACATCTCGGTGCTCGACGGCGACGGCCGCGCCTGCGCGGTGACGTGCAGCAACGGCGAGGGCTCGGCCCACGTGGTGCCCGGCACCGGCATCCACGTCAACAACGTGATGGGTGAGCACGACCTCAACCCGCTGGGCTTCTTCACCTGCCCACCGGGGCGCCGGATGCCCTCGATGATGGCGCCCACGGTGGTGATGGGGACCGACGGCGAGGTCGAGCTCGTGCTCGGGAGCGCCGGCTCGAACCGCATCCGCTCGGCCATCCTGCAGGTCATCGTGGGCGTGGTCGACCACGGCATGGAGGCGCACGACGCGGTGCTCGCGCCGCGCGCGCACTTCGAGGACGGCGTCGTCTACGCCGAGCCGGGCATCGACGCCGAGGCCCTGCGCGACGCCGGCCGCGAGGTGGTGGCCTTCCGTGATCTCAACCTCTTCTTCGGCGGCGTGCAGGCCGTCGAGCGCGAACGGGTGACCGGTGCGCTCTCGGGCGCCGGGGATCCGCGCCGCGGCGGCGCCGCGGTGGCTGCGTGAGGCGCGCCGCGGCGGCCCTCGCCGCGCTGGCGGCACTGGCGCTGAGCGCCTGCGGTGGCGAGGCGCGCGATCTGTTCCTCGTCACCCGCAGCGGCGACGTCCCCGGCGCGAAGCTGACGCTGCGCGTCACCGACGACGGTCGTGCCTCGTGCAACGGGCGGCCGCTGGTCGACATCACGAGCGCTCAGCTGATCGCCGCCCGCGAGAGCGAGCGCGACGTCGAGCGTTTCGCGAAGGCGCAGCTGCGCCTGGCCGCGGGCGCCGAGCCGGTGTTCTCCTACCGCATCCGCACCGAGGAGGGCGGCGTGGCCTGGAGCGACGACTCGCCGCGCCAGCCCCCGGTGCTGTTCAAGCTGGCCAAGCTCACGCGCGACGTGGCCAAGGGGCCCTGCCACTTGGCGCGTTAGCGTCCCGCGGCGTCCGCTCTCCAACAGTCCCGTTTCCGGCACGGCCGATCGCGAAAGGCCCTGTCCTACGCAATCAAGAGAGGGAGACACATGGCGGACAACAGAGGTGTCGCCTACAAGGGCGCCGGCAAGGTCGAGATCGAGCCGATCGACTTCCCCAAGCTCGAGCTCCAGGACGGGCCCGGCGTGCATCCCGACAACGTCGGGCGCAAGACCGAGCACGGGGTGATCCTCAAGATCGTCTCGACCAACATCTGCGGCTCCGACCAGCACATGGTCCGCGGGCGCACGACCGCTCCCGAAGGGCTGATCCTCGGCCACGAGATCACCGGCGAGGTGATCGAGACCGGGCGCGACGTGGAGTTCATCAAGAAGGGCGACCTCGTCTCGGTGCCGTTCAACATCGCCTGCGGGCGTTGTCGCAACTGCAAGGAGCAGCAGACCGGCATCTGCCTGAACACCAACCCCGACCGCCCGGGCTCGGCCTATGGGTACGTGGACATGGGCGGCTGGGTCGGCGGCCAGGCCGAGTACGTGATGGTCCCCTACGCCGACTGGAACCTCCTGAAGTTCCCCGACAAGGAACGGGCGATGGAGAAGATCCTCGACCTGACCATGCTGTCGGACATCTTCCCGACGGGCTTCCACGGCGCGTACACCGCGGGCGTCGGTCCCGGGTCGACGGTCTACATCGCCGGCGCCGGGCCCGTGGGGCTCGCCGCCGCGCACTCCGCGCAGCTGCTGGGCGCCGCGGTCGTCTTCGTCGGCGACCTGATCCCCGAGCGCCTGGCGCAGGCGAAGTCGTTCGGCTGTGAGCCCATCGACGTGAGCAAGGGCGATCCCAAGGACCAGATCGAGCAGATCCTCGGCGTGCCCGAGGTCGATGCCGCCGTCGACGCCGTCGGCTTCGAGGCGCGCGGCCACGGCAAGGACGCCGAGCACGAGGCCCCGGCCACGGTCCTCAACTCGATCATGGACATCACCCGCGCCGGCGGCAAGCTCGGCATCCCCGGGCTCTACGTGACCGGCGATCCGGGCGCGGCCGATGACGCCGCCAAGGAGGGCTCGCTGTCGATCCGCATCGGCCTGGGCTGGGCCAAGTCGCACAGCTTCGCCACGGGCCAGTGCCCGGTGATGCGCTACCACCGCGGCCTGATGCAGGCGATCCTCCACGACAAGGTGCAGATCGCCAAGGCGGTCAACGCGACCGTCATCTCCCTGGACGACGCCCCCAAGGGCTACCAGGACTTCGACAAGGGCGCGGCCAAGAAGTTCGTGCTCGACCCGCACGGGCTGGTCAAGCACTAGCTGACGCAGACGGGGGTGAGGCGACCGCGCGGCCGTCAGGTCGCGGGGTCGCCGCCGCCCTCGCGTTGCCACACCGCCTCGTAGCCCTGCTGCTGCAGCTTGGCCAGCAGGTCGAGTTGAACGGCCTCGAGATCGTCGACCGCCGTGCCGAGCAGGCGCAGGTCGACGTCGATGCGCGTCGCCCCCTCCTCGCCGGTGAAGACGATCTCGATCCGCCCGTCCGCGGGGCGCACGATCGCGTGCGGGTAGATCGAGGCCGCCGGCAGGCCCGTCAGGCGGAGCACCGCTTGTAGCGTACGCCTCAAGGATTTCCGCCGGTGGGCCGAGCACCATTGGTGCATGGAGCACCTGCGTGACGAGCTGGAGACGGCCACCGCCGCACTGCGAGAGCTGATGGCGAGCTGGCCCTACGCATTCGCGATGGCGGGTGGCTGCCACGGCGGCGCCGAGCACCCCACGCTGCGCGCCGTGCGCCACCAGGTCGCTGAGCTGCGCACCCGCTGCGGCGATCTCGAAGCCCGCATCGCCGAGCACCGGTGATCGCGTAGCGCGTAGCCTCGTCTGATGGACGAGCTGCTCGAACGCCTGGCGGAGATCGCCGACCTCGAGCGCGTGAGCATGCTGCTGGCATGGGACCAGGAGGTGACCATGCCGCCCGCCGGGGCGCAGGCGCGCGGCGAGCTGCGCGCCACCGTCGGTCGCCTGGCCCACGAGCGCTTCACCGACGAGCGCGTCGGCGAGCTGCTGGAGCGCGCCGCACCGCGCGACGAGATCGAGGCCGACGTCGTGCGCGTCGCCCGGCGCGACTTCGACAAGGCCCGTCGCGTCCCCGGCGAGCTCGTCGCCGAGATGGCGCGCGCCGGGGTGGCGGCGCGCGATGCGTGGCTGCAGGCCCGCGAGGCCAGCGACTTCGCGCGCCTCGCGCCCTACCTGGAGCTCAACATCGAGCTGCGCCGGCGCTACAGCGCGTGCTTTCCCGAGGCCGCCCACCCGTACGACCCGCTGCTCGACGACTTCGAGCCGGGCATGGGCACCGCCGACCTGCGCGTCGTCCTGGAGCGCCTGCGCGACGGGCTCGTAACGCTCGTGGCATCGGCGCCCCAGGTCGATGACGCCGTCCTGCGCGGGCCGTTCCCCGAGGCCGGCCAGCGTGCGCTGGTCGACACCGTGCTGCGGGGCATCGCCGTCGACGATCAGCAATGGCGCGTGGACGACGCGGCCCACCCGTTCGAGGCCACGATCGCCACGCGGGACGTGCGGCTGACCACGCGCTACAGCGAGGCCGACCTCGACTCGCTGTACGGCTCGCTGCACGAGCTCGGCCACGGCCTCTACGAGCACCAGATCGACCCCGCCCTCGAGCGCACACCGCTGGCCGGCGGCGCCTCGAGCGCCTGGCACGAGTCGCAGAGCCGGCTGTGGGAGAACATGGTCGGGCGCTCGGGCGGCTTCTGGCGCTGGTGCCTGCCGCACGCGCAGGCGGCGCTGCCGGGGCGCTTTGCCGGTGTCACGTGGCAGGAGGTCCAGCGCGCGGCCAACGCCGTGCGCCCGAGCCTCATCCGCGTGAGCGCCGACGAGGTCACCTATGGGCTGCACATCGTCCTGCGCTTCGAGCTGGAGCTTGCGCTGATCGAGGGCGACCTGGCGGTGGCCGAGTTGCCGGCGGCGTGGAACGAGCGCACGCGGGCCTATCTCGGCCTCGACGTCCCCGATGACGCGCACGGCGTCCTGCAGGATGTGCACTGGGCCGAGGGGATATTCGGCTACTTCCCGACCTACGCCCTGGGCAACGTCATCGCCGGCCAGGTGTGGGCCTGCGTGATCGAGGACCTCCCCGACCTCGACGAGCAGTTCGCGGCGGGCGACTTCGCGCCGCTGCGCGAATGGCTGCGCGAGCACGTCCACCGCTTCGGCCGGCGTCACCTGCCCACCGACCTGCTGGAGCGCGTGGCGGGCGGCGCGCTCGATCCGGGTCCCTACCTGGCCTACCTCGAGGCCAAGCTCGATGCATCAGCACAGCTGATGTCCTGACCCAAGCAGGTTTGCTGGCGCTGATGGCTCGACGCTGCGAGGCTCGCGGGTGATGACGCGCCGCACGTGGCTGATGATGGGCGGGGCCGCCGCGGTGTGGGGCGCCTCCTACATGTTCATCAAGGTCGCCCTCGACGATTTCAGCGAGGGCACCATCGTCTGCCTGCGCACTGCGCTGGGCGCCGCCGTGCTGCTGGCGCTCGCGCGACGCTGGGGCGCGCTCGCACCGCTGCGCGGGCGCTGGCACCTGGTCGCGGCGATCGCCCTGGTGCAGGTCGTCATCCCCTTCCTGCTGATCACCTTCGGTGAGAACCACATCGACTCCCAGCTGGCCGGCATCCTCGTCTCCGCCGCCCCGATCTTCACCGCGCTGCTCGCGCTGGCCTTCGATCACGACGAGCGCTCGCAGGGCTGGGCCGCGGTCGGCATCGGGGTCGGCATGCTCGGGGTCGTCCTGCTCTTCGGGCTCGACCTGTCGGGCAGCAGCGACCAGGTCGTCGGCGGGCTGATGATCCTCCTGGCCAGCCTCGGCTACGCGGCCGGGGCGATGCTCCTCAAGCACAAGCTGCCCGGCGCGCCGCCCGTCGGCGTGGCCGGCGGGCAGATGGCGGTGGCCGCGCTCGTCACGCTGCCGCTGTGCCTCGCGTCGCTGCCCGATCACGCCCCGAGCTTCAAGGCCGCGGGCGCGCTCGTCCTGCTGGGGACGGCGGGCACGGGCATCGCCTTCCTCTGGTTCTACACGCTGATCGCGGAGATCGGCCCGGCGCGTGCGACGATCATCTCGTACATCGCGCCAGGCTTCAGCGTCGTCTACGGCATCGTCCTGCTCGGCGAGCCGTTCAGCGGCGCGGCGGTCGGCGGGCTCGTGCTGATCCTGGCCGGCTCGTGGCTGGCGGTCGGCGGTCGGCTCCCGGGGTGGCGCGCGCGCGAGCGCTCGGCCGCCGCCGCTGCTGCGGAGTCCGTGGGCCCATGACGACCGGCGTGCGCGGCCTGCACGTCCCGCTCGTGACGCCCTTCGACGAGGCGGGCACGGTCGATCTCGCCGCGCTGGAGCGCCTGGCCGGCGAGGTGCTCGACGGCGGCGCCGACGGGTTGGTGGCCCTGGCGACGACCGCCGAGGCGTCCTCGCTGGACGAGCGCGAGCGCGACGCGGTCCTCGCGGTGTGCTCGCGCGTCGCGGCCGAGCGCGGCGCGGCGCTGATCGTCGGCGCGGGAACCAACGACACGCGCACGACCATCGCGCGCCACGAGGCGCTGGCCGACATCGTGGGCGTGACCGCGTCGCTCGCCGTCGTCCCGTACTACGTGCGGCCCTCGGAGGCCGCGATCGTCGCCCACTTCCAGGCCGTGGCCGCCCGCTCGCCGGTGCCGCTCGTCCTCTACAACATCCCCTATCGCACCGGGCGCGGGCTCGGCGCGGCGGCCCTGCTGGAGCTGGCCGCCACCGACGGCATCGTCGGCCTCAAGCAGGCCGTCGGCGCGCTGGACGTCGACACGCTGGAGCTGCTGGCGCACGCGCCCGGGGACTTCGCCGTGCTGTGCGGCGACGATCCCTTCGTGCTCCCGCTGCTGCTCATGGGCGCCGCGGGCGCCATCGCCGCCTCCGCGCACCTGTGCACCGAGCGCTTCGCGGCGCTGATCGCCGACGCCCACGCCGGCCGCCTCGGCGACGCCCGCGCCCACGCCGAGGCGCTGCTGGCACTGATCGTCGCGCTCTTCGCCGAGCCCAGCCCGGCGGTGCTGAAGGCCATGCTCCACGACGCCGGGCGGATCGCCACCCCGGACCTGCGCATGCCGCTGGCGCCCGCCTCGGCTGCGGCGCTGGCGCGGGCTAGGAGAAGCGCACCCGGCCGTTGGAGCGCGCCCGCTCCCGCGCGCGCTCGATGAAGTCCAGGCGCTTCATCGCCGCGCGGAACAGGCGGGTGACCAGGCGCAGCCGGGCGTTCTCCGAGCGCAGGTCGAGCAGGCCCTGCTTGGCCTCGCGCCCGAAGTCGACCGTGGCCGCCATCTGGTAAGCGGTCAGCGGCGCGAGCTCGTCGGCGTCGGGCTCGTGGTCGGTGGCCTCGGCGACGAGCTCGCCGTAGGCCTCGTGGGCAGCGGTGAGCGTCTTGGGATCGGCGCGCTCGTCCTTGTCGGTCAGGAACTCGACGGTGCCGGCCGGATAGGCCAGGTCGTGGCGCTCGTCGACGATCCGGAACGGTCGCGTGCCGCGCGTGAGGATGTTCATGCGCCCGTCGTCCATCTGCTCGAGCACCTCAGTGATCTCCATCGCGCAGCCCACCGCGCGCAGGCCCTCGTCGTCGCCCCACACGATCCCGAACTCCGACCCGCGCTCCAGGCACTCGCCGATCATCGTGCGGTAGCGCTCCTCGAAGATGTGCAGCGGCACGAGCTCGTGGGGCAGCGCGACGATGCCGAGCGGGAAGAGCGGGAAGTCACGCACGACGGAGTCGGCCATCCCGCGTCAGTCTATGGATGGCGAGGGTGCCGTCCGCCCGGCCGGGTTGCATCCGTGGCCATGGAGGAGCTCGACGCCTACGAGCGTCGCTTCGCCGCGCGGGGCTGCCGCTGCTCATCGAGGCCTGGTCGGCGCGCGAGGATGCCCTGCCGCGGGCCTTTCCATTGCTGGCCTTCGTCTTCCTCGGCGAGATGCTCGGCGCGCTCAACCTGACCTGGTCGCCGCTGGCCAATGTCGGCGCGCTGGCGGCGGCGCTCGCGCTCCTGTTGGGCGCCGTCGCGCTGGTCAATCGCGCCCGCGGCCGGGCGCTGACCACGCTGCCGCGCGATCTCGGACCGCTGGAGCTCACGCTCTTCGTGGTGCTCCCGGCGCTGCTGCCGCTGCTCTTCGGCGGGCAGGTGACGAGCGCTCTGGTCACCGCGGGCGCCAACCTCGTGCTCGTCGCGCTCGCCGCGTTCGGGTTCGGGTTCGGCCTGTTCGCGATCCTCACCTGGGCGCTGCGGCGGGTCGCCGGGCAGCTCGCGAAGTCGCTGCTGCTGCTGGCGCGCGCCGTGCCGCTGCTGCTGCTGTTCGCCGTCGTGCTCTTCCTGACCACCGAGATGTGGCAGACGTTCGGCGAGATCGACGACGCGTCACTGGTGGCGGTGGCCGCGCTGCTCGTCGCGGTGGGGACGCTCTTCCTGCTCGTGCGCCTGCCGCGCGAGGTCGAGGCGCTCGAGCGCGAGGCGGGCTCGGGTCCGCCGCTGACGCGCGCCCAGCGGCTGAACGTGGGGCTCGTGATGCTCGTCTCCCAAGGCCTTCAGGTGCTGATGGTGAGCGTGGCCATCGGCGTCTTCTTCGTGGCCTTCGGGCTGCTGGTGGTCGGGCCCGAGCAGCTGCAGGCGTGGATCCAGACCGACGGGCACCGCATCGGCCGCGCGCCCTCGGCCTGACCCTCGAGCTGCTGCGCGTGTCGGCGGCGATCGCGGCGCTGTCGGGCCTCTACTACGCGATCGCCGTCCTGACCGACGCGACCTACCGCGAGGAGTTCCTCGAGGAGATCACGGTGGAGATGCGCGCGACCTTCGCCGCCCGGGTCGAGTACCTCGCGCACCGCGCTACGGTGCGCCCATGATCGCCGCCGTGCTGGCCGCCGCGGCGCTGGCGGCGCCGGCGCCCGCGCCACAGCTGCTCGTGGTCACCGAGACGCGCGGCTTCGTGCACGACTCGATCCCGGCGGCGAGGGCGATGGTCGCCTCGCTGGGTTACCGCACGCGCTTCCTGACGGGCGCCCGCCAGCTCACCGCGGCGCGCCTGCGCGGCGCCGGCGCCGTCGTCTTTCTCAACACGAGCGGGGACCTGCACCTCGACGCCGCGGGCCGGCGCCGGCTGCTGGCCTACGTGCGCGACGGCGGCGCCTTCGTGGGCGCCCACGCCGCGGGCGCCACCTTCCCCCGCGCGGCGGCCTTCCACCGGATGCTCGGCGCCGACTTCCGCGGGCACGCGCCCGCCGGCCCCGGTCGCGTCGACATCACCGACCAGGCGTTCACCGCGACGCGGTCGTTCGCGGTCACCGACGAGTTCTACAAGTTCCGCGGTCGCGCCAAGCGCCATGTCGTCGCGCGCGTGCACGGCGGCGGTCCGCTCGTGTGGTGGCGGCGCTACGGGCGCGGGCGCGTGTTCTACGACGCGCTGGGTCACTTCCCGGCCACCTGGAGCGAGCCCCACCAGGTCAGGCTGATGACCGACGGGATCCGTTGGGCGCTGGGGTAGCGTGCGCGATCGCGAGACCTTTGCCGTGTCGCTACGTTGAGAGGTCCATGTCCCTGCGTCGATTCCTGCCCTTGGCCGCCCTGGCCCTCGCGTTCGTCCCCGCCGCCCCGGCCGCCGCCGATCAGGCGGTGGCCGAGATCGGCCGCGCGGCGCCCGTCGCCGGGTACGGCGGATGGGAGGCGTGGTCGCGGTTCGACGAGCCCACCGGGCGCTACGTCCTCACGCTGCGCGACCCCGCCAGCGGCGCGCTCAAGACGCCGCTGCCCAGCTCCAAGCGCCCGTGGGACGTCTCGCTGGGGCCCGACGCCCACGGCAACGTCGTCGCGATCTACCAGCGCTGCGGGTCCTCCGGCTGCGACATCCGGCGCATGGCCGTCACCACCGGCACCGAGCAGACCCTCAAGACCGTCTCCTCGCCCTCCTACGACGAGGCCACGCCGGCCATCTGGCGCTCGAACGTCGTCTTCACGCGGCGCGTGAAGGGCTGCGACGTCCCGTACGTCAAGAACCTGAGCTCCTCCGCCTCCAGCCGGCGGCTGCTCAAGAGCAAGTGCCTGCAGACCGATCCCGGCCACGCCTCGATCCGCGGCAGCCGCATCGTCATCAGCTCGGTCGACACCAGCGAGGCCGACAGCAACGGCGCCGGCATCAAGACCGCCGAGTTGCGCAAGTACTCGAGCAATGCCGGGGGCTCGCAGGTGATCGCCAAGCAGAGCTTCGGCGAGGAGTCCAACTACTTCGGCCAGGTGGCCCAGGACGACCGCTTCGCCTACACCGTGCGCGTCGGGATCCACCAGGCCAACACGTTCGTGCGGATCTCCTGGTCGGGCGGCAAGCCCGAGGAGGTGCGGGCCTTCCGCACGCTCACCGACGCGTTCGCCAAGCCGAGCGCCAACTCCTCGCTCTACGTCGAGTCCCAGGACGCGTCCGGCCCGTCGTGCGATGGCTTCACCGACGTGCCGTGCCGTCTGGTGCGCGCGCCGGCTATCCCGTTCGGCGGGGTGCAGCGCACGCTGACCCCGCAGCTCACGGTGGCCTACGAAGGTCAGCCGCACGCGGGCCAGCCGCTGCCCTTCACGGGCACGCTCACCCAGCAGGTGGTGGCCGGCAGCAAGGTGGTGAGCACGACGCCGCTGGCGGGCGTCTCGGTGGGGCTCTACCACCGCACCGGCTCGAGTCCCGAGCGCTTCGACGACACGGCACTGAGAGCGCTCACCGGCGCCGACGGCAGCTACCGGATCGTGCTCCCCGCCGCGGGCGCCGACCCCTGGTACACGGCCGTCGCCGCGACCCCCGACGTGGCCACGTGGGCCGGGCGGGGGACGGTGGGCAGCGTGGCGCCGTAGGGCGCGCTCAGGCCGCGCGCTGGTCGGCCGGCGGGAAGTCGGCGTGGCGATGGACGAGGTGCCACTTCGCCCGCGTGTAGCGGTACACGTGCGTCGTGCGCAGCGTCATGGGCTGGGGCGGGCCGCCGTCGATGCTCACCTCGCCGCGCTCGAAGCCGATCGTGCAGGCCAGCGCGCCGCTCATGTGGACCACGAGGTTGTCGGGCACCAGTTCCCCGTCGCTGAAGCGCGAGCCGACCCACTCGAAGGTCGACTGGACGGCCTCGGTGCCGCGCTCGATCGGGCCCCAGGCGCCGAACAGGGTGACGTCCGGGTCGTCGTCCCACAGCGCCGCATAGGCCTCGTGGTCGCCGCTGCCCATGGCGCGCAGCGCGGTGTCGACCTCGCGCAGCGTCTCCTCGAGCTCGCGGCGGAGCAGGCTGCTCTGGGGTCGCTTCACGGTCTGCCTCGGATGCGTCAGGACGTCGGTCGGTGCCATGCCGAGGTTGTAGGGGTCCGGCGCGGTGCACACATCGGTAGGCGTTGCCCAATTTGCCGCCGCTGGCTACCTAATCCGGCGTTCGTCACCATGTGGTGATGGCCGAGGTCCTGCTCGAGCGAGACGCGCAGCTCGAGGCCCTCCTCGGCGCCGTGGCCGAGGCCGCGAAGGGGCACGGCTCGACCGCGCTGATCGCCGGCGAGGCGGGCATCGGCAAGACGAGCCTGGTCCGCGCACTGGCCCGGCGCGTGGGGGGCACGGCGCGGGTCCTCATGGCGGCGTGCGACGACCTCGTCGCCTCGCGCACGCTCGGTCCGCTGCGCGATGCGGCGGCGGGCAGCAACGGTCCGCTGGGGGCCGCGCTCGCAGAGGACAGCCCGGTGGATCGCGTCTTCCCGGCGCTCCTGGAGGAGCTCTCCGAGGAGCGGCCCACCATCCTCGTCGTCGAGGACCTCCACTGGGCCGACGACGCCACCCTCGACGTGCTCGGCTACGCGGCACGCCGCGTCGACACCGTGGGCGCCGTGCTGGTCCTGACGATGCGCGACGAGCTCGATCCGCGCCATCCGCTGCACCGGCTGCTCGGGGCAATCATGGGCTGCCCGGTGCATCGCATCGAGCTCGCGCCGCTGTCGCGCGGCGCGGTGCAGTCGCTGGCCGCGGGCAGCGGTCGCGATCCGGCCGCCGTGCACGCGCTCACGCGCGGCAACCCGTTCTTCGTCACCGAGACGCTCGCCGCGCCGCGCGACGAGGTGCCGGCCAGCGTCAAGGATGCGGTGCTCGCCCGGCTGCGCGGGTTGGACGCCGACTGCCGCGAGGCGCTCGAGCGCCTGTCGGTGGTGCCATCGCACGTCTCGCCCGAGCTGGCCGCCCTGCTGCTCGGCGACAAGCTGCGCGCCCTGCCCGCCGCGGAGCTCGCGGGGGTGATCGAAGATCGCCCCGATGGCCTCGGGTTCCGCCACGAGCTGGCGCGGCGCGCGATCGAGGGCAGCCTCCCGGTGACCCGCGTGCGGCTGCTCAACCGGGCCGTGGTCGCGGCGCTGCGCCTCCAGGAGCGCCCCGAGCGCGCGCGCCTGATGCATCACGCGGTCGCGGCCGGCGACGTCGACACCGTGCTGGCGATCGGGCCGCGGGCCGCGCGCGAGGCCGCCCGCGCCGGCGCGCACCGCCAGGCCCTGGCGCACCTCGAGGCGGTGGTGCCCTACGCGCCGCGCCTAGCGCCCGCCGAGCAGGCGGCGGTCCTCGACGACTATGGCTGGGAGCTCTACAACGCGGCTCGCTTCCGCGAGGCGGTGCGCGCGGGCAGCGCCGCGGCCGAGCTCTACGCAGGCCTCGGCGACTCGGTCGCGCTCGGGTCGTGCCTCGTCCGGGTCTCGCGCCACTGGTTCATGGCCGGCGAGACCGATGCGGCGGAGGAGTGCGCCGCGCGCGCGGTGCGGATCCTCGAGCCGGCGGGCGACGACGCGGCGCTCGCCCAGGCCACCCTCTACCAAGGGGCGATCCTGGCATTGGCCGACGACCCCGAGCAGGCGGGGGCCGTGCTGGGCCGCGCCGACGCCCTGGCGCGGGCGTCGCAGCGCATGGACCTCGCCGTGCTGTGTCAGAACTACATCGGCATCGCCCGCGTGGAGCGCGGCGATCCTGAGGGGCTCGAGCAGGTGCGCGACAGCATCGGCCTCGCCGGCGCGGGCGGCCACTACGAGGCGGCGGCGCGCGGCTACACCAACCTCGCCGAGCTGCTGCTGCGGGCCGGGCGCCTGGACGAGCTCGAGCGCTGCGTGACCGAGGGCCTGGCCTTCACCCACGAGCGCGGCTTCTGGTCGCACGCCTACAACCTCGACGTGCACCGCTGCCTGCTGCTGCTGCGCACCGGCGACTGGGACGGCGCGGAGGAGGGCCTGCGCGGGGTCGTCGACGCGGTCGACGACCCCGGGATGCTCTTCGCCTACAGCGTGCCCTGGCTTGGGCGCCTGCTCGCCCGCCGCGGCGATCCGGTCGCCGAGGGGATGCTCGCCGCGGCGTGGGAGCAGGCGCAGCGCCATCGCCTGCTGCTCGGCCTGGCCTACGCCGGGATCGCGCGCGCCGAGTGGGCGTGGCTGGCGGGGCGCCCGGAGATCGCCGAGCGCGTCGCCGCGGTCCTGCTGCCGCGCACCCGGCATCCCGGCGCGGCGCCGTTCCGCGGGGAGCTGCTGCGCTACCTCGCGCGCGCCGGCCTGCCGGCGGAGTCCTTCGACGGTTGCCCGCCGGCCTGGGCCGCGGGGTTGCAGGGCGACTGGCCCGCGGCGGCGGCGGCGTGGCGCGAGGGCGGCGACCCGTACGAGACGGCGCTCGAGCTGGCCGAGTCCGGCGAGGCCGAGGCCACCGGTGAGGCGCTGCGCATCCTGGAGGACCTGCGCGCCGAGCCCGCGGCGGCGAGCGTGCGCGAGCGCCTGCGCGCGATGGGGGCATCGGTGCCGCGCGGTCCGCGGGCGGTCACCCGCGCCAACCCGGCCGGCCTGACGCCGCGCCAGCTCGCGGTGCTCGCCCTGCTGCGCGAGGGGATGACGAACGGAGAGATCGCCGAGCGCCTCGTCCTCTCGGTGCGCACGGTCGACCACCACGTCGCGGCGGTCCTGGACAAGCTCGGCGTCCGGTCGCGGCGCGAGGCCGCGGCTGCGGCGCAGGAGCTCGGCGTTGGGGTCTAGCCTGGCTCGCTCGTCCGCTCGGCGCTTGTGGCGCCGCGCGGCGCTGACTGCGTCATCGAGAGAAGGGGAGTCCGCGGCGGCCGTGGCGCTGGCGGTTGCGCAGGCGCGCGCGTCTTGAGGCAAACCGCGCGTGTTTCGTAACACCTCTCACACGCTGCGCGGGGTGGGCCGGGAATTTCATCTCATGGATGAAATATCCGGCCCACCCCCGGCGCCGGGGCACCCTTCCCCTCGATGACGCTGTTCGCGCCGCGAAGCGCCGCGAGCGTTTGTCTATTCCGGCTCGGTCGCCGACAGGATCAGGTTGTAGAAGATGGCCGGCGGCAGGCGCGGCTCGAGCAGCCGCCGATCGACCTTCTGAAAGGCCAGGTAGCCCTTGAAGGCATAGACCTTCCAGCCCCACGGGACCGTGTCGGGGTTGGCCGTCGCCTCCAGCGCGCGGTTGGCCCAGCCGAACCAGTTGGCCAGCAGCTCCTCGCCGCGCACGCGGACGTCGCGCAGGCCGGCGCGCCGCGCCAGCACCGAGAGCTCGTCGGGCGTGAAGGCGTGGACGTCGACGAACGCTTCGAGCTGATGGTTGGCCTCGCCGCCGTCGCGGTGGCCTTCGGCGGCGGGCGAGGCGCGCAGCAGCCGCCGCCAGAGCGGGGCGACGGCGGTCGCGGCGCGCTTGGGGACGTTGGCGATCCGGTCGCCGTAGCGCGAGGGCTCGCCGGCGAAGAACAGCCGCCCGCCCGGGCGCAGGACACGGCGGAACTCGGAGAACGCGCGGTCGAGGTCGGGCAGGTGGTGCAGCACCGCGTGGCCGAAGACGAGGTCGAAGGACGCGTCCTCGAACGGCAGGTCCTCGGCGTCGCAGGCCACGGTGGTCACGTCGAGGTCCAGGCGCACGGCGTTCGCGTGCAGCGCGTCGAGCATCCCGGGCGAGATGTCGGTGCACACGGCGTCGCCCACCACGCCGGCCTGCAGCATGTTCAGGCTGAAGTAGCCGGTGCCCGCGCCGATCTCCAGCGAGCGCTCGTAGCGGCGCACGCCGCCGAGCGCCTTGGCCACCTTGCCCAGGACCTGCTGGCGGCCGACCGCGCCGTAGTCGATGCCCCATTTGGCGTCGTAGTCGGCGGCCGCGCCATCGTGGTAGCGCGCGTTGACGGAGCGGATCTCCTCCGCGGTAGCGGTGGCCGGGGCCGGCATGGCGCGGGAGTGTACGCTCGCGTTCATGAGGGCGTTCCACACCCGCCCGCCCGTGGGTCGTTAGCCTGCCCGCCCCTCGTGTCCGACCTCTTCCTGCAGCGCGACCAGCCCCCCGGGGTGCCGCCACTCGCCCTCGACGGCGAGCGCACGCTGCCCGACATCCCGGAGGAGAACTACTGGTTTCGCCGCCACCTCGTCGTCTACGAGTGGATCGCCAGGCGCGTGGGCGGCGTGCGCGTCGTCGACCTCGCGTGCGGCGAGGGCTACGGCTCCGACGTCCTGGCCCGCAGCGCCTACAGCGTGGTCGGCGTCGACGCCAACCCTGACGCGCACGAGCACGCGCGCCTGCGCTACCGCTCGCCCAACCTGCGCTTCGTGCGCAACATGGTCGAGACGTTCTCGGAGTCGTGCGACGCGGTCGTCTTCCTGCAGACGATCGAGCACGTCCACGACCCCGACGGCGTGCTGGAAAACGTCAAGGGCATGCTGCAGGCCGGCGGGACGGCGTACGTGTCGACCCCCAACGTCCTCACGCTGGCGCCGAAGGGGGCCGAGCGCTCGGGCAACCCGTGGCACCTGCGCGAGTACCGCGCGGAGGAGTTCCGCGCGCTGTGCGCCGCGCACTTCGGGTCGGTCGAGCTCTACGGCCTGTTCCACGCGCGGCGGCTGCGCGCTCACGAGCTGGCGCTGCGGGCGGGCTGGGATCGCGTCCACGCCGCGCTGCGCCTGACGCGGCCGTTCTACGACCGCTTCGTGCCCGCGATCGCGACCCGCGATTTCGCCCTGCGCTCCGAGCGCGGCCTCGATCGCGCGCTGGACTTCGTCGCCGTGCTGAAGCGATGAGCGACGGCCGCCTGGCCGTCGTCCTGCACTCCCACCTGCCGTACGTGGAGGGCTTCGGCACGTGGCCCTTCGGCGAGGAGTGGCTGTGGGAGGCGATCGCCACCTCCTACCTGCCGCTGCTCGACGTGCTGCAGGCCGGCGCCGGCGTGACGCTCTCGCTGACCCCGGTGCTGTGCGACCAGCTCGAGGCGCCCGGCGCGATCGAGCGCTGCCGCGCCTTCCTGCGCGACGTCCGCCCGGCCTCCCACGCGCTGGACATCGAGGCGGCCGACGACCCCGCGGTGGAGGCCGAGCTCGAGCGCGCGGCGGGCGCGTACGCCGCCGCGCTGCAGCGCCTGCCCGACGACCTGCTCGCCGCGCTGGCGCCCTTCGCGGCCTGGACGAGCGCCGCCACGCACGCGCTGCTGCCGCTCGTGGCCACCGACGCGGGCGTGCGCCTGCAGGTGCGCACGGGGGTCGAGTCGCACCGCGCGCGCTTCGGCGACGGCTGGCACGGCGGGTTCTGGCTGCCGGAGTGCGCCCACGCGCCGTGGCTCGACGGATTGCTCGAGGAGGCCGGGGTGCACGCGACGTGCGTCGATCTCACCGACGTCTTCGGCCCCGGCGACCCGCGCCACCTGCGCCCGCTGGCCAGCGAGGCGGGGCCGCTGCTCGTCCCCATCGACCGGGTGGCGGTCGACCTCGTGTGGGCCCCGAGCGGCTATCCGTCGCACGCCGCCTACCGCGACCACCACCGGCGCACCGCGCGCGACCATCACCCGTGGGCCAACGACGGAGCCGTCTATGACCCGGCCCGCGCGGCCGAGCAGGCGGCGCGGGACGCGGCCGACTTCGTGGTGCACGTGCGGCGCCGGGTGCACGACGGTGGGCTGTGCGTCTGCGCGCTGGACACCGAGCTGCTCGGGCACTGGTGGCACGAGGGCCCGCAGTGGCTGGAGCTCGTGGTCGCCGAGGCGCAGCGCACGGGGCTCGAGCTCGTGCATCTCGACGACGCCCTGGCCGACGGCGACCCCGCGCCGGCGGGCGCCGCGGGTGAGCGCGTGACGACCTGGGGCACGCCGCGCGACCTCTCGACGTGGTCGGGCCCGGGCGTCGCCGACCTGGCCTGGGCCGCGCGCGCCGCCGAGCTCGACGTGCTCGCCGCCGGCGCGGGGGTCGGCGACCGCGCGGTGCGCGAGCTGCTCGCGCTGCAGAGCAGCGACTGGCCCTTCCTGGTGTCGGCCGACACCGCGGGCGCCTATCCGCGCGAGCGCTTCGACGGGCATGCCGCGGCGCTGCGGTCGGCGCTCGCCGACCCGGGTACCGCGCCCGCGCTGCGCAACCTCGCGCCGCGGCTGGCGCGGGCGGCGCTGCTCGAGCCGTAGCGCCCGAGGCATCGCACCCGCGCCGAGCGGGCAAGATGCCCCAATGGCCCTTCCTCTTGCCGGCCGCGCCGACGCCACCGTCGGCAATGCGATCGAGGCCGCTGTGACGATGAAGCACCGCCGCCGGCTGCGGCGGCTGGGGTGGGAGCGTGCGCTGGAGCCGCCCGACGACGGACTGTGGGCCGCCGGCGATCCGGCGCCGCGGCAGGGCTGCGCGCTCGACGTCCTCATCGACGGGGCGCAGGCGCTGCCGGCCATCGCCGAGGCGCTGCAGGGCGCGCGGCGCTTCGTCTACGTCACCGGCTGGCACCTGGCGCCGCACTTCGAGCTCGTCCGCGGCGAGCCCGCCGTCGGCATCGGCGCGCTGCTCGCCGAGCTGGCCGAGAGCATCGACGTGCGCGTGCTGGTCTGGGCCGGCGCGCCGGTGCCGGCCTTTCACCCCACGCGCAAGGAGGTGCGGGAGGCCGCGGACACGCTCACGCGCGGCACGCGCATCCAGTGCCGCCGCGATCCGCGCGAGCACCCCTTCCACTGCCATCACGAGAAGACGCTCTGCATCGACGGCGAGGTGGCGTTCGTCAACGGCATCGACCTCACCGACGACGGGGGCGACCGCTTCGACTCCAGCGGGCATCCGGCGCGCCGGCGGCTGGGCTGGCACGACGTCGGCACGCGGTTGCGCGGGCCCGCGGTGGTCGACGTGTTCGATCACTTCGCGGGGCGCTGGATGGCGCTCACGGGGGAGCGCCTCGAGCGCCCGGATCCCCCCGCCCAGGCGGGCGACAGCACGGTGCAGGTGGTGCGCACCATCGCCGAGGACATGTACGACGAGTTCCCGCGCGGCGACTTCCGCATCCTGGAGAGCTACATGCGCGCGCTGCGCAGCGCGCAGCGGCTGATCTACCTGGAGAACCAGTTCCTGTGGTCGCCGGAGATCGTCGCGGTGCTGGCCGACAAGCTGCGCAACCCGCCCCACGACGACTTCCGGCTCGTCGTGGTGCTGCCGGCCAAGGCCAACAACGGGCAGGACGACACGCGCGGCCAGCTCGGCGTGCTCGTCGAGGCCGACGACGGCGGCAAGCGCTTCCTGGCCGCGACAATCCGCGCGCGCAGCGGCGGGCGCGACGACCCGCTCTACGTGCACGCCAAGGTCGGGATCGTCGACGACCGCTGGCTGACGGTCGGGTCGGCCAACCTCAACGCCCACTCGCTGATGAACGACACCGAGATGAACGTCGTCACCCACGACGCCGTCCTGGCCCGTGACACCCGCGTGCGGCTGTGGGCCGAGCACCTCGAGCTGGATGCCGACACGGTCGCGGCCGGCGACGCGTGCGCGCTGGTCGACGAGCACTGGCGACCGATCGCCGCCGAGCAGCTCGAGCGCCGTGAACGCGACCAGCCGCCGACGCATCGCCTCGTCGCGCTCCCCGGCATCTCCAAGCGCGCACGCCGCATCCTGGGCCCGCTCCAAGGGCTGACGGACGACGGCTGACGCCCGTTTCGCGCGCTCTTTGCGCCCCTTTCGTGGCGCCCCGGCGGTCATTCCGTCCGCGCCGTCGGTATGGTCCCGCGCTGCTTTTGGAAGAGAACTACGCCGAGTCCCCGTCGCACTGACGGCGGGGAACGGGGGACCCACCGGGCCTTCGGGCCCAGGGGCGAATCGCCGGCTGAAGGCCGGCGTAGCGCACGTCTCATAGCGCGAGCCCGTCAGCTAACCCCGTAGGCGACGAGACGACCGGAGGGTTCGAAGTCAACGTGGCAATGAATCGCGATCTCAGCTCGCCCATCCCGTGGCGGCGCTCGCTGCGGGCCTCACAGGCGCGACGCGTCCAGCGCGCGCGGCGCCGGCGCCTCGCCCTGCGCGGCCGCGCCGGCATGACGCTGGCCGTCGTGCTGTCGGCCGTCGCCGCCGGCGGCGCGCTGGCCCAGGACGCCGCGGCGCCCCCGGCGCCCGGCGTGCAGAGCGCCGACACTGTGCGCGCCCTGCAGCAGAAGCTCGGCGTCAGCGCCGACGGCGTCTACGGCCCGAAGACGCGGGCGGCCGTCAGGCGCTTCCAGCGCGCCCACGGCCTGACGCCCGACGGCGTCGCCGGTCCGCGGACCCTGGCCGCGCTCGGCGTGAGCACCGCAGCGCCCGACGAGGAGGCAGCCGCGAGCGACACGCCCGCGGCGACCGCGGGCAACGCCGACGGCACGCTGCAGCGCATCGCGCAGTGCGAGTCGGGTGGCGACCCGACCGCGGTGTCCGCCGACGGCACCTACCGCGGCAAGTACCAGTTCGACCGCACGACCTGGCGCCAGATGGGCGGCACCGGCGATCCCGCCGCGGCGCCCGAGGCCGAGCAGGACCGCATCGCCGCCCGGTTGCTGGCCCAGCGCGGCACCGCGCCGTGGCCGGTGTGCGGCGACAGCTGATATGGGGGAGTGTTTGTCAAGTGGGTGTGGGTGATCGCGGCGGCTTGGCGGCCGTCGGCGGGGTGTTTGGTCGGTGGGCCGGGACGCCGGGCTCGGTGTCGGCGTTGCCAGTCTGAAATGCGAGGGTTGGGTACCTCAGGGCCCGGTTTCGTGCTGCCGGCTTGTGCTGTCTAGGAGCGAGCGTGACGCCCGTGGGGCGGGTGTTGCTCATAGCTGTGTCGCGCGTGCCGGCCGCTGATGGCCCGGCGCCCCGGCCCACCGACCTGTAGGGCTGTCAGCCGACGGTTAGTCGGCGGTCGCGGCGGCCCACAGGAACCCGGCCAGCTGCCGCGCGCAGGCCACGACGGTCACGTTGTGCGGCTTGCCGCGCGCCTTCATCTGGCGGCTGACCTTGAAGAGCCGTTGCTGTGCGCGGTTGCTGATCGCCAGGACGTGTTGGGGCTGACCGGCCTGGCGGTTGGCCAATGTCGCGCCCAACCGCGGCGGGCGGCTGTAGTGCCAGGCGGACTCGACCAGCAGGCGGCGGGCAAGCATCGATCCGGTCTTGGTGATCGAGCCATGCCTGGAGCTCTCGCCCGACTGCGAAAGTGATGGCGTCAGTCCCAGCCACGCGCTCAACGATGACGCCTTTTCAAAGCGTTTCCAGTCGCCGCCGAGCTCGAGATGGATCGACAGGGCGGTCAGCGTGTCGATCCCGCGGAACGCCCGCAGCCGCGCGACGGTCGGCCACCAGCGCTCATCGCTCACCAGCTCAGAGATCTGCAAGGCAATCGCCTGCTTGCGCGCGATCAGTCCGTCGACGCTCGCGATCAAGTCGGCGAACACCAGGTCGCTGGCCGGCTCATCGAACTGTTGCAGCGAAAGCCAGCGGCGGTGCTCGGCCGTCCACGTCGTCGCCTTGGGATAGACGCGCCCGTGACGCAGCAGCATCTTGCTGACGCGGTGGCGGGCGTTCATGAGATCGCGGCGGCAGGCGTCATGCGCGCGGGTCATCTCGCGGGCGGCCTCGACCTCCGGTGGCGGCACCACCACCCGGCGCAGCGACCCGGCCAACAGCAACCGCGCCAAAAGCTCGGCGTCCTTGCGATCGGTCTTGACCCTGTCCGAGGGCCCACGCGGCGTCTTGCCCGGCGCGATCACCTGCATCGCGATCCCCGCCGCCACCGCCGCGCGATAGAGCCCGAACCCCGTCGGCCCGGCCTCATAACACGCCCTGACCGGACCTGGCAACTCCTGCAGCCACATGACCGGCGCCTCGACACCAGGCCCGAACCGCAGACTGGTCAACTCGCCGGTCATCGAATCGATCGCCGCGGCATGCGTCGACCGCGCATGGACATCAAGACCGACCCACGTCATCGTTCCGGCCATGGCCGGACCTCCTCACAGATCTGGGGTCAGCCGGAGGCCATTCCTCCAGCCAGACAAACCCCCGCGAGGAGCGTCCGGCCAACTACACCCGGCCGTCAACCCGCGACGGGCTCACCGGCCATAGGGTCTAGTCGACGCGCTCGAGCGACACCGTGCGCACCCCGCCCGCGACGGCGCACCGCCAGGGGCCGTCGGCGGGCGGCTCCTCGGTGCGGTTGAGCAGGAAGCCCGCGAGGGCGCGCGCCTCGGGCTCGGCCAGCGGGCCGACGCGCATGGCGCGCTCCTCGCCGCCGCGGCGCTCGACGATGTGCAGGACGCAGGCGGGATCGACCTCGAGGGCGAGCTGGTCAGCCATCAGCCCGCGAGTCTAGGAGCCCTCGATCGCGGCGCGGACGTCGGCCTCGACGGCGTCCGCATCCCGTGCGCCGTCGACGCGGCGCAGCAGCCCACGTTCGTCGTAGTGGGCGACCAGGGGCTTGGTCTCGCCGTGATAGACGCGCAGGCGCTCACGGACCGTCTCGGGACGGTCGTCCTCACGGCCCTGCTGACGGCCGCTGATCCGCTCGACCACCGCATCGTCGGGCACGTCGACGAGCACCACGGCCGTCAGCTCGCGTCCGCGGGCCTCCAGCGCGTCGGCGAGCGCATCGGCCTGCGCAAGGGTGCGCGGGAAGCCGTCGAGCAGGATCGGGCTGCCGTCCAGGCTCGCGATGGCGTCGCGCACCATGGCGATGATCACCTCGTCGGGCACGAGGTCGCCGCGGTCCATGTAGTCGGCGGCGCGCCGCCCGAGATCGGTGCCCGCCCGGCGCGCCTCGCGCAGCAGGTCGCCGGTCGCCAGGACCGCGAACCCGCACCGTTCGCGCAGGCGCAGCGCCTGCGTCCCCTTGCCGCTTCCCGGCGGCCCCAGCAGTGCCACGGTCTGATCCATGGCCCAATCATCCCGCGCGGGCTTGCCGGGGTGATCCCCGGCTGGGAGGGTTCGGGCGATGAGCGCCGCGCCGCGCCGGATCGTCACCGGTCACGATGCCTCCGGGAAGTCCGTCGTGCTGTCAGACGCGCCGACGCCGAAGACGCTCGACATCGGCACCGCCGCCTTCCACGAGGTCTGGATCACCGCGCAGACGCCGGTTGAGGTCGCGGCCACCGAGCCGGAGCCGACGGAGCGTCCGGTCACGACGCAGCCGCCTGCCAACGGGGTGACGGTGCGGTTCACCGAGATGGCGCCGGGCGCCGAGTCGCCGATGCACCGCACGGAGACGGTGGACGTCGGCGTCGTGCTCGAGGGTGAGACCTGGCTGCTGCTCGACGACGGCTCCGAGACGCCGGTGGGCGTCGGCGACGCGGTCGTCCAGCGCGCGACGAGCCACGCCTGGGCGAACCGGTCGGATCGCCCCGTGCGGATGCTGTTCGTGCTCATCGACGCCACCATCGGCGACGAGCTGCGGGCGGCGGCGGGGCCGCTCGAGTTCTTCGACCAGGTCCTCGATTAGTCCGCGACGCCCAGGCCCCAGCCGCCGTCGATCACGATCTCCTGGCCGGTGATGTACTCCGAGGCCGGTGAGGCGAGGAAGAGGGCGAGCGCCTTGATGTCGTCCGGCCGGCCGACGCGATGCATCGGGATGTCCTTCGAGAGCGCCGCCTGCACGTCGGGATCGTGGGCGTGGCCGCCGCCGATGTTCGTGACGAAGAACCCGGGCGCGATCGCGTTGGCCGTGATGCCGTCGGCCGCCAGCTCGAGCGCGAGGCAGTGCATGAGGTGGCGTGCGCCGGCCTTCGCGGTCATGTAGGCCGAGCCGATCGCGGGCTCGACCTTGGTCGCCGCCAGCGACGTCGTCACGATGATCCGGCCGTAGCCGCGGGGGCGCATGTGGCGCGCCGCGGCGCGCGCGGTCGCGAAGACCCCGTTGAGGTTGATGTCGATGACGCGGCTCCAGCGCTCGTCGGCGTAGCGCTCGAGGGCACCCTCCTCGACGCGGGGGCGCGCGTCGCCGGCCCAGGCGCCGACGAACCCGACACCCGGATCGATGCCGGCGTTGGCGAAGGCGACGTCGAGCCGGCCATAGGTCTGGGCCGCCTCGTCGATCGCCTGATCGAGGGCGGCGTGATCGGTGACGTCGGCCACGGCGCTGCGCACATCGAGCCCTTCGCCCTGCAGCCGGGAGGCCTGAGCGGCCACCGTGTTGGCGTCGAGGTCGATCAGCGTCACGCGAGCGCCGTGCGCCGCGAGCACCTCGCCGTACGCCAGGCCGAGTCCGCTGGCACCGCCGGTGACGATCACGCCGAACCCGGCCACGTCGAACCGCGAGGAAACGTCCACGCCGCACTGCCTCCTGTGATCTCGTGAGCGGCTGAGCAGCCTATCCGCCCGGCCGGGCTCTCCTACTCCCAGCGCAGCTGCCGCGGCGCCGCGCGCATGCGCAGCACCCGCACCGGCACGCCGGCGACGACGGCGTTGGCGGGAACGTCCTTGTTGACCACCGTGTAGGTCCCGACGACGGCGTTGTCGCCGACGGTGACGCCGCGCAGGAAGGCTGCGCCGTAGCCGATCCAGACGTTGTGGCCGATGCGCACGTCGCGCTTGTAGATCCCCTGCTCGCGGATCGGGCGCTCGACCTCGACGACGCCGTGATCGAAGTCGATGAGCATCACGCGGTCGGCGACGATGCACTCGCGCCCGATCGAGACGTGCTGGAAGGCCGAGATCGTGCACTCCTGGCCGAGCACCGACTTCGCGCCGATGTGCACCTCGCCCTCGTGAGCGCGGATCTTGGTGCCGTGGCCGATCCACGACCAGCGCCCGAGGTGGACCACGGCGCCCTTGCCGATCTCGAGCGTCACGCCGGGGCAGACGAAGGCGAAGCCGTCGGTCTTCAGCCGTCCGCGAAAGCGCAGCTTCAGCCACGCCAGACGCACCAGCAGGCGCGCGTAGTTGAACGTGAGCATGCGGTGCGCGCGCATCCAGCGCAGCAGCACCAGCGGGCCGCCGTGGCGCGGCTCCGGCGCTCCGCGGATGTGCGGCGGCAGCCCCGTGACCCGCGGTGGTGTGAGGACCGAATCCACGGACGCAAGGGTAGTCTGCGCGGCTCGATGGCCGAAGACTCGCTCGCCCAGCGACTGCTCGCCGGTGACAAGCGCGCGCTCGCGCGCGCGATCACGCTGGTGGAGTCCGACGACCCGGCCGGCTGGGCGCTCGTGCGCGAGGTCTACCCGCACACCGGGACGGCCACGGTCATCGGCCTCACCGGCGCACCGGGGGCGGGCAAGTCGACGCTCATCGGCGCGCTGATCAAGCTGCGCCGCGCCGCCGAGCGCGAGGTGGCGGTGCTCTCGATCGACCCCTCGTCGCCCTTCACCCACGGCGCGCTGCTCGGCGATCGCATCCGCCTGACCGAGCACTTCCTGGACCCCGGCGTCTTCATCCGCTCGATGGCCAATCGCGGGGCGCTCGGCGGGCTGAGCGAGGCCGCCCTGCAGGCCGCGCTGCTCATGGACGCCGCGGGCAAGGACGACGTCTTCCTGGAGACCGTCGGCGTCGGCCAGGCCGAGGTCGACATCATCGATCACGCCGACACCGTCGTGCTGGTCCTCATGCCCGGCTCGGGCGACTCGATCCAGGCGCTGAAGGCGGGGATCATGGAGATCCCCGACGTGATCGTCGTCAACAAGGCCGACCACCCGCTGACCGACACGATGGTGCGCGAGATCCGCGGCGTCCTCTCGCTCGCCCCGCAGCGCGGCTGGCGCGTGCCCATCGTCAAGACCGAGGCGGTGCGCGGGGAGGGCGTCGAGGCGCTGGTCGAGCAGCTCGACACGCACCGTGCCCACATCGAGGCCGAAGGCACGCTCTCCGAGCGCCGCCGGCGCAACCTGCGCAACGAGGTCCTCGGGCTGTGCACCTTCCGCCTGCGTCGTGGCCTCGAGGAGCGCCTGGCGCAGGACGACGAGTTCGCCACGCTGCTCGACGAGGTCGTCGCGCGGCGCCTGGATCCCGCGAGCGCCGCGACCACCATCCTGAAGCGCTTCGACGCGGGCGAAGCGGCGTAGGCTGGCCGCCATGATCACCGGCACCCACGCGATCATCTTCGCGCAGGACGCGGAGGCCGCTCGCGCCTTCATCGCCGACGTCCTGGACCTCCGCGCGGTCGACGCCGGCGGCGGCTGGCTGATCTTCGCCCTGCCACCCGCCGAGCTCGCCTGTCACCCGACTGCGCCGGACGACAGCGGGCGCCACGAGCTCTACCTGATGTGCGACGACGTGGAGGCCACGGTGGCCGATCTGGAGGCCAAGGGCGTCGAGTTCGTGACGCCGATCTCCGACCAGGGCTTCGGCCGCATGACGCGCATGGCCGTGCCCGGCGGCGGCGAGCTGGGCCTGTACGAGCCGGCACACCCCACCCCGTTGAGCGACACCTGACGAGGAGCGACGATGGCCAAGACGCATTACTTCCCGTCCGATGAGGTCCACTTCACGTGGGACGCCGGCAACGCGCCGGTGCTCACCATCGACAGCGGCGACACCGTCGTCGTCCACACGCGCGACGTCAGCGACAACCAGATCGGGCCGGACTCCACGGTCGACGTCATCGCCGGACTGGACTGGGACCGCGTGTACCCGCTGGCCGGGCCGATCGCGGTCGACGGCGCGCAGCCCGGCGACACGCTGGCCATCGAGGTGCTCGACCTCCACACTCAGGGGTGGGGATGGACGGCGATCCTGCCGGGCCTCGGGCTGCTCGCCGACGACTTCCCGGATGCGTACCTGCGGATCTTCGACCTCACCGCGGGCGACGTGACCTACCTGCGCGAGGACATCGCGATCCCCATCGAGCCGTTCCTGGGCACGATGGGCGTGTGCCCGGCGGGCGCGAGCGCGCAGCCGGTGATGCCGCCCGGCCGGTTCGGCGGCAACATGGACACGCGCCAGCTCACGCGCGGCGCCACGCTCTACCTGCCCGTGCAGGTCGATGGCGCGCTCTTCAGCACCGGCGATGCCCACGGCGCTCAGGGCGACGGCGAGGTGTGCGTGACCGGCCTCGAGTCGCCGATGTACTGCTCGCTGCGCTTCACGCTGCACAAGGACCGCCCGATCCCCGCGCCGCAGTACCTCACGGCCGGGCCGCTGGCGCCGCGCGTGGCCGACGGCCACTGGTACGGGACCACC
Organism: uncultured Actinomycetes bacterium; assembly: GCA_963806015.1. Classification (GTDB taxonomy): domain Bacteria; phylum Actinomycetota; class Thermoleophilia; order Solirubrobacterales; family Solirubrobacteraceae; genus JAOPZW01. The sequence continues at coordinate 337,855 of CAWDWM010000006.1, read as the reverse complement.
GGTGTGGGCCCGGACCTGTACGTCGGCGCCTCGGAGGCGGTGCGGGCGATGGTCGACCATCTCGCCGCCGAGCACGGCCTCTCGCCGGAGGACGCCTACCTGCTCTGCAGCCTGTGCGTCGACCTGCGCATCTCGGAGATCGTCGACGCCGGCGAGTACGTGGTCAGCGCGCTGTTGCCGTTGCAGATCTTCGCCGGCGCGTAGGCTTGCCGCGTGAGCGACGACGAACTGCGCGCGCTGGTCGAGGCGCTGCCCGACGCCGGCGGCGTGCTGCGCACCCCGCGCGGCTACGCGGTCAAGGCGCGCCCTGACGCCGGGCGCGCGGCGTTGCTGGGCACCGAGCTGGCCGCGCTCGACGCCTGGGTCGTCGCGCAGGGCGGCCAGCTGCGCACCGCCCGCGCCCCGTCCTCAGGCGGCGCGCGCCCCGGTCGCCGCGTCGCGCCTCCGCCGGCCGCTCCCCAGCGCGTCTACGTGCTCCCCGCGGGTGCCCTGACGGGCTGAGTCGCCGACGCGCAGGAAGAGCACCATCCCGATCACCACACCGGTGATCGTGAACAGGCTCCACAGCACGCCCTGGCCGACCTGCGTGGCGACCGGGCCCGGGCAGGCGTCGGCCACGGCCCAGCCGACGCCGAAGGTCAGGCTGCCCACCACGTGGCGGCGCCGCGGCGGGTGCGGGGTCCACGCCACCGGCTCGCCGGTGAGCACGGCGCGCGCCCGGGCGCGGCACAGCAGCGCCAGCCCGACGCTGGAGGTGGCGACCGCGGAGGCGAAGACGAGGTAGAGGTAGGCGTTGTCGAGCAGCAGCCCCGCGCGCAGGACATCGGGGCTGGTGAGCCCCGTCCAGGACAGCGTCACGCCGAAGACGACGCCGACGACACCACCGGCCATGCGAGTGCCCATCTAGATCAGCGCCTCGATGAGGAAGCTGACCGCGACGGCGGTGGCGAAGAAGGTCGCGGTGGCGACGATGCTCGCCGGCGAGAGCATCGAGGTCCCGGCGAGGCCGTTGCCCGAGGTGCAGCCGCCGCCGGTCTTCGAGCCGTAGCCGATGAGCACGCCCGCCACGAGCAGCACGGGGGCGATGACGATCTGGGCGCTGCCGTGGAAGGTGTCGGTCAGCCACCCGTAGCCGTGGAAGTCCGGCCCGCCGGCGATCAGCGCGAACGCGGCGCCACCGGCGATCAGCCCGAAGAAGAACCAACCGCGCCAGTCGAAGGCGAGGCTGCGGTGCTGGACCTTCTCGATCACGTCGGTGAAGGCGCCGGTGACGCCGAGGCGGCCGTTCAGGAGCAGGCGCAGCGTGACGACGCAGAGCCCGAGCACCGGGCCGCCGACGTACCACGGGAGCTGGTGGTGGAGCATGGGCGAAAAACTAGCTGGTGGGTCGTCTCGCCCTCACGGCCAATCGAGCTGCGCCTCGGGCACGCCGCGCGCGCGGGCATACGCCTCCGCCTCCGCACGAGCCGCCGCGTCGTCCGAGCGGTAGCGGAAGACGCGCCCCGCGAAGACCACGAAGCTCTCGTGCTCGGTGTGGAGGTCTGCGTACCAGCCGCGCACGTCGAGCGCCCCGGCGAGCGCGCCGGCCAGGCGGTCGGCGTGCTGGTCGTCGACCTCGAAGCGCACGAGCGTCCAGCGCTCCGACAGGCCCGCCTCGCGTTGCTCGGCGGAGAGATCGCCCGCCACGCGCTCGATCGCGCTCACCGTGAGCACGACCGCGTCGAGGACGGCGCCCACGCGCAGGCTCTCGCAGATCAGCGTGCCGGACGCCACGATGCGCGAGGCTACCGAGCCGTCCACGGCAGCGCCCCGCGCGGAGGCGCGACGCCGCTGGAGTCGTCGACCCGCACGGCCACGAGCACCCACACCGTCGCGGCCAGCGTGAGCGCCGCCAACACGCTGCCCGTGCGCGGGAAGCGCCGCCAGCCCCACGCCACCAGCGGGCCGAAGGCGGGGAGCGCGGCGACGAGCGTGTGGCCGGCGAACCACGGCCCGGCGATGGTGGGGGCGAGGAAGGCGGCCACGAGCACGGTGCTCGCGCAGATCATGAGCAGGAACCCGGTGGTGACCTCGACGTCGGCCTGCTCGCCGAGCACCCGCGCGAGGCGCTCGCGGCGCGAGCGCGCGAGCAGCCCAAGGGCCACGAAGGCCAGCGCGCACGCGGGCGCCCACAGCAGCAGTCCCTCGGGGCGCCCGACCCACAGCCACACCAGCCGCGGCCAGCGCTCGAGGTGGGCGGCGAGCCCGTGGGCGCCGGTCGGGCTCTCGCCCTCGGGCAGCACGGCGTATGGGGTCAGGCCCCCGTAGAGGCGGTCGTTGATCGAGACGAAGAGGACGGTCGAGAACAGGGCGACCTCGACGCCGACGAGCCCGGCGAGGCCGCGCTGGCGCCGGCGCGGCCAGCGGAACACGCCGGCCATCACCACGGCCCCGGGCGCCAGGAAGCGCACGCCCAGCCACGGCAGCGTGGCCAGCAGCGTGCCCGCCCACGCCGTCAGCCGCGCCAAGGGGCGCTCGCGCGCCGCGAGTGCGAGCGCGGCGGCGCCGGCCAGCGCGGCGCCGGCCACCGCGTCGGGCGCGATCGTGGTGGCCGCGACGACCGCGGGCGGCGACAGCCCGACGGCGAGCACGCCGCGCGTCGCCCAGGGATCGGGCACCACGCGCCGCGCGATCCAGCCCGCGGCGACGAAGCCCAGCGCGGACAGCGCGGCCAGCCACAACTCGACGGCCAGGCGCCCGCCCAGGGCGTAGGCCGGCGCGCACAGCAGCGGGAAGCCGACGGCGATCGGCTCGAGCTGCCCGCGCTCGCGCGGCCCCGTCAGCGGGACGAGCGTCCCGCCGTAGAACGGCCGCCACGCGGCTGCGCCGTACTCGTCGGAGAGGTCGAGGTTGCCGTCGTCGACGATCGAGCGGGTGAGCAGCAGCGCATGGGCCTCGGGCGCGCTCAGGTCCTCGCCGGGGCTCGCGTGCAGGCCGACGCCGGCCGCGTACACGGCGAAGAGCGCCAGCCACAGCGCGACGCCTCGGCGCACTCAGGCGCCGAGCGCGCGCGCGATGACCATCTGCTGGACCTCGTCGGTGCCCTCGCCGATCGTGAGGATCTTGGCGTCGCGGTAGAAGCGGCACACGGGGTACTCCTCGATGTAGCCGTAGCCGCCGTGGATCTGCACCGCCTCCTCGGCGCACCGCACGGCCAGGCGGCCGGTCTTGAGCTTCGCCTGCGCGGCGGTGAGGGTGAAGTTGCGGCCTTCGTCCTTGAGGAAGGCGGCCTTGTAGGTCAGCAGCCGTGCCGCCTCGATCTCGGTGGCCATGTCGGCCAGCTTGCCCTGGATGGCCTGGAACTTGGAGATCGGCTGGCCGAACGCGCGCCGCTCCTTGGCGTAGGCCAGCGCCTCGTCCAGCGCGCCCTGGGCCAGCCCGACGCCCATCGCAGCGACGCCGATGCGGCCGATGTCGAGGATGTGCAGGAACTGCTTGAACCCCTGCCCGCGCGGACCCAGGAGGTTGTCCTCTGGCACGCGGCAATCGGTGAAGCTCAGCGGCCGCGTGTCGCTCGCGTTCCAGCCCATCTTGCGATACGGCGCGCCCTGCTCATAGCCGGGCGTGCCGTTCGGCACGACGATGTTCGAGATCTCACTGTCGCCGGTCCGCGCGGTGATGCAGACGTGGCCGGAGATGTCGGTGCCGGCATTGGTGATGAACTGCTTGGCCCCGTTGATCACCCACTCGCCGTCCTCGAGGACCGCGCGCGTGCGCACATTGCCGGCGTCCGACCCCGCCTCGGGCTCGGTGAGGCCGAAGGCGCCGAGCCGGGCGCCCGAGCACAGGTCGGGCAGCAGAGACTCCTTCTGCTCCTCGGAGCCGAACAGGTAGATCGGCTGCGTGCCCAGCGACGTGTGCGCGCACATCGTGATGGCCACGCTCGAGTCCACGCGCGTGAGCTCCTCGACGGCCAGGGCGTACTGCAGGGTCGTGCCCCCGGCGCCGCCGACCTCCTCGGGGAACGGGATGCCCATCCACCCCAGCGCGCCCATCTTGGCGACGAGCTCGTAGGGAAAGCGCTTCTCGCGGTCGAGCTCCTCGGCCACCGGCGCCACCTCCTGCACGGCGAAGTCGCGGACGGTCTGCTGGAGCAGGCGGTGGTCGTCGGGCAGGTCGAAGTACATCGCGCCATTCTGCCCGGCCGGGGCCGCCGGCGCCCTTGCGCGCCGACGGCCCCCGGTTGGCCCTTCGCCGTCAGTAGCCGCCGTGCCCGGCGCGCGCCGGGAGGATCTCCCAGGTCACGTTGTCGCCGTGCTGCGCGGTGTAGAAGAGCCGCCAGCGCTGCGTGGAGCGGCCGTCGGAGAACGAGAACAGTCGGGGCACCTTGGCGCCGAGGAGGCCCCGCGCGGTGGGGTCGCCGTCGGAAGCGTGGATGCCGGTGATCTCGTTGTCGCCCTCGTTCTGGAAGCCCGGCGAGCCCGACAGGCCCGAGTCGATCGTCGCCGAGGCGTCGCGGCCCTCGGCGAGGAAGCGCACGGGCTGCGCGCCGGCCGAGTAGTCGGTGTCGGTGTCGAACACGAAGCCGGAGTCCAGCGCGCTGCGCTGGGTGTGCAGCGTGTCGCCCGCGTCCTCGACGGACGCCACCTTGTCCCGCGCGAGGAAGGTCACGTTGTCGAGGCTGCCGTGGTTCTGATCGCCCTGGTAGAAGAGGCGCAGCGTGCCGCGGTCGGCCGACGGACCGTGCTGGGAGAGGGCCTGGATGGCGCCGAAGCCGCCGTAGTCGCCGCCCGCCTCGGTGCGGTTGTCGGTGTCACCGGTCTCGTCGAAGAAGAACGTGCGGAAGCCGGTGCCCGGCTGGAACTGCCCGTTCTCGGGACGCTTGAACGGCGTCGCCTGCTGCGCCTTGGCCGCCGCATTGCCCGAGAACGGCGCTGTGCCGTCGGTCGCGGTGTCGTGCACGGTCACCCATCGCGTCGCCAACGAATGGCCGTAGGTGTGCAGGTCCTTCGTGTCATCGGACTTGATGTCGGCGTCGGCCTGCCCGCTGTGGAAGGCGATCGGCTGGCCGCTGCGCAGCGAGGTGACCTGCAGCGCCTGCAGCTTGCCGCCCTTGGTCAGGTCGGTCCTGTCGTAGGGCTTGAAGCGGAAGAGGAAGCTGTTGGGCTGCTTGGCGTGCGGGTTCGCCGTGCCGTTGGGACCGCCGGCATCCTCGACGATCCAGAGGTTGCCGTCGGAGTCGTTCTGGATGCCCTCGTAGCCGCCCTGGCCGATGATCCCGGTGAGGCTGTCGACCTTCGCGGGCACGACGAGCGTGGCCTGCCAGACGCCGCCACCCTTCGATCCCTCCGCGGTGAAGAGCAGGCGCCTGGCCCATGGGTCCCACGTGGAGCCGTCGATGTTGGGCAGGTCGGCGCCGCTGCTGTCCTGGGTCGCCAGCAGCGTCACGCGGTGCGCGCCGTCGGCATCGAGGTTGATGCGCGTCAGGTAGCCCGGAGTCCCGCCCTCGTGCCCCTGGAAGAGGAAATGGCTGCCGTAGTAGTAGCTCGGGTCGGCGCCCTTCAGGCCGTTGATGGCCAGGTAGGTGTTCTTGTCGGGCTCGGTCTTGCTGGCCTCCGTCCAGGAGGGGAAGACCGGCAGCAGCGATCCGTTGCCGTCGTAGCCGTAGAACGGGACCTGCTGGGTTCCGTTCTCGAGCCGGTTGGAGCCTTGGGCGACGGGCGCCTCCGTCAGCCCGACCGACAGGACGTTCGGCGAACTGACGCCGGGCGTCTTGGTGTTGGCCGCTGCGACGTTCGCCAGGTTGGACGGGTCGCTCGGCGAGGCGCTGCCCGTGGCGACGAAGGCCGCCGCCGCGACCGCCGCAGCAGCCAGGACGGCCGCGAGCGGCCGTCGCATCGTGCGAATCATGTTTCCCTCCGGTGTCCGGGCGCCGGCCCACGCCAGGCGCATCCAGCCGGCGACGCTACGGCGGCGCGTCTGCGCGCCCCGTTAACCGGCCGTGACGAGGCTGTGACCATCATGTGATCGCGGCGCCGGCCTCGAGCCGGTGGCCTGACTCAAGCGCCGTCGCGCCCGGTCGATCAGCCCGGGTGTGAGAGGTCTTATGGCAACCGCCCACCGCAGCGTGACGCGCTTCGTGCGGCGCGCGCTGATCGCCGGCGTCCTGCTCGCCGTCCTCGTTCTCGGCGCCGCCGTGACCGCCACCGCGCTGTCGGCCGGCAACACGGCCGGGGCCCAGACTGCCGCCGCGCCGGCCGTCTACAGCGACACGGGGCCCGCCCTTCCGAGCCCCCATCCGCAGGCCGTCGAGCCCGAGGCGGGGGTGCCCGCGGGCGAGCAGTCCGTCAGCACGACACCGTCCGGCACCGCTGCGGCCACGGACTCACACAGCCCGACCGACGCCGAGATCCGGCGCGAGCTCAGCCAGCTCAAGCACCTCGCCGCGGGCGCCGACCTCCCGGTGGGCGCCGTCGGTCGCGTGCTCGGAGACGGTCGCGGCGTCGCCCCCCAGGACGCGCCGCAGATCGTCCGCGACGTCATCCGCGCGGGCAACGTCATCGCCAAGACGCCGTACCTGTGGGGCGGCGGACACGGCGGCTGGTCGGCATCGGGCTACGACTGCTCGGGCTCGGTCTCCTTCGCGCTGGCCGGCGCCGGCCTGCTCGACTCGCCGCTGACCTCCGGCCTGCTCGCCCAGTGGGGCGCGCCGGGGCCCGGGCGCTGGATCACGATCTACGCCAACGGCGGCCACGTCTTCATGGAGGTCGCCGGCCTGCGCTTCGACACCGGCGGCATCCGCGGCTCGGGCACGCGCTGGCAGGCCACCGGGCGCAGCACCAGCGGGTTCGTCGCCCGCCACCCCGAAGGGCTCTAGCGCACCACGTGGACGGCCTTCGTCCTGACCCACGCGCCGTCGACGCGCAGGACGGCGTACCAGGTGCCGCGGCGATGGAGGTAGGCGCGGACGGGCAGCGCTTTCGAGGTCATCGTCATCGACGTCCCGCCGGGCCACGTCATGCTCACCGTCTTGTACATGACGCGGCGGGGGGTCACGTAGGCCACCGACACCGAGAGCCCGGCCGCGGGCGGCGTCGAGAAGCGGTAGCGGATGCACACCGACTTGGTGGCGTGCGCCCGGACGAGCTTGAGGTGCTTCCCGGTCCGGCAGTTGAGGATCGCGATGGACGCCACCCGCGGCGTGGGTGGGCGAACGACGGTGTAGGTCTGCTGCCGGACGCCGCCGATCGGGAGGCTGTCGCCGGAGTCGCCCGCCAGCCACAGGCAGATCAGGTAGGTGCCGGGGTAGGCCTCGGTGGCATTGGCGTCGATGCTGAACGCACCGTCGACGCTCCACCCCTCGACGAACTCGCCGCCGGGGTCCGAGTCGTAGCTGCTCGCGCACGGCGGGCCGTCGGCCGAGCGGATCTTCGCGTACACGCGCCGCGACGACTCGGTACTGCCGGCCACCTTGATCTGGGCCCGCTGGCCGGGGCGCGGAACCGCCGGGTAGACGGCCGCTCCGATCGTGCCGGCCGGCTCGCGGAAGGTGATCGTCTGCGCGATTGGTGCGGTCGTCGCCGTCTCGTCGGCGGCCAGCCAGAAGCAGAACAGCCACGTGCCCGGCGATCGCACCGTCAGGATCTTCTGCAAGGTGAAGACACCGCTCACCGCTGGGCCGTAGAAGGAGGCGTCGGGCCAGGTCCCCGAATCGCTGAACGCGCTTGGTGCGCATCCGGTCCCGCCGGCGGCGCGGTGCTTGACGTAGAGGTGCTTGCCGGTTCCGGTTCCGGTGGCGGTGCCGCTGACGGTGAAGACCCGCGGGATGTAGGCCACCGGGTCCGGTTGCCCGCCCGAGGTGGTGATGCTGAGCGATCCGGTGTCGGCACGCGCCGCCCCCGCGCACAGCAGCGAGACGAGCGCCGCGGCGAGGCACGGCAGCCAGCGTCGAGCCGGCACTGAAGTGCGGGCGGCTTGGGGCACAACCCAAGCAACGCGGCGGAGGCCGCTGCGCTTACGACTGCGCGCGCGCCAGTTCCAGCAACAGCCGCACGCCCCAGCCGGCGCCGCCCTTGGCCGTGTAGGCGCGCCCGTTGTCGTGGCCGGTGCCGGCGATGTCGAGGTGTGCCCACGGCACGTCGCCGACGAAGCGCTTGAGGAACGAGGCGCCCTGGATCGGGTGCGCCTTGCGGCTCTCGGAGTTGACGATGTCCGCGTAGCGGCCCTTGATCTGATCGTCGTACTCGGCGTGCAGCGGCATGCGCCAGACGAGCTCGCCCGCGGCGGCGCCGGCGGCCGTGACCGCGGCGGCGAGGTCGTCGTCGGTGGCGAAGAGCCCGGCGTAGGTGCTGCCCAGCGCGGTGACGATGCCGCCGGTCAGCGTGGCGACGTCGACGATCCGCTCGGCGCCCTGCGCGACCGCGTAGGCCAGGCAGTCACAGAGCACGAGCCGGCCCTCGGCGTCGGTGTTGTTGACCTCGATCGTGGTGCCGGTCATGGCGCGGACGATGTCGCCGGGCTTCATCGCCGACCCGTTGATGGTGTTCTCGGTCGAGCCGACGACGGCGAGCACGCGCACGGGCAGCCCGAGGGCGGCAATCGCCTGCAGCGCTCCCAGCACCGCCGCGCCGCCGGACATGTCGAACTTCATCTCGTGCATGCCGCCCGCCGGCTTGATCGACAGGCCGCCGGTGTCGTGGGTGACGGCCTTGCCGACGAGCGCGAGCAGCGGGCCTCCGCCGCCGCCGTCGTAGCGCGCGACGATGACGGCGGGCTCCTGATCGGAGCCCTGGGCCACCGCCAGCAGCGCGCCCATGCCCTGCTCGGCCATCCAAACGCGCCCATGGACCTCGACCTCGATGCCCTCGATCTGCTGCGCGCGCTCGGCCAGTGCGGTCGGCGTGAGGTCGTTGGCCGGCGTGTCCTGGAGGTCGCGCGCGAAGTTCTGCGCGTCGGCCCCGATCGCGCCGCGCTCGACCGCTGCGGCGACGTCGTGATGGCTCGACACGACGATCTCCTGCACGTCGCGCGGCTCGTCGTCGGGGCGCGCGCGGTAGCGGTCGAAGCGGTAGGCGGCGAGGATGGTGCCCTCGACCAGCGCCGAGGCCACCTCGTCGGGGACGTGGTGGGGCAGCTCCCACGCCAGGACGCGGGTGCCGAGCTCGCGGGCGCGGCCGTGGACCGCGGCCGCCGCCACGCGGGCGCGTTCGGGATCGAACGCGTCGCGGCTCCCGAGGCCCACGACCAGCCAGCGCCGGCTGTCGGCATGGTGCAGGGCGAGGTGCTTGAAGCTCGTCCGCGCCTCCCCGGCGTCGAGCAGCGCGGTCAGCGGCGATCCCTCGAGATCGTGGGCGATTCCCTCGTCCGCGAAGACGCCGACGGCGATCGTGTCGGCCTTCGTGGCGGCGGGGGACTCGGTGGTGGCGGAGGCGTGCATCGGCGGGCCAGGCTACGTCACTAGCCTTATGGACATGCCCAAGACCGTGATCCTCGGAGCCGCCCGCACGCCCATCGGCAAGCTCGGCGGCGGCTTGTCGACCATCCACCCGACCGAGCTCGGGGCGACCGCGATAACCGCTGCGCTCGAGCGCGCGGACATTGCGCCCGACCAGGTACAGCACGTGGTCATGGGTCAGGTCCTCCAGGCGGGCCAGGGCCAGATCCCCTCGCGCCAGGCGCAGATCAAGGCCGGGATTCCCAAGGAGGTCTCCAGCGAGACCATCAACAAGGTGTGCGCCTCGGGCCTGCGCGCCTCGGTCATCCTCGACCAGGCCATCCGCGCGGGCGACGTCGAGATCGGGGTCGGCGGCGGCATGGAGTCGATGTCGCTGGCGCCCTACCTGCTGCCCCAGGCGCGCTTCGGCTTCCGCATGGGCGACGCCAAGGCGCTGGACGCCATGGTCCACGACGGCCTCACCAATCCCTTCAGCGGCCGCCAGATGTTCGACGAGGCGACCGAGGTCGGCAACGAGCTCGAGCTCACGCGGCCCGATCTCGACCGCTGGGCGCTGCGCTCGCACGAGCGCGCGATCGCCGCGACCGACGACGGCCGGCTGCCCGAGGAGATGGTCGCGGTCACCGTGAAGGGCCGCAAGGGCGACACCGTGGTCGAGGTCGACGAGGGCCCGCGGCGCGACACGACGCTCGAGAAGCTGGCGTCGCTTCCGGGCCTCGTGGACAAGGAGGGCTCGCACACCGCGGGCAACTCGCCCGGCGTCAACGACGGCGGCGGCGCGCTGGTGCTGGCCAGCGACGAGTGGGCGTCGGCCAACGGCAAGACGGCGCTCGCGGAGATCGTGGCCCACGCGCAGTTCGCCAACGACTTCGCCTATCTGGCCACCACGCCGGCGGGCGCGGCCGAGAAGGCGCTGGCCAAGGCGGGGCTCTCCGCGCAGGACATCGACCTGTGGGAGATCAACGAGGCATTCGCATCGGTGACGCTGCACTCGATCAGGCTGCTGGGCATCGACGAGGACAGGGTCAACGTCAACGGCGGCGCGGTCGCCATGGGCCACCCGGTCGGCGCATCGGGCGCCCGGATCCTCGGCGCCCTCGTGCACGAGCTGCGCCGCCGCGGCGGCGGCCTGGGCTGCGCCGCGATCTGCAGCGGCGGCGGCCAGGGCGACGCGGTCATCCTGAAGGTGCACGGCAACGGGGCGTGACGCACGACGTCACCCCTCAGGAGGAGATCGCCCACGTCGAGCCCGAGCGCGGGCGCGGCGCGGCCTTCTTCGACCTCGACCGCACGCTGATGGCCGGCTCGTCGGGCCTGTACTGGGCGCGCGCCGCCCGCGGAGCCGGCCTGCTCACCCGCCGGCGGATCGCGCGCTACGGCTGGGAGAACGTCAAGTTCCGCCTGCGCGGCTCGACCGACCAGGCCACCGACCGCGTGCGCCGCGAGGTCGGCGAGATGATCTCCGGCCAGCGCGTGGTCGACCTGCAGCGCTTGGCGCCCAAGGTGCTGGCCGGCGTGCTGCCGCGGCTGTATCCCCAGATGCTCGAGGTGGCCCACGCGCATCAGGACGCTGGGCGCCCGGTCTACATCTGCACCGCGGCCTCGCAGGAGATGGCCGAGATGCTCGCCCACGTGCTGAGCTTCGACGGCGCGCTCGGTGCGCGCTCGGAGGTCGTCGACGGGCACTACACCGGGCGCTCCGCCGGCCCGTTCACCTACCGCGAGGGCAAGGCGGTGGCGATGCGCGAGCTGGCGGCCGCTGCCGACCTCGACCTCGCCGCCTCCTACGCCTACTCCGACTCGGAATCGGACCTGCCGATGTTGCGCGTCGTCGGGCACCCGGTGGCGGTCAACCCGGACGCCCAGCTGCGCCGCGTCGCCCGCGAGGAGGGCTGGGAGATCATGCGCTTCGAGCAACTCGGCCGACGCCTGAAGGCGGGCGGCGCGGTGGTCCTGGCCGCGCTGGTGGGCACCGGCGCACGCACCGTGGCGGGCCGCCGGCGATGAGCCTGTACGAGCTCAGCGACGAGCAGCGCGAGATCCGCGACCTCGCGCGGCGCTTCGCCGACGACGAGATCGCGCCGCAGGCCGGCGCGTGGGATCGCGAGCACACCTTCCCGCGCGAGGTGTTCAAGCATCTCGGCGAGCTGGGGCTGATGGGCGTGTGCGTGCCCGAGGAGCACGGGGGCTCCGGGGCCGACTTCCTCTCCTACGTGCTCGTGCTCGAGGAGCTCTCGCGCGCCGATGCCGGGGTGGGCGTCACCGTCGCCGTCCACACCAGCGCGGGGACGCTGCCGCTGCTGACCCACGGCACGCCCGAGCAGGTGGGGCGGATGGTCCCGCCGCTGGCCCAGGGGCATGAGCTCGCCGCCTTCGCGCTGACCGAGGCGGGCTCGGGCTCGGACGCCGGGGCGATGCGCACGCGCGCCGAATCGTCGCAGCTCACCGGCACCAAGCAGTGGATCACCAACGGCTCGCACGCCCACAGCTTCCTGGTCTTCGCGCGCGATCCCGAGCGCGCGTCGGCCTTCGTCGTGCGCCGCGGCGCGCACGGCTTCAAGGTCACGCGCGAGGAGGAGAAGCTCGGCCTGAACTCCTCCTCAACCGCCGACCTCAGCTTCGAGGACACGCCGGCCGAGCTGCTGGGCGTGAAGGGCGCCGGCATGCGCATCGCCCTTCAGACCCTCGACGCCGGGCGCATCGGCATCGCCGCGCAGGCGGTGGGCATCGCGCAGGCCGCGCTCGACGTGGCCGCGGCCTACGCCCAGGAGCGCCACGCCTTCGGGCGGCCGATCGGCGGCTTCGGCGCCATCCAGCAGAAGCTCGCCGACATGCAGACCGAGATCGAGGCCGCCCGCGCGCTCGTGTGGCGCGCCGCGCGGCTGAAGGAGGCCGGCCGCCCGCACAGCGTCGAGGGCGCCCAGGCCAAGCTCTTCGCCTCGCGCGTCGCGCGCCACTGGACGGGCGAGGCGATCCAGGTTCTCGGCGGCTACGGCTACACCAAGGAGTTCCCGGTCGAGCGCTACTACCGCGACGCCAAGGTGACCGAGATCTACGAGGGCACGAGCGAGATCCAGCGCCTGGTCATCGCCCGCGCGCTGCTGGGCGAGGCCGCGCGCGAGAGCTAACGGCGCGCCCGGGCGTCCCGCTTGCGCCCGGACCCACCGCTCACGCCCTCCCTCGGTGATGCTGTTCAGGGCGCCACCCGCGCCGCGCGCGAGAGCTGAGTCCTAGTCGTCCGCGTCGAGCACGCGCACGCCGACGGCGTCGGCGAAGATGCCCGCGGCGGCGACGATGTCCGCCCACGGCATCGCCGCGCCACGCAGGCTCGCCGCGCCGCGCAGGCCGTCGAGGGTGCAGCCGCGCAGCTCGCAGTGGGCGAGGCGCGCGCCCGAGAGGTCGGCGTCGGTCAGGTCGCAGTCGACGAAGCTCACCAGGCGCAGGTCGGCGTCCTGGAAGTCGGTCTGGCGCAGGATGCAGCGCTCGAAGACGACGTGCTCGACGGTGGCGGCCGCGAACGACGCGAGGTCGACGGCGCAGTCGCTCAGCGTGACGTCGCGCAGCGCGCCCTCCGTCCACAGCAGGCCGGTCATGCGGCACCCCCGGGCGGTCACGCGGCGCATCGAGCCGCTGCGCGCGTCGATCGTGGCCAGGTTGCACGTGTCCAGATCGACGTCGGCGAAGGCGAGGTTGATCAGCCGCCCGCCCGCCAGGTCGACGCGCGCGAGGGCCACCTCGCGGAAGCTCAGCCCGGTGGCAGCGAGCCCGGGCAGGTCGGCGTGCGACAGCCGCAGCTGCGACCACGAACCGCCGTTCTCGACCTGCGCCGAATCGAGGCTCGCTTCGGGCAGCTCGGCGGCGAGGTCGGGGGCTTCGGGTGTGATCGCACGGGTGGGCGGAGGCATGCGCTCGCAGTACAGCAAGCCGCGACCCGCCATGATGGCCGGCGTCGTGAGCCCCCTGCGCATCGATCCGATCGCCGAGGCGCGCCGCCATTGGGAGGCGCGCTGGGCGGCCGAGCCGTCACAGGCGATGGCGGCCGTGACGTCGGTCATGCGCGCCCAGCAGGTGCTCATGGCGCGCCTGAACGCGCTGCTGCGCCCGCACGGGCTGACCTTCCCGCGCTACGAGGCGCTGATGCTGCTGTCCTTCACGCGTGGGGGCGCGCTGCCGCTGGGCAAGATCGGCGAGCGCCTGCAGGTCCACCGCACGTCGGTGACCAACATCATCGACAAGCTCGAGGCCGACGGGCTGGTGCGCCGCGTGCCCCACGCCGAGGATCGGCGCGCAACCCTGGCCGAGATCACCGACACGGGCCGGGCCACCGCGACGGCGGCCACGGAGGTGCTCAACGCCGAGTGCTTCGGCATCGCGGCCCTCGCGCCGGACGATCTCGAGCAGCTCACCGCGATCCTGCGCGGACTGCGGCTCGACGCGGGCGACTTCACCCCGTAGAATAATAGGAGGACGTCCGACTATTTGAAGAGAGCGCATGGCCACCACGACGACACCCGCAGTTCCGACCACCGAGGCGCAGTGGCGCGACGCGTATGCGCTGGGCAACGAGCGCGACGTTCCCTTCGCCACGCTGAGCGGGCTGCCGATCAAGCCCCTCTACACCGAGGCCGACCTGCCGGACGCCGGCGAGATCGGGCTGCCGGGCGGCTATCCGTTCACCCGCGGCGTGTACCCGTCGATGTATCGCGGCCAGTTGTGGACGATGCGCCAGTTCGCGGGCTTCGGCACCGCCGAGGAGACCAACGAGCGCTTCCGCTACCTGCTCGACCACGGGCAGACCGGGCTGTCGACCGCGTTCGACATGCCCTCGCTGATGGGCCACGACTCCGACCACCCCCGCTCGTTGGGCGAGGTCGGGCGCGAGGGCGTCGCCATCGACACCCTCGACGACATGCAGACGCTGTTCCGGGGCATCCCGCTCGGCGACGTCTCGGTGTCGATGACGATCAACGCGCCGGCGGCGATCATGCTCGCCTTCTACGTCGTCGCCGCCGAGGAGCAAGGCGTCCCCGCCGACCGTCTCGCGGGGACGATCCAGGCGGACATCCTCAAGGAGTACATCGCCCAGAAGGAGTGGTGCTTCCCGATCGACCCGGCGATGCGCGTGCTGGGCGACATGATCGAGTGGTGCTCGGGCCACATGCCGCGCTGGCATCCGGTCTCGATCTCGGGCTACCACATCCGCGAGGCGGGCTCGACCGCCGCGCAGGAGCTGGCCTTCACCCTGAAGGACGGCCTGACCTACGTGGAGGAGGCCGTCGAGCGCGGCCTGGACGTCGACGACTTCGCCCCGCGCCTGTCGTTCTTCTTCAACGCCCAGATCGACTTCTTCGAGGAGATCGCCAAGTACCGCGCCGCGCGGCGCATCTGGGCGCGCGAGCTGCGCGACACGTTCGGCGCCAAGAACCCGCGGTCGTGGCTGATGCGCTTCCACACGCAGACCGCGGGCGTGTCGCTCACGGCCCAGCAGCCGCTGAACAACATCGTGCGCACGGCGATCGAGGCGCTGGCCGGCGTGCTGGGCGGCACCCAGTCGCTGCACACGAACTCCTACGACGAGGCGCTCGCCCTGCCCACCGAGGACGCCGTGCGCATCGCGCTGCGCACCCAGCAGATCATCGCCCACGAGACCGGCGTGACGAACACCATCGACCCGCTCGGCGGCTCCTACTTCATCGAGTCGCTGACCGATGAGCTCGAGCGCCAGGCCTACGACTACTTCGCCAAGATCGACGAGCTGGGCGGGATGGTCGCGGCGGTCAAGCAGAACTACCCCCAGCGCGAGATCGCCGACGCCTCCTATGAGCTGCAGGCCGAGATCGACGCGGGCCGGCGGATCGTCGTCGGCGTCAACGAGTACACCCAGTCCGACGAGCGCCCGCTGGAGCTGCATCGCGTCGATCCCGCGATGGAGCCCAAGCAGATCGCGCTGGTGCAGGCCGTGCGCGCCCGCCGCGACGGCGCGGCCGTGCACGCGACGCTGAGCGCGCTCAAGCAGACGGCGGCCCACGAGGACGCGAACCTCATGCCGGGCCTGCTCGACGCCGCCCGCGCGCACGCCACCGAGGGCGAGATCATCGAGGCGCTGCAGGAGGTCTTCGGCTCCTACACCGAGACGCCGGTCTTCTGAGAGGCCGCTCTTCGCGCCTCTCGAGCCGTCCGTCGCGCGGTGACGGCCGGTCCCCGAAGTCCGTCAGCTTTTCGCCGGCGCGTCCGATCACTGCGGTGTGGACGCCACGACGACCACAGGCGCACCGGCCGGGCGGGACACCGTCGAGGCGGTGCTCGCCGACCCCACGCTCATCCGGCCGGTCTTCCAGCCGATCGTCGACCTGCGCCGTTCCGCGGTCCAGGGCTACGAGATGCTCGCCCGCTTCGCCAACGATCCCAGCGGCACGCCGCCGAGCTGGCTGGCGGCCGCCGAGCGCCACGGGCTGGCCAACGCGCTGGAGGCCACGCTGGTGGCGGCCGGCCTGCGCGCGCGCGAGCACCTGCCGCGCGGCACCTATCTCTCCCTCAACGTCTCGCCCGGAGCGCTCGTCAGCAGCGAGGTGCGCGCAGTGCTCGACGCCGCCCCGGGTGGCCTCGAGCAGATCGTCATCGAGGTCACCGAGCAGAACGCCGTCGGCGACTACGACGAGCTCGCCACGGTGCTCGACCGCGCCCGCGCCGCCGGCGCGCACGTGGCGGTCGACGACGCCGGCGCCGGCTACGCGAGCCTGCAGCACGTCCTGCGCCTGCGCCCCGAGTACGTCAAGCTCGATCGCGGCCTGATCACCGACGCCCACGACGATCCGGCCAAGCTCGCGATCATCGAGGCCGTCGGCCTGTTCGCCGGGCGCCTGGGCGCCGAGCTGGTGGCCCCGGGCATCGAGCGCCGCGCCGAGCAGGAGATGCTCGCCGGCCTCGCGGTGCCGCTCGGCCAGGGCTTCCTCTTCGGGCGTCCCGGCCCGTCGCTGGTGCGCGACGTGCCGATCGCCGGCGTGCGCGCCGTCAACGGGGACCTCGCGGGGCTGCTCGACGGGCCGATCGCGCCGACGCTCGACGCCGGTCTGCTGGCCGCCGGGGCCGAGCCCGCCGCCGGCGCGCGCGGCCAGGTGGTCGTCGTCCTGGACCGCGACGCCAGCCCGATCGGCCTGCTGGTGCCCGAAGGCGGCGGCTGGGCCCATCGCGAGCGCCCGCTCTCGGCCAGCGTCGAGGAGCCGGCCATCGCCGTGGCCCGCCTCGCCCTCGCCCGCCCGCCGGCCACCCGCCTGGACCCGGTGTGCGCATGCCTGCCCGATGGGCGCTTCGCCGGCCTGGTCGCGGTCGAGCGCCTCCTGGGCGGTCATCCGGGGCCGACAGACGCGTCGTTCCTGCTACCTGCCGGTCTCTGAGGCAGAAACTCAAGCTCGGCGGTCAACCCGTCGATCTGGCGCGTGATGACCGTATGACGCTGTCGCAGCGCTCGTCCCATCAGCTCGTCGAGTTCCTGACCGCGGTCAGCGGCCATCAGGACGCCGACGGGGCAACCGCGGCCGCCGCTGGGCTGGCGGCCGAGCAGTTCGACGCCGAGGTCGGTGCCGTCGTGATCGACGACGTCCTGGCCGCGGCGACCGGCTTCGAGGCGCAGGTCGAGCTCGTGCAGGTGCACGATGGCGACGAGCGGCTCGAGCTCCCCGGTCTGGGCTGCTGCCATCTGGCCACCGCCGGCTGGGACGGCGAGCGGCCCGGGCGCCTGCTCGTCGCGCGCCTCGACGCGCCGCTGGACGCCGAGGAGAGCAGCCTGCTGCTGGGGATGGCGCGCGTGCTCGGGCTCGCCCTGCGCGGCGTGGCCGCCCTGGAGACCGAGCGCACGCTGAGCGCCGAGCGCGAGCGCCGGGCGCGCGAGCGCCTGGGACTGCTGGCCTCCCTGCGCGAGCGCCATCGCCTGCTCGAGGTCCTGCTGGACATCCAGCGCTCGATCTCGCACCGCAAGCCGCTGTCCGACGTGCTGGCGGCGGTGACCGCGGGCGCCAGCGGCCTGCTCGGGGGCTGCCCGGTCGCGCTCGTGCTCGAGGATCCGCTGGCCCCCGATCGCCCGATCGTCGCGTCGACCACCGCCGGTGGCGAATGGTCGGCGTCCGAGCTCGCCATGGTCGCCACCGCGGCGGCGGAGGTGGGCAGCGCCTCGGGCATGGACCCCGCCCTGGCGGCGGCCGTCCACATCAACGGCGCCCGCGCCGGCGCGCTCGTGGCGATGGCACCGCCGGACGCCGCGTTCGACGACGCCCAGCTCGGCATGCTCGACGCCTTCGCCGAGCACGCGAGCCTGGCGCTCACCGACGCACGGACGGTGGAGGCGATGGAGGAGGCCTTCCACGACTCGCTGACGGGCCTGCCCAACCGCGCGCTCTTCCTGGATCGCCTGCAGCATGCGCTCGACGTGGCGGCCCGGCGCGAGACCGACCTGTGCGTGCTCTTCGTCGACCTCGACCGCTTCAAGGCCGTCAACGACAGCATCGGCCACGCCGCCGGCGACGACCTCCTGCGCGCCGTGGCCACCCGCCTGTCGCAGTGCACCCGTGCTGCGGACACCGCGGCGCGCTTCGGCGGCGACGAATTCGCTCTCCTGCTCGAGGACGACGGGCGTGGCCTGCACCCCGAGCGGGTCGCGGCGCGGATCATCGCGGCGATGCGCCGCTCCTTCCATGTCGAGGGCAAGGAGGTCTACGTCGGCGCCACGGTGGGCATCGCCCATGCCGCGGGCGCCGAGCTGACTCCGGACGAGCTGCTGCGCAACGCCGACCTCGCGATGTACCGGGCCAAGAAGGCCGGAGGCAATCGCGCGGCGACCTACGAGGGGTCCATGCGCACCGCGCTGCTCGCGCGCATCGAGCTCGAGGCCGACCTGCGCCACGCGCTCGAGCGCGGCGAGCTGTCGCTCGTCTACCAGCCCGTGGTCGAGCTGCAGACCGGCCGGCCCGTCGGCGTCGAGGCGCTCGCGCGCTGGACGCATCCCGTCCGCGGGCCGATCCCGCCGCTGACCTTCATCCCGGTGGCCGAGGAGATCGGGCTCATCGGCGCCATCGGGCGCTGGATCCTGCGCGAGGCCTGCCGTCAGCTCGCCGCATGGCGACTGCTCGCCCCCGATCTGATGCTCAACGTCAACCTGTCGGCGCTGCAGCTGCGCGACGAGCGCCTGGCCGGCGACGTCGAGCAGGCGCTGCTCGGCTACGGGCTGCCGGGATCGGCGCTCACGCTGGAGATCACCGAGAGCATGCTGTTGTCCGGCGATGAGGGCACCGCGGCGCGCCTGCGGCGCCTCAAGGCACTCGGCCTGTCGATCGCCGTCGACGACTTCGGCACCGGCTACTCGTCGCTGAGCTACCTCAAGCAGTTCCCCGTCGATGCGCTGAAGATCGACAAGACGTTCGTCGACGCCGTCGCCTCCAGCACGGAGGACAGCGCGCTGGCGCGCACGATCGTCGAGCTCGGCCGCGGCATGCGCCTGGACACCATCGCCGAGGGGATCGAGACCGGCGAGCAGCTCGAGCAGCTGCGCCTGCTCAACTGCCAGCTCGGCCAGGGCTACCACTTCTCCCATCCGCTGGACGGCGCCGAGCTGACCGCCTACCTGCAGCAGCGGCTCGAGGGCGAGCGCCGCGCGGCGTAGCCCCGCCCGCCATAGAATGCACGGCGCATGCCGCCGTCAGCACCCACGGCCCGCAAGATCCGCGTCGTCGTGGCCAAGCCCGGCCTGGACGGCCACGATCGCGGCGCGAAGATCATCGCCCGCGCGCTGCGCGACGCCGGCATGGAGGTCATCTACACCGGCCTGCACCAGACCCCCGAGCAGATCGTCGAGACCGTCATCCAAGAGGACGCCGACGCCGTCGGCCTCTCGATCCTCTCCGGCGCCCACATGACCCTCGTCCCCCGCATCGTCGAACTGCTCAAAGCCCAGGGCATCGACGACGTGCTGCTCACCGTCGGCGGCACCATCCCCGCAGACGACATCCCCGAGCT
Organism: uncultured Actinomycetes bacterium; assembly: GCA_963806015.1. GTDB lineage: Bacteria > Actinomycetota > Thermoleophilia > Solirubrobacterales > Solirubrobacteraceae > JAOPZW01. Next base: position 318,417 of record CAWDWM010000006.1, on the reverse strand, counting down.
CAAACGCCTGGGCGTCGCCGAGGTCTTCACCCCCGGCGCCCCCACCCAGGACATCATCGACTTCATCCAGGGCGCCGTCGGATCGCGTGAGCGCAGCTAGCGCTGCCCGCGTGGCGCCGCGGCTGGCGGGAGACAGATCGGTGGGCAAACCCGATTGACCCGTCAGTCAATGAGGTAGGATCCCGAACGTTCGTTGCCAGAGGAGGCCGTCAAGTGAAGATCTGTGTCCTCGTCAAAGAGGTGCCGGATGCCGCGGTGCAGAAGCGGATAGACCCGTCCACGGGGCGCATGGACCGCGGCGGGGAGAAGAACCTCAACCCGTACGACACCCACGCCATTGAGGCCGCCATGCAGATCAAGGAGGGCGGCGCCGTGGAGGTCGAGGAGATCATCGCGGTGACGATGGGCCCCGAGTCCGCCGTCCGCGCGCTGCACAAGGCCGTGTCGCTGGGCGCCGACCGCTCGGTGCACCTGACCGACCCGGCGCTCGCGGGCTCCGACGTGGCCGCCACCGGCTACGCGCTCGCCCAGACGCTCAAGCGCGAGAGCCCCGATCTGGTGCTCCTGGGCCAGCAGTCCGACGACGGCGAGTGCTACACGATCGGCGCCGTTGTGGCCGAGCACCTGGCCATGCCCTCGCTGACGCAGGTGATCAAGATGGACGTCGACGCCGAGAAGCTGCGCTGCGAGCGCCAGGCCGAGTACGGCTACGACACCGTCGAGGTCAAGCTGCCCGCCGTCATCTCGGTCGGCGACGCGATCAACGAGCCGCGCTACCCGTCGCTGAAGGCGATCATGGGCGCCAAGAAGAAGCCGCTGGACACCGTCGCCGCGGCCGACGCCGACATCGACGCGTCGAAGGTGGGCGGCGACAACTCCGCCGCGCAGTGGACCTCCTCCAAGGCGCCGCCGGCCAAGTCCGCCGGCACCATCATCGAGGACGAGGACACCAACGAGACGGTCGAGAAGATCGTCGCGTGGCTCGACGAGAGGAAGCTGATCTAGCCATGGCGAACATCCTGGTCTACGCCCTGCACTACGAGGGCGCCATCAACAAGAACTCGCTCGGCGCGGTGTCCGAGGGTGCCCGCCTGGCGGCGGAACTGGGCGGCGAGTGCCACGCGCTCGTCGTCGGCGGCGACGACCTCACCGACGAGCTTGCGGGCTCGGTCGGCGCCTACGGCGCCACCAAGGTCTACCGGGCCAAGGCGCCCGAGGGCCTGGCCCAGCCGGTGGTCGACGCCATGGCCAAGGTCATCGCCGACAACGGCCACGGCTACGCCCTCTTCGGTGGCGGCCTGCTCGGCTTCGAGGTCGGCGCCGGCCTCGCCGCGCGCCTGGGCGCGGGCGTGGCCATGGAGGTCACCGCGGTGCGCGCCGAGAACGGCAAGCTCGTCGCCGAGCGCCCGATCCTGGGCGACTCGGCCATCTCGGAGATCAACTTCCGCTCCGACGTCGGCATCATCATCGGCCGCCTGAACGCCTTCGAGACGACCGAGTCCGGTGGGGGCGCGGCACCCGTGGAGGACGTCGACGTCGAGCCGTCCCCGCAGGCCCAGCAGGCCACGATGGTCCAGCGCGGCGAGCAGCGCGGCGCCGACGTCGACATCGAGGGCGCGGACGTTCTGATCGCCGGCGGCCGCGGCCTGGGCAAGGCCGAGGGCTTCGAGCTCGTCGAGGCGCTGGCCAAGGCCTTCGGCGGCAACAGCGCCGTGGCGGCCACGCGCGCCGTGGTCGACGCCGGCTGGTACCCCTATGCCGCGCAGATCGGCCAGACGGGCAAGACCGTCGCGCCCAAGCTCTACCTGGCGGCCGGCATCTCCGGCGCCATCCAGCACAAGGTCGGCATGCAGTCCGCGGAGAACATCGTGGCGATCAACAAGGACGCGAACGCCCCGATCTTCGAGTTCTCCGACCTGGGGATCGTCGGCGATCTCAACAAGATCGTCCCCAAGCTGACCGAGGCGATCAAGGCGAAGAAGGGAGCCTGAGCGCATGGCGTCGCCGAACGGCAGGGTCGTCGCGCCGTCTCAGTTCCCGCCCGCCGTCGACTCCCAGCAGGAGTTCATCAAGCGCGAGCTCGATGACGAGGAGGAGCGCATCGAGGTCGGTGTCGCCATCGTCGGCGGCGGCCCCGCCGGCCTGGCGTGCGCGAACAAGCTCCTGCAGCTGCTGGCCGACGAGCCGGAGCTCATGGAGCGCCTCGGCGAGGTGCCGGTGGCCGTGATCGAGAAGGGCAAGGTCTGCGGAGCCCACAACCTCTCGGGCGCGATGATGCGCCCGTCGGGCCTGCAGGAGCTCTTCCCCGACCTCGAGCCCACGGACTGGCCGACCTACGGCCAGGTCGCCAAGGACTCCGTGTACTGGATGCTGAGCCCCAATCGGGCCCTGCCGCTCAAGCCGACGCCGCCGCCGTTCCGCAACCACGGCAACTACGTCGTCTCGGTCGCCGAGCTCTCGCGCTGGCTGGCCGAGAAGGCCGAGGAGGCCGGCGCCTACATCCTCACCGAGACGGCCGCCTCGCAGCTGCTCGTCGACGACGGGGTCGTGCGCGGCATCCGCTCCGGCGACAAGGGCCGCGGCAAGGACGGCAACCCGCTGGGCAACTTCGAGCCGGGCTCCGACGTCACCGCCCAGGCCACGGTCCTGGCCGAGGGCACCTGGGGCCACCTGACGGGCGCCGCGATCCGCGAGTTCGACCTCGCCGCCGGCCGCGAGCCGCAGGTGTGGGCGCTCGGGGTCAAGGAGGTCTGGAAGGTCCCGCGCAAGCTCGATCGCGTCATCCACACCCTGGGCTGGCCGCTGCGCTACGGCGCCAAGCACAAGGAGTTCGGCGGCTCGTGGATCTACCCGATGGGCGACGACCGCGTGTCGATCGGCTTCGTCGTCGGCCTGGACTACACCGACGCCACCGTCTCAGGCCACGACCTCCTGCAGCAGTTCAAGACCTCCAAGCTCGTGCGCAGGATCCTCGAGGGCGGCGAGCGCGTCGCCTGGGGCGCGAAGGCGATCCCGGAGGGCGGCTACTGGGCGATGCCCAAGCTCAGCGCGCCGGGGATGGTCATCGCCGGCGATGCCGGCGGCATGGTCAACGTGCCGGTGCTCAAGGGCATCCACTACGCCATCCACGCCGGCATCCTGGCCGCCGAGCAGATCTTCGAGCAGCTCAAGCGCGGATCGCAGGACTTCTCGGGCTACGAGCAGGCGGTCGAGGACTCGCTCATCGGCAAGGAGCTCTACGAGTCGCGCAACATGAAGCAGCCCTTCGGCAAGGGCTTCTTCCTGGGCGGCGCGATCACCAACGCGATGGTCATCTCCAAGGGCCGCTTTCCGGGCGGGCGCTGGAGCAACCACCGCGACGCCGAGTCGCCGGTGGAGATCGGCGAGAAGAAGGACGGCTATCCCAAGCCCGACGGCAAGTACACCTTCGACAAGCTCTCGAGCGTCTACATCACGGGCAACGCCACGCGCGACGACGCGCCCAACCACATCCGCGTGCGCGAGAACGTGCCGCGCGAGGTGGCCGAGGCGTGGGCGTGGATGTGCCCCGCCGGCGTCTACGAGGTCCCCGAGGACGCGCCGGAGCAGGGCAACGTCGACGTGATCGTCAACTACACCAACTGCGTGCAGTGCGGCGCGATCACGGCCAAGGGCGGAAGGCTCACCACGCCCGAGGGCGGCGACGGCCCCCTGTACCAGGTGACCTAGCGCCGGCGCGCAACCTTCCGGGCCCAGGACTGTTCCTTGGGGCCCATGCGCCGCGCCGCGCTCATCATCACGCTCGTCCTCGCGCTGCCCGCCGCCGCGCACGCCCAGGCCCCGCCGCTGCGGGTCAAGCTCGCGGCGTGCAAGAGCGGGTCGCCGGCGACGGCGCGCAGGGCGACGTTCGTCGGGTCGATGCCCGTGATCGCGGGGACGAGGCGCATGTGGATGCGCTTCGACCTCTTGGCCCGCATCGCGCCGGCGAGCGACTTCGCCGCCGTCAAGGCCCCGAAGCTCGGCGTCTGGCAGAAGTCCGCGCCGGGGCGCGTGAGCAGCGGCTTCGTCTTCACCCAGCGCGTCCAGGGGCTGACCGCGCCCGGCTCGTTTCGCGCGCAGGTGCGCTTTCGCTGGTACGGGAGCGGCGGGCGGCTGCTGCGCTCGGCCACGCGCACGAGCGCGACCTGCAAGCAGCCCGACCGGCGCGCGGACCTGCGCGCCGGCACCCTGGACGCGATCCGCACCATCGATCCCGGCCAGGCCAGCTACGAGCTCGAGGTGCGCAACGACGGCCATACGGCCGCCGGCCCGTTCGACGTCGCGCTCACCGTTGGTGGGGTCGAGCAGCCGCCCGAGCGCGTGCTCGGCGGCCTGGCCCCCGGCGCGTCCTACACGGTCACCTTCCTGGCGCCGCCCTGTGCGCCCGGTTCGACGCTGCGCTTCGACCTCGACGCCGAGGACGAGGTCGACGAGTCAGCGAAGCTCGACGACGTCGTCGAGCGCGCCTGCCCGTTCGGCTGAAGCGGTGGCCTGCGCCGCTACACTGGATTGAGTCATGAAGACCGAAATCCACCCCGAATACGTCGAGGCCCACGTCCGCTGTACGTGCGGCAACGAGTTCACGACGCGCTCGACCCAGTCCGAGATCCACGTCGAGATCTGCTCGAACTGCCACCCCTTCTACACGGGGCGCCAGAAGCTGGTCGACACGGGCGGTCGGGTGGAGCGCTTCAAGCGCCGCGCCGCCAAGCGCGGCGCCCGCTCGTAGGAGCGGGAATGTCCACCACGCAGCGCCTGCCCGACGGGGCACTCATCGCCCAGCGCGACGCCCCCGTCGGGGGTCAGGCCGTGCTCGAGGGCGTGATGATGCGTGGTGTGTCGACGTGGGCGGTGGCCGTGCGCACGCCGCTGCCCGAGGAGGTCACCGCGGACGGCATCGACCCCGAGCGCGGCGCCCACGGCGAGATCGAGGTCACCTCGTTCCCGCTGACCTCGGTGCTCAAGAAGCACAAGCTGCTGCGCCTGCCGATCGTGCGCGGCGTGGTCGCGCTCGTCGAGTCGCTGGTCATCGGCTTCAAGGCCCTGGGCATCTCCGCCAACGCGCAGCTGCCGGAGGAGGAGAAGGAGATCTCCGGGGGCATGTGGTTCGGGACGGTGATCGTCGCCCTCGTGCTGGCCATCGGGCTCTTCTTCGTGGTCCCGGTCGGCCTGACGAGCCTCATCAAGGACCAGCTCGACTCGTCGGTGCTCTTCTGGCTGGTCGAGGGCATCGTGCGCACCGCGATCTTCCTCGGCTACCTGCTGTTGCTCTCGCGCCTGCGCGACCTGCGCCGCGTCTTCGAGTATCACGGCGCCGAGCACAAGACGATCTCCTGCTACGAGGCGGACCTGGAGCTCACGCCCGAGAACGCGCAGCGCTTCAGCCGCCTGCACCCCCGCTGCGGCACGAGCTTCCTGCTCATCGTGATGATCGTGGCGATCTTCGTCTTCGCCCCGATCGGCCTTCCGGCGTGGTACCTGCTGGTGCTCACGCGCATCGTCGGCGTGCCGCTCATCGCGGGCATCTCGTTCGAGATCATCAAGTTCGCCGGGCGCAACCGGCGCCGGCGCTGGGTGCGCACCATCATGTTCCCCGGGCTGCAGCTGCAGAAGCTCACGACCCGCGAGCCCGACCTCGACCAGCTCGCCGTCGCGATCGCCGCCATGCAGGCGGTCCTTGCGGTCGAGAACCCGCGCGACGTCTCCGATGCCGACCGGATCGGCATGGAGGTCGTGGCGTGATCGAGTCGCTGGTCGAGCAGATCGAATCGCGCTTCGCCGAGCTCTCGCGCGCGATGAGCGATCCCGACGTCATCGGCGACCGCCAGCGCTACGCCGAGGTGGGCCGCGAGTATCGCGCGCTCGAGCCCGCACACGATCTGGCCGTCGAGTGGCGCCGCGCGCGCGACGACGCCGCCGGCGCGCAGGAGCTGCTCGACGAGGACGGCGGCGACGACCCCGAGGCGCGCGAGTTGCTGGCGACCGCGCGCCAGCGCCTGGAGGAGCTCGCCGAGGCGATCCGCTTCGCGATGGTCGAGCGCGACCCCAACGACGACAAGGACGTCATCGTCGAGATCCAGGGCGGCGCCGGCGGCGAGGAGGCCGGTCTGTGGGCCGGCGACGTCTTCCGGATGCTGTCGAAGTACGCCGAGCGCCGCGGCTTCAAGGTCGAGTCGCTGGGCGCGGGCGACGGCAAGTACACCTTCGAGATCAAGGGCGACGGCGCCTACTCGGTCTTCAAGTACGAGGGTGGGACGCACCGCGTGCAGCGCGTGCCCAAGACCGAGTCGCAGGGGCGCATCCACACCTCCACCGCCACGGTCGCGGTGCTGCCCGAGGCCGAGGACGTCGACGTCCAGATCGACCACAACGACCTGCAGATCGACGTCTACCGCTCCTCGGGCCCGGGCGGTCAGTCGGTCAACACCACCGACTCGGCCGTGCGCATCACCCATAAGCCGTCGGGCATCGTGGTCTCGATGCAGGACGAGAAGAGCCAGCTGCAGAACCGCGAGAAGGCGATGCGCGTGCTGCGGGCGCGCCTGTACGAGCAGGCGCGGGCCGAACAGCAGGCCGAGCAGGCGGCGGAGCGCCGCTCGCAGGTCGGCACCGGCGACCGCGCCGAGAAGATCCGCACCTACAACTACGGCGAGCGCCGCGTCACCGACCACCGGATCAAGCTCACCGAGCACAACCTCGAGCAGATCCTCGAAGGCGAGCTCGACCCCTTCACCGCGGCGCTCACCGACGACGACCGCCGGCGCCGCCTCGAGCAAAGCTGAGTCGTGGCCGGCACGCCGGTCCGCGACGCGCTCGACTCGGCGGTGATCGCCCTCACCGCCGCGGGCGTCGACACGCCGCGCCTGGACGCCGAGGTGCTGCTCGCCCACGCGCTGGGCGTCGAGCGCCTGCGGCTGCTGGTCGACCAGGAGGCGCCGGTGGAGGGCCGGGCCGTGCGGACCTTCCAGGACGCCGTGCGCCGGCGCTCGGTCAGCCGCGAGCCGGTGGCCTACATCACCGGCGTCAAGGGCTTTCGCCACCTCGACCTCCACGTCGATCCGCGCGTGCTCATCCCGCGCCCGGAGACCGAGACCCTGGTCGAGGCGGCCCTCGACCTCGCTCAGGGCATGCGCGTCGTCGACGTCGGCACCGGTAGCGGCGCCGTGGCGCTGGCGCTCAAGGCCGAGCGCCCCGACCTGGCGGTCACGGCGACCGACGTCAGCGAGGACGCCCTCGTCGTGGCGCGCGGCAACGCGGCGCGGCTCGGGCTTGCGGTCGGCTTCGTGCGCGCCGACCTGCTCGACGGCGTGGGCGAGGTCGACGCCGTCGTCTCCAATCCGCCCTACGTCGAGGACGGCGCGCCGCTGGCGCCCGAGATCGTGCGCCACGAGCCGGCCGCCGCACTCTACGCCGGCCTCGACGGGCTGGCGGTGGTGCGCCGGCTGGTGGCGCAGGCCGCCGAGCGCGGCGTCGCCTTCCTCGCCCTCGAGGTCGGCGACGGCCAGGCCATCGCGGTCGAGGAGCTCGCGCGCGCCGCGGGGTTCGAGGGCACCGAGCGCCGCGCCGACCTCGCCGGCATCGACCGCGTGGTGAGTGCGTGGCGCTGAGCGCCGCCGACGCGCGGACCTTCGAGCGCTGCATCGCCGTGGGCGGCATCGCCGTGTTCCCCGCCGACACGGTCTACGGCCTGGCCTGCGAGCCGGACTCGAAGGAGGCCGTCCAGCGCCTCTACATGCTCAAGCGCCGCGCCTTGGACAAGCCCGCCGCGGTGATGTTCTTCGCCCTCGACCTCGCCCTCGCCGCGCTCCCCGAGCTCGGGCCGCGGACCGCGGGCGCGCTGCGGGCGCTGCTGCCCGGCGCCGTCACGCTGCTGCTGCCCAACCCGGCCGGGCGCTTCCCGCTCGCCTGCGGCCCGGGCGCCGCCGATGTCCTGGGCGTGCGGGTGCCCCAGTGGCCGCGGGCGCTGGCCGCGCTGGCGGACGTTCGCTGGCCGGTCCTGCAGTCCAGTGCGAACGTGGCCGGGGGGCCCGACGCCCGCCGACTGCAGGATGTGCCGCAGTACATGCGCGAGCACACCGACCTCGTCCTCGACGGCGGCACGCTGCCCGGCACGCCCTCGACGGTGGTCGACCTGCGGGGCTATGAGCTCGACGAGCGGTGGTCGGTGGCGCGTGAAGGCGCCATGTCGATCACGGAGGTCGCGGCGCGGCTAGAGTCCGCGCCGTGACGACCTCCGCCTTCGTCACCGGCGGCTCGGGCTTCATCGGTGGCGCGCTCGTCCGGCGACTCGTGGCCGACGGCTGGACCGTGCGCGCGCTCGCGCGCAGCGACGCCTCGGCGCGCGCCGTGGGCGAGCACGGCGCCGAGCCGCTGCGCGGCGACCTCGACGACACCGCCTCGATGACCGCGGGCGCCGCCGGCTGCGAGGTGGCGTTCCACTGCGCCGCGCACCTGGGCGACTGGGGTTCGCGCGCGGACTTCGAGCGCGGCAACGTGCAGGGGACGCGCAACGCCCTGACCGCCGCGCGCCAGGCCGGCGTGAGGCGCTTCGTCCACGTGGGCACCGAGGCCGCGCTGCTCGCGGGCGAGCCGCTGATCGAGGTCGACGAGCGCGCGCCGCTGCGCTTCGACTCGCGGGCGCTGTACTCCTCGACGAAGGCGCGCGCCGAGGAGGCGGTGATCGAGGCCAATCGCAACGGCCTCGAGACGGTCGTCGTCCGCCCGCGCTTCGTCTGGGGGCGCGGCGACACGACGCTGCTGCCGGTGATGACCGAGATGGTCCGCGCGGGGCGCTTCGCGTGGATCGGCGGCGGCCGGCACCGCACCTCGACCACCCACGTCGACAACGCGGTCCACGGGCTGGTGCTGGGCGCCGAGCGCGGCGCGCCCGGCGGCGTCTACTTCGTCACCGACGGCGAGCCCGTGGTCTTCCGCGACTTCATCACCCGCCTGCTCGCCACACAGGGCGTGACGCCGCCCGGCCGCTCGCTGCCGGCGCCGGTCGCCACCACGCTGGCGGCGGCGGGGGAGACCGCCTGGCGGCTGCTTCCATTGCCCGGCCGGCCGCCGCTGACGCGCCTGGCGGTGTGGGTGTCCGCCCTGGAGACCACCATCGACATCACACCCGCGCGCACCGAGCTCGGCTACACGCCGGTCAGGACCATCGAGGATGGGTTGGAGGAGTTGAGTCAGTCATGAGGATCGCCGTGGGATCCGATCACGCCGGGTTCCACCTCAAGGAGCACGTCAAGCAGGCGCTCTCGGCACAGGGCCACGACGTGGTCGACGTCGGCACGGGGTCGTCGCGCGCGGTCGACTACCCGCGCTTCGCGGTGCACGCCGCGCGCCTGGTCGGCGAGGGCGACGTCGCCCGCGCGGTGCTGGCCTGCGGGTCGGGCGTCGGCGTGGCGATCGTGGCCAACAAGGTCCCCGGCGTGCGCGCGGTCAACGCGCACGACCCCTCGGAGGCCGAGATGTCGCGCCGCCACAACGACGTCAACATCGTGACCCTGTCAGGCGCGCGCCTGGGCCCCAGCCAGGCCGACGCCATCGTCGGCACCTTCCTGCGCACGGAGTTCGAGGGCGGCCGCCACGCCCGCCGGGTGGGCCAGATCACGGAGCTCGAGCGCGAGCCCGCGGCGACGTCGTCGTAGCTCTGCGGTGCTACGTCGGCCGGGCCGCTCCGGCCTTAGCGTGGTCGATTGGTGTTGCAGGAGAACACTTATCGACCATCGTTGGTCACTTTTGGGGCCAGGAGCTCACCCCCGTGCAGTCCGGCGGAAGCGATCGGACTCCCTCCTCTCGGTGATGCTGTTTGGGCCTGATCCAGCGACAGCGGCCGGCCGTGCTACCGTCGCCACGTCGCGACTGGCGCGTAGGTGGAACTGACCACCGGGAAGCGACGCACCTGATCTGCCGCAGCGCCTGGGCACATTCCGCAAGCCGCCGAGGAGGCGCCCATGCCCGAGCTGAGCCCCGATTTCTTCAACCGCCCGCTGGCCGAGGTCGATCCCGAGGTCGCCGACGCCCTCGCGCACGAGCTCGAGCGCCAGCAGCGCACGCTCGAGATGATCGCGTCGGAGAACTTCGTCCCGCAGGCGATCCTCGAGTGCCAGGGCAGCGTGCTGACCAACAAGTACGCCGAGGGCTATCCCGGCAGGCGCTACTACGGCGGCTGCGAGTACGTCGACATCATCGAGCAGCTGGCGATCGACCGCGCCAAGGCGCTCTTCGGCGCCGAGCACGCCAACGTGCAGCCGCACGCGGGCGCGCAGACCAACGCCGCGGTCTATCACGCGCTGCTGCAGCCCGGCGACACGATCATGGGCCTCGCCCTGCCCCACGGCGGCCACCTCACGCACGGCATGAAGCTCAACGTCTCAGGGCGCCTCTACGACATCGCGCCCTACGAGGTCGCGCGCGAGACGAGCCTGATCGACATGGACGCGGTCGAGCGCATCGCCCACGAGCGCCAGCCGAAGCTCATCCTCGCCGGCTGGAGCGCCTACCCGCGCTTCCTGGACTTCGAGCGCTTCCGGGCGATCGCCGACGCCGTCGGCGCCTACCTCGTGGTCGACATGGCGCACTTCGCCGGCCTCGTGGCGGCGGGCGAGCACCCCAACCCGGTGCCCTACGCCGACGTCGTCACCTCGACGGTGCACAAGACCCTGGGCGGCGCGCGCGGCGGCGTCATCCTGTGCCGCGAGGAGTACGCCAAGGTCATCAACTCGGCCGTCTTCCCGGGCCAGCAGGGCGGCCCGCTCGAGCACGTCATCGCCGGCAAGGCGGTGGCCTTCCGCATCGCCCAGACCGAGGCGTTCCGCGAGCGCCAGCAGCGCACGGTGGCGGGCGCCAAGGCGCTGGCGCAGGAGCTGCTGGACGCCGGCGGGGCGACCAACGTGCTGACCGGCGGCACCGACGTGCACCTCATCCTCGTCGACCTGCGCGAGTCCGAGCTCGACGGCCAGCAGGCCGAGGATCGCCTGCACGAGATCGGGATCACGGTCAACCGCAACGCGGTGCCCTTCGATCCGCGCCCGCCGATGGTCACCAGTGGCCTGCGCGTCGGCGCCAGCGCCCTGGCCACCCGCGGCCTGCAGATCGACGACTTCCACGAGGTGGGGCGCATCATCGCCGCCGCGCTGTCGGAGGACTTCGAGGCCGGCAAGGCCGATCTGGCCGAGCGCGTCACGGCGATCGCCGACCGCTACCCGCTCTACGAGCACCTGTCCACCCAGGCCGCTGCGGTATAGCCCGGCCGCCCCGGCCCGTAGGCTCCTCGGTCGATGACCGAGGCCGACGCGGTCTACGCCTTCCTGGCCGCCTTCGTCGTGGCGGCGCTGCTCACGCCGCTGACCGGGCGGCTGGCGCGGCGCGTCGGCGCGGTCGACCAGCCCAAGGAGCGCGGGCTGGGCGCCGGGTCGACGCCGCTGCTGGGCGGGCTGGCGATGCTCGGCGGCGTGCTCGTGAGCTCCGCCCTGTTCCTCGACCTCAGCGGGCCGACGGCGGATCGCTTCAAGGGGATCCTGGCCGGCGCGGTGGTCATCGCGCTGGTCGGCGCCCTCGACGACCGCTTCGACCTGCCGCCGGCGGTCAAGCTCGCGGGCCAGATCGTGGCCGCCGCCATCCCCGTGGCGGCGGGCGTCGAGGTCACCAACATCACGCTGCCCTTCGTCGGCGCGGTCAACTTCGGCGACGCGGGCGGGCCGCTCACCGTCGTCGGCCTGGTTGCGGTGATGAACGTCGTCAACCTGTCCGACGGCGCCGACGGGCTCGCCGCCGGCGTCTGCGCGATCAGCGCGATCACCTTCGCGATCATCGCCTTCGACCTCAACCGCAACCACGCCGCGGTCTTCGCCGCCCTCACCGCCGGGGCGGCGCTGGGCTTCCTGATCCACAACTTCCATCCGGCGTCGGTCTACATGGGCGACTGCGGCTCGAACCTGCTGGGGCTGCTGCTGGGCTGCATCGCGGTGGAGGGCGCGGTCAAGACCCAGGCCGTGCTGGCCCTGCTCTTCCCCCTCGTCGTGCTGGCCGTGCCCTTCCTGGACACGACGTTCGTGGTGCTCAAGCGGATGAAGTACCGCCGCCCGATCTACCGCGCCGACGCCAACCACTTCCACCACCGCCTCAGCCGCATCGGCTTCAGCCAGCGCCGGACGGTGCTCTACCTGTACGCGTGGACGATCCTGCTCGGCGGCTTCGCGGTGGCCCTGCGCTTCGTGCCCTACTCCGATCATCACGGCCACTTCCACACCGGCTGGACGGTGGCCACCGTGGCGTTCGGCCTGCTGGTGATCGGCGCGTCGGTCTATCTCGTCTACGTGCTCGAGATCCTCAAGTTCAAGCGCCTGGACACCGTGCGCCTGCGGCGGATGGGGGCCACCGAGGCGGAGATCGACGAGGACGTCGAGCGGCGCCTGGGCACCGGCGAGTTCGAGCAGGTCCGGCGCGAGACCGAGGAGTTCGACGCGGTTCACGACTGACGTAAGTGGTACACGGCGGCGATGCTGAATTGGATCTCGCGGGAGGGCCAATTGCTCCATAGGCTGAGATCATGACCACGACCACCTCCCGCATCGACGTCCAACGCTCCGCGCCCGAGATCTACCGCGCCATGCTCCGCCTCGACACCGCCGTCGGCGAGTCCGGGCTCGACCCGCACGTGCAAGAGCTCGTCAAGGTCCGCGTCGCGCAGATGAACGGTTGCGCGTACTGCATGGACATGCACAGCCGCGACGCGCTCGCCGGCGGCGAGCGACCCGAGCGGCTCTACGTCGTCGCCGGCTGGCGCGAGGCCGGCGACGTCTTCGACGACCGCGAGCGCGCGGCGCTCGCGCTCGCCGAGGAGATGACCGACATCGCCGAGCACGGGGTGTCCGACGACGTGTACGACGCCGCGGCCGAGCACTTCTCCGAGGCCGACCTGGCGGCGCTGATCTTCCTCGGCATGACCATCAACGCCTGGACACGCCTCGGGGTGACCGCCAAGCTCACGCCATGAGCGATCTTGCCGCCCGCGCGGACGCGCTGCGCGCGCTGCATCGACCCGGCGCGCCGCTGCTGGTGCTGCGCAACGCGTGGGACGCGGCCAGCGCCAAGGCGCTGGCCGTCGGCGCTCCCGCGCTGGCCACCACCAGCGTGGGCGTGGCCGAGGCGCTCGGGTTCGCCGACGGCGGTCACATCCCGGCCGACCAGGCCTTCGCCGCGCTGGAGCGGATCGTCGCTGCGGTCGACGTGCCGGTGACCGCCGACTGCGAGGCAGGCTACGGCCTGGCGCCGGCGGAGTTCGTCGACGGCCTGCTCGGCGCCGGCGCGGTCGGCTGCAACCTCGAGGACACCGACCCCGCCACCCGCGGCCTGCGCGACATGGCCGAGCAGGCGGCCTACCTCGCCGCGGTCAAGGCCGCCGCCCGCGAGCGCGGCGTCGACGTCGTCCTCAACGCGCGCGTCGACATCCACGTACGCGGCGGCACCCTCGACGATGGCCTCGCGCGCGCTCGCGCCTATCGCGAGGCGGGGGCCGACTGCGTCTACCCGATCTTCTGCCACGACCAGGAGGGCATCGCGGCCTACGTGCAGGCGGCCGCGGTCGTCAATGTCCATGTTCATCCCTCCGCGCCCGACCTCGCGCGGCTGGCCGAGCTGGGGGTCGCGCGGGCGAGCTTCGGAGGCAGCCTGTTCCGCGCGGCGATGGAGGCAGCGAGCAGCTACGCGGCGTAGACCGAGCGCAGCCAGACGCTGACCAGCGCGTCGACCATCTCGGCGGCGGCGAAGGGCTCGCCCTGCACCAGGTGCTGGTACATGGTGCGCTCGGTCATCCAGCACAGCGCGAACGACGTCGCCTGCGCGTGCTCGACGACCGCGCGGCCGGCCGCGTGCTCGGTCTCGATGCGCCGGCGGCTCGCGTCGACGAAGCGCCCGAGCATCCCGCGCCAGAACCGCGCGACCTCCTCGTCGTAGGTGGAGACCTCGACGATGGCGCGCAGCAGGACGCCGTGCTCGGCGTAGAGCGCAGCGATGTTGGTGAGCGCCTCGCGCATCTCACGCTCGGGCTCGCCGTCGCCCGAGAACCAGATGTCGGCCTGCTGGTAGAGCAGCTCGTTGACCTCCTCGGTCAGGCGCATGAGCAGTTCGCGTTTGTCGCGGAAGTAGAAGTAGAAGGCCGTGCGCGAGATCCCGGCGCGCGTGGCGATGCGCTCGATGTTGAGGTCGGCGTAGGAGGCGCCCTCGGCGAGCAGAGCCTCGGTGGCGGCGAGGACCGAGGCCTGGATCGCCGCGCGTTTGGCAGTGGGAGCCGGGTCCTCCCGGGATTCGACGGACGCCATCACTGCTCAGCGTACTGGCCGCCGACGACTTGACACAGTGTCAAGTTTCTGGTCGGATCCCCGGTCATGGCCAGCCTGCTCGACCTCACCAGCCAGGGCGACGTCGCGACGATCACCGACGAGTCCAAGCTCATGCAGATCCAGCTGATGACGCCGCGCCAGCTCTATGAGCTGTGGGAGCGCCAGAGCTGGATCTCCCACCAGATCGACTTCACGCAGGATCGCCGCGACTGGGAGGCGATGCCCGACGAGGAGCGCGAGGAGGCGTCCTGGGGGCTGGCCAACTTCTTCGTGGGCGAGGAGCGCGTCGCCACGCAGTTCAGCGGGCTCGTGATGGCCTACGAGGACCAGCACGAGGAGGCGTTCCTCACCACCCAGCAGGTCGACGAGGCCCGCCACGCCCAGCACTTCAACCGCCTCTACGAGAACGTGCTGCAGTACGACGGCAGCTTCGAGGACCGTCTGGCCCGGTGCCGCGAGCAGCTCAACGAGCACTACATCACGCTCTTCGACGAGTACCTCGTCAACGCCAACCAGGCGCTGGTCGACAACCCGCGCGACGTCGAGGCCAAGATCGACTTCGTGGTGATCTACCACATGGTCATCGAGGGCACGCTCGCGCTCACCGGGCAGTACTTCCAGACCGGCTGGATGGAGCGCAAGGGCATCCTCCCCGGCCACCACTTCGGCTTTCAGAAGATCTCCCAGGACGAGCATCGCCACGTCGCCTACGGCACCTGGTTCCTGCAGCAGAAGGCCGGCGATCCGGCCCATGCGCAGCGCATCCAGGACGTGCTGATGGCCACGCTGCCCGCCGCCGCCGGCGTGCTCGTGCCGCCGGGTTACGAGCTCGGCGACGAGTACGAGTACATGGGCTACTCGAGCCGCGAGATGAACGAGTTCGCGTTCACCGCGCTGTCGCGGCGGCTGAAGGTCATCGGCGTCGGGCTGCCGACCGTGACCGCCTGAGATCTTGTGAATAGCCGCTGAGCACGGCGGGTACCAGGCCGACACTCCTCGCGATACCCGGCGCATCTATGACCCCGGCGGAGACTCCGCCGGGGTCGCGCCGTTAAAGCGGCGCTTGTCAGACTGCCCGCGGTGCGCACGGAGATCCTCGTCGTCGGCGGAGGCCTTGGGGGCGTCGCCGCGGCGCTTGCCGCCCGGCGCGCCGGGCGTCGCGTGCTGCTGACCGAGGCGACGGACTGGGTGGGGGGCCAGCTCACCGCCCAGGCCGTCCCGCCCGACGAGCACCCGTGGATCGAGCGCTTCGGCTGTTCGGTGAGCTATCGGGCGCTGCGCGACGGCATACGAGAGCACTACCGCGTGCACTATCCGCTGACGCCGCGCGCGCGCTCGCGGGCGGCCCTGAACCCCGGCAGCTGCCGGGTCAGCGCCCTGTGCTGCGAGCCGCGCGCGGCGCTCGCGGTGCTCGAGGCGATGCTGGGAGCGACGCCGCGCCTGCTCGAGCACGCGCCCGTCGCGGCGGTCGTCGACGGCGATCACGTGCGCGCGGTGACCCTCGCGGGGCCCGACGGGGAGGTCACGGTGGAAGCCGACTGGGTCATCGACGCGACCGAGACGGGCGAGCTGCTGGCGCTGGCGGGCTGTGAGCACGTGACCGGGATCGAGTCGCAGGCGATGACGGGCGAGCCGCACGCTCCGCCCGACGCGCGCCCGGACTCGATTCAGGCGCCGACGTGGTGCTTTGCCCTGGACCACCGGCCGGGCGAGGACCACACGATCCCGCGCCCCGCCGG
The DNA here is from genome assembly GCA_963806015.1 of uncultured Actinomycetes bacterium. Lineage (GTDB taxonomy): Bacteria > Actinomycetota > Thermoleophilia > Solirubrobacterales > Solirubrobacteraceae > JAOPZW01. The sequence continues at coordinate 302,312 of CAWDWM010000006.1, read as the reverse complement.
CTACGAGCGCTGGCGGGCGCACCTGACCTGGGACGCGCCGGACCCCAAGACCGGAGCGCTGGTTGCGCGGCGCCTCGAGCCCAACCCCGATGGCGACCCCGCTGCGCTGGGCTTCGACCGCGACGACGATGAGGGCGATCGCGAGCTGTGGACCTTTCGCCGCGTCGTCGCGCGCGCGAACTTCGTCGCCGATGCCTACGCGAGCGACGTCACGATCGCCAATTGGCCGCAGGTCGACTGCGAGACCGGCGATCCCGATGACGCCCGCGAGCTGTCGCTGAGCTTCCTGCACTGGCTGCAGGCCGAGCAGGGCCTGCCCGGCCTGCGCCTGCGCGGCGACGTCACGGGCACCGCCGACGGGCTGGCCAAGGCGCTCTACGTGCGCGAGTCGCGCCGGATCCGCTCCGAGCACACCATCGTCGAGCACGAGCTCGGCGCCCGACACGCCGACAGCGTGGGGATCGGGTCCTACCGCATCGACCTGCACCCGCGGACCGGTGGCGAGGGTTATCTCGACATCGACGCGCCACCGTTCGAGATCCCGCTCGGCGCGCTCGTGCCCGTCCGCATGGAGAACCTGCTGCCCGGGGCCAAGAACCTCGGCACGACGCACATCACCAACGGCTGCCATCGCCTGCATCCCGTGGAGTGGAACGTCGGCGAGGCCGCCGGCGCGCTCGCCGCCTTCTGCGCGAGCGAGCGCTGCCGGCCGCGCGAGGTCCGCGCCCAGCCCCCGCTGTGCGAGACCTACCGCGAGCGCCTGGCGCGCGACGGCGTCGAGCTGTCGTGGCCGGCGGCCGTCCGGCACCCGGTTGCTTAGTCGGTGTTAACCGCACTTGTGCGTTTTGAGGCGCGCGGCTACCGTCATTCGAGATGACCCGCACGATCGACATCCAGGCGCCGTTTGGCGTCCTCACCGCTCGTAGCGGGTCCGCGATCTAGCGCTTCAAGCGTTCGGCCGCGGGCATACCGCCCGGGGCCGAGCAGCCACCTCGACTGGCCTTCTCACGCTCCCGGGCGGACTCCGTCCAACCGTCCCTCGAAGGGAGCACCGTGTACAGCCAGTTCCATCTGAAGTTCTCACAGTCCGGTCAGCCGCTGCTGGGCCCGCGGAGCCTCGCCCAAGGACGTTCGTCCGGGCGCGAGCACCGACAGCCCAGGCGGCTGCGCGGCCATGCGGCCCACGCGCTCGCCGTCACCGCCCAGCGCCTGGACCGCGAGAGCGCGCGTCGCGCGATCGCCTGACCTGACCGTGTTGTAGCGTGCGCGTCTCGCCGGAAGGCCCGGCGGGACGCGTATGCACCTCTCCAAGCTCGACGACCTCGAGCCGTTCACGACGCTCGACGGCTCCACCATTCGCGAGATCGCCGGTCCGGCGTGGACGCCTGCGCGCAACCAGTCGCTGGCCGAGGCCACGGTGCCGGTCGGCGGGCGCACGGTCGTCCACTACCACCGCGTGACCGAGGAGCTCTACTTCTTCACCGCGGGCCGCGGGCAGATGACGCTCGGCGACGACGAGCGCGAGGTCGGCCCCGGCGACTGCGTCGTCATCCCGCCCGGAGCGGTCCACGGCCTCGTCAACACCGGCGACGAGCCGCTCGTCCTGCTGTGCTGCTGCGCGCCGGCGTACTCGCACGAGGACACTGTCCTGGTGAGCGTTCAGGCTCCCCACGGGTAGAACCCGCCCTCAGACATGTCGACCCGCCTCACCGCCCTGCTCGTCGCGCTGCTCGCCACGCTCTGCGTGACGTCCAGCGCTGACGCCCTGACGATCGGCATCGCCGACCAGAAGCCCGACATGTTCAGCGACGGGCGCTTCCTCAACAGCGACCTGCACTACGCGCGCCGCGCGATCCCGTGGGACACGCTCACGAGCCCCACGCAGACCGCCGCGCTGGACACGTGGCTCGCCGCGGCCCATGCCGCGCACGTCAACCCGCTGCTCTCCTTCACGCACTCGAGCTCGAACCGGCGCAAGCTGCCGACCCCCGAGCGCCTGCTCTACGAGTTCCGCCGCCTGCGGGCGCGCTATCCGTGGGTGACCGACTACGCGAGCTGGAACGAGGCCAACCACTGCGGCGAGCCGACGTGCCACCGCCCCGAGCTCGTCGCGGCCTACTGGCGCAAGCTGCGCGGCGAGTGCCCGACGTGCCGGATCCTCGCGGCCGAGGTCCTCGACATGCCCAACATGACCTCGTGGGTGAAGACCTTCCGCCGCGCGGCGAAGGTCGAGCCGCGCTACTGGGGCCTGCACAACTACATCGACGCCAATCGGCTGCGCACGACCGGCACGCGCCGGCTGCTGAAGACGGTGCGCGGCCAGGTGTGGTTCACCGAGACGGGCGGCATCGTCTCGCGCACGAACCGCCGCAAGGTGACCTTCCCCGAGTCGGCCAAGCACGCGGCGGTGGCGACGCGCTTCCTCTTCGACCGCCTCGTCCCGCTCAGTCGGCGCATCACGCGCGTCTACGTCTACCAATGGAACTGCTACGCGGGGCCCAAGACGTGGGACTCCGGGCTCATCGGGCCCAGCGGCAAGCCGCGGCCGGCGTTCCGGGTGCTGCAGCGCGTGCTCGCCGAGCGCGCCGCCCGCAAGCTCGGCGCCGAATAGATACGCGGCGCGGCGCCGGGATGTTAGCGTTCACATCCATGGAGAGAACCGGGCTGCGGACCGTCGAGCTGGGCCGAACGGGGATGCAGATCACCCGCGTCGGCCTCGGGGCATGGGCGATCGGGGGCGCCGGTTGGTGGCACGCGTGGGGCACGCAGGACGACGAGGAGTCGATCGCCACGATCCGGCGCGCCTTCGCGCTCGGCATCAACTGGGTCGACACGGCGCCGATCTACGGGCTCGGGCATTCCGAGGACGTCGTCGGCCGTGCGATCGAGGGCCTCGACGAGCGCCCGTACGTGTTCACCAAGGCGTCGCTGCTGGACGGCGGTGACGGCAGCGTCCGGCACAACCTCAAGCGCGACTCGCTGCTGCGCGAGGTCGAGGCGAGCCTCACACGCCTGCGCGTCGACGCCATCGACCTCTACCAGGTCCACTGGCCCGACCCCGACGAGGACGTCGAGGAGGCCTGGGCCACCTTCGCCGAGCTCAAGGCGCAGGGGCTGGTGCGCCACATCGGCGTGTCGAACTTCGACGTCGCCCAGCTGCGCCGCGCCCAGGCCATCGCGCCGGTCGAGACGCTGCAACCGCCCTACTCGCTGCTCGAACGCGCCATCGAGGACGAGATCCTGCCCTTCGCCCAGAGCGAGGGGATCGGCGTGATCAACTACTCGCCGATGGCCTCGGGGCTGCTCAGCGGGGCGATGACGGCCGAGCGCGTCGCGGCCCTGCCCGACGACGACTGGCGCAAGCACGACGAGCGCTTCAACCAGCCCGGGCTCGCGCGCCACCTGGCCCTGGTGGCGCGGCTGCAGGAGGTCGCCGACCGCCACGACACCACCGCCGGGGCGATCGCGGTCGCATGGACGCTGCAGCACCCCGCGGTGAGCGGTGCGATCGTCGGCTTCCGCCGCCCCGACCAGGTGGAGCCCCTGACGGTGGCGGCGAACCTCGAGCTCACCGACGAGGACCTCGCCACGATCGCCACCGGGTGAGCGTGCTGCTGGCCGTCATCTCCGACACGCACCTGCCCCGCGGCGCGCGTGCGTTGCCCGAGGCCTGCGTGGAGCGCCTGCGGTCGGCCGACCTCGTGCTGCACGCGGGCGACCTCGTGACCGCCGAGGTGCTCGCCGACCTGCGCGCGCTCGGCCGCCCGGTGGCCGGGGTCCACGGCAATATCGACGACGACGAGGTCCGCCGCCTGCTGCCGTCGGCCCGGATGGTGACCGTCGGGGGGGCGCGCATCGCCATGGTCCACGACGGCGGGGCGGCCGCCGGGCGCCTGGCGCGGCTGCAGCGCCGCTTCCCCGATGCCGACGCGGTGGTCTTCGGCCACTCGCACATCCCGCTGCACGAGACCGACCCCGCCACGGGCTTTCAGATCTTCAATCCGGGCAGCCCGACCGACCGCCGCCGGCAGCCGGCGCACACGATGGGGATGGCGCGGATCGGCGAAGATGGCGCGGTGGCCTTCGAGCTGATCGACCTCGGGTGAACGTCGCCGAGCGCGTCCAGGCCTCGATCCGCGCGGTCAACGCGGCGGAGCGCGACGTGGTCGTCGCCGGGGCGTTCACCCTGTACCGCAATCGCGCGTCCGACCATCCCTATCTCAACTACGCGGTGCCGAACGCGGGGGCCGTCGCGTGGGAGGGGATCGACGCCCTGCGCGCGGCCTTCGCGGCGCACGGCCTGACGCCGCGCCTGGAGTTCGTGGCGGAGTGCGCGCCGGGCCTGGAGGCGGCGCTGGCGGGCGCGGGCTTCGAGCTGCAGGGCCGCTATCCGGTCATGACGCTCCCGGCCACGGCGCTGCGCGAGGTGCCCGCGCCCGACGGAGTGGTTATCGCCCGCGTCCTCGGCGGCGTCGACGCGCGGGCGCTGCTGCAGACGGCGGCCGAGGCGTTCGGCGACGGTCCGCCCACCGACGCGCAGGTGGCGGGTTACGCCGGACGCGGCCTGCTGGCGCGCGCCGGCGGCGAGCCGGCCGGCGCGGCGTTTCGCAGCGACATCGCCGAGGGCGTCAGCGAGCTTGGCGGCATCGGCGTGCGCGAGCGCTTCCGCCGGCGCGGGATCGCGGCCGCGCTGACGGCGGCCGCCGCGGCCGACGCCGTTGCCGCCGGCGCCGAGCTGTGCTTCCTGACTCCAGGCGACGACGGCGCCGAACGCGTCTACGCGCGCGCCGGCTTCGCCCAGGCGGGCACGACGGTCGTGCACATGGTGGGCTGAGAACCTTCGCCCGCGGGCGACGGCCTCTGCGATGATGCGCGGCACCATGACAGACGTCACACCGCTGCAAGGCGAGCTCCAGACGCAGATCATGGCGGCCATCTGGCGGCTCGACGAGGGCACGGTCGAGCAGGTTCGCCAGGCGTTGCCGCCCAACCATCAAGGTGCCTACAACACGGTGCAGACCGTGCTCAACCGGCTGGCCGAGCGCGGGCTGCTCACGCGCCGGCGCGAAGGCCACGTGATCGTCTACGCGCCCTCGCTGTCGGAGGCCGAGTACCTGTCGCGCTCGATGGAGCACACGCTCCGCGGCGCGTCGTCCGAGGCCCGACAGGTCGCGATCGCGCAGCTCATCGGCAGCCTGCCGCGCGACGAAGCGGCCGAGCTGGGGCGGCTGGCCGACGAGGTCGCGGTGGAGCGGATGCGATGACCCTCGCGGCGCTCGTCGCCGCTGCCGCGTCCGGAGGGATCGTCCTGCCGCATCTGCTGGCGCTCCGGCGGGCCGAACCGACCACTGCCCTGCTGCTGTGGGCCGCTGCACTTGGCCTGCGGGCGCTTGTCGTGGTCGGGACGGTGGCGGGCGCGCTCGTTCTACTGCATCCGTGGCATCTGCTGCGCGCCTTCGCCGAGTGGCCGTGCGCGCCGCACCACCAGGTCGCCGGCCACGCCGCGGCGGCGCTCGGAGGGCTGGCGCTGGCCGCGTCGCTGGTATGGGCGCTGCTGCGCGTCGCGCAGGCTGCGTTCGCTGTGCGCCGGCTCGTGCGCGCGCCGTTGGGGCGCGGGCCCGAGGGCAGCGTGATCGTCGGCGGCGACGACGTCGTCCTCGCCGCCGCCGGCCTCGCCCGGCCCACGCTGGTCATCTCCGCCGGGGCGCTCGCGCGCCTCGACGACGCGGAGTTGGCGGCCGCGATCGCCCACGAGCGCGCCCACATCCGCCGCCGTCACCGCTACATCCTGCTCTACGCGGAGCTCTGCCGCGTGCTCGGGCGTCCGCTGCCCGGCACGGCGCACGCCGTGCGCCAGCTGCGCTTTCACATCGAGCGCGACGCCGACCGCTCCGCGGTCCGCGGGCGCGCCGACCGCCTGGCGCTGGCCTCGGCCATCTGCAAGGCGGCGACCGGCGCGACGACGCGCGCCGGCATGGCCGCCCTCGGCGGCGACGGCACTGCCGCGCGCGTGCGCGAGCTGCTCCAGGACGCCGTGCCCGGCACCGACGCCCGCCGCCTGCGCGCGCTCGCGGTCGCCGTGGCGGCGCTCGCCGTGGCCGCCGCGCTGTCGCTGCCGCAGATCGTCGGCGGGCTCGGCGATCCGGTCGTGCTCTGCGGGGGGTAGTCGTCCGCTCGGCGCTCGCGGCGCCGCGCGGCGCTTAGAGCCGCACCGAGGGAAGGGTGTCCCGGCGCTGGCCCGGGTCCGTGGCGCGCAGCCGCTCTCCCCGCGGCGAGACGATCGGGGAGTTTGTCGGGTATATGCCGACGAACTCCCCGATCGTCATCCCGAGAAGCGCCAACGCGCCAGGGGGCCGCCCGCGCCCGGGCCGCCGCTCATTGGTCATCCTTGGTGGTGCCGGCGGCCGCCGGGAGAGCGCCAACACCGCTTGCCGGTGTGGAGGGCCAGAGTGAGACCAGCGCGTCCCGGCGGTCCGTCGAGGTGTCCTGAGCTGCAACTGGGAGTTGCGCCCTCAGAGCGCCGTCAATGAGCACTCGCCACGGTACCTCGCCGCCGGCCGCAGTCAACAGCATCGGTTGAAGGGAGGAGTCGTGAACGAGGGTCGCTTTGCTGGCGTTGTTTGGGCCAGCGAGGAGCACGCCGTTTGTATCACCGATGGCGATGGGCGGATCGTCGAGGGGCGTCGCTATCGCCATGACGAGCGCGGGATCACGGCGCTGTGCGCGCGCCTGATCGAGCTTGGGGTCGGGCGGGTTGCCGTTGAGCGCCCGGACGGGTTGCTGATCCGAGCGGCTGCTGGACGCCGGGCTGCGGGTCATCGCGGTGCATCCCAACCAGGTCGCCGCGATGCGCGCAGGGTTCACCGCGGCGGGCGCCAAGAGCGACAGCTTCGACGCGTTCGTGCTCGCCGAGCTCGCGCGCACCGACCGCCACCGCTTCCGCGTCCTGGTCCCCGACTCGGACGCCACCAAGGCGCTGCGGGCGCTGTCGCGCTCGCGTGAGGACCTCGTCGCTCACCGGGTCGCGATCGCCAACGAGCTGCGCGCGCAGCTGGAAGCGTTCTGGCCCGGCGCCGCGCCTGTCTTTCGCGATATCGACAGCCCGATCGCGCTGGCGTTCCTCAAGCGCTACCCATCCCCGACCGACGCCCACGGTCTCGGCGAGCAGCGCATGGCGCGCTTTTTGGCCCGACAGCAATACTGGGGCGGCAAGTCCGCGGGGGAGCTGGTCACTCGGCTGCGCGACGCCGCCTGCGGCCGCGCCGCACAGCTCGAGACCGATGCACGACGCCAGATCGTCCTCGCGCTCGTCGCCGCGCTGGAAGCGATCGTCGCGCACATCGCCCAGCTGACCCGCGAACTGCGCAGCGCGCTGGCCGACCATCCCGACGGACCGACGTTCCGCTCGCTGTTTCGCGACCCAAACTCCGCGGTCTGCGCCGCCGCGATCCTCTCTGAGATGGGTGACTGTCGCGAGCGCTACCCGACCAAGGCAGCGCTGACCGGCGACGCCGGCCAGGCCCCCGTCGCCATCGAGTCCGGAAAATCCAAGCGCGCCAGATTCCGATCGGCCTGCGATCACCGCCTGCGCAAAGCGATCGCCACCATGGCCGACACCAGCCACCACCACAACCCCTGGGCCACCGACATCTACGACCGCGCCCGCGCCCGCGGCTGCTCTCACCCCCACACCATCCGCATCCTCGGACGCGCCTGGTGCGGCGTGATCTGGCGCAGGTGCCATGACCACAGCACCTACGACCCCGTCCACCACCGAGCCCTCCAGCGCCTCACCGCACAGCAGGCTTGACACAGGGAGTCTCACCCCCGCTCCCCTCGATGCGGCAGTCAGCGCCGCGCGGCGCGGCGAGCGCAACGCGGACCACTCACCGCGCCGACCACCCACTCCACCGCTCGACCGCGATCGCGATGACCGCGCCACTCGGCGCGGCGGTCGCGTACTGGTCGTACTTGGCGACCAGGGCGGCCACGGCCTCCTCGCGCTCCGCGCCGTCCTCGACGACGGCGGCGGCGCCGTCGACGCGCACCCACCACAGCGCGTCCCAGTCCTCCTCGTAGTGGTCGACCAGCAGGCTGGCCCACGGGTGGGCGCGGACGTTGGCCAGGCGCTGCAGCAGGGGCGTGGCCTTCGGCTTGGCGTCGACCGCCGTCCACAGACGATCGCCGTGCAGCGCGAAGCAGCACGCGACGACGTGCGGGCGGCCGTCGGGGCGCACGGTGGCCAGGTGGCCGACGCGCGCCGCCGACAGGCGCGCACGCGAGCGGGCCTCGTCCATCAGCGGTGGCGTTCGGCGAGCGCCGCGTAGCGCTCCAGGCGCGGCATGGTCTCGTCGGCGCCGGCGGGCGGCAGCATGAGCAGCACGCGGTCGACGCCCGCCGCCGCCATCTTGTCGAGCGTCTCGTCATCGGCGCCGCGCAGGCCGAAGTAGGTGATCGGGATCCGCTCGCGGCCCGCGTCGGCGGCGCGGCGCTGCAGCTCGGCGATGCGCGTCGCGAGCTCGTCGAGGTCGCGCATGTTCGGAAACCAGCCGTCGCCGTACTCGAGGACGCGGTCCAGGACGCGCGGGCCGGTGCCGCCGATCCACACCGGCAGCGGGCTCTGCACCGGCTTGGGCCACGACCAGATGCGATCGAAGTCGACGAACTCGCCGTGGAAGGACGCCTCGTCGCTGGTCCAGATCTCGCGCATCGCCAGCGTGCGCTCGCGCATGACGCGAAAGCGCGTGGCCGGGTCGGTCCCGTGGTTGCTCATCTCCTCGAGGTTCCAGCCGGCGCCGATCCCGAGCTCGAAGCGCCCGCCGGAGAGGTGGTCGAGCGAGGCGGCCTCGTGGGCCAGGGTGATCGGGTCGCGCTCGACGATCAGCGCGATGCCGGTTCCGATCCGCAGGCGCTCGGTGGTCGCCGCGATCGCGCTCAGCGACACGAACGGATCGAGCGTGTGCGAGTACTCGCGCGGCAGCTCGTCGCCGCCGGGCCACGCGCTCTCGCGGCTGGCGGGGATGTGCGTGTGCTCGGGCACGAAGAGCGACTCGAAGCCGGCGTCCTCGGCGGCGCGGCCGAGGGCGACGGGCGTGATGGTCTCGTCGGTGATGAACATCGACAGGCCGACCTGCATTGGGCTACCTCCGGGGCTCGATCTCCAGCAGACGGTCGCCGGCCGGCGCGTGGTCGACCTGCAAGGTGACGTGCTCGATGCCGAAGCGCTCGCCGGCCATGTTCTGCAGCGCGCGCCGCACGCCGTGGCAGTCGTCGCCCGGGGCCACGAGAACGTGCGCGGCCAGGGCGGGGAAGCCCGAGGTGACCTCCCAGATGTGCAGGTCGTGGACCTCGACGACGCCCGGGTAGGCGGCCAGGGCGTGGCCGACGGCCTGCGGGTCGACCCCCTCCGGGGCGCCCTCCAGCAGGACGCGGCCGGCATCGCGCAGCAGGCGCAGGCCCGAGCGCAGCATCAGCGCGGCCACCAGGAGCGAGGCGATCGCGTCGGCGCGGTTGAAGCCCGTGATGAGCACGATGGCGCCGGCGGTCGCGGCGGCGAGCGACGCGTAGAGGTCGGTGAGCACGTGGGCGCGAGCGCCCTCGACGTTCAGCGAGCGCCGCTCGGCCTTGCCCAGCGCCATGGCGGCGCCGATGTTCGCGCAGGCGCCGAGCAGGCCGACGACGAGCACGAAGCCGCCCTCGACGTCGGGGGCCGACCACAGGCGCCGGATCGCCTCGACCGCGATGACGCCCGCCAGCACCAGCAGGGTCGCGCCGTTGCCCTGGGCCGAGAGGATCTCGGCGCGCCCGAGGCCGAAGGTGAAGCGTCCGGCGGCCGGCCGCGCGGCCAGCCCGGCGGCGTACAGCGCGACCGCGATGGCGCCCGCGTCGGTGAGCATGTGTGCCGCGTCGGAGAGCAGCGCCAGCGAGTCGGCCAGGATGCCGGCGACGACCTCGATGACCATGAAGGTCGCGATGACGCCCAGCGCGACCGCCAGCCAGCGGCGGTCGGCGTCGGCCGCCGGGCCGTGGTGGTGATGGGCATGGCCGTGCGCGTGCTCGTGCGCCACGTCCTCAGCGTACTCCCGGGTCTGCGCGCCGCCGCCGGCGGGCGAGCACGGCCGGCACGACGGCCAGCACCGCACCGGCCGCGAGGCCCGCGACGGTCGTCCCGGCGCTCGTCGTCGCCGCGAGCAGCACGAGTGCGCCGGCCGCAAGGCCGACGCCGGCCAGCGCGCCGAGTCCCGCCAGCCAGCCGACGAGCGCATCGGCCTCGATCTCGCCGTCGCCGGGGAGCGTGAGGGCGCGCTCGGCCAGCGCGCCCGCCGCCAGCAGCCCGACGCCCCACAGCGGCGCCGCCGCCGGGGCGGCGCCCCGGTCGAGGGCGACCGCGACGGAGACCGCGAGGGCCGCGAGGGCGCCGGCGAGCGCGGCCGGGTGGCGGACCGCCAGCAGGGCGAGCCCGGCGAGCGCGAGCACGGCGCCGGCGCCCGTCGCCGCGCTGAGCAGCGCGCTCAGCGCCACGGCGGCCGCGACGGCGAGCGCCGCGAGCGCGAGCGCTAGCCGTGTGCCGCGAGCCGCGATGCGCGCCGGGATGCCGTCACCTCCTCGAGCACCGACTCGAGCGCGCGACTGCCGTCCCAGGTGGCGGTGGTCGCGCCCATCTCGGCCAGCCGGGCGCGCATCGCCGCCCGCCGCAGCGTCCACAGCCGCGTGACCGGGTCGGCCCTGCCGCCCACCAGCGCGGGGGCGTCGATCTCGATGACGGCGACGTCGTGTCCCCGCGCACAGAGGTCGAGCAGGCCTCGCGCGCCCCGCTCGTCGAGCAGCGGCGTGATCGCGAGCACGAGCGCGCGCGAGGGCAGGATGGCGGGCGGGACCATGGTGACGTCGTGGGCGACGTAGCTCATGAAGACCTCGCTGCTGGCCAGGGCGTCGGCGATCCGCAGGGCGTGCGTGACGCCGGACCCGGGCGCCAGCCAATGCAGCACCCCGCCGAAGGTGACCACGCCCACGCGGTCGCGCACGCGCAGATGGGCCTCGGCCAGCCCGGCGCCGGCGCGGATCGCGAGCGTCAGCGCGCCGTCGCGGGCGGGTGGCTCGGCCGACGTGTCGGCGAAGGTGTCGACGAAGATCAGCACGTCCGCGGCGCGCTCGGGATGGCGCTCGGCGACGAAGGGCTCGCCGCGGCGGGCCGTCGCGCGCCAGTGCATCCGCCGCGGATGGTCGCCCGGGATCCACGGGCGCACGTCGGCGAGCTCGAGCCCGTCGCCGCGCGCGCCCGAGCGCCGCGGGCCGACCGCGGGCTGCGTGCGCGCCGGGGCCACGAGCGAGCGCAGGCGCTCGATCCCCGGCAGGACGCGGATGGCGGTCTCCGCGGGCGCGGCACCGGTGAACCACACGGCGCCGATCGTCCCGGTGGCCCGCACGCGTGCGGCGCCGACCAGATGTCCGCCCCAGCGCGTCGCGCGCACGGGCACGTCGACGAGGCGATGGTCGCCGGGAACGATGCGCAGCACGTGCGCCGCGTCAGCGGCCTCGGCCTCGAGCCCGGGGGGCAGGACGACACGCAGCTCGAGCCACTCGGCGCCGCCGTCGGCGCGCACGTCGTAGGTGACCACCGCCTCGTCGCCTTCGAGCAGCCGCTCCGGCACCACCGAGGCCCGGACGCGCACGCGCGGGTCGCCGGCCAGGGCGATGCCCGCGGCCGCCGCGACGGCGAAGGGTGCGCCGAGGGCGGCGAGCGCCGGCTCGCCGAGCACGACGGCCGCCAGCGCCGCGGCCGCGCCGAGGACGACCCAGCTAACGAGCGCCGGTGACGCGCGCGCGCTCATCGTCCTGCGGCTCGGTCGCCGGGGGCGCCGGCACGGCGTCGAGCAGCCGCCGCACGACGTCGGCGGCAGCGACGCGGCGCACCCACAGCTCCGGGCGCAGCACCAGGCGGTGGGCCAGCGCGGGCACGGCGATGGCCTTGACGTCATCGGGCACGACGAAGTCGCGGTCCTCCATCGCGGCCCGCGCGCGCGCCAGGCGCAGCAGCGCCAGCGAGCCGCGGGGGCTGGCGCCGACCTCGACCTCCGAGCTCTCGCGCGTGGCCGTGGCGAGGGCGACCATGTAGCGCCCGACGGCGGCGCCGACGTGGACGGCCTCGACGGCGGCCTGCAGGCGCAGCAGCCCCTCGCGATCGATGATCGCCTTGAGCGTCACCGCGTCGGTCCCGCGCCGGGCGCGGGCGTCGAGCATGCTCCATTCGTCGCCTGCCGAGGGGTAGCCGACGCCCAGGCGCATGAGGAAGCGGTCGAGCTGGGCCTCGGGCAGCGCGTAGGTGCCCTCGTACTCGATCGGGTTCTGCGTGGCCAGCACCAGGAACGGCGGCTCGAGGCGGTGGGTACCGTCGTCGGCGGTGACCTGGCGCTCCTGCATCGCCTCCAGGAGCGCGGCCTGCGTCTTGGGCGGGGCGCGGTTGATCTCGTCGCCGAGCAGGAGGTTGCAGAACACGGGCCCGGGCCGGAACTCGAAGCTCGCGGAGCGCTGGTCGAAGACCGACGAGCCGGTCACGTCGGAGGGCAGCAGGTCGGGCGTGAACTGCACACGGCCGAAGCGCAGCCCGGTCGCGGCGGCGAACGAGCGTGCGATCAGCGTCTTGGCCACGCCCGGCACGTCCTCGAGCAGGACGTGGCCGTCGGCCAGCAGCGCGAGCAGCACGAGCTCGAGCACCTCGCGCTTGCCGACCACCGCGCGCTCCACCTCGTCGAGGATCGCCTCGGCCGGAGCGGCGACGTGACGGGGATGGGGGTCGGTCATCCCAGCAGCGCCTCGAGGTCATCCAGGACGGCGTCCAGGCGCTTGGGCGCCAGCCCGGGCGCGAAGGCGTCGCCGGGTCGTGGGCGATCGGGGCGCACGATCTCCCAGGTGTCCGGCGCGAGCAGCTGCTGGGCGGCCTGGGGCTGCGCGTCGAGCTCGACGCCATGGCGCCGCAGCCCGTCGGCGGCGATCTCGCGCAGGATCGGGCGCAGGCGCAGGTGCAGGTCGCCGGCGTGCGTCGTTGCGGTGCTCACCACGCGATCCAGCCGCTCGCGGTCGCCCGTGGCCACGGCGCCCGAGGAGGGCCCGGGGCGCGCCGGCCGGCGCAGCGGCGGCAGCGTCTCGGTCAGGGCGCGCACCGCGCCGGCGGCGATGACGACGGCGAGCACGGTCAGGGCCGCGTTCATGCCGGCGCCTCGAGCTCGGCCCGCAGGCTCTCCAGGGCGCCGATCGCCTCGCGGCGCAGGTCCTCGCCGACCGGATGCGGGCTGAACCGCGCGCGCTCGAAGAGCTCGGTCAGCCGCGCGGCGGGCGCGCGTCCTCCGCCGAGCCCGGCCTCCAGGCGCGCGAGGTACTCGCGGGGGGCGTCGCTGGGGCGCCGGGCGAGCCCGACGGTCGCGAGGGCCGCCTCCATCCGGGCATAGGCTGCCAGCACGGCGGCCCGCGGGTCGGCCGGGATCGCGGCGGCCGCGGCGGCGTCGCGCGCGCCCTCGGCCACAGCGGCCCGCGGCAGCGGTTCGGGGTCGCGCCGGCGCGCCCGGGCGAGAGCCACGGCCGCGAGGCCCACGACGCCCGCGGCGATGCCGGCGGCCAGGGCGGCGATCCCCTTGCTGTGGTCGGGGCCGGGCTCGGACGGCTTGCGCTCGCGCGGGTCATGGGTGGAGCTGCTCGGAGGCGGCGCGAGCGTCGCGCGGGGCCCGCCGGTGAGCGGGGTCGCGTAGATGGCGATGACGGCGGCCGGGACGAGCAGCGAGAGCGCCAGCGTCAGGGGCCCGGCGCGCAGCGCGCGCCGCCCCGGGTGGTCCGCGCGGTGGCGCGCCAGCGGCACGAGCACCGCGATCCCCATGGCGGCGGACATCACCAGCCCGACGCCGACGACGAAGAGCAGGGGCCACGCCGGCAGCGCGGGCCGGGCCAGACCGCCGTCCAGGCCGCGCCGCGAGGACGCGCCGACCACGAGAAGTAGGCCGAGCATCACCGCGACGGTGGCGGCGGCCCGATCCCAGCGCGCGCTCACGCGCCGCCGGCGCGCCGCTTCAAGCGCGCGGTGAGCTCCGCGAGCCGCTCGCCCTGCGGGCCGACGCCGCCCAGCCGGCCCTGCTCCTCGCGCAGGCGCTCCGAGCGCCAGCTCACCGCCAGCAGGTCGAGCGCGCAGTTCAGCAGCATCGCGTGATTGGCGAAGATCTCGTCCAGAGCCCGCAGGTCGTCGCGCAGGCTCGGGTCGCCGAACGCGCCGAGCGTGACGCGCATCGCCTCGTAGCGGCTGATGATCGGCCCGCCCGCGCGGGCGAGCTGTGCGAGGTCGCCGCCGTCGCGGATGGCGATCAGCAGGTCCTCCACCTCGCCCTGCCAATAGAAGCCCTCCTGGGCGATGCGCAGCAGCGCCCCGAGCTCGTGCTCGTACGCCGGCGTCGGCGGAACGACTGGCGCGCGGTGCAGCCTCACGCCACCCATTCTCGCGCGTCCGCGCCCGTCGCGCTGTCAGTCATATCCGCGGGCGCTGCGCGGCTCGGCCACCGGCGCGCGGTGGACGACGGCCAGCTCGGTCACCGGAGCGCCCGGCGGCTCGGTGAGCGCCTCGAAGCGCCCGCGCTCGTCGAGAAGCTCGAAGCCCGCCATGACGCGCTCGTGGTAGTCGCCGGCGACGGCCAGGCGCCGCTCGCGCCTGCCGCGCCCGGCCCGGATGCGCCCGGCTCGGGTGCCGGCATAGGCCCACACGCGCCCGTCCAGCGCGACGTCGAGCTCGCCGGTGACGTCGCGGCGCTCGTAGTTGCGCTCGCGGGCATCGAGCGCCGGCAGCTCATCGGCGCCGACCGCCAGCGCGACGCCGTTGACCACGCCGCCGGGATGCTCGGCGATGTCGAGGTAGCAGACCATCACCGCAGGGCGCCGGCCGTCGGCGGTCACGTAGTGCTTGTAGCCGGGGAGGTCGACGCTGTTGTCCATCGCCACCGCCCATGAGCGCCGCCACCCGACCAGGTTCGCGGGCACCGCGCCGTCGGGCAGCGCGCTGCCCCCGGCGGGCAGCAGCGATCCGTATGCGAACAACCAGTCCACCGTGGACGGGCCTGCCCGGCCTTGGAACCGACTACACGTCGGAGATCGAGCGCACTGTCACAAAGTTGTTACAAGCTCATCCGATCAGATACCCTTCGCGCCGCCGCCGGGAGGGTATGTCCCCCGACCCCCCTCGAGCCGATCCAGGACCCGCCCCAGCGCGGGCGGTTCAGGGCTCCCGTGCGCGCGACCATCGACCATGTCCGAAGCACAGCCCCCAGAGAGCGATGCCGATGACCGACCCTCCGAGGCGGCCGACGATGCGCGGCGCGGTGGCGGGCAGCCTGGTCGTCGCGACGATCGTCCTCTGCGGCGCCGTGGGGCTCGGCGTTGGGGCCGTCGCCGGGGTTCCTGTGCCGCTCGGCATCGCCGGCGTATTCATCGGCGCCGTAATTGGGAACGTGGTTGTCGCACGCCGCTTCGGTGACCTCTGATGCTCGCCCTGCGCTACCTCGACATCGTGATCCTCATCCTTGCCCTGCCCGTCTTCCTGGCCGCCGACCTGCCGATGATCGGCTACGCGGCCGCAGCCGCGGTGTGGCTGGTCCAGCGCGTGATCCAGGTCGTCCTCACCCGCAAGGCGGCGGCCTCCGACGACCCGCGCGTGGTCGCGGGCATCGCGGTCGGGTCCATGATCGGACGCGGATGGCTGGTAGCCCTTACGATCCTGGCCGTCGGCTTGGCGGAGGGCGATGACGCGGGCCTCGCCGCCGCCGTCCTCATCCTCGTTCTCGTCACCGCGTATCTCACCGTGTCCATGATCATGCGCCCCTTCGACAAGCCCCAGCAGACCGCCTGATGGCGCGTCGCCTGCTCAGCGTCCTGACGCCGTTCGCCCTGATCCTGGTCGGGCCGGCGACGGCCATGGCGCTGAACATCAACGAGAGCTATCGGCCCCAGGACGAGTTCAAGCTCGATCCCTGGTTCTCGATCGGGCCGATCGAGTTCAACAAGGCCGTCTTCTACGTCCTCGTCGCGACCGCCCTGACGTGCTTCACGATGATCTACGTCGCGCGCCGGATGCACGACCGCCCCAACAAGCTGCAGACGGCCGTCGAGGCCGCCTTCGGCCTGATGCGCGACAACATCACGCGCGGGAATATGGACGACCGCATGGCCGCGAAGTGGTTCCCGTTCATCGCGACCATCTTCCTGTTCATCTGGTTCTCGAACATCATCGGCTACCTGCCGCTGCCGACGAACACCGAGCACACGGTGGACATCTTCGGGGTGCAGGTCCCGAGCCTGGCGCTGTACGCGGCGACGGCCAACCTCTCGGTGCCGCTCGTCCTCACCCTGATGGTGTGGATCAGCTACCACGTCGAGGGCATCCGCGCCAAGGGCTTCGTGGGGTACCTCAAGGGCTGGATCCCGGCCGGCGTCGAGGGTCCCGCCCGCATCCCCATCTTCTTCATCGAAGTCATCTCGCACTTCGTCCGCCTCGTCAGCCTGAGTGTCCGACTCTTCGCCAACATCCTGGCTGGCCATCTGCTGATCCTGTTCATGGGCGGCGGGCTGGTCGTGCTGCTCAACCTCGCCATCTTCGGCTCGGTCATTCTCGGGCTCGTCACCGGCGTGATGGCGGTGGCCTTCTTCCTCTTCGAGGTGGGCCTGGTCGCCACGCTGCAGGCCTTCATCTTCGCCACCCTGACCGCGATCTACCTCGGCGGCGCCGTCTCCGAGGAGCACTAAAGGAGCAATTGCAGTGGACCTGTCCGTCATCACGCAGATCGCCCAGGCCGCCGATCCGGCGGAGTACGGCCGCAAGGCCGGCAAGGCCATCGCCCTCGGTATCGGGGCCGGCTTGGGCACCATCGGCCCCGGGATCGGCGTCGGCTTCATCTTCGGCAAGGTCATCGAGTCGGTGACCCGCCAGCCCGAGATGCGCGACGAGATCACCTCGATCCAGTGGCTGGGCTTCGCCCTGACCGAGGCGATCGTGTTCTACGCGTTCATCTTCGGCCTGATCGCCTTCTTCCTCGGCTAGGAGCCCCATGCTCGCGATCGTCACGCCGCTGGCCCAGGCCGCCAAGGAGCAATCGAGCAACTTCCTCGTCAGTCCCGACGTGGGGCTGATGATCTGGACCTTCCTCGCCTTCCTCGTGGCGCTCTTCATCCTGCGCAAGTACGCATGGCCCGCCATCACCGAGGCGCTCGAGAAGCGCCAGCACATGATCGAGGAGTCGATCGAGACCGCCGAGCGCGCGCGGGCCGAGTCCGCCGCGCTGCTGGAGGAGTACCGCGGGCGGCTGCGCGAGGCGCGCACCCAGGCCGAGGAGATCCTCGTCCGCGCGCGCAAGGCCGGCGAGGTCGTCGAGCGCGAGTCCGTCGAGGAGGCCAGGGCCAAGCGCGAGGAGCTGCTCGAGCAGACCCGCCGCGACATCGAGGCCGAGACGCGCCGCGCGATCCAGGAGATCCGCTCCGAGGTCGCCGACCTCACGATCCTGGCCACCGAGAAGGTGACCCGCAAGACGCTCGACGACGACGATCAGAAGCGGCTGGTCGAGGAGGCCCTCGGCGAGCTGGACTTCAGCTCACTCGGCGGGGAGCACAGGAACTAGGGCATGGAGGAGATCGCAGAGGTCTACGCGCGGTCGCTGTTCGAGGTGGCCACCGAGCAAGACAAGCTCGACCTCGTGCGCGAGCAGCTCGGGGAGTTCGCCGAGGCGCTGAACGAGTCGCACGAGCTGCAGATGTTCTTCTTCTCGCCCTACTTCTCGACGGACGAGAAGCAGGACGGCCTGCGCCGGACGGTCACCGAGGCCGACGAGAGCTTCGTGAACTTCCTCGCGCTGCTGCTGGAGAACCACCGCATGCCGGTCATCTTCCGCGTGCGCCGTGAGTACGACCGCCTGTGGCGCGAGGCCAACCATCTCCTCGCCGTCCAGATCACGAGCGCCGTGGAGCTCGATCCGTCGGTCGCCGAGCGCGTGGGCGACGAGATCGGCCGGCAGACGGGGCGTACCGTGGAGCTGACGAGCGCCGTCGACCCCGAGATCCTGGGTGGGATCGTCGTGCGGGTCGGGAACTCCATCATCGACGCGTCCATCCGCACCCGACTCGACAACCTTCGCAAGCAGGTCGTGACTACCTAAACCGTCGCCCACAGGTCGCCGTCCGCGGCGACCGGAGAGCGAAACTGGAGCTCCTTTCGCAATGAAGATCAAGCCTGACGAGATCACCAGCATCCTCAAGAGCCGCATCGAGGGCCTCGACGCCGGCTCGGCCGAGCTCACCGAGGTGGGCACCGTCCTTTCGGTGGCCGACGGCATCGCGCGCGTCCACGGCCTGGAGAACTGCCGCTCGCTCGAGATGCTCGAGCTGCCCCACGGCGTCACCGGCCTCGCGCTGAACCTCGAGTCCGACAACGTCGGCGTCGTGCTCTTCGGCGAGTGGGAGAAGGTCGTCGAGGGCGACACCGTCAAGCGCACCGACCACCTGCTCGACATCCCGGTGGGCGAGGGCCTGCTGGGGCGGATCGTCGACCCGCTCGGCCGCCCGCTGGACGGCAAGGGCGAGATCGACTCGTCCGAGACGCGCCCGGCCGAGATCAAGGCGCCCGGCGTGGTGCAGCGCCAGCCGGTGAAGGAGCCGATGCAGACGGGCCTGAAGGCGATCGACTCGATGATTCCCATCGGCCGCGGCCAGCGCGAGCTGATCATCGGCGATCGCCAGACCGGCAAGACGGCGATCGCGATCGACACGATCATCAACAACCGCGACAAGGACCTCATCTGCGTCTACGTGGCCATCGGCCAGCGCATGGCGACGGTGGTCGCCCTGGCCGAGACGCTGGCCGAGAACGGCGCGCTCGAGAACACGATCATCGTCGCCGCGGCGGCCGACGAGGCCGCGCCGATCAAGTACATGGCCCCCTACGCGGGCTGCGCGATGGCGGAGTACTTCACCTACAAGGGCCAGCACGCGCTGACCGTCTACGACGATCTCACCAAGCACGCCTACGCATACCGGCAGATGTCGCTCCTGCTGCGCCGCCCGCCGGGTCGCGAGGCCTACCCGGGCGACGTGTTCTACCTGCACTCACGGCTGCTCGAGCGCGCGTGCAAGCTCTCCGACGACGAGGGCGGCGGCTCGCTCACCGCGCTGCCGATCATCGAGACCCAGGCGGGCGACGTGTCGGCCTACATCCCGACCAACGTCATCTCGATCACCGACGGGCAGATCTTCCTGGAGTCCAAGCTGTTCTTCTCGGGCGTGCGCCCGGCCATCAACGTCGGCATCTCGGTGTCGCGCGTGGGCGGCAACGCGCAGATCACGCCGATGCGCAAGGTCGCCGGGCGCCTGAAGCTCGAGCTCTCGCAGTACCGCGACCTCGAGGCCTTCGCCCAGTTCGGCTCCGACCTGGACGTCGAGACCCAGCGCACGCTGTCGCGCGGCGAGCGCCTGGTGGCCACGCTGAACCAGAAGGAGCGGGCGCCGCGGCCCATCGAGGACCAGGTCGTGGAGGTCTTCGCGGCCACCAACGGCTTCCTCGACCGGATCGCGGTCGAGCGGGTCCCCGAGTTCCTCGACGGCCTGACCTCGCGCACGCACTCCGAGCACGAGGAGCTGCTGACCAAGATCCGCGAGGGCGACTGGAGCGACGAGACCCAGGAGGCCGTGCGCGCGGCGGTCGCGGAGTTCGCCGACGACTTCGGCTACGACCTCGACGAGGAGGGCCAGCCGCTCGACGAGCGCGACGTCGGCGAGACGACGCGCGAGCAGGAGGGCATCCGCTCCTCCTCGGACGCCGACGGCGGCGAAGAGGGCGACGCCGAGGCCTCCGCCGACCAGGAGGAGGCGGCGGCCCCCGCCTAGCCCATGGCCACGCAGCGCGACGTCAAGAACCGGATCGACTCGGTCAAGAACATCCGCAAGATCACGCGGGCGATGGAGATGGTGGCGGCCGCGCGGCTGCGCCGCGCCGAGCAGCGCATCGCTCACCTGCGCCCGTACGCGGGGGCGATCCGCCGTATGACCCGCCAGGCGGCCGAGGCCGCCGGCGGGGAGGTGGGCAAGCTGCCGATCCTCAAGCAGCACGAGTCCGAGCAGACGATCGCGATCCTGCTCGTGACCGCCGACCGCGGCCTGGCGGGCGCGTTCAACTCGCAGATCCTGCGCGCGGGCACCCGCGCCGCCGTCGAGTACGAGGGCGACGGTCGCGACGTGACCTTCTACGCATCGGGCCGCCGCGGCGTCTCGTCGCTGGCCTTCCGCAAGCGCGAGGTCGCGGGCGCCTACGTCGGCTTCACCGAGCGGCCGTCCTACGCTGACGCGCGCGAGATCGCCGAGGACCTGATGACCGCCTACATCGACGGCGAGGTCGATCGCGTCGACATCTTCTACAACGGCTACGTCTCGCCCCTCGTCCAGGAGGTCCGTCGCGAGACGCTGCTGCCGTTGCAGGAGGCGACGATCCTCGAGACCTCCGAGGACGAGGACTCCGACGACGAGGGCACCGGCCACCACGCGCTGGTCGAGTACGAGCCCGGGCCCGAGGAGATCCTCGAGCGCCTCATCCCCGACTACGTCGAGATCTCGCTCTACCGCGCGCTGCTCGAGTCGACCGCGTCCGAGCTGGGCGCGCGCATGACCGCGATGCGCAACGCCTCCGAGAACGCCGCCGAGGTCATCGAGGACCTCACGCTGGAGATGAACCGCGCGCGCCAGGCCGAGATCACCCAAGAGATCATGGAAGTTGTCGCCGGCGCTGAAGCGCTGGTGTGAAACGGAGACTTATGGCTGCCACCACTGAGACCGAGACCAAGCAGAACACGGGCCGGATCGAGGAGATCCAGGGCGTCGTCATCGAGGCCGTCTTCCCCGATGAGCTGCCCGAGATCAACAGCGCGATCACGATCGATCGCGGCGACGCCGGCATCCTCGTGTGCGAGGTGCAGCAGCACCTTGGCGACGACCGCGTGCGCGCGGTCGCCATGGACACGACCGACGGCCTGTCGCGCGGGGTCGAGGTCGTCGACACCGGCGGTCCGATCACCGTGCCCGTCGGCGAGATGACGCTGGGGCGCATCTTCAACCTGCTCGGCGAGGTCATCGACCAGGGCGACCCCATCGAGGTCGACGAGCGCTGGCCGATCCACCGCGACGCGCCCGACGTCACCGACCTGACGCCGACGACCGAGATGTTCGAGACCGGCATCAAGGTCGTCGACCTCTTGGCGCCCTACGCCAAGGGCGGCAAGGTCGGCCTGTTCGGCGGCGCCGGCGTCGGCAAGACGGTCATCATCCAGGAGCTCATCCACAACCTGGCCCAGGAGCACGGCGGCCTGTCGGCCTTCTGCGGCGTCGGCGAGCGCTCGCGCGAGGGCAACGACCTGTGGCTGGAGATGAAGGAGTCGGGCGTCATCGACAAGACGATGCTCGTCTTCGGCCAGATGAACGAGCCGCCCGGGGCGCGCATGCGCGTTGCCCTCACCGGCCTGACCATGGCCGAGTACTTCCGCGAGCAGGGTCAGGACGTGCTGCTCTTCATCGACAACATCTTCCGCTTCGTGCAAGCCGGCTCGGAGGTCTCGGCGCTGCTGGGGCGCATGCCCTCGCAGGTGGGCTACCAGCCCACGCTGGAGACCGAGATGGGCCAGCTGCAGGAGCGCATCACCTCCACGCGCGAGGGCTCGGTCACCTCGATCCAGGCGATCTACGTCCCGGCCGACGACCTCACCGACCCCGCCCCGGCCTCGGTCTTCGCGCACCTCAACGCGACGACGACCCTGTCGCGCGCGATCTCGGAGAAGGGCATCTACCCGGCCGTCGATCCGCTGGACTCGACGTCGACGATCCTCAAGCCCGAGGTCGTCGGCGAGGAGCACTACGCCGTGGCCACCGAGGTCAAGGAGACGCTGCAGCGCTACCGCGAGCTGCAGGACATCATCGCCATCCTCGGCATCGACGAGCTCTCCGACGAGGACAAGGTCATCGTCCAGCGCGCGCGCAAGATCGAGCGCTTCCTCAGCCAGCCCTTCAACGTGGCCGAGCAGTTCACCGGCACCCCCGGGGTCTACGTTCCGATCGACGAGACCGTGCGCTCCTTCCGCGAGGTCCTCGACGGCAAGCACGACGACCTGCCCGAGTCGGCCTTCTTCATGAAGGGCGGGATCGACGCGGTGGTCGAGGCGGCGAACAAGAGCGGCCGCCGCGACGAGCCCAAGCAGGAGGAGGAGGCCCAGCAGGAGGAGCAGGCCGAAGAGGGCACCGACGAGAACGGCGGGGACGAGGGCTGATGGCCCGCACGGCCTTCAAGGTCGAGGTCCTCACGCCCGAGGGCGAGGTCTTCAACGACGAGGTCGAGATGATCTCGACGCGGACGACCGTCGGCTCGATCGGCGTCCTCGCCCACCACCAGCCGCTGCTGGGCATCCTCGAGCCCACGGAGCTGCGCCTGTACCGCTCGGAGTCCGACATCGAGCGCTTCGCTCAGGGCGAGGGCTACATCCAGGTCGGCCCCGAGGGCGTGCTCGTGCTGGTGGAGGAGGCCATGGCCCCCGGCGACCTGGACACGTCGGACCTTCGGGAGCGCCTGCGCAAGGCCGAGCAGGCCGCCGACGAGGCCGAGGCGGGCAGCGAGCAGCAGCGCCGCGCCCTGCGCGACAAGCGCCGCTGGGAAGCTTTCCTGCGTATCGCGGGCAGCTAGGGAGTCTCGAACGCGGCCAGGTGGGCGCTGGTCGCCGTGCCGGAGTGCGGCCGCAGCTCGCCGGCGATCGCCTTGGCCACGCGCGTGGCCTCGCGCCCGGAGTAGCGCAGCTGAGCGGGCAGGTGGAGGTAGCCGACGAAGCGCAGGCCGGGGGCTGCCGCCTCGGCCGCGAACGCGCGCGGCATCCCGTCGTCGTCGAGCACGCCGAGGTGCCCCACCATGGCCTCGAGGCCGCGGCGGTAACCGGTCGCGGCGATGACCGTGTCGGGCTCGATCCGCGCGCCGTCGGCCAGACCGGCGCCGGTCTCGTCGAGCGACTCGACGCCCGCGACGATCTCGATGCGCCGCTGCCGGATGGCCTCGACGACCACCTTGTCGATGATCGCCGGCGCCACATGGAGACGGTGCAGGCGGCTGAACGCCCCCTCCTCGGGAACGGGCAGGCCGTACTCGGTGAGGTCGCCGATCGCCTTGGAGCGGACGAAGTTGACGATCCGGTCGGCCCGCTGCGGTTGCACCCGCGCCAGCAGGAGCGCGAAGGCGGGCCCGATCGGCGAGCGCAGGAGCATGTTCGGCGGGGTGCGCACCGCGAGCCTGACCCGCGCCGCACCGCCCTCGGCGAGGTCGTAGGCGATCTCCATGCCCGAGCAGCCCGGGCCGACCACCAAGACGTCGCGGTCACGGTAGGGCTCGGGGTTGCGGTAGTCGGCCGCGTGCAGCAGCGACCCGTGGAAGCGCTCGCGGCCGGGCCAGTCCGGGATCTGCGGAGTGTGCTCGTAGCCGGCCGCGACGACCACGTGCTCGGCGGTGACGTCCGCGCCCGACGTGCGCACGACCCAGCCCGCGCCGTCGCGGTCGATGCGCTGCACCTCGGTGTTCAGGCGCACGTCGAGCGCGTTGTCGGTCGCGTAGTCCTCCAGATAGCGAACGACCTCGTCGCGCGACGGGAAGACCCCCGTGCCCGGCGCGTAGCGCCCGCCGGGGAGCTTGGAGAACCAGCGGCTCGTGTTCAGGCGCAGGCGGTCGTAGCGCCCGCGCCACGAAGCCGCGACGCCATCGGCGCGTTCGAGCACCACCGCGGGCACTCCTCTTCGTCGCAACTCCGCGGCCGAGGCCAGGCCCGCCGGCCCGGCGCCGATCACCACTGCGCCCCCATCGCTCATCGGATCGATCTCCTGTCTCGCTGTCGTACGACGTAAGACGCCGGAAACCGCCTGTGCTTCCCCAGAGACCGGGGGGCGGCCAGCCGTACCGCGCAGCGCGTGGATCCCGGCCGCCCGCTCGCGGGCATGCCGTATGGCCGCGGGGCCCCGGCGCCGGGACGCTTCAGGGCATGAGCTCCTGGACCCAGATCGAGGCCGAGAAGGCGTTCGGCGCGGCTACGCGTGCACGCCTGCGCGCCTCGCTGGCGCGCCGCCTGCGCGGCTGCGCCGGAGCCTGCGCGCGGATGGCGGTCCACGACGAGCGCACGCTGCGCTCCGGGGCCGGGCTCGGGCTGCGCGAGATCCCGCTCGACGCCATCAGCGGGACCGTCGAACCCAACCGGGCCGCGCAGTTCGATCGCGACTTCCGGCCCGCGGCGCCGACGCGCGCGCGGTGGCAGAGCGTCTGGATGGCCGAGCAGCGCGGCGCGCTGCTGCCGCCGATCTCGGTCGTCGCGGTGGGCAACGCGTACGCCGTCCGTGACGGCCACCACCGCGTCTCCGTGGCCCGCGCACGCGGCGCGCTCACGATCGACGCGATCGTCGGCACCGCGTAGCCCGCGCGCCCGAGGGCCGCGCCTGAAAGGCTGCCGCCCATGGTCCATGGGCGCCCTTCGCTGTCGAGCCTCACCCGAACCCTGTCCGACGTCTGCATGGGCCGCGAGCCCGCCGACCTCGTCATCACCGGCGGGCGGCTCGTGAACGTCCACACGCGCGAGGTTCTCGAGGGGGTGGACGTGGCCGTGAAGGCCGGGCGCGTCGCGATGTTCGGCGACGCCGGGCACACGCGCGGGCCGCAGACGCGGGTGCTCGACGCCGACGGCGCCTATCTGGTGCCGGGGCTCATCGACACCCACATGCACGTCGAGTCGGCGATGGTCACCGTGGGGCGCTTCGCCGAGGCCGTCCTGCCGCACGGCACGACCACCGTGCTCATCGACAACCACGAGATCGCCAACGTCCTCGGTCTGGAGGGCATCCGCTGGATGCTCGAGGAGGGCAGCGTCCTGGCGCTCAAGGTGCTGCTCGCGGTCCCGTCGTGCGTGCCTGCGCTGCCGGGCTTCGAGGACGCCGGCGCGATCATCACGCCCGACGACATCCGCGAGGCGCTGGGCTGGGAGGGCATCGGCGGGCTGGGCGAGATGATGAACATGCCCGGCGTCATCGAGTCCGACGAGGCGACGCACGCGATGATCGGCGCGACGCTCGACGCGGGACTTCCCGTGACCGGGCACTGGAGCCTGCACGGCTGGGACGACCATCGCCTGCACGCCTACGCCGCCGCGGGCGTGGACTGCGACCACGAGACCGTCCTGCGCAGCGACGCGCTGGCCAAGTTGCGCGCGGGCATGTGGGTGCAGCTGCGCGAGGGCTCGGCGTGGCACGACGTCGAGAAGCTCGCCCCGGTGCTGCTCGAGGACGGCGTCGATTCGCGCCACGCGCTGCTCGTCACCGACGACATGCACCCCGAGACGCTGGCCACCGTCGGCCACCTCAACCACGCGGTGCGCACGGCGATCGAGGTGGGCATCGATCCGCTGATGGCCATCCAGATGGCGACGGTCAACGCGGCCGAGTACATGGGCCGCCGCCACGACATCGGCTCGATCGCCCCGGGGCGCTGCGCCGACATCCTGCTCGTCGAGGACCTCGCGCAGATGCGCCCGCACACGGTCCTGGCCGACGGCGAGCCGATCGGCGGCGAGTCTCCGGTCTACGAATACCCGGCGCGCGCGCGGGACACGGTGCGGATCGCTCGCACGCCCACGGTCGAGGACCTGCGCATCGCGGCGAGCGGGGACAACGCCCGCGTGCGCGCCATCGGGATGGTGCCGGGCGAGCTGGCCACCGAGCACCGGATCGTCGAGGCGCCGGTGGTCGACGGCGCGGTGCCCGCCGATGCGGCGATCGACCTCGCCAAGGCCGCGAGCATCGAGCGCCACGGCGGCCCGGGGACGATCGGCGTCGGCTTCGTGCAGGGCCTCGGGCTGCAGCGCGGCGCCGTGGCCAGCACGGTCGCCCACGACAACCACAACCTGCTCGTGGTCGGCATGGACGACGACGACATGCTCGCCGCGGTCGCGCGCCTGCGCGAGACCGGGGGCGGGATGGTCGCCGTCGACGGCGGCGAGGTCATCGGCGAGGTCCGCCTGCCCATCGGGGGCCTGATGTCCGACCGCTCCGTGGCCGAGGTGGCCGACGAGGTGCGCGCGCTCGACCGCGCCTACAAGACGCTCGGCTGCCCGCTCGAGTACCCGTTCATGATGGTCTCCTTCCTGTCGCTCGGCGTCATCCCGGCGCTGCGGCTGACCAACCGCGGGCTGGTCGACGGGCGTGAGTTCACGCTCGTGGACCCCGTGGTGACCTGACGGGCCTGCGAAGTAGGCTCCCCGCCATGGGCACGATCCGCGGGGAGAGGACGGTCGAGATCGACGCGCCGATCCAGCGCGTGTTCGAGGTTGCAGCAGACCTCGAGCGCGCGACCGAGTGGCAGCATTCGCTCAAGAATCTCGAGGTGCACGAGCGCGACGGCGAGCACCGCGCGACCACCGTCGACACCGAGTCCGACGCGAAGGTGCGCACGATCCACTCGCGGTTGCGCTACGTGTACGAGCCGCCGACGCGTATCACCTGGGAGCAGGAGCGCGGCGACGTCAAGGCCGTGCGCGGCTGGTGGCGCCTGGAGGATCTCGGGTCGGGGCGCACGCGCGCCACCTATGGCCTCGAGGTCGACCCCGGTCGCATGCTCGGGCTGCTCCTGCGCGGCCCCGCCGAGGGCAAGGTGCGCGACTTCCTGCTCGACGGCACGGCCGAAGGGCTCAAGGGGCGCGCGGAGGCGCGCTGAGCGCGACCGAGCCCACCCCGTCGTGGCCGGCGCTGGCCGCGGGCTACGGCGCCGAGGCGCGCACCGGCGAGCCGGGCGACGCGCTGCCCTGGGCGACGGTCGCCGGCTGGCTGGCGGACGCCCGCAACTACTGGCTGTGCACGGCGCGCCCCGACGGGCCCCCGCACGTCAAGCCCGTGTGGGCGCTGTGGACGGACGCCGCGCTCGTCTTCTCGACCTCGCCCGAATCGGTGAGCGCGCGCCACCTGCAGGCCGACCCGCGCGCAACGGTCCACCTCGAAGGTGAGCACGTGGCGGTGGTCGAGGGCGAGGTGAGCCGGCTCGAGGCCGCGCCTCCTGGCTTCGTCGAGGCCTACGACGCCAAGTACGGCTGGCGCGTGGACCCGGCCGATCCCGGGACACCGCTGTTCGTGCTGCGTCCGCGCACGGTGCTGAGCTGGGACGAGGCGGCGCTGGCGGCGATGACGCGGTGGACGTTCGGGTAGCGGTCCGCGGTGCGTTGCCTGGCGCTGCGCGTAGTCCCTGACTCACGCGACTCCCGCCACGGGACGATCGGGGAGTTTGTCGGGTATATGCCGACAAACTCCCCGATCGTTCTCTCGACGAGCGCCAACGCGCCAGGGGCATCGCCCGCGCCCCAGCCACCGCTCACTTCCCTCCCTCGATGCGGCAGTAAACGCCGCGCAGGACCACAAGCGCCGAGCGGCAGATCCACCAGACCTACGGCACCCGAGCGATCCCCGCCTCCGCGCACCCGGCCTCCAGCGCATCGAGACCGAAGCCGTCGACCGGACCCAGCGCGCCGGTCCCCTGCAGGCCCCCGGCCGCGGCGGTCTGCGCGCCCCAGGCGAGGAAGCCCGCCGTCAGGTCGTAGCCGTTGACGCCGTCCAGGCGCACGTCGGCCAGGCGCGTGCCCGCGGCGTCGTAGGCCTCGGCCACGATCAGCGAGCGGCTGGTGGCGCGCGCGGCGGCGTCGGGGCCGCCGGTGGAGCCCTTCACGAAGCGCGCGGAGAGGCCGTCGAGGACGTCGCGCGCCCCCGGCAGCTTGAGGATCGGCTCCATGACGGCCGTCACCGCGCGCAGCGGCTCGGAGGCCGGGCCGAACCAGCCCAGGTAGACGTCGACGTCGCGGAGCGTCGGGTGGATGCGTGGCAGCGCGAAGTGCTCGGAGGCCGACGCGCTGATCGCCCGCGCCTGCTTGCCGCGGGACAGCTCGAAGGCGCGCCCGTGGCGGCCGGGGCGCTCGTCCACCAGGCGCCCGCCGTGCCAGGCGAAGCCGGCGGACAGCATCACGCCCGCGGCGCTCGCGCGCGTCCCGCCGCTCATCGACGAGGCGCCCGCGCCCGGGTTGAAGTAGCCGATCTCCACGCGCGTGGCGTCGGGGCCGGCGTCGCGCAGCGCGAGCGCGCCGGCGAGGTTGCCGGGCACCCAGTCGTAGCCGAAGGCCGTCACCAGCCCGCAGCCGGCGGCTTCCGCTCCCGGGCCGAAGCGCTCGAACACGGCGCGGATGAAGCTCCCCTCGCCCGTCGAGTCCAGGTAGTGCGCGCCGGCGGCGATCGCGGCCTGCACGGCCGGCTCGCCCCAGCGCTCGAACGGGCCGACGGTCGAGATGAGCACGTCGCCGCGCTGCACGAGCGCGCGCACGGAGTCGGGCCGGGCGACGTCGGCGACCGCCCACTCCAGGCCGCCGAGCTCCTCGGCCAGGGCGCGCACGCGCCCCTCGTTCCGGGCGGCCAGCACGGGCCGCGCTCCACGATCGACGAGGGCCCGGGCGGTGAGATCGCCCGTATAGCCGGTGGCGCCGAAGACGACGATGCGTTCTGCCATTCGGTGTCGGACCCTAGCCGTCCTGGGCGTCGCGAACGCCGCCTGACGCCGCTCGCCCTATCCTGGCGGGCCATGGACGAGCATGTCCTCGCCGAGCGCCTGATCACCTACGACACCGCGACGAGCGAGGGCCTGCGCGCGGCCGCCGGCTTCGTCAAGGGCTGGCTGGAGGCGCGCGAGCTGAAGGTCGACGGCCGCGACCACGACGGGCTGCCGGTCATCCTCGCCGAGGTCGGGCCGGCCGCCGGCCCCACGGTGGTGCTGCACGGCCACCTCGACGTGGTGCCCGCGCGCGAGGGCCAGTTCACCCCGCGCGTCGAGGGCGACCGGCTCATCGGCCGCGGCGCCTACGACATGAAGGGCGCGCTCGCGGCCATGATGTGCGCGCTGCGCGACGTCGCTGCGCAGGACGAGGTGCGCGTGCAGTTCGTGTGCGTCCCCGACGAGGAGTCCGAGGACGTCTCGCGGCGCTCGACCGACGTCCTCGTCAAGGAGGGGCTCACGGCCGACTTCGCGCTGACCGGCGAGCCCACCGACCTGCACATCGGCATTCAGGCCAAGGGCGTGCTCGCGGTGCGCCTGCAGATCTCCGGTACTGCCGCCCACGGCTCGACCCCGTGGCTGGGCGACAACGCGATCCTCAAAGCGCACGATGCCTTCCGCCGCATCGAGACGCTGCCCTTCAGCCGCGAGTCCTCCGACCTCTTCGACCGCCCGTCGATCAACCTGGCGCGCATCATCGGCGGCGACGCCTTCAACAAGGTCCCCGACGTCTGCACGATCGACGTCGACATCCGCTTCCTGCCCAACCAGGACCCCGGCGACATCATGACCCAGATCCGCGCGATCGGGGACCTCGAGATCGTCAAGTTCTTCACGCGCGCGCCGGCCATCGTCTCGCGCCAGAACCCGTACGTGCTGGCCCTGCGCGACGCGGTCGGGCGCTCGATCGAGGGCGACGCCCTGTCGATCGGCCGCGACGGCGCCTCCGACGCGATCTCCTTCCTGGAAGCGGGCATTCCGGCGGTCGAGTTCGGCCCCGTGGGCGGCGGCCACCACGGCCCCCATGAGTGGGTCTCGATCTCCTCGCTGGCGCTGTATCGCCGCGCGCTGGCCGACTTCGTGAACCACCTGCCGGCCTGGCTCGAGCGCCAGGAGCACCCCTCGCTGCGCGCCGTCGACGGCGGACTGGCCTAGTTCCTCCGGCCGCTCGCCTACCCTCTCAGACATCCCGCATGAGTCCGGTTCCCGACGAAAAGCCGCCGCGCGTCGCCTTCGGCATGTACAAGCGCTTCGCGCTGGCCGGGGTGCTCATCACCCTGCTCACCGCTGGAGCGGTGGCCTCCGCGGGCCTGCTCGAGGTCAAGGACCTCGTGAC
Organism: uncultured Actinomycetes bacterium; assembly: GCA_963806015.1. Lineage (GTDB taxonomy): Bacteria > Actinomycetota > Thermoleophilia > Solirubrobacterales > Solirubrobacteraceae > JAOPZW01. Next base: position 272,331 of record CAWDWM010000006.1, on the reverse strand, counting down.
CGTTATCAAGGAGGAGAGCGCCGGGCACGTCATCCCCGGCCTCCGCGGCGCGCTCGACGACGTGCCCGCCGGCAAGCCCCAGACGATCCTCGTCCTGGGCTCCGACCGGCGCTTCGTCGACATCAAGCAGGACAACCCGGCGCGCTCGGACACGATGATGCTCGTGCGGCTGGATCCGTCCAAGGAGGCCACCGCGGTGATGAACATCCCGCGCGACCTCAAGGTGCCGATCCAGGTGCCCGGCGGCGGTATCGACACCACGAAGATCAACGCCGCCTACTCCTACGGCGGCCCCGCGCTCGCCGTCAAGACCGTCCGCAACCTGCTGCACATCCCGATCAACCACGTCGTCAACGTGAACTTCGGGGGCTTCCAGCGCGCAGTCAACCGCCTGGGCTGCGTGTACGTCGACGTCGACCGGCGCTACTACCACTCCAACACGGGGCTGCCGGTCAGCGCGCAGTACGCCGAGATCAACGTGCCCGCCGGCTACCAGAAGCTGTGCGGCTCGAAGTCCCTGGACTACGTGCGCTTCCGCCACGCCGACGACGACCTCGTGCGCTCGGCGCGCCAGCAGGACTTCCTGCGCCAGGCCAAGGATCAGATCGGGCTCGGGCGGCTGTTCGGCGATCGCAAGGAGCTGCTGCGGATCTTCGGGCGCTACACCGACACCGACCTGCATTCGAACTCCGCGATCCTGCGCCTGCTCAAGCTCGCCTTCGAGTCCTCGGGCCATCCGATCCGCGAGGTGCGCTTCCGCGGCGACATCGGGCCGGAGTTCGTCACCATCTCGCCCAACAACCTCGAGCTCACCAAGCAGGAGTTCCTGCACGTCAAGGCGTCGAAGGGCTCGCGCCAGCTCGGGCGGGCGAAGAAGCTCACGCGCAAGGCGCAGAAGCGGGCGCGGCGCACCTCGCCCGGCCTGCCGACCGGCGTCATCGACGACAAGACCGGAGCCGAGAACCTCGTCGCGCAGGCCGCGACGAAGCTGGGCTTCCCGCTCTACTACCCGCAGGCGCGGCTGGCCCGCGGCGGCTACTCCACCGACGGCAGCCCGCGGCTCTACGACATCTATGACACCCACCATCGCCGCTACAAGGCGTACCGCATCGTCGCCTCCACCGGGCTCGACGGCCAGTACTACGGCGTGCAGGGGATGACCTGGAAGTCGCCGCCGATCCTCGACGACGCCTCCAGCACGACGCGGATGCGCGGTCGCACCTACAAGCTGTTCTACGACGGCACCCGGCTGCGCCTGGTGTCCTGGAGCACGCCGCACGCCGTTTATTGGATCTCCAATACCCTCTCCGAGACCTTGACCAGCAGGCAGATGCTCGCTATCGCGCGGTCTCTGAGCCGCTTCGGCGGCAAGTGAGCCGCAACCCGGAGGAAGGGCCCCCGCGCCTGGCGTGGGGGATGTACAAGCGCTTCGTGCTCGCGGGCGTGATCATCACCTGCCTGTGTGCCGCCACCATCGCCTCCGCCGTGCTGCTGGAGGTGAAGGAGGGGCTCGACATCTTCAAGCGCAACACGACGCCGATCGATCCCGGCGTCAAGCAGCTGCTGGCCGACGTCGCCCCGGGCAAGCCGCAGACGATCCTCGTCATCGGCGACGACCGCCGCAAGGCGGAGGCGCTGCAGAAGCACCCGCCGCCGACGCGCTCGGACACGATGATCCTCGTGCGCCTGGATCCCCACCAGCGCGCCACGGCGCTGATGTCGCTGCCCCGCGACCTCGTCGTCGACATCCCCGGCCATGGGCGCCAGAAGCTCAACGCCGCCTTTGCCTACGGGGAGGACCGGCTCACGCTGCGCACGGTGCGCAACCTGCTGAACATCCCGATCCACCACTACGTGCGGGTCACCTTCTGGGGCTTTCGCGGGGCCGTCGACCGCCTCGGCTGCGTCTACGTCGACGTCGACCACAAGTACTTCAACGACAACAGCCCGCCCAACGGCGGTGGCGGGCCGTATGCGGTGATCAACGTCGGCGCCGGCTACCAGAAGCTCTGCGGCCAGGACGCGCTGAGCTACGTGCGCTACCGCCACCTCGACAACGACCTCATCCGCGCCGCGCGCCAGCAGTCGTTCCTGGGTGAGGCCAAGAACCAGATCGGCGTCAACAGCGTGTTCTCCGACCGCAAGGAGCTGCTGCGCATCTTCGGTCAGTCGGTACGGACGGACATCGACTCCAACTCCGCGATCCTCTCGCTGCTGCGCCTCGTGGCCGAGTCGGCCGCCAAGCCGATCCAGGAGGTCCAGTTCCCCGCGCAGGACGCCGGCGACGGCTCGGGCAACGTCGTCATCGGCGAGAAATCGCTGCAGCAGACGGTCCAGAGCTTCCTGGCGGCGCGCGCGACGAAGGGACCGCGCGGCGTGGCGAAGTCGACGACGACCAAGCGCAGCAAGCGCACCCGCAAGCGCCAGCCCATCGCCGTGGCGGGGCTGGTCCGCAACCGCAACGCGAGCGAGAACATCGCCGCTCCGCTGCAGGTCAAGCTCGACCGCCTGCCCGTCTACTACCCGACGCTGATGGCCGCCACCGGCAGCTATCGCGTCAACGACTCGCGCGCCTACGACATCGTCGACGGCACCGGCAAGCGCCATCGCGCCTACCGGATCGTCGCCTACGAGGGCCGGATCGGCCAGTACTACGGCATCCAGGGCACCGACTGGCGCTCGCCGCCGATCCTCGACGACCCGAGCGCGAGCGTGACCTCCGGCGGGCGCAAGTACAAGCTCTACTACGACGGCAGCCGGCTCAAACTGGTCGCCTGGCGCACGCGCCGCGGCTCCTACTGGGTGTCCAACACGCTGCTGCGCACGCTGACCAACAAGCAGATGCTCGCGCTCGCCCGCTCGGCGCGGTCGCTCGGCGGCCGCTAGCCTCCGTCGCCGCCTCATGAGCACCCAGCGCGAACCCATTGGCGTCATCGGCACCGGCTATGTCGGCCTCGTCACCGCGGCCGGCTTCGCCGAGCTCGGCAACGACGTGTGGTGCATCGACATCGACGCCGACAAGATCGCCCGCCTCGAGCGCGGCGAGATCCCGATCTACGAGCCCGGCCTCGAGGAGCTCGTGACCAAGCATCGCGGGCGCCTGCACTTCTCCACCGACATCGCCAATGCGCTCGAGCACGCCCGGCTGCTGTTCGTGGCGGTCGGCACACCGCCGACCTACTCCGGCGACGCCGACCTGAGCGCCGTGCATGCGGTGGTGAACGCCATGCCCGCCTCCGAGCACCATGCGCTGGTCATGAAGTCGACCGTCCCGGTGGGCACGGGCACGTCGATCAAGCGCGTCTTCGGCGAGCAGGGCAAGCACGGCTTCCGCTACGTCTCGTGCCCGGAGTTCCTCAAGGAGGGCTCGGCGGTCCGCGATTTCCTCGAGCCCGACCGCGTGGTCGTCGGCGACGACGGCGACTGGGCCGGCGACGCCGTCGTCGAGCTCTACGCCCCGCTCGGCGCCCCGCTCGTGCGCACCGACATCGCCAGCGCGGAGATGATCAAGCTGGCCGCCAACGCCTTCCTCGCCACCAAGATCTCGTTCATCAACGAGATCGCCAACGTCTGCGAGGTCACCGGCGCCAACGTCATCGAGGTCGCCAAGGGCATCGGCCTCGACGACCGCATCGGGCCCAAGTTCCTGCAGGCGGGGGTTGGATTCGGTGGTAGCTGCCTCGCGGGGGACGAGACCGCGCTCATCCGTCACCACGGCCGCACGACCCTCATCCGCCTCGAGGACCTGTGGCGCCGGCTGGAGAGCGAGGACGGGCCCGCCGAAGACGGCGTCATCGAGCCCGTCGGCCTGGAGATCCTCTCGTGGGCGCCCGACCAGGCCGAGCCGTTGTTCCTGCCGGTGATGTGCGCCACCCGGCGCGACTACGAGGGTGAGCTGGTCGAGGTGCGCACCAAGATGGGCCGGCGGGTGCGCTGCACGCCGGACCACCCGTGGCTGGTCAGCGACGGCGCGGGCGGCGAGGTCGAGATCAAGCTCGCCGAGAACCTCAGCACCGAGGACTGGCTGCCCCTCGCGATGGAGCGCACGCGTGATCTGGCCCCGGCCGGGGTCTCGGCGCTGCTCGCCGCCGCGGAGGCCGCCGAGATCGCGCCGGACAAGCTCATCGTGCGCCCGCGCCGGGAGCTGGTCGATGCCCTCGTCGCCGGGGGCCGGCGGACACACGAGATCAAGCGCACGGGGACGATGCGCCTGCACGAGATGACCGCCGCCGAGGTGCCTCTGCGCGCGTCGACGATGCGCACGGCGAAGAACGGCACGGAGGTGGCGAGCGAGCTCAGCCTCGACGCCGGCTTCTGGCGGGTTGTGGGGCTCTACCTCGCCGAGGGCCACGCGACGCCCGAGCGTCTGCACTGGAGCTTTCATCCCGAGCGCGAGCAGCATCTGGTCGACGAGGTCGCGGCCTACTGGCTGCGCCACGGCGCTCGCGTGCGCGACTTCCACCTGGCCACGACCCACGAGGTGCGCGTGCAGTCGAGGCTGGCGTCCGCGTGGTGGACGCAGGTCCTCGGCCTGGGGCGCACGAGCTACGAGCAGCGCCTCCCCGACCTCATCTGGGATCGCCCGCCGGCCGACAAGTGGGCCCTGCTTTCCGGGCTCTTCGAAGGCGACGGCTCGTGGTCGCTCATCAACGGCGGGCCGAGCTGCATCATCGAACTTGGCACGGTCAGCGACGAGCTCGCCGACGGCGTCCTGCGGCTGCTCGCCGAAGTCGGCGTCGTCGCGTCGTGGCGCACGGGTCGTGTCGCGAAGTCGACGAAGGACACGCACTGGATCCGCATCAGCGGCGCCGAGCAGGTCGAGCGCGCGATGGCTCTCGTGCCGGAACGCGACCGTGCCGGCGTGCGGGCGAGCGTTGCGTTGCAGGCCAAGCGGATCGCCCCCACCGGCTCGCGGCGCTTCGACGACGGCGCGGCGTGGGTCCGCGCCACGAGCACCGAGCGCCGGCCGTTTGCGGGCCCGGTCTACTCGTTCGAAGTCGTCGGGACGCACAGCTTCGTCACGAGCGGCGGGTTGGCGACTCACAATTGTTTCCCGAAGGACGTCACGGCGCTCAAGCAGCTCGCCGGCAACTCCGGCTACCACTTCCAGCTGCTCAACGCGGTCATCGAGGTCAACGAGCTGCAGAAGCGCCGCGTCATGGCCAAGCTCGAGAAGCACCTGGGGACGCTGGTGGGCACGACCGTGGCGCTGCTCGGGCTGGCGTTCAAGCCCAACACCGACGACATGCGCGAGGCGACGTCGCTGGTGCTCAGCGCGCGGCTGCAGGCCGCCGGGGCGAAGGTCCGCGCCTACGACCCGGTCGCCGAGCACGAGGCGCGCAAGCTGATGCCGGGCCTGGAGTTCGCCGACGACGCCCTGGGCGCGGTGGCCGACGCCGACGCTGCGGTGCTCGTCACCGAGTGGGACGAGTTCAAGCAGCTCGACTTCGTGGCGGTGGCAAAGGCCATGAGCGGCAACCTGATCATCGACGGCCGCAACGCGCTGGACCCCGACGCCGTGACCGCCGCCGGGCTCACCTACGAGGGCATCGGGCGATCGTGAGGAGGCGGACATGCAGGCGGTGATCCTCGTCGGCGGCGAGGGGACGCGCCTGCGGCCGTTGACCTCGACCGTGCCCAAGCCGGTCGTCCCGCTCGTCGACCGCCCGTTCATCGCCTACATGCTCGAATGGCTGGCTCGGCACGGGGTCGACGACGTCGTCATGTCGTGCGGCTTCCTGGCCACCGCCGTGCGCAATGTGCTCGGTGACGGCACGCAGTACGGGCTACGGCTGCGCTTCATGGAGGAGCCCGAGCCGCGCGGGACCGCCGGCGCGCTGAAGTACGCCGAGGACTTCCTCGACGAGCGCTTCCTGATGCTCAACGGCGACGTCCTGACCGACATCGACCTCACCGCGCAGATCGCGCAGCACGACGCCACCGGGGCCGTCGGCACGCTGGCGCTCGTCAGCGTGGCCGACCCGACCGCCTACGGCCTCGTGCGCCTCAACGACGACCAATCGGTCAAGGAGTTCGTCGAGAAGCCGAGCGCCGATCAGATCGACACCAAGCTCATCTCGGCCGGCGCCTACGTGCTCGAGCGTTCGGTGCTCGACCTCATCGAGCCCGGTCGCAACGTCTCGATCGAGCGCGAGGTGTGGCCCCAGCTGGTGGGCGACGGCCTGTTCGGATATGCCGCGGAGGCCTATTGGCTGGACATCGGCACTCCCGAGCGCTACCTGCAGGGCACCTTCGACATCCTCGAGGGCAACGTGGCGACGGCCGTGGCCGACCGCCTCGGGTCCGGCTACCTGGCGGTCGCCGACCGCGTGCAGTCCGACGGGCGCATCGTTCCGCCGGCGCTCGTGGAGCGCGGCTGTGAGATCGCGGCCGGCGCACACGTCGGCTCGCTGGTCGTGCTGGGCGAGGGCGTCAGCGTGGGGGAGGGCACGACGATCGAGCGCTCGGTGGTCATGAACGGCGCCGAGATCGGCCCGGGTTGCGTGCTGCGCGACTGCATCGTCGCCGCCGGGGTGCGCATCGGGGAGGGCTCGGAGATCTCCGGCGGCGCCGTGCTCGGCGAGGGCGTGACAGTGGGGGCGCGCAACGTCCTCACGCGCGGCGTGCGAGTCTTTCCGCAGACGGACCTGCCCGAAGGCGCCATCACGTTCTGAGGAAGGAAAGGTCGATCTTGTCCAGCACCGAGCAGCTCGAGCTTGACCGCGAGACGATCGGCCGGATCGATCCGACCGATCAGCTGACCGACGTCCTCGCGATCCCCGAGCATCTGCGCGACGCGCTGTGGAAGGTCGAGTCGGCCGGCCTTGAGCCATGGGACTCCCCGGACGGCCTCGTCGTGGCGGGCATGGGCGGCTCGGCCATCGGCGGCCACCTCGCCCGCGCCATCCTCGGCGATCACGCCTCGCGCCCGCTGCTGGGCGCGCGCGCCTACGGCCTGCCGCCCTGGACGACGCCCGACACCACGGTCCTCTGCGCCTCCTACTCGGGCAACACCGAGGAGACGCTCGCCTGCTACGAGGCGGCGGGCGTGATCGGCGCGCGGCGCGTCGTGGTGACCACCGGCGGCAAGCTGGCCGAGCTCGCGCGCGCCGACCAGGTCCCGGTGGTGCCGGTGGCGGGCGGCTTCCAGCCGCGGGCCGCGGTGGCGTACATGACGGTGGCCGCGCTCCAGGTCGCTGCGCTGTGCGGCATCGGCCCCGGCATGAACTCGGAGCTCGACGTGGCGGCCGACCACCTCGAGGAGCTCGTCATCGAATGGGGGCCCGAGGGTGCGCCGGACGGGCTGGCCAAGAGCCTGGCCCGCGCGCTGCACGGCACCGTGCCGGTGGTGGCGGGCGCCGGGCTGACCACGCCGATCGCCTACCGCTGGAAGACCCAGGCCAACGAGAACGCGAAGATCCCCTCCTACGCGCTCGAGCTGCCCGAGCTCGACCACAACGAGATCGTGGGCTGGGGCTCGGCGAGCGAGTTCGGCCGCTTCTCCGCCGTCTTCCTCGACGACGCGGACACCCACCCGCGCGTGAAGGCGCGCATCGACCTCACCGCGCAGCTCATCGCGCCCGGCGCCGCCGGCGTCCATCGCATCGAGTCGCGCGGGCAGACCACGGCCGAGCGCGTCTTCTCGCTCGTGCTGCTGGGCGACCTCGTGTCGGTCTACCTCGCCGCGCTGCGCGGCGTCGACCCCGAGCCGGTCGAGGTCATCGATCGACTGAAGGCCGAGCTCTCCGCCGCGGGGTAGCTCCTCGCCGGCATGCTCGTCCTCTCGCTGCGGCTGCTGGCCGAGGCGCTGCTGGTGCCGGTGCACCGGCTCCTGCGCGCGTTCGGCCTCGGGGGGCGCGAGGACGAGCGCCGCGAGCGCTCCTAGCCCGGGCGGGTGACGGCGGCCGCCACCTGCACGCGGGAGCGCAGCCCGAGCTTCTGAAAGACGCGCGTCAGGTGCGTCTCGATCGTCAACGTCGAGAAGGTCGCGCTGAACGTCGGCGGCATCTTCGTCGGCAGCGCCGGTGCCGACGAGTTCAGGCTGTCGCAGGTGGGCACGCCCTCGGTGCTCGACGGCGGCGCCGGCGACGACCGCCTGCGCGCCGCCGACGGCCCGGACGCCCTCGACGGCGAGGTCGACTCGATCACCTGCGGCGCCGGGCAGGACACGGTCAAGGCCGACGCCGCCGACGTGGTCGCCCCCGACTGCGAGACGGTCACGCGCGGCGCCGCGGCGGGCACCGCCGGTGGATCGTCGGGCACGGCTCGCGCTCGCCGGGCACCTCCGGCTGGCGGCGGTCCTGCGCCGCGGCCTCACGGTCCGCGTGACGGGCGCGAAGGCCGGCAGGCTCACGCTGACCGCCCGCCGCAGCGGGGTCGCCGTCGCGCGCGGCAGCGCGAAGGTCCGCGCCGGCCGCTCCGCGACCGTGCGCCTGCGCTTCACGGCCAGGGCGCGGCGCAGCCTGCGCCACGCCCGGCGGGTCGCCCTCGCCGTCACGGGGGCCGGCGGCGCCCTGAAGGTCACGGTCCGGCGGTAGTCGGCTGCGCGGGATGGGCGGGCGCCTGCCCGCCCATCCCAGCGGCATCCCGTTAGGCCAGGATCGCCCTCCCGGTGGGAGGGTTTGCCTTGCAGAACCTTGACACGACCGTGGTAAGGTTGCCGCTGTGGACGCGCTCACCATCCACGAGGCGGCCGAGACCACGGGCTGGTCTCCCCGCATGCTGCGCTACATCGAGCGCGTCGGGCTCCTCGACGCCCCGCGCTCCGATGCGGGCTACCGACTCTACGGCGCCGCTGAGCTCCAGCGCCTGCGCACGCTGCGCGAGCTGCTGCAGGACTTCGACCTCGGCCTGGGCGAGATGGGCTTCGCCCAGCGGCTGCGCACCGACTCCGAGCTGCGGGCCTCGGTCGACGGCTGGTTCGAGACCCAGCCGCAGCGCCCCGAAGACGTCCCCGCCCGCGACTGGCTGCGCTTCGAGCAGGACAAGCACGAACGCCTGCTCGCGGCGGCCGCCGCCCTCACATGACCTTCGTCCCCGACTCCAAGGACACGATGACCACCACCGCCACGCTGACCGAGAACGACTTCAAGGTCGCCGACCTCTCCCTGGCCGAGTTCGGCCGCAACGAGATCCGTCTGGCCGAGCACGAGATGCCCGGGCTGATCAAGACCCGCGAGGAGTTCGCCGCGTCGCAGCCGCTGAAGGGCGCGCGCATCATGGGCTCGCTGCACATGACCGTGCAGACCGCCGTCCTCATCGAGACCCTTACTTCGCTTGGCGCCGAGGTCCGGTGGGTGTCGTGCAACATCTTCTCGACCCAGGACCACGCGGCCGCCGCCGTCGCCGTCGGCCCCAACGGCACGCCCGAGGACCCGCAGGGCGTGCCCGTCTTCGCCTGGAAGGGCGAGACGCTGGAGGAGTACTGGTGGTGCACCGAGCAGGCGCTGACCTGGCCGGGCGGCGAGGGTCCGAACATGATCCTCGACGACGGCGGCGACGCCACGATGCTCGTCCACAAGGGCACCGAGTACGAGAAGGCCGGCGCCGTGCCGGATCCCTCCTCGGCCGGCTCGGAGGAGTTCCGCGTCTTCCTCACGCTGCTGCAGCGCACGCTCTCCGAGGACGCGCAGAAGTGGACGCGCATCGGCGAGGGCATCCAGGGTGTCACCGAGGAGACCACGACCGGCGTGCATCGCCTCTACGAGCTGGCCCAGCAGGGCGAGCTGCTGTTCCCGGCGATCAACGTCAACGACTCGGTCACCAAGTCGAAGTTCGACAACCTCTACGGCTGCCGGCACTCGCTCATCGACGGCATCAACCGCGCGACCGACGTGATGATCGGCGGCAAGGTCGCCGTCATCCTCGGCTACGGCGACGTCGGCAAGGGCTGCGCGGAGTCGCTGCGCGGCCAGGGCGCGCGCGTCATCGTCACCGAGATCGACCCGATCTGCGCCCTGCAGGCCGCGATGGAGGGCTACCAGGTGGCCACGCTGGAGGACGTCGTCGAGAGCGCCGACATCTTCATCACCGCCACCGGCAACAAGGACATCATCACGTCCGCCCACATGGCGCGCATGAAGCACCAGGCGATCGTGGGCAACATCGGCCACTTCGACAACGAGATCGACATCGCCGGCCTCGAGAACATCGACGGCATCCGGCGCGTGACGATCAAGCCGCAGGTCGACGAGTGGGTCTTCGCCGACGGCCACAGCATCATCGTGCTGTCCGAGGGTCGCCTGCTGAACCTCGGCAACGCGACCGGCCACCCGTCGTTCGTGATGTCCAACTCGTTCACGAACCAGACGATCGCCCAGATCGAGCTGTTCTCCAAGAACGACGAGTACGAGAAGCAGGTCTACGTGCTGCCCAAGCACCTCGACGAGAAGGTCGCGCGCCTGCACCTCGACAGCCTCGGGGTCAAGCTCACCGAGCTCTCTGCCGACCAGGCGGCCTACATCGGCGTGCCGGTCGAGGGCCCGTACAAGCCCGACCACTACCGCTACTAGCCGAGCCCCGGGGCCGGCGATGCCCGTCAGCACGTCGGACATCGCCGACCCCTCGCTCGCGGCCGCGGGCCGGGCGCGCATCGAATGGGCCGACGCCCAGATGCCCGTCCTGCGCTCGATCCGCGAACGCCTCGCCGACGAGCGCCCGCTCGAGGGCATCACGGTGGCGGCGTGCCTGCACGTCACCGCCGAGACCGCCAACCTCGTGCGCGCGCTCGTCGCCGGGGGCGCCGAGGTCGCGCTGTGCGCCGCCAACCCGCTCTCCACCCAGGACGAGACGGCGGCGGCGCTGGCCGAGGACTTCGGCGCCGAGGTCCACGCGCGCCACGGCGAGGACGCCGAGGCCTACGCCGCCCACGTCGCGGCGTGCGCCCGCCGGCGTCCGCACGTCACCCTCGACGACGGCGCCGACCTCGTGATGCTGATGCACCACGCTCGCGCGAGGGTGCGCGAGCGGCTGATCGGCGGCACCGAGGAGACGACCACGGGCCTGCTGCGCGTCCGCGCGCTCGAGGCCGAGGGGCGCCTGACGTGTCCGGTCATCGCCGTCAACGAGGCGCACGCCGAGCGCATCTTCAACGACCACTACGGCACCGGCCAGTCCGCGCTCGACGGCATCCTGCGCGCGACCAACATCCTGCTGGCCGGGCAGACCTTCGTCATCTTCGGCTACGGCTGGACCGGGCGCGGCCTGGCCCAGCGCGCCCGCGGCGCCGGCGCGCAGGTCGTGATCTGCGAGGTCGATTCCGTGCGCGCGCTGGAGGCGCGGATGGAGGGCTTCGAGGTCATGCCCGCGCTGGAGGCGGCGGCCCGCGGCGACGTCTTCGTGACCGTCACGGGGTCGCGCGCGGTCCTGCGCCGCGAGCACTTCGAACACATGAAGGACGGAGCGATCCTGGCCAACGCCGGGCACTTCGACGTCGAGATCGACCTCGACGCCCTGCGCGCCGCCGCGGTCGAGGTCCGCGACGTCCTGCCGCTCGTCCAGCAGTACGACCTCGGCGGGCGGCGCCTGAACCTGCTGGCCTCCGGGCGCGTCGTCAACCTCGCGGCCGGCCAGGGCCACCCGGCGGCCGTCATGGACATGTCCTTCGCCCTGCAGGCCCTCGTCATCGAGGATCTCGTGGCCCGCGGCCGCGACCTCGCGCCCGGGGTGCACCCGGTGCCGGAGGCGATCGACCGCGAGGTGGCGCGGCTGAAGCTCGCCGCCCTGGGCGTCAGCATCGACGAGCTCACGCCCGAGCAGGCGACCTACCGCGACTCCTGGGGATGACCCTGCTCGTCGGGGCGTCCGGGTTCTCGTTCGCCTCCTGGCGGCCCGGCTTCTATCCCGCGGGGACGCGCTCGGAGGACTTCCTCGCCTACTACGCCGGCGTGCTGAGCACGGTCGAGGTCAACTCGACGTTCTACCGGCTGCCGGCCGCCGGGACGTTCGAGCGCTGGGCGGCCACCGTGCCCGACGGCTTTCGCTTCGCGGTGAAGATGCCGCGCGCGATCACGGTCTTCGGGCGCACCGGCGACGTTCCGGCGTTCTGCGAGCGTGTGCGCGCCCTGGGCGATCGCCTCGGGCCGCTGCTCGTGCGCCCGGCCGACGACCGCAAGCGCGACGACGACTTCCTGGGCGCGCTGCTCGACGGCCTCGACGACGACCTGTGGGCGGCCTTCGACCTGCGCCACCCCTCCTGGGACGGCGTCGAGGCGCTGCTGGAGGGCCGCAACGCGGTGCGCGTCAACCAGTTCGATACGCCCGCGCCCTTCCGCTACCTGCGCCTGCGCGAGCCGCCGTACGACGACGCCGCGTTGGCGGCCTGGGCGGAGCGCCTGCGCCCGCTGCTCGACGACGGGCTCGCGGTGCACTGCTACTTCATGCACGAGGACGAGCCCACGGCGCCGGCCTACGCGCGGCGGTTGCTGGAGCTGGTGGAGGGCTGAAACTGCTCACCGAAGGGAGGATGTCCCGGCGCGCTCGGGTCCCTGGCACGTAGCCGCTTGATGTCCCTGCGGACGAGACGATCGGGGAGTTCGTCGGGCATATGCCGACAAACTCCCCGATCGTGTCCCTGACGAGCGTCAACGCGCCCGGCCACCGCATGTTCGTTCCCTCGATGATGTAGGCGCTGCGCACCGACACGAACGCGAAACGGACGCCGCGGCCCGGCGCTACAAGGGCCCAGGGGCCGCGCCCGGCGGGCGCGGCCCCATGTCGGCCATTCGTCGCTAGCGCGCGGCCTTCGCGGCCAGCGCCGCCAGGAACCGCTGCCCGTTCGGGCTGCCGACGCCGGTGACGTCGTCATAGCCGGGCGTCGTGTGCAGGCTCTGCGTCTGGTCGAACGTCCGCAGCGTCGTCTTGATGCCGCCGGTGGCGTCGACCGAGTTCACGAAGTCGTTGCGCACGACCGCGATGGGCTGGTCGGGCGCGACGGTGTCGCGATACGCCGGCGTGCCGTACTGGGCGTACAGCGCGGGGTTGGCGAAGCCGTGCGGGTGGCCCGCCTGCTGGTCGGCCAGCGCCATGACGCCCGCCATGAGCGGCGAGGACAGGCTCGTGCCGCCGATGCGGTACTCGCTGTACTTCACCGTCCCGTCGGGGAACGTCTGCGTCTGGCCGACGAGCATGCCCGTGTTGGGGTCGCCCACGAGGCTGACGTCGGGCACCACGCGCGCGGGCTTGCCGCCGTTGGCCTTGGCCAGCTTCTTGGGCACCACGTTCTTCTGGTAGTCGGGCTGGGCGTAGAACAGGCTCGTCCCGCCGCCGGAGCCGTAGATGTGGTCGCCGGGCGGCGCCGGCGTCCAGGCCCCGTTGGTGAGCGTGCTGCTCGTCGTGCCCCAGCCGGTCTCGAACAGGTATCCGTCGCTGCTGCTCACGCCCAGGGAGGTGCCGCCGACGGCGGTCACCAGCGGATGCGAGGCCGGGAAGTCCGCCTCGGCGTGGCCGAGGTTGTCGACCTCGTCGCCGCTGTCGCCGGAGGAGAAGTACATCCCGATGCCCTCGAGGGCGGCCTGGCGGAAGGTGTCGTTCCAGGCCTGGCGCAGGCCGGCGTCCTCGCCGGTCTCACCGAGGTTGCCGTAGGAGTTCGAGACCATCTGGGCGAGGTTGCCGTCGACGATCTTGTTGACCGCGTCGATGAGCGACTCGTCCAGGCAGTCCGCGCCGCCCACGAAGAGGACGTGGGCGCCGGGCGCCATCGCGTGCACGGCCTCGACGTCGAGGGTCTCCTCGCCGTACCAGCCCTGTGCGTCGCACTGATCGGGTCCGCCGATGGGGTCGTTCGAGCGGTCGACCGGCTTGATCTCGCTGAAGGGCACGGGCGGCTGGCCGTGCAGCGACGCGTACTGGTTGGCATCGCCCGCGATGGTCGGCGAGGCGAAGGCGTCGACGATGGCCACCGTCTGCCCGCGGCCGTCGATGCCGCCCGCGACCGTGCTCTTGGTCCCGTAGGCGCCCTGCAGCTGGCTCGGCGTGTAGCCGCACGTCGCGTACGGCAGGAACTGCTGGCCGTAGGCGGGCGGGACGACCGGGTTGCCCTTGTCGTCGACGGCGGTCTTCTCGGCCCACGACGTCGAGCACGGCGGCGCGTTGACGAACGCCGGGCTCGGGGGAGCATCGGCGATGTCGGGCTTCATCAGCCGATCGCTGCCGTCGAGGCCGGCGACGCCGGCGACGAGGCTGGAGATCGAGCGCGGGATGCTCAGGTCGCCGTCGGGCGCCTGCAGTGCCTTGCCGCGGTGCCGGTAGGTCCGCAGCTGCGTGCTGAACGCGCGCTCGACCTGGGCGGTCGTGCCGGTGACCTTCACCCAGCGGTTGTTGTCGGGGCGGTCGGCGCTGACCGCGAAGCCGGCCTGCTTGAGCCATGTGCGGACGGCCGCCACGTTGGCGTCGGTCGGCGCGTAGCTCGCGCGGAACTGGGCGGGCGTCAGGTACTTGCCGTAGTCGGCGCTGGCCGGGTTGCTGACCGCCGCGACGGCGGCGTCGAGCGCCTTGGAGTTGCGCATGCTCAGGTAGACCCAGAAGGTGTGCTGGGCGCTGTCGGGGACCGAGCCGACCTGGGCGTTCGGCGTGGCCCAGTCCGGCGTGCTGTTGGTCAAGGTGGTGCGGCTCGTGCTCGTGGCCGCCTGCGCGGCAGGCGCCAGAGCCAAGAGGCCGACGACGGCGAGCGCTGCCCGCCGTGCGATGGAACGGTGCAAGGGATTACCTCCGTCGAAGGATCAAAGGCGCGGCGGCCACGCCTCGGCTCCCTGCCGCGCGCCGCCCTCCGCGCAGGGCCCATACCCACACTTCTCGTTCCTACGATCCGTCGTTGCGCGAGAACTGTGCGCCCCCGGACGGCCGCTATAGGCTGCCGTGCCGATGCCAGAGCTCATCGAAGATCCCAGCCGCGTCGAGGCAGCGGGCACCAAGCCGAAGCTGATCGACGAGTACGTCGGCCGCGTCAATACGGGCGAGGAGCGCCTGAGCGTGGCGCGCATGCGCTCGCCCCAGGGCTGGGTCGAGCCCGGTCAGCGCCCCGACTTCGACGAATGGACGCTCGTCCTCGACGGCACGCTGCGCGTCGAGCACGAGACCGGCGTGATCGAGGTGCCGGCCGACCGGGCGATCCTCGTGCGCGGCGGCGAGTGGGTGCAGTACTCCACGCCCTACCCCGGCGGCGCCGAGTACGTCGCCGTCTGCCTGCCCGCCTTCTCGCCGGACAGCGTGCATCGCGACGACGACGGCGCATGACGCCCGACGGACTGCAGGCGAGCATCGAGAAGATGCGCGCCGAGGGCCTCGGCGACGCCGTCATCGACACCTTCGCCCACTACTACGAGCAGTTGCGCGAGGGCGCGTCGGGGATGTTGCCCGAGAGCGAGATCGAGCCCGTCGAGGACCTGCCCACGCTCGACGACCTCCCCGAGGGCGACCCCGCGATCGTCGACACCGCGGTCGTGCTCAAGCTCAACGGCGGCCTGGGCACGAGCATGGGCATGACCAAGGCGAAGTCGCTGATCGAGGCCAAGGAGGGCGAGACCTTCCTCGACATCGTCGTCGGCCAGGTGCTCGGGTTGCGCGAGCGCTTCGACGCGCGGGTGCCGCTGGTGCTCATGAACTCCTTCGCCACGCGCGATGACTCGCTGGCGGCGCTGCGCCGCCATCCGGAGATCGAGTCCGACGTCCCGCTGGACTTCCTGCAGAACAAGGTGCCGAAGATCGACGCCGACAGCCTGCAGCCGGTCACCTGGGAGCGCGAGCCGGCGCTCGAATGGGCGCCTCCCGGCCACGGCGACCTCTACACGGCGCTCGTCAGCTCGGGGATGCTCGACATCCTGCTCGAGCACGGCTACCGCTACGCCTTCGTCTCGAACTCCGACAACCTCGGTGCCGTCCTCGACCCGCGGATCCTCTCGTGGGTGGCGAAGGAGGAGCTGCCGTTCGCGATGGAGGTCGCCGGGCGCACCGAGGCCGATCGCAAGGGCGGGCACATCGCCCGCCGACGAGACGACGGCCTCGTGCTGCGCGAGACGGCGCAGACCCCCGAGGAGGACCTGGCCTCGCTGCAGGACGTCGGCCGCCATCGCTACGTGAACACCAACAACCTGTGGGTCGCCCTCGAGGCGCTGCGCGACACGCTGCAGGCGCGCGACGGTGTGCTCGGGCTGCCGATCATCGTCAACCGCAAGACGGTCGACCCTTCGGACTCCGACTCCACCCCGGTGGTGCAACTCGAGACGGCGATGGGTGCCGCCATCGGCGTGTTCGAGGGCGCTCGCGCGCTGCACGTCCCGCGCCGGCGCTTCGCGCCGGTCAAGACGACCAACGACCTGCTCGCCCTGCGCTCCGATGCCTACGTGCTGCACGAGGATCACCGCGTCGAGCTTGCGCCCGAGCGCGAGGAGCCGCCGGTCATCGACCTCGACTCCGAGTACTACAAGCTGGTCGGCGAGTTCGAGCCGCGCTTCCCGGCCGGCCCGCCGTCGCTTGTGGCCTGCGAGCGCCTTGCGGTGACCGGCGACGTGACCTTCGGGCGCGACGTTGTCGTGCGCGGCGCCGTGACGGTGTCGGGGCCCGCGCGCATCGAGGACGGGACGATCCTGTCCGAATAGCGGTGGTGCAGTGTCCGCCGGATCGGGAACACTGCTCGTCTAACGCCCCCGTCCCCAGCTCTCGGGCATGGCACGGGGGCGTTTTCTACGCGTAGCGCTCGGCGCGCTGCTCGTCGCTCTCGGACTCCGCCAGGGCGCGGACGAACAGCCAGGCGAGCGCGACGCCCATGACGATCGACTGCTCGAGGGCCATCACCGCCCCGGCCAGCGACTGGTCGTCGCCGGCGCTGAGGCCCCAGATCGGCGGGTGGTCCTTGTAGAAGGCGTACAGCGGGTCCGGCGCGAAGGTGATGGCGATGCCGAGGATGCCGATGAGCACCTTGGTCGAGAGCATGTAGACCACGGGGCCCATGCCGGTCAGCCGCGCGCGCGAGCGGATGGGCGAGAGCAGGTGCCACCAGTAGAGCACGCCGGCGGTCATGAAGAACGTGTGCTCCAGGGCGTGCACGAACGGGTGGCGCAGCGCGGCGTCGTAGAGGGCGGGGATGTGCCAGCCCCACATCACACCGACGTAGAGGACGACGGCGAACGCGGGGTGGGCGAGCGGGCCCGCCGAGCGCTCCAGTCGCTGCAGGCGCCTGGTGGCCGGGCGCAGGATGACCTTGGTCAGGCTGACGATGAGTAGGATCGGCACGACGTCCAGGAGCAGGATGTGCTGGACCATGTGCATGACGAACGCCTGCTCGCCGAGCCGGTCGATGGGCGAGACGAGCGCGGCGATGAGGGCGAGCAGTCCGGCGACGAAGGACACCATCCGGCTGACGGGGGCCGCGCGCGGGCCGTGGCGGGCGCGGACGCGGCGCCAGCGCGGGACGTAGGCCGCGGTCGCCAGGGCGATCAGCGCGAGGGCACCCGGGTCGAACGTCCACGAAGTGTCCGCAGCCACTGCGCAGGATTGTTTCAATCACGCGGTAGAGCCGTGACGCGTGGCGCGCGACGATCGCCTGGTGCTCGCCGCCCTCCGCCAATTGCTCGCCGACCTCGGCGCCGCCGTCGCCCCACCGGCGTGCTGGGCCTGCGGGGCGGCGGTCGCGGCGGGCCACCCGCTGTGCTGGGCCTGCCGCGCTGAGTTGCGCTTCCTGCGGGGGACGCGCTGCCGGCGTTGCGGCCTGCCGGCCCCGTGTGGGTCACGCTGCCCGGCGCTGGGCTCGGCCGTGGCCCAGGCGTGGGCCCCGGTCGCCTTCGAGGGCCCGGCGCGCGCGCTGGTCCACGCGTTGAAGTTCAGGGGCGCGCTCGGGGTGGCCGAGGCGATGGCGGCGCAGGTCGTGGCCGGCGCTCCACCGGGCCTGCTCGCCCCACCGGCCGCGCTCGTGCCGGTCCCCACCCATCCGCTGCGCCGGCGCCTGCGCGGCTTCGACCACGCCGAGTGCCTGGCCGTCGCGATCGCGGCGCGCAGCGGCCTGCCGGTGGCGCGCTGCCTGGCGCGCGCCGGCGCGCCGACCCGGCAGGCGGGGGCGTCGTGGGCGGTGCGCCGGGCGCCGGGACGCATCGATATCCGCGTGCGCGGCGATCCACCGGCCAGCGCCGTGCTCATCGACGATGTGCACACCACGGGAGCGACGCTCGAGGCGTGCGCTTCGGCGCTGCGACGAGCGGGGGCCTACACCGTGTGTGCGGTCGCCTATGCACGGGCGTTGAGATGAAGTGAAGGCGGGGGTAACGTGGTCGAGGCCCCGTCATCCGACCGAGAGGATCTGTATGCAGATCGAGGTCAAGGGTCGCAACACCCCCGTGACCGACGAGCTCCGCGAGCACGTCGAGAAGCGCTTCACGAAGGTGGGCAAGCAGGTCTCGGAGTTCGCGCGCCTCGAGGTGGAGGTCTACGAGGAGCGCAACCCGGCCATCGCCGACAACCAGGTGGCCGAGGCCACCCTGGCCCTGAAGGGTGTGACCCTGCGCGCGCAGGATCGTGCGCGCGACCTTCGCCACGCGATCAACCTCTGCGAGGAGGAACTCTCGCGCCAGGTCAAGCGCCATCGCGAGAAGCGTCGCGGGCGCCGCAAGGTTGGCACCGAGTCGATCCGGACGGCGGGCGAGCCCGAGGGCTTCGGCGAGGGGACGGCCATCGCGACGTAGCCGGCGCTCGGCCGGCTATCCCTGCACGCTCGCCGCGCGCTCGAATCGGGCGGCCAGCTGGCGAATGCGCTCGACGAGCTCGGGCGGCTCGTGGACTTCGAAGTCGACGCCGAGGATCGCCACGCGCACGGCCAGCCAGTCGAGCGAGTCGTCGCTGGTGCGCAGCTCGCACGTGCGCTCGTCGATCGCCTGGACCGTCGCGCCCGCGAAGAGCGAGCGCTCGGCCACGTCGCGGGCCGAGGCGTGCAGGGTGACGCGCGCCTGGTAGCGCGACGGAGCGCCCGACAGGTTGGCCGCCACATAGGCGGCGGCGTCGGGGTTGGGCAGCTCGCGGGCGGAGAAGCGGGTGCCTGCCGGCGACAGGCGCTCGAGGCGGTCGACGCGGAAGGTGCGCCAGTCCCCGCGGTCGCAGTCCCACGCCACGAGGTACCAGCGCCGGCCGAGGTTGACGAGCGTGTGCGGCTCGACGCACCGGCGGGTCTCGGTCGCGTCGCGGCCGCGGTAGTCGAAGCGCAGGCGCTCGCGATCGCGGCTGGCGCCGGCGATCGCGGTGAGGGTCTCCGGGTCGATCGTGGGCCCGCTCGCGGCGGGGGTGACCGTCGCTGACTGCAGCGCATTGACGCGCCGGCGCAGGTGGGAGGGGAGGACCTGCTCGAGTTTGACCAGCGCCCGCACGGAGGTCTCCTCGATGCCGGTCACCGACGCGCCGGCGGCGGTCCGCAGCCCCACCGCGATGGCCACCGCCTCGTCGTCGTCGAGCAGCAGGGGCGGCATCGCGGTGCCGGCGTGCAACCGGTAGCCGCCGGCGGGCCCGGTCGTCGCATCGACCGGATAGCCGAGCTCGCGCAGGCGCTCGACGTCGCGGCGGATGGTCCGGCCGGAGACCCCCAGGCGCCGGGCGAGCTCCTCGCCGGGCCAGTCGCGGCGGGTCTGGAGCAGCGAGAGGAGCTTGAGCAGGCGCCCGGAGCTGGCGGTCATCGTGCGACGCCAAGCATGCCAGTAATTGCGGCCACTATCTGACCTAGACCTTTCCTACCGTGCCGGTCATGCACAGCGTGAACGCGAGCGAGCCGGCGATCAGCGTGACCGGCCTGGAGAAGTCCTTCGGCGACGTCCGGGCCCTCGACGGCGTCGATCTGGACGCGCCGCCGGGCAGCGTGCTCGGGCTGCTGGGCCCCAACGGCGCCGGCAAGACGACCGCGGTGCGGGTGCTGACCACGCTGCTCAAGCCCGATGCCGGCACCGTGCGGGTGACCGGCCTGGACGTCGTCCGCGACGCCGTCGAGCTGCGCAGCCGGATCGGCCTGGCCGGGCAGTACGCGGCCGTCGACGAGAACCTCACCGGCCTGGAGAACCTCGTGATGGTGGGCCGCCTCTACGGCGAGCGCCGGGCGGTGGCGAAGCGGCGCGGGCAGGAGTTGCTGGAGCGCTTCGACCTCATGGACGCCGCCAACCGCCCCACCAAGACCTACTCCGGCGGCATGCGGCGCCGGCTCGACCTCGCGGCGGCGCTCGTCGCCCGGCCGCCCGTGCTCTTCCTCGACGAGCCGACGACCGGCCTTGACCCGCGCAGCCGTCTGGAGGTGTGGTCGACGATCGAGGGGCTGGTCGCGGAGGGCACGACGGTGCTGCTGACCACGCAGTACCTCGAAGAGGCCGACCGCCTGGCCGATGCGATCGCGGTGATCGACCGCGGCCGCGTGATCGCCGAGGGGACGCCCGACGAGCTCAAGGATCGCGTCGGCGGCGAGCGCCTCGAGGTCCATCTCGCCGATTCCGGCGCGGTCGCCACCGCCATCCGGGCGCTGCAGCCGATGTCCGACGAGCCGCCGAGCGTCGATGAGGACACCGTGCGCCTGACCGTCCGCCGGCGCACCGGGACGATCGTCGAGGCGGTCCGCCGGCTCGACGAGGTGGGCGTGGGCGTCGACGACCTCGGGCTGCGCCGGCCCACCCTGGACGACGTCTTCCTGTCGCTCACCGGCCATGCGGCCGAGGCGGCCGACGAAGAGGAGGAGGCGGCATGAGACGACTGGTGTCCGACACACTGGTCATCGCCGAGCGCAACCTGGTGCGCCTCCCGCGCGCGCCCGACCTGCTGATCGCGTTCACGGTGCAGCCGGTGATGTTCGTGCTGCTCTTCGTCTACGTCTTCGGCGGTGCGATCTCCACGCCCGGCTACAGCTACGTGGACTTCCTGATCCCCGGGATCATCGTCCAGAACATCGCCTTCGGCGGCTTCGTCACGGCGCTGGGGCTCAACGAGGACCTCCACAAGGGCCTGATCGATCGCTTCCGCTCGCTGCCGATGGCGCGCGCGGCGGTCCTGGCCGGGCGCACGCTGTCCGACGTCGTGACGAACTTCCTGTCCGTCGTCGTGCTGGTCGTGACGGGTCTCATCATCGGCTTCACGTTCGACGCCAGCGTGCTCGAGATCCTCGGCGGGGTGGGCCTGCTGCTGCTCTTCGGCTACGCGTTCTCGTGGGTCTTCGCGCTGCTGGGCCTGCTCGTGTCCTCGCCCGAGTCGGCGAACTCGGTCGGGTTCCTCGTCGTCTTCCCGCTGACCTTCATCTCGTCGGCCTTCGTGCCGGTCGACTCGATGCCGTCCGGTCTGCAGTGGTTCGCCGAGATCAACCCGTTCACCGTCGTCGTCGATGCGATGCGGGCGCTGTGGGTCGGCGCGCCCGCGGGCAACAGCGTGTGGGGCGCCTTCGTCTGGTCGCTGGTGATCCTCGCGGTGTTCGCTCCGCTGGCCGTCGCGCGCTACCGCCGGGCCGCTGGGCGATGACCCGCCCGGCCTGGTGCTAGGCGGTGTCCGCCGCGCCGCGCTGCACTTCGTTGCGCAGCGGCTCGACCCACGCCAGCGCGGCGCGGTAGGCCTCGTCGAGGCGATTGAAGCTCGCCGGCCCCTCGGTGCGCAGGAAGTCGCCGCCGAGGTGGCAGACCAGGCGGTCCAGCAGCGCCCCGTAGGGCGGGCGGCCGTCGAGCAGCGCATCCTCGATGTCGCCGGGGAGGCCCAAGCCGCCGAGGACCTGCTCCATCGGGCGGTTGACGAGCGAGGGCAGCATCGAGAAGAGCCCGACGGTGAAGGCGTGGTCGGGGTTGAGCCCGGGGAGGTCGGCGGCGACGAGCTCCATCGTGCGCCCGCGCACGAGCGCGTCGGTGAGCAGCTCGTCGGGGCGCGGGCCGCCGCCGGCGAGGGCGACGACGAGCGCCCAGCGGCGCGTCATGCGCTCGCCGATGAGCGTGATGGCCTCGCGCACCGTGCCGATCTCACGCCGGCGCGAGAAGAAGGCGGAGTTGGCGTAGCGCAGCAGGCGGTAGCTGAGCTCCAGATCGCGGGCGATGAGGGCCTCGAGGCGCCCGTGCTCCAGATCGGGTGAGAGCAGCTCGGCGGCGGTGGCCATCGCGCCCAGCTCGACGGCGGGCGCCTGATCGAGCGCCGGCAGCGCCCGGAACGGGCCCTGGAAGGCCAGGCAGCCGGCGTCGACGCAGGCCTCGAAGACCTGGAAGGACTCGACGCCCACGGCGTGCACCTGCAGTCCGGCGGCGATGAAGGGGGCCACGCGTCCGGCCACGGCGCCCGCATCGAGGCCGGCCATGTCCAGGCGGACGAGCCCGATGGCCGGCAGGTGGGCCAGCGACTCGGGTGCCGGCGGGTCGACGGCCGCGAAGACGTAGCCGAAGCCGGCGAGGCGGGCGACGGCGGCCACGACGTCGTCGTGGACCGCCGTGGCGCACTCGATCTGCAGCACCACGCGGTCGGGCGCCACCGGCAGCATGTCGAGGCGCAGCAGCAGCGCCGGGGCCACCGTGAGGTAGGCCGGGTGGTGGGGCGCCACCAGCTCGAGGTCGACGTCGGTGAACGCCTCAAGCAGGGCCCGGGCGCAGAAGCGCGCAGAGGCGGGAGGCGCGTCGGGGTCGCCGGTCAGGACTTCGTAGCCGATGACCGCGCGCGAGGCATCGCACACGGCCTGGCGGACGCTGACGACGGCGGGCGCCGGGGCATATTCGGGGGCGGTGGGGGCCTGTGAGCTCACCCCCAGAACCATCGGCCGAACGGCCCGGGAATTGACCCTTCCGCTGCTACGCTCAACGCATGGGCCTCCTCGACCGTGCGCTGAATATCGGCGAGTCCAAGCAGTTTCGCGAGTACGAGAAGCGTGTCGCGATCATCGGCGCCTTCGAGCCCGAGCTGGAGCTCGAGAGCGACGAAGAGCTGCGCGAGCGCTTCGATGCGCTGCGCGAGCGCGCGCGCGACGGCGAGTCTCTCGACGACCTGCTGCCGGAGACCTTCGCGGTCGTGCGCGAGGTCGGCAAGCGGACGATGGGCATGCGCCACTTCGACGTGCAGCTCATCGGCGGCATGGTCCTGCACGGCGGCAACATCGCCGAGATGAAGACCGGCGAGGGCAAGACGCTGACCGCCACGCTTGCGGTCGCGCTCAACGCGCTGGCCGGCAAGGGCGTGCACCTGGTCACCGTCAACGACTACCTGGCCCGGCGCGACGCCCAGTGGATGAGCCCCATCTACAGCGGCCTCGGGCTCACGGTCGGCGTGCTGCAGAACATGCAGTCCTACGAGGACAAGCACGTCGCCTACGGCGCCGACATCACCTACGGCACCAACTCCGAGTTCGGCTTCGACTACCTGCGCGACAACATGGCCACGTCGCTGGAGGAGAAGGTCCAGCGCGGCCATCCCTTCGGCGTGGTCGACGAGGTCGACAACATCCTCATCGACGAGGCGCGTACGCCGCTGATCATCTCCGGCGCCCCCGAGCAGGCGGCCGAGCTCTATCAGCGCTTCGCCAAGCTCGCCCGCGTGATGCAGGCCGGCAAGAAGCCGGAAGGGCTGGATCCGCGGGCCAAGAAGGACTTCGTCGCCGACTTCGACTTCGAGTTCGAGGAGAAGCACAAGACGGTCTCGGTCACCGAGCAGGGCGTGGCCAAGGCCGAGAGGTTCCTCGGCATCGAGCACCTCTACCGCGCCGAGAACGGCCACCTCGTCAACCACCTGCACCAGGCGCTGAAGGCCGAGTCGCTCTACAAGCGCGACGTCGACTACGCGGTGATCGAGGACGAGGTGCGCATCATCGACGAGTTCACCGGGCGCATCCTGGAGGGCCGGCGCTGGTCGGAGGGGCTGCACCAGGCGGTCGAGGCCAAGGAGGGCGTGCGCGTCCAGGAGGAGAACCAGACCCTCGCCACCATCACCCTGCAGAACTACTTCCGCCTCTACGACAAGCTCTCGGGCATGACCGGCACCGCCCTCACCGAGGCGACCGAGTTCATGAAGATCTACAAGCTCGGCGTCGTCCAGATCCCGACGAACCGCGCGATGGTCCGCCAGGACCGCAACGATCAGGTCTACAAGACCAAGGGTGGCAAGTGGCACGCGGTGGCCTCCGAGATCGAGGCGCGTCACGCGACCGGCCAGCCGGTGCTCGTCGGCACGATCTCGGTCGAGGTCTCCGAGGTGCTCTCCGAGGAGCTCAAGCGCAAGGGCATCGCGCACACGGTCCTCAACGCCAAGCCCGAGCATGCCGAGCGCGAAGGCGCGATCGTCGCCGAGGCCGGTCAGCCCGGCGCCGTCACCATCGCCACCAACATGGCCGGCCGCGGCGTGGACATCAAGCTCGGCGGCAATCCCGAGCATCTCACCGACCTCGAGCTGGCCAAGCTCGGCCTGCGGCGCGGCGACCCCGACTACGACGAGCGCTTCGCCGAGATCCTGCCCAGCATCGAGGCGCGCGTGGCAGAGGACCACGAGAAGGTCATCGAGGCCGGCGGCCTGTTCATCATCGGCACCGAGCGCCACGAGTCGCGGCGCATCGACAACCAGTTGCGCGGCCGCTCCGGCCGCCAGGGCGATCCGGGCGAGTCGCGCTTCTTCCTCTCCGCCGAGGACGATCTTGTGCGCCTGTTCGCCGGCGACCGCATCTACAAGATCCTCGACCGCCTCGGCAGCACCGACGCGGAGGGCAACGAGGAGCCCATCGAGGCGGGGATGCTGAGCAAGCAGATCGAAAAGGCCCAGCGCAAGGTCGAGGAGCAGAACTTCCTCACCCGCAAGCGCGTGCTCGAGTACGACGACGTCATGAACGAGCAGCGCCGGATCGTCTACGAGTATCGCGACCAGGTGCTCGAGGGCCGCGACATGGGCGAGCAGTCGCGCCAGGAGATCGCCGGCGTCGTCGAGCGCCTCGTCGACGATTACGCGGCCGCCGACTACGTCGAGGACTGGGACCTCGAGGGCCTGTTCGCCGCGCTCGAGGACATCTACCCGGTGAGCGTCAGCGCCGCCGACGTGACCGGCTCGAACCTCGGCCGCGACGAGCTGGCCGAGCGCCTCGCCGGCGACGCGATCGAGCTCTACGACCGCCGCGAGGAGGAGCTCGGCGAGGAGCTGATGCGTGCGCTCGAGCGCTACCTGCTGCTGCAGATCATCGATCAGCGCTGGCGCGAGCACCTCTACGACATGGACTACCTGCGCGAGGGCATCCACCTGCGCGGCTTCGCCCAGATCGATCCGCTGGTGGCCTACAAGAACGAGGCCTTCACGCTGTTCTCCGACCTCATGAACACCATCTGGTCGGACTTCTCGCGCATGATCTTCCACGTCGAGGTGCAGGTCGAGGGCGAGAACGGCGATGCACCCGAACAGCAGTACACGCCGTCGGGCTCGTCGACCCGGGCGGGCCGCGTCTCCTACTCAGGGGGCGGTAGCGCGCAGCCCAGCGCCGTGGCCGAGGCCGCCGGCGCCGCCGGCGAGCTCGAGGCCGAGCCCGAGGTCGCCCCCGTCCAGCAGCGCCGCGTCGCCGAGGTCGAGCAGATCGGGCGCAACGACCCCTGTTGGTGCGGGTCGGGCAAGAAGTTCAAGCGCTGCCACGGCGCCTAGCGCCGGTCACGGGCACATGACGATCGCGCGGCCCACCGAGGTGTGCCGCGTGCGCCCGGCAAGGCGATAGGTCAGCCGCGCCTCGGCGACGTGGCGCGTGCCGGCGGGGAAGTTCAGCCGGTAGACGATGCGGTACGGCGCGCGATGGTCGGTGCGCGCCAGTTGGCCGCCGTCGAAGGAGAAGCGCACCGAGACGATGGTCACGCCGCGCCGGCGCCCGCTGACGAGCGCGCGGTGCACGAAGCGCCCGCCGGGCGCGATGCAGGCGTAGTGCGTGGGCACCGTGACGCGGCGCGAGCGCCCGATCCGGCGCGAGCCGATCCGGCTGCCGCGCGGCGGCGTCGCCAGCGGCGTGGCGAAGCTCGGCGAGCCGCCGAAGCCCGCTCGCCACACCATCCAGCCGCTGCCGCCCTCGTTGGGCGCGAGCGTGAGGAACCGCGGCTGGTCCACACCGAGCGGGAGCGG
Source organism: uncultured Actinomycetes bacterium (assembly GCA_963806015.1). Lineage (GTDB taxonomy): Bacteria > Actinomycetota > Thermoleophilia > Solirubrobacterales > Solirubrobacteraceae > JAOPZW01. The sequence continues at coordinate 246,297 of CAWDWM010000006.1, read as the reverse complement.
GTACACGACGGGCGGCCCGAAGCCGCGCGGCTCGTTGCGGCGGTAGAGCAGGCACTGGCGCCGAGGGCCGCAGAGGCCCGGGCGGCTCCAGGCCCCGTGCAGGCGCCCGCCGGCGTCCTCCACGAAGGCGTACGCGCCGCCCGCGACGGGCGTGTCGCCCAGCGCGTTGGTCGCCGGCGGTCCGCCGATGGTGCCCAGCGACCGCGGCCGCGCGAAGCGGCGGCCGTTGAAGCGCCAGACCTTCAGCCCCTGGCCGGCGAGGACCGAGTCGTGGGTCATCGCCCAGATCCCGTTGGGCCCCACCGCGGTGACGACCGAGATGCCGCCCAACGCCGGGGCGGACGACCACGGCGTCCACGACGCGTTGAGGTAGGGGTCGGCGCCCGCGCGCAGGACGCGATAGCGGATCCCGGCGCCGACATCGGGCGACTGGGCCACGAGCAGCGGCCGCCCGTCGGGCAGGTAGGCGAGGTTGCCGCTGAAGACGAAGCTCGTGTCGCGGCCGTCGGGCTCGGCGGTCAGCGAGACGATGCGCTGCTCCGGCGGCCCGGCGATCGGCACGCGCTGCCAGGACATGTGCTGGACGAAGTTCTCAAGCGTGTCGACGGCGCCGCCGTCGGGCGTGAGGGCGGCCTGGTCGATGTCGTGCTGGCCGACGCCGACGATCGCCGGCGCGCTCCAGGTCGCGCCGCCGTCGCCCGAGGTCAGGGCGAAGGTGACGTTGCGCGCCTGGTCGTCGTTGCCCGGCACGACGATGACGAGCGCGCCGTCCTGCTTGCGCAGAAGCAGGTGCGGGCTGCCCACGACGATCGACGGGAAGCCGCCGAGAATGACCGGGGTGCAGGTGGTGCCGCCGGCGGGGACGCGGCAGTAGCTGAGCATGTCGGGGCCGCCCTGCTGCTCGTAGGTGTGCCACACCACATGCAGCGTTCCGGCGCCGTCGGTGACCGCGCTGGGCGCCCCCGCCGTGGGGCCGAGACTGACGATCGGCTCGGCCGTGGCGGCGCACGGCACCGCCAGCGCGCACGCCGCGAGGACGATGGAGAGCCGGACCGCCCTGCCCACGCGTCAGAGCGTACATCGCATCCCCACGGCTGTCGCCCGCTCACGTAGGCTCGCGCCCGTCGCAGTGCAACCAGGAGAAAGGGGTTGTCCCGGATGAGCACTCATGCGCCCGTGGCGCTCGAGCAGGACGTCGCCGAGACGGTGGCGGCGCTGGCTCGCACGCTCTACCCACACGTCGCGCTGCCCGACTCGGTCTACGCGCGCGTGCCGGCCAAGATCGACGAGGCGGCGCGTGAGGATGCTGCGCAGGCGAAGGTGGTCGCGCAGGGCGTGGCCGACCTCGACGCCCGCGGGTCGCAGCCGTTCACGCAGCGCACGGCCGAGGAGCAGCTCGCCGATGCGAAGGCCATCGCCGGCTCGGACTTCTTCGAGCTCGTGCGCTCGACCGCGGTGGTCGAGGTCTACTCCGATCCGGACACGTGGAAGCTGCTGGGCTACGAGGGTCCCGCGTTCGCGCAGGGCGGCTACATCGACCGCGGCTTCAACGACCTCGACTGGCTCCCCGACCCCGAGCAGGAGGCGTGAGCGATGCCGCGTTTCGATGAGAACGACGGCGACGTGGTGGTCGTCGTCGGCTCCGGCGCCGGTGGCGGCACGCTCGCCAACGAGCTCTGCCAGGGCGGCGTGAAGACGGTGGTCCTCGAGGCCGGCGCCCATCACAAGCCCGACGACTTCATCGACGACGAGTGGCCGAGCTTCGGCCAGCTCGCGTGGCTGGACGAGCGCACGACCTCCGGGTCATGGCGGGTGGCCACGGACTTCCCCGGCCTGCCGGCGTGGACGTGCAAGACGGTCGGCGGCACCTCGGTGCACTGGGCGGGCTGCTGTCCGCGCTTCAAGGACTGGGAGTTCCGCAACCGCTCCGTGCACGGGGCGGTCGACGGCACGAGCATGCTCGACTGGCCCATCGGCCTGGCCGACGTCGAGCCCTACTACGACCGCGCCGAGGACAAGCTCGGTGTCACGCGCACGAACGGCATCCCCGGCCCCGCCGCCAACAACAACTTCAAGGTGATGGGCAACGGGGGCAAGCGAGCCGGCTACAAGGACGTCAGCACCGGGCGCATGGCCTTCAACACGGTGCCGCGCGACGGGCGACCGGCGACGATCCAGGACGGCTTCAACTTCCAGGGCGACCGCCAGACGGCGCACTGGTCGACGCTGACCGCGGAGCTGCCGAAGGCAGAGGCGACCGGCAAGCTCGACCTGCGGCCCTCCAGCCACGCCTTCCGCATCGCCCACAACGGCAGCGGCAAGGTCACTGCCGTGCACTACTTCGATGCCGACGGCAACGAGCACGTGCAGAAGGCGCGCGCGGTGTGCGTGGCCGGCAACGCCATCGAGACCGCGCGGCTGCTGCTGCTCTCCGACTCGCCGCAGCATCCCGACGGCCTGGCCAACTCGTCGGGCCAGGTGGGGTGCAACTACATGCGCCACCTGACGGGCTCGGTCTACGGCGAGTTCGAGCAGCCGGTGCGGATGTATCGCGGCGAGACGATGGCCGGGATCATCACCGACGAGGCGCGCAACGACCCCGACCGCGGCTTCATCGGCGGCTACTACATGCAGTTGCTGGCCCTCGGGCTGCCGTTCTACGCCGCCTTCCTGGACCCCGGCGGATGGGGGCCGGACTTCGCGGCGCGCATGGAGGCCTACGAGCGCGTGGCGGGGATGTGGCTCGTCGGCGAAGACATGCCGCAGGAGTCCAACCGCGTGACGCTCAACCGCGACGTGACCGATCAGCACGGCCTGCCCGTGCCCAACGTCCACTTCGACGATCACCCCAACGACGTCGCCATGCGCGAGCACGCCTATCGGGCGGGCGAATCCGTGTACGCCGCGGTCGATGCCGTCAAGGTCAACCGCGTGACGCCCTACCCGTCGACGCACAACCTCGGCACCGCGCGCATGAGCGCCGATCCGGCCGACGGGGTGGTCAACGAGTTCGGGCGCGCGCACGACGTGCCCAACCTGTTCGTGTCCGACGGCTCGGTCTTCACGACCGGTGCCGCGGCGAACCCGACCCTCACCATCGTCGCCCTGGCGATCCGCCAGGCCGAGCACATGGTGGGCGAGATGAAGGCGGGTGCCCTGTGACGCTGTCCCTCGTTCACACCTGCGTGCGCGTCGTCGACATCGACGCATCGGTGCGCTTCTACGAGCTGCTGGGCTTCGAGCGCCGCGGCAAGCTCGACTTCGGGGTCGCCTTCAACATCTACATGGGCCTGCCCGGCGAAGGCGACACGCTCGAGCTGACGGTCAACGTCGGGCGCGAGGAGCCGTATGACCTCGGCGACGGCTACAACCACATCGCCCTGACCGTCGACGATCTCGACGGCGTGCTCGCGAAGCTCGCCGAGCACGGCATCGAGCCCGAGAAGCCGCCGTTCGCTCCGGGCGGCCGCGAGGAGGTCGGGCGAATCTGCTTCGTGGGCGATCCCGATGGCTATCGGGTTGAGTTGATAGACGGAGGAGCGTTCCCCACGCCGCAGGACCCGTAGGGCACCGCGCCGCTGCTAGCTTGGACGCCGGCCATGGCCGGACCGACTGACGTTCTTCCCATCCCCCAGCGCCTGCAGGCGATCGCCTCGCAGTGGGATCAGCTGCGCGCCGGGTTCGACGACGCGGCGCTCGCCGCGCGCGTGGCCGAGCTCGAGCAGGCCATGGGCGCGCCGGGCTTCTGGGACGACCAGCAGAAGGCCGCACAGGTCAGCGCGGAGCACTCGCGCGCGACCCGGCGCCTGGAGCGCTGGCGCGGCCTGGCCTCCGACGTCGAGGACCTGCAGGCGCTGGCCGAGATGGCCGAGGAGGACGACTCGGTCGCCGCCGAGGTCGCCGGGCAGATGACGGGCGTCGAGGAGCGCCTCGCCGCCCTGGAGGAGGAGCGGCTGTTCTCCGGGCGCTACGACGCGGGCGACGCGCTGGTCACCGTCAACGCGGGCGCGGGCGGCACCGATGCCCAGGACTGGGCCGAGATGGTCCTGCGGATGATGATGCGCTGGGCCGAGCGCCGCGGCCTGCAGGTCGAGCTGCTGGAGGCCTCGCCGGGGGAGGAGGCGGGCCTCAAATCGGCCACCTTCCGCGCCTCGGGCGAGAACGCCTACGGGCTCTTCAGCGCCGAGAAGGGCGTGCACCGGCTGGTGCGCATGTCGCCCTTCGACGCCGCCCACCGCCGTCAGACGTCGTTCGCCGGGCTCGAGGTCGCCCCGGTCGTCGACGACGTCGGCGAGATCGAGATCGAGGACGACGACCTGCAGATCGACACCTACCGCGCCTCGGGCGCCGGTGGCCAGCACGTCAACAAGACCGACTCGGCGGTGCGGATCACCCACCGCCCGAGCGGGATCGTCGTGCAATGCCAGAACGAGCGCTCGCAGTCGGCCAACAAGGACACCGCGATGAAGATGCTCCGCGCCAAGCTGCTGGAGCGCGAGGAGGCCAGGCGCCGCGAGGAGATCGCCGCCGAGCGCGGTGAGGCCCAGGACGTGAACTTCGGCTCGCAGATCCGCTCCTACGTCCTGCACCCCTACACGATGGTGAAGGACCACCGCACCAACTTCGAGGTGGGCGACGCCCAGCGCGTGCTCGACGGCGACCTCGACGGCTTCGTCCGCGCCGAGCTGATGCGGACCGCCGGCCACGCATGACCGAGCAGCCGGCCGCGCCCTACCTCGACGCCGTGATCGGCTACGGGACGCGCGGTCCCGGGCGCTTCCACGTCCCCGGCCACAAGGGCGGCCAGGGCGCCGACCCGGGCCTGCGCTTCGGCCTCGGCGATCGCGCGCTGTGGCTCGACATCCCGCAGGACATCTGGGGCGTCGACCTCGGACCTTCGCCGACGCCCTACGAGGAGGCCGAGCGCCTCGCGGCCGAGGCGCACGGCGCCGCGCGCACGTGGTTTCTGACCAATGGGGCGACGCAGGGCAACCACGCGCTGTGCCTGGCGCTCGCGCCGCTCGGCGCGCACGTGGTCGCGCAGCGCAACTCGCACGCCTCGCTGGTCGACGGGCTCGTGCTCTCCGGTGGCGTGCCCGCCTTCGTGCCGCCCGAGTACGACGCGGAGCTGGGCATGGCGCACGGTGTCGAGCCGTCGGCGCTGGCCGACGCGCTGGCCCGCACGCCCGAGGCGCGCGCGGCGTTCATCGTCTCGCCCACGTACTACGGGATGGCGGCCGACGTCGGCGCCTGCGCCGAGGTGGCCCACGCCGCCGGCGTCCCGCTGGTGGTCGACCAGTCGTGGGGCCCGCACTTCGGCTTCCACGAGGCGCTGCCGCCCAGCGGGCTTTCGCAGGGCGCCGACGCGGTGCTCACCAGCACGCACAAGATCGCGGGCTCGCTGACGCAGAGCGCGATGCTCCACGTCGGGCACGGCGACCGGATCGATCCTGCCGGCGTGGCCCGCGTCATCCGCCTGGTCCGCTCGACCTCGCCCTCATCCCTGCTGCTCGCGTCACTCGACGGCGCGCGGCGCCAGATGGCGCTGCATGGCGAGCAACTGCTGCACGAGACGCTGCAGGCCATCGAGGACTGCCGCGCGAAGCTGGCGACGATCCCCTCGATCGGGCTGGTCGACAGCCGCTTCGTCGGCCGGCCCGGGATCGCCGGCTACGACCCGCTGCGGATCGTCGTCGACGTCCGCGACACCGGGCGCACCGGCTACGAGGTGGCCGAGGCGCTGCGGCGCTCCTACGACGTCATCCCCGAGCTCGCGACCCAGGCGACCATCGTCTTCCTCGTCGGCCTCGCCGAGCGGCGCGAGACCCTGCTGCGCCTGGCCGGCGACCTCGAGGAGGTCGTCAAGCGCATCGGCACCGAGGGCTCGATCGCCCCGATCGTCCGCCCGCCGGCCACGCTGCGCAACGAGATGGCGGTCGCGCCGCGCGCCGCGTTCCTCGGCCCCGCCGAGCAGGTCGCGGTCGACGACGCCGTCGGGCGGGTCTCGTGCGAGTCGATCGCCGGCTACCCGCCCGGCATCCCCGCGCTGCTGCCCGGCGAGCGCATCTCGGCCGAGACGGTGGCCTACCTGCGCGAGCTCGTCGCCAGCGGCGCGCGGCTGCACGGCGCGAGCGATCCCCGGTTCGAGCGCGTGCACGTGCTCATCGAGGGCCCGTAGCTCGCAGGTCGTCCGCTGGGCGTTTGGCGCGCTGCGCGGCGTTGACTGCCGCATCGAGGGAAGGGAGTGAGCCGCGGCCGGGCCGCGGGCGGCGCCCCTGGCGCGTTGGCGCTTCTCGGGATGACGATCGGGGAGTTTGTCGGCATATACCCGACAAACTCCCCGATCGTCCCGTCGCGCGGGCGAGCGGCTACGCGCCACGGGACCCGGGCCGGTGGCGGTACTCCGTCCCCTCGGTGATGCAGTTTCCGCGGTGACTAGCGCGAGGCGAGGGCGCGGCGCTGCGCGGCGGCGATGAGCGTGCTGAGCCTGCGCTCGTCGGCGCCGCTGACGCTCGTGAAGGCGACGGCGAGGCCCATCGCCCCGTGTTCGCTGCGGGCGACGGTCGCGGCCAGGCTCATGGTCACGCCGTCGTCACACTCGATCGCGACGGTCAGCGGGCCGGTGTGCGCGAACGGGCGCTCGGTCTCGAGCAGCGCGCCGCCGATCGACAGGTTCAGGGTCGTGCAGGGGATCGAGCGCCGGCCCCGCCGCACGATGGTCGCGCGCACCGCCGCGCTGACGCGGAACGTCTCGCGGCGCTGCGCAAAGCTGGCGCCCTTCTCCCTGGGCGAGAAGCTCGTCTCGTGCCCGTCGACGCGCAGTTGCCCGGTCAGCAGCACGCCTCCGAACGCGCAGTTGAACGACAGCCTGGCCGGGCCGGGGGGCAGCGCCGAGCCGTGGACGTCGAGCACGACGGCACCGCGGTCGATGCGTTCGACGACCGCGACGAGATTGACCGGGCCGGCGACCACCCTCGCCAGCTGGCCGACCGTGGGCAGGAAGACGCTCACATCAGCAATGTCGGCGCGCGACGCGGATCTTTGAGCGGGCCGCGCGGGCGCGCCCGTCATGCTGCATCCATGAACGACACGCAGCAGCAGCGCAGCGCGGTGGTCTTCGGCGCGCGCAACCTCGGCCGGGCGGTCATCGAGCGCCTGCGCGCCGACGATTGGGCGGTCGTCGCCGTGGCCCGCTCGGACTCCACGCTCGCGACCGCCGATGCGGCGGGCGCGCTGGCGATGGCGGGCGACATCACCGATCCGGGGAGCGTGCGCAGCGCCCTGGCCCGGGCGGCCGAGGCGCACGGCGGCGTCGATCTCGTCCTCAACGCGGCGTCGGCCTATGGCGGCGATCGCAGCGGCCCCTTCGGCGGCGGGCCGCTGGCCGATGCGGCACCCGACGCGTTCGATGCCTGGGCGGCCGCGCCGGCGCGCGCCGCCTTCACCTTCCTCTCGGTGGCCAGCCGCTTCGCGCTCGATCAGGCCCGCCCGGCCACGCTCATCCAGGTCACCGGCGGATCGGCGCGCCGCGCGATGCCCGGGCGCGGGCTGTGGGCCGCCGGCGCCTTCGGCGTACGCGCGATCACGAGCGCCGCCGCGCTCGAGCTGCGCGAGCACGGCATCCACGTCGCGCTGCTGATCGTCGACGCCGGCATCGAGCCGTTCCAGGGCGGCGGGCGCGAGGGTGTCGACCCTGCCGCCCTCGCCGACCCGCGCGAGATCGCCGACGCCGTCGTGTTCCTGGCCGAGCAGGGCGCGCGCGCCGCGACGCACGAGCTGCAGGTCACGCCACTGGCCGAGACCTGGGTGCCGTGAAGCCGGCCTATCCGCTGGAGACCGAGCGTCTGCTCCTGCGGCCCTTCGCCCACACGGACTTCGAGGCGCTGCTGGCGATCCAGTCGCGCCCCGACGTCGCGCGCTACCTCTACTGGGACCCGCGCAACGCGGCCGAGGTGCGCGAGGCGCTCGACCTCAAGGCCCGCAGCACGGCGATCGTCGTCGAGGGCGACAACCTCAGCCTCGCCGCCGTGCTGCGCTCCAGCGGCGCGATGATCGGCGAGTGCAGTCTGCGCTGGGTCAGCGCCGAGCATCGCCAGGCCGAGATCGGCTTCATCCTGCACCCCGACCACCATGGCCGCGGCTATGCGACCGAGGCCGCCGCGGCGCTGCTGACGCTGGCCTTCGACGAGCTCCATGTGCACCGCGTCATCGGCCGCCTGGAGGCGCGCAACGAGGCGTCGGCGCGAGTCCTAGAGCGCCTCGGAATGCGCCAGGAGGCGCACATGATCGAGAACGAGTACGTCAAGGGCGAGTGGCAGAGCGAGGTCGTCTACGCCCTGCTCGACCGCGAGTGGCGCGGAACCACAGCGCGACCGGGATGAACAGCGCGCCGGCGAGCGAGCCGACGGCGAAGCGCGCCAGGCGCGCCGGCGTCACGCGCCCGTCCTCTTCGGGGAGGGTCGCCGCCGGCAGCGACGGCGGCTCGCCGGCCCGCGGCTTGACGGCCGCGATCGCCACGCCGTAGCGATCCCAGCGCGGGTCCCACCAGTCGGGCGCGACGTGGACGCGCTCGATCGCCTCGAAGCCCGCGCGCTCGAACCAGGCGACGTACTCGTCCTCGCTGGGGAAGAGCATCCATGCGTCCGAGAGCGCGCGCGCCAGCGGGTGCGTGCGGCGCAGCGGGCCCGCCAGCAGCGCGACCCCGCCAGGGCGCAGCACGCGGTAGGCCTCGGCGATGGCGCGCTGGGGGTCGGGCCAGTACTCGATGCTCCCGGTCGATACGTAGCGATCGCGCGAGTCGGTCGCGAAGGGCAGCGCCTCGGCGTCGCCGAGGACCTGCGTCACGTCCGCCAGTGCGGGCTTGCGCCGCGCGCGGGCGAGCTGGTGCGGGCTCTGGTCGAGCATCGTCACGCGCTCGGGCGCCACGGTGCGCACGATCGCCTCGGTGGCGAAGCCGGTGCCGGCGCCGACGTCAACCACCTCCAGCCCGCGATCGTCCAGGCGCGCGAGCGCCAGCGCGCGGTCGCGCATCGGCGCCGTCCAGAACAGCGGGTTGATCCAGCGGTCGTAGCCCAGCGAGACCACCCGGTAGAACCAGCGCGCCTCGGCCTTGTGCTGGATGAAGCGCATCGTCAGCCCACCACGTAGGCGAGGGGCACGAGCAGGTACTCGCAGAAGAACAGCTGCCACACGCGCTGGTAGAAGGCCGCGAAGGCGACCGGATCAGCCGGGTCGACGCGCAGCGCCCAGCGCCATAGGGCCGCCACGCCGAGCAGGTGGCCCACGACGAGCACCGCCGCGTTCGCCCCGTCGAGCAGCAGCGGGCCCGCGACGGCCATGCCCAGCCCGCCGAGCGTGAGCGCGCCGACGCCCACCGCCAGCACCGGCCGCGGCCCGAGCCGCACCGAGAAGGTGGCGATGCCGAAGCGCCGGTCGCCCTCGATGTCGGGGACGTCCTTGAGCACGGCGATGGCGAACGAGAACGGGACGGTGACCGCGATCAGCGCCCACACCCCGGCGCTGACGGGCCGCCCGGCGATGTGCAGCCAGACGCCGAGGTTGACCACGAGCGAGCGGACGAAGGTGATGCAGCCGGCGGCCAGCGCGGCGTAGCGCTTGAGCCGCAGCGGCGGGCAGGAGTAGGCCCAGCCGATGAGCAGGGCCACGCCGACCGCGACGAGCTCTTCGGCGCCCTGCGTGAGCGCCATCGCGATCGGCGCGATGGCGGCGACCGCGACGATCCGCCGGGCCGCCTCGAGCGACAGGTCGCCCGCGGCGATCGGCAGCCACGGCTTGTTGAGGCGGTCGATCTCGACGTCCTCGACCTGGTTGATCCCGGTGATGAAGACGTTCACGCACAGGCCCGCCAGGAGCGTCCACAGCAGGTCGACCACGTTCGAGGCGCGGTCCAGCGACGCGGCGATCACGTAGAGGCCGGCGATCGACAGCGACGTGCCGATCAGCGTGTGCGGGCGCCCGAAGCGCCACAGCACGCCCAGCGCCCACGCCGCCGCTCGCGGGGACGCCCGTCTCACCGCGACCGGGGGGCGACTCATCGCGCAGAAGCTACCCGCCCCTGCAACCATGCGCCGCCAATGCTGGCCGCCTACCGCGCCACCGGCGCCGACCCGCCCTTCGGCGACCCGCGCGGCTACCACGGCGTCGGCCTGGAGGGTCACTTCTGGCGCATCACCCAGCCGCGGACCGGCGCCGTCGTGGTGGTCATCCTCGCCATCTGCCGCGACGCCCAGGGTCATCCGTGGGCGATGGCGTCGCTGGCCGCCCACCCGGGCGGCGCGGTGCGCTCGGCCACGCTGCCCGACGCGTGGGGCGCGCCGCGCGGGCTGGCGCTGCGCGCCGGCGACGCGTTCGCCGCCGACGAGCGCTCGCTGCGCGTCGACCTCGGTCCCGACGCACGGCTGGAGGTGAGCTTCGCCGAGCCCCTGGCGTGGCCGCGGCGGGCGTTCGGCGCGCTCGGGCCCGCGCAGGTCGTCCCCGGCCTCAGCCAGTACTGGCATCCGTGGTTGCTGCGCGCGCGGGTGAGCGGCAGCGCGCGCATCGGCGCCGCGACGGTCGACCTCGACGGCGCCGTCGCCTACGCCGAGAAGAACTGGGGCGCGGGCGGCATGCCGCCGGCGTGGTGGTGGGGGCAGGCGCACGGCTTCGATCGCCCCGACGTGTGTGTCGCCTTCGCCGGCGGTCGCGCCGGGCTCGGGCCGCTGCGGACCACGGCGACGGCGCTGGTCGTCGCCGTCGGCGACGAGGTGCGCACCGTCGTGCGGCCGCTGCGCCCCCTGCGCGTCACCGTCGACGAGCGCGGCTGGCGCCTGGCCGGCGGGGGGATCGAGGTCGAGGCCCACGCCCACGGGGCTGCCCATCTCCTTCCGGTACCGGTCCCGCGCGAGCGCCGGCGCCTGGACGACTGGGCGGCCCAGCAGCTCGCCGGGACGCTGCGCCTGAGCGTGCGCCGACGCGGGCGCACGCTCTATCAGGGCACGTCGGAGCTCGCGGGCCTCGAGCGCGGCCGCGGGCACCTCGGCTAGTCGCGCGGCGGGATCGCCTGCACGGCCCAGCCGTTGCCGTCGGGGTCCTTGAAGAACACGAACCGGCCCCAGGGGAAGTCCTGGATCTCGGTCACGTCGACGCCGCCGTCGACCAGGTGCGCCCGCGCGGCCTCGATGTCCGCGACGACCATCTGCAGGCCCTGCGCCGAGCCGGGAGGCGTGTCCATGATCCCGCTGCCGATGGCGATCGAGCACGCCGATCCCGGCGGCGTGAGCTGGACGAAGCGCATCTCGTCGCTGACGCGGTGGTCGTGGTCGGCGTTGAAGCCGACCTGCTCGGTGTAGAAGGCCTTGGCGCGGTCCACGTCGGTGACGGGGACCGCCACGAGCTCGAGCTTCCAGTCCATACGTGCTGCCTTTCGCGTCGTGGGGGTACGCGAAGCCACGCTAGTGGCGGTTCAGGTCAGTTCCTGTCCGCAATTGGACGCGCAGGCCGTCAACTCGCGTCGAGCGCGGCGCGCAGGGCGGCGAGGTCACGCGCGCCGAAGACCACCCGGTTCTGCGTCGCGACGTAGACGAGCTCGAGGTCGACCCCGGCCTTGGCGATCCGGCGGGTCAGATCGGCCAGCACGCCCGGGCGGTCCTCGACGTCGACCACGACGACCTCGCGCTCGCGCGTGACCGCCAGGTGCGAGATCGCCAGCGAATGCCGCGCGGCCTCCGCGTGCGGGACCAGGATGTGCAGCTCGGCCTGCTCGCCGGTCCCGATGCACGTGGCCGCCGCGATGTTCACGCCGGCATCGCTGATCGCAGCGGCGATCTCCGCCAGGGCCCCCGGGGTGTTCTCGAGCTCGATGACCAGGTCGACTGCCATGTGTCGCGCGGCGTCAGCCTACTTCTTTGGCTGGCGTCCCCGGCGTGGAGGCGTGGGCGCTCGGAGAGCGCTTCCAGACCGGCGCGGGTGCGGGATCGCCTGGGATCGGTTCGGGCAGGCCCGCCAGTGGTCCTCGTGCACGGCACGCCGTGGTCCTCATGGACGTGGCGGCGCGTCGCGCGCGACCTCGCCAAGCGCTTCACCGTCCACGTCTTCGACCTCCTCGGCTTCGGCGCGTCGGACAAGGGCCCCGATCAGGACGTGTCGCTCGCGGGGCACGGGCAACGGCTGGCCGCGCTGCTCGACCACTGGTCGCTCGATCGCCCCGCCGTCGTCGCCCATGACATCGGCGGCGCCGCGGCGTTGCGGGCGCACCTGGTGCACGGCCGCGCGGTGGCCTCGCTCGCCCTGGTCGACGTGGTCGCGCTGGCCCCGCGGGGCTCGCTTCTATCGCCTGGTCGGCGAGCACCTCGCGGTCTTCGAGCAGCTCCCGGCCGCGATCCACCAGGGTATGCTGCGGGCCTACGTCGCGACCGCGGGCGCGCCGCTCGACGACGCGGTCGAGGGCGCCCTCATCGCTCCCTGGCTGGGCGCCGCCGGCCAGTCGGCCTTCTATCGCCAGATCGCTCCGGGCGCGCGGCTGGAGGTCCTCCCCGGAAGCGGGCACCTCGTGCAGGAGGACGAGCCCGACGCGCTCACCCGCCTGCTCGCCGCTCAACTCACCTCGGACTCCGCGGGTTCGTGACTCGCGCGATCGGCCGCCAGCGCCAGCGCCTCGCCTCCGATCAGGCGCTCGAACACGCCGATCACCACCCACAGCGAGCGCAGGCGCAGCGCCGCGCGGCGGTCGACGGGCGCCACGCGCGCCTCGGAGACGAGCCTGCTGCCGTCGCCGTCGCGCTCGACCCAGTTCGCGATCAGCACGCGCACGGTGCCCGGCTCGGCCCAGGCCCGGAAGGCCTCGGGACCGTCGAGGCGCGGGTAGTCGCGCTGGAGCGTCCAGATCCGCCCGCAGAGTCCCGAGATCGACCAGTGCTCGCCCTCGTCGAGCACGCAGAACGGGTACGCGGCGAGCAGCTCACCGAAGGTCTCCTCGGTGCGCACACCGGGGATGCGCCAGCGGACCAGTCGGCCGAGCGAGTGCGTCTCGGCCATGCGGACCTCGTTGGCGGCCGTCCACAAGCGCTCGGGCGGGGCCGACGAGCGCCGGTTGTGGCGCGTGCGCACGGCGAACTCGGGAAGCCAGGCGTCGAGCGTTGCGGGATCCACGGCCGCGCACGGTACCCATGCGCGCCGTGGATCCCTCGCCCGCGACCGCCGCCTGGCGCGTGTGAGCCACCGTCGGGCGATACACCTAATATCGGTGCATACGGTCTGGGTATCCGAGGGGCCTATGTCACGGAAGATCCTGCTCGTCGTGCTCGCACTCCTCGCCGTCGCGCCCGCCACGGCGTGGGCGGTGACCAGAGACGGCACCCGCCTGGCCGACACGCTGCACGGCACGGTCGCCAACGACGTCATGCGCGGCGAGGGCTCCCGCGACGCGCTCTACGGCAACGCCGGCAACGATCTGCTGTCCGGTGGCAGCGCGGCCGACCGGCTGTTCGGCGACGCCGGCGACGACGAGCTCGACGGCGGCTCGGGCAACGACCGCCTCGAGGGCGGCGACGGCAACGACCGCCTGCTCGGCGTGACCGGCAACGACGTGCTCGAGGGCGGCCCGGGCAACGACGCGCTCGACGGCTTCGACGGCGACGACATCCTGCGTGGCGGCGACGGCAACGACTTCCTCGGCGAGTCACGCTTCGGCGACGACCGCGAGCTCAGCGGCGGTCCCGGCGACGACGTGATCCTGGGCAACGCCGGCGCCGACAAGGTCATCCTCGGCGGTGACGGCAACGACCTGCTCTCCGGCGGCACCGGCAACGACGGCCTCGACGGCGGCCCCGGCGACGACATGCTCTTCGCCGGCTCGGGCCAGTACCTGGGCCTGCATGCCATCGGCGGCGAGGGCAACGACGCGCTCGTGGACACCGGCTCGGGGACGCTCGATGCCGGGCCCGGCGACGACGTCCTGTGGCAGGTCGGGTCCAGGGGTCTCGCGATCCTGCAAGGCGGCGACGGAGACGACCAGCTCTTCGTAGGGACGGGCACCGGCAGCGCCGACTGCGGGCCGGGCAACGACATCGCCTACCTCACCGCCTCCGCTCAGGCCGCCGACGCGCGCCACCAGCTCGATCGCCGGCGCATCGGCTTCGCCGGCTGCGAGAGCATCCAGCCCGCGCCGGCCGGTGCCGAGGCGCCCACCTTCGGCGCTCAGGCCGACCGCTACAAGGCGCTCGGCGTCCCGTGGGACGACGACGTCGTCGCCCGCGACCTCGCCTACGAGCAGATGAGCTCCTGCCAGCGCAAGAACGCCGATTGCCCGGGCACCGACAACGCCGAGCGGATCGTCGGCACCAACGGCGACGACCACATGCAGGGGCGCGAGGGCGACGACTACCTCGAGGGCGCCGGCGGCAACGACACCCTCGACGGCGGCCGCGGGCGCGACTCGCTCTTCGGTCGCACGGGCAACGACCACCTCGACGGCGGCCTCGGCGGCGACGAGATCGAGGGTGGCCGCGGCGACGACACGATCATCGGCGGGGACGGCTCCGACGAGATCAACGGCGGGCTCGGGCGCGACAAGATCAACGCCGGCCCCGGCAACGACACCATCCGCGCGGTCGGCGGCGGCACCGACGTCATCGACTGCGGCCGCGGCCGCGACCGCGTCGAGAAGGACAGCCGCGACCGCGTGCGCAACTGCGAGATCGTCCTCTAGGCTCGATCCCCATATGGGGATCGAGCTCACCGAGCTCGAGCCGCTCGTCCGGCGCGCCCTGGACGAGGACGTGGGCTCGGGCGACCTCACCACCCAGGCGACGGTCCCGGCCGGCGTGCGGGCACGGGCGCGGATCACGCAGAAGCAGCCGGGGGTGCTCTATGGGCTCGACGCCGCGCAGCTGGCCTTCGCGCTGCTCGATCCCGGCGCGCGCTTCGTGGTGCTCGCCGAGGAGGGCGTATGGCGCGACGGCGGTCCCGTGCTGGACATCGAGGGCCGGGCGGGCGCGCTGCTCAGCGCGGAGCGCACCGCACTGAACCTGCTGCAGCGCCTGAGCGGGGTGGCCACGCAGACCGCGCGCTACGTCGAGGCGGTGCGCGGCACGCGCGCCCGTGTGCTCGACACGCGCAAGACGACCCCGGGCCTGCGCCTGCTCGAGAAGGCGGCGGTGGCCGCGGGCGGCGGGACCAACCACCGCGTCGGGCTCTTCGACGCGATCCTCATCAAGGAGAACCACGCCGCGATGGCCGGCGGCGTGGGGGAGGCCGTGCGCCTGGCGCGGGCGAGCGCTCCGGACGTGCTGGTGGAGGTCGAGTGCCGCACCGACGAGGAGGTCGACCAGGCGCTCGCCGCCGGGGCTCCGCGGCTGCTGCTGGACAACATGAGCCCCGCGCAGATGCGGGCGATCGTGGCCCGCGTGGACGGCCGCGCCGAGCTCGAGGCCAGCGGCGGGATCGACCTGGAGACGATCAGGGACGTCGCAGAGACCGGGGTAGACTTCATATCGGTCGGTGCCCTCACGCACTCTGCCCCCGCCCTCGACCTCTCACTTCTCCTGGAGCCCGTGCCGTGAACCTCCCCATGGCCCAGCTTGATCCCCCGCCCGCCCTCGCGCCCGAGGACGTCCCCGCCCTGCAGGACGAGGTCCGCGAGCTCGCGCGCCGGCGCGACGCGGTCATCCTCGCCCACAACTACCAGCGCCCCGAGGTGCAGGACGTCGCCGACTACGTCGGCGATTCGCTCGGCCTCTCGCGCCAGGGCGCCGCGACCGACGCCACGACGATCGCCTTCTGCGGCGTGCACTTCATGGCCGAGACCGCGTCGATCCTCTCGCCCGAGAAGACCGTCCTCATTCCCGATCTCGATGCCGGCTGCTCGCTGGCCGACTCGATCACCGCCGAGCAGCTGCGCGCCTGGCAGGCCAAGCACCCGGGCGCGATCACCGTGATGTACGTCAACACGACGGCGGAGATCAAGGCGCTGACCGACTACTGCGTGACCTCGTCGAACGCGGTCGCCGTCGTCGAGCACATCCTGTACGAGCACGGCGCCGACGCCGAGATCCTCTTCGGGCCCGACATGTTCCTCGGCGCCTACGTCGAGCGGATGATCGGGCGAGCGCTCCACGTGTGGGATGGCGAGTGCCACGTCCACGCGGGCATCCGTCCCTCCGACATCGCGCGCACGCGCGCCGAGCATCCGGGCGCCGACTTCCTCATCCATCCCGAGTGCGGCTGCTCGACCTCGGTCATGGAGTACGTGGCCGCCGGCGACGTCGACGCCGAGGGCGTGCACATGCTCTCCACGGGCGGGATGCTCACCTACGCGGCCGAGCACGCCGGTCACGGCGGCACGGCGATCATGGCCACCGAGACCGGGATGCTGCATCCCCTGCGCATGGCGGCGCCCGACGTCGACTTCGTCGCCGCCAACGAGCGCGCCTCGTGCCGCTACATGAAGATGATCACGCTGACCAAGCTGCGCGACGGCCTGCGCGACGGCCGCTTCGAGGTCCGGGTGCCCGCGGCGATCGCCGAGCGCGCCCGCGTGCCGATCGAGCGCATGGTCGCCATCGGTTAGCCGGGCTTGGCTGCCCCGAACACGTTTGCCGGCGAGGCGCTCGATCGCGCCGGGCCGCACCGGCGCGACGAGGCGTGGCTGGCGGCGCGGCTCGCCGATGCGGCCACGCGAGTGGTGGTCGCCAGTGCGGCGGGCGTCCTCGTCTCCGGCGAGCGGCCGCGCCTGCTCGCCGTCGACGAGCTACCGGACGGCCTGGAGCTCGTGCTGCTCGGCGTCGACGGCGGCGGGCGCGCGGTGTTCGCCGCCGATCCCGGTGACGAGTTCGGAGGTGAGCGGCGCGGGCTGCGCGACCTGGCGCCGGTGATGTCACAGGCCGAGGGGGGCATGGTCGCCCATGCGGTCGGACTGCTCAACTGGCACCGCCGCCACCGCTTCTGCGCGAACTGCGGATCGCCCAGCGACCCGCAGGAGGCAGGGCACGTGCGCGTGTGCCCGGCGTGCAGCGCGCAGCACCATCCGCGCACCGACCCGGTGGTGATCATGCTCGTCACCGACGGCGATCGCGCGCTGCTGGGCCGTCAGGCGACGTGGCCCGCGGGGCGCTACAGCGCGCTCGCGGGGTTCGTCGAGCCGGGGGAGAGCCTCGAGGAGGCGGTGGCGCGCGAGGTGCGCGAGGAGGCCGGGGTGCGGGTCGAGGACGTGCGCTACCGCTCGTCGCAGCCGTGGCCGTTCCCGAGCTCGCTCATGCTCGGCTTCACGGCGCGGTGGGCGGCGGGCGAGCCCGCCGTGCACGATGACGAGCTGGAGGACGTGGGCTGGTTCACGCGCGCGGCGATCGTGGGCGGCGAGCCGCTGCTGCCGCCGCCGACGGCCATCGCCCGGCGCCTCATCGACGAGTGGCTCGGCGACGATGAGGCGCCTGAGGCGATCGGCGGACTCGCCGTCCGTTAGCCGACGAGCTCGATCTTCTCGAAGACGAGACCGCTCGCGGTCGCCTTGAGCTCGGCCTCGCTGACGACTGCGCCGGCGATCAGCTTCGTCGCGTCGCATCCGGCCTGCTGGCCGTTGTCGTCGTCGCCCTGATCGTCGTGGCCGCGGTTGTCGCCGTGGTCGTCGCCGCCGTCGTGGCCGTCGTCGGCGGCGCGGGCTGCGGGCGCCATGGCCGTCGTGGGCGCGGCGTCCTCGCACGCGATCTCGGTGCTGTCGTCGACGGTGCCCTTGACGTCGTCGCCGTTGAAGAGGTGGACGATGAGCACCCCGCCGGTGAAGGAGACGACCTGGCCTGCCTTCTCCTGGCCGTCCTTGATGCCGTCGTTGTCGCTGTCGGCGTCACGCGGGTTGTCGCCGGCCATGAACTCGGCCTTGTTGCGCAGGCCGTCGTGGTCCTGGTCGCGCTTGGCCTGGTTGACCTTCAGGCTCAGGTGATGGGCGCGCTCCCAGCGGTCGGGGATGCGATCGCCGTTGCGGTCGCCGTGGCTGCGGGCCATGCCCGCGGCGGGGAAGACCAGTACCGCCGCGCACATCGTGGCGAGCAGCAGCACGGTTCGAATGGTTCTATGGCTCATGCACATTGGGACACGGCAGGGCGCCGTGCGTCACGCACGAGCGCTCGATCAGTCGCCGCCCGAACCGTGGCCGCTCGAGCCGTCGCCGCTGGAGCCGTCGCCGCCCGAGCCCGACGAGCCCGAGCCGTCGGTGGATCCGGTGGTGACGGTGGTCCCGTCGCCCGACCCGGACGTGTCCTCGCCGTGGACGACGGGCGCGGGCGCGGTCTCGATCGCTTCGCCGCGCTCCCCGGAGTCTCCGTCGCCCGAGGAGCCGCTCGAGCCCGATCCGCTGGAGCCCGAGTGATCGTCGCCCGACGCGGTGGCGCCGGACTTGCCCGAGCCCGACTCGCCGGAGCCGGTTGTGCCGGAGCCCGACTCGCCCGAGCCCGCGCCGCTCGATGCGGAGCCGCCCGAGCCCGCCCCTTCCGAGCCCGAGTCGTCGCCGCTGTGGCCGGAGCCGCCGTGGCCGCTCGATGCCTTCTGCCGCGCGGGCGCGCGCACGCGCTTGGCGGCGGGCGCGGCGGCCTGGTCGCCGGCCTGGTGGTCCGCCGAGGCGGTGGGCGCGGTGACGGCCGCCGCGTGCCGCGGAGCGCTCGGGCGGTGGGCCTGGGCGGACTCGGGCGCTGCCTTCGCCCGCGCGGGCGCGTGGTCGCCGCGCAGCGCGGGGCCACCGGCCACCAGCGCCCCCGCCGCGAGCATCGCGGCGCCGGCCTTGATCGCCACGCCTGCTCCGCCGGCGCCCGCGGCGACCTCGGCCACGCGCGCGGCCGACACCTCCTGGCCGCCGGCGAGCCACGTCACCAGCGGGTAGGGCGTCAACGCCGAGGCGGCGGCGCGCAGCGTCGTGCGGGCGCGCAGCAGGAGCTGACGCAGGGCGCCGTCGCTCATGCCCAGCTCGGCGGCGACGTCGGCGTGCGGGCGATCGGCCACGGCGACCGCGAGCAGCGCCGCGCGCTGGCGCTCCGGGAGTGCCTGGATCCCGTCCAGCGTCTCGCGCAGCTCCTCGCGGCGCTCGACGTGGGCCTCGAGGCTCACCGCGGGGAAGTCCTCGGTCGCCGCGGGCAGCGCCGCCCCCGCCGCGCGCAGGGTGTTGAGCGCCTGGTTGTGGGCGATGCGGTACAGCCACGGGCGCAGGTCGCGGACCTCGGTCCCCGCGCCCAGCGCCTGCCAGGCGCGCACGAACGTCGCCTGCAGCACGTCCTCGGCCAGCCCCTCGCTGAGCAGCCGGCGCAGGTAGCGCTGCAGCGGCCGGCGGTAGCGCTCGACGATCACCTCGAAGGCCCGATCGTGGCCGTCGGAAGCCAGCGTCACCAGGCGGCGATCGCTCTGTGTCCGCAGCAGCAGCGGCGTGGACAGCAATGGCGCCATGACGGTGAGACAACCGTAGCGCCGCTACGTCACGCGGCCAGCAGTTCGACCCCCTGGTCGGACACCCTGCGCACGAGCGGAAGGCTCTCGCGCTTGCGCTCGAACTCCAGCGGCGTGTAGCAGTGCACGTCGGCGTGATCGCCCATCTCGGCCGCGTCCCACAGCGCGCCGCACTGATAGACGCGCTCGAGCCACGGCACACCGTCGAAGCGCTCGGAGACGAGCACGACGACGTACTCGGGCCCGCGCTCACGCTGCGGCGCCGCCCCGCGCGCGTCATCCACGCGCGCGCCGCCAAGGAGCGCGCGTATCAGAGGCCAGCGGTCACTCACGCGCGAGACGTAACGGGAGAGCTCACGCTCGTTCAGGGCCTCGGCGACCGTCACGAGACCATTCTGACCCAATGAAGCGCCCCGGGCGAGGGCTTAACAGAATTAGAACTCGTCGCTCTTATGCGGCCCCACGCAGGCCACCGCGAGCTTCTCGGGATCGACCGTCCTGGCGGCCTCGCCGACCTCCTCGAAGGTGACCGCATCGAGCAGGGCGATGGCCGAGTCCGGATCGATGTCCTCGTCGAACACGATCCGCTGGTTGGCCGCGTAGCGCGCCACCGCGTTGGTGTTCTCGAAGGCGAGGACCCGGCGCCCCGCGGCGTACGCGCGCGCCCGCTCGACCTCCTCGCGCTTGGGCCCGTCGGCGGCCAGCTCGGCGACGATCTCGCGCATGCGGGTGTAGGCCTCGCGGCACTTGCTCGACTCGAGGCCGGAGCCCAGCTGCAGCACCGGGACGTCGGCATAGGCGTGGTCGGTCGCGTAGACCGAGTAGCAGAGGCCACGCTGCTCGCGGATCTCGTCGAACAGGCGCGAGCCCATCGAGCCGCCCAGCAGCGTCGCGTAGATGGTGAACGCGGCGCGCGCCTTGGGGTCATCGACCGCGACCTGCGGGCGGTAGCTCATGCGCAGGTGCGACTGGTTGGAGTCGCGCTCGTCGACCAGCACGCGCGGCTCGAACGCGGGCGCCGGCACGTAGGCCTCGGGCGCGGGCAGATCGGGGAAGCGCCCGAAGAGCTCGTCGACCTTGCCGTTGGCCGGGACGTGGTCGATGTTGCCGACGATGAACGCGCCCCCGCTCGCGCCGGACCAGCGGCGCTCGCGGAAGGCGACGATCGCCTCGCGGGAGAAGGTCCGCAGGTGATCCTCGGGGCCCAGCACCGTGCGGCCCAGGGGGTGGTCGCCGAAGTGTGCGCGGTCGATGAGCTCCTCGGCCACGGCGGCGGGCTGGTCCTTGTAGCGCTGGATCTCCTGGATGACGACGCCGCGCTCCTTGTCGAGCTCGGCGGGGTCGATCTTCGGGCGCCCGACGAAGTCGGTGAGCAGGTCGATGGCCTCCATCGCCGCCTCGGCGCGCACGGTGATGTGGAAGGCGACGAGGTCGTGCGAGGTGTATGCGTTCAGCGAGCCGCCCATGCGCTCGGCCGTCTCGTTGACCTTGCGGTAGTCGTCGTAGATCTGGCCGCCCTTGAACACGAGGTGCTCGAGGAAGTGGGCCATCCCGTTCTCGTCGGGATGCTCGGTGCGGGCGCCGGCGTCGAAGCCGACGAGGATCGTCGTGGCGCGCGTGCCCGTGAGGGCGACGCGGTGGATCGGCAGCCCGTTGCTGGCGACGGAGGAGGTGATCTGCGGCATCGTCAGATGACGATAGCGAGGTGCGCGCATCGGACCCACGCGATCTCACGTCGCGGGCGCGCGGGGCGTTGACCCTCTATGAGCACCGCTACGACACTGACCATCGCCGACCGCATCGAGGACCTCGATTGGCCCGCGCTGACCGCGCGCATGGACGCCGACGGCTTCGTCCAGACGCCGCCCGTGCTGAGCGCGTCGGAGTGCCGCAGCCTGGCCTCGAGCTTTGAGGACGGGCGCTTTCGCTCGACCATCGACATGCGCCGCTATCGCTTCGGCGAGGGGCAGTACAAGTACTTCGATGCGCCGCTGCCCGAGCTCATCGACGGCGCGCGCCACGCGCTCTACCCGCCGCTCGCCGCCCTGGCCAACGACTGGGCGCAGCGCCTGGGCGAGCCAGCCGACTACCCGCCCGAGCTCGCGGCCTTCCTGGAGCGCTGCCACCGCGCCGGCCAGCGGCGCACGACGCCGCTGATCCTGCGCTACGCCGAGGGCGGCCACAACACGCTGCACCAGGACGTCTACGGCGAGGTCGCCTTCCCGCTGCAGGTGGTCACGATGCTCGACCGTCCCGGCGACGACTTCCAGGGCGGCCAGTTCGTCCTGCTCGAGCAGCGCCCGCGCGCGCAGTCACGCGCCCACGTCGTCGACCTGCAGCGCGGCGCCTTCCTGATCTTCCCCACCCGCCAGCGGCCGGTGGAGGGGACCCGCGGCTTCTACCGTGCCACCATGCGTCACGGCGTGGCCACGGTGCACTCGGGCCGGCGCACGACGCTCGGAGTCATCTTCCACGACGCCGCTTGAGCTCGACCTCGACGCCGTCGAGGAGGCGGTCGAGCCCGCGTTCGAAGCGACCCTGGTCCAGGGCCATCTCGGCGAGGTCCTCGTCCCGGCCGCCCGCGGCGCGGTTGGCCTCCGCGATACGCGCGATGTTGGGATAGTCACCGGTCTCGAGCTGCCCGGCCATGTAGTCGAAGACCGCCTGCATCCACCCAGGCTCGGCCTGTTCCTCGCGCGTCTCGAGCACGGCGATGAACGCGCGCAGGCTGAAGCCGAAGACGTAGTCGTCGACGAGCGCGATGATCTCCATCTTCGTCTGGACGTCGAGGTCCGTGTCGGCGAGCGCGGCGACCGACTGGTCGAAGTGGCGCAGCGAGTTGGGTCCCGGGATCGCCCGCGGGCGCGGGCGCATCGCGCCGATGATCCAGGGGTGGCGCTCGAAGTTGCCGCGCGTGGCGATGGCGATCGCGCGCAGCGCGGACCGCCAGCCCAGGCGCAGCTCGGCGTCGTCGACGAGCTGCCCGCCGAGGATCGCGTCGCTCATGAGGTCGAGCAGCTCGTCCTTGCCGCCGACGTAGTGGTAGAGGCTCATCGTCCCGAGCCCCAGCTCGGCGGCGACGCGCCGCATCGAGACCGCCTCGATGCCCTCGGCGTCGGCGACCGCGATCGCCGCCTGCGCCACGTCGGCGCGCGAGCGGGGGGCGCGCCGCCCGGTCGGCTCGCGGCGCGCCCAGATCGGGTCGAAGGCGGCCTCGTCGTGCCGTCTCCGGCGATCTTCGTGGCGATCTTCTCGCTCGGCCCTTGACATCTCGTACAGTGTACTACTACCGTACGCCGTACGAATACACGTACACCGTACGAATAAGGAACTTCATGTCATCTCCCCAAGACGCCGGCATCTTCGCCGAAGGGCTCGGAAAGCGCTACGGCGACCTCTGGGCGCTGCGCGACGTCGACCTGGCCGTGCCGCAGGGCACCGTGCTCGGCATGCTGGGCCACAACGGCGCCGGCAAGACCACGGCCGTGCGCATTCTCACCACGCTGCTGCAGCCGACCGAGGGCCGCGCGAGCGTCGCCGGCCTCGACGTCGTGGCCGAGGCGGCCACGGTGCGCACGCGGATCGGCCTGGCCGGCCAGCAGGCCACCGTCGACGGGCTGCTCACCGGCCGCGCGAACCTCGAGATGGTCGGCCGCCTCTACCACCTGCCGCGCGCCGTCGCCCGCGCCCGCGCCGAGGAGCTGCTCGAGCGCCTCGACCTCACCGACGCGGCAGACCGGCTCGTGCGCACCTTCTCGGGCGGCATGCGCCGCCGTCTCGACCTGGCCGCCAGCCTCGTCGCCACACCGCCCGTGCTCTTCCTCGACGAGCCCACCACGGGCCTCGACCCGCGCAGCCGCATCGAGCTGTGGGGGTTGCTGCGCGAGCTCGTCCGCGACGGCGCGACGATGCTGCTCACCACCCAGTACCTCGAGGAGGCCGACCGCCTGGCCGACGACATCGTCGTGCTCGACGGCGGGCGCGTGGTCGCCCAGGGCGCGCCCGCGGAGCTCAAGGCCCGCGTCGGCGGCGAGCGGCTGGAGGTCACCGTCGGCGGCCCGAGCGAGCTCGCGGCGGCCGCGGCGGCCCTGAGCGCGTTCGCCAGCGATCAGCCCTTCGTCGACGCCGAGGAGTCCCGGGTCGTCGCGCCGGTCAACGCCGGCGTCCCGCTCGCCGAGGTCGTGCGCGCGCTCGACGCCGCCGGCGTCGCCACCACCGACCTGCACCGCCGCGAGGCGACGCTCGACGACGTCTTCCTCGCCCTCACCGAACCTGCCGAACCGACCCTGGAGGTCGCCGCCTGATGACTGCCCTCGCCGCCAACCTGCGCTTCGGCCTGAGCGACAGCCTCGTCCTCGCCCGGCGCAACCTGTCCCACGTCCGCCAGATCCCCGAGAAGCTCATCGACGTCACGGTCCAGCCGCTGATGTTCGTGATCCTGTTCGCCTACGTGTTCGGCGGTGCGATCGCCGTCCCCGGGGGCAACTACCACGAGTACCTGATGGGCGGGATCTTCATCCAGACCCTGGTCTTCGGGGTCATGGGCCCTGCGACGTCCATGGCCAACGACCTCAGCGAGGGCGTCCTGGACCGCTTCCGCTCGCTGCCGATGGCGCGGTCGGCCTTCATGGTCGGCCACGTCCTGGCCGAGTTCGCCGCCTCGATGCTCGGGGTGGCCGTGATGACCGCCGCCGGCCTGCTCGTCGGCTGGCGCATCCACACCGACGTGCCGCACGCTGCCGCCGGCTTCGCGCTGATCGTGCTCATCGCCTTCACGATGCTGTGGGTCGGGATGCTGCTCGGCACGGTCGCGCGCTCGGCCGACGCGGTCACCGGGATCGTCTTCATCGTCATCTTTCCGCTGACCTTCGTGGCCAACGCCTTCGTGCCCGCCGGGACGCTGCCGGGTGTGCTGCAGACGGTGGCCGAGTGGAACCCGGTCAGCGCGCTGGCCGCCGGTCTGCGCACGCTGTTCGGCAATCCGACCGCCACTCCGCCCGACGCCGCGTGGCCGCTGCAGCACCCCGTGGCCAGCTCGTTCATGTGGTGCGCTGCGCTGCTGGCGGTGACGGTGCCGCTGGCCATCGCGGCCTACCGCCGGCGCACGGAGGGCTAGGAGCGAGGTGTCGAAGGCGGACACCTTGGTGGCGCGGATCTCCGGCCGACCTGGGCCATCCTGAAGTCATGTCCTCCATCACCCGCCTCACCGCAACCGCACTGGCCCTCACCGCGCTCGCCCCGGCCGCCGCTCTGGCCACGGGCGTGCATTCCAACCCGCAGCTCGGCGGCAACCCGCAGATGCGGGTCGTCGATGACCACCACGCAACCCTGAACTTCGCCTCCGACCGTCTGCCCCGCACCGCCGCGGGCAAGGTCGACGCGAAGATCGTCTTCGTCAACGGCGCCCGCGTGACCGGCATCAAGCCGGTCGGCACGCACGGCTACGACATCAAGTACACCGCGCGCGTCTCCTCGCGGAGCCCGCTGAAGCTCCACCAGAAGTACACGGTGAAGTTCCGCCTGGGCGACGCGAAGACCGTGTCGCGCTTCGTCAAGCTGTTCGCCGTCGGCGAGCACGGCTAGTAGTCGCCGCTGTTCCTCTCGGGGCGTCGTCCGTTAGCGCGGGCGGCGCCTCGCGGCGCAAACAGCCTCATCGAGGGGAGGGAGTGTGCCCGGCCGCGGGCGCTCGCGGTCGTCCTCGGCGCGAACTGCCCGGGATTAGACCCGGTTTCCGAACCCAATCCCAGGCAGTTCGGGCACCAGCGCCATCGCGATGTCGCCCGCGCGCCGGCCACCGCTCGCTCCTTCCCCTCGATGAGGCAGTTTGCGCCCCGCAGCGCCGCGAGCGATTACTGGAACAGCGCGCTGTACGCGTTCAGCGCCGGCGCCCCGCCCAGGTGCACGTAGAGCACCGTGGCGTCCGCGGGGATCGTCCCGTCGCCCACCAGGCCGACGAGGCCGGCCATCGACTTGCCCTCGTAGACCGGGTCGCAGACCATGCCCTCCAGGCGACCGGCGAGCCGGATCGCGTCGAGCGTCTGCGCGACGGGGACGCCGTAGCGCTCGCCCGCGTAGCCCTCGAGGACCTCGATCTCGTCGTCGCGCAGGTCGCGGCCGAGGCCGATCCGTGCCGCCGTGTCGCGGGCGATCCGCGTCACCGCGTCGCGCGTCTCCTCCAGGCGCGCCGACGCGTCGATCCCCAGCACGCGCCGCGGGCGCTCTCCGGCGGTGAAGCCGGCGATCATCCCGGCCTGCGTGCTCCCGGTCACCGTGCACACGATCACGTGGTCGAAGAAGACGCCGAGCTCTGCCTCCTGGCGCTCGACCTCGCGCGCGAAGCCGACGAAGCCCAGCCCGCCCAGCGGGTGGTCGGATGCGCCGGCGGGGATCGGGTAGGGACGCCCGCCACGCTCGCGGACCTCGTCGATCGCGCGCTGCCAGCTCTCCTTGACGCCGATGTTGAACTCCGAGCGTACGAGCTCGACCTCGGCGCCCATGATCCGGCTGAGCAGGATGTTGCCCACGCGGTCATAGACGGCGTCGGGCCAGTCGACCCAGCTCTCCTGCACGAGGCGCGCCCGCAGGCCCGCCACCGCCGCCGCCGCGGCGACCGAGCGCGTGTGGTTGGACTGCACGCCGCCGATCGACACCAGCGTGTCGCACCCCTGCGCCAGGGCGTCCGCCACGAGGTACTCGAGCTTGCGCAGCTTGTTGCCGCCCATCCCGACGCCCGTGTTGACGTCCTCGCGCTTGGCCCAGATCTGCGGGCCGCCCAGGTGCTCGGTGAGCCGCGCGAGGCGGTGGACCGGCGAGGGCCCGTGCAACAGGGGGAAGCGCTCGTAGGCCTCGAGGCCGGAGGCGGGGGAGGCGACGGTGTCGGTCACGTGAAGCTCCGATCGATCAGGGTTCCGAGCGAGAGCCAGTTCTCGCGCACGGCCTCGGCGACGCGACCCGGATCGCCCGCGGCGCAGCGCTCGACGATCGCCGCGTGCTGCTCCACCGACCGCCGCCCGACGAGCGATCCGAAGCGCAGGCGCTCCAGGCGCCGCAGGCGCGGCATCAGCCGCTCGAGCGTGCGGGCGATCTCGCCGTTGGCCGCCGCGTGCACCAGCGCGTCGTGGAACGCGTCGTCGGCGGCCATCGCCGCATCGACGTCGCCGCTCGCCAGCGCGGCGGCGAAGCGCTCGTTGGCCGCCACCATGGCGTCGAGCTCGGCGCTCGACACGCGCGCGACGCCGAGCGTCGCCGCCAGCGCGTGCAGCGCCGCGACGACCTGGAAGGCGTCCTGCGCATCGCGGCGATCCAGGGGCGCCACCCGCGTGTAGCGATTGGGCGCGCTCTCGACCAGGCCGCAGTCCTCCAACCGCGCCAGCGCCTCGCGGATCGGCGTGCGGCTGATGCCCAGCCACGAGGACAGCTCGGCGTCGCGCAGGTGCTCGCCGGCCTCGAGCGTGCCGTCGAGAATCGCGTCGCGCAGACGCGTGTAGGCCTCGTCGCGGAGTAACACGCGCGAGGTGACGGCCTGCTCTGCCGGAACTGGCATGTGAAATATCACACACCACTTGTCAAGTCGCCCCTTCGTACCGAACGTCGGTCTTCCCCCCTCAGGAGGGGGTAGGACCGACGTTCGGCGCTGATGCACCGCAACGAGGACCGCAACTCCGAGCCTGCAACGGAGGTTGCATGTGCGAGCATCGGGCAGGGATCGGCGCCTTGCGCCGCTAAGTTGCAGCCGGGTATGGCCACCACCGAAGCCGACATCGTCGCTCGCGAGGCCGCGCGTCCTACGGCACCACCGGTCGTCGAGTTCCGGCGCGTCAGCAAGCGCTACGACAACGGAATGGGCCTCGACGACGCGTCGTTCACGGTCGGCCGCGGCGAGTTCGTCTTCCTCGTCGGCTCGACGGGCTCGGGCAAGTCGACGGTCATGCGCCTGCTCATCAAGGAGCTCGAGCCGACGTCCGGGACCATCCGCGTCGCCGGCCGCGACCTGGCCGAGATCACGCGCAAGAAGGTCCCGTTCTTCCGGCGCAACCTCGGGGTCGTCTTCCAGGACTTCAAGCTGCTGCCCAACCGCACGGTGCACGACAACGTGGCCTATGCGCTGCAGGTCACCGGGAGCTCGCGCAAGGAGGTCCGCGCGAAGGTGCCCGACATCCTGCGCCTGACCGGCCTGTCGACCAAGCTGCACCACTTCCCCGACCAGCTCTCCGGCGGCGAGCAGCAGCGCGTCTCGGTGGCGCGCGCGTTCGTCAACCACCCGCCGCTGCTGCTGGCCGATGAGCCGACCGGCAACCTCGATCCCGAGACCTCGATCGGGATCATGCAGCTGCTGTACCGCATCAACCGCACGGGGACGACGGTGATTGTCGCCACGCACGACTCGGCCATGGTCGACCGCATGCGCCGCCGCGTGATCGAGCTCAGCCGCGGGCGCATCATCCGCGACGAGGTCTCCGGGCTCTACGCGCAGCGCGACATGTCGACCGCCGAGTTCGGGGCGCTCCTGCGCGAGCCCGCGCCGAGGCCCCAGCGGGTACGCGAGCCCGGCGACGAGTTCGACGAGGCGTTCCGCGACTGATGCGCATCGGCTTCTTCCTGCGCGAGGCGTTTCGCTCCATGTCGCGCAACGCCGTCCCCAGCTTCGCGGCCATGGCCTCGGTGCTCGTCACCGTCCTCGTGCTCGGCGTCTTCATCCCCGTCGTCCAGGCGACGACCGGCGCGGCCAACGACGTGCGCAGCCGGGTGCTGGTCAACGTCTACCTCAAGACCGACGCCAAGCGCGACGACGTCGTCCGCGTCCAGCGCCTGCTCGAGGACAAGGTCGCGCACGTGGGCAAGGTCCAGTACCTGTCCAAGGCCGAGGCGCTCAAGCAGCAGAAGGCGCAGTACCCCGAGGCCTACGACCTCCTGGGCTCCAACCCTCTGCCCGACACCTTCCGCGTCACTCCCGACACGCCCGACAACGCCCTGAAGCTGCGCGATGCGCTGTCGCCCATCGCGCCCGGCGGCGGGCGCACCACGATCGATCCGTCGATCGACACGGTCAAGAACTCCAAGGACGACACGCAGAAGATCCTCGTCGCCACCCGAGTGGTGAAGCTGACGACCGGCCTGCTCGCGGGCCTGCTCATCCTGGCCAGCGTCCTGCTCGTGTCCAACACCATCCGCCTGTCGCTCTTCTCGCGCCGGCGCGAGGTCGAGGTCATGAAGCTGGTGGGGGCGACCGACTGGTTCATCCGCTGGCCCTTCGTCATCGAGGGCATCGTCCTCGGCGCGCTCGGCGGGCTCATGGCTGTTCTCCTGCTCCTGGTGGGCAAGATCGCGCTGCTGGACCCCCTGATCAGCCAGTTCGCCCTGCTCGCGGCGCCCAAGACGGTCCACCTGGGCGTGCTCGTCGCCGTGCTGCTGGCGGCGTCGATCGGGGTGAGCGCCGCAGGGTCGGGGCTCTCGCTGCGCCGCTTCCTGCGGGTCTGACCGGCGGGGCAGCGCCCGCCCTCTCGTACCCTGTGCCGTCGTGCGCCGGCTTGCACCCGTTCCCCGCTTCATCCCGCTCGTCGCCACCGTGGTCGTCGTGCTGCTGCTCGGGGCCTGGGTCGGCGGGCGCCATTCGGACTGGCTGCCGGGGCCGCTCCGCGACGCGCTCGTCGGCGACGGCGACACCGCAGTGGTGACGGAGGCGATCGACCGCATCCACGACACCTATTACCGCGAGATCCCCAAGTCGGCCCTGGCCGACGATGCCATCGCGGGAGTGGTGGCCAAGCTGGACGATCGCTTCTCCAACTACTTCAACCCGGCCGAGTACAAGCGCTTCAAGGACGCGCAGAACTCGGAGTTCTCGGGCGTCGGCCTGCAGGTGGCCAAGCACCCCAAGGGCCTGCGCGTCGAGGCGGTCTACGACGGCTCGCCCGCGAAGCGCGCCGGCCTGCGGGCCGGCGACGTCATCGTCGCCGCCGACGGGCACGACCTGGCCGGGATGTCGCAGGACGCCTCGGTCGCCCTGGTCAAGGGCCCGCCGGGCAGCTCCGTGAAGCTGACCTGGGTCCGCGACGGCCGCCGCCAGACGAAGACCGTGTCGCGCTCGACGGTGACCGTGCCGGTGGTCGCCTCGCAGCTGCGCTCCGAGCACGGCTGCAAGGTCGGGGTGGTGCGCCTGTCGCAGTTCAGCTCGGGCGCGCACGCCGAGGTCTACGCCGCGCTGCGCAAGCTGCAGAAGCGCGGTGCCAAGGTCTTCGTGCTCGACCTGCGCGACAACGGAGGCGGCCTGGTCTCCGAGGCGCAGCTGATCGCCTCGGCCTTCCTCGCCGACGGGCCGATCGTCACCACGCGCGGGCGCGCGGTCAAGGAGCAGACGCTGCGCGCCACCGGCGATCCGGTGGTGCCCAAGGCGCCGGTCGCGGTGCTCGTCAACAAGGGCACGGCCTCGGCCTCGGAGATCGTCACCGGCGCCCTGCAGGACCGCGAGCGCGCGAAGGTGGTGGGCACCGAGACCTTCGGCAAGGGCGTCTTCCAGGAGGTGCTCGAGCTCTCCAACGGCGGCGCCCTGGACATCACCGCCGGGCAGTACTTCACGCCCAAGGGCCGCAACCTGGGCGGCAAGGGCGTCTCGCAGGGCAAGGGCATCATCCCCGACGTGCCCGCCAAGGACGATCCGAAGACGCGGCCGGACGAGGGGCTCGACCGGGCGATGGCCGTCGCCGGCAACAAGTGCCCGTCCTGACCCAGGCCCCGCCGCGGGTCGTCCTGCTCGAGCAGCGCGGTCGCTTCCTCGTCGGCGAGCCGTTCTTCCAGCGCGGCCGGCGCGCGACGGTGGAGCGCTCGCGCGACGCGCGCCCCGGCCGCCTGGCGCTGCTGCACCCCAACCCCAAGGGCGGGCGCTTCAAGATCGCGCGCGTGCTGGGGCGCCCCGACGTCGCGCGCGACGTCATCGAGGCGCTCATGCTCGATCGCGGCCTGCGGCGCTCGTTCCCGGCCGGGGTCGAGCGCGCCGCCCAGGACGCGCGGCCGCCCGACGTGCCCCGTCGCGACCTCACCGCGCTGGCGACCTTCACCATCGATCCGGTCACCGCCCGCGACTTCGACGACGCGGTCTCCTGCGAGGTCCTCGGTGACGAGCACTGGCGCGTGTGGGTGCACATCGCCGACGTCTCCGCGTACGTGCGGCCCGGCGGGGCGGTCGACCGCGAGGCCTACCGCCGCTCGACGTCGGTCTACGTGCCCGGCGCGGTCGAGCCGATGCTGCCCGAGGCGCTCTCCAACGACGCCTGCTCGCTGCGCCCGGGCGTCGAGCGCCTCGCCGTCACCGTCGAGCTCGAGCTGCGCGGCGCCGAGACGGTGAAGTCGTCGTTCTACCGCTCGACGATCCGCTCCGACGAGCGCCTGGACTACGACCGCGTCGATCGCCTCTTCGCCGGCGACGAGGCCGGGGAGGACCCGTGGGCGCAGCCGCTGGCCGCGGCGCGCGCGGCGGCGGCCGCGCTCCAGGCGCGCCGGGAGAGCCGCGGCGCGCTGGCCGTCGAGTCGGTCGAGCCCGAGTTCGCCTTCGACCGCCGGGGCCACCTCGTCGAGGCGGTGGCGACGGTCCAGACCGAGTCGCACCGGCTCATCGAGCACCTGATGATCGCCGCCAACGAGGCGGTCGCGACGCTGCTGTCCGAGCGCTCGATCCCGGCGCTCTACCGCGTCCACGAGCGGCCCGAGCCGCGATCGGCGCTACGGCTGGTCGAGCAGCTCGCGTCGCTGGACGTCGCGACGCCGGCGGTGCCCGAACCGCTGGCGCCCTCGCAGGCGGCCGACATCGTCGCGCAGTGCGCGGTGCTGGTCGATCAGCACGTGCGCCGCACCGGCCACGGCCGCCAGGCACTCACGACGCTCGTGCTGCGCTCGCTCAAGCAGGCCCGCTACTCGCCCGTGAACCTCGGTCACGCCGGCCTGCAATCGACGCACTACTGCCACTTCACCTCGCCCATCCGCCGCTACCCCGACCTCGTCTGCCACCGGGCGCTGCTCAGCGCCGTGGGCGGCGGGGAGGACGCGCCCCGCGCGGGCACGCTCGACGAGGCGGCCGAGTGGACGTCGGCGCGCGAGCGCGACGCGATGGTCATCGAACGCGACGCCGACGACGTCGCTCGCTGCTTCCTGCTCGAGCGCGACATGTTCGAAGGCGGCTGGGACACGGTCTACGACGGCGAGATCACGGGCCTCATCAGCGCCGGCGCCTTCGTGACCTTCGGCGCCGGCTACCAAGGGATGCTGCCGGTCCGCCGCCTGCGCGGCGACTGGTGGGAGCTCAACGAGCACGGGACGATGCTCGTCGGGGAGCGCAACGACGGCGTCATCCGCCTCGGCGATCCCGTGACGGTCGCCGTGCGCCAGGTCGAGGCTCCGCGCGGGCGCGTGGACCTTGACCTCGTCGGCATCCCCGAGCCATAGGATCGGGCCATGAGTGCCGTGGCCGAGGACGTGCTCGCCGAGACGCGAGCCTTCAATGCTGAGTTCGAGCGCCAGCTCGCCGCCCATCCGGCGACCAACGAGCTGCCCGTCGAGGTCGTCCGCCGCCAGCGACTGGAGGGGGGCGGCGTCTTCCCGCCGCCGACGTTCCTCCCCGAGCGCGCGCGCGACCTGACCATCGAGGGGCGGTCGGGCCCGATCGGCCTGCGGGTGATCGCCCCCGAGCAGACCGCCGTGGGCGCCTACCTGCACATCCACGGCGGCGGCTGGGCGCTGAGCGCGGCGAACCTCCAGGACCCGCTGCTCGCCGAGCTGGCCGACGCCACCCGGCTGTGCGCCGTCAGCGTCGATTACCGGCTGACGCCCGAGCACCCCTATCCCGCGGCGCCCGACGACTGCGAGGACGCGGCGCTGTGGTTGCTGCGCGAGGGCTTCGACGCGCTCGGGCTCCCGCCGGTGGCGACGATCGGCGGCGACTCGGCCGGCGGCCACCTGAGCGCCGTCACCCTGCTGCGCCTGCGCGACCGCCACGCGATCACGGGCGCCTTCGCCGCGGCCAACCTCATCTACGGCGTCTTCGACCTGTCGATGACACCCAGCCAGCGGCTGTGGGGCGAGCGCAACCTGCTCCTCTCGACGCCGATCCTGCACTACTTCGGCGACATGTTCGTGCCGGGGCTCGGCGAGGAGGCCCGCCGCGATCCCGACATCTCGCCGCTCTACGCCGACCTGCGCGACCTGCCGCCGGCGCTGTTCACCGTCGGCACGATGGACCCGCTGCTCGACGACTCGCTCTTCATGCACGCCCGCTGGCTGGCATCGGGCGCGCCCGCCGAGCTGCGCACGTGGCCCGAGGCGATCCACGGCTTCAACGCCATGCCGCTGCGGGTGACGGCGGCGGCGCGCGCGGAGCAGTACGCGTTCCTGCGTGAAGCGGTAGCCGCGGGGTAGGTCGTCCGCGCGCGCCTGCTGTTCTGCGCAGCGCTTACAGCAGCATCGAGGGAAGGGAGTGGGCGGCGGTCGGAGCGTCCGGGGGCGTCCAAGAGCGCGAGGTGCCCGAACTGCATGGGATCGCTACCGGAAACCGGAAGTAATCCCATGCAGTTCGCGCCGAGGACGACCCCAGGCGCCCGGACCCGGGCACACTCCCTTCCCTCGATGATGCTGTAAGCGCGCGCATCGCCGCAAGCGCCGGCGGAGTGCTCAGCCGGGCGGCGAGCCCGGCGACGACGACGCCGCCGGCTGCGGGAACGCCACCCACCCGACCCGCGCGAAGCCGTCGAGCGCGCTCGCCAGCACGCCGCCGTCGGACACCGTCAGCAGCTGATCGCCGATGACGATCGAGCGGTTGATCGGGGGGACGTAGCCGCCGGCCGGATCGTGCGCGACGCGGCCCGTCTCGGCGATCCCCGAGCCGTCGACCTTCAGCGCGATCGCGCCGGTGAAGCCCGGCGATGACGACTTGCCGTCGCCGGTATCGAAGACCTGCAGCGGCAGGACGACGAGCTGGCGCGGTGCCCAGTACAGGAAGGCGTGGCTGTCGAACTCGACCTGCGACGAGGAGGCGGTGTCGAGCGCGTGCTGGGCCAGCAGCCGCGGGTGCGCCGGGTCGCCGACGGCGAACAGCGACACCTGCACGCCCTTGGTGCGCCCCTCGGGCGTCGCGTCCTGCCCGACGCCGAGCAGCAGGCCGTCCGCGATCGGATGCAGGTAGGCCGAGTAGCCGAGCAGCTCCAGTTGGCCGAGGACCTTGGGCGCGGTGGGATCGGCGAGCCCGATGGTGTAGAGCGGATCGATCTGGCGGAAGGTCACGACATAGCCGACGTCGCCTAGGAAGCGCACCGAGTAGATGCGCTGGCCCTTGCCCAGCCCGGAGACGCGTCCGATGGGAGCGAGCGTCGAGCCCTGGCGGCGCAGGACGGTCACGTAGCTCTCGCTGTCGGTCTGCTGCGCGCCCTGCCACCACACCGGCTCGCTGGTCGAGGCCACACGCAGGTCGCCGCCCTGCTCGGAGAGCGAGTACTGGTTGAGCAGATAGCCCGGGACCACGCCGCTGGCCTCGTAGGTGGTGCGATCGGGATCGCTGACGTCGAAGCGATGGATCAGCGTCGAGCTCGTCGGCGGCTCGGTCGGCTGGGTCTCAGGATCGCTCCAGCGCTGGGTGGCCACATAGAGGTGCCCGGCCGAGCCGTACACCGTCTGCGCGTCGGTCATGACCGCGTCGGCGTCTACCTCCCACAGGCCCTTGTCGAGGTCGATGGTGAGGATCGAGACCATCCCGAGCCCCGAGAACGAGGGCGGCCGGCGCACCGCGCGGCAGGCGACGATCTTCCGCGTGCGGTGGCGGCCCGAGATCCGCGAGGCGAAGCGCGAGCGCGGCAGCCAGCCCGACGCGCGCCTGCGTACGTCGGCCACCGCGTAGGCCCGCGGCGTCGAGGAGAGCACCACGCGCGCGGTCGCGCCGTTCTGGCGCGCGTTGACGTACTGGCCGTCGAGGCTGAGCGTGCGCGCGACCTTCGGGGCGGCGGGGTCGCCGACGTCGACCTCGGTGATGAGCGTGCGGCTCTGGATCGCGGCGATCTTCAGGCGGGCAGCGCCCTGGCCGGCCACGGGCTCGACGGGCAGCATCGGGCTGACGGTCTGGATGACCAGTAGTCGCTGCCCGTGCAGCAGCAGGTCGCCGCCCGGGCGGCTGAGCGCCAGCGACCCGACGATCCGCGGCGCCCCCGGACCGCTCGCCGCCACTGCGTAGAGCGTCTGGCCCACGACGGTGAAGATCGTCGCGCCGTCGGTCTTGACGATGTCCGGCTCGTCGACGCCCTCCTCCTGGACGTTGGTGGTCGAGAAGGCCGGCGCGGCTTCCTTCGCGCTCGTGCTGGGCGCCGAGGGGGCGGAGGTGTCCGTCGGGGCGCGGGCCGGGATGTCGGGCTCGGCCAGCGGCTCGACGCCGCGGCCGGGAGCGCCGCCGGTCTGGGCGAAGTGGCGCTGCGCGTAGCCCACGAGCTCGGGGCACGAGGCGAACGCGTGCAGGCGCGACGGGGCGCGCTTGGCCAGGGCACCGGCGGGCGTCGCCAGCGCCAGCAGGATCGCCACGGCCAGAGTCCTCCTCACCGCGGGGAGGCTACTGTGGTCTGCGATGGCCAAGGGCAAGAAACGCAAGGTGGCGCCGGGCGACGTGGCCACCAACCGCTACGCGAGCTTCCGCTACGACCTCACCGACCGGCTCGAGTGCGGCGTCGTGCTCGCGGGCACCGAAGTGAAGTCGCTGCGCAGCGGGACGGCGCAGATCAAGGACGGCTACGCGCAGGTACGCGACGGCGAGCTGTGGCTGCACAACGTCCACATCCCGCCCTACGGGCCGGCCAGCCGCGAGAACCACGATCCCGATCGCCCGCGCAAGCTCCTGGCCCACAAGCGCGAGATCGAGCGCATGGTCGGCAAGACCCAGGAGCGCGGGCTGACGCTCGTGCCGACGCGCATCTACTTCTCCGGGGCGCGGGCCAAGGTCGAGATCGCGCTGGGTCGCGGCAAGGACCGCTTCGACAAGCGCGAGTCGATGAAGGCGCGCGATCAGAAGCGCGACATGGAGCGCGCGCTGCACGAGCGCTGAGGTCGTCGGTAAGAGCGGGCGCTGCGGCGACGCCAATCAGACGATGCACGCCGCCGCCCAGCAGCGTCGCGACAACGTCGAGGCGCTGCCCGCCCGCCGTCCGCGGCGCCTGCGCGATAGCGTCGCCGGCCCCATCGGCACGCGCCCCGTCACCCAGCTGGCCCCCGACGCCGACTCGCGCGAGTGGCTGGCGACCCTGCGCTCGAGCGACGCGCGCACCCACGCCGAGGCGGTCGGGCGCTTGCACGAGCTGCTGCTGCGCGCGGCGCGCTTCGAGGTGCGCCGCCGCGCCGCCGCCGCGCGCCACGTCGGGCGCGAGCAGCTCGACGACGTCGCCCACCAGAGCGCGCACGACGCGCTCGTCGCGGTGCTGGCCAAGCTCGACAGCTACCGGGGCGAGAGCCGCTTCACGACATGGGCCTACAAGTTCGCCCTGCTCGAGGCCGGCGTGAAGATGCGCCGCCGCGCCTGGAACGAGCGCGAGATCACCCTGGCGGCCGAGGGCTGGCCCGCATTCGCCGATCCCGCGCCCTCCCCGCACCACGACGCCCAGATGGCGGAGCTGCTGGGCGCCATCGGCGAGGCGATCGCCGATGACCTGACGCCCCACCAGCGCGAGGTGCTCGTTGCCATCACGCTCGACGACGTCCCGATCGACGTCCTCGCCGAGCGCCTGCAGACCACGCGCGGCGCGCTCTACAAGACCCTGCACGACGCGCGCCGGCGCCTGCGCTCGTGCCTGGCCGCGCGCGGCCTGAACCCCGACCTCCACGACCGCGGGACCGCGCCATGAGCCCGGACACGGATCTCCTCCAGCGCCTGCGCGGCGTCCTGGGCCCGGCGGGGCCCGAGCTGACCTGCGAGGAGTGCTTCGAGCACCTCGACCACCACGTCGAGCTCGTGCTGGCCTGCGCCGACGCCGAGGCCGCGGTGCCCGGAATGGCCGCGCACCTCGAGGGCTGCCCGGCCTGCGCGGAGGACCATGAGAGCCTGATGGCGCTGGTGTCCGAAGAAACCGGTCCGGGCCGATGAGTTTGGTCGCGCCCGGGGGTCTTTAGCGCAACACTCAACCCCCAGGAGGACGTCGTGAGCCAGACCAAGACGCGCATCAGCCAGATCGGCACGGTCGTCATCCCCGTGTCCGACCAGGATCGCGCCATCGCGTTCTACACCGAGGCGCTCGGCTTCGAAAAGCGCACCGACGTGCCCTTCGGCAACGGCTATCGCTGGGTCGAGGTCGGGCCCGCCGACGCAACGACGACGATCGCCATCGTCCCGCCGCCGCCGGGCAAGCCGACCGGCAATGTCGAGACCGGCATCGCGCTGAACACCGACGACGTCGATGGCGCCCACGCGGACCTGAAGGCTCGCGGCGTGGACGTCGACGAGGAGGTCAGCCGCATGGGTGACCCCGTCCCGCCGATGTTCTGGTTCCGCGATCCGGACGGCAACACCCTGCTGGTCGTCGAGAGCCGCTGAGCAGCAACCTCCGCGCCGGTCCCGGGCTCGGCCTCGCGCCGAGCCCGGCCGGCGTGGAGGGCGCCGCTACGCAGTGGTAGCTGCGGACACCGCGGGCGACGACGTCGCGTAAGCCGGCGCCTGCGACCCGCCGCCAACTCCTCCGTACCCGGCCACAAGGAGGAGACCCATGTCCGCCACCACCATCGGGGCGCCCACCGCGTCCGCCACCGCCGTCTCGACCCGCCTGCGCACCGATCCCGCGTTCCAGGCCTTCACCCTGCTGCGCATCGGTTTCACCGTCGCCCCGATCCTGTTCGGGATCGACAAGTTCACCAACGTGATGGTCAACTGGAGCGTCTATCTGGCGCCGTGGATCAACGACATCCTGCCCGGCAGCGCCGACCAGGCGATGTACGTCATCGGCGTCGTCGAGATCATCGCCGGTCTGGCCGTCGCCCTGCGCCCGCGCTACGGCGCCCTGCTCGTCGCCGCCTGGCTGGGCGGCATCATCTTCAACCTGCTCACCTACTCGGGCTTCTATGACATCGCGCTGCGCGACTTCGGCCTGATGCTCGGTGCGCTGACGCTCGCGCGGCTGGCCACGGTGTATGACCGCTGAGCGATAGCGACGCCGCGGCTCACAGGTCCAGCGCGAGCTCCGACGCCGGCCGGCTGCAGCAGACGAGCACCCGTCCCTCGGGCGGCGGTTCCAGCGGATCCAGGTCGTAGGTGACGGCGCCGGCCACCACGTCGCTCTCGCAGTTGTGGCAGACGCCGTGCCGGCAGCCGAATCCGACCGGGACGTCGCAGGCTTCGGCGAAGTCGAGCAGGCTTGGGTAGCGGTCGTCCCACGGGATCGCAAGGCTGCTGCGGACGAACGTCACGGTCGGACCGCTGCCCGGCGATCCCGCGGGAGCATGCGGAGGGCGGTCGGCCTTCACGAGGCCCGAGGCGTGGACGGCGACCGCGCCGAAGGCCTCGGTCGCGACGTGCTCGGGCGCGACGCCGCGAGCGATGAGCGCGGCGCTGATGCCCCGCATGAAGCCCTCGGGTCCGCACAGGTAGTAGTCGGCGTCCTTGGGCACCTCCGCGCGATCGAGGACCGCGAGATCAAGCCGCCCGCAGACGTCGTACTCGGAGCCGGGCGCCTCCCCGGCGCCGGGCCGGCTGTAGGCCACGACCCGGTGGCCATCGCCGAGATCGGCGAGCAGCGCGTCGACCTCGGCGCCGAAGGCGTGGTCGTCGTGGTTGCGCGCCCCGTGCACCCACCAGACCGGCCTCGTGGTCTGCTCGCGCGCCAAGGCGTGCAGCATCGCGAGCACCGGGGTCGCGCCGACGCCGGCGCTCAGCAGCACGACAGGGCGCGTGCTGTCGCGCAGGACGAAGCTGCCGCGCGGGGCGGCGGCGTCGAGCAGGTCGCCGACCTTGAGGTGCTGATGCAGGTAGCGGCTCGCTGCACCCTCGCGCTTGACGCTGATCCGGTAGCCGCGTTCGCCGGGCAGGTCCGACAGCGAGTAGCTGCGGGTGAGCGGCGAGCCGTCGCCCTCCGGCTGCACGCGCACGGTGAGGTACTGCCCGGCCTGGACGCTCGCGCTCGACGGCGCGCCGTCGGCCGGGACGAGCCGGAACGAGGTGACGGTCGCGCTCTCACGACGGACCTCCGCGACGCGCAGGGGCCGGAAGCCGGCCCACGCAGGTGCCGCCGGAGCGCCGCCGTCGGCCTTGGCCAGCAGGTCGCGGAAGCTGCCCTTCCACCCCTCGCTGAGCGCCGGCACCCGCAGCGCCCGTTCCAGCAGCGCGCGCGATTTGTTGGGCAGGTAGAGGAGCGCGTCGACCTCGGAGATCGTGAGTCGCTCGGGACCGTCGGCGACCTTGACGATCGCGTCGCCCGCCTGCACCGATCCCTCCTCCAGCACGCGCAGGTAGAAACCGGGGCGGTGGTGGGCGACCAGCAGCGAGGGCATGGCGGGCTCGTCCATCCGGATGCCCACGCGGTAGCAGGTCACGCGCGGCTGGGTGACCTCGAACAGGGCCTCGCCGATGCGGTAGTGGTCGCCGACGCAGACCTCGTCGTCGGGGAGTCCTTCGACCGTGAAGTTCTCGCCGAACTGGCCGTAGGTGAAGTCGCTGCGTGCGAGCTCGCGTTCCCAGTAGCGGTAGGAGTCCATCTGGTAGACGAAGACGGCACGGTGCTCACCGCCGTGCGCCAGCCGGTCGGCCTGATCGTCGCCGTCGATGTTGATCCGCCGCACCATGCGCGGCCCCGTGACCGCTTCCTTCCAGATCGCGGTGCGGACGGTCTTGCCCTCCCACTCGACCTCGCGCGGTCCACCGACGTTGACGGACAGCAGCCGGCCGGTCATGGCGCCGGGCACGGCGACGCGAACGCAAGCCGGGGGCGCCGCCGCGCTGATGCGGCGCTCTCGCGGTGTCGCAGCGGGGCGAGCGCCGCGACCGCCAGCGCCGGGGCCAGGAGCGCGGTGACCAGGATCCCCACCTTGGCCTGGTCGAGCAGCGCGCCGTGGAACGCGCGCGAGGCGATCAGCAGCGAGACGGTGAACCCCACGCCCGCCGAGAGCGCCGTTCCACGCAACTCGGGCCAGCTGAGGCTCAGCGCGGCGCGTTTCGAAGCCGCGCACGAGGCGATCGCGATGCCCAGCGGCTTGCCGATGACATAGGCGAGGACGATGCCCCAGGTTACGGGTGACGTCGCCGCCGAGGCGAGCAGGTGCCGGTCGACGTGCAGCCCGGCGTTGGCCAGGGCGAAGATCGCCACGACGACCTTGCTCGTCCACGGGTGCAGCCGGTGCTGCAGCCGGTCGTTGGGCGAGATCGCCGCAGGCCCCTGGGCCCTGGGCTCGTAGGCGTTGGTCAGCAGCCCGATCAGCAGGCCGCTCACGACCGGGTCGATGCCCGACTCGAACAGCGCGAGCCACAGGGCGATGCCGATGAGCACCGACAGCGGCGTCAGCGCGGCGGCGGAGTCGCCGCGCGCGCGGAACTGGCGCCCGGCGATCGCACGGATCGACAGCAGCATCGTCAGGAGCGCCGCCGCGACGATGACGGCTGCGGGGTCGAGTCGGCTCGGGTAGACGAAGCTGATGACCATCAAGGCACCGGCACGGTCAGCCGCCGCCCCTCGCGCAGCTCGCCGAGGTCGCGCTCGCGCTTGACCTCCAGTCCGACGACGAGGAAGAACAGCGTCATCAGGCCTTCATCGATCCACGTGCGCAGGTCGGCCCCGAGCGTCCACGGGCCGACGGTCAGCGCGACCGGGGCGTGCAGAAGGCGGCGTAGCTCGCATGCCACGGCGAGTCGGACCACAGCAGCGCGAGAGCGACGCCGGCGACGAGCAGCAGCGCGCCGCCGGTCTCCCCGGGCCAGTGCTCCGCGGATCGGCGAAGGGCGCGGCGCGCGGGACGGGCGCGGGGTGGTCCGCTGCTCGCCGTCCGCGTGCGCCGCCTGCAGGTGCAGCAGCAGGTTCGGGTCCTGCAGGGCGGACGCCGCGGCCAAGCGGTCCGGGGAGGGTCGCAGCCGGCGGATGATGCTGATTGAGTTCGGGCGCGCTCGGGTCATGTGAGGTGAGTCGCGCCGTCGGTGCGGGTCTTACCGGGCGATCACTCCGGCTCGACGTCGCCGAAGCGCCGGGCCGCCGCGAGCACGCCGTCGTGGTCGGCGCGGCAGCCCGGGCAGACGCGCAGGTGGATGCTGGTGCCCGGGAAGCGCGCGCTGGGGTCCTCATCGCGCAGCTCGATCTCGACGTACTGGTCCATGATCGGCACGCCCGCGTCGCAGCCGGCATCGCCCTCCTGGGCGCGCAGCAGCTCGTCGAGCTCGCGTAGGTCGGTCATGCGTGCGCCTTCTCGTCACTGAGTGGGTGGCCGGCGGCAGCCAGGCTGGCGCGGAGTCTGCGCCTGGCGTCGAACAGGTTCTTGTAGATGGCGTTGCGGTTGGAGTCCAGTTGCAGCGCCAGCGCGTCGATCGGCACGTCGTTCAGCGCGATCGCCACGAAGACCTCGCGCTGGCGCGGGGTCAGGTCCTCGTCGACGCCCTTCACCAGCGCCGCGAGCTGCTCGCGGCGCTCGGCCTGATCGCCGGGCTTCGGAGTCAGGGTGTCCGGAAGCCGGTCCCATGTCGGCTCCTCGGTGCTGGGCGGGAGGCGTTGCCAGGCGTGGCGCGCGACCGTGGTCGAGACCTCGAAGATCACGAACTTGTAGGCCCAGGTGGTGAACCGGCTGAGCCCCTCGAAGTCGTCGATGCGGGCCAGGATCTTCATCATCGCGTCGTCGGCGCACTGCTGCGCGACATCGTCGAGCTCCAGGCCCGAGAGCCCCTTCAGCTGCCCGCGACGGCGGTGCAGCTCATGCGTCGCGGCGCGCTGCAGGACCGCGTGGAGCTGGGCGGCGGCGTGCTCGTGACGCGGGTGGTCGGGATGCAGCTGCTCGACCCATCGCCGCGAGGTGCGGTCGCCCGGCGCCGATCGCCGGCGGGGGGCGTGCGTCGAGGAGCGATCGACAGCCACGAGCGGATCGTAGTAAGACGGCCGCGCGCCGCGCGACCAATGCTCATGACGGTTCCCCACCCAGATTGGAGCGCTGAGCACGATGGGTCTCTCATGGCAGCAAGGGCCGCTGGGCCGCAACCCCAACGGCCGGTTCCTGGTGGCCGGCATGCCCGAGCGCGTGCTCTACGCCGAGCCGCTGCGGCGGCGGATGCGCGCGGAGCTCGCCGGCCGGACCGTGGTCCAGAGCGACGACGCGGTCG
The DNA here is from genome assembly GCA_963806015.1 of uncultured Actinomycetes bacterium. Taxonomy (GTDB): domain Bacteria; phylum Actinomycetota; class Thermoleophilia; order Solirubrobacterales; family Solirubrobacteraceae; genus JAOPZW01. The sequence continues at coordinate 204,590 of CAWDWM010000006.1, read as the reverse complement.
TGCTCTTCGAGCCCGGCCGCTACCCCGTGGCGTACCTCCCCATCGCCGACTTCGCGGACGGCGCCCTCCGGCCGACGGACCGGCGCACCGAGCACGCCGAGCTGGGCGAGACCGCGTGGTTCGAGGTCGTGGGCGAGACCCGCGAGGCCGCCCGCGGCGCTTGGCAGCACGTCGCGCTCCCGGACCACGCGGCGATCCTGAAGGACAAGGTCGCCCTGGCGTGGCACGCGATGGACGCCTTCTACGAGGAGGACGACCGCATCCTCGGTCACGCCGCCGATCCCTACCACCGCATCGACGTCCGCCACACCTCCCGCCACCTCGTCGTCCGCGCCGGCGACCGCCTCATCGCCGACACCACCAGCCCCCTGGTGCTCTACGAGTCGGGCTTCGCCCCGCGCTGGTACGTCCCGCGCGAGGACGTCGCGGCCGACGCCCTGACGCCGGCGGACGCCCGGACGTTCTGCCCCTACAAGGGCATCGCCTCCTACTACGACATCGACGGCGTCACCCACGCCGCGTGGTCCTACCGCGCCCCCCTCGACGAGATGGCGGCGATCGGCGACCTCGTCTCCTTCGAGCCCGATCGCGTCGAGGTCACGCTGGACGGAGAGCGCCTCGCGCTCGAGCCCGGCCAGACCGTCGTCTCGCACGGCATCGATCGCAACCTGAGCGTCGGCGAGGCGGGAGGGCTGGCGGCCGTCGCGTGAGAGCGGGGCACGGGTCAGCAGATCGCGGCGAAGCTAGGCGGGCTGAGGGGCGGCTGCGATCTCGGGCGTCGCCCCCGAGGGCTCGACGCGCAGGACGCGCGCCGGCCGACGGGGCAGCCACCAGTTCCAGCGACCGAGGAGCGCGACCGCGGCCGGCGCCAGGACGCCGCGGATGAGCGTCGCGTCGAGCAGGATCCCGCCGCCGAGGGCGGTGGCGAACATCTTCGCCTCGGTGCCGGGGCCGGCGCTCATGGCGACGAAGGCGAGGCCGAGGATCAGGGCAGCGCTGGTGACCAGGCGCCCGGTGCGGCCGATGCCCTCGACGACGGCGGCGTCGGTGGAGCCGGTGCGGTCGTAGGCCTCGCGCATGCGGCTGATGATGAAGACCTGGTAGTCCATCGAGATGCCGAACAGGAAGGCGAAGACGACGATCGGCATCTCGACGTTGATGGAGCCGGTGGCTCCGATGCCCCAGATCGCGTCCGATCCCCACCCGTGCTGCCAGACGAGGACCATCAGCCCCCACGCGGCACCGACCGACAGGAGGTTCAGCACGACGGCCTTGAGGGGCAGGACCAGTGAGCGGAAGGCCCGCGCCAGCAGGAGGAACGTCAGGACGCTGATCAGGGCGATGACGAGCGGGAAGTTGCCGTAGACCGAGTCGAGGAAGTCGGCGCTCTGTGCGGCCTCGCCGCCGGTCACGACGTCGGCCGGCAGGTCATCGGTGACGGAGCGGACGCGGTCGAGCGTGGCGCGGCCCGCGGGCGAGTTGCCGTCCTGGACCGGGACGACCAGGACCACGGCGCTTCCGTGCCGGCGCCAGTCGGCCGGGGCGACCGCGCTCTGGACGCCGTCGACGTCGGCGAGGGCATGGGCGACGACCTCGGGATCGCCGGAGCTGACCAGCGACTCGAACGGCGAGAGCGGCCCGGTGCCGAGGCCCGCGGCCGTGAGCTGATCGAGGCCTGCGCGCGCCGGGCCCGAGTGGGCCAGCGAGTCGGCGCGCGGGTTGCCGAGCTGGATCGAGGAGGCCGCGAGGACGAGGGCGCCCAGGGCGAGGGTCGATGCGACGGCCGCGATCCAGCGGTGGCGCACGACGAGGCGGGCCCAGGCCGACCAGCCGCGGCTCGGGCGATCGGTGCGGCCCGTGTGCCGGCGATCAAGCCGCGGACCGATCGTGGCCAGCACGACCGGCAGCAGCGTCACGGCGACCGCGACGCTGACCAGTGGGATGAGCATCCCGGCGATGCCGAGGCTGCGCAGGAAGGGCACGGGCAGGACGACGAGGGCCAGCAGCGAGATGCCGACGGTGGAACCGCTGAAGACGACGGCTCGGCCCGCGTGCTGCATCGCCCGGACGACGGCGGCCTCGTTGGTCGCGCCCGGGCGCAGGCGCTCCTCGCGCCAGCGCACGACGACGAGCAGCGCGTAGTCGATGGCGATGGCCAGGCCGATCAGCGCGGCGAGGAACTTGACGATGACCGAGACGTCCGTGGCGGTCGCCAGCGGCCAGATAAGCAGGAAGGTGGTGGGGATGGCGACGATCGCCATCAGCAGCGGGACGATCGCCATCCATGAGGCGAAGACGAAGGCCAGCACCAGCAGGGCGCCGCCGCCCGCGACCGCGGCCTCGATGGCCAGGCTCGCGCCACCGCTCTTGTCACCGTCGGCAGCGGCGGCGCGCAGCGCATCGAGCCCCGTGACGTGCACAGGCGCTCCGCCGACCGTCATGCCGGCGAGCGCGGCCTGGGCACGACGGGCCTCGGCCTGTCCGGGGTTGACCCCGCCGAGCGCCGGAATGGAGATCAGCGCGAAGGTGGTGCGGCCGTCCTTGGAGACGAAGGCCCGGTCGTGCGTCGATGGGTAGGAGGCGACGCGCGCGCGGGGCAGCGCGGTTTGCACCGTGGCGAGGGCGGCGTCGAGCTCCCCGGCGACGCCCGGCGAGTCGACCGTGGTGCCCTTCGGCAGCGTCACGACCGGCACGATCGGGGCGACGTCGCCGCCGTTGCCATAAGCCGCGGCGATGCGGCTGTTGGCGTCATACGCCTCGCTGCCGGGGATGTTGAAGGACGTCGAGAGCGCGTCGCCGGCCGGCTTCATGGCCGCGAATCCCGCGAGCGCCAGGACGACCCAGAGGCCGAGGACGAGCTTCTTGTGGCGCAGTACCCATCGAGTGAGCGTGGTCATCGCGGTGCGGTCGGACATCTCGTGTGGCCTTTCGTCGTGCCTTGGACATACGCTGTAAGTTGACGCTGTAAGTAGTACACTTACGGCGTAAGGAAGTCAAGCCTGCCAGCCGCCCGCTACGCGGCCGGCGCCCGGAGGACGACGAGAGCGTGAAGACCCAGGACACCCCGCGGAGACGGACCCCGCTCAGCAGAGAGCGCGTGCTGCGCGCTGCGATCGCCCTGGCCGACGAGCGCGGCGCGCAGGAGCTCACGATGCGCAAGCTGGCCAAGGAGCTCGGGGTCGAGGCGATGTCGCTCTACAACCACGTCGCCAACAAGGACGACCTCCTCGACGGGATGATCGACATCGTCTTCAGCGAGATCGAGGAGCCCCTGCCCGGAGGCGACTGGAAGGCCGAGCTGCGCAAGCGAGCGGTCTCCACGCGCGAGGCGCTCAACCGCCATCGCTGGGCGATCGGGGAGATGGAGGGCCGGAGCACCCACGGGCCCAACAACCTCCGTGTGCACAACGCGGTCCTGGGGTGCCTGCGCGCCGCCGGGTTCTCGATCGAGATGACCGTCCACGGAATGTCGGTCCAGGACGCCTACATCTACGGATTCGCCCTGCAGCAGAGCGACATGTCCTCCGAGACCCCGGCTGACTTCGCGGCCGAGGCACAGCGGCAGATGCGCGACTACGCCGCCGCGCTGGCCGACTACCCGCACCTCGTCGAGGTCGTGGGCGGCTACGTCGCCAAGGCCGGCTACGACTACGAGGCCGAGTTCCGCTTCGGCCTCGACGTGATCCTCGACCGCCTGGAGCAGCTGCTCGGCGAGCGGTGATAGAGCGCCGCGCGCCGTGTTTGAACGGGCTCGGTTCTGTAGCGGCGACGTGCCCGGCTCGCTAGCATCGCCGGCGGGTAGAGGGTCGTGCCGTCAGTCGTCCAAACAGACCAGCCCGGCGCGCGTTTTCGCGGCCGGAACCTGCTTCGCACCGTCGCCGAGGGGACCGCGGGTGCGGTCGGCGACGAGTTCCTTCGCTGCCTCGTCCGTCACGTCTCGCTGGCGTTCGACGCGAAGTTCGCCTTCGTCGCCGAGGCCACCGAACCCAACGGCGAGCACGTACGCGTGGTCAGCGGCTGGTACGACGGCGACTGGATGGACGAGCCGTTCGAGTACGACACCGACGGCAAGCCGTGCGCGCTCGTCGTCGACCAGGAGGTCGTCGCGTTCCCCGAGGAGCTGACCAAGCGCTTCCCGGAGGCCAAGCCGGCGATCGACATGGGTCTGGAGAGTTACCTCGCGATCTGCCTGCGAGCCTCGGACGGCACGCACCTCGGCCACATGGCGGTCATGGACGCGCGGCCCATGCACGCCGGGGACGATGACGTCGCCGCCATGCGCATCTTCGCGTCGCGGACGGCGGCCGAGCTCGAGCGTCGCCATCAGGCCGCCGCATTGCGGCGCTCGCGGGCGCGTGTGATCGAAGCTGCCGACTCCGAGCGCCGGCGCGTGGGGCGCAATCTGCATGACGGTGCGCAGCAGCGGCTGGTGGCGGTCTCCAACCTGCTCAAGGTCGCCCAGCGCAAGCTCGAGCACGGCGATGAGGCCGTCGACGTCCTGCGCCTCGCCGACGACGAGCTCGGCGCGGCTCACGCCGAGCTGCAAGGCCTCGCGCGTGGGCTGCATCCGGTGGCGCTGTCCGAGCGCGGCCTGCGCAGCGCGCTCGAATCGCTGACGGCTGGATGCGCGACCCCCACGACACTCGACGTCGGCGCGCAGGAGCTGCCGGCCCAGATCGAGATCGCCGCGTACTTCATCGTCAGCGAGTCGCTCACCAACGCGAACAAGTACGCAGGCGCCAGTGCCGTCGAGATCCGCATCGTGCCCGAGGCGCAGACGGTGCTCGTCGAGATCGTGGACGACGGCCGTGGCGGTGCCGAGCCGGAATCGGGGACGGGCCTGCGCGGACTCGCCGACCGGATCGAGGCGCTCGGCGGCCGGCTCGAGGTCGACAGCCCGCCCGGTGCGGGGACCCGCGTCAGCGCGCGCCTGCCGCTGGCGCCGCTCGACTGACCGGCGCAACACGCGGACACGCGCGGCCGCGGTGTTGCTGGCGGCGGCGAAGCGGTGGGCGTAGTGTCGCTCGCATGTCCACCACCGCCTCCAGCACCGACCTCGCCGCCTTCTGCGCCCGCTACATGGCCGCCTGGAACGACCGCGACCCGAACGCCATGGCCGAGCTGCTCACGCCGGACATCGTCTGGGAGGACCCGGCGCTGCCGGGGCCGGCGCGCGGGGTCGCCGCGGTCCAGGAGTTCATGCGCGGCAGCTGGGTCGGCTTCCCCGATCTGCGCTTCGACGAGACCGATTCCCCGCACCGCACCGCGGAGGGTGATCAGGTCGCCTGGCGCTGGCGGATGCGCGGCACGATGACCGGCCCCGTCGATCCGCCCGGGTTCGCGCCGACGGGCCGCTCGATGGAGGTCGAGGGCGTCGATCTCTGGACGATGCGCGACGGGCGCATCGCGCGCTACCGGGCCTTCTACGACATGAACGACGTGGCGCGCCAGCTGGCGATCGCGCCGGCGCCCGGCAGCCGCGCCGAGAAGGCGGTGGTGGGGTTGCAGCGCCTGCAGGCGAAGCTGCTGCGCCGTCGCGCGCAATGAGCGACTTCGACGCGATCGTCGTCGGGGCGAGCGTCGCGGGCTGCACGGCGGCGCGGCTGTTCGCCCAGCGCGGCGCGCGCGTGGCGCTCGTCGAGAAGCGGCCGGACCTCGACGCCTACAAGACCGTCTGCACGCACTTTCATCCAGCCCAGCGCGACGCCGACCATCGAGAAGCTCGGGCTCGCCGCGCTCATCGAGGAGCACGGCGCAGTCCGCAACTCGATCGATCTGTGGACGCCGTACAGCGGGTGGATCCGTTCGCGCGGAGGGACACCCCACGGCTACAACGTCACCCGCGAGGTGCCCGATCCGCTCCTGCGCCGCCTCACCGCCGAGACGCCGGGCGTCGAGCTCATGGCCGGCTCGACGGCGACCGAGCTGCTGGACAACGGGAGCCACGGCGTGGTGGTCGAGGATCGCCATCGCGCACGCCGCGCCCTGCGCGCGCGCCTGATGGTCGCCGCCGACGGGCGCGAGTCGCACGTCGCGCGGCTGGCCGGCGTGTGCGGGCGGGTGCGCCCGCACAACCGCTTCTTCTACTGGGCCTACTGGCGCGGGGTGCGGCCCGCCGACGACCGCTCGCGGATGTGGTTCATGGAGCCCGACTGCGCCTACCTGTTCCCCAACGAGGACGGGCGCTGCGTCCTGGCCGTGTCGCCGCACCGCGACCGCCTGCCCGAGTTCCGATCCGACCTCGAGGGCGCGTACATGCGCCTGCTCGAAGGGCTGCCCGACGCGCCGGATCTGAGCGACGCCACGCGCGAATCCAAGCTGCTGGGCAAGCTCGACATGCCGAACGTCAGCCGGCCGGCCGCGCGGCCCGGGATGGCGTTCGTGGGCGACGCGGCACTCGCGTCCGACCCGCTCTGGGGCGTCGGCTGCGGGTGGGCGTTCCAGAGCGCGGACTGGCTGGTGCAGGAGACCGCCGAGGCGCTGACCGGAGGCGGCGACCTCGACAAGGCGCTGGACTCCTACCGCCGCGTCCACCGCCGGCGCCTGGGTCCGCACCACTTCCTGATCTCCGACCTCGCCACTGCGCGGCCGGCCAACCCGCTCGAGCGGACCATGTATCGCAGGGCCGTGACCGACGACGAGGTATGGCACACGTTCGAGGCGATCGGGACCCGCCGGCGATCGCCGGCGACGCTGTTCGCGCCGCGCTCGCTGGCGCGCCTCGTCCGCCCGGCCTGACGCGACCGCTGCTTACGAAGGGATCGAGCGCTGCAGGTGCGTGGCGTCCATGCCGACCACGAGCACGGCGATCAGCGCGAGGTACACCAGCCCCACCAGCGCGCGGTCGCGAGGGCGCACCTCGTAATACGTCCGCGCCTCTTCGCCGCCGCGCCGCATGCGCGTCCAGCGCCCGTAGACGTCGAAGGCGCCGAGGAGGGCGATGATGATGATGATCGGGTTGGGGAAGGTGATGGCCAGCACGACGATGGCGCCGAGCCCCACGAACCACATCCACGGCGCCAGCGCGGCCATCGCGCGGCCGCCGTCCAGCGGCGTCACCGGCAGCAGGTTGAACAGGTTCAGGAAGAAGCCGGTGAAGGCCAGCGCCTGCCACAGGTCGCTGCCGGTGGCCGAGGCGATCGGCAGGCACGCCGCGGCTCCGATGGTCCCCAGGATCGGCCCGGCGAGGCCGACGCGCGCCTCCGCCAGCGCGTTGCCGCCCAGCGACTTCGCCCACACCACGGCGCCCAGGAAGGGGATGAAGACCGGTGCGCTGGCCTCGACGCCCTCGCGCCGCAGGGCGATGACGTGGCCCATCTCGTGGATGAAGAGCAGGACCACGAACCCGATGGCGAACTTCCAGCCCCAGATCAGCGCGTAGGCCGCCACCGAGACGAGCATCGAGCCCGAGGTGGTGAGCAGCTTGATCTTCGGCAGCAGCAGGAGGATCGCCTTGAGTTTGGCCCCGACCACGGCCAGCGTCGCGAGCAGGCCACCGCCGGCGCGGCGCCACCACGGACGCTGGGGCTCGCCGAACGCCGACGGGCGCTCGGTCGGCGGGTCCGGCGCCGCGGGGGGCGGCCAGCCGGACGGAAGCTCGTGGGTTCCCTGCTCGCTCATCTCATACCGAGGATAGGGTGCGCCGATGCTCATCGACGTCGGTGACACGCGCCTGCACGTGACCGAGCGCGGCGAGGGTGATCTGGCGCTCTTCGTCCTGCACGGCGGGCCCGGCCTCGACCACACGATGTTCGGCTCCTACCTGGATGCGCTGGGCGATCGCTGCCGCCTGCTGCTGGTCGATGAGCGCGGTAGCGGGCGCTCAGAGCCGGCGGCGCCGGAGACGTGGGCGCTGGCTCATCACGCCGCCGACGTCGAGGCGATGGCCGGCGCGCTGGGGCTCGAGCGCTACGCGGTGCTCGGGCATTCCTACGGGTCCTTCATCGCGCTGCAGCACGCCGTCGACTTCCCGGGCAGCCCGGCCGCCACCATCGTCTCCAGCGGCATTCCGGACGCGCGCTTCCTCGCCCACGTCGAGGAGCAGCTCGCCGCCTTCGAGCCCGTCGAGCTGCGCGAGCAGGTCCAGTCGTCGTGGGCGCGCGAGGCGCAGGCGCGCACGCAGGAGGACGTCGCCGCGCTGCTCTCCGACCAGCTGCCCTTCCACTTCGCCGACCCGCGCGATCCGCGCATCGATGAGATCCGCGCCGCCATGACCGGCGCGGTCTACGGACCCGACGTCCTGCGCGCCGCGGCGACCGAGGACTACGGCGCGATCGCGGTCGAGGACCGCCTCGCCGACGTCACCCACCCGGTGCTCGTGCTCGCCGGGCGCCATGACCGCACGTGCCCCGTGTCGGCCGCCGAGGCCATGGCCGCCGGGCTGCCCGACTCCGAGCTCGTCGTCTTCGAGCACAGCGGCCACATGACCTTCGTCGAGGAGAACGCGGCCTATCTCGCGGCCCTGCGCGGCTTCCTCGACCGCCGCATCGCCTGACGGTCAGCCGGCCGCGCGGACCTCGGCGGCCGCAGCCTCGGCCGCGTCGAGCTGGTCGCGCACGAGCTCGAGGCCCTGCGCCCAGAACGAGGGGTCCTCGAGGTCGAGCCCGGCGATGGCGGCCAGCTCCTCGGGGCTGCGCGAGCCGCCCGCGCTGAGCAGCTCGACGTAGCGCGGGACGAAGTCCTCGCCCTCCTCGAGGAAGCGCCGGTAGACGCTGAGCGCGAGCAGCTGGCCGTAGGCGTAGGCATAGACGTAGCCCGGCGTGCCGATGAAGTGCGGCACGTAGGACCACCACAGCCGGTAGCCGTCGGTGATCTCCACGGCGTCGCCCAGCATCTCGGCCTGCGACTCGTGCCACAGCTCGCCGAAGCGCTCGACGCTCAGCTCGCCCTCGTTGCGCCGCGCGGTGTGCACGAGCGCCTCGAAGCCGTTCATCGCCGTCTGGCGGAAGACGGTCGCGATCGAGCCCTCGATGTTCTCGGCGAGCAGCGCCAGTCGCGATCGGGGCGTGTCGGCCGCGTCGAGCAGCCGGCGGAAGACGAGCGTCTCGCCGAACACCGAGGCGGTCTCGCTCACGGTCAGCGGCGTGTGCTGCTCCAGCGGCCCGCGCGGGATCGCGAGGCCGGCGTGCAGGCCGTGGCCGAGCTCGTGGGCGAGCACCAGCACGTCGCGACGGCGGCCCGTGTAGTTGAGCATCACGTAGGGGTGCACGCTCGGCGTCGTGTAGGCGCAGAACGCCCCGCCACGCTTGTTCGGGCGCACCGGAGCATCGATCCAGCGCTCGTCGAAGAAGCGCTGCGCGAGGTCGCCGAGCACGGGCGAGAACTCGTGGAAGGTGCTGAGCACGAGGTCGCTGGCCTCGGGCCACTCGACCGACACCTCCTCGTCGGCGACGGCGGCCATGCGGTCGTAGTCGGCGAGCTTGTCGAGGCCCAGCAGCTCGGCCTTCAGGCGGTACCAGCGCCGCGGCAGCTCGTAGTGGGAGCGCACCGCCTCGAGCAGCGCCTGGACCGACTCGTCGCTGGCCTCGTTGGCGAGGTTGCGGGCCGCCAGCCAGTTCGGATAGGAGCGCAGGCGGTCGTCGACGGCCTTGTCCTGCAGCAGGGTGTTGAAGACGTACGCGCGCGTGCGCAGGCCCGGCTCGAGCGCGGCGGTGACCGCCTCCGCGGTGGTCCGGCGGACGTCGCGATCGGGCGAGACCAGCTTGCTCAGGGCGACGTCGAGCGCGACGCCCTCCTGCGCGTCGGGCAGCTCGACGCGGATCGCGCTCGTGAGCTCGGAGAACAAACGCGTCCAGGCGTCGCTGCCGGTCAGCGCCTTCTCGGTCATGAGCTTCTCCTCGGGCTCTGAGAGGAGATGCGGGCGGTGGCGGCGCAGCGTGCGCAGGTGGTGGCGCGTGGTCTCCAGGCCCTCGGCGGTCAGCAGCTCGTCGGCGCGCTCGTCGTCGACGGCCGCCCATTCGAGCTCGAAGAACAGGAGCTTGGTCTCCACCGCCGTGCCCTTCTCCTGGACGCGCGCGAGCAGCGCGCCGTTGGCGGGATCGGCGGTGTCGACCGCGAAGCGCAGCATCGCGTAGTTGCCGGCGCGCCCGAGGCGATCGACGATCGTCTCGAGCTCGGCCATCGCGGTGGACAGCTCGGTCGCGTCGAGCTCGCCGACGCGCCCGGCATAGGTCTCGGCGAAGCGGGCGGCGCGCTCGTCGGCCTCGGCCAACAGCCGGTCGGCGCCCTCAGCGCCCTCGCCGTCGACCAGTGGATCGAGGTCCCAGGCGACCTCCTGCACGTCCATGAGGGTCATTCGACCAGTGTGCCTTAACGAAGGCGACGCGGTCCCGAGCCGCTCGGGGTGCTCTGTGCCACGTCAGCTCCCGGAGGAGCGCCGTGGCCTCAGAGCGGCGGGCCTCGCAACCCCAGGGCCTCGCTCTCTGCGACTCGGTTCCGCGTCTGGACCGAACGTATGCGAGGGCTCGGCGGCCGGTCAAGAGGGCGCGGGCGAAAAGGCCGCATCGTGCGAAAAAATCTCGTAGGCGGTCAATCGGCGGCGCGTGCGCGGGTGCAGGTGATCGGCGCCGCGGCGCATCCCGAGCTTGTGCGCGACGCGGATCGAGCGCTCGTTGAGCGGGTCGATGATCGAGATCACCGCCTCGAGGCCCAGCTCGGCGAAGGCGTGGCGCAATGACGCCCGCGCGCCCTCGGTCGCGAGCCCGCGTCCCCACGCCGGGCGCGCGAGGCGCCACCCGACCTCGACCGCGGGCAGCACCGCCGGCAGGAACGACGGCACCGCCAGCCCGACGAACCCGAGGCAGTCGTCGGGGTCCTCGCGCGGGGCGGCGCACCACAGGCCGAAGCCGTGCTCGTGCCAGTGCGCCTCGATCGCGTCGAGGAGCGCGTCGCTGTCGGCGCGCGTGAACGGGACGCCGTCGCTGATGAAGCGCACGACCTCGGGATCGGCGTTGAGCTTCGCGAAGGGGGCGCGGTCCGCCGGGCGCCAGGAGCGCAGCAGCAGGCGCTCGGTGGTCGGCATCGGCTGCAGGATGGCGGACTCGGCGCGCTGATGGCGCGAAATCTGCGGAGAATGCGGCTTCGTTCTCGGAGGGGTCTTGACCGTGGTGGGGCGTCGACCTAAGTTCCCCCTCGACGCGGAACCGAGCCGCAGAGAGCGAGGCCCAGGGGTTGCGAGGCCCGCCGCTCTGAAGCCACGGAGAATCCTCACGGAGACGACGTGGCGGAGAGCACCCCAAGTGGCTCGGGGCCGTGTCGTTTTCGTTAAGGCGCCGGTCGGCCAACATCGTTCGCACCGCCTCGCCGAGTTCGGCGAGCGCCGATGGCCGGTAGAATGGGGCCGACATACAAGAGAACCCCTGGGGACGACAGGCTTCGACGTGGTCGTTTTGGCAGGGGTGGTTGCGAGTCGAGGTCCCGGGCGGCCTCGTAAAACACCCGGGAAAACAATAAGTGCGGACTCTCACGAGTACGCGCTCCTCGCTTAGCCACTAGCTAAGCCGGAGCTCTGGGCCCCCGCCTGCCGGCCGCGGGGATCGCCTGGATCAAAATGCCGGCTCACCCGGGGCGGTCCGCCTCCGCCAAACCGGGGAAATCTTCAGGAGGCTGGTCTTGAGGAACCCCGCCGGCGAGGCGACCTCGAGACGAGATCAGAGCGCCGGATACGCTCGTAGACGCCACCTCATGCACGATCGCGGACGCGGGTTCGATTCCCGCCGTCTCCACTAACTTCACAGACCCCGCAGAAGCGCGAAATTCGGCCCGTATGCAGGGAGAATAGAGTTGGCGTGGGCGAAGAGGCGCGCACGAAAACGGTGCGATTTGCCGGCTTGAGGGCGGTAGTGGGGAGTAGATGGTGAGCAAGCTGCACTCCGAGCGCGCGTGATGCTCCCCAACCGGGCGCGCCAGCGAGAATCGGACTCGAACCGGGGACATCGCCATTTTCAGTCACCGGAAGCGGCGGGCGAAAGGTCCGGGTTTCCAGGCGATACACATCCGGGCCGCACGCCACGCGCTCGCGGCACGACCCAAGACGGCGACCCGTTATCCCGGCAACACCGGCGTCGCTAGGCCGCGAGTGCGGGGACGCGGTCGAGCGCGAGTGCGTAGGCGGCGCGCGATCCCGTGCCGATCGCGTTGGCGACTGAGCGCGAGTGTGCGGTCGCCGCGTCGCCGACCGCGTAGACGCCGCTGACCGAGGTGCGGCCGTCCACATCGGTCGCGATCGTGCCCGCGTCGGTGAGGTCGCAGCCGAGCGTGCCTGCGAGGTCGTTGGGTTGACCGCGGCGCGTGCTCACGAAGAGTGCGTCGCGCAGCTCGCTGGGCCCGTGCTCGAACTCGATGCGCTCGAGGTGCCCGGCGCTTCCGACGAGCCGGCGGATCGGCTCCTCGCGGATGCGCACGCCGGCGCTCGCGAGCGTCGCGCGATCGCCGGCGAACGGGCCGTCGCTGCAGAGGACCACGTCATCGCTCCAGTTCGCCAGCACGAGCGCCGAGCGCGCCGCCGCCGGGCCGCGGCCGTGCAGCGCGAGGGCAAGGTCGCGGACCTCCCAACCGTCGCAGAAGGCGCAATGGAAGACCGAGCGGCCCCATAGCTCGTCGATCCCCGCCAGCGACGGCGGGTCGTAACGCAGCCCATGGGCCAAGACCACCGCGTGAGCGCGCACCTCGCCACGGCGCTCGAGATCGACCAGGTAGCCCGCGCCGCCGCGGTCAATACCCGCCACCTCGTCGTTGCAGACCTCGACCGTCGGGTGACGGGCCAACTGCTCGCGCCCGGTCGCACGCAGCGCAGCGGGATCGACGCCGCTCTGTCCGAGCAGGCCGCCCACGCCGTGTGAGACCGCGTTCGCCGGTCTGCCGTGGTCGATAACCAGCACGCGCCGGCGAGCACGCCCGAGCACGAGCGCCGCGCTGAGCCCAGCAGGGCCACCGCCCACGATCACCGCGTCGTACTCACGAGACGGGTGCATGTGGTCCTCGGTCGTGAAATGCAGCACTACGTCGCCGCCGGCGATGCCGTCTTCCGGCAGCGATAGCCGCACCGTCGGGTCGCGCGCTCCTGGAGGGCGGCTCATCGTGGCTATCGGGTCGTGAGGTGAGGCAGCCGGTCATCGCGGCCAGAATCGCAGCTCCCGCCGAGCGCTCCATTACGGCTGACCGCACCGCGCATGACGGGTCCCCCACACGTCGCGTCCGGCGGGTGTCGCCTCCCGTGCCCGGATTGCGCGGCTGCGCCGCGGGGGCGAGAACCGGCTGGCCCACCGGCTCGTGCCGCTTCTCCCGCCGCGTGACGTCGAATGCCCGGTCGCGGCCGGCGCGATGTGATCGGGGCTACTCGGACGGTCCAGACGACGAAATCGAGATCTGCGCCCTCGTGTGCCTGGAGGACATGGGCGCTGCAAAAAACCGCCCCCCGAGCCGACCGGACGGCGCCCAGGCCCGCCGGAGGCCGGACCCGCGGGGCGGGTCGTCCCAGCCGGCACGCCGATCGTGGTACCACCTACCCGGGCCTCCGCACGAGCCGCTACCGCTTGGAGGCAAGCAGCAGCGCGGACGGGAGCGGGCCGCGACCGCCACCGACGAGGAGCGGTCTTGCAGACGCCGAGCGCCGCGTCCTGACGGCCCACCCGCCTGCACGACCTTCCTACAACCCACCGCCGTCTCCATAAAGTTGCGGATGCAACTTCCATATTGCGTGGTCGTAGAACGGCGCATGTGCTATAAGTAGCACATGCGATCGATCGGAGTGAGAGAGCTTCGACAGCAGGCGAGCCGCTACCTGCGCGAGGTAGCGCAAGGCGAGACGATCGAGGTCACCGATCGAGGGAGGCCGATCGCCCGACTCGTTCCGCTTCCCCGAGCGGGCGCTCTGGAAGAGCTCGAGACGAGCGGGCGGTTGACTCGGGCCACCGGGGATGTGCTCGAGCTGGGTCCGCCGATGGCTCCCGCACCCGCCGTCGTGCTGCCCGGCGAGGCTCTCTCAGGGCTCCGCGCACATGAGCGCTGAACCTGCGGCCTATCTCGACTCGTCGGCGATCGTCAAGCTCGTGGTCGCAGAGCCCGAGTCTCGCGCGCTGGCCGATTACCTGGGCGGCCATCCGAGTCGCGTGTCGTGTGCGCTGGCGCGCCTCGAGGTCATTCGCGCCGTCCGACCGCACGGCGCGGCTGCCGTCGCCAGGGCAGGCCAGTTGCTCACGCGGATCTCCCTGCTGCGGCTGGATGACGTTCTGCTCGACGCGGCGGCGGAGCTCGAAGGCACCACGTTACGCAGCCTGGATGCGATCCATCTCGCGGCTGCGCGGGCCTTTGGCGATGAGCTTGGGGAGGTCGTGACATACGACCGTCGCCTGGCCGACGCGGCGCATCGTTTCGGGCTCGCCGTCAGCGCGCCGGCCTGACTGAATCCCGCGACGGTTGCCATTCAGGCCGCCTCGCGGCCGTGGATTGGGGTGCAGATGGGGAGCGGGGGCGCGGCGCGGCCCGGGCCACGGGCCGCGACGGGTCAGAACAGACGGAAGTTGCTCGGCGTCGTGAACGTCGCCGTGGCGCCCACCCCACCGACGCTCGTGATCGCCGGCGCCGCTTGGAAGCTGAGCGCACCCTGTCCGGCCGCCGTCGTGCTACCGGTCAGCGTGGTAACGGTGACCGTGACGGTCGTGTTCGCTGCGCTGTTCGAGAGCAGTGCGGTGCCGGCGAACGTCGCGGTCCTGCTGATGCTGCCGGCGAAGTAGCCGGACGTGCCGGTGTCGCGCGCGCCGCTGGTGATGCCGGGGATGGTCAAGAAGACGTTGGCGCTTCCGCTCCTCGACTCGGTGGCGCCGGTGAACGACGCCGGCACCGAGGCCGGGGCCAGGTCCCGACTGAATGTCAGCACCAGTTTGTCGCCGGATTCCAGTCGGCCGTCGCCCGCGGCGCCGCTGGACTCGAAGGATGCGATCGCGGTGACCTTGGGCGTCAGGTCGACCTTGACGATGTCCGAGGAGGTGTACGTGGCCAGGTTGCCGACCGTGTCGGACACCAGGTAGCGGTACTTGTAGCAGTACCCGTTGGCGACCGACGTGTCGGCGCCGCCCACGCGCGCGACGGTCGTGCCGAACGTCCCCGGGAAGGTGCCGCACAGCCCGGTGGCGGTGTTCAGGGTGGTGCTGTCGCGCTTGACGATCCCCGACGCGGGATCCACGCCGGAGAGCGCGTCGGTGCCGTCGACCGTGATGAGCGCCACCGACGCGGTCGTGACCGTCGCGGTGGGGTAGCTGATGCTCCCGGCGGAGGGAGGCGATTGGTCGCTGACGAAGGTGATGGTGGCCGTGCTTGTGGCGCCCAAGGTGTCCTTGCCGCTGACGATGTAGGTCGACGCGCTGGACGGATGCGCGATCCATGAGAACGTGCTCGACGTGTAGGGCCCCCCGGCGGGCGTCGAGACGGTCTGCGTGGCATGCGTCCAGCCGGACAGCCCGAGCGTCGGGTAGGTGACCGAGGCCGGCCCCGACCCGCCCGTGAGCGCGTCGACGAGCTTGAACGACCCGGACGCGTTGCTGTTGTAGTACAGCGTCGAGTTGCCCAGGTACGCGCCGGCGGCATTGCTGAGGCTCAGCGCGTGCGTCAGCACGCCGACCTTGAGCACGCTCGCGCTTGCGAAGGTCGCCTGGTTCGCGACGTTGTCGGAGACCTGGTAGCGGTACTGGTAGCACTTGCCCGCAGCGACGGTGTCCGAGAACGGCGTCGTCGGGTTCGAAGCCACGGTGGCGAACGCGCCGAAGGTTCCGCAGGTCGTGCCGGCGAGTGTCGCCGAGGCGCGCTGCAGGACCCCGGACGCGGCGTCGACGCCGGAGCCCGTATCGGTTCCCGTGGCGAACGAGACGCTCGTCGTCGTCGTGCTGATCGCGCCGTTGGTGTAGCTGACGCTCCCGCCGGCCGGCGCGCCGGCGTCAGGAGTTGAGGTGAAGTCGGCCGTCGAGCTCCGCCCGGCGTTGTTGGTCGCCGTCACGGTCTGGTTGCCCGCCGGCGCGGTGGGGTTCTGAGAGCTCCAGCCGTACGTCCGGACCCCGAGGCCGCCGGACAGGCTGCTCCAGCCGGCCCCGAGCGACGGGAAGGCGAAGGCGGCGATGCCCGAGACCATGTCGGCCGAGGCCGCGGTGACGGTGAAGCCGCCGGCGCTCGCACCGGGGCGGTAATAGACGGCGGTGCCGGTGCCGCTCCAAAAGGCGTTGCTCAGCGCCGAGAAGCTGAGCGTCGGGGCCGGCGGCGCAGCCACGTCGACCTTGATGTCCGGGCTCGTATAGGTGGACTCATTGCCGACGCTGTCGGGCGCCACGAGCTGGTAGCGGTAGCAGGTGTGATCGCTGGGGACGGTGTCGCTGTAGGGCGACGGCGGATCGTCGCTGCCGACCTGGGTGTAGGGGCCGAAGGTCTCGCAGGCGCCGTTGCCGGCGCCGTCGGAGGCCAGTTCGGCTGATGCGCGGCGCAGTTGGGCGCCGCTGGCGGCCAGGCCCGCCCCGGCGTCCGTGCCCGGCGCCAGGGTGATGGTGAGTGTCGTCGAGGTCGCGTAGCGCCCGCCGCTGCCGCCCAATCCGGTGGCGGCGACCGAGCCGCCCGTCGGTCCGTCGGCGTCCCTGACGACCGTGAAGGCGGAGGTGTTGGTCGCGGTCTGTCCGGCGTTGTTGGTGGCCGACAGCGACTGTGTTCCGGGCGAGGGGCTGGCGGCATTGCCCGACCACGCGTAGGTGGCGCGGAACGTGCTGCCCACAAGCGGCGACGTGACTTCGCCGT
The DNA here is from genome assembly GCA_963806015.1 of uncultured Actinomycetes bacterium. Classification (GTDB taxonomy): domain Bacteria; phylum Actinomycetota; class Thermoleophilia; order Solirubrobacterales; family Solirubrobacteraceae; genus JAOPZW01. The sequence goes on along the minus strand of CAWDWM010000006.1, from coordinate 187,820 downwards.
CGCCGGTGAAGCCGGCGAAGGCCGGGAAGGTCATGCGGGCGATCCCCGAGTACGGCGAGCTCGCCCCGGCGTCGACGTTGAAGCTGCCCGAGCGCTGCGGGTTGTAGAAGACCGTCGAGCCCGCAATCGACTGCGCGCTGACTCCGCTGACCGCCGAGAGGCTCGCGTCGGTCGGGCGCAGCGTCGCGGAGGCGACGGTCTGAACCTTGATGTCCGCGCTCTCATAGGTGGCGACGTTGCCGACATGGTCGGCGACGAGGTAGCGGTAGCGGTAGCACGCCGCGTCGGCTGGGACGGCGTCGGTCGCTGTGAAGGGGGGATCGTCGGCGCCGACCTGGGCGTAGTCGCCGTAGGCGCCGCACGTTCCGTTCGCGACGCCGTCGCTGGTGGTCAGCGCGGCCGAAGCCCGCGTCAGCTGCGCCGGGACGTCGGTGGCGGCGCTGCCATTGGCCAGCCCGGAGCCTGAGTCGCTGCCCTTGGCCATGGTCAGGTCCAGGGTCTGAGAGGTCGAGTAGCGTCCGCCCGCTCCGCCCAGTCCTGTGGCGTCGACCGAGCCGCCGGCGGGGGCGGCGGAGTCGTTGACGATCTGCCCGGTGTGTACGAGCGTGTTGCCGGCCACGTCGGTGTAGGTGACGGCTCCCACCGGGTTGCTCGTCGTGCCCGCCACCCAACTGATCGGCGGCAGCACGTAGGGGCCGCCCTGCGGCAGGCTGACCGACCCCGAAGCGTCCGTGAACCCCTCGTTGACGCCGTTCAGGACTGAATCCGACACCGACGCAGGGCCCGAACCGCCCGGGTCGGCGACGGTCATCCTGAACGAGAACGAGCCGGCGTCGGTGCCGCGGTAGTAGGCGATGACGTTGACGGGGTCAAACCAGGCGCCGCCGTGCATGTCCGTGAGGGTGACGAGGGTGGGGTAGGGCGCCACGGTATCGATCTTGATGTCGATGGTGTAGACGCCCGACTGGTTGCCGGCCAGGTCGACGCCGTAATACCTGTAGGTGGACGTGACGGTGGCCATCGGCGGCGCCAACGCGGGCTGCGCGGTCGGCGAGGTCTTGGGGTCGCTGCCGTCGTCGGTGTAGAAGACCATGGCGACGCCGGAACCGCTGCCGTCGTCGACGGTGCCGTTGAGCTCGACGGGCGATGTGTTGTTCCAGCCCGCGGCGTTGGGTGCCGGCGTGACGAAGCCGTTGATCGACGGCGCGGTGGTGTCGATGAGGATGCTGGCGAGAGCGTGCGACGGCGTGCCGAGGTGGTCGCCGACGATGCGCACGGTATGCGGCCCGTCGGCGAGCCCGGCCGGGATCGCGATCGAGGCGATCGTGGCCGTGCCGTCCGCCCCGACGCTCGACGGTGAGCCGGAGATCGGGACGCCGTCCAGCAGGTAGCTGATGTTCTCGCTGGGCGCGAAGCCTGTCAGGGTCGCGGTCGTCGTCGCCGGGAATGGCGGTCCGAAGACGCTGCGGTCGAGCGACAGGTTCATGGGACCGGTCATGGCGGCGCCGCTGCGGTTGCTCTCGGCGCCGCGCCAGTACGTGCCCATCACCGGCGTGACGGTGTACGTCCAGTGCCCGTTCGGGATGCCTTGCTCGATGCACGTGTTCGCCATGACCACGCCGGCACAGCCAGGGAGGGTGGTCTGCTTGGCGAGCGTGTCGCGGTCATAGCGATTGACGATGTAGCCGTCGGCGGGGCGCCCGTTGGCGGCGGTGGAGACGCCCCACGTCACGTGGACCTGGTCGCCCTGGGAGTCCGCGGTCGGGGCCGGTCCCTGTTCGAGCGTGGTCGCCACTGCCGCGCCGTTCCCGTGTGAGTCTCCGACGCTCCAGAACGCGGCGGCGCCGGTGGCCAGCAGCGCCGTCAGGGCGACGACGGCCACCAGCGCAACCAGGCGCCTGATCGTGAGGGTGGCGGTGATCGCACGCATCAGCTGCGCGCGTCCAGCGTGATGGCGAAGGTCGCGCCCTGACAGGCGTTCGCGGCGGCGTTGCTCATCGCCAGCGCGTCCCTGAGCTGGACGACCAGCGTGCCGTCCTGCGATCCGACCTTGGGGGGGATGTCCCAGCCGGCCCCGGCGTTGGTCTGCGCGGTGAACGTCAGCGCCGACACGTCGCAGCCGTCGTGTGCCAAGTCGACGCTGAACTGAGCGCCTTCGTCGTCGTCGAGCACGAAGGAGCCCATGTGCACCTGGAAGGGGTTGGGGTTGGAGACGACGACGCTGACGTCGGCCACCCCGCCCGGCGCGATCGGGTCATCCGGCGTCGCGGGGCTGAGCGTGAGCGCCAGCTGGTCGGGCAGCCTGGTCGTCGCCGTGCCCGACCCGGTCGCCGACCAGTACCCGACGGCGATGGCCGCGAACGCGAGCGCGAGCGCGATCGTCAGCGCCATCAGCAGGCGCCGCGACGGCTTGCGTGCGTGGCGCCTCATCGCGAGGCCTCCGCAGCCGTCCCGGTGAAGGTCAAGGTCAGCGACGCGTGCTTGCAGCCATCCTGGTTGACCGGCCGCGCCAGCATCGCGACCGTCGGCAGTTGCGCCGAAGCGAAGCCGAGCGCGCTGAGGCTCGTCGTGCTCGACGGCGCCAGCACGAAGCCGTAGGCGCCTGAGAAGCCGTCGACCGCGAAGTCGCCGAGGGTGCAGGGATGCGCTGCATCAGCCTCGGGCGCGTGCACCGCGCTCACGCGCACCTCGAGGTCGACGACCTTGATGGCGAAGGCCCTCGCGTTGGTCAGGATCAGGTCCAGCGGCGCGGCGACGCCGGGGGCGAGCCAACCGGCCGCGCGGCCGGTGATGGTGAAGCCCACCTGCTGCTCCGGGGCCACCGTTCCCGTCAGCGGCGGCTGCGAGATGCCGGCTGGCTGCGGTGGGGAGGTGGGTTGCTGCTGCGAGGCGCCCGCGCTGGGCTGGCGCGCCGCGACGACGAGCGTCACGACCATGCGCGCACGACGCCGTGGCGTTCGCGGCCCGGGGTGCAGGCGGCCCTTGGCCGTCAAGTGCACGCGATACGTGCCAGGTCGGGTGCGGACACCGGTGCGCAGCGTCAGGGTTGTCCGCGTCGCGCGCGTCGACCGCGGATCGAACGTGTCGACAACGCCGCTCGGCAGCGTGGTGCTCACGCTGAGCCAGACTCGTGCGGCAACCCGCGGGCGCCCGTGGATGCTCGGGCGGATCAGGCGCCCATGGCGTCCGATCTGCAACCTGTAGACGGCGGTCGCTCCCGGCGCGACGGTGCGGCTTGAAGTCTGACTGCGCAGGGCCAGCGCGGGGCCGGGCCAGCGCGGCGCCGCGGTGATGCGGGCGGCGGGCCCCGTGGAGCGTGACGAGTCGTGCGGCAACGCCGCGAACGGAACTCCCACGAAGGCCGCGCTGACGGCGGCGGCGAGCAGGCCCGCGAAGACCAGTCGCCGGCCTGCTCGTCCTGTTGTCGGGTTCGCGCTCATCGCGCTCGTCGTTCCTGGCTCGGTCGTGGGGGGAGGCTGGGCGCGAGTGGGACGACCGTCGAGGAGACGGCGTCCCGCTCGCGTGTGGCGCTAGGAGCTCGTGAGGGTCAGGGTCAGGGTCGCGCCCTTGCAGGCGTCCTGGTTGACGGCCGTGTTGGCGAAGACCAGCGAGCCGAAGGTGGGCAGACCCTCCGCCGTCGCGCCCGCGGGAACCTGATGGTCCTCGGTGACGTCGGCCATGGAGAAGTCGCCGGTTTCACACGCGGCGTGGCCTGCATCGGCCGCGACGGACACCAAGTGCACCGCCGTGATCTGGATCGGCGAGTTGGTCGCGTTGGCGGCGGTGAAGCCGACCGGCACCGCGTTGCCCGGCGTGATGTCGTCGGGCACGGTCGCGGTGACCGTCACGGTCCCGCTCGTCCCCACGTTGGCTGTGCCTGAGCCCGAGCCCGCACCCGTCCAGTACGCGACGGCGGCGGCGGCGAGGGCCAGCACGGCGACGATGCCGAACACGGCGATGCGCTTGCGGTTGATGAACATACGCATGACAGCGCTCCTTGAACCGGGGGGTGGGCGGGCGGGCGGTGACTCGTTGTCGCGGTGTCCGCTCCGTTGCCTACTTATGGCTTCGGCACCACAGGGTCGGGCTACGCCCGTAGTTGTGCGACGGCCCCGTCAGTAGAACGCCCCGGCACGGCCCCCGCCCGGGTCGTCGAGCGGCACGCAATCGCGGACGCTGCGTTCCCGCGGCCTTTGGCCAGGCGTGCCGTCCCCGTTGTGAGCGTTTCGTGAGCGCTCGCTGGTTCGATGGCGCCCATGTCCGACCTGGCACTCCGCTGGCAAGGGGGTTGAGATGCGAAAGACGGTTCGGTACTCGTCGTTGCTGGGGGTCCTGACCCTGGTGGTTCTCGCGGTGGGAGCCGCGAGCGCCGGCGCGGCCACGAACGTCAGCACGATGGTCGATGGCACCCTGCTCATCCAGGACACGGCCGGGGCGACGGACATCATCGGTGTCGCGCGGCAGCAGAGCGCCTGGGTCGTCGAGGGACCGCATGGGGCGGTGGTGTCGCAGCCGATGCAGGCCGGCAGCGGATGCACCCTGGATCAGCTGGGGACGGCCGGCGCTCCGCGCGTCGTCTGCCCGGCGTCCACGACCTCGCCGACCCCTGTCGTGATGAACCTCGGCGCGGGCGACGACCAGGCGGCGGTCAGCCGCGGGACCGGCGCGCCGCAGGTGGACGCCACCATCCATGGCGAAGGCGGCAACGACGTGCTCGTTGGCTGCAACGGCAACGACGTCATCGACGGCGGCGATGGCGACGACCTGATCAGCAGCGACGGCCAGGGCGTCATGAGCTCGTGCTTCAGCTCGACGCAGCTGCTCAGCCCCCCGCCGCCGCCGACCCACCAGCTCCTGGGCGGCGCGGGCGACGACACGATCAAGGAGTCGCGGTTCAGCATCGACATCGTCGACGGCGGCCCGGGAGTGGACACGTACGTGTCCAACCCGTTCGGGGTCGGCGGCGCCAGTCGCTGCAGCACGGTCTTCTGGGCGATCACGCTCGACGATGTGGCCAACGACTCGGGCAAGACGCCGGGCTCAGCGAGCGGATGCACGGAGATCCCCGCGGAGCCCGCGGACAACGTCCGCTCGACGATCGAGAACGTCGATGCCGACGGCCGGATCACGGGAACCTCGGCGCCCAACCATCTGCGCGGCGGCGACTTCGACGACATCCTCATCGGTGGCAGCCCCTTGATCGGATCGCCGCCGTCGAAGACCGCGAACTCCGACGATGTGCTCGAGGGACGCGGCGGCAACGACCGGCTTTCGGGCGAGGGGGGCAATGACCTCGTCAGTGGGGGCGACGGCAACGACACGCTCAACGGTGGGGCGGGGCCCGACACCGTCCAGGGCGGTAACGGCAACGACACCATGACGGCCTCGGTCGGCGGCGATTCCTTCTCGGGCGGCGCAGGTGACGACTCGATGGAGGGCGGCACGAGCATCGACCGCTTCTTCGGCGGCCCCGGCGCGGATAGCACCGACGCGCGCGACGGCAACGCCGAGCTGGTGGACTGTGGCACCGAGGTGGACTTCGCTGACGTCGACCTGCGCGACAACGTCGCCGACAACTGCGAGAACGTCGACCGCGGGGCGGTGAAGGAGGGGCCGAACGTGCGCATCGCAACGGGGACCGTCACCCTCGCGCGCGGCGGGCGCGCGCGCGTGCGCCTGACCTGCCCGGCGAAGCTCGCGCGTCCCTGCGCCGGCCGGCTGTCGCTGAGCCTGTTCTCGGGCAAGCGCCGCGCGGCGCCATCGAGCGGGGCGCCGTACTCGATCGCGCACGGCGCCTCGAAGCGCGTGACGGTCGCCCTGTCGGCCCGCGACCGCCGGGCCCTCGCCACCCGGCACAGCGCCCGAGGCCAGCTCACGTCGATTGAGCGCGGGGTGCATGGGCGCAAGACGACGGTCAGGGTCGTCGCGCTGAGGCGCTGACAGCGCGGGCGCCCGGGCTTTGGTCCGGGCGTCGCCTGCCCACAGGCGCGTCAGCCGTCGGCCCGGTCGACCGCGCGCAGGCCGGGTCCGGCGTCCGCCGCGTGCTCGTCGAGCTCCGCGGACAGTGCCTCGCTCTCGAATCGGGCGAGCGCCTCCTCGCATGACGCCACGGCCGCGGCAGCCTCCTCGCCGCCGGGCGCATCGAAGTAGTCGCGCGCGCGGATCGCGGCGAGCCATTTCTGATGGCGGGCGAGGTCGGCGTCGGATTCCTCGAGCTCGGTGTACGTGGCCCGGCCGCGGCGGCGCTCGAGCCGAAGCTCCTCGTGGAACTGTCGCGTGCTCCCGACCACCTCGTGGTACTCGTCGGTCCGCTCGCGCTGGATCGCATCGATGACCGCGGCCTCCTGCCTGGAGTCCGTCAGGCTGATGCGAAGCATCTCGCCGCGGCCGCCCTCGGCGCGCAGGCGCGTCACGAGCCGTGTCACCGCGCGCGTCGTCTTCGGCGTCGCGGGCAGCAGGCACACGGACTGCTGCAGGTAATGGGCACCGAGGCTGCGCAGATTGCGCCAGGCGTAGACGCGTAGCGTCGAGGAGCCCCCGCCCGGGGTGGAGACGGTGATCAGCAGCCAGTCACGCGCCACGGAAGACCATGATCCCAGACGCGCACACGGTCTCGGGATACCCTACCCGACGTATCATCCGTTACATGGCGAGCGCAACGCCGGCGTCGCGTCCCGCCGACCGGGTGCCGGTCGTTCCGGTCCATGCAGAGTCGCTGGCGGTCGTGTGGGAGCGGACCGGCAGCCGCCCAGGGGGCCTGACGGCCGAGGAGGCCGAGCAGCGGCGCGGCACGGCGGCCGTGCGCACCGAAGGCAGCCAGGCCATGGCGGTGCTCGGGGAGCTGGTCGAGTCGGTCGTGGAGCCCCTTCAGCTGCTGCTGGTCGTGGTCGGCGTGCTCTCGGCGATCTTCGGCGAGCTGCGCGACGCGATCGCGATCTTCGCGGTCATCGCGTTGGTCAGTGCCGTCGAGGCGATCTCCGAGGTCCGCGCGAAGCGCGCGCTTCGGGCGTTGCGCGACCTGAGCGCCCCGAACGCGCTCGTCCGGCGGGAGGGCGCCGTGGCCGCAGTCCCGGTCGACACGGTCGTCGTCGGCGACGTGCTGCTCGTCGCGGCCGGCAGCGTCGTCGCCGCCGACGCCCGCGTTTTCGAGGCCGACGGCCTGGCCACCGACGAGTCCAGGCTGACGGGCGAGCCCGTCGCGGCCGCCAAGGGGCCCGTGCCCGTCGACGCCGAAGCGCCGCTGGCCGAGCGGTCCTCGCTGGTCCACGCCGGCAGTGCCGTGGTGGCCGGCGCCGGCGAGGGCGTCGTCGTCGCGGTCGGCGCCGAGACCGAGATCGGCCGCCTCGGCCGGCTCGTCGCGGAGGCCCGGGAGCCGCCGACGCCGCTCCAGGGCGCCATGGCCGAGCTGGCGCGCGCGGCGCTCATCGTGGCGGTGGCGGCGTGCGTTGTCGTGCCGCTCATCGGCGTGCTCCGCGGCCAGCCGGCGCGCGAGATGCTGCTCGACGGGCTGACGCTCGCGTTCGCCACGATCCCCGAGGAGCTGCCGATCCTGGTGACCGTGCTCGTGGCGATCGGCGGTCTGCGCCTGGCGCAGCACGGCGTGCTCCTGCGTCGGCTGCGTGCGGCCGAGGCCGTTGGAGCGATGACCGTGCTGCTCGCCGACAAGACCGGGACGCTGACCGAGAACCGGCTCGAGATCGAGCACATCGACGGCGACCGCGAGCGCGTGCTCACCGTGGCGGCCGCGGCCCACGGGGCGGCGGCGGCACAGGACCCGGTTGATCGCGCGCTGCTGGACGCCGCGGGAGGGCGAGCATCGAGTGAACAGCTGGGCCGGTATCCGTTCGATCCGGTGCGCAAGCGCGAGAGCGCGGTGTGGCGCGAGTCCGGTGGCGTGTGGGTGGCCGCGAAGGGAGCGCCGGAGGCGGTGCTCGCCGTTTGCGCCATGGCCGAGACGGAGCGGGCGTTGGAGCTTGCGCGCGTCGCGCAGCTCGCTGAGGACGGGCTGCGGGTGGTCGCCGTGGCCGAGCGTCATGACGCAGGGGTTCCGCGGGATGCCGCGCACGCCGAGGACGGGCTCACGTTCGTGGGTTTGGCCGCGTTCCGCGATCCGTTGCGCCCCGGCGTGCGCGATGCCGTGGCCGAGCTCGCCCGCGCGGGCGTGCGGACGATCGTCGTCAGCGGCGATCACCCCGCCACGGTCGCCGCAGCCGCCCGCGAGGCCGGGGTCGACGGACCCGAGGTGCTGCACGGTGGCGCGGCGCTCGACGCGCTCGACGACGACGAGCTCGCCGAGCGGCTGCGCGGCCAGGCCGTCATCGCCCGGGCGACGCCCGAGGACAAGCTGCGGCTCGTCCGGGTCCTCCAGGACCGGGGCGAGGCGGTCGCCGTCACCGGCGACGGCGTCAACGACGCGCCGGCACTCGCCGCGGCGAACGTCGGCATCGCGATGGGTGCGCGCGGGACCGATCTGGCCCGTGAGGCGTCCGATCTCGTGCTCGTCGACGACGCCTATCCGACGATCGTCGGCGCCGTGGCGGGCGGTCGCGGGCTGGCCTCTCAGCTGCGGCGCGCGGTCGCCTTCTATCTCGGGGCCAAGATCGCGCTCGTCGTGGTCGTCGCCGTGCCGCTGGTGCTGGGGCTGCCCGCCCCGTTTCACCCGGTCCACATCGTCATCCTGGAGCTGTTCATGGACGTCGGCGCGTCGGTCGCCTTCGTCTCCGAGCCTCCGGCACCGGGTGCGATGGACCACCCCCCGCGCGATCCCGCGCGCCGGTTCCTCGACGACACGCAGCTGTCCGCCATCGGGCTGACGGCCGTCCCGCTCACGGCCGCCGTGCTCCCCACGTTCCTCATCGTCCATGAGCGGTGGGGCACGGACATGGCGATCGCCGCCGCCGTGGCCGGGTGGCTGGTCGCGAACGTCGCGATCGCGTGGACCCTGCGCGCCCGGCCGGGTCTGGCGTGGAGGCGCAATGTCGCGTTCCCGGCGTGGGCGCTGATCGCCGTCGCCAGCGCGGCACTGCTGTCCCTCACCTCGGCCGGGGCCACGCTCGGCGTCGACCCGCTCACCGCCGGGGCGGCCCGCATCACGGTGGGCGTCGCAGCGGTCGGGGTTGCGATCGCGGCTGCCGGACGCGTAGCGCTGTCGCTTTCGCGCCGGCTCTGATCCGCGCCGCCGGCCAAGACCGTCACAGAGGGTGTGCGGCGCTCTGGCGCCGGTGTAGGATGGCGCCCGTTCATATGGTCGGTGGCCCAGGGAAGCCGGTGCGAGACCGGCGCGGACCCGCCACTGTGACCGGGGACGCCGCCCCGCACGAGCTTCGGGCTCGAGCCACTGGAAGGCCATCGCCGACCGGGAAGGCGCAGGAGCGGTAGGCCCGGGAGCCAGGAGACCTGCCTCCGACCGCAAGCGCCTACGCCCTCGTGGAAAGGGGTGGCTTCTGATGAGAGCACGCTTCTTCGTTCCGGCCGCCATTGTGGTCGCGGTCGTCGCATGGCCGACCGTTGCCGGTGCGGCCCCCACCGTCACCGTTCGCGTCGAAGGCAGCACCGCGACGCTGCTCCCGCCGACGACGGTGACGCTCGGCGCCGACGACGTCACCCTCGCGGACGGCAGCACGTGTCACGGCAACAGCGCCGCTGCCGCGCTCGACAAGGCGACGGCCGGCAACTGGGATCGCATGCCGTTCGTGTCGAGCATTCTGGGCGAGTCGCACACGTTCCTGGCCAACGACTACTGGGCCGAGTGGATCAGCAATCGCTTCGGCGGCGGCTTGTGCACGGACGCGCTGAACGAGGGCGACGAGCTGCTCATGCTCGTCGACGTCTCCGACGCGAATTTCAACCCGACGGTCTTCCCGCTGGTGGTCGGCGGCGTCCCGGCGACGGTCGCGCCCGGGGCGCCCTTCACCGTCACCGTCACCCAGTACCGGACGACCGGCACGCCGGGCACGTCGACGCCCGAGTCCGCGGGCGGGGCGACGGTGGCCGGCGGCGGCGCCAGCGCCACGACCGATGCGACCGGCCACGCGACCCTGGTCCTGGCCGGCGCCGGCCCGACGACACTGCGTGCGACCCTGGGCGGGTCGCGGTCGGCTCCGGTGCCGGTCTGCGTGACCACCGGCGCCGACGGCGCGTGCGGCAGCGCGGTCGCGTCTGCGGCAGCCTCGGGCTGCGTGACGACCGGCGACGATGGCGCCTGTGGCACGAAGGATCGGCGCGCTCCGCGTGGCAAGATCGTCTCGATCCGAGAGGGCCAGCGCTTCGGCCGGGGCAGGGGGCCGCGGACGCTGAGCGGCATCGTGGCCCCGGATCCGTCGGGGCTCGCCGCGGTGCGCGTGCGCCTCACGCGCAACGACGGTGGGCGCTGCGCGACCTTCGACGGGCGCAGCGAGCGCTTCGCGACGCTGAAGCGCTGCGGCGCCAGTCGCGGGAAGTGGTTCAGCGTCGGCGATCGCGAGGCGTGGTCCTACCTGCTCCCCGCGCGGCTGGGGCGCGGACGGTACGTGCTCGACGTGCAGGCGCGCGACCGCGCGGGCAACGTCGACACCTTGTTGCAGCGCACGCGCACGCGCGTGGTGTTCGCGGTGTCGTGAGGGGGGCGCCGGCCATCGTTCTGACGGCAACCCTCGCGCTCTCGGGCTGCGGGCTTGGCGCAGGGGCCAAGCCGGCGGCCACGAGGCTGACGATCACGCAGGACTTCGGCGCCCGCTCCGTCCGCGAGCGCGCCGCGCCCGCGGTGGGCGGCGGGGAGACCGTCATGCGTCTGCTGCAGCGAAACGCGAAGGTCGCCACCCGCTTCGGCGGGGGCTTCGTGCAGTCGATCGACGGGCTCGCCGGCGGGCGCAGCGCGGGCCGGCAGCTCGACTGGTTCTACTACGTCAACGGCGTCGAGGCCTCGCGCGGCGCCGCGGCGACCAGGTTGCATGCGGGCGATCGCGTGTGGTGGGATCGCCACGACTGGAGCGCCGCGATGCGCGTACCCGCCGTGGTCGGCTCGTTCCCCGAGCCGTTCGTGCACGGCATCGACGGCAAGCGCCTGCCGGTGCGCGTCGAATGTGCCGCACCTCGTAGCGCGCCGTGCCGTGAGGTCTCCCAGCGACTTGCCTCCTACGACGTGCCCGCCGCCACCGGTGGCCTGCTCACCGCGCACGTCGAGCAGACGCTGCGCGTCCTCGTCGGCCCGTGGACCGTGCTGCGCCACGATCACGCGATCGACGAGCTCGAGCGCGGGCCGGCGGCCAGCGGCGTCTACGCGCGGCTCCTCGATGGCGGTCGCGCGATCGCCGCGCTCGACGCACGCGGGCGTACCGTGCGGACGCTCCGCGCGGGCACCGGCCTGGTGGCCGCCACCGCGGTGGGCGACGAACGCCCGACGTGGGTGGTGACCGGCACCGACGACGCCGGCGTGGCGGCCGCGTCACGGGCGTTCACGGAAGGCACGCTCGCCAAGCGCTTCGCGCTGGCGGTCAGCCACGACCGGCCCATTGCCCTACCGGTGGCGCGATGAGCTATCGCCGACGGGCCAGCCCCCTGCATGCGGCGCGCGCGGCAGCCGGCGGCGCCTATTGCGTGGCACTGGCCATCTGCGCGCTCGCGTTCCAGCATCCGCTCGCGCTGGGCGCCGTGGCCGTCGCCGTCCTGGGCGCTGCCGCCGCCGCGGGCGTGGGGCGCGAGGTGGCCCGCAGCGCGCGCTACACGCTGCCGCTGGCGCTGGTGGTCGCGATCGTCAACGCGCTCGTCGTGCGCGACGGGCTGACCGTGTTCGCGCGGCTGGGCGAGGTACCGCCGTTCGGGCAGGTCGACCTCACGGTCGAGGCGCTGGTCTATGGCCTCGTCCTGGGCGGACGCGTCCTGGTGGTCATCCTCTGCTGCTCGCTCTTCACCACATGCGTTGATCCCGACGAGCTGCTGCGCGCCTTCCGGCGCGTCTCCTTCCGCTCGACGCTGACGGCGGCGCTGGCCACGCGGCTCGTGCCCGTCCTGATGCGTGACGCGCGGCGCATGGCCGACGCCCACGCGTGCCGGCCGCGGCCGGGCCCGCGCATCGCGGTGCTGCGCGCGGTGGCCACCAATGCGCTCGACCGGGCGGTCGACGTCGCCGCCACGCTCGAGGTCCGCGGCTACGGCGCTGCCCGCGGCGGGCGCCGCGAGCGCACGCCGTGGTCGCGCCATGACCTGGCCTTCGCGGCCTCCGCGGGCGTGCTCGTCGTGCTCGTCGTCGTGGCGCGTGCGGCCGGCGTGGCGTCCTTCGAGGCCTACCCGGCCCTGCACGCGCCGGTGGGCAGCGGCGAGCTGCTGCTGGCCGGCGCGCTGATCCTCGTCGCGCTGGCGCCGTTCCTCGACCGCCGGGGGATCGAGCCGTGAGCGTGCTCGCGCTGGAACGCGTGGCCTATGCCTACCCCGGGGCGCCGCGGCCGGCGCTGCGTGATGTGTCGCTGGCCATCGAGCCGGGCGAGTTCGTGGTCCTCGCCGGGCTGTCGGCGTGCGGCAAGTCCACGCTGCTGCGGGCCGCGGGCGGCCTCGTGCCGCACTTCCACGGCGGCGTCTTCGGCGGCCGCGCCGTGGTTGGCGGCCTCGACACGCGCGACCACGGGCCCGCGGCCATCTCCGCCGTGGCGGGCAGCCTCTTCCAGGACCCCGAGACGCAGGTCGTGCTCGGCACCGTTCGCCATGAGCTCGCCTTCCCGCTGGAGAACCGCGGGGAGGGCGGGGCCGCCGTGGCGCGCGGCGTGGAGGAGGTGGCGCTCGCGCTGGGGATCGAGGCGCTGCTCGACCGCCCGACCGACGAGCTCAGCGGCGGCGAGCTGCAGCGCGTCGCGCTGGGGGCGGCGCTCGCGGGCCGCCCGCGGCTGGTGCTCCTCGACGAGCCCACCTCGCAGCTCGACCCGGTGGCCGGCGACGAGCTCGTGTGGCTGCTGCGGCGGCTCAACGAGGAGTGGGGCACGGCGGTGGTCCTGGCCGAGCACCGCCTCGAGCGCTGCCTGTCGCACGCCGACCGCGTGATCGCGCTGCACGACGGCGCCGTGGTCTGCGACGCCACGCCGCGCGCCTTTCTCGAGTGGGCCGCCGAGCACTCGCCCGCGCTGCAGACCCCCGCCGCGCGCCTGTTTCAGCGCGCGGGCCTGCGCCCACCGCCCAGCGGCGTCAAGGAAGCGCGCGCCACGCTGCGCGCGCATGGACTGCTCGACGAGACACCGGCACCCGCGGCGACGCCGGCGCCGCGGCCCCGCCGTCGCCGCGCTGCGCGCGAGCCGTTCGCCGTTCGCGCTCGCGGGGTCTGGTGCGAGCTGCCGGGCGGGCGCATTGCCCTGCGCGGCGTCGACGTCGCGATCGCCCCGGGCGATCGCGTCGCGCTCATGGGGCGCAACGGCGCCGGCAAGTCGACCCTACTCCGCCACCTCGGCGGCCTGAGCGCGCCCACCCGCGGCCGCGTCGAGGCCGCCGGTCGTATCGCGCTGCTGCTGCAGAACCCCAACGACTACCTCCTGCACGAGACGGTCGGCGAGGAGGCCTCGTCCGACGCGCTCGAGCGCGTCGGCCTCGCCGGGCTCGCCGACCGCCATCCGCGCGACCTCTCCGGCGGCGAGCGCCAGCGGCTGGCGCTCGCGGTCGTGCTCGACGGGGGGGAGCCGCCCGTGGCGGTCCTCCTCGACGAGCCGACGCGCGGCATGGACCGCGCTGCCAAGGGCGAGCTCGCCGCGCGCCTGCGCGGGTTCGAAGGGGCCGTCGTGGTCGCCACCCACGACGCGGAGTTCGCCGCGGCGTTCGCGCAGCGCGTCGTCCTGCTGGCCGACGGTCGGCCGATCGCCGACGCCCCCATCCAGGACGTCCTCACCGGGGGCTGGTACTTCGCGACCGAGACGGCGCGCATCGTCGGCGCGCTGACGCCCGAGGCCGGCGCCGACGCGATCCGCCGGCGGATGAGCATCGAGGTGGCGCCGTGAGCTGGCAGGTGGCCTCCTTCGCCGTCCTCGGCCTCGTCCTCGTCGCCGGCTTCGGATGGTACGAGCGCGCGCAGCCGTCCTCCAGGGTCCTGGCTCTGGTCGCCACCCTGGCCGCCCTGGCGGCATTGGGACGCGTGGCCTTCGCGCCGCTGCCCAACGTCAAGCCGACCAGCGACATCGTGCTGCTCAGCGGCTTCGCGCTGGGCGGGGCACCGGGCTTCGCGGTGGGCGCGATCGCGGCGCTCGCGTCCAACCTCGTCTTCGGCCAGGGCCCGTGGACGCCGTGGCAGATGGCCGCGTGGGGGCTGGTCGGCGTGCTCGGCGCGGCGCTGGGCGCGGCGAGCGGGCGGCGCCTGGGCCGCGTGCCGCTCGCCGCCGCCTGCGGCGCGGCCGGGCTGGTCTACGGAGCGATCCTCGACTATTCGACGTGGGTGACCTTCTCGGGCGTGCACACGCTCGGCGGCTACCTCGCCTTCAGCGCGACGTCGCTGTCCTTCAACCTGGCCCACGCGATCGGCAACGTCGTCTTCTGCCTGGCCTTCGGGCCCGCCTTCGTGCGCGCCCTGCTGCGCTTCCGCGCGCGCTTCGAGGTGCGCTGGGAGCCGGTTGCGGCGGCGGCGCTCGTGGGTCTGGCGCTCGTCGGCTTCGCGGCGCCGGCGCGCGCCGCGACGCCGGCCTCCTACCTGCGCGCCGCGCAGAACCGCGACGGCGGCTTTGGCGCGGCGAGGGGGCAGGGCTCCACGCCCCTCTACTCGGCGTGGGCGGCGATGGGCATGGCGGCCGACGGCCGTCGCGACGCGCGCGTGGCGCGTTACCTCGCGGCCGGCGCGTCGCGCGTCAGCGACGTCGGCGACATCGAGCGCACCATCCTCGGGCTGGTCGCGCAGGGCGCCTCGCCGCGCCGCGCCAACGGCACCGATCTCGTGGCACGGCTGCTGCGCGCTCGCCGCCGCGACGGCTCGTGGGACGGGCTGATCAACCGCACGGCGTTCGCGGTCCTTGCCCTGCGCGCTGCCGGCGGCGGCCAGCGCCAGGTGCGCGCTGCCGTCCGCTGGCTGGGACGCGAGCCCAACCGCGACGGCGGCTTCAGCTTCGCGCGCCGCGGCTCGCCGAGCGGGATCGACGACACCGCGGGCGCCGTCCAGGCGCTCGCCGCCGCCGGCCACCGCCGGGGCCCCACGGTGCGTCGCGCCCTGCGCTTCCTCGTCGCGCGCCAGAACGCCGACGGCGGCTTTCCCCTGCAGCCTGGCGGCCCCTCCAACGCGCAGTCGACGGCCTGGGCCGTCCAGGCGCTGGTCGCCGGCGGCCGCGATCCCGGCCACGTGCGCCGCCGCGGCTCGCGGACCGCGCTGCAGTACCTGCGGACGCTGACCGCGGGCGACGGCTCGGTGCGCTACTCGCGCACGAGCAGCCAGACGCCGGTGTGGGTCACCGCGCAGGCACTGACGGCACTCGCGCGGCGGCCCTTCCCGATCCGCGCGCCGCGCGGGTAGGGCATGCGGCGGCGACGGGCCCTCGCTTGGGGCAGCGGGTCACTCAGCCGAGTCGCTGGACCATCGTCGTGCGCACCTTCAGCTCGAGACGCTCACGTCGAGCACGTAGGCGCCGGGCACCAGTGCCAGCCGGAAGGCTCCCTTGGCACCGACGTGCGCGGTCGCGGCCACCTGCGCTCCGCCCAGCTCGATGGCGCGGACCCCCAACGCGGCCCCGTGCCGCACACTGGGACCGGTGAGCGACGACCGGATCGACGTGTCCCTCGCGCGGCGGCTGATCGACAGCCAGTTCCCGCAGTGGTCGGCGCTGCCGATCACGCCGGTCGAGGTCGACGGCTGGGACAACCGCACCTTCCGCCTGGGGCCCGAGCTCACCGTCCGGCTGCCGAGCGGACCGTGGTACGCCCAGCAGGTCGACAAGGAGCAGCGCTGGCTGCCGGTGCTCGCCCCGCAGCTGCCGCTGCCGATCCCGCTGCCGGTGGCCAGGGGCGAGCCCGGCGCAGGCTTCCCGTACCCGTGGTCGGTCTATCGCTGGCTCGACGGCGAGCTGGCGTCGCGGGCGCAGATCGACGATCTGCCCGGCTTCGCGTCGGCCCTGGCCGGCTTCCTCACCGCCCTGCGCCGCGTCGACGCGACCGGCGGCCCCGCGCCCGGGCAGCACAACTTCTTCCGCGGCGGCGCGCTGGGCACCTACGAGGAGGAGACGCACGGGGCCATCGACGCGCTCGGCGACGAGGTTCCGGCCGACGCGGTCATGCGGGTCTGGGGGGACGCGATGAGCACCGCGTGGGACAGCGCGCCGGTGTGGCTGCACGGCGACGTCGCCACGGGGAACCTGCTCGTCCGCGACGGCCGGCTGGGAGCGGTGCTCGACTTCGGCTCGTCGGGCGTCGGCGACCCCGCGTGCGACATGGTCATCGCCTGGACCTTCCTGTCGGGGCCGAGCCGGGATCGGTTCCGCGCCGAGGTCGGCGTCGATGCCGGCACATGGTCGCGCGGCCGCGGCTGGGCCCTGTGGAAGGCGCTGATCTCGCTTGTCGGACACCTCGAGCGCAACGCCCCCGACGCGGCTCTGGCCCGGCGCGACATCGAGGAGGTCCTCGCCGACCACGCGCGCGAGTCTGGGTGAAGGCCACGAGCGCTTGCCGGCCTGATCAGGCCATGTACGCGCCCGGCGGTCGCGCGCCGCGGCGGACGCTCTCCACGCCTGCGGGCACGCGGGCCCGGGGAGCGGTTTCGAGCGGTTCGCGCTCGGTCTTGACCCAATCGCGGCGCTCGGTGAGCTGGCGGACCGCTGAGCGGACGAGCACCGGCCACAGCAGCCAGCTGTAGAACGCGTAGAGGTGCGCGACGAGGAAGCCCCGGAGCCAGCCGAGCGGACCTTCGCCGGCGCGGGCCGCGATGCAGCCGAGGATCGTCCCGGCGAAGGTCAGCAGGTAGATGAGCAGCAGCTGCCATGGCGGTCCGCCGTCCCAGAACGGGGTCGTGCCGGTGATCGCGAGCCCGATCGCGATGACGAGAGCGATCCCCATGAGGCCCTGCCACAGCGGCATCAGCAGGTAGGCGAGCACCTCGAGGCGCGGGAGGCGCCCGAGCGGCGCGCGCCACACCTCGCCGGTCAGGCCGATCGCCTGGAGGTTGCCCTGCGACCAGCGGGTGCGCTGGCGCAGCAGCGCGCGTAGGCTCGTCGGGCCCTGCTGCTCGACGACCGCGCGCAGCTCCTGGCGGCCCGCCCATCCGGCGGCGATCAGGCGCAGCCCGAGATCCTGGTCCTCGGTCAGGCGGTCGTGCCACGGGCCGCGGTCGTCGGCGACGTCGTCGAGCGCCCGCAGGCGGTTGAACTGCCCGTTGCCGCCCATCCCGGCCGTGCCCCAGCCGTCGCGGCCGGCCTGGTAGAGGTGGCCGTAGACGGAGAACTCGACGTCCTGCATCCACGTCAGCAGCCGCCTGCGGTTGTAGATGTGGACGAGCGCCTGCACGCCCCCGACCGAGGGGTCGGCGAAATGGGCGGCGATGTAGCGATGAGCGGAGGGGCGCAGGCGCCCGTCGGCATCGACGATGGCGACGATCACCGTGTCGCGGTCCACGCCGCCGATCAACGCGCCGAGCTCACGGTAGGCGTGGTTGAGCGCGGCGGCCTTGCCCTCCCGCGCCCGCGGCGGGTCGCGGCGCAGCACGACGAGGTCGGGGTGGGCGATGTCCGCGAGGATCTGGGTGGTGGCATCGTCGGAGCCATCGTCGATCACGACGATCCGCCGGTGCGCGACCTCGATCGCCAACAGGCGGTTCACGCTGTCGCGGATCGTCACCTGCTCGTTGAGCGCCGGCACGAAGAAGACCCAGGTGAACCGGTCGGGGCCGTCCGCGGGCGCGGACGGCGCGCCGAGGCGCGCACGCTGGCCGCGCACGAACAGCAGGGCCGTCCATAGGAGCATCAGGACGACGACGGCGAGCCCGATCCCGAGAGGGATGGCCCATAGGCCGGGCAGCCCCGTGAATGGGGAGCTCACATCAGCCATGTGTCCTCCAGGTCGTCCCGGCACTCGCCCTGGCGCGCGCGCTCGGTCGCCCGGGCGAGCACCGCGTCGAGGCCGTCGAGCGGGCCGTCGAAGCCCGCGGCGCGGATCACGGCGGTCCGGCTGAACCCCGAGCCGAACTGGGCCGGCGGCTCGCCGGCCCGCAGCACATACTCGAACGCCTCGAGAATTCGCTCGGCGGCGTGCCCGTCGCCATAGGGGTTGATCGCCTGGCTCATCTGGGCGTAGGCGCCCGGGTCGGTCAGCAGTCGGTGCCCCTGCGCGAAGATCCGGTCGGGGTCGGTCCCGACGAGCAGCAGCGTCCCGGCCTCGATGCCCTCGGTGCGCTCGGTCTGCTCGCGCGTGACGAGCACGGGCTTGCCGAGCGCGGGCGCCTCCTCCTGGATGCCGCCGGAGTCGGTGATGACCAGGTGGCAGCGGTCCAGCAGTCTCGCGAACGGGGCGTAGCTCAGCGGCTCGGTCAGGAGCACGTTCGGCAGGTCGCGCAGCGGGGTGCCCAGCTGCTGGCGCACGCGGGGGTTGGGGTGCAACGGAACCACGAATCGCACATCGGCGTGTTCGCGGGCCAGCCGCGCCACGCCCTGCGCGATCCCGTCGAGGCCGCTCGCCCAGCTCTCGCGCCGATGCGCCGTGACGACGACCACCCGCTCCTCGCCATCGCAGATCGCCTGGATGGCCGGGTCCCCGAAGGGCACGTCGAGCTGGGATGCCCAGCGGAGCGCGTCGATGCCGGTGTTGCCGGTGACGAAGATCTGGTCGACCGACACGTTCTCGCGGATGAGCTGCTGCATGTTGTGCGCGGTTGGGGCGAGATGCGCGCAGGCCATGCACGAGATCAGCTGGCGGTTGAGCTCCTCGGGAAAGGGGGTGAGGTTCAGGCCGCCCGTGCGCAGCCCGGCCTCGACGTGCATCACCGGAATGCCGAGGTGGAACGCCGCAAGGGCCGCGGCCATCGCCGAGCTCGTGTCGCCGTGGACGAGCACGGCTGCCGGGAAGCGTCCCAGGACGACGTCCTCGAGCTCGACGTTCTGCGGGAGGATCCCGAACCATTCGATGACGAAGTCCTCGAAGCGGCGCATGACCGATGAGACGCGCTCGTTGAGCTCACGCCGGCCGCCGGCCCAGAGCGTCACATCGGTCTCGATGCCCGCGAGCTCGAAGATCTCCTTGACCATCCGATGGTGCTGGCCGGTCGAGATGACGATCGGGTGCACCGACTCGCTCGCGCGCATGGCGAGGATGATCGGCACGAGCTTGATCGCCTCGGGCCGTGTGCCGACGACGATCGGGACCTCGAGCCGCGGCGTCAGGGCGGGGGACGGGTCGCGTCGCGCATGCCCGCCGGCCGGCGCCGGCGACGCGGTCGCGGGCTCGGCTGCGCCGGACACGTCGCAGGTGGTGGGGAACTCGATCGCTGCGTCCATGAGGGAGCGTTTCTGTGGGGATCGGTCGTGTCATTGGGTCCATCGGCTCCGGGTCGGTGGCGCAGCACCGTGTGTCCTGCTGGCGGCGGTCAGTAGTTATCGCCGGCGATCACGCCGTCTCGGCGAGCCCGAAGGCCGCGAACACGTCGGAGTTGAACGTCGTGATCTCCGCGATCGCCCCGTCCTCGACGCGCAGGACGTCGAGCTTGAACGCCCTGTAGACGGAGTCGCCCGGCGCACGCAGGTAGCAGGCGGCCGCGGGCTGGCGGTTGGCGCGCGTGGGCACGACGCGCCAGTCGCCCATCGAGGGCGGCCCGAAGGCCCGCTGCAGCAGCGGCGCGATCGCGTCGATGCCGTCGTAGCACAGCGGATAGGGCGGCATCGTGACGCGCACGTCCTCGCGCAGCAGCGCGGCGGCGGCCGCGGCGTCGCCGCGTTCATGGGTCTCGATGAAGCCCCGCAGCAGCGCGTGCTCATCGGCGCTGAGGTCGCGTGACGCCGGGCTGTCGGCCGGGCGCTCCTGCAGCTGCTCGCGCAGCGTGGCGCGGGCGCGCTGCAGCGCGCTGTTGGCGGCCGCCACGGTGGTGTCGAGCAGTGCCGCGGCCTCCGCGGCCGACCAGTCGAGCACGTCGCGCAGGATCAGCACCGCCCGCTGCTGCGGTGGCAGCAGCTGGATGACGGCGAGGAATGTCAGCTCGATGGTCTCCCGGGCCACGACCACCGCGTCGGGCTCGGCGTCGCTGGGGGCGACCTCGTCGAGGAGCCGGTCGGGGTAGGGCTGCAGCCACGGGACCTCCGCGAACGAGCTCAGCGAGGCCACCCGCCGCGAGCTGCGCTTGATCGCGTCGAGCGAGGCGTTGGTGGCGATCCGGTACAGCCAGGCGCGGAACCCGGGACCGCCTTCGAAGCTGTCGCGCGCGCGCCACGCGCGCAGGAAGGTCTCCTGGACGACGTCCTCGGCCTCCTCGAAGGAGCCGAGCATGCGGTAGCAGTGGATGTGCAGCTCGCGGCGGTGGCGCTCCACGAGGCGCCCGAAGGCCGCCTCGTCGCCCGCCGTGGCGGCGGCGACGACCGGGTCGTCCTCGACATTGCTCATGGGCTGCGATCCATCCCGGGACATGGTGGTGATCGTGTCGGTCATGTGCGATGAAACGCCGCGGCTCGCGCGAACTCATCGGTGGCAGAACTGACCATCTAGTGTTCCGTCCATGCCCACCGAGCAGTACCACGAGCCACCCGGCGAGCTGCCCGAGGACGTCCGCACGTTCGCGCGCATGTGCACGTCGCTGATCGAGGAGGCCGAGGCGATCGGGTGGTACGCCCAGCGCCTGGCCGTCGAGCAGGACAGTGACGCCGCGGCGATCATGCGCGACGCTCAGGACGAGGAGTTCAAGCACTTCAGCATGGATCTCGAGTTCCTCCTGCGCCGCACGCCGCTGTGGCGCCAGGTGGCCGAGCGCGTGCTCTTCCAGCCCGGCGACATCACCGAGAACGGCGACGCCGCCGAGGCGGTCTTCGAGGCGGGCAGCGATGACGACGAGGCGCCTTTGATCCCGGGGGCGGACGGCTCGCTCGGGATCGGGAGCCTGAAGGGGATGCAGCGATGAACCACCTTCTGCGCGAGCTCGCGCCGATCACCGACGGCGGCTGGGAGCAGCTCGAGGACGAGGCCCGCCGGCAGCTGGTCGCCTCGCTGGCCGCACGCAAGCTCGTCGACTTCTCCGGCCCGCACGGCTGGCAGTACTCGGCGACGAACCTGGGGCGCACCGAGACGGTCGAGACCGCGGTGGTGCCTGGCGTCGCGCCCGTACGCCGGCGCGTGCTCGCGGCCGTCGAGCCGCGCGTGTCCTTCAGCCTCGCGCGGGCCGAGCTCGACGACATCGCCCGCGGCGCCGAGGACCCCGACCTCGGGGCCCTGGAGGAGGCGGCGCGCCAGATGGCGCTGGCCGAGAACGTCGCCGTCTTCCAGGGCTGGGAGGAGGCCCGGATCATCGGCATGACCGGCGCCTCGCCGCACGAGCCGATCCCGTTGAGCGACGACCTCACCGCGTGTCCGCGACACATCGCCCGCGCCGTGGAGGTGCTCCTGCGCTCGGGCGTCAGCGGGCCCTACGGCCTCGCGCTGTCGCCCGAGATCTACAAGGCCGTCGTCGAGACCACGGAGCACGGCGGCTACCCGCTCTTCGACCACCTGCGCAAGATCCTCGACGGCCCGCTCGTCTGGGCCCCGGGGGTCGACGGAGCGATCGTGGCGAGCCTGCGCGGCGGGGACTTCCTGTTCGAGTGCGGCCAGGACATCGCGATCGGCTACGACAACCACGACGCCGAGAACGTCGAGCTGTACCTCGTGGAGAGCTTCACCTTCCGCGTGGTGACACCCGAGGCGGCGGTCGCGCTCCCGGCGGCCAAGGCCGCGCGCAAGCGCCGGTAGCGCAACCCTGCATCCACGGCGTCCGGCGGGGCGCGTAGGTTGCGAACGCGTGTTCGAATCCGGCGCCTCCAGCTACCTCGACGCTCTCAATCCCGAGCAGCGTGCCGCGGCCACCCACCCGGGAGGCCCGCTGCTCGTGCTGGCCGGCGCGGGCACGGGCAAGACGACCACGCTGGCGGCGCGGGTCGCCTGGCTCGTCGACCAGGGCGCGGCGCCCGAGCGCGTGCTGCTGGTGACCTTCACGCGGCGCGCCGCGCGCGAGATGCTCGGTCGCGCGCGCTCCTACCTCGGGCGCTCACCCAACGGCCGCCACGCGGGCCGGGTGGTGGGCGGCACCTTCCACTCCGTCGCCCATCGCTTCGTGCGCCGCCACGCCGCGGCGCTGGGCCTGCCTGCCGGCTTCGGCGTGCTCGACGCCGGCGACGCGGCCGACCTGCTCGACCTCGTGCGCCAGGAGGCGGGCATGGGGCAGACGGGGCGGCGCTTCCCGCGCAAGTCGACGCTGCTCGACGTCTACTCGCGCACGGTCAACGCCCAGCGCCCCCTGCGCGAGCTGCTGGCCGAGGCCTTCCCGTGGTGCGAGCGCCATGCCGACGACCTCGCGCGCCTGTTCGTCGACTACGGCGCGCGCAAGCGCGGGCTCGGGGTGATCGACCTCGACGACCTGCTGCTGTACTGGCGCGCGCTGGCCCAGGACGCGGTCGTCGGGCCGCAGCTGAGCGGCGCCATCGACCATCTGCTGGTCGACGAGTACCAGGACGTCAACGGCCTGCAGGTCGACCTCGTCCGCGGCCTGCGCAGCGAGCGCGCCGACGTCACCGTCGTCGGCGACGACCTGCAGGCGGTGTACGGCTTTCGCTCGGCGTCGCCCGCGCACATCCTCGCGTTCCCCGAGCACTTCCCCGGCGCCGCGGTGGTCACCCTGGAGCGCAATTACCGCGCGACGCAGCCGCTGCTCGACGTCGCCAACGCCGTGGCGGGGCAGGCCGAGCGCGCCTATCGCAAGGTCCTGCACGCCGAGCGCCCGGGCGGCCGCGCGCCCGAGCTCGTGCTCTGCCTCGACGAGGCCGCCCAGGCCACCGAGGTGTGCGAGCGCGTGCTCGACGCGCGCGAGCGCGGCGCCGCGTTGCGCGAGCAGGCGGTGCTCATGCGCGCGTCGCACGACTCGGCCCTGCTCGAGCTCGAGCTCGCCCGCCGCGACATCCCCTACGTCAAGTACGGCGGTCTGCGCTATCTGGAGGCCGCGCACGTCAAGGACTTCCTGGCCCTCCTGCGCCTGGCCGACAACCCGGCCGATCGCCTGAGCTGGTTTCGCTGGCTGCAGCTGCTCGACGGGGTCGGGCCGGCCACCGCCGGGCGCGTGCTCGAAGCGCTCGAGCCCGATGCCGGCGGCCCGCTCGAGGTGCTCGGGCGCTGGCCCGGCGCGCAGGCGATGCTCCCGCCCGAGGCGCGCGGGCCGGCGGACGCGGTCGTCGCGGCGCTGGGCGGCGCCGCCGCCACGCCGGCGGCCGGGACGCGCGCCGAGGCGCTGCGTGACGCGCTGGGGCCGATCGTCGAAGCGCACTACCCCGACGGCGCCGTCCGCCTGCTCGACCTCGACGCGCTGGTCGCCGCGGCCGGCCAGTCGCCGGACCTCGCGCGCTTCGTCGCCGACCTCGTCCTCGATCCGCCGGCCTCGAGCTCGGACCTCGCGGGGCCGGGGAGCCTGGACGAGGACTGGCTCGTGCTCAGCACCGTGCACTCCGCGAAGGGCCTCGAGTGGCGCTCGGTTCACGTGCTCGCCCTCTACGACGGCAACTTCCCCTCCGATCTGTCCGCGGGCGATCGCGAGGCGATCGAGGAGGAGCGTCGCCTGCTCTATGTCGCCCTCACCCGCGCTCAGCGCGACCTGCACCTCTACGTCCCGTTGCGCTACTACCACCGCCCGCGCGGCGTCGACGACGGCCACGGCTACGGCAAGGCGTCGCGCTTTCTCACCGAAGAGGTCCAGTCGCTGTGCCGGCGCACGGATCGCACGGGGCTCGACGTCGGCCTCGACGGCGCGGTCACCGCGGCACGGGCGGGACCGCGCATCGAGGTGTCGGTCGACGCGCTGTTCCGCTGAGCGCGGCGCGACTATGCTCGCGCCATGGCCGACGTCGCGCTCCCCGCCGCGGCCGGCGCCACCGGCGCCGCTCACGAGGCTCCCGCGGTCCCCGACTTCCAGATCGTGCCGCTGCGCGGGCTGCCCATCGTGGCCGCCGTGTTCATCGCGCTGATCGCCGCGATCGCCGCCAACAAGCTCTGGGCGCTCGAGTTCTTCCATGTCGCCTTCGGGGCGCTGTGGACCTCGATCGACCTGTTCCTCGGGCTCGTGCTGGGGCCGATCCTCGGCCGCCTCTCGATCCCGGCGCGCATCGAGATGACGACCCGCCTGATGCCGAAGGTCCTGCTCATCATGCCCACGCTCGTGACCGTGACGCTGGCCGCGGGCTGGCAGCTCGGCCGCTACATGGGCACGATCAACAGCGACTACCGCCTGCACGGCTGGATCGTCGCCTCCTACATCGTGGTCGGGGTCATGGCCGTGATCGCCCTCGGCCTGCTCGAGCCGGCGAACGTCGCGGTGCTCTTCGAGCTCAAGAAGCGACGGCCCGACCCGCTCGTCATCCAGCGGCTCATGAAGCGCTTCATCTACACCGCGGGGGTCATCGGCGCGATGCAGGTCGCCACGCTGGTGATCATGACCAAGGTGGCGACGGGGTGAACGAGCGCCCGCTGCCGCCGGTCACCGAGGTGGCGATCACCTCGATGGCCCTGATCGTCATCGGCGGGATCTGGATCGTCTCGCACCTGCCCCACCACGTCCCGCTCGGCCCGGCGGTGGCGCTGCTGGCGGCGTCGGCGCTGCTGGTCGTGTTCAACGTCGTCGCCCTGAGCCGGGTGCCCGACTTCAACTGGGCCAGCTTCTTCCTCGTCGCGAGATGGGCGGGCCTCGCCTACGCCATCACCGCGGGGATCCTCCTCTACGCGTTCGTCAACGACGGCACGAGCGGCGGCCAGCTCGTCGTGCTCACGCTGTCGCTCGTGGTCTACGCGGTCCACGTTCCGCTGCTGATCGGCTTCACGGTCGCGCGCTACGACCCGCTGCACTGAGCCGCTGCCGCGCGCGGATCGATCCGCGCCCCGCCGGGCGGGCGTAGGGCATGGGCACCCAGGGGTTGCGCGCCCCCCGCCCGGCGGGAACACTGCGCGCCATGGGACAGGAAGTCGCCGCCAGGGTGTTCAGCCGTGCGGACCGTCAGCGCTACCGCGAGAAGGTCCGTACCTGCCTGGACGTCTTCGCGCGCATGCTGGCCGACGAGCGCTTCGAGGCCACGCGCGGCTCGTTCGGCCTGGAGATCGAGCTCAACCTCACCGACGACGACGGGCGGCCGGCGCTGGCCAATGCGGCCGTCCTCGAGGCGATCGCCGATCCCGACTTCCAGACCGAGCTCGGGCAGTTCAACATCGAGATCAACATCGCGCCGCGCCAGTTCGCCGACGGGGTCTTCGGCGAGCTCGAGGAGTCCGTGCGCGGCAGCCTGAACCATGCCGAGGAGCGCGCGCGCACGGTCGGCGCGCACATGGTGATGATCGGGATCCTCCCGACCATCGACGGGGCGCACCTCAACGCCGACGCCTTCAGCGCCAACCCGCGCTACCAGCTGCTCAACGAGCAGATCTTCGCCGCGCGCGGCGAGGACCTCGAGATCGACATCCGCGGCGTCGAGCGCCTGTCGACCTACGCCGACACGATCGCGCCGGAGGCGGCGTGCACGAGCGTCCAGCTGCACCTCCAGGTCGAGCCCGACGCGTTCGCCGCCTACTGGAACGCGGCGCAGGCGATCGCCGGCGTGCAGGTGGCGGTGGCGGCGAACTCGCCGTTCTTCTTCGGCAAGGAGCTGTGGCGCGAGACGCGCATCGCGCTCTTCGAGCAGGCCACCGACACGCGCCCCGACGAGCTCAAGGCCCAGGGCGTGCGCCCGCGCGTGTGGTTCGGCGAGCGCTGGATCACCTCGATCTTCGATCTCTTCGAGGAGAACGTCCTCTACTTCCCGGCCCTGCTGCCGGTGTGCGAGGCGGAGGACCCCGTCGAGACGCTCACCCGCGGCGACATCCCCGAGCTCGGGGAGCTGCGCCTGCACAACGGCACGATCTACCGCTGGAACCGGCCGATCTACGACGTGGTGCGCGGGCGCCCGCACCTGCGCGTCGAGAACCGCATCCTGCCCGCCGGCCCGACCGTCGTCGACAACCTCGCCAACGCGGCGTTCTACTACGGCCTGGTGCGCGCGCTGATCGACGACGACCGGCCCCTGTGGACGCAGATGTCCTTCTCGGCCGCCGAGGAGAACTTCCACGTCGGCGCCCGCGACGGCATCGACGCGCGCGTCTACTGGCCCGGCGTGGGAGAGGTGCCGGTCGCCGAGCTCGTGCTGCGCCGGCTGCTGCCACGGGCGTACGAGGGGCTCGACCTCCTCGGCGTAGGCGCCGCCGATCGCGATCGCCTGCTCGCCATCATCGAGCGCCGCTGCGTGGCCCTGCGCAACGGCGCCTCATGGCAGAGCGCCGTGTTCCATCGCCTCTACGACGACGATGGGCTCGAACGCGACGAGGCCCTGCGCCGGATGACCGTGCGCTACCGCGAGCTCATGCACGTCAACGCGCCGGTCCACGAGTGGCCGCTGGAGTAGCTCACTGCGCGGCCGGGAGCGGCACCGGCGGCAGCGGGGTGTGCACGATCTGGACGAGCGTGTTCTCGCTGATGGACCCGCCGGGGGGAATGGTGATCGTCCGCGGGCTGTAGACGGCGAGCGCGAAGACCGGCGGGGCGTCACGGACGAAGTCCGTGCCCGGGAAGGTGAAGTCGAGGTGCTCGGCCCAGAAGCCCGCGTACCACTGGGCCTGGTTCACGTCGGGCAGTTGGGCCGTCCCGCAGTTCTGCGCGCCCGTAGGAGTGCTGTGGTACGTCTCCATCGGCGGCACGGTGATCTTGATCTTCACCGAGAGCACCGGGTCGTTGTTGGGCTTCTCGGGATCGAAGGCGCTGAGCTGGACGTCGTCGAGCTCGAACTCGCCGCTGGTGCCCGCGACGACGTTGGTCACGACGCACTCCGACGGGCTGCTCCCGGAAAACGCGGTGTAGTCGAGCGCCCCGCGCACCGGCAGCGTTCCGCTCTCCGTCCCGGTCGGCACGACCTTCGCCGTGCCGGCGACGCGGGCCGAGAAGGTGGACTCCGGTTCGGTCGTGTCGATCCGCGAGTCGATGCGCAGCTCGTAGGCGCCGCAGCGCTTCATGTTCTCGAAGAGGGCGGCGAACAGGGCGTCGTCGCCCGCGCCGACCAGCGCGAGCTGGCGGGCGAGGCTGAGGAAGTACGTCGCGGCGCGCGGGTCGCCGGACTTGGGACACAGCGTGACCATGCAGGTGGCGGCCTCGGTGATCATGCTGGAGAGACCGGCCACCGACGATCCCGTGCTGAGGCCCAGGAGCTGGAGCTGGCGCTCGAAGGACAGCGCGACGCGCGTGGCGACGATGGCGCCGCGGATGGCCGGCACGGAGCAGCTGGTCTTCAGACGCGCGGACGCCACCTTCAGCAGCGGATCGATGAAGCGCTTGTACTCGCGCTCGTAGACGTCGAGGAGGTCCTGCTCGGTCGTGTTGCGATCCTTGAGCAGCTTGGCGATCTCCTGCGACAGGCGATCGACGCCGAGCTCCGGGTAGAGGATCGCGTCGAGGTCGGCCACGGTGGCGGTGGACCAGTCGAAGGCGTCCACGGTGGAGAAGTGGTTGATCGTCACGACAGGCCGCCCCGTGGGCGCGAACCGGCGCGCCTTGCCGTGCCCCTTGGAGCGCACGGGCGGCGGGAGGCGGTACAGGTCGCGGCCGGTGCCCTTGGTGCCGACGAAGACGATCCGCGTCCCCTTCGCTCCCTGGCCGTGGCGCGTGAAGCGCACGGTCGCCGGCTTGAGCAGGTCGAGGCCCTCGGGCTGCAGCTGCACACCTGCCAGCAGCCCCTTGCGGGTCTTGCGGCTGGAGAGCTTGGTCACCAGCTTCGCGCTGACGAGCGTGTCCTGCTCCATCGCACCGGCGGGGAAGCGCACCGTCACCTTGGTGCCGTTGCGGGCCTTCAGCGAGATCGACCCGCCGGCCGCGACGGTGATCTGGGCGCTGGCGGTCTTGCCGGCAACCGTGACCTTGGTGTTGATCGGCCCGCGCTTGGCGGACGCCGGCGCGGCGGTGAGGCCGGTCGCGACCAGCAGCACGACGAGGGTCCTGCCGAACATGAGAGCTCCCGTCCGAGGATGTGGCGGAAGCTGTCGACGCGAGCGCCCGTCGCGGCCGAGCCTACCACTCGTAAGAGACGCGGACGGACGACTGTTTCAGGCCGGGCTGCCGGTCGAAACCGGCGCGGTGTCCGTGATCTCGACCAGGTCCTGCGAGGCGCCCAATGGCGGCGCGCAGGCCGGGAGCGTCGCCTCGAAGCAGGCGCCGCGCTGTACCGCGAGCGCGCTCACGTCACCGCCCATCTGCCGGGCCAGGCCGCGGGCGATGGCGAGGCCCAGGCCGAAGCCCGCGCCCGCGCGCGCGCCGCGCTCGAAGCGCCCGAAGATGCGCTCGCGCTCGGCCTCGGGGACCCCCGCGCCCGCGTCGCTGACGCGCAGCCGGGCGCGGTCGCCCGCGGTGTCCACGACGATCGTCACCACGCTCCCGGCCGGCGCACCGTGGCGCAGCGCGTTGTCGAGCAGCGCTCGGAGCACGCGCGCCGTGGCCCGCGGATCGCCCTCGGCCCACACCGGCGCCGCTGCGTCGAGCTCGAGGCCGACGCCGGCGGCATGCGCATCGGCGGCGACCTCCGCGCTCATCGTGCCCGCGAGCTCGCCGAGCTCGATCGGCTCCCGGGCCAGTGCCGCGTCGCCGTCGAGCCGGCCGAGGTCGAGCAGGTCCTCGGCCAGGCTCGTCAGCCGATCGGTCTGGCGACGAGCTGCGGCGGCGCGCCGGCGAACCCCCCCGAGATCCGGCGCGCCGCACGCGAGCTCCTCCTCCAGAAGTTCCACCGTGCCCCGCAGCGACGCCAACGGGGTGCGCAACTCATGCGAGGCCGTGGCCAGGAAGGCCTGGCGGCCGCGCTCCTCGGCGTGCAGCCGCGAGCGCATCAGCTCCAGGGCGAGCGCCACCTCGCCGACCTCGTCGCGGTAGGAGTCGAGCACCAGCGGCTGCTCGATCCCTTCGTCGGCCAGCCGGCGCGCGTCGCGGCGCAGGCGCTCCAGGCGACGCAGGAGCCCGAAGCCCAGCGCGATGCCGAGGGCCGCGGCGAGCAGGATGGCGACGCCGCCCGCCACCGGCACCGCTCGGCGGACCACCGCCACCGCGGCGCGGTTGTCGTCGAGCGACTTGCGCAGCACCAGCGTGCGCCGCCCGGCGCGCGTGCGCACGGGGGCGACGACGACGGCCTCGCCGTTGCGGACCTGGTCGCGGACGTCGCCGGACCGCGCGAAGCCGGCGTCCACCAGCCGCTCGGGCGTGGCCGACCGCGGCTCGGTGCGCTCGGGGTCGGTGTCAGCCAGTTCGATGCCGTGAGCGTCGAAGAGCGCCACCCGGCCGCCCATCCGCCGCGCCAGCTCGCGTACCAGGGCGTTCTGGCGCGCCGAGCCCTGGCGCAGGTCGCGGCGCGGCAGGCGGGCCAGCCCGAGGTCGGCGGTGCGGGCCAGCGCGCGCACGTCGCGCAGCCTGTCGCTGTCCAGTCGGTGCTCGAGCGGCGGCACCAGGGTGGCCACGGCGGCGAACAGCGTCACCGCGCTGGTGGCGAGGAGGGCGAGCACGAGCTGCGCCCGCAAGCCGGGCCGGTGCCAGCGCATCGCCGTCAGGCTCTCAGGCGATAACCGGCTCCGCGGACGGTGACGATGAGCTCCGGATCGCCGCCGGCCGCCGCGAGCTTGTCGCGTAGGAAGTGCACGTGGACGTCGATGGCGCGCGGGTCGCGGAACTCGTGGCCGCCGAAGATGGAGTCGAGCAGCTCCTGGCGCGAGAGCAGCCGGCCATGCGCCCGCAGCAGCGCGTAGAGGACCTCGAACTCGGAGTAGGTGAGCGGCAGCTCGGCGCCGCCGAGCTCGGCGCGCCGGGCGTCGGCGTCGACGCTCAGCGCGCCGTGGGTGACCACCGCGCGCGGCGCGCCGTTGAGGTGCACGCGGCGCAGCACGGCGCGCACTCGGCTGCGCAGCTCGGCGATCCCGACCGGCTTGGTCACGTAGTCGTCGGCGCCCGCCTCGAGCGCGAGCACGGCGTCGGCCTCGCCGTCGCGGGCCGTCACCGCGACCACGTGCGCGCTCTCGCCCGCGCTGCGCAGGCGCCGGCAGACCTCGACGCCGTCGGGCCCCGGTCCGAGGCCGACGTCGAGCAGGACGAGGTCGAAGGTCTGGGCCGCGAGTGCGTCGAGCGCGGCGCGGCCGTCGGATGCTTCGACGACGACGTGGCCGTCGCCGGAGAGCGCGCCGGCCATCACCTCGCGCAGGTCCTCATCGTCCTCGACGACGAGGACGCGACCCCCCAGAGCGCCGTGGCCGTTGTCGCCGAACATTGGGCCCAAGCGTAGAGCGGCCGGCGCGCCCTGCAGCGCAGCACAACATGATCCCAACATGCCGCGCAGCGCATGCGAATGGCGCCTTGGGAGGTCACTCAGGTCGGGCGCCGATCCTTCCGGCCATGGCTCGCACCGCCGCCGTCGCCTCGCACACCGACCGACATCACGTGGTCGGGCGCCTTCGCGGCCTCTCGGTGATCCTCCCCTGCCACGATGAGGCGAAGAACGTCGAGCGCGCAATCGACGAGGCAACGGCGGCGGGCGAGCTTGTAGCGGATGCCCACGAACTGCTGATCGTCGACGACGGCAGCAGAGACGACACCCGTGAGCTGGCCCAGGCCCGTGCCGCGGCCGACCCGCGCGTGCGCGTCCTCGTGCATGACGTCAACCGTGGCTACGGCGCCGCGGTGCGCACGGGCCTCGCGGCGGCGCGCCTGGAGTGGATCTTCCTCACCGATGCCGACCTGCAGTTCGACGTGGGCGAGCTCGTGCGGTTCGTGCCGCTCGCGCAGGCGTCGGACATCATCGCCGGCTACCGGACCCGCCGCGCCGATCCTCCGCACCGCCTGCTCAACGCGGCGGCGTGGAACATGCTCGTGCGCCGCGTCTTCGATGTGCCGCTGCGCGACGTCGACTGCGCCTTCAAGCTGATGCGCCGCGACGTCGTGCAGGCTCTGCCCCTCGCCGCCGAGGGCGCGATGGTCAGCACCGAGCTGATCACCCGCGCCCACGACGCCGGCGCGCGCATCGCCGAGCTGGGCGTCGCGCACCGGCCGCGGACCGCCGGGCGCTCCTCGGGCGCCAGCCCGCGGGTCGTGCTGCGGGCGTTCCGCGAGCTGCGCGCGGTGCGCGCGGATCTGCGTGAGGGCGCGCCCCCCGGAGCCCCCGCCGACCTGTCGCGCCCGCGCGCGGCGTAGCGTCGTGCGCCGCGCCTGGCGCGGCCTCGGCCCCGAGGCCGCGGTCCTGGCGCTGGCCGCGCTCCTGCGCCTGACCGCGCTCGGTCGCGTCCCGACGAACCCCTACTACGACGCGTCGGTGCGCAGCATGGGCACCTCGTGGGCGGCGTTCCTCTCCGGCGCGTTCGAGCCGGGCCGCCGGGTGGCAATCGACAAGCCCCCCGTCGACCTCTGGCTGCAGGTGGCCTCGACGCGGCTGTTCGGCTTCGACGGCGTGGCGCTGCTGCTGCCCGTGGCGCTCGGTGGCGTCGCGCTCGTCGCCGCGCTGATGTGGCTGCTGCGCACGATCCTGGGGCGGACCGCCGCGCTCGCCGGCGGGCTGGCGCTGGCCGTGGCGCCCTCGGCCGTGATCGTCGCGCGCAGCGACACCATGGACGCGGTCATGGCCGCGCTCGCCGTGGCCGGCGCGGCGGTGGTCGCGCGCGCGGCGCGGGGCGGTCGCCTGTGGCCGCTGGCCGGGGCGGGCGCGCTGCTCGGCCTCGCCTTCGAGGTCAAGCTCGCCGAGGCACTGCTGCCGATCGCCGCGGCGGTGCTGCTGTGGCTCGTCGCCGGCCCGCGCGGGCGGCGTCCGCGGCTGTCCGGCCTCGGGCTGCTGGGGACCACGTTCGTGGCCACGGCGCTGGCCTGGCTCGTGGTGGTGACCGTGGTCCCGCTGCATCCGCGCCCCTGGGCGCTGGGCGCCTCGGACGGCTCGCCGTGGCGCGCCGCGCTCGTCTACAACGGGATCGCGAGGCTGCTGCCCGGCGGTGCGGCGTCGACCGCGCAGCCCGTCGCCCTGCGTGCGCCGGCCCATCCGACGCCGGTCGAGCAGGTCGCGCTGGCGCGGCGGGCGCGCGAGCACGCCGCCGCGCTCGCGCGCCGGCCGCCGCCGCCCGGGCCACTGCGCCTGCTCTCGGCCCACGCTCACCTGGGCACGTGGATCGGCTTCGAGGCCGTCGCCGCACTGGCCGCGCTCGCCGTCGCCCTTGCGCTGCGGCCCTGGCGCCGCCTCGACCCCGTGGGCCGCGGCGGGCTGCTGACGCTCGGACTGTGGCTCGTCGCCGGCCTGGCGCTGTGCAGTGCCATGCCGGGCCTGCGCCCGCGCTACCTGGCCTGCCTGGATCCTGCGGTGGCCGCGTGCCTGGGGGCGGGCGTCGCCCTCGTGGTGCGGGGACGCCCGCCGCGCGCGCAGGTCGCGGCCGCCGCGCTGCTGGGCACGGTGCTCGTGTTCCCGTTGGCCACAGCGGTGGCCGCCGTGCGCCACGGCACGCAGGCCTCGGGGCGCACGGGGGAGATGCCGGCCGCGCGCGTGGCGGGGCTGTCGGACTTCCTGGCCGCGCACACCGCGGGGACGGCGGACGAGGTCGCCGTGAGCGCTCCGGCCAAGGCCGGGCCGCTGATCGCTCGTGACGGGCGCCCGGTGCTCATTCTGTCCGACGGCCAGGGCAACCAGCTCGTCTCGCCTGCCACGCTGGCGAGCGCCGTGGCCACCGGGCGCGTGCGCTACGTGATGCTCGGCGACTCGTGCACGGCGGCCAGCGGCAACCAGCGCACGGGCTGCCTGCCGGTCGTCGCGTGGGCGCGCGCGCACGGCACCGACGTCAGCGCTGCGGCCGGGCAGCCCCACCGCGGCGCGCTGTACGCGCTCAGCCCTGTACCGGCGGCCGCGGCGGGAGGCTGCGGAAGAACTGCCAGGTCCGCCAGGTCGCGGCGAACGGTGCCGGTGGCGGCGCGGTCCGCGGGCCGCCTGGCCAGCCGTGCGCCTGTCCATCGAGGCGCACATGCTCGACGCGCGTCCCGGCGTTGCAGTGCCGCCAGGCGATCTCGGTCACGCCGGGCGCGGGCTTCAGCCGATCGGCGTTGCCCTCGCAGCCGTCGATGCGCCGCCACTGCCAGAGCCACCGCTTCACGGCGCCGTTGAAGTCGGGCGGCTTGCCGCCGTAGGGGACGACCTGGTCCGCGGTGCCGTGGATCTCGAGGACGGGCAGCGGGCGGGCCGGTTCGCAGGCCGGCAGCGAGCGATAGCCGCCGGCGACCGACGCCGCGCCGGCGAGGCGCTCGGAGAGATCGCAGGCCAGCCGCGCCGTCATGCCGCCGCCGTTCGACACACCGGTGACGAACACCCGGGCGCGATCGACGCAGCCGGCGGCCTCCAGCTGGTCGAGCGAGCGCTCGAGCGCCTCGACGTCGCTGGCGCCGGGCGCCTGGCCGGTGAGGTTCCAGAACGAGTTCGGTCCGCCCGCCGACGGATAGGCGACGAGAAAGCCCTCCCGGTCGGCCAGCCGGCTGAAGCCCGTGTCGTTGGCGAAGTCGCTGCCGGTCTCGCCCGCGCCGTGCAGGGCGACGACCAGCGGGCGCGGCTTGTTGGCTCCGGGCGGGGCGTGCAGCAGGACCCGGCGCTGGCCCTCCGGCGTGTCGATGGTCAGCGTGTGGTCGCCCGGCGTCGCCGCGGGACAGGGCGCCGGGGTCGGCTGCGATGCGTCGTGGACCGCCTTGGCCCCCGGCTGCCAGGCGACGAACGCAATGAGCGCGAGGGCGGCGACGAGGATGCCGGCCGCCCACGCGTGGCGGGCGGTCACGCGGGGTCCGCCCGCGCGAAGGCCCAGTCACAACAGAGCACGAAGGTGAGGATAGCCACCGCCCCCACGGGGCACGCCGCCCGCTCAGCTCGTCTGCACCGGGGGCCGCGGCGGGAGGCTGCGGAAGAACTGCCAGGTCCGCCACGTGACGGCAACCGGCGCGGGCAGGGGCTGGGTCCGCGGGCCGCGGGGCCAGCCGCGGGCCCGGCCGTCGAGGCGCACGTGCTCGACCCGCGTCGCGGCGCTGCAGTTGCGCCAGGCGACCTCGGTCGCGCCGGGCGCGAGCTTCAGCCGGTCGACCTTCCCGTGGCAGCCGTCGATGCGCCGCCACCGGCCGAGCCACCGCCTCGCGCCGGCCTTGTAGTCGCGCGGCGTGCCGCCGTAGGGGAAGACCTGGTCGGCGGTGCCGTGGATCTCGAGCACCGGCACCGGGCGCTCGGGCGTGCACGGTCGCAGCGTCCGATGGCCGCCGGCCACCGACGCCACGCCCGCGAGGCGCCCGGAGAGATCGCACGCCAGTCGCGCCGTCGGTCCACCGCCGTTCGACACGCCGGTGACGAAGACGCGGGCGGGGTCGACGCAGACGGCGGCCTCGAGCTGGTCGAGCGCCGCAGTGCTCCAGGCGTCGCTCGGCGCGCCCGACGGCGAGTAGGCCACGAGGAAGTCCTCGCGGTCGGCCAGGCCGCTGAAGCCCGTGCTGCTCGCGAACTCGGTGGCGGTCTGGCCCGCGCCGTGCAGGGCGATGATGAGCGGCCGTGGCT
The DNA here is from genome assembly GCA_963806015.1 of uncultured Actinomycetes bacterium. Taxonomy (GTDB): domain Bacteria; phylum Actinomycetota; class Thermoleophilia; order Solirubrobacterales; family Solirubrobacteraceae; genus JAOPZW01. The sequence goes on along the minus strand of CAWDWM010000006.1, from coordinate 153,111 downwards.
TGTAGGCACCGCGCGGCGCGTGCAGGAAGACCTGGCGCCGGCCCTGCGTCGTGTCGACGGTCAGCGTGTGGTCCCCCGGCGTCAGCGCGGGACATGGCTCGTGGGTGGGGTCGGAGGCGTAGTGCACCGCCTTGGCGCCGGACTGCCACGCCACCAGGGCGAGCAGCGCGAGACCGGCGACGAGGGTGCCTGCCGCCCGCAGGTGGCGAGCGCTCACGCGGGGACCGCCCGCGCGAAGACCCAGCCGCGACAGAGCACGAAGGTGAGGATCGTCACCGGCGGCAGCACCGCGAGCTCCCCTGCCACGCGCGGCAGGTGCTGCTCACCGACCGCGATCGCCAGCAGGGCCGCGTTGAGTGCCGAGCCCATGAGCTGGACGACGACGTAGCGCGCCGCGGGGACGGCGCCGCGCGCGGCGTCGCGGAAGGTCCAGGCGCGGTTGAGGAGGTAGCCGTTGGTCGCGCCGACGCCCCAGCCGACGGCGCCGGCCAGTGGAGCGGGAGCGCGGAGGGCGAGCATCACGGAGTACGTGGCGAGCGTGAGCGCCGTGTTGACCGCACCGACGAGGCCGAAGCGCACGAGCTGGGCGATCACTCCGGGCAGGCGGGGGCGCGTGGCGGCCGGCGGGCTCATTGCAGATAGCGCTGGGTGTAGAGGTGGTTCGCGAGCCCGGCGTGGGTGCGCGTGGGGAAGTAGCCGAAGGAGTGGATGACCTTCGGCATCTGCGGGATCGCCCCGAGGGCCAGCCACGCCGTGAGCAGCACGCACGCGCCCGCGAGCGCGCGCGTGCGCGCGAGCGCGGCGAAGGGCAGGACCCACCAGACGTACCAGGGCATCGTCCAGCCCAGGGTCAGGACGGTGGCGAGCATGACGAAGCCCGCCGCCCCCGGCAGCCATGCCCGCCGCCAGGTCACGGCCGCGGTCGCCCCCACGGCGGCCAGTGCGAGGACGGCGTGGGTGATGACGCGATCGTGGGGGGTCAGCCCACCGTGGCCGGCGAGTGCGGCCAGCACGTTGGGCACGCTCAGCGGCCCGACGAGCCCGTCCTGGATGCTCGTCGCCGGCAGGTGCCCGCCGTAGACCACCTCCACGACGAGCAGGGACAGCACGCCGGCGCCGCCTGCGCCACCCAGGGCAGGCAGGCGCCGGCGGCAAGCCAAGATCACGAGGGGCGCGAGGAGGGCGGCCGACGGCTTGAAGCCCGCCGCCAGCACGGCGCAGGCGCCGGCCCCGACGTCCCACCACGGCGCCGTCCCCTCCTGCCAGCCGACGACCGCCAGGGCGACCGCCGCCACGCTGCACAGCAGCACCAGCGGCTCGTTGTGGGCCCCGCCGATGCCGTAGACGAGCACCAGCGGGTTGAGCCCGACGAGCGCGACCGCGGCCTGCGGCGAGCGCCCGAGCCGGCGCGCGGTGAAGGCGACCAGCACGAGGGTGCCGAGCGCGGCCGCCAGCAGTACGCCCTTCCATGCCCAATACGCGGTGGGCAGCGATAGCGGCGCGAGGCCCTCGGTGACCAGGGTGAAGAGCGGGCCGTAGGGCGATGGGAGGTGGTGCCAGTTGGAGAAGTGGTAGGCGGGGTCCTGGGGGACGGTGAGCGGCAGGGAGGCGTAGGGATTGACGCCGTAGGTCGCCGGCATGCGCCCGTAGTGCAGGTAGTTGAAGACGTCGGTCAGCGCCAGCGGCGGCCCCATCAGCAGGGTCACGTGCGTCGTCACCACCGCGGTCCAGACGATGGGGGAGGGCACCCGCGGCGCGCACAGCACGGCCACCAGCCAGGCGACGCCGAGGACCGCCAATGCGCGGGTGAGGTCGGCCTGCAGCATCGGCGGGCTGGGGGGCAGCGTCGGCAGGCGGTGCGCCAGCGGGCCCACCATCCAGCCGGGGAACCCGCGCTGGGCGGGGCCGGAGAGCATCGAGGGCCGCTCCGCAGCGACGAGCACGATCGCCACGGCAAGACCCACGAGGGCGCCCATCGCCGCGGTCCCGAGCGCAGGTACGCCGGCGCGCGTGGGGACCCGGGCCCAGCGCCGCACCGCGCCGCTGGAAACGCGCGGCAGAGGCAGGACGACATCGGCGGGCGGTCCCGGCACGCGTGCAGCGTGCCCGCCGGCCCTGAGGCGCGGGCGACGGCCGGGTTTGCGCTCGGTGCGCCTCTTATTGGGGTCGTGTTAGGTCGCTGCGGGCAGTGCCCGGCGCGAGCGGCCGGCCTCGACGGGCGCCCCCGCGAGCTGCCCGCCGGGGCAGCCCTCACAGGGGACCTCACGGCGCGGATTGCGAATGCCGGCGATGCCGAGCACGCCGCCGATCGCCACGAGCCCCGCGGCGATGCCGACGCCGCGATGGAAGGCGCTCACCGAGGCGTCCTCCGCGGCCTGCGTCACGACGTGCGCCTCGGCCCGCGGCAGTCCGTCGGGCTCGGCGCGCGCCAGCGTGCGCTGCTTGGCCTCCGCGACGATCTTCTGCGCCTCGGGCGAGAGCCGCTGGCCGGCCAGGCGGTCGTCGATGGCGCTGCCGAACTGGGCCGCGACCACAGCGCCGAGAGCGGCGACCGCCAGCAGGCCGGCGACGCGCGCGATGGCGTTGTTGACGCCCGACGCGATGCCGGCGTTCTGCTCGTCGGCGTCGGCCAGGACGGTGGCCGTGAGTGGCGCCACCGTGGCCGAGAGCCCGAGCGCGAAGAGCAGCAGGGCGGGCAGGAGATCGGTCACGTAGTTGACGTGGGCGTCCACGCGCTGCAGCAGGGCGAGCCCCGTCGCCGCGACCAGCGGACCGACGCCCATGAACCAGCGCGGCCCGAAGCGATCGGCCATCCGCCCCGCGCGGCGCGACAGCGTGAACATCACGATCGTGATCGGCAGCGTCGCCAGGCCGGCCTGCAGCGCGTCGTAGCCGGCGACCTGCTGCAGGAAGAGCACGAGGAAGAAGATCACGGCGCCCAGCCCGCCGTACATCGCGAGGGTCTCGAGGTTGCCGACCGCGAAGTTGCGCCGCCGGAACAGCCCCAGCGGCAGCATCGGGTCGGGCGTGCGCGCCTCGTGGATCACGAACGCCGTCAGCAGCGCCAGCCCGCCGACCAGTGGGATCACGACCTCGGGCGCACCCCAGCCCGCGCGCGGCTGGCGGATGAGCGCGAACACCGGCCCCGCCAGACCGAGCGCGCACAGGCCCGCGCCGAGGACGTCAAGGCGCGCCGTCCGCAGCTCGCGTCCGCGGGCGGGCACGGCCATGCGCACGATGATCACCGTGGCGATCACGAAGGGCACGTTGATGGCGAAGATCCAGCGCCAGGTGGCGACGTCGATGAGCCAGCCTCCGAGCAGTGGCCCGATGACGAACGCGATGCCGCCCCACGCCGTCCACGAGCCGATCGCCGCGCCGCGCTCCTCGGGCGGGAAGCTCGCGACGATGACCGCCAGCGCGCTCGGGGTCAGCAGTGCGCCGAACACGCCCTGCAGCGCGCGCCCCGCGACGAGGACCTCGATCGACGGCGCGAGGGCGCAGACGACGCTCACGGCGCCGAAGCCCAGGACGCCGATGGTGAAGATCCGCCGCTCGCCATAGAGGTCGCCCAGCGAGCCGCCGACCAGGATCAGCGAGCCGAGCGTGAGCAGATAGGCGTTGGAGACCCACTGCTGACCGGCCAGGCCGCCGCCGAGATCGCGTTCGATGGCGGGCAGGGCGACGTTCACCACCGTCGCGTCGAGGCCCGCGACGAACGTTCCCAGGATGGCGGCCAGTAGCGCGAGGCGCTTGCGGCGATCGGTCACGCACCCATGCTACGTCGAGTGGCGAGCGCTCCCCGGACAGCAAGCGACGCGGTCCCGAGCCACCTGGGGTGCTCTCCGCCGCGTCCGCCCCCGAGGGGGCTTTCGACGGCTTCAGAGCGGCGGGCCTCGCAACCCCTGGGCCTCGCTCTCTGCGGCTCGGTTCCGCGTCGGGGCGCAAATTAGGCTGGGGCCCGAGCGTGGTCAAGGGCTCCGCGGGGACGATCCCGCAAACACCGCGGATTTCCCGCTGACGGGTTGCCCGACCTCGTACACTGGGTAGTGCTGTCGGCCCGGGCCGCCGCGGTGAGCACTCTCGCCATCGACGGGTCCGGCCAGCTTTCTGGTCGCTCGAATGAAGATTCCCGGCGCGGGCCGCGGGTGGGTGGGCAAGGTCCACCGTCCAACTGCAAAGACGAGGTGCATATGGCTGTAGAAGAAAAGGTGGAGTTGGAGGGGCAGGTCGTCGAGGCGCTCAAGAACCTGAATTTCCGGGTCGAGCTCGACATGGGTCACACGGTGCTCGCGCACCTTGCCGGCAAGATGCGCCGGTTCCGCATCCGCGTCCTCCCGGGCGACCGTGTCCGGGTCGAGGTCTCGCCGTACGACCTCAATCGCGGGCGCATCGTCTACCGCTTCAAGTAGAAGCCGGCGCGGCCCGGGAGCGGCCGCGCCACCTCCTCGCCTGGGCTTGGGCGCATTCGCGCCCACCGGCCCGGGATGAGTGTCATGTGACGAAGCACACGGTTATCTCCTGCCTGCGCGGGGGTAGCTGTTGAACGAGATTCAATGAACTGACCACGTGGTCAGGAGGCGTTCAACGTGCAGATCACCCATCGCTTCGTCCGCTACCAGGAGCGCGTCTCCGGCTTTCCGGGCCGCTTCATCGCGCCCGTCGTCCTCGCGGGCATCTCGCTGCAGGTCGCCGTGCTCGGGATGTACTGGGACATCGGCTACCACATCGATCACGGCCGCGATCAGGGCGTGTTCACCGCGCCGCACATGTTCATCGTCGCGGGGCTGCAGGGCATCGTCCTCGCCGCGCTGCTGCACGGCCGGATGGGTGGACCGCAGGCGCGCAACGAGCGCCGGCTGCCCTTGCGCCTGAGCATGAGCCCGGGCGGGATCGTGCTGCTCGTGTGCGGCGGCGTCGCGCTGCTCGGCTTCCCGCTGGACGCCTTCTGGCACGCGCTCTTCGGCGAGGACGTCACGCTGTGGGGCCCCACCCACCTGTTCATGATCGGCGGGGCCGGCGTCAGCACGCTGGGCGTCTGGATGGTCATGCGCCAGGGCTTCGAGCTCGGGCGCCCGCGCAAGCTCGCCCGCCGCGGGCACCTGCGCATGGCGGGCGCGCTGATCATCGGCCTGTCGACCTTCCAGGCCGAGTTCGACTTCGGCGTCCCGCAGTTCCAGCTGCTCTACCAGCCGGTGCTCATCGCCTTCGCCGCGGGCGTGGCGCTCGTGTGTGCGCGGTCGATCCTCGCCGAGGCGGCGGTCGTCGAGCTGGCGGCGCTCGCCGCCCCGCGCGCGCCGCTGCGCTTCGCCGTGTTCAGCGGGCTGGGGATCGGGACCGTCGGCCTGGCCGCCGAGTGGGGCTGGAGCCACGTGTGGATGCCCCATCCGTGGCCCGCGTCGATGCTGGCGCCGGCCGTGCTCCTCGCCCTGGCCGCCGCGCTGGCCGGCAGCGTGCTCGGCGCCCGCATGAGCCAGAGCCTGGCCATGCCCGAGAGCGAGCGCGCGGCGCTGCCCGCGATCGGTCCGCGGGCCGTCGCGCTGGCGGGGGCGGTGGCGCTCGTGGCCCTCTTCGTCCCGCTGCCGCGCAGCGGGGCGACGGCACGCGCGCCGCGATCGTGCCCACCCGCGCCGGCACCGGCGACGTCAACGTGGCCGTGCGGCTCGACCCGCCCGCCGCGGCGCGCGACAACCAGTGGTTCGAGGTGCTCTCCTGGCAGGGCAGGACCACGGGGCACCTGCGCCAGCTCATGGCGCTGCGCCGGGTCGGCCCGGGCCGGTACGTCACCGAGCGCCCGGTGCCCGTGGGCGGCCACTGGAAGACGATGCTGCGCCTGGCCAAGGGCACGCATCTGATGGCGCTCCCCGTCTACCTGCCGCCCTCGCCGCAGGCCCACCGCGCCGGCGTGCCCGTCGCGCCGCGCTCGGGCCCGATGCAGTCGGACACCTTCATCCTGCAACGCGAGGCGCGCGGCGGCCCGCGCTGGTTGACGACGACCGCCTACGCCGTCCTGGCGATCGTCGTCGCCGTCTGGCTCGGGCTGCTGGCCTGGGCGCTGGGTCTGGCCGAGCCCCGGCGCCGGCCCCGCCGGCGCGCTACCGTGGCATCGACATGGCAACCGCCCGTCGCGCCCGCCTGAGCACCGACGCACGCCGCGAGCAGCTCGTCGCGCTGGGCGTCGAGATGTTCAGCGAGCGCCCGTTCGACGAGGTCTCGATCGACGACATCGCCGCGTCCGCGGGAATCTCGAAAGGCCTGCTCTACCACTACTTCCCGAGCAAGCGCGACTTCTATGTCGCGGTCGTGCGCCACTCGGCTGACGAGATGCAGGCGATCACCGAGACCGATCCCGACCTCGCGCCCCTGGAGCGCCTGTCAGCCGGCCTGGACCGCTACCTGGAGTACGTCGACACCCACGCGCGCGGCTACTCCACCGTGCTGCGCGCCGGGATCGGCTCCGACCGCGAGGTCGCGGCCATCGTCGAGGACGTCCGCTCGGCGATGGCCACCCGCATCCTGGACGACTTCGCCGGCGAGGCGACCCCGCCCGGCATTCGCATTGCGGTGCGCGGCTGGATCGGCTTTGCGGAGGCGGCGAGCCTCGAGTGGCTCGAGCACCGCGAGCTCAGCCGCGACCAGCTACGCGACCTGCTCATCCAGGCGCTGCGGGGCGCGGTGGGGACGGCGGCGTCGCACTACACCGTGCGGTAGGTCGTCCTCCGCGCCGCGGACGAAGCCCGCGCCTAGACTCGCCCCATGCCCGACGCGCTCGTGATCGTCGACTTCCAGAACGACTTCACGCCCGGGGGTGCGCTGGCGGTCCCCGAGGGCGACGCGATCGCTCATCGGCTCAACGAGCTGGCGGCGTCGGGGCGCTTCGACCTCGTGGTGGCCACGCGCGACTGGCACCCTGCCGAGCACTCGTCGTTCGCCGCCCAGGGCGGGCCGTGGCCGGCGCATTGCGTCGCCGGCACGGAGGGCGCGCAGCTGCATCCGGGGCTCGACGCCACGCTGGTGGACGTGGTCGTCGACAAGGGGACCGATCCGGCGACCGAGGGCTACTCGGGCTTCGATGGGACCGACCTGGCGACGCTTCTGCGCGACCGGGGGATCGAACGGATCACGGTCGCCGGGCTTGCCACGGACTACTGCGTGCGGGCCACCGCGCTCGACGCGCTGGAGGCCGGGTTCGCCGTGACCGTCGAGAACACGGCCTCGCGCGGCATCGATCCGGACGGCAGCGCACGCGCGCTGGACGAGGTCCGAGCCGCCGGGGGCGACGTAGGTTCGGCCGAGACCTGAACCGAAAACCAGGAAAGCGCCCCCAAGTTCGTGCGTACTCTTGACAAACCCCCCGCCGATGGGGGAGGGTCGCGGCAGTGGGTCAGCTCCGCACCGGGTCGCTGGAGTCGCTCCGCGAGCGCAACCGTCTGCGCGTCATCGACGCGCTGCGCACGCGTGGGGCCATCAGCCGCGCCGATATCGCCCGTCAGACGGGCCTGAGTCGCTCGACCGTGTCGAGCCTCGTCAGCGATCTCCAAGCGTCGGGGATGGTCATCGAGCGCGCGACCGACGGCGTCGCGGCCACCGGCTCGCAGGGCGGGCGGCCGCCGGTGCTGGTGGCGCTCGACCGCGCAGCCGGCGCGGTCGTCGGCCTCGACTTCGGCCACGACTCGCTGCGGGTCGCCATCGCCGACCTGTCCTACACGATCCTCGCCGAGTCCTTCGTGGAACTCGAGGTCGACACCGCCGCCGTGGACGCGCTCGACACCGCCGCGGGGCTCGTGTCGGAGCTCATCGAGGAGGCCGGCGTCGAGCGCGGCCGGGTCCTCGCCGCGGGCATGGGCCTGCCCGGACCGATCGACCGCGAGAGCGGCCTCGTGCACTCGCAGCCGATCCTCCCCGGCTGGGTCGGGCTCGACCCCGCGGCGGAGATGGAGGAACGCCTCGGGCTGCCCGTGCACCTCGACAACGACGCCAACGTCGGCGCGCTGGGCGAATCGACCTTCGGCGTCGGGCGCGGAACGCTGGTGATGGCCTATCTGCGCCTGTCCGCCGGCATCGGCGCCGGCCTGGTGATCAACGGCCGCCCCTTCCGCGGCGCACGCGGCATCGCCGGCGAGATCGGCCACGTTCTGGTCGATCCCCAGGGCCCGATCTGCCGTTGCGGCAACCGCGGCTGCCTCGAGACCTTCGTCGCCGGCCCCGCCCTGTGCGAGCTCCTGCGCCGCTCGCACGGCCCGTTGACCGTGCGCCAGCTCCTGCAGCTGGCCCTGGAGGGCGATGCCGGCTGCCAGCGCGTCATCGCCGACGCCGGCCGCGTCGTCGGCCGTGCCGTCGCGGACCTCTGCAACTACCTCAACCCGGACCTCGTGGTCGTGGGCGGCGATCTCAGCGCCGCCGGCGACCTCGTGCTCGAGCCGATGCGCGAGGCGGTGCGCCGCTTCGCGATCCCGGCCGCCGCCGAGGACGTCGAGATCGTCGCCGGCACGCTCGGCGACCGCGCCGAGCTGCTCGGCGCGCTGGCTCTCGCCGGCCACGAGTCCGAAGACCCACTGACCGTACCCGTACCTCACATGTCCCATCCCACAGGAGGAGGAAGACGGTGATGCACTCACCGATCTCTCGCCGAGCACTTGCCATTGGCATGGCGCTCTGCGTTATGGCGTTCGCAGTCGCAGCGTGCGGCTCGAGCGACAACAGCTCGTCGTCGTCGGGCACAGGTAGTAGCACCGGCGGCGCGGCAGCAACCAAGGCCCAGAAGGTGGGCGTCCTGCTGCCGGATACGAAGTCGTCGGTACGTTGGGAGTCGTTCGACCGTCCGCTGCTCGACGCCGCCTTCAAGTCGGCCGGCGTGCCCGTGACGATCGAGAACGCCCAAGGCGACAAGTCAACCCAGCAGCAGCAGGCCGAGCAGTTGATCACGAACGGGGCGAAGGTCCTCCTGCTCGTGAACCTCGACTCGGGCTCTGGCGCTGCCATCGAGTCCAACGCCCAGTCACGCGGCGTGAAGGTGATCGACTACGACCGACTGACCCTCAAGGGCTCGGCGGCCTACTACGTGTCGTTTGACAACGTGGAGGTCGGCAAGCTGCAGGGCCAGGGCCTCGTCGATTGCCTGGGTAGCTCCGGCACGCCGAACATCGCCGAGCTCAACGGCTCGCCGACGGACAACAACGCCACGCTGTTCAAGCAGGGCTACGACTCCGTCCTCAAGCCGCTGTATGACTCCGGCAAGGCGAAGAAGGTCGCAGATCAGTCCGTGCCCGACTGGGACAACCAGCAGGCGCTGACGATCTTCGAGCAGATGCTCCAGAAGACGAGCAACAAGATCGACGGCGTGCTCGCCGCCAACGACGGCCTGGGCAACTCGGCCATCTCGGCACTCAAGGCGCGCAAGCTCAAGCAGATCCCGGTCACCGGCCAGGACGCGACCCCGCAGGGGATTCAGAACATCCTCTCGGGCGACCAGTGCATGACCGTCTACAAGGCAGTCAAGAAGGAGGCCGACGCGGCCTCCAAGCTGGCCATCGCGCTGGCCACGGGCAAGCAGCCCGAGGCCGGTCTGGTCAACGGCAAGACGAACGACACCGCGAAGGACGTTCCGTCCGTCCTGCTGAAGCCGGAGGCGATCACCAAGGACAACATCAAGGTGGTCTTCGACGACGGCTTCCTCAAGAAGGAAGACGTGTGCACCGGCAAGTACGCCGAGCTGTGCACGAAGGCAGGGCTCTAGGCAAGATGGTGAATGGGGCGCCGCTGCGGCGGCGCCCCACCGCCCACGGGGAACCCGGAGGAGGGTTGAGAGAGTGAGTGACGCACCCATCCTGGAGCTGCGCGGCATCTCGAAGAGCTTCGGAGCCGTTCAGGCTCTCTACGAGGTGGACTTCCACGTGTCCGCCGGTGAGGTCATGGCCCTCGTCGGCGACAACGGAGCCGGCAAGTCCACCCTCATCAAATGCATCGCCGGCATCTACTCGGTCGATTCGGGCGAGGTGATATTCGAGGGCCAGCCGGTCTCGATCCATGGACCGAAGGACGCCGCACGCCTCGGGATCGAGGTCGTCTATCAGGACCTCGCGCTGGCCGACAACCTCGACGTCGTGCAGAACATGTTCCTCGGCCGCGAGGAGGTCGGCGGGCTCCTGCATTCGCTCGACGAGCTGACCATGGAGAAGCGCGCCAACGACACGCTCTCCTCGCTCTCGGTGACGACCATCCAGTCCGTCCGCCAGACCGTGGCCGGGCTGTCCGGTGGCCAGCGCCAGTCCGTGGCGGTGGCCAAGGCGGTCATGTGGAACTCGCGCGTAGTGATCCTCGACGAGCCGACCGCCGCGCTCGGCGTCGCGCAGACCCGTCAGGTCCTCGACCTGGTCAAGCGCCTCGGCGAGCAGGGCCTCGCGGTCGTGCTCGTTTCACACAACCTGCATGACATCTTCGAGGTCGCCGACACGATCACCGTGCTGCGCCTGGGCCAGAACGTCGCGGTCCACAAGCGCGCGGACGTCACCCAGACCCAGGTCGTCGAGGCCATCACGGCCGGCAAGCTGTCCAAGGTTCCCGGTGTCGGCGAAGAGGTGATCGCATGAGCGCCACTGCACCCGCACCGGTCGAAGGCGGCCCGGGCGAACCCGCAACCGCCGCCCCCGAGAGCGAGAGCTTCGCCGTCTACATCAACCGCTGGTGGGCGGGCGTCAAGGCCGGCGACCTCGGGTCGCTGCCGATCGTGGTCGGCCTGATCATCATCGCGATCGTCTTCCAGAGCCAGAACTCGAACTTCCTGACCGCGGGGAACTTCGTCAACCTCATCGTGCAGGCCGCGGCGATCACGACGATCGGCATGGGGATCGTCTTCGTCCTGCTGCTGGGGGAGATCGACCTGTCGGTCGGCTTCGTCAGCGCGGTGGCGGGCGTGACGATGGCACTCCTGACGCTGCCCGACAACTCGCACGTGTTCTCCGCCGCGCCCACGATGGTCATCGTGCTCCTGGTCGGCCTGGCCATCGGCATCCTGCACGGACTGCTCATCACGAAGGTCGGGATCCCCTCGTTCGTGGTCACGCTGGCCGGTCTGCTGGGCTGGAACGGGGTCGTCCTGCTGCTGATCGGCGATCGCGGCACCGTCATCGTCCAGAACAGCTTCTTCGTCGGCTTCGCCAACGACTTCCTGCCGTCGAGCACCGCGTGGATCCTCGCCATCGCCGGCGTCGCGGTCTACGCGGGGATGCTCTTCTGGCAGCGCGCGCAACGCGTGCGCCACGGCCTCGCCACCGCTCCCGATGCGGTGCTGGCGCTCCGTGTGGTGGGCCTGGCCATCGCGGTCTTCGCGGTCGTGTACGTGTGCAACAAGGACCGCGGCATTCCCTACGTGCTGCTCATGCTCGCCGGCGTGTACATCCTCTGGACCCACGTCCTCACCCGCACGCGGTTCGGGCGCCACATCTATGCCGTCGGCGGGAACGCCGAGGCCGCGCGTCGCGCCGGCATCAACGTCGACAACATCAAGATCGCCTGCTTCGCGATCTGCTCGATGATGGCCGCCCTGGGCGGCATCGTGCTGGCCTCGCGCCTGCGCTCCGTGGACACGGGCGCCGGCGGCGGCTCGATCCTGCTGTACGCGATCGCGGCGCCGGTCATCGGCGGCACGTCGCTCTTCGGAGGCCGCGGCAACGTCAAGTCGGCCGTGCTCGGCGCGCTCGTCATCGCCTCGATCGACAACGGCCTCGGCCTGCTCGGCCTCAGCGCCGGGACGAAGTTCGTCATCACCGCCGGCGTGCTGCTGCTGGCGGTCACGGTCGACTCGATCGCGCGCAAGGGGCGTGCGTCGGCCGGCAGAGCGTGATGGCCGGCGGGCTCCCGCGCCCCGCTCTCCGCGGGGGCTCGGCCGGCCTCACCCCACCACCACGAAAGGGGGCTCGCTTGGCGAGCAAGGAGGGCTGGACCTGATGCCGTTGCGCTGGGGCATCCTGTCCACCGCCAACATCACCGACAAGCTGCTCGACAGCGGCACCGACCAGGAGTTCGTCGCGGTCGGCTCGCGCGACGGCGCCCGCGCCGAGGCCTACGCGCGCGAGAAGGGCATCGCGCGCGCCCACGGCTCCTACGACGCGCTGCTGGCCGACCCCGGCGTCGACGCGATCTACAACCCGCTGCCCAACTCGATGCACGTCGAGTGGTCGATCCGGGCGCTCGAGGCCGGCAAGCACGTCCTGTGCGAGAAGCCCCTCACGCGCCACCCCGATGACGTCGACCGCGTCTTCGACGTCGCCCAGCGCGAGGGGCGCGTGCTGGCCGAGGCCTTCATGTGGCGCCACCACCCGCAGGTGGCGCGCGCCCGCGAGATCCTCGACAGCGGCGCCATCGGCGACCTGCGGATCATTCGCGCGCACTTCGCCTTCAAGGCGCCCGACCCCGACGACATCCGCCTACAGGCCGCGCTTGATGGCGGCGGCCTCATGGACGTCGGCTGCTATTGCGTCAGCGGCTGCCGCACCCTGGCCGGCGCCGAGCCCGAGAGCGCCTCGGCCGACCTCGTGCCCGGCGGCCACGGCGTCGACGTGACGCTCGCCGCCACCCTGCGCTTCCCGGGCGACGTGCTCGCACACTTCGACTGCGGGCTCACCTACCCCGGCGGCCACGAGCTCGCGGCCGTCGGCACCGGCGGCTCGCTGGCGCTCACGGATCCTTTCCACGGCAACGACGCCGTCATCGAGCTGCGCGGCGCCGACGGCTCCGTCGAGCGCATCGAGCCCGGGCCCGCCAACTCCTACGCGCTCGAGCTGGCCGACTTCGAGGCCGCCGTCAACGGGGAGCACCAACCGTTGCTCGGCCGCGAGGACGCCCTTGGGCAGGCCCGCACGATCGCCGCGCTCTACACCTCCGCAGAAAGGAACGCCCCATGCCCGATCGGTTGAAGACGTCACTGGGCATCTGGGCCCTGGGCGGGATGATCACCCGCTTCGTGCCCGTCGGCTACCAGCCCGAGCACGGCTCCGAGTCGATGCCCGACAAGGTCCGGCGCGCGGTCGACGGCCTCGGCGATCTGATGGACGACTACGAGTTCCACTACCCCTACGAGCTCAACCGCGACAACCTCGGAGAGGTCCGCGAGGCACTCGACGGCCACGGCATCTACTGCCTGGCCAGCGGGCTGCACCTCGATCCGCGCAACGGCAAGGGCGGGCTCTCCTCGCCCGACGACGCCATCCGCGACGAGGCGCTGCGGGTGACGCTCGACGCCTGCGAGTTCGCGGGCGAGATCGATGCGCACTTCATCATCTGGCCGGGGATCGAGGGCTACAACTACCCCTTCCAGACGCCGTACCGCGAGTCGTGGGCGCGCTTCATCGACGGCGTCGGGCAGGCCGCGACCGCCCTGGCCGGGCACGGCAAGAAGCTCTTCCTCGAGCACAAGAACTCCGAGCCGGCCATGAAGATCTTCATGCGCAACATCGGGATGACGCTGCACGTCATCCACAAGCTGCGCGCCGAGGGGATCGACAACATCCAGGTCAACATGGACTGGCAGCACCTGCTCATGAACGGCGAGCACCTGCCGGAGTACGCCGCTCTTCTGGCCGCCGAGGGCCTGCTCGGCCACCAGCACGCCAACTCGGGCTGGGGCATCTTCGACGACGACAACATGGTGGGCGCGACCGCGTTCATGGAGACGGTCGAGCTCGCCATCGAGCTGCGCCGGGCCGACTACGGCGCCAACGGCGAGCGGCTGGGCTTCGACCTCTACCCGTACACCGAGGATCAGGTGGCGGCCGTCAAGCGCTCGGTCGAGCAGTGGCACTTCATCGACAAGGTCGGGCAGCGCATCGACGGGGAGCCCCTGCGCGACGCGCAGCAGCGCAAGGACGCCGTCGCCGCCTACGAGCTCGTCTACGCCGCGCTGGGCGCCCCGTCACGGGTATGACGCGCCTGCTGGGGCTCGACGTCGGCACGTCGTCGGTCAAGGGCATCGCGATCGACGAGGACGGCGCCGTGCTGGCCGTCGCCGAGCGCGGCTACCCGCTGTCGACGCCGCGCCCCGGCTGGAGCGAGCAGAACCCCGAGGACTGGTGGCGCGGCGCGGCGGAGGTGCTCGACGAGCTCGACGCCTCCAGCGCCTCGGGCATCGGGCTCTCGGGCCAGATGCACGGCCTCGTGGCGCTCGACGAGGCCGCGCGCCCGCTGCGCCCCGCGATCCTCTGGAACGACGGGCGCACGCAGGCGCAGTGCGACGAGATCGAGCGGCGCATCGGCTTCGAGCGCCTCGTCGAGCTGACCGGCAACCGCGCGCTCGCCGGCTTCACGGCGCCCAAGCTGCTGTGGCTGGCCGAGCACGAGCCCGAGGTCTACGGGCGCATCGCCCACATCCTGCTGCCCAAGGACTACGTCCGCCTCAAGCTCACCGACGACCACGCCATCGACGTCGCCGACGCCTCCGGCACGCTGCTCTTCGACGTCGCCGCGCGCGGCTGGAGCGACGAGGTGGTCAAGGCCCTCGACGTCGACCCGGCGTGGCTGCCGAAGGTCTACGAGTCGCCCGCCGTCACCGGCCTCACCCACGGCGGCGTGCCGGTCGCCGCCGGCGCGGGCGACCAGGCGGCCGGCGCCCTGGGCGTGGGCGTGGTGGCCGAGGGCGGCCCCGCGTCGGTCGTGCTCGGCACCAGCGGCGTCGTCTTCGCCGCCTTGGACCGCTACGCCCACGACCCCGAGGCGCGCGTCCACGCGTTCTGCCACGCCGTGCCGCAGGCGTGGCACATCATGGGCGTGATGCTCAGCGCCGCCGGCTCGCTGCAGTGGCTGCGCGAGACGGTGGGGGGCACCTACGACGAGCTGCTCGGAGGCGCGGCGGCGTGGGACCCGGGGGTCGAGGGGCTGCTGTTCGCGCCCTACCTCGCGGGCGAGCGCACGCCCCACGCCGACCCGGCCGCGCGCGGCGCCTTCGCCGGGCTCGGCCTGCGCCACGATCGCGGCGCCCTCGCGCGGGCCGTGCTCGAGGGCGTGGCCTTCGCGCTGCGCGACGCGCTGGACCTCGTCGAGGAGCTCGGCGGGCGCCCGCGCGTGGGGCGGATCTCGGGCGGCGGCGCCCGCTCGGAGCTCTGGCTGGAGATCGTCGCCTCGGTGCTCGAGATGCCGCTGGAGGCGACCGTGGTGGACGAGGGCGCCGCCTACGGCGCGGCGCTGCTGGGCGGCGTGGCCGCGGGCGTCTGGGGCGACGCGCGCGAGGCGGTGTCGTCGTGCGTGAAGGTCACGCGCACGATCGAGCCGCGTCCGGAGTGGATCGCGCCCTACGCCGAGGCGCGCGAGCGCTTCCGCGGGCTGTATCCGGCGTTGCGGCCGTTGCAGGTCTGACTGCCGCTGCGGCTTCTTGCGGCTTTTTGCGCTATTCTGCAAGCGCATGGCCGCCATCGACACAGGACGCGAGCTTCTCGGCGAAGAGCGCCGAGAGCGCATCCTGCGCTGGTTGGGCGCCGACGGCAAGGTGCGCGCCTCGGATCTCGCCCTGCGGCTGCGCGTGTCGCTCGACACCGTGCGCCGGGATCTGCAGGAGCTGTCCGACGCCGGGCTGCTGCGGCGCGTCCACGGCGGCGCGCTGCCGCCCAGCTCGCCCGGGCCCGACTCCTTCCTCGAGCGCCTGCCCGACGACACGGCCGCCAAGGCCGCGGTCGCCCAGGCGGCGATCGCGCTGATCGCGCCGGGCGAGGTGATCTCGCTCAGCGGCGGGACGACGACGCTCGAGTTCGCCCGGCGCCTGCCCGAGGACCTCGAGGCCACCGTCATCGCCACCAATCCGCACATCGCGGTGGCGCTCGCCGACCACCCGCGCCTGACCGTCGACCTCGTCGGCGGCCGGCTGCACCCGGCGGCGCGCACGGTCACCGGCCCCGAGGCGGTCGACGCGCTGCGGCGCGTGCGCCCCGACGTGTGCGTGCTCACCGCCTGCTCGCTGCATCCCCAGGCGGGCATGACGCTGCGCCACCGCGAGGAGGCGCTCGTCGTGCGCGCCATGGTCGAGGGCGCCGGGCGCATCATCAGCCTCACCACCGCGAGCAAGCTCGGCAGCACCGGGCCCTATCCCGTCGCGGCGATCGAGCGCATCGACACCCTCGTCAGCGACGCGCCCGACGAGGACCTGCAGGTCTACCGCGACCTCGGGGTCGAGGTGCTGCGCGCATGATTGGCACACCGAAGCAGGCGCGCAGCGCCGTCACCGCCATCTTCTTCCTCAACGGGTTGGTCTTCGGCGAATGGGCGGCGCGCATCCCCGCGGTGCGCGATCGCGTCGGCCTGTCGGACGGCGAGCTGGGGATCGTGCTGGCCTGCGCCGCGGTCGGCTCGATCCTCGCCCTGCCGGTGGCAGGCGGTCGCGCGGCTCGCATCGGCAGCCGCCGTGCCACGCGCGTGGCCTTCGCGCTCATGTGCTTGGCCAGCGGCATCATCGCGCTGGCCCCGACCCTGCTCGTGCTCTGCCTGCTGGCCTTCTTCTACGGCGCCTCGATGGGGTCGCTCGACGTGACCATGAACGCCCACGGCGTCGCCGTCGAGGGCCGCTACGGCCGCTCGATCCTGGCCAGCTTCCATGCCGCGTTCTCGATCGGCGGGCTGGCCGGCGGCGTCATCGGAGCGGTCGCCGCGGGCATCGGCGTCGACGTGCGCGTGCAGCTTGCGCTCGTCGCGGTGGTGTCGGCGGCGATCGGCCTGACGTGGTCACGGCGCTTCCTCGGGGGCGACGCCGATGCGCTGGGCTCCGCCGAGCCGGTCTTCGTGCGTCCCCCGCGGCGGCTGCTCGCGCTGGGTGCGCTGGCCTTCGCCTGCCTGCTCATCGAGGGTGCTTCGGCCGACTGGAGCGCGGTCTACCTGCGCGACGAGCTCGGCACCACCGCGGCGATCGCCGCCATCGGCTTCACCTCGTTCAGCGTCACCATGACGCTCGGGCGCGTGTTCGGCGATCGCCTGGTCGATCGGTTCGGTCCCGAGGCCGTCGTCCGTGCCGGTGGGGCCCTCGCGGGGGTCGGGTTCGGCCTGTCGCTCCTGGCCGCCGCGCCCGTGCCCGCGATCGTCGGTTTCGCTTGCCTCGGCGCGGGGATGTCGGGCGTCGTGCCGATCGTCTTCCGTGCCGCGGGGCACGTGCCGGGCATGTCCGCCGGCGTGGGGCTGGCCGCGGTGACGAGCACGGGTTACCTCGGCTTCCTCGTCGGCCCGCCGATCATCGGTGGGCTGGCCGAGGTCGTCGGGCTGCCCGGCGCGCTCGCGGTGGTCGTCCTCCTCGCCGCCATCGTTGCCCTGCTGGCGCCCACCACCCGCTACGCGCGCCCCGCCGCCCCCGTCGCCCGCGAGCCGCAGACGGCGGCGGCATGACCACGATCCTGTCCGACCTCGACGGCGTCCTCGTCGACTCGCACGCCTCGATCATGCGCGCCTGGCGCTGGTGGGGCGCCGCGCACGGCGTGGCGGCGGAGGCGATCGAGAGCGTCCAGCAGGGGCGGCCGTCCGGCGAGGTCATCGCCGCGCTGGCGCCGGACCTCGACGCCGCGGCCGAGTCGCGCGCGATCGACCTGCGCCAGGCCGACGACGTCGACGGGGTCGTCGCCCTGCCGGGTGCCCACGAGCTCTTCGCCGTCTCCGACCCGGTGGCGATCGTCACCTCGTGCACGGTCCCCCTGGCGACGGCACGCCTGACCGCCGTCGGGCTGGCCGTGCCGCAGGTGCTGGTCACGCCCGAGCGGCTGTCGCGCGGCAAGCCGGATCCCGAGGGCTACCTCCTCGCCGCCCGCGAGCTCGGCGCCGAGCCCGCCGACTGCGTGGTCCTCGAGGACGCGCCGGCGGGCATCCAGGCGGGTCGCGCGGCCGGGATGCACATCGTCGGCATCACCACCACGCACGATCCGGCCGAGCTCGACGCGCACGAGCTCGCGCCCTCGATCGCGGCCTGGCTGCGCTCGCGCAACGGCGCGCCGCGCTAGAGGCGGGCGCTCGCGAAGCGCTCCAGGCGCGCGAGTGCCTCCGGCATGTTGCGCCGCCCGAAGCCGATGCGGAAGTGGTTGCCCGGGTGCTCGTAGATCGTGCCGGGGAGCAGGAGCACGCCCTCCTCGGCGACCAGCTCGCGCGCGAAGTCGTCGATTGGCGTGGCAGCCAGCAGCCGCGGGAAGCCGATCGCCGCGCCGCGCGGGCGGACCCAGTCGAAGACGCCCTCCCAGCACGCGAAGAACTCGTCCAGCAGCGGGAGGTTGGCGTCGACGATGGCGCGGCTGCGGGCCACGACCGCGTCGCGGCGCCGTAGCGCGATCAGGGCCAGGATCTCGCTCGGAGCGCTGCTGCAGATCGTCGTGTAGTCCTTGATCGCCGCGATCCGCGCCAGCAGCTCGCGATCGCGGCAGGCCAGCCAGCCGATGCGCAGCCCGGGCAGCGCGAAGGTCTTGGACATCACGCCGAGGCTCAGCGCGCGGACCGACAGCTCGGCGGCGCCGGGGAGCAGCGCGGCGGGCGGGTGCTCGAGCCAGCGGTAGACCTCGTCGGAGAAGAGCTGCGCGCCGGCCTCCTCGGCGATCGCCACCAGCCCGTCGAGGGTCGCGCGGTCGATGTGCGCTCCGGTCGGGTTGTGGGGGAAGTTGACCACGATCGCGCCGGTGCCGGGGCGCAGCGCCCGGCGCACCTCGTCGAGGTCCAGCGCCCAGCCGCTCTCGTGCTCGAGCTCGATGGTGCTGACCTCCGCGCCCGCGGCGCGCGCGACCTCGTGCAGCGATTGGTAGTCGGGCGTGACGACGACGGCGTGGTCGTCGGCGCCCAGCGCCGCCTGCGCGAAGGCGAAGATCGCCTCCTGCGCACCCGCGAAGACGAGGACGTCGTCGGCCTCGAGCCCCGGATACAGCGCGGCGATCTCCGCGCGCAGCAGCGGGTGCCCGGCGGTCTCGGTGTACCCGAGCGCCAGCTCCTCCCAGAGCGCGCGCGTCTCGTCGTCGGCCAGAGCCAGCAGCTCGCGCTGGGTATAGGCCTCGACGTCGGAGGAGCACAGCAGGAGCTCGGCGGAGAACTCGTGCTCCGCGAAATAGCGCTCCAGCGCGAACGGGCGGATCGGCATCGCCCGTCGGAGCTTACGGCTGATAAGGGGGCGCCTCGCCCCAGCCCCAATGGGGCACCGGCGCCTCGGGAGGCGGCGCGGCGCCCGGGTGCGAGTTGGCCAGCGCGATCCGCGTCCCCCATTCGACGTAGGCCAGCAGGGCGGAGCGGAACTCGGGATCGGCCGGCAGGCCGGCGTCGTCGGCGGCGGGCGTGATGAGCGCGACCCAGCGGGCGCGCTGCTCCTCGGTCAGGGCGAGGCCGAGGTGCTTGGACAGCATGTGCGGGTAGCCGCCGTGTTCCTGGGTGTACACGGACGGCCCGCCGAACACCTCGCCCAGCCACAGCGCGACGTGGTGGGGGTGCTCGGGCGACATCGCGGCGAACACCGGTGAGAGGATCGGGTCGTCGTGGACGCGGCGGTAGAAGGCCTGCGTGAGCCGATCGAGCGCATCGGCGCCGCCGGCCCACTCGTAGAGCGTGGGCGTCATGACGAGCGCAGCTTCGCAACGAAGTCCCGCGCGTCCTGCTCGTGGACCTCCTCGCCGTAGACCGCGCCCTCGCGCCGGGGCGCCTCCATGGGCGCCGCGTCGGCCACGCCGCCCATGTCGACCGGCGTGAAGCCGGCATCGTCGATCAGCCCCGCGACCACGCGCTTGGCCTCCTCGTCGTCGCCGCAGAGGAATATCACGACGCGGTCGGGGCCGGTGCGCCCTGCCGCCTGCGCCTGAAAGCCCGAGGTCAGCGTGTTGAACGCCTTCGTGTAGCGCGCGCCGGGCATCCGCGCGGTGTTGATCTGGGCGGCGGTGCGCTCGCCGAGGTCCTCCACGCCCCCGCGCCCGAACTGGTTGGTGGTGTCGATGACGATCTTGCCGTCGAGCGCTCCGGCCTGCGCGAGGACCTCGTCGATCAGCGTCCACGAGACCGAGAGCATGACCACCTCGCCGAAGGCGACGGCCTCCTGCGGCGTCCCCGCACGCCCGCCGATCTCCGCCGCGAGCGCGTCGAGCTTCTGCGGGTCGCGCGAGAAGCTGACGAGCACCTCGTGGCCGGCCTTGGCGAAGAGCCGCGCGGCGTTGCCGCCGATACGTCCCGCCCCGATGACACCGATGCGCATAGGAAAACGATACCGTACGGAGAAGTAAAGAAATTGTGAGTGCCAAGCCGCGCCCAACGCATCTGGAGAGCCGTCGCCCGCCGGGCCGTCCGCGCTCGGCGCGGGTCGATGATGCGATCCTCGCCGCGGCGCGGGCCGAGCTGGCCGAGCGCGGCTACGCGCGCATGTCGGTGGATGGCGTGGCGGCGCGCGCCGGCGTGAGCAAGCCCACGGTCTACCTGCGCCACCGCACGAAGGCCGAGCTCGCGACGGCGGCGATCGCGTCGATGCGCGTGCAGCCGCGGCCGGCGCCGACGGACGACGTCCGCGCCGACCTCGTGGCGCACCTGCGGCTGCTGCGCGCCGGGCTGGAGCGCCCGCACGGGATGGCCATGCTCGGCACGATGCTGGCCGAGGAGCACGACACGCCGGAGCTGCTGAAGCTCTTCCGCGAGCGCCTGGTGGCGCCGCGCCGGCGCGAGCTGCGCGCCGTGCTGGAGGCCGCGCGGGCGCGGGGCGAGCTACGCGACGGGGCCAACGTCGAGGTGGCGGTGAACGCTCTGGTCGGCGGCCTGCTCGCCCGCTACCTGGCCGGCGACGCGCTCGGCGGGCGCTTCGTGGCCACGCTGGTGGACACCGTCCTCGACGGGCTGCTCAGCGCGGGCGCATCGCCGCGCGGACGAGGGCGATGAAGACCGCCTGCAACGGCAGGCGCGCAAACAGCGACGCGCGCCCGCCGGGCACCGGGTAGCGCTCGGGGTGCTGGGCCATCCACACGTTGGCGGGGAACACCGCGACGAGCGTGGCGATCAGCCACCAGCCGGCGATCCGGCGCAGCCTGGGCACCATGAGCCCCGCTCCGCCCGCCATCTCGGCGGCGCCGCTGGCGTAGACCAGCTCGCGGTGCGCGGGCAGGTAGTCGGGCATGATCCACAGGTACCAGCGCGTCTGCTTGAAGTGCAGAGCGCCGGCGACCACGAAGAGCGGCCCGACGAGGGCGCGGAGGGCTCGCATGGGCGCGGGACTCTAGGGCGTTACTGTCGCGCCGTGCTCTCCTACCTCGAGGCCGGTCCCGGCGATGATGCCCGCGGCACGCTGCTGTGCCTGCACGGCTACCCGGAGTCGTCGTACATGTGGCGCGCGCTCGTCGGGGCCGCGGCCGGCGCGGGCTGGCGCGCGCTGGCCCCCGACCTTCCCGGCTACGGTGACTCGCCGCCCGATCCGCCGCATACATGGAAGCGGATGGTCGAGGCCGTCGACGCCTTCCATGAGCAGCGGGCCGGCGGTCCCGTCGCGCTGTGCGTCCACGACTGGGGCGGGCTCATCGGCCTGCGCTGGGCGTGCGACCACCCCGACAAGGTGCTCGCGCTGGTCATCTGCGCGACCGGCTTCTTCCCGGACGGCAAGTGGCACGGCCTGGCCAAGGCGATGCGCACCGAGGGCGAGGGCGAGCAGATCGTCGACGGCACGACGCGCCAGGCGTTCGGCCAGATGCTCGCCGCCGTCGCCCCGGGCATCGGCGAGCAGGCGATCGACGAGTACTTCAAGGCCTACGCGGACCCGGTGCGCCGCCATGGCCAGCTCGAGCTCTATCGCTCGGGCGACTTCGCCGAGCTCGAGCCCTATCGCGGGCGGCTCGCGGCGCTCGGCGTCCCGACGCTGCTGCTCTTCGGCTCCGAGGACCCCTTCGCGCGCGTCGCCAGCGCGCATCGCTTCGCGCAGGAGATCCCGCACGCGCGCACCGAGGTGCTCGACGGGATCGGGCACTTCATGTTCGACGAGGTGCCCGAGCGCGCCGCGGCGATCGTCGTGGACTTCCTGGGCGAACTCCGCTGAATCTCATCCTTGCGCGCGACCCTCGCCTGCTGGTAGGACCCCGCATAACACTCACCTAAGGGGAGGGAGTACCCATATGCAGGGACGTTCTCGTCTGCGGGCGGTCACGCTCGCGTGCGTGCTCTTCGGCGCGCTGGCCTCCACCGCGGGCGCGCAGCAGGCGCCCAAGCTCGATTGGCAGGCCTGCGGAGACGTCGGGGCACAGTGCGCGACGGCGACGGTGCCCAAGGACTACGACTCGCCGTCCAAGGGGACGCTGAAGCTCGCCGTCGCGAAGTCGCCCGCAACCGATCAGGCGCACAAGCTCGGCTCGCTGTTCTTCAACTTCGGCGGACCCGGCGCACCGGCCGCCATCTACGTCGAGGCCTTCGGCACCGATCTGTTCCCGGCGCTCAACGAGCGCTTCGACATCATCGGCATGGACCCGCGCGGTGTGGGCGACAGCCAGCCGTCGATCGACTGCCACGCCAACCAGGAGACCGAGGGCTTCTACTCCGAGCCGTTCCAGACGCCCGAGAACCTGGACGTCGGCGCCCTGTTCCGCAAGGACAGGGGCTACATCCAGAAGTGCCTGAACGACAACCCGGGGATCCTGCCGTACGTCTCGACCGCGAACGTCGCGCGCGACATGGACGGCCTGCGGCGTGCGGTCGGCGACCCGAAGCTCACCTACCTCGGCTTCTCCTACGGCACGTACCTCGGCGCGACCTACGCGAGCCTGTTCCCGCACAAGTACCGGGCGCTCGTGCTCGACGGGCCGGTCGACGCGACCAAGTACGCCAACAACCCGTCGCAGGACCTGCTCGAGCAGACGGCGGGCTTCGAGCGCGAGCTCGGGCGCTTCTTCCAGGCGTGCGCGGCCGACCAGGTCGCGTGCTCGGGCTTCGGCGGAACCGACCCGTGGGATGCGTTCGACGAGCTGATCGACGCGGCCGACGCGAACCCGATCCCGGCGCCCGACTACGCGCCGGACCCGCGCCCGATCAAGGGCGACGACATCCGCGGAGCGGCATTCGCCGAGCTCTATGCCAAGTTCCTCTGGGGCGACCTCGCCAAGGCGCTCGCCGATGCCTCGCACGGCGACGGCTCGGGCATCCGGCAGATGATCGACGAGGACTGGTTCGGTCGTAACGACGACGGCACATTTGACCCGGGTGGCGACCGCTACTTCACCATCACCGCCGCCGACCAGACCTACGACCACCGCAACCTCGGCCGGTACTTCGACATCGGCGACAACGCGTGGGGCATGTTCGACCACTTCTACGTCAACAACGGCTACTCCGAGCTCAACTACGGGCTCTATCCCGTCCAGGGCCGCGACGTGTTCAAGGGGCCGTTCCACGTGCCGCACTCCTCGCCGACGATTCTCGTCGTCGACACCACGTATGACCCGGCGACGCCGTATCGCGGAGGCAAGCGCCTCGCGCGCGACCTCGGCCAGACGCGCCTGCTGACGATGCGCGGTGACAACCACACCGCCTATCAGGGCAACTCGCCCTGCATCGACCAGAACGTCGAGTTCTACCTGATCGACCTGGCGGTGCCGCCGGCCGGCACGACGTGCCGGCAGGACGTGCCCTTCGAGGCACCGGCGGACGTACAGGCCCAGAGCCTCACCGCGAAGGCCCAGGCGCAGCAGCTTCCGCACCTGCTGCACGCCCGCCCGCTCCAGCGCTGAGCTCGTCGACGTGGACCCGCCGCGGCGCTCGCGCCGCGGCGGGTCGGCGTTGATCGCGTCCGCGTCGCGGTGTAGGACTGCGCGATGCCCACCGCCTTCGATCCCGGCTACGGCGAGGAGCCCTTCCGCTCGCTCGTCTCCACCTACCCCGGCGCCGTGGCCTACCCGGCGGACGGCTTCCGCCTCGAATGGGGGCCCGTGTTCCACCGCGGCCGCCTCGACGGCACGGCGCGCGTGCTCGTGATCGGGCAGGACCCCGCCCAGCACGAGACCATCGCCCGGCGGATCCTCGTCGGGGAGGCGGGCCACCGGCTGCAGGGCTTCCTGTTCAAGCTCGGCGTCGATCGCAGCTACGTGATGGTCAACACCTTCCTCTACAGCGTCTTCGGCAGTGCGTCGAAGAATGCGAAAGCGACGCGGATCGCCACCTATCGCCACAAGTGGCTCGACGCCGTCTTCGCCCATGAGCCGATCGAGGCCGTCGTCTCGCTGGGCACGCTGGCCGACAAGGCGTGGCTGAAGTGGGCGGCGACGCCCGCCGGTCAGGC
Source organism: uncultured Actinomycetes bacterium (assembly GCA_963806015.1). Taxonomy (GTDB): domain Bacteria; phylum Actinomycetota; class Thermoleophilia; order Solirubrobacterales; family Solirubrobacteraceae; genus JAOPZW01. Next base: position 128,900 of record CAWDWM010000006.1, on the reverse strand, counting down.
GGTCTCGCCCGCCTACCAGCACATCACGCACCCCACGGCGCCCGAGAGCGGCGCGGCGAAGAACCAGGGCAACCACGCCGCGCTCATCACCAAGATGCTGGCCAACTGGAACGCGGGGCTGCAGGCCCTGGCGCCCGGCATCGCGCACCCCGACAAGCAGCGCAGCCTCGTCCTCTACGGCGACGCGTTCGCCGACGGCGACAAGAAGCCGATCCCGATGGACGACCTGCAGGCCGGCTCGCCGGCGTGGATGGCCACCGACGACGGCTGGGCCGATCGCACGGGCACCGGGCGCCGCAAGCCGACGATCACCGTGACCGCGCCGAAGAGCGCGCTGCCCTAGTCAGGATGGACGCATGAGGCTGGTCCTCGTGCGTCGCATCTTTCGCGGGTTGACAATCGCGGGTGTTGAGAGCCGCAACGGCTACCGCATACGACCTGCTTGGAGGACCAGCCGTGCCTGACGTTACCGCTTCGATCGCGCCCGCGGGCGTGCGTCTGTGGGTCAGCCTGGATGTGCACAAGTTCTCGATCGTCGCCGCGACGCTGCCGCCCGAGGGCGGTAAGCCGGAGGTGTCGCGGATCGAGACGACCGAGCGCGCGATCCGTCGTTTTATCGACCGGCTCGGCGGGCCCGACGGGCTTGCCGTCTGCTACGAAGCGGGCCCGGGCGGGTTCGCGTTGTGGCGGCTGCTGACGAAGATCGGCGTGGCGTGTGACGTCGTGGCGCCGTCGCTGGTTCCGGTGCGCGCCGGTGACCACGTCAAGACCGACCGCCGTGATGCGAAGAAGCTCGTGACGCTGCAGCGCGCCGGCCTTCTGCGGTTCGTGTCGCCGCCGACCGCCGAGACTGAGGGCCTGCGCGATCTGCTGCGCTGCCGCGACGACCTGCGCTGCGCGCGCACCGCGGCCCGTCATCGCGTCGCCAAGCAGCTGCTCAGGCACGGCCGCATCTACCGTGAGGGCAAGAGCCACTGGACGCAGATGCACCGCCGCTGGGTCAACGCGCAGCGCCTGGACGATCCGCTCGCGCACGAGGCGCTGACGCAGATGCTGATCCACCTCGACGGGCTCGAGCGCCAGCTCGCCACGCTCGACGCGCGGCTTGAGGAGATCGCGCGCGGCGAGCGCTGGGCCGGCCACGTGCAGATCCTCACGCGCTTTCGCGGCATCAGCACGCTGACCGCACTCGGGCTGATCGCCGAGATCGGCGACTTCGCACGCTTCAGCCACCCACGCGAGCTCGCCTGCTGGCTGGGCATCACGCCAAGCGAGTACTCAAGCGGCGATCAGCAACACCGCGGCCACATCACCCGCGCCGGCAACCGCCACGCCCGCCGCCTGCTCGTCGAAGCCGCCTGGCACTACCGCCACGCACCCCGCCGCCCCGCCGGCGGCGTGCAGCCCGATCAGCGCGCCTGGCAAGCCCAGGTCCGCCTGCACCACCGCTACCGCCACCTCACCGAGCACGGCAAGCGCCCGACCGTCGTCAACGTCGCGATCGCCCGCGAGCTCGCAGCGTTCCTCTGGGCCGCGCTCACCGACCAGCCGATCACCACCAGCGACAAGCAGCCCCAGGAGGCCGCCCGCTAGCCACACGCCAACCCATGGTGGGGTCGGGCGGCCGGTGCGAGCCGCCCGGAGGACCCTCGATGCGTCTATGCGATACCGACTCGCGAATCTAGTTCGAGGCAGCTCACGACCGGACACTGTCCTGCGGTCCCGACCCGCGCATCTCAGAGTGACAGTCGTCGTTGCCCTCGCACCCGCCGCCCGACCCCACCACCCGCCGCCACCATGAACAACAACCGCCAACGCTCACTTGACACACGCGTCCATCTCAGACGTAGTAGTCGCGCACGCCGTTGAGCAGCCCGCCGTGCAGCGGGCTGGCGTCGACGGCATCGAAGAAGGCCTTGTCGTGGACCAGCGTGTCCAGCGGCGGGATGCGCACGACCTGCGGCAGGATCTTGACCTCCTTGCCCGTGACCTTGGGGTCGTCCCAGGGCTTGTCGGTCATCAGCCACAGGGGACGTTTCTCGGGGTCCGGGTTGCCGTGCTGCTTCTCGAGCTCGAAGTAGCGCCCGAGGGGATCGGCCTTGGCGGCGGCGATGTCAGCGAGCACCGCCTGCCAGCCCATGTCGGCCTCGGGGACGTCGTCGTAGATGAGCTGGATGGAGCGGCGCAGGCGGCCCAGGCGGATCGGCTCGGCGCGCTGCGCACCCGCCGCCTTCATGAGCGCCGTCGTGCCGTAGAACGGCTGGCCGTTGATGGCGACGAGCAGGACGTCGCGCTCGATCGATTCGATGAGGTTGCGGTAGGGGTCGTCGGGCACGCGGTCGGTGGTCACGAGCACGTCGCCGTGCAGTCCCGCCTTCAGCCGTCCGATGCGCTCGCCCCAGTTGATGGCGTCGGCGGGGTTGCGCGTCGCCATGGCGCAGATCTCTTCGGCCTTGAGCTCGCCGGCGAGCTTGGTCTCGTTCCACAGGTCGGCGACCTTCAGCTCGCCGAGGAGGTTCTTCGAGCCCGAGGGCGCCCAATCGGCGCCCAGGCAGATGCCCACCCCCGCCGCGCGCGCGGCGAGCACGTCCGTGGTGTCGCGGTAGAGCCACAGGTTGGAGAACGGGGACCACACCAGCGAGCCGCCGAGCGGCGCCCACTCGTCGTAGTTCGCGCGCTCCAGCGCGGTGCAGTGGATGGCCGCCAGCCCTTGGGCCAGGCAGTCCTCCTTGTTCATCGTCGTGTACTCGTCGATGAGCTTGGGGTCCGTCCCCTCTGAGAGGTGGTAGACGAAGGCCAGCTTGTTGTGCAGGTGCTCGGCCTGATCCTTGTAGGACTTCTCGTCGCGCAGCGGCAGCGCGGACACGTAGACCGTCTTCTTCTTGGTGGTGAAGGTCTCGTGCTCGATGTTGCGCACGAGCCAGCCCTCGTACGGCCGGCCGGTCTTCGCCGTGCCCTGGATCGCCGTCGTGCCCCCGACCACCGCCTTGGTCTCCAGGTACTTCAGGTGCGCCTTGCCGCACAGCGCGCCGAGGGCGTTGGCGGGGTCGGAGATCATGCCCTCGTAGCTGCGGTCGCCCGGCCATTGGTAGCGCGAGGTGTAGGGCTCCGTGCGTCCCGGAGGCGACCAGAGCGGCAGGCTGTTGTAGGCGATGTGACCGTGGAGGTCGATGAGGCCGGGGTAGATCGCGCCGCCGGTGCGCACCTTGCGTGCGCTGTCGAAGCCCGGCGGGGGCGGTGCGGTGCGCGGCTGCACCGCGGCGATCAGCTCGTCGGCGCCGATGTAGACCGCGCCGTCGTCGATCTCCGGCTGGTCCTCGTCGAAGGTCACAACGCGGCCGGTGAGGACGAGTGGGGAGTCCATGGTGGGCCAGCCTAAGGCCAGCCGGGGTCCATGGGGAACTCCTCGTCGCCGAGCGCGAGCACGATCGGCTCGCTGCCGTCGGCCCGCGCCGTGATGGCGAGCGGCGCCTCGGGGTTGCTGGTCTCGAACTGGGCCATCGCCACGTTGCGCCCGCCGAGCGCCGCGGCGAGGTCGCGCACGGCCCCGGCCAGGTAGGCGACGCCGCCGATCGGCGCCGCGATCTCGGCCGTCGCGGTGTCGACCTGGAAGGGCGGCAGCTGGCGCACGTCGGGCAGCGGCGGCGGCGCGGCGTCGAGCTCGATCGAATGGGGGAGATGCACGACGCGGTCGCCGAAGTCGACCTCGATCGGCGCCAGGCGCGCGCAGTCGATCACCGCCGGGCCCTCGCCCGGCTCGCGGTCGACCACCGCCACCGCGCGCACGGCCCCCGAGCGGTGCAGGAACTCGCGCAGCGCGACGACGACCGTGTCGAGCGGCCCGACGGACCCGACGAACTCGATGGCGTCCTCGTCCACCTATTCGGGGAGCTCGCCGGGCGTGAGGGTGATCGCGCGCAGCTCGCCCTCGCGCACGACGGTGGTCTTGACCGTGACACCGATGCGCTCGACGGTCATCGCGCGCTGCAGGTCGTCGGCGCTCGTCAGGCGGATGCCGTCGAGCTCGACGAGCAGGTCCTCGGGACGCAGCCCCGCCAGGTCGGCGGGGGAGCCGTCCACGACCTCGATGACCTCGACGGCGCTGCCGCGGCCGAGGCGCCCGGCCACGCGCGGCGGCAGCGGGCGCGGGCCGACGGCGACGCCCAGCCAGGCGCGGCGCACGCGTCCCTGGGCCATGAGGGTGGAGACGATCCGGCGCGTCGCGTCGTTGATCGGCACGGCCAGCCCGAGGCCGACCCCGGCCACCGCGGTGTTGATGCCCACCACGCGGCACGAGCCGTCGACCAGCGCCCCGCCCGAGTTGCCGGGGTTCAGCGCGGCGTCGGTCTGCACCACGTTCTCGACCAGGCGCCGCGGGCCGCCCCGGCGCCCGACGGGGAGCGAGCGCCCCAGCGCGGAGACCACGCCGGCCGTGACGGAGCCTGCGTAGCCGTTCGGGTTGCCGATCGCCACCACCAGCTGGCCGACCTGCAGCTCGCTGGCGTCGCCCAGGCGCGCGGGCGCCAGGTCCTCGGCGTCGGCGCGCAGCACGGCGATGTCCGACAGCGGATCGGCGCCGATCACGGCGAAGCGCATCTCCCGCCCGTCGACGAACGACGCGCTGCCGTTGCGCGAGCCCTCGACGACGTGGGCGGAGGTGACCAGGAAGCCGTCGGGCGTGATGACGACGGCGCTGCCGCCGCCCATCGCCGAGCGCCCGCCGCGCAGGCGCCGCGTGACGCGCAGGTTGGCCACGCTGGGCGCGAGGTCGCGCGCCACGGCGGTGACCACGCGCGAGTACGCATCGAGCGCCTCGCCGTCGGATGGGCGCTCGTCGGACGCCGGCCGGTCGGCTGCGCCCTCGGCGCCGGCCAGGAAGTGCAGGGTGCTGCTTGTCATGAGATGACGCTACCAACCGGCCGGTACTGGCCAGGATAGAGTCGCCGCGTCCCCAATCCCCGAAGCGGAAGGAGGCTCGATGGCGGTCACCAAGATCATCGAGCTCGTTGGCAGCTCGAGCGAGAGCTCGGACGGTGCGGTCAAGGCGGCGCTCGACGAGGCCCGCGTGACGCTGCGCAACATCAAGGCGGTCGACGTCGTGTCGACGGGCCTGCGCGGCGACAACCTCGACGAGTGGCGCGCGCTGGTGCGCGTCTCGATCCTGATCGAGCGCGTCACTGAGTAGCCCGATGGCGCCGAGCGCGCGCGGCTATTCCAACCCCGCGCGCTCGATGCGCCCCGCGACGACGGCGCCCCAAGGGGCGCCGTCGGCGACCTCGCGCACGCGCGCCGCGCTGGCCGCGTGGTCGTAGGCGACGCGCCGGCGCTCGATGCGCCCGTCGTCGTGCATGAGCGCCCACGCGGCGCGGTGGTCGCCGTCGAGCGGGATACCGACCGCGCCGGGCGCGATGAGCTCGATCTCGTGGGCGCCGATGCGATCGAAGGAGACGTGGAAATGGCCGAAGACCAGGCGCCGGTCCTCGACGCCCTCGAGCAGCTCGAGCTCGTCGTCGCCCGGCTCGGGCCAGAAGGAGGCGAGGTCGGTCTTCGGTGACGCGTGCCAGGCGCGCGTGCCCGCGCCGAGGTCGGCGCTCTCGGGCAGGGCGCCCAGCTGCGCCACCGTCTCGGCGTCCAGGAGCGCCCGGCACGCCTCGACGCCGCTGTGCGCGGGCTCGCCGTCGGGCGGCTCGGTCGCCGCCCAGCGATCGACGTTGCCGCGGATCCAGGTGGCGTCGGGCAGCTCGCGCAGGCGCGCCACCGTCTCGGCGGGCCAGCCGCCGAACACGGCGTAGTCGCCCCCCAGCAGGTAGCGGTCGGCGCCGGCCGCGCGGGCGTCGCCGAGCACGGCCTCCAGCGCCGGTAGGTTGCCGTGGATGTCGAAGAGCAGCGCCAGCATCGCGTTGCATGGTCCCACGCTGACCCTGCGCCTGCCGGTGCCCGACGACGCGCGCGCGCTGCTCGCGCTCGCCGGCGACCCCGAGGTCACCCGCTGGTTCTCGTGGGGTCCGTATGTGTCGCTCGATCAGCCGCTGGCCTACATCGACCGCCTCGAGGCGCAGCGCGAGAGCGGCGAGCACCTCGACCTGCTCATCGTCCACCACGAGCACGGGCCGGCCGGGATCACCGGCCTCAACGAGTTCTCCCAGCGCGACCTGCGCTGCATGGTCGGGACCTGGTTCGGCCGGTCGTTCTGGGGGACGGGCGCCAACCGCGAGTCCAAGGCGCTCATCGCCCACCTCGCCTTCGCCGTCCTCGGCATGCACCGCCTGGGCTCCTACTCGAACCCGGCCAACGTGCGCTCGACCAAGGCCCTGCTCGGCGTGGGCTTCACCCACGAGGGCGTCCTGCGCCACTGGCATCGCCACGGCGACGACTACTACGACGTCAACGTCTTCGGGATGCTGCGCTCCGACTGGCAGTCCGGGCCATTGGCCGACGTGCCGGTGACGGTCGAGGGTGAGCCGCCGCCGGCGTTCGTGGCGGCGCCGTAGGTCCTCCGCACCGCGTGTGCGTCGGTGCGCAGCGCTTACTGCCGCATTGAGGAAACGGGAGTGAGCGGCGATCGGAGAGTGCGCGGCTCCACCGACGCGCGCGCCCGACGAACGACGACTTCTGCCCGCATGGCGGGCAGAAATCGTCGAACGACGAGTTTGTCCCACTGGGCGGGACAAAGTCGTCGTTCACTTCGGACGACCGCCCGCCTCCCTTCCCCACGATGCGGCAGTAAGCACCGCGAAGCGATACGAACGCGCCGCGGAGACCAACCTCAGTCGTTGCGCGACTGCCAGCTGAACCCGCGCACCGCGAGCACCGTGCCCAGGACACCCCACGCGAGGACCACCGCGAGGTTGCCCGCGTTGTCGGCCAGCGACTCGCCGGTGACGAGCGCGGCCGAGAGCCCGTCGATGATGTGGGTGAGAGGGAGGATCTGGGCGATGTCGCGCAGGAACTGGGGCGCGGTGTCGACGTCGTAGAAGACGCCGGAGATGAAGATGACCGGCAGGAAGACGATGTTCGTGTAGGCCGGGGCCGCATCGAAGTTCGGGATCACGTGGGAGAAGGCGACGCCCAGCGCGGCGAGCGTCGCCACGCCGGCGAACGCGAAGACGGCCAGCTCGAGCCAGTCCTTGGGCCAGCCGATCCCGAAGAAGAGCCGCCCGGCCAGGACCACGATCACGACCTGCACGAAGGCGTTGGACACGGCGTTGGCGGCCACGCCGCCGAGGTAGGAGGTCGGCGGCATCGGCGTGCCGTGCATGCGCTTGAGCACGCCCTCCTCGCGCAGGAAGGTGATGTTCATGGCGAGGGCGTTGAACGTCGTCGACATCACGCTCATGCCGAGGATGCCCGGGACGATGATGTCCAGCGTCTTCTGATCACTGGAGAAGATCGCGCCGAACAGGAACAGGAAGAGCAGCGGCAGGATGAAGGAGAAGAACGCCGCGGTCGGGTTGCGCCAGAACATCCGGCGCTCCAGGCGCCATTGGCGGTAGGCGAGCGCGGCGGCCTCAGCCATGGTGCGTCTCCTCGGCGGCCTCGGCGGTGAGCTCGAGATAGACGTCCTCCAGCGACGGCCGCGTGACCGAGAGGTCGTTCAGCGCCTCGCCCCGGGCCAGGGCGGTGCTCGTGAGCTGATGCAGCAGCGCCGTGGGGTCGTCGACCTCGCGCGCCTGCGGCTCGCCGTGCTCGTCGCGCCACGCCACGCGGTAGCGCGTCGACGCCGCGCCCAGCTCGCCCGGTGGGCCCTCGGCCACGATCCGCCCTTCCTTGACGATGGCCACGCGGTCGCACAGCGCCTGGGCCTCGTCGAGGTAGTGCGTGGTGAGCAGGATCGTCTTGCCCAGCTCCTGCAACGAGCGGATGACCTCCCATGCATTGCGGCGCGCCGCCGGGTCGAAGCCCGTCGTCGGCTCGTCGAGGAAGATCAGCTCGGGATCGCCGATGAGGGCGAGCGCCAGGTCGAGCCGGCGCCGCTGCCCACCCGACAACGTGCGCACATAGGCGTCGGCCTTCTCCTGCAGGCCGGTGATCGCGATGACCTCCTCGACGTCGCGCGGGTGCGGATAGAAGTGGGCGAAGTGGCCCAGCGCCTCGCGCGGCGTGACGTGGCGGTACATCCCGGTCGACTGCAGGACGATGCCCACCCGCTCGCGCAGCGCCCGCGAGCGCTGCTGCGGATCGTGTCCGAGCACCGACACGATCCCGCCCGTGCGGTTGCGGTAGCCCTCGAGGATCTCGACCGTCGTCGTCTTCCCGGCACCGTTGGGGCCGAGCAGGCCGAACACCTCGCCGGTGGCGACCTCGAAGTCCAGGCCGCGCACGGCCTCGTGTTCGCCGTAGGCCTTTCGGAGGTCCCGAACGAGAATGGCAGGTGCGGAAGTGCTCACCTCTGGAGATGATGGCAACCGAATGCGTTGCGCGTGCGTGGACATCGGCACCAACACGACCCGCCTGCTGGTGGCCGAGACCGAGGGCGGACGCGTGCGCGAGGTCGCCGCCGTGCGCCGCTTCCTGCGTCTGGTCGCCGATGACGACGGCGCGATCCCGCCCCCGGCGGTGGCCGCGCTGGCGAAGATCGTGGCCGCGCAGGTGCGCGCGGCCTACGGCCACGGCGTGCGCGAGGTGCGGATCGTGGGCACGGCGGCGATCCGCGCCGCGCGCAACCGCGACGACCTCTGCGCCGCGGTGTATGAGGTCGCGGGCGTCCACGTCGAGGTCCTCACCAGCGAGCAGGAGGCGACGCTGGCCTTCGCCGGGGCGCTGGCCACGCTGGCGCAGCCGCCGGCGGGCGCGATCGGCGTGATCGACGTGGGCGGCGGCTCCTCGGAGCTCGTGACCGGCACCGTGCACGACGGTGTCACGTGGTGGACGTCGCTGCCGATCGGCTCCGGGACGCTGGCCGCGCGCCACCTGCGCTCCGATCCCCCCGCGCTCGACGAATTGGCCGCCGTGCGGGCCGAGATCGACGTCGCCCTCGAGGGCGTCCGTCCGCCCGCGGCCGAGGTCGTCCTCGCCGTGGGCGGCAGCGCCACCACGCTGGCCGCCGCGGCGGGCGGCGAGCTGGCGCCGGCCACGATCGCGCGCATCCTGGCCGTCCTGCTGGCCGAGCCGGCGTCCGAGGCGGCGAAGCGGCTGGGGCTTCCCGTCGAGCGCGTGCGCCTGCTGCCGGTGGGCCTGCTGGCCCTCGAAGCGATCTGGGGAGCCTTCGGCGACGTGCCGCTGCACATCGCGCTGGGCGGCCTGCGCGAGGGGGTTGTCCTGCGGGCACTCGACGGGCGTAGTTGAATGGTGGCCCACAGATGGCCAAAGCACGCGAGATCCCGGGGCTGCACGCTGAGCTGAGCTTCCGCGAGGCCGCTGCCAGCACGGTTTCCGTGCGCACGCAGGAGCTCTTCGATCACGCGGAGGGCGTGCTCGACACCTCCGACATCGAGCGCGTCCACGACATGCGCGTCGCCACCCGGCGGCTGCGCGCCGTGCTCGAGATCTACGAGCCGTGCTTCTCGCGCAAGGCGCTGGCCGACGTCCTCGCCGACGTCAAGGCGCTGGCCGACGCGCTCGGCGAGCGCCGCGACCCCGACGTGCACCTCGCCCAGCTCGAGGAGTTCGCCGCCGCCGTCAAGGAGGCCGACCGTCCCGGGATCGAGGTCTTCGCCGAGCGCGTCCGCGCCGAGCAGGGCAGCGGCAACGACGCGCTGGCCGCCGCCCTGGCCCAGATCCAGGAGACCGACCTGCGCGGCAGGCTCGGCGCGCTCGCCGCCAGCGCCTCGCCCGAGCACGACCCTCGCCGGTCGTTCGGTCTGCAGCGGCCGCACGACGGCCACCGGGAGGTGACCCCTTGAAGGCGCGCGCGGTCAAGGGCCTCGATCGCGACGGCACGCTGGCCGACAACCTCGAGCGGACCGTCGCCACCCGCCTGGACGAGCTGTGCTCGTTCGTGCCCCGGGCGCTCGACCCGAAGCGCATGAAGGCGCTGCACGACATGCGCATCGCCGCCAAGCGCCTGCGCTACATCCTCGAGGTCGGCGCCGAGCCGTGCTTCGGCCCCTACGCCGTCGAGGCGATCAAGCGCACCAAGGACCTGCAGGACCTGCTCGGCGAGCTGCACGACTGCGACGTCCAGGCTCCGCGCGTGCGCGCTCTGCAGGACGAGATGCGCGCGGCGGACGCGCTGGAGGCGCGCGCGCGCGCCGGCAACGCGCCCGACCTCGACCCGACGCTGGCCTCGGGCACCCCTCACGCGCCGGCCTGGCGCGGCCTCGAGACGCTCCGCATCTACGTCGAGGCGCGCCGCGGGCTGCTGTTCGAGCGCTTCGCGGAGATGTGGCGCGACCTGGAGCGCGAGGGCTTCCGGCCCCGCCTCGAGTACGCGATCGGCGAGCGCCCCGATCCGCCAACCCCGCTTTCACAATCCGACAACGGCGACGAGCCCTCATCGGCCGTAGCCTCGGGGGCGCAGAGCGATGGCTGAGCAGCAGACGATCCGCGAGGTTCCGCCGCCGGAGCCGGAGCCCGAACCCGACCCTTCCTCCTCCGATCTCGAGGACCCGCGGCTCTACAACAACCGCGAGCTGTCGTGGATCGAGTTCAACGCGCGGGTGCTCGAGCTGGCCGAGCAGGAGGACATGCCGCTGATGGAGCGGCTGAAGTTCCTGGCCATCTTCACCTCCAACCTCGACGAGTTCTTCACCATCCGCGTCGCCGGCCTGCACGACCAGGTCGACGCCGGCCTCGGCGACCCCGGGCCCGACGGGCGCACGCCGTCGCAGGTCATCGACGAGCTGCGGGTGCGCATCGACGAGCTGACCGACCGCCAGACGCGCTGCTCGCAGGGCGAGGTGCGCCCGGCGCTGGCCGAGCACGGGATCGCGATCGTGCCGATCGCCGATGCGAGCGAGGAGGAGCGCACCGCGCTCGACGAGCGCTTCCGGCGCCAGATCTTCCCCGTGCTCACGCCGCTCGCGGTCGGGCTCGGGCGCCCGTTCCCCTACATCTCCAACCTGTCGCTCTCGCTCGCCGTGCTCGTGCGCGACCCGCAGACGCAGGTCACCACCTTCGCGCGCGTGAAGGTCCCCAAGGAGATGCTGCCGCGCTTCGTCCCCACCAACGACGATCGCACGCGCCTGACCTTCGTCGCGCTGGAGGAGCTCATCGCGGCCAACCTCGACGCGCTCTTCCCGGGCATGGAGATCGTCGATCACGGCTTCTTCCGCGTCACCCGCGATGCGGACTTCGACATCTCCGACGAGGCCGACGACCTGCTGCGGGCCGTGGAGGCCGAGCTGCGCCGCCGGCGCTTCGGCGAGGTCGTGCGCCTGGAGATCGACAGCAAGATGCGCCCGGACCTGCGGGCGGAGCTGACCCAGGCGCTCGGGGTGGAGGAGCGCCAGGTCTACGTCGTCGGCGGGCTGCTCGATCTCACCGACCTGTGGCAGATCGTCAAGCTGCCGGGGTTCAGCGACCTGCGCGACCCGCCCTGGACGCCCGTGACCCAGCCGCGCCTCCAGGGCGAGGACGACGGCCACGTCGACATCTTCAGCGTCATCCGCGCCGGCGACGTCCTCGTCCACCACCCCTACGACTCGTTTGCGACCTCGGTGGAGCGCTTCGTCGAGCAGGCGGCCAACGACCCCGACGTGCTCGCCATCAAGATGACCGTCTACCGCACGAGCGACGACACGCCGCTCGTGCCCGCGCTCATCCGGGCCACCGAGAAGGGCAAGCAGGCGGTGTGCCTGGTCGAGGTCAAGGCGCGCGGCGACGAGCGCGCCAACATCCAGTGGGCGCGCGCGATGGAGGAGGCCGGCGTCCACGTCGTCTACGGGCACCCGGCGCTCAAGACGCACGCCAAGTGCCTGCTCGTGGTGCGCCGCGAGGGTGACGGCGCGCGCCACTACGTCCACATCGGGACCGGCAACTACCACCCGCAGACCGCACGCATCTACACGGACTTCGGCCTCTTCACCGCCGACGAGCAGATCGGCGCCGACGTGGCCGACATGTTCAACTTCCTCACCGGCTACGCGCGGCCGCGGCGCTATCGCAAGGTGCTGGTGGCGCCCAACTTCCTGCGCGACGGGATGATCGCCGAGATCGAGCGCACGGTGGCCGCCCACGAGGAGGGCAAGCGCGCGCGGATCGCGATGAAACTCAACTCGCTGGTCGACCGGCGCTGCATCCGCGCGCTGTACCGGGCGTCCACCGCCGGGGTGCCCGTCGACCTCAACATCCGCGGCATCTGCTGCCTGGTGCCCGGCATCCCCGGCGTGTCGGAGAACATCAGGGTCAACTCGGTCGTCGGGCGCTACCTCGAGCACTCGCGGATCTTCGCCTTCGAGCGCGACGGCGAGATCAAGGTCTACATCGGCTCGGCCGACCTGATGCCGCGCAACCTCGACACCCGCGTCGAGCTGGTGACGCCCGTCGAGGACCCGGCGCTGCGCGACGACCTGCTCGACACGCTGGAGCGCTCGCTGGCCGACGACACCAACTCGTGGGACCTGGGGTCCGACAGCATCTGGCGCCGGCGCACGCAGCAGGGCCACGAGCCGCGCTCGGTCCAGCGCGAGCTCATGCTCGGCCACCAGGCGCGCGCGGCCGAGGGCGCCACCTCGCCCGGCGACGACTGAGCGCAAGTTCGGGGCCGCGTCTGCGTTCCAGCCGGCATGTCCGGTCGCTCGGTCTGCGCTCTCGCCGCCACCCTCGCGCTGCTCGTCGGGGGCGCGGGCTGTGGCGGCGCCGGCGCGACGGTCGCCTGGAAGGGCACGCCGCGCTCGGGCCCGGTCGAGGGCGGGCAGATGCTCTTCGGCACGCTGGTGAACCGCTCGACCCGTCCGCTGCGCCTGCGCGCCGCCGACGTGCGCGTGCTCGACCGCAGCGGGCACTCGCTGTCGGCCGCGGCGGCGTTCGCCGCCGGCTACAGCGCGACCACCGCGCTGCGCGGGTTCGGCACGGAGATGTTCGCCGCTGCGACGCCCGGCGCCGGCGACGGCGCGACGGTGGCCATCGCCCCCGGTGCCGCGGCCCCGCTGAGCGTGTCGTGGAAGGGCGACGCCGTCGTGGTCGAGGTCGCCGGGGCGCGCCTGGCGCTTCACTAGTCTGCGGGGCGTGGCACCCGCCGACGCCCCGCTGGCCGACATCCACATCCGCGCGCCGACGCGCGGCAACCGGCGTCTCGATCAGCTGCTGGAAGCGGTCAACGCCGACCTGCAGGTCAAGGCGTGGTGGCACATGGCCGGCATCAACGCGCAGCGCCTGGGCCTCACCGACCACTCGTGGGTCCACATCCAGATCGTCACCAACATCGCGCTGCGCCTGGGGCGGTTGCTCTTCCGCCGCGGCATCACGCCGGCGATGGTCGCCGACCATGGGATGAGCGAGCGCGACGCCGAGGTCGTGGTCGCGGCGGCCGCGCTCTTCCACTGCGTGGGGATGTCGATCCACCGCATCGACCACGAGACCTACTCGCTGTTCCTCACCGCTGACAAGCTCGGCGGGCTGCTGAAGGAGATCTACTCGGAGCCGGAGCGCTCGATCGTGGTGGCCGAGGTCATGCATGCGGTGATCTCGCACCGGTCGAGCGGCCGGCCGCTCACCGTCGAGGGCGGCATCGTGCGCGTCGCCGACGCGCTCGACATGGCGAAGGGGCGCTCGCGGGTGGAGTTCGAGGCCGGGCGCCTGGACATCCACTCGATCTCCGCCTACGCCATCGACGAGGTGCGCATCGAGGCGGGCGACGACAAGGCCGTGCGCGTCGAGATCGAGATGTCCAACAGCGCCGGCATCTTCCAGGTCGACGAGGGCCTCGGCAAGAAGCTGCGCGGCACGCCGCTGGCCGAGCACATCGAGGTCATCGCCCGCATCGAAGGTGAGCACGAGAAGCGCCTCGTGCCCGTGTTCCGTCTGTGATGCGCGCGCTGGTCTGGAGCGGCGTCGAGGAGTGGCTGGCCGAGCACGCCCAGGTCGATGTCCTCGACGACGGCGTCCTCGCCACCGGGGTGCAGCTCGGCGTGGCGCCCGAGCCCTACCGTCTGGACTACCTCCTCGATGTTCCCAGCGGATGGATCACGCGGCGCCTCGAGGTCGAGGCCTCGGGCGCGGGGTGGCGGCGCTCGCTGGTCCTCGAGCACGACGGGGCGGGCCATTGGACGGCCAACAGCCAGGCGCTGGCCGGCGTCACCGGCGCACTCGACTGCGACCTCGCCTTCTCACCGCTGACCAACCTGATGCCCGTCCGCCGCAGCGGCCTGCACCAGCGCGCCGGGGCGGAGGACTTCGTCATGGCCTGGGTGTCGGTGCCCGACCTGACGGTCCACGCCTCGCCCCAGCGCTACGAGCACGTCCGCCCCGGCGTGGTGCGCTACGTCTCGCGCGACGGCGACTTCACCTCGGAGCTCGAGGTCGACGACGACGGGCTGGTGGTGCGCTATCCGCGGCTGGCGGAGCGGGTGGGGGAGTAGGCCTCGTGGGTCGTCGTCCGCTGGCGCTTGCGGCGCTTCGCGACGTTGACTGCCTCATCGAGGGAAGGCAGTGAGCGGTGGCCGAGGCGCGGGCGGCCGGCCCTGGCGCGTTGGCGCTGGTCAGGGGAGCGATCGGGGAGTTTGTCGGCATACACCCGACAAACTCCCCGATCGTCTCGTCGCGTCGCGCGGATGAGCGGCTACGCGCCACGGACGCGGGCAGGCTCCGGGACACCCTTCCCTCGATGCGGCAATAAGCGCTGCGCGGCGCCGCTACGCCCGCGGCAGAGCGCGTGCCGGCAGCCACTCGCGCAGCAGCGCACCCGCGTCGTCCCAGGTCACCGAGAGGATCTCGTCGGCCTGGCCACTCGCGCAGTCGGCGACCTTCGCGGCGAGATCGGCCTCCGACGGCGGACGATCGGGCGCTCCGGGCGGCCGGTCAAGCGCTGCGTGCAGCGTCGAGCCGTCGTCGAGCGTGAGCTCGATCGCCACGTCGCCGGCCAGCAGCCAATCGCCGCCGGGGATGGCGTCGACCTCGACGCGGGCGAGCAGCGCCTGCGCCGCGGGCCGGGCGACGGCGTCGTCGGTGAAGCTCTCGATGCCGGGTCGCCCGTCGAGCAGCGTGGCGGCGATCGCGTACTGGAGGCTGAACTTGCCCTCCAGGCCGGTCGTCGGCGCCGCGTGGATGAGCGGTGCGAGCGCGCTCTCGGGCGTGCGCACGACCACGCTCGCGACGTGCGCGGGATCGGCGCCGGCGAGATCGGCTGCGAGCAGCGCCGCGATCGGGCGCTGCAGCGCGTAGCAGCACGGGAAGAGCTTGACGGCCAGCCCGCCGGGGATCGCGGGGCCGGTCAGGGTCAGCCGCTCCGGGTCGCCGTGCACGAGCCCCAGCCACTGGTCCACGGCGCGCGGATCGGCCGACGTGCCGGCGCCGGCCAGCCGCGCGGCGCGGACGCCGGCGTGCACCGCGAAGCCGACCTGCAGCGCCTTGGCCACCGTCCCGAACGCGCGCTGCACGCCGCCCGCCCCGGGCACGGCCAGGGCCATCGCGGTGGCGACCTGCGCCGGGCCGAGGCCCAGCGCCGTGGCGGCCGCCGCGGCCGCGGCGGGCGCTCCGGCCGTGCACGTCGCGTGCCAGCCCGCGGCGTAGTGCGGCCAGCCCAGCGCGCCGCCCAGGCGGGCCATGACCCCGGCCCCGGCCAGGTAGGCGCGGGCGTCGCCGCCGACCGCGAGTACCGCGGGCACGCAGACCGCGCTGATGTGCGCGGTCGACTCCATGTGCAGGTCGTCGAAGTCGAGGACGTGCGCGAGCACCGCGCAGGCCTCGCCCTCCGAGAGCGCGCCGAGCAGCTCCCCGATCGGGTACGTGCGCGCCGCCGCGGCCACCGCCAGGGTGTCGACGAGCGAGCGCTGCGCCAGCGCCACGTCGTCGGCCGAGGGCTCGAGGCCGGCGGCCCAGCCGGCGAGCCGCTCGGCGACGGGCGTCATCCGCTGCGCTCGAGCACCACCACGGGGATCTCGCGGTCGGTCTTGCCCTGGTACTCGTCGTAGGCGGGCCAGATCTCGGCCATCGTGCGCCACAGCTCCGGCTTCTCCTCCGCCGTCGCCGTGCGCGCGCGGGCGTTGAACCGGTCGGCCTTGACCTGGACGTGGACGTCGGGCTGCTCGCTGAGGTTCAGGAACCAGGCGGGCGGCTCGGGAGCGCCGCCCTTGGAGGCCACCACGAGGTAGTCGTCGCCGTGGCGGCCGTAGATGAGCGGCGTCGGGCGCTCCTCACCCGAGCGCCGCCCCGTCGTGGTGAGGATGAGGACCGGCACACCGTCCTGCCAGTCGTGACCCTCCTCGCCGTCGGTCTCGATGTAGCGCTTGACGTGTTCTTGGCCGAAGAGCATGACCGCACGATAGCGACGGCCGGCGGCCGTACGATGGGCACCACGTGAGCCGCTTTCGCCGCCTCGCCGTGCTCACCTCCGCTGCGGTGCTGATGGCCGGGTGCGGTGAGGCCACGACGTCGCACCACCAGCCGGCGAGCCCGCGCCCCGCGCCGGCGCCGGCAGCGCTCGATCCCTCGATCGCGCCGGCGACGAAGCTCCGCAGCGTCCCCACCGGCCCGCGCGATGCGCCGGTGCCGATCCTCATGTACCACGTCATCGCCGCACCACCGAGCGGCACGCCGTATCCGGAGCTGTGGGTGGCGCCCGACCGCTTCGAGCGCACCATGCAGGCGCTCGCGCACGCTGGCTACCACGCGACCACCCTCGGCGCCGTCTGGCGCGCCTGGCACGGCCACGGCACCATGCCGCGCCATCCGATCATCGTCTCCTTCGACGACGGCTACCGCAGTCAGTCCACGGTGGCGCGGCGAGCGCTCGACCGTCTCGGCTGGCCGGGCGTCCTCAATCTCGAGGTCGACAACGTGCGCTTGCAGGGAGGTCTGAAGCGCGCCGAGGTGGCGGCGATGCTGCGCGACGGCTGGGAGATCGACGCCCACACGCTCACCCACCCCGACCTCACGACGGTCGACGCCGCGCAGCTGCAACGCGAGGTGGCGGGCTCGCGCGCGTGGCTGCGCCACGCGTTCGGCGTCTCCGTCGCCTTCTTCGCCTATCCCGCCGGGCGCTACGATGCGCGCGCCGAGGCGGCGGTGCGCGCCGCGGGCTACGACGGGGCGACGACGACCGAGGCCGGCATCGCGTCGCTGCATGGCGATGCCTACGCCCTGCCGCGTCTGCGGGTGACGCCGCAGATGACGCCCGCCGACGTCGTGGCGCTCGCGCGCGGATGAAGGAGCTCCGTCGCGCCCGGGCGGCGGCCCAGCTGCTGCACCGCCCGCGCGCGGCAGGCGTCGCGGACGTCGTCGGCCACCTGCTGGCCGTGCAGGCCCAGGACCTGCGCGCGTCTCGCCTGGCCCTGCGCGCGCGCACCACCGGCCTCGCCGCCGGCGACGTCGACGCCGCGCTCACCGACGAGCGCTCCGTGGTCGTCGCCTGGCTGATGCGCGGCACGCTGCACCTCGTCGGGCGCGAGGACCATCCGTGGCTGCTGGCCCTCACCGCACCCACGCGCCTGGCGGCCAATCGCCGGCGCCTGGGGCAGGAGGGTGTGACGCCCGACGACGCCGAGCGCGCGGTGCAGATCGTCGAGCGCGCGCTCGCGGATGACGGGCCGCTCACGCGCGCCGAGCTCGCCGAGCGGATCGCCGCCCACGGCATCCGCACCGAGGGCCAGGCGATCGTGCACCTGCTGATGCTCGCCGCCCTGCGCGGGATCGCCGTGCTCGGCCCGCTGCGCGACGACGGCAGCCACGCCTTCGCGCTCGCGCGCGATTGGCTGGGCGCCGCGCCGTCACGGGGGCTCGATCGCGATGCCGCGCTGGCCGAACTGGCCCGCCGCTACCTCATCGCCCACGCGCCCGCGACGCCCACCGACCTCGCCACCTGGAGCGGCCTCCCGCTGCGTGACGCGCGCGCCGGGCTGCAGGCGATCGCCTCAGCCCGCCAGGCCGCGCCTGAGGCGATTCCGGCCCGCCTGCTGCCCGCGTTCGACCCGTACCTGCTGGGTTGGAAGGACCGGTCCTTCGCCGTCCCCGCCCGCCACGCGAAGCGCGTTCACCCCGGCGGCGGGATGCTGCGCGCCACGGCGACCGTCGACGGGCGCGCCGTCGGCACCTGGAGCGCCGCGGGCGGCGAGGTGACGCTCGACCTCTTCGGGCGCGTGGCCCCAGAGGCGAAGGCAGCGCTGCACGCCGACGCCGAGGACGTCGCCCGCTTCGTTCAAGGGACCTGACACGCGGCCGATCCCCTGGTGATGCCCACCGGGAATCGTGTGCTGTGGAGGATGCGGGCGCTGCTCGCCCTCGTCGCGGTCGTCCTGCTCGCGCTGGTCGTCCACCAGGCGACCGGTCACGCCAAGAGCGACGACTGGCTCAAGCTGTCCGCGGGCAACGGCCGCACGTCCCAGGGCGCGGGCATGGTGATGCGCTTCGATCGTCCCGCGCACCCGGTGGCCTTCGAGACGCAGGTCCACGCACCCTGCGCCAACGGCTCGCGCTGGACCGCGCGCTGGTCGGCCTTCGACGGCACCGCGGCTGCCTTCCGTCGCGAGCCTCATGGCCTGCGGGTGGTCAAGATCTCCGACAACACCCACCGCGACGGCACCTTCGGGCAGATCGTGCTGTCCATGCACGCGACGCTCGGCCCGGGAGCGAGGCAGGCGAGCGGCTGGGTCCGGGTGACCGCGGCCTTCTCCCGTCAGGACGGCTCGGGCACGCGCTGTGACTCCGGCCGCGTGCCGTTCGCCGTCGGCGCTACCAGTGGACGCCCTTCATGAGGTTGGCCATCGCCACCTGCTCCATCGACGCCTTCTCATTGGGATCCTTCTCGCCGCGCGCCGCGGCCGAGTCCGGGAAGACCTTGTAGGCCATGTGCAGGACCTGGTCGACGGCCTTCGGGGCCAGCGAGTAGGCGACCTCGCCGAAGGTCCCCAGGCGCGTGTTGATCTGCTTGGGCTTGGCCCGCAGCGCCTCGCACACGAGATCGCCGGCCTCGTCGGGCGTGATGGTGGGGAAGGAGTCGTACATCTTCGTCGGCGCGATCATCGCGGTGCGCACGAGCGGCATGTGGATGGTGGTGAAGGTGATGCCGTCGCCCACCACCTCCGAGCTGACGACGCGCGTCCACGCATCGAGCGCCGCCTTCGACGCGACGTAGGCGCTGAAGCGCGGCGGGTTGGTCTGCGCCCCGATCGAGGAGACGTTGACGATGTGGCCCGAGCCCCGCTCGCGCATGTGCGGCAGCAGCCCCATGGTCAGGCGGATGGCGCCGAAGTAGTTCAGCTGCATCGTGCGCTCGAAGTCGTGGAAGCGGTCCTGGCTGAGCGCGATCGACCGGCGGATCGAGCGCCCGGCGTTGTTGACCAGCATGTCGACGGACACGTGGTCGTCGAGGATCTGCTTGACGAGGGCGTCGATCGAGTCGAGGTCGGAGAGGTCGGCCGAGTAGACGTACGCCGTCCCCCCGGCGGCCTCGATCTCGGCCTTGGCCTCCTCGAGCTTGTCCATCGAGCGCGCGACGAGCAGCGGGATCCCGCCGGCCGCGGCGATCTTCATCGCCGCCGCGCGGCCGATGCCGCTCGAGGCGCCGGTGATGACGACGGTGCGCCCGTTGATGGCGGCCTCGAACGAGCGGTCCTTGTAGAGGTCGGGATCGAGCTTGCGCTCCCAGAAGTCCCAGATGAGCTCGGAGTAGTCCTCCAGCGGCGGGACCTCGATGCCCGACCCGGCCAGCGCGCGCTCGGTGTCGCGCGTGTCGAACTGTGCGGTGAACGCGAGGTGGCCGAGAATCTCCTCGGGGATCCCGAGGTCGGCGAGCAGCGTGCGCCGCACGCCCTTCAGCGCCGGCAGCTGCAGCAGCAGCGAGCCGACGCCCTTGGGCAGCGCATCGGTCAGGCGCTTGTCGATGCGGATCACCATCTGCGGGGCATGAGCCGCCTTGGCGAAGGTGTTGAGCACGTCGCCCGAGCGCTGCGACTTGGGGGCCATCAGGTGAAAGGCCTGACCGTCGAGCCCGGGCTCGTGGGCGATGTGGTCCATCGCGGCGGCCACGTAGTCGACGGGCACGATGTTCGTGTAGCCGAACTCGAGGCCGACGAGCGGGAACCACTCGGGCAGCGCGTGGCGCGCCTTCTGCAGCGCCTTGAAGAAGTAGTAGGGCCCGTCGATCTTGTCCATCTCGCCGGTCTTCGAGTGGCCGATGACCACGGAAGGCCGGTACACGCGCCACGGGACGGTCGATTCCTCGCGGGCGATCTTCTCCGCGTCGAACTTCGTCTGGTGATAGGACGAGGGCAGCTTCTGGCCCTCGTCGAACATGTCCTCGCGGAAGAGGCCCTTGTAGGCACCCGTGACGGCGACCGAGGACGCGTGGTGCAGCGCGCCCACCTCGAGCGCGTTGGCCAGCGCCACCGTGTTGCGCGTGCCGGTCACGTTGGCACGGTCGTTCGCCTCGTCCTCGGCCGTCATGTCGTAGACGGCCGCAAGGTGGAAGAAGTGGTCGATGCCGCGGTGCTCGTCGATCCAGGACTGCTCGACGCCCAGGCGCTCGTGCGTGAGGTCGCCGACCACCGCCGTCACGCGCTCGCCGCCGTCCCAGCCCTCGATGAGCTCCGCCAGCCGCTCCTTCGAGCTCTCACGCACGAGCACGTAGATCTCGCCCTCGCGGTTGCGCAGCAGCTCCTGCACGAGGTTACGGCCGATGAAGCCCGTGGCCCCGGTGACGAAATACCTCAACGCGTGCTCCTCCCTGGTGAACGGCAAGCCTATACGCCAGCGCCGGCTCCGCCGCGGCCCTCGCCGCCGGCGAAGCGGGCCGCGCCGGCCACCGCATCGGCGAACACCGTGGGGCCGGCCTGCGCCTCGAGCGCGAGCCCGTCGGCCAGCGGCAGACCGAGCCCTTCGAGCGCCGCGCGGCGGTCGGCGAGCATCGTCTCCTGGGGGAAGCTGGCGAGCCCTTCGGCCATCTCCAGGGCGCGCGCGAGGTACTCGCCGGCGGGCACCACCTCGGTCAGCAGACCCATGGCCAGCGCCTCGTCCGTGCCGATGAGCCGGCCGGTGAGGATGAGGTCCAGCGCGCGGCCCATCCCGACGATGCGCGGCAGTCGCTGCGTGCCGCCGTCGATGAGGGGCACGCCCCAGCGGCGCTCGGGGAAGCCCAGCGTCGAGCCCTGGGCGGCCACGCGCAGGTCGCACCACAGCGCGAGCTCGAGGCCGCCGGCCAGGCACCAGCCGCCGATGGCGGCGATCGTCGGCTTGGTCGGCGTGCGGCGGGTGAATCCCATCGGCCCGTTGGGGTCATCGAGGCGGCCCGCGTAGGTCTCGATCGCCTTGAGGTCGGCGCCCGCGCAGAAGCTGACGCCGCCGGCGCCGGTGAGGACGAGCACCCGCGCGCTGTCGTCGGCCTCGAAGGCCTCGACCCCCGCCAGCAGGCGCTCGGCCGTGGGCCCGTCGACGGCGTTGCGTCGGTGCGGACGGTCGATGGTGAGGACGGCGGCCGCGCCGACCCGTTCGTAACGCACCTCGTCGGTCATGGCGCCGACCCTACAAACACGAACGTCCCGGGCAGGGAGGTCCGGGACGCCACGTGCCATCAACGAGGAGGGATCTCGTTTGTAGCCACCATGGTGGCCGCGCCGGCGGCGGGCTCTGTGAAGATCCGGCTACCAGCCGCCGCGCCAGGCCTGCTCTTCGCCGGCGAGCTGCTTGTGGACCTTCTTGCGGCGCTCCTTGCGCTTCTCGAGGTGGCCCTGGAGCATGCTCATCAGGAAGATGAAGACCGGGAAGAAGACGATGAGGATGAAGCCGGCGTTGGTGACGACCTTGTCATTGGTCTCGCCCCACCAGCCCTCGCCGCCGTCGTGGGCCAGCGCGGCGGGCGCGAGCACCAGCAGGGCGACGAAGATCACGGGTAGCGCGGCGAGCAGACGCTTCATCTCCCTTCGCATCGTATAGAACGTGGACGCCATGGCGGCCCTGCAACGCGAGCGGCTCGACGCCGGGATCGAGATCGTCCGACTCGATCGCCCCGAGGCGCGCAACGCGCTGGACTCCGCGACGCTGGCCGAGCTCGAGGCGGCGCTGGCCGCGCTGGCGGCCGACGACGAGCTGCGCGTGCTCGTCCTCTCGACGACGAGCACCCGCGCGCTGTGCGCCGGCGCCGACGTCGCGGAGGTCCTCGACGGCGCCGGCGGCATCGCGCGGATGGAGGCCTTCACCCGCGTCTATGCCGCGGTGGAGGCGTTCCCCGCCCCGACGGTGTGCGTGTGCGTGGGCAACGTGGTGGGCGCCGGCGCCGAGATCGCCGCCGGCTGTGACCTGCGCGTCGGTGCGGACAATCTCAAGCTCGCGTGGGCCGGAGCGCGGCTCGGCGTACCGGTCGGTCCCGCGCGGCTGACCCCGCTGGTCGGGCTGGCCGCGGCCAAGGAGCTCGTGTTCACCGGGCGCACCCTCGGCATGGAGCAGGCGCGCGCGCTCGGGCTGCTGCACCGCACGGCCCCCGCCGCGAGCGCGGAGGCCGCCGCCCTCGCGCTGGCCCGCGAGCTCGCCGCCCACCCGCCGGAGGGGATGCGCCGGCTGAAGGCCATGTTCCGCGAGTTCACGGGCGCCGCCGCACACGTCGCGCGCGAGAACGAGCTGCTCGTGGAGTGGCAGCGCACGGGCGCCGGGCTGCCGCACGGCGGGCTGCGGGGCGCCTGACCATGGTCGCCACGACTCCTCTGGACCGCGTGCGCGAGCTGTGCCTCTCGCTGCCCGAGACGAGCGAGCGCCTCAGCCATGGCCAGCCGAGCTTCTTCATCCGCGAGAAGAAGACCTTCGTGATGTACCTCGACAACCATCACGACGACGGGCGCCTGGCGCTGTGGCTGGCCGCGCCCGAGGGGATGCAGCAGGCGCTCGTGGAGAGCGCGCCCGGGCACTACTTCCGCCCGCCGTACGTCGGCCATCGCGGCTGGCTCGGCGTGCGGCTGGACCGCGCGCTGCAGTGGGAGGAGATCGCCGGTGCCATCGAGGACGCCTACCTCACCGTGGCCCCCAAGAGCCTCATCGAGGCCGCCGGCCTGACCGAGCGCCAGGACACCGGGTAGCCGCACCTGCGCCGGCTGACCGACGCTTACCGTTTGTAAGCCTGATGCCAGGAGCAATCGTCATCGGAGCGGGCCCCGGGATCGGGACCTCCGTCGCCCGGCGCTTCGCGCGCGAGGGTCTGGCGGTCGGCATCCTCGCGCGCTCACCCGGCACGGTCGGCGCCGCGCTCGCGGCGCTGGCCGGCCTCGGTGCCGAGACCCTCGGCGTCAGCGCCGACGTCACCGACGAGCCGGCACTGCGCGCCGCGCTCGACGAGATCGTCGATCGTCTCGGCGTCCCCGAGGTCCTGGTCTACAACGCGGCGCTGATCCAGTCGGACGCGCTCGGCGAGCTCAGCGCGCAGCAGCACCTCGACGCGTGGGCGGTCAACGTCGTGGGCGCGATCACCGCCGTCGCGCACCTCGGCCCGGCGATGGCACAGACCGGCCGGGGCACGATCCTGCTCACCGGCGGCATGCCCGAGCCGGTGCCCGACGTGGTGAGCCTGTCGCTGGGCAAGGCCGGCGTCCGCGCGCTGACGGAGCTGGCGGCGCGTACCTACGAGCCCTCCGGGATCCACGTCGCGACCGTCACCGTCGCCGGTGCCGTGGCGCCCGGGTCGGCGTTCGACCCCGACGAGATCGCCGAGCAGTACTGGCGGCTGCACACCCAGCCGCCGGGCGCCTGGGAGCGCGAGGTCCTCTACTCGGGGCCCGTCACCGCTGCCGCGGCGCGGCCGCCGCAGAGCGCAGGCTGAGCGCGGGCGTCATCCCAGCGAGTGGCCCTCACCCAACGCCTTGGCCACGAGATGGGCGCGGGAGCGGGCGCCGAGTTTGGCCATGGCGTTGCGGACGTGGGTGCGCACCGTGGCGTGGGAGAGATGCAGATGCTCGGCGATCTCCGGTCCCGTCTCTCCGGCCGCCACCAGTTGCACGATCTCCCTCTCGCGCGGCGACAGGGTCGCGGTGGGCGTCGTCGGGCCGGGGTCGTGCCGGGGTTGGTGCCCCCAGCGCGACGTGCTCAAGGCGACGAACAGCACGCGCCGCTCGCCGGTGACGACCTCGGTGTGGCCCGCGTATTGCACGGTCACGGTGCTCCCGTCCGCGCACAGGAGACCGGTCTCGCCGTTGAACTCACGGCGTGCGATCGTCGCTCGCCACTCCCCGGCCGTCAGAAGCGGGCCGCCGTCGACGAACTCGTAGACCGGTCGACCGATCAGCTCGTCGCGGGGGTAGCCGAGCAGCTCGACGTACGCGCCGTTGACCTCGACGTGATGGCGCCGCTCGTCGAGCAGCACCATCGCGTTCTGTGAGCCCTTGAACGCAGTCCAGAACAACGCAGGCCAGCCTGCCGGACGCGCCATGACACGAGTGTAGGTCCGGCGCTCGCGCCGGTGCGGGCTATTCCTCGGGCGGCTCTCCGGCGATGACGCCGAAGGTCGCGCCGTGCGGATCGGCGACGATCGCGAAGCGCCCGACGCCCTCCATCTCGTGCGCCGGCCCCAGCGCGCTGCCGCCGAGCTCCTGGACCTTGGCCACCGACGCGTCGCAGTCCTCGACCGTGAAGTAGGTCAGCCAGAAGGCCGGAACCTCGTCGGGCACCGCGGACGGCGTGGGCATCGCGCCCGCGATCGGGGTGTCGGCGACATTGAAGAGGGTGTAGGTCATCCCGCCGAAGTCCTGGTCGTCGGGCTGCCACCCGAAGACGGCGCCGTAGAACGCCTTGGCGCCCTCGACGTCGCGGGTCTGCAGCTCGTTCCAGTTCATCGTGCCCGGCTCGTTGACGAGCTCGGCTCCGGTGTGGGCGCCCGCCTGCCAGACGCCGATCATCCCGCCGGCCGGGTGCGCGAGGACCGCCATGCGGCCCGCGTCCGCGACGTCCATGGGCCCGAAGAGGACGTTGCCGCCCGCCTGCGCCGCGCGCTGCGCCACGGCATCGGCGTCGTCGGTCGAGACGTAGGCCGACCATATGGGCGGCTGGTTCTCGTCCTGGATCGGAGACAGCCCCGCGACGTTGCGGCCTCTGATCGTGAACATGGCGTAGCCGCCGGTCTCCTCGGCGGGGCCGGCGTCCTGCGCCTCCCAGCCGAAGAGGCCGGAGTAGAAGCGCTTGGAGGCGTCGACGTCGGGGGTGGAGAGGTCGGCCCAGCTCGGTACGCCGGGCTCGTAAGAGGTGCGCTCGCTCATGGCGCCGATGGTGCCAGCTTGCGCAGGAAGGGAACAACCGTCTGCAGGAAGCGGTTGCGATCGGGCGCGGCGGTCAGGGGGTCCAGGTGGCTCTCGGTGGCCGAGGCGTCCACGAGCACGGCGCGCCCGCGCGGGACCTGCGAGCCCGCGATGAAGCGCTTCGCGCCGCGCAGGACGGCGCCGTTAGTCAGATCGGTCTGCAGCGCGTAGAGCGGCAGGTCGACGGCCCGGCGGTGCCACGGACGCAGCTTCAGGTAGTCGGTCTGCGCGTTGCGGGTCAGCGCGTTGGCCGCGTCGACGTCGATGCTGAGCTTGGCCGGGAAGTACCACTCGCTCGCGTTGGCGGGCTCCTGGCCGAAGGTCTGCGCCAAGCGCTCGATCGGCGTCACCTCGCCGTCGATCCAGTCGCCGGTGGGACCGAGCGTCCCGGCCTGGACGTGGATGAGCGACAGCGCGGCGGGCGACGTGGAGGCGTCGAACGCGTAGCCGAAGAGGCCGCGGTTGGTGGCCGGGATCGGCGGCTTGAACGCCGCCGGCAGCAGGGGGAAGGACTGGGCGATGGCGGGGGCGGTCGGCTCCTTCAGGGCGGCCAGCGCGCCCACCTCGCTGAAGACGCCGGCGGCCCACGGGAGCTTGAGCCCGAGGAGGTCCACAAAGGGCCCGTTCGCGTCGAGCGCCTTGACGGCCTTCTTGGTGGCCGCGAGATCGGGGGTCGAGAACGAGCCCAGCAGCCCGCCGTCGATGAGCACCAGGCCGTCGAGGTCCTTGTAGCCCGGCCGGCCGTTGAAGTCCCAGCTCGCGTAGGCCACGGTCATCGAGGCGCCCAGCGAATGCCCGCCGAGGATCACGCGCTTGCCCTGGCGCTTCGCGCTGAGCACGACGCGGCGCACGTCCTGCAGCGTCATCGACAGGCCCCATTGCTTGGCGAAGGCGAACCGCGCCGGATCGAGCGGCTCGAAGTGAGGCTGGATGGATGGGTTCGAGAGCCATCCGAGGTAGTAGTCGAAAGCCTGCTGGACGCTGATGCGCCCGGCGAGCGCGGCGGCGAAGCGCCCGGTGTCCTCCAGCGCCTGCGAGCGGCGGTCCATCGCCCACACCTGCAGGCCGGGCACGCGCTTGACGATCTCGCGCGCGTCGAGCGTGAAGTCACCCGCCCCGCCGTAGTAGCCCGGCATGAGCACGAGCACGCGCTTGGCGCTCTTGGGCCCGAACTTCGTGACGAAGACCTTGTCGTACTTCGACGGGCCGGGCCCGGGGGCGCCGGGGATCGTGGTCACCGTCTCGGCCGCCGCGGCCGGGCCGGCGAGCATGACCGCGAGGACCAGCCCGATCAGTCCGGATCGCATGGCGGCGCAACCTACCATGGGGGGCGTGGCGGTCCTCATCGCTTCAGACCTCAGCAAGGACATGGCCGGAGAGCCCCTGCTGCGCGGCGTCTCGTTCAAGCTCGAGCGGCGCGAGCGCATGACCATCGCCGGGCGCAACGGCGCGGGCAAGACGACCCTGCTGCGGATGCTGTCGGGCGAGACGTCGATCGACGGCGGCGAGCTGGCGCTGGCCAAGGGCACCCGCGTCGCCCTGCACGACCAGCGCCCGCCGCGCGAGCGCGACCTCAGCCTGCGGGAGTACGTGCTCAGCGGCTGCCGCGAGCCGCTCGAGCTCGAGGCCGAGCTGGGGCGCCTCGAGCACGCCATGGCGACGGAGGGCACCGACGGCGAATCCGTTGGTCTGAAGACCGCGATGAACCGCTACGCCGGCGTGCAGGCGCGCTTCGAGGCCGCCGGCGGCTACGGCTGGCGCGAGCGCGCGCGCTCGGTCGTGCACGGCCTCGGCTTCACCGACGAGGACCTCGACCGCCCGCTGCGAACGTTCTCCGGC
Source organism: uncultured Actinomycetes bacterium (assembly GCA_963806015.1). Taxonomy (GTDB): domain Bacteria; phylum Actinomycetota; class Thermoleophilia; order Solirubrobacterales; family Solirubrobacteraceae; genus JAOPZW01. Next base: position 101,760 of record CAWDWM010000006.1, on the reverse strand, counting down.
GGCCAGCTCACGCGCGGGTCGCTGGCCCGGGCGCTCGCCGCCCAACCGGATCTGCTGCTCCTCGACGAGCCGACCAACCACCTCGACATCGAGTCGCTGGAGTGGCTGGAGCAGACGCTGCTCGAGCTCGACGCCGCCATCGTGCTGGTCGCCCACGACCGCTGGTTCCTGGAGACCGTCGGGACCGCCGTGCTCGAGCTCGAAGCGGGCCGCGCGCGCTTCTTCGACGGCACCTGGCACGCGTGGCGCAAGGAGCAGGCCGCGCGCGAGCTGGCCCTGGGGCGCGCGATCGAGAAGCAGCAGGCCGAGATCGAGCGCATGGAGCGCTTCGTCGAGCGCTTCCGCTTCAAGGCGACCAAGGCGCGCCAGGCCCAGGATCGCCTCAAGAAGCTCAACAAGATCGAGCGCATCGAGCGCGACCCGCGCGACGGGCGCTCGCTGGCCTTCGCGTTCAAGAAGCCCGAGCGCTCGGGGCGGGTGATCTTCGAGCTCGACGAGGGCCGTCTGCAGGTCGGGGCCGATCCGCCGCGGGTGCTGCTCGCCGACGCCGAGCTGTGGCTCGAGCGCGGCGAGCACGTCTCGCTCGTCGGTCCCAACGGCACCGGCAAGACGACCCTCATCCAGGCGCTCGTCGGCGAGCGCCCGCTCGACGGCGGCCGGCTGCGCTCGGGCCACAACGTCAAGGTCGGCTACCTCAGCCAGCACGCCGAGGAGCTCGAGGGCGGCAACGCGCGCACCGTGCTCGAGGCCGCCGTCAAGCGCACCGGGCTGCCGCCCAACCAGGCCCGCGCCCTGCTCGGGCGCTTCCTGTTCAGCGGCGAGGAGGTCGACAAGCCGCTCGACGGGCTCAGCGGCGGCGAGCGCCGGCGCTTGTCGCTGGCCATCCTCGTGCAGTCCGGCGCCAACGTGCTGATCCTCGACGAGCCCACCAACCACCTCGACCTCGAGTCGCGCGAGGCGCTGGAGGACGCGCTGCAGGCCTTCCCGGGCTCGCTGATCCTCGTCACCCACGACCGCGCGCTGCTCGACGCGGTGGGCACGCGCACGATCGCCGTCGAGGACTACGCGCTGCGCTCCTACGTCGGCGGCTGGGCGGAGTACGCCCGCGTGCGCGAGGAGCGCAAGGCGATGGGCCTGTCGCCGTCGTCGGTGCCGCCCGCGCCGGTCACCAACGGCGCCCCCCGCGCCAAGGAGCCCGCGGCCAAGGCCAAGCCGGAGAAGGCCAAGCCCGACGGCCCGTCGAAGAACCGCGTCCGCGAGCAGGCGCGCCTGGAGCGCTCCGTCGTCCAGGCCGAGGAGGCGCTGACGGCGCTCGAGGAGGAGCTGGCCGACCCCAAGGCGTGGGCCACCAAATACGACACGGCCAAGTCGACCGCGCGGCACACGGCGGCCAAGCGGGCGGTCGAGGAGGCCTACGAGGCGCTCGAAGCGTTCGAGGCGAAGGTCTAGATGCTGCGCCACGAGCTGCCCGGGGGCTACGCCCTGCGCCTGCTCGAGGAGGCCGACGCCGACGAGGTCTTCGCCCTGATCGACGCCAACCGCGAGCACCTCGGGCCCTGGATGCCCTGGGTGCAGAGCGACCGCGCGCCCGCCGACGTGCTCGCCTTCATCCGTGTCACGCGCAAGCAGATCGCCGACAACGACGGGCTGCAGACCGCGATCGTCGACCCCGGCGGGCGGATCGCGGGGGTGATCGGCGTCCACAACATCGACTGGCTGAACCGCAAGACGAGCATCGGCTACTGGCTGGCGGCCGGCGAGCAGGGCCGCGGGACGATGACCGAGGCCGTGCGCGCGTACGTCGACCACGCCTTCGCCACCTGGAAGCTCAACCGGGTCATGATCCAGGCCGCGGTCGAGAACACGCGCAGCCGCGCCATTCCCGAGCGCCTGGGCTTCCGCGAGGAGGGGATCCTGCGGGAGGTCGAGCGCATCGGCGACCGGATGCTCGACGACGTGGTCTACGCGATGCTCGCCGCCGACTGGCCGAGCGCCTAAGCGGCGGTGTCCGCGTCGCGGTGCACCGCGACGCCCGCGATCACCAGCGCGACGCCGAGCGCCTCGACCGCGCTGGGCAGCTGAGCGAGCACGACGACGCCGATGACCGTCGCCATCGCCGGCAGCAGCGCGACCATGAGCGCGTAGGTCGAGCGCGACATGCGCGCCATCGCGAGCTGATCGGTCACGTAGGGGATGACCGAGGAGGAGACGCCCACGCCGATGCCGGCCGCGATGGCGGCCGGGTCGCCGAAGGCGGGCACCGCGCCCCACACGCCGATCGGCGTCGCCACCACGGCGGCGATGAGCATCGCCATCCCCAGCAGGTCGATCCCGGGGACAGAGCCGTTCTGGGCGGCGCGGTGGCTGACCACGATGTAGGCGGCGAAGAGCGCGGCGTTGACGAAGGCGAAGGCGACGCCCAGCGGATCGCCCTCCAGGGCGACGTCGGTCAGCAGGTAGACGCCGGGGACGGCGAGGGCGAGGGCGCCGAGGTTGCGCGGCGTGCGGGCGCCGAAGGCGGCCAGGACGATCACCGGGAGGAACTCGATTGCCGCGACGGTGCTCAGCGGCAGCCGGTCGATGGCCAGGTAGAAGCAGCTGTTCATCGCCGCCAGCACCACGCCCCAGGCGAGCAGGAGCCGCCCGGCGCCGCGCACGCTGCGCCACGGGCGCCGCCACAGGGCGAAGATCACCGCGGCCGAGGCGATCCGCAGCCACGCCACGCCGAGCACGTCGACACGCGCGAACAGCAGCACCGCGAACGCCGGCCCCAGGTAGTGGAAGACCGCGCTGACCACGAAGTAGCCCTCGGGTGGCGTCGTCTGGGTGAGGCGGCGGCGGGTCGGTTTGGACGCGATGGCCATCACCGATATGGTCAACGGCATCAGCGCGCCAATCCATGGACTATCGAAGGATTTCTGAGCCGATGGCCTACGAACAGAACGGCCTTGACGAGATCAACCGTCGTTTGCTCGAAGAGCTCCAGCGCGACGGCCGCGTGGCCTTCGCGGAGCTCGGGCGCCGGGTCGGCCTGTCGGCGCCGGCGGTGGCCGAGCGCGTCGGGCGCCTCGAGCGCGACGGGGTCATCACCGGCTACCGCGCCGTCGTCGACCCCCAGGCGATCGGCTTTCCGCTGGCCGCCGTCGTGCGCGTGCGCCCGTTCGCCCGCCAGATCCACAAGATCCCCGAGCTCGCCGAGTCCACCCCCGAGGTCGTCGAGTGCGAGCGCATCACCGGCGAGGACTGCTTCCTGCTGCGCCTGCACGTGCGCGCCATCGACGACCTCGAGGCCGTCCTCGACAACTTCACGCCGTTCGGGCAGACGACGACGTCGATCGTGCACTCCTCGCCGGTGCCGCGGCGTTCGCTGCCTTTGGATTAGGCGGTGCTTCGCGGTCGTCCGCGCGGCGCTTGCGGCGCTGCGCGGCGCAAACAGCATCATCGAGGGGAGGGAGTGTGCCCGGGCGCGAGCGCCTCCGTCCGAGCGCCGAAACGACCGCCCGCGCCAGCGCCCCGCCACCCTGCGTTCCCCTCGGTGAGTTGTTGGCTGCGAAGCGCCGCTCCTCGTCCGCAGTAACCGCCTGTTCACCACCAGGTCACCGCACCGCAACAAGGCGTAGCACGCCGCTGGCGAACCATCACCCAGGATGCGCGACCGCCTCGGCCTGAACCTGCACCGCGACGCCTGGCCGACGGCCCGGGTGCTGGCCGCGCACGAGGAGGCGGGCCTGCGCTGGCTGCAGGTGCACACCCCGCCCCGGGCGATGCTCGCCGACCGCGCGCGCTGCCGCAGACACGCGCGGGCGCTGCGCGCGGCGTTGGACACGAGCGCACTGCGCCTCGTCCTGCACGCTCCCGACGACCTCAGCGCGGGGACGATCGAGCACGATCGCGCGTTCGCCGGGCTGCTCGACCACGCCGCGGAGGCGGGCGCCGAGCTCGTCGCCTACCACGGCCTGAACTTCGTGGACGGCGGCGGTCCCGACCGCCCGCGCGCCCACGAGCGCGCTCGCCTCGAGGAAGGCTCCCTCCTCAGCCACCTCCAGCGAGCGCACACGCTTGGCGTGAGGATCGCCATCGAGAACCTGGCCCCCGTCCACCCGGGGCCGCCGCGCCTGTGCCACGACCCGCTGGCCGTGCGCGACCTCGTGCGGCGGCTGGGCTCGCCCGCCGCCGGGATGCTGCTCGACGTCGGGCACCTGCACATCACGGCCGAGGCGTCGCACAGCGACCCCGCCATCGTCGCCGCCGCAGTCGCGCCCGACGTCGTGCTCTTCCACGTCCACGACAACCTCGGCGTGCGCCGGCGCGACATCGACGCCCCGGGAATCGACCCGCTGAAGCTCGACCTGCACCTGCCGCCGGGGCGCGGCTCGCTTCCGTGGGGCCGGATCGCCGCGGTGCTGCGCGAGCACGACGCCCCGCTGTTGCTCGAGGTCGAGCCCTCCCAGCGCCCGGCGCTGCCCGAGCTGACGGCCGGCCTGCTGCGCGCGCTGGCCGCGCCCGCCGCTCGCGCGGCGGCCTGACTGACGTCGCTACGCGGCGGCGGCCAGGCGCAGCGGACGTGCGCCCGCGGCCTGCACCAGCGCGGCGAACAGCGCGCCGTGCTCGGGGCGCTCGATCAGCGTCTCGGCGTGCCATTGCACCGCGAGGACGAACGGGCGCGCGCGATCCTCGACGGCCTCCGCGGTCCCGTCCGGCGCCCGGGCGACGACCCGCAGGCCCGCGCCGGGGACGTCGACGGCCTGGTGGTGGAAGGAGTTGACCGCGAGCGTCGGGCCGCAGCCGGTGACCGTCGCCAGCAGCGAATCGGCCGCGACGCTCACGCTCTGCGTGGTGACGGTGGCGACCTCGGCCTGGCGGTGGCCGCCGACGTGCTGGTGCAGCGTCCCGCCGCGCGCGACGTTGAGCGCCTGGGCGCCGCGGCAGATGCCCAGCAGCGGGAGTCCGCTCGCATCGGCGGCGCGGGCGACGGCGAGCTCGAACGCGTCGACGCCGGCGTCCGTCGCGCCCAGGAGGGGATGGCGCGTGCGGGCACCGTAGGCGACCGGGTCGAGGTCGGGCCCGCCGGCAAGGCAGATGCCGTCCAGGCGCCCCACCAGCTCGGGCACCGCCGCGAGGTCGACGGGCGAGAGGATCACCGGGATCGCGCCGGCGGCGTCGATGGCGCGCAGGTACGTCGTCCCGAGCATGATCTCCGGGTGCGGCGGGGCGCCCGCACGCTGCAGCGTGGCCAGCGATCCGGGTCGCAGTTCGGAGGTGGTGACGCCGATGAGCGGACGCATCTCCCTATTTGTCGGCCATGAGCGGGGAAAGTTGCATGTCCCGCTGGATGAACCGGGCGCACCCGCGATGGCCCGCCTGTCGAACCGGCAACGGATGACGGCCGCGAAGTTGCGGTCTCCAGGGTGGGCGGATCGCCCACCTCCGGGGTCGCCGCACCACCCTTGGGGGGCTGTCCACGGGCGCGCGCGTGCCCGACCGTCAGGGCATGCCCGCCTCCCTCACCCGTCGCGACCTCCTGGCCGGGGGCGCGCGCCGCCGATGGCACCGCCGGGCTCACCGAGGCCGGCTACTGGGCCTTCGTCGACCCGATCGCCGAGCGCATGGACCATCTGTGGGACGCGGACGACCGCTGCTACGGCGTCGGCGGCGAGGCGGAGTCGGCGATCAACGCCGCCCTCCTCACGATCCACGCGGTGGCCGCGCTGCGCGATCACCGCGGCGCCGCCCGCGCCGACGCCCGCGGGCGCGCGCTGGCCGGCCGGTTGTGCGAGTCGCCGCCGTGGAGCGAGCGCGCCCACGCCACGCGGCCCGACAAGATGTTCCACGTCGGCGGCTGGCTGGCCAGCGTGCGCTCGGCCGGTGCGGGGATGGAGAAGTCCGTCGACCCCAAGGTCGCCGAAGGGCTGGCGTGCGCGTGGCGCGCGCGCGACGTTCTCGGCATCGAGGCCGGCGAGGCGCAGCGCATGGCCTCGCTCGTGCAGCGCTGCGCGCACGGAGCCTTCTTCCGCTACCCCAACGTCCGCCTCAACCAGATCAACTGGAACTCCGAGGTCTTCGCCCACGCCGCGACGATGACCGGCGACACGTCGCTGCTGCGCCGCGACTACTACCTGCACATGCGGCGCTTCGTGGCGGGCGCGCACCGCCGGCATGCCCGCGCTGCCGCGCGGCGATCACGACGTGCTGACCGCCTGGGTCGAGCGCGTGCTGCTGGGCTACTGGACCCACAGCGGCTTTCTCAACTGGGACTCGGGACTCGGCCTCAAGCGCTGGCAGATCGGCAAGACCTTCGCCTTCGCCCAGCAGGGCCTGCTCGCCATCGCGCGCGCCGACGACTTCCACGCTCGTCCGGAGTTCGGGGCGTGGGCGAAGTACTTCTTCGATCGCGGCCTGGGGCTCTACACGCGCTGGGCCGACGAGGAGGGTGGCGGGACGCTGGCGCCCCCCTGGCTGAACGGCGTCCACGCCGAGGTCGGCTACGGCGGCATCGAGCTCGCCCGTCTCTACGACGGCGACGGGCGCCCGGTGGCGACGATCGGCGGCCGGCCGCCCGCGGCCTTCGGGGTGGTGGTGCGCGACGTGGCCAATCGCACGCTGCTGGCCTCGCAGATCAGCCGCCTGCACCCCAGCCTCGCCGATCCGCCCCTGCGCCTGACCCGCGCGCCGCGCGGTACGGGGCGGGTCGTCGCCCACCCGCGCCACGCCTACGCGGCGCCGTTCCAGCGCCTGGACGCCCGCGGCGCCGTGGCGGCGGGCGACGTCCGCATCGTCACCGTGCACCGCTTCCGCGCCGAGTACGTCGAGAGCGCGTGGACCGTGGCGTCGGCCGGTCGCGCGCGCCGCAGCGTCGACGTGCTCTTCCCGGCGTGGACGAGCGCGGCACAGATCGACGCCGTCCTGCACGACGGCACGCGCGTCGCCCTGGGTCGCGGGGCGATCTCGCTCGCGCGGGTGGCGTGGTTTCACCTGCGCGGCGAGCGGAGTGGCTACGTGGTCGTGGTCAGCGACCGCACGCCTCTGCACGCGACCGCGCGCACGCTGGCCACCACGCCCCAGCGCTGCGAGCCGCGCCCCGGGTCGACGCTGGCGCTGCGCCTCGTGCGCGCCGCCCGCTTCCGCCGGCGCACGCTCACCGCGCGCATCGCGCCGGCCCGCGACGCCGACGAGGCCGCCCGCGTGGCGGCAGCGCTGGGCGCGCGCTGATCACCTCACGCCCAGCCAGCGGAGGCCTAGTCGACCTTGGCCGCCGATGACGAAGACGCTCCGGACCGCGACGGCCAGGTAGCAGGCGGCCGCCAGCTTGGGCAGGATGAACAGGCCCATGAGGATCGCCAGCCCGTAGAACACCGAGCTCAATGCTGCGCGCCATCCGCGCTGGGGTGCCGGCTCGGCCTCCAGCCTGTCTGCGGGGAGCGCGAACGCGAGCTCCGGCTGCGACGCGGCGTAGCGCACGAATGCGCGCAGCAGCAGCTCGATGACGAGCGCGGTGAAGCCGTAGAACGCCACCGCGACGCGCTCGGCCCTGGCGGACGCGTCGAACGACTGGGCGAGCACGGCGGTGGGGAAGGGCAGGAACGCTGCCGCCATCAGCAGCAGCAGGTTGAGGCGCAGCATCACCGGGTCGATGAAGCGCAGACGGGTGAAGAGGTCGTGGTGGGCGATCCACACGCTCCCGACGGTCAGGAAGCTCGTCACGTAGGCCAGGTAGGCCGGCCACTCGTCCAGCAGAGCGCGACCGAGATGCTCGAAGTCCGACGGTGCGAGCTTGATCTCGAGCACCAGCAGCGTGATCGCGATGGCAAAGACGCCGTCGCTGAAGGCCTCGACGCGGCTCGTCTCCCAGCGCGGCGGCGCGTGCTCGTGCCGCACGTCGGTCATGAGCCGCATCGTCGACCACGTGGCGGACGACCTCGCACCACTCCCGACGGGTGAATCGCGCTAGCGCTCGCTGAAGGTCACGTCGGCCCGGCCGTGCGCCGACCAGCGCCCGCGCCGCCAGCGCACGACGGTGCCGTCGGCCAGCCGAGCGAGGGCGCGGCCGCAGCGCGGCTCGCCCCACAGCGTCGCGTGCAGCGGCGCGTCGCCCTCGCCGAGGCCCGCGCGGACGGCGGCCGCCGGATGGGTGACGACGATCGCGCCCGCACGCACCCACACCGGGATGGCGTGCAGGGGCGCCGGCGCGGGCACCTCGCGCCCGCCGCGCACGCGCTGTCCCGACCACGCCTCGATCCACTCGCCGGGCGGCAGCCACGCGTCGCGCTCGCGCGCTCCCTCCTCGACGAGCGGCGCGACCCACAGCGCGGGGCCGAAGCCGAAGGCATCGGCGACCTCCCAGCCGCCGGGGTCCAGCAGCGAGGCGGGGCGCACGATGGGCGGCCCGCCCCGCGCGGCGCTGGCCGCTGCGGCGCGAACGTAGGGATTGAGCATCTCGTGCAGCAGCACATAGCCGCGGTAGAGCGCGAGCGTCTCGGGGTCGTAGGTCCACGGCTCCTGCTCGAGCCGGCCGTGGGCCTGCATGAGCGCCGTGAAGCAGCCGAGCTGCACCCAGCGCACCAGCAGCTCCTTCGGGCAGCGCTCCACGCCGCGCTGGCCGAGGTAGCCGCCGACGTCGTGCGACCAGTTCGAGAAGCCGCTGCCCGCGGCCGCGATCGTGCACGACACCAGGGTGCGCAGCGACCAGAAATCCGACGCCTGGTCGCCCGCCCACAGCACGCCGGTCGCCTGCTGGCCGCTCCAGCCGCTGCGCCCGAAGAGCACGCCGCGCCCCGCGCCGTGCGCCTCGTCGAGCGCGCGCTGCATCGAAGCGCGGTACAGGCCGCCGTAGCGCCAGGCGCTCTGCGCCCCGGTGGTCCCGTCGGCGAAGCGCAGGTCCTCACCGACGTAGTAGCCCTCGCCGTCGTCGGCCTTGATGCCCTCCACGCCCAGACGCAGCGCGCGGACCGCCTGCGCGCGCCACCACGCCTCGCTCTCTGGATCGGTGAAGTCGACCATCGAGCCCGTGCCCATCCACCAGCGCGCGACGTGCGGCTCGCCGTCGGCGCCGCGAACGAAGCGCCCGGGCTCGTAGTTGGGCGCCGGCTCGCGGTGCAGCCGGCGCGAGCCAGGGTCGGGCGGGATCTGGCCGTCGAGCGACTCGAGGTTGACCCACGGCGTAACCCACACGACCGTGCGCACGCCGGTGGCGCGCCAGCGCGCGACCATCCCGGCGAAGTCCGGGAACTGGTGCGGATTGGGCTCCCACGTGTTGTATTGGGTCTCCCACGGCGAGTCGAGGACGATCGCGTCGAGGGCGATGTCGTGCCAGCGGCAGCCGTGGACGTCCTCCTCGGCGTCCTCCTGGTGCGGGTAGACGTCGCGCGACTTCCAGAAGCCGTAGCCCCAGTGGGGCAGCAGGGCCGGCAGGCCGGTGAGGCGCACGTAGCGGCGCAGGCGCGCGACGGGCGTCGGGTCGGTGAACACGTGCAACCGCAGCGGGCCGGCGACGCCACGGGTGGAGACGCGGGTCGGATCGTCGAGCTCGAAGCGCGTGCCGTTGGCGTAGGTCTCACACCACAGCGCGTAGCCGCGGCTGGACTGTAGGAACGGCGCGGGGGCGTAGTCGCCCTGCGGGATGCCGCCGAGCTCGCGCAGCTCGGGCGGGCAGTCGGGTCCGGTGTAGGCGCGGTCCGCGCCCAGCTGGATCGCGCGCCCGGCGTGGTCCACGCGCAGGGCATGGCGCGCGCCCAGCCCGCCGAAGCGCTCCTCGGCGCGCGCATCCCACTCCAGCGCGAGGCGCAGCGGCGTGCCCTCGGCCGCCAACTCGAAGGTCACGTGCTCGGCGCCGGCGACGTCGATCCGCAGGCGCGCCCGGCGTCCGCCGTTGAGGTGCAGGTCGATCAGCACCCCATCCGCGTCCTCGCCGGCGACCGTGGCCGCCACCACGCGCTCGGGGAAGCCCAGCCGCTCGTCGGCGATCACCCCCTCGGTGACCTGGACGAAGCGATCGCGCACCTCGCCTTCGCACGCCCATACGGTCAGCGCGCGCAGCAGCCGGCGCCCGGCGCGGCGCACGTGGATGCGCAGCGGCGCGAGGCCGATCTCGATGCGCAGCGAGCCGCGCTCGACGACGCACTCGCCGGCGGTGGCCGCGGAGGGGAGGGTCATGGACCATCCCTTTCCACGGCGCGACCACCGCCGCGGTGATCAGGTGGTGAACGTCACGGGGCGGTGTAGGCCCAGGAGCCCTGGTACACGACGGCGCCGGCGGCATTGGAGACGGCCTGCACGAGGAACCCGTACGGCGTCTCGTGATCGCCGGGCACGAACCCGCTGGCCTGGCCGACGTGTAGGCCGGCGCTCTCCGGATAGATGCACGCCAGGCCCGGGGGCGCGGTGGGAGCCGCGTAGCTGCCGGTGCAGGCCGGGTTGTCGTCGAAGCCGCCGGCCACGTTGACGTCCAAGTTGCCGAGAGCCGTCGGCGCCGGGACGGGCAGCGTGACCCCGGTCGCGAACTGCTGATCGGCGGCGGTCGCCGTCCCGTCGACGCCGAACACCCCGCGGACCGTCTCGCCCGACTGCAGCGTGCTCAGCGCCGAGCGGCCGGCGTCGCCCTTCTCGCCGCGCTCGCCCCTGTCGCCCTTCGCGCCGGGCGCACCGGCGGCGCCGGCCGCGCCGTCTGCGCCCTTCGCGCCCGCCGGGCCGCGCAGCTTGACGAGGTCGGCCGTCCGGAAGTCGCTGCGCCGCAGCGAGCCGTTCTTGACCTTGGCCGACGTGACCGCGTCGTTGCGAAGCTGTGTCGCGCCGACCGAGTTCTTGGGCAGCGCGGTGGCGGCGTAGGCGCCGCCCCCGAGGGCGATGAACACGGCGGTGGTCGCCATGACGTTGGCGTAGGAGAGATGGCGGTGCACGGGAGCCTTCCTTGGCGGGTGGACCCAACTAACGCACCGCAGGCGCCAGAACGTTCACCGGTCGATCACACCATCTTTCCGAGCGTTTCACAGAAGATGGAGCTTTGCAGGGGAATCTGCTGTGGTGAGATGAACGTTCGCGCCACGAGCAGGGCCGACCTGCATTGCCACTCGACCGCCTCGCAGCTTTCCAAGCTCGGGGTCCAGCGGGCGCTCGGGCTGCCCGAGTGCGCCACGCCGCCCGACGAGGTCTACGCGCTGGCCAAGCGTCGCGGGATGGACTTCGTGACGATCACCGACCACGACACGATCGCCGGCGTGCTGCAGATCGCCGACCGCCCCGACGTCTTCGTCTCCGAGGAGCTGACGACGTGGTTCAAGGGCGAGCCCCAGGCGGTGCACGTCCTCTGCTACGGCATCACGAGCGACGACCACGACTGGCTGCAGGCACACGCCGACGACGTCGAGCAGGTCGCCGAGTACCTGCACGAGCGCGAGATCGCCTGCGCGCTCGCGCACCCCTTCTACGCCGTCGAGGCGCCGCTGACCCCGCGCCACCGCCGCCGCCTCGCCCAGCTGTTCGGCGTGTGGGAGACGCGCAACGGCTCACGGGCGCGCGAGCTCAACGCGCCCGCCGCCGTCTACGTCGAGACCCACGGCGGCATCGGCATCGCGGGCTCCGACGACCACGCCGGCGTCGACATCGGGCGCACGTTCACCGAGACGCCGACCGCCCACACCTGGCACGAGCTGCTCGGTCACGTGCGCGCCGGCCGCGCGGCCGCGCGCGGCGAGCAGGGCAGCGCGGCCAAATGGGCGCACAGCGCGATGGCCCTCGCCGTCCGCGCGCTCGGGCGCGGCGAAGGCGGAGCGGTCGACCCGCGTGCGGTGCTGACGATGGTCGAGCGCGTCATGCGCGAGGGTGACGTTAGGCGCGGCGCGGTCGGCGCCGACCTCGGCCCCGACGACGCGCGCGCCCTCCTGCACGCCTGGCTGGACGCCATCGACCTGCGCCTCGACGAGCGCGAGCTGCTGGCCTACCTGCAACACGAGGACTTCAGCCACGCCGACCTCTTCCGCCGCGCTCGGCGCGCCCACGAGCGCAAGCTCGCGGGCGCGGTCGACGGCGTCCTGGCCGCCACGACCACGGGCGGCGACCCCGGCGCCGCCGCGGCCGGCCTCTTCGACGCCTGCGTCGCGGCGATCCCCTACGCGCCCGCGGCCGCCTTCCTGGGCCGCGAGAAGGGCAAGCTCGTGCAACACGAAGCCGATCCGCTGCGCGTCGCGCTGGTGGCCGACGCCGTCGGCGCCATGCACGGCGTCACCCACACGCTCGACGAGATCCGCGAGCGCGGCGTGCCCGGCTTCGAGGTCGAGGTCGTCGGCACCGACGCCAACGTCGACCGCCGGCTGAGCGCCGTGGCCGAGGTCGACATCCCCTTCTACGCCGGGCTGAAGGTGGGCGTGCCCTCGCTGCCGGCGATCGTGGAGGCGCTGGCCGAGGGCCGCTACGACCTCGTGCACCTCTGCAGCCCGGGCCCGGCGGGCGTGGCCGCCGCCGTCATCGCGCGCGTCATGGAGGTGCCGGTGCTCGGCTCCTACCACACCGAGCTGGCCGCCTACGCGGGGCTGCGCGCGGCCGACCCCAAGCTCGAGTTCATCGCGCGCGCGGCCATCGCCGCCTTCTACGGCCAGTGCAGCGTCGTCCTCAGCCCCAGCCCGGCCTCCGACGAGGTCCTGCGGGCGATGGGCATCGACGGCGAGCGCATCGGGCGCTGGGACCGAGGGGTGGACGTCGCGCGCTTCTCGCCCGCCCGGCGCGACGCCATGAGCCTCCCAGGCGAGCTCAGCGTCCTCTACTCGGGCCGGTTGACGCGCGAGAAGGGGGCCGACCTGCTGACCGACGCCTTCCTGGCCGCGCGCGAGCGCGACCCGCGCCTGCACCTCTGCCTGGCCGGCGGCGGCCCCGAGGAGGGCGCGCTGCGCGACCGCCTGGGCGAGCACGCGACCTTCCTCGGCTGGCTCGAGGGCGACGCCCTGGCCCGCGCGTATGCCAGCGCCGACCTGTTCCTCTTCGCCAGCCGCACCGACACCTTCGGGCAGGTCCTGCTCGAAGCGCAGGCCAGCGGCCTGCCGGTGGTGGCGGTGGCCGAGGGCGGCCCGTGCTCGATCGTGGAGGACGGCGTCACCGGGCGCCTGTGCCCGCCCGACGCGCAGGCGCTGACCCGCGCCGTGCTCGACCTGGCGGGATCACCCCTGCTGCGCGAGCGCATCGCCCAGCGCGCTCTGGACGCGGTGCGCGAGCGCACATGGGAGCGCGCGCTGACCCGCCTGGCCGACGGCTACCGCCGCGCCCTGGGCGAGCGCCCGGCGGCGGGGGTGCAGCGTGCCGCCTAGGTCACTCGGGCTCGTCGATGGGGCGGCTGCGCAGCCGCCCGACGGTCTCGCGCTCGGCGCGCCGGCAGCAGACCGGGGGCAGGCCGCGCAGCACGAGCTCGAGGTCGGCGACCGCGAGCCCTCCGATGGCCCGGAACGCCTCGGGCATGCCGCCCGTGCGATGGGGCGAGAGCAGCAGCCCCTCGACCCCGCGAGCGGGGTGGTCGGCCGGCACCGGCTCGCGCGGCCACACGTCGACTGCGGCGCGCAGGCGCCCGGCGGCGGCGAGCTCGATCAGCGCGACGAGGTCGACCACGGCGGCGCGGCTCATCACGAGCAGAGCGGCGCCCGTCGGCAGCAGCCCGAGCTCGCGGCGCCCGAGCAGCGCCTCGTTGTCCGTCGTGGCCGCGGCGAACACGAAGACCACGCGCGAGGTGCTCAGCAGCTCGTCGAGGCCGGCGGGCTCGGCGCCCGCGGCGCGGATGGCCGGCTCGGGCAGCCACGGGTCATAGGCGCGCACGCGGCAGCGGAAGGGCGCGAGCAGGCGCACGAGCTCGCGGCCGAGGTCGCCCAGGCCGATGACCCCGACGTCGCTGCCGGCCAGCAGGAACGACCCGCGGTTGGCGTCCAGCCCGTAGGTCTCGGTGCCGGCCCGCATGGCGCGATCGGCCGCGCCGATCCCGCGCGCGAGGTCGATGGCCATGCCGAGTGCCGCCTCGGCCACGGCGGGGGCGAACGCCGGGCTGGCGACGAGCACGTGGATCCCGCGCGCGAAGCACGCCTCGTAGTCGACGTTGCGCAGGAGGTTGCCCTCGACGTTGACGACCGCCCGCAGCGCCGGCGCGCGCGCGATGCGCTGCGCGTCGAGGTCGGTCTGGCCGACGATGGCGACGGTGTCCGGCAGGTGGGCCTCGACGATCGCGTCCGGCATCCGGCCCGGCCCCTCGTGCACGGCGATGTCGCCCAGCGCGTCGAGGCGCGCCCGCGTCGCGGCGTCGAAGATGGCGTCCGGCGTGCGCGGCTGGGGGTCGACCAGGATCGTCGGCATCTGCGCATTGTCGACGTCGCGCTGTTCTACGGCGAGCGTTCGGGCGGCATCCGCACCTACCTCGATGCGAAGGTCCGCCACGTGCGCGCCACCGGCGCGTTCGAGCACCACGTCGTCGTGCCGGGCCCGCGCGAGCGCCACGACGGCGGGCGCCACGAGCTGCCCAGCCTGCGCCTGGCCGCAGCCAACGGCTACCGCGTGCCCCTCGGAGTCCGCGCGCTCAAGCGCACCCTCGAGCGTCTGCGCCCCGACGTCGTGCTCCTGCACGATCCGTTCTGGGCACCGCTGCGGGTCACCGAGGTCGCGCACGCCCTCGGTGCCAAGGTGGTGGCCGTCCACCACGGCTCGGCTGCCCTCGACGCCGCCGGCCTGCGCGGGCCCTCGCGCCCCTGGGAGGCGCTCTTCCGCGCGTGGCTGCGCCACGCCTACGCGCCCGTCGACGCCATCGCCTCCGTCGTCGACCCCGAGCCCGACTGCGGGCGGGCCGCGAGCTTCCCGCTGCGCCTGGGCCTGCACGACGCCTTCCGCCCGCAGCCCGACGTGACGCGCGGCGATCACGTCCTCTACGTCGGGCGCCTGGCGCGGGAGAAGGGGGTCTTCCGGCTGCTGGAGGCCGCGGCGCGGGCGGCCGACCCGTGGCCGCTGCGGCTGATCGGCTCGGGTCCCGCCGAGGACGCCCTGCGCCGCCGGGCGCGGGCGCTGGGGATCGCCCGCCGCGTCTCCTTCCAGCCGTTCATCGGCGATCGCGCGCGGCTGGCGCGCGCCTACGCCGGCGCGCGCTGCGTGGTGATGGCGGGCGAGCACGAGACGTTCGGGCTCGTCGCGGTCGAGGCCGCGGCCAGCGGGGCGCGCGTCGTGGTCTGCGCGAGCGCGCCGAGCGCCGGTCTGCTCGACGGCGCGCACACCTTCGCGCCCGGCGACACCGACGGCCTTGCGGCCGCCATCGCCGCGGCCCGCGCGGCGCCGACGGACGCCGCCGCCGCGGCGGCGCTGTGCTGGCGGCTGCGCTGGGACCGGCTGTTCGCCGAGGAGCTCGACGACCTGCGCGAGCTGGCAGCGTGAAGCGCACCGGCGCCATCGCCGTGGCCCTGCACGACGTCGAGCCCGCGACCTTCGAGCGCTGCGCGCTCATCCGCGACTGGCTCGGCGACCACGGGATCGAGCGCGTGACCCTGCTCGTCATCCCCGCGCCCGACCTGCACCCCTTCCACGACCGCCGCCCGGAGATGGTCGACTGGCTGGCGGAGTGCACCGGGCGTGGCGATGCCATCGCCCAGCACGGCTTTCAGCACCGCGCCTCGACCGCGGCGCCGCGGCGCAGCAACCCGGCCGCCGAGTTCCTCGGCCTCGACGCCGACGAGACGCGCCGCGCCGTCGAGGCCGGCCGCCGCGTCCTGCGCCTCGCCGGCGTGCGGCCGCGCGGGTTCGTCGCGCCCGCCTACGCGTACACCGACACGCTGCGCGAGACGCTCGCCGGGTCGTTCGAATGGTGGGCCGGCCTCGTGCGGATCCACGCACCCGGGCGCTCGACCCTCGCCCCGGCGCTGACGCTCGGCACCTCCAGCGCCGTCAAGCGCCTGGCGTCGCCGTGGCTGGTGCGCGCGGGCGCCCTGGCCGCCGGGGACCTGCTGCGCCTCGATCTGCATCCGGCCGACCTCGACCATCCGCGCCACATCGGCGCGGTGGAAGGCGTGCTCCAGCGTGCGCACCGCCGCATCCGCAACGCCGTCACCTACGACGACATCGCTGTCTGAGCAGGCGCGGGCCGTCCTGCGCGCCAACTGGCGCGAGGGCGTGCACCGCGATGGCACGCCCTACGCCTTCACCTGCCCGGCGACGCCGCGCTACCGCCACCAATGGCACTGGGACTCGTGCTTTCACGCCATCGCCTGGTGTCGTCACGACGTGGGACGGGCGCGCGAGGAGCTGCGCACCGTCCTGCGCGGCGGGCGCGCCGACGGCTTCATCCCGCACACCGTGTTCTGGCACAGCCACCCGCGCTGGCGCCGGGCGCCGCTATACGCGACCCAGCGCGTGCGCGGGAGCCGCCACACGACGACGATCGGGCCGCCGCTGCTGGCCTTCGCGTGGGAGCGCGTGGCGGCGGCCGGCGATGACGACCCGGGCTTTGCCGGCGAGTCGTTGCACGCGTTGGAGGCGCACCTCGACTGGCTGGCGCGCGAGCGCGACGTCGACGGCGACGGGCTGATCAGCATCCTGCTGCCCGACGAATCGGGGCTGGACGACAGCCCGAAGTACGACCCCGTCTACGGGCGCTACGCGCACTACAAGCCCGGCTACTTCCGGCTCGTCGCGCGCTACGGGCGCCTGGGGTGGAACGCGCATGACATCGCGGCGGCGCACGACGAGCACGTCGAGGACGTGTGGGTCAACGTGGCCTACGCGCTGAGCCTGCGCGCGATGGCGCGCCTCGCGGGCGACGACGCGTACGCGCGCCGGGCCGACACGGTGGAGGCGGCGCTGCTCGAGCGCTGCCTGGACCCGGCGACCGGGCTGTTCTACGACCTCGCGGGACGCGACGAGCGCTCCGTGCCGGTGTCGACGTGGTCGGCGCTGTCACCGCTGATGCTGCCGGGCCTGCCCGAGGACGTCCGCCGGCGCCTGGTCGAGGAGCACCTGCTGGATCCGCGCCGCTACCGCGTGGCCTTCGGCATTCCCTCGGTGGCGATGGATGAGCCGTCGTTCCGGCCCGGCTTCGACCTGTGGCGCACGTGGCGGGGGCCCGCCTGGATCAACGTCGCCTGGCTGCTGCTCCCGGCGCTGCGCGAACTGGGCTACGGCGAGGACGCCGACCGGATCGCCGGGGGCCTGGCCGCCGCGGTACGCCGCGACGGCCTGCGCGAGTACTACGACCCGCGGACCGGCCGCGGGCTGGCGGCCAGGGACTTCTCCTGGTCGGCGCTGGCGGCCGACCTCGCGTCGGCGTGACGGCCGGAGATCTCGTGGATGTAGCTCGCGATGATGCCCCGCTTGATGCGGCGCTTGCGGGCGATCGGCAGGGTGGTCGGATCGAAGGCGGCGGAGGGGACGGTCTCGGTCATGGCGCGTCCTACAGTCTGAGTTAGATGGGTATCTAACTCTATCAGGACGGTGCCTTGACCCCGTGACTGCGCAGGTAGTCCAGGTAGAACGGCCGCAGCAGGTCGGCCGTCTCGCCCTTCCCCGACTCGGTCACGTCGTCGAGGTGAGCGCTCATGTGGTCGATGTCGGAGGCCATCTCCCCGGTGTCGCCCGCCGCGGCCTCGGCCGCGGGCAGAACCGACATGAGGTTCCAGAAGAACTTCGCGTCGAGGTGCCGGCGCCCGTAGTGCACGGCGAGATCGTGCAGTTCCTTGCTCGACAGGCCGTCGAGGCCATCGTCTTGGTCAGCCATGTGCGCACAGTACGTCACGATGGGTGCCATGCACGGCGACGAGGCGGTGCGCACCTGGCGGGCGGAGGTCGGCGGCGGCGCCATCTGCATGCACGGCACGACCTCGGCCTACGAGGTCGACCCGGCGGGCGAGTACGTCGTCGGCATCGTCCTTGCCGGGGGACTGGAGGTGCGGCGGGACGGCGAGGTCCATCGCTTCGGCCCCGGCGACGTCTGCGCCTGGGATCCCACGGCCCGCCACTCGGGGCGCCCGTGGCGCTCGGCCCGGTGGGAGGCGCGCCTGATCGTGCTCGAGCTGCCGGGGTTGCAGGACGTCCTGCGCGATCCCGAGGTTGCGGGCGGCGACGTCGCGTTCGCGTCGCCGCGCGTGCGCGATCAGCGGCTTGCCCGGGGGTTCGTCGAGCTGCACGCGGCGCTCGAGGCCCCGGCGTGGCGGCTCGAGCGCGACACGCTGCTGCAGGAGTGGCTGTGCGCGCTGGCGGGCGGCGCGCCGGTCGCTGCGTCACGAGCCGCCCGGCGCGATCCTGCGTTGCGGCGCGCCTGCGAGCTGCTGAGCGAGGATCTCGCGCGCAACCTCGCGCTCGCGGAGGTCGCCGCGGCGGCCGGCGTGAGCCGCCATCGGCTGACGCGGCTGTTCAGGGCGGCCTTCGGCCTGCCCCCGCATCGCTTCGCGCTCGCTCAGCGCGTCCGCGCGGCACGGCGGCTGCTCGAGCGCGGCGTCACTCCCGGCGAGGTGGCAGCGCAGACAGGGTTCTTCGACCAGAGCCACCTGCACCGCCACTTCACTCGGACGCTGGGTATGACGCCGGGGGCCTACGCCGCCGCAATGCGCTCAGACGTACAAGACGCGCGCGCCGACTCGTCTTAGCGTTCCGGCGCATGCAGCTCAGCGTCCATCTCGTCGTCCCCGACGCATCCGAGGCCGCGGCGTGGTACGCCCGCGCGTTCGGCGCGCAGGAGCGCAGCCGGATCCCGCTCCCCGGGGGAACGGTCATGGTCGTCGAGGTCGACTTCGGGGGCGCCGTGGTGCACGTCGGCAGCGAGTTCCCCGACGCGGGGATCGTCTCGCCGCTGACGATCGGCGGAACGGCCACGGTGCTCCAGCTCAACGTCGACGATGTCGACGCCGCTTGGGCGCGTGCGGTGCAGGCGGGCGCTGCGGTCCACCACGAGCTGGCCGACGCGTTCTGGGGCGAGCGCCACGGCCAGCTGACCGACCCTTTCGGCCACCGCTGGAACCTCGCGCAACGGCTCCGCGACGTGCCGCACGCCGAGCTCGTGGCCGCGGCGGCGCGCGCCTTCGGCGGCGGCTGACAGCTCTCCTGGCGTCGCGCCGCCGGCCGCCGTGACCAGGGCCCCGAGCACCTCGGCCACGCGACGGCGGAAGAAGAAGTGGCCGTCCTGCGCATCGAACCGGGCGCGGCAGCGGGGCAGTGCGGCGGCCACCGCGCGTGCGTGCTCGACCGGGACGAAGCGGTCGCGCTCGCCGTGCCAGACGTGGACCTCGCCGTGGACGTCGGGCAGGTCGAAGCCCCACGCCGTGCAGCACGCGACGTAGTCGTCGATCATCCCGTCGACGCCGCCGGCGGCCGCGGCGAGGAACGAGTCGATCGCAGTGGCGGCCATCTCGTCGCCGGCCAGCAGCTGACGGTCGGCCGGCGTGGCGCCGAGCGTCGCCAGCCGGCCCAGGGCCCGCGGGTGGCGCTCGAGCAGCTTCATCACGCGCGCGCTGCAGCGCGCGAACAGCTCGGGGCGGCGCACGAGCGCGCGCAGCGCGAGGCGCAGGTGCACCGGCATCCACGTGCCGGCGTGGGGAGCGCACAGCGGCGACAGCGAGCTCACCGCCGCGGTCGCGATCGCGCGCCCGGGCAGGGCACGGGCGCAGGCGAGGGCGTAGGGGCCACCGGCCGACACGCCGACGACGGCGAAGCGGCCCAGGCCGAGGTGGTCCGCGAGGTGCTCGACGTCGGCGGGGAAGTCGGCGATGCGCCGTCCGGGGCACGGGTCTGAGCGCCCGAAGCCCGGTCGGCTGACCGCGATGTGGTGGATGCCGAGCGCCGCGATGAGCCGGTCGAGCTCGGGCGTGCGACGCACCGGCGTCCCGATCGCGCCGTGGAGGTAGATCACGGGGAGGCCGCTGCGGGCCCCGCCGGACGACCACGCCAGCCGGCGGCCGTCGGGGAGCGTCA
This sequence comes from uncultured Actinomycetes bacterium, assembly GCA_963806015.1. Taxonomy (GTDB): domain Bacteria; phylum Actinomycetota; class Thermoleophilia; order Solirubrobacterales; family Solirubrobacteraceae; genus JAOPZW01. Next base: position 81,861 of record CAWDWM010000006.1, on the reverse strand, counting down.
CGGTGCCTTCGCGGATGGCGGGCGCGGCGGCCATGAGTGGCGTCGGGACAGAGAAGTACCTGCAAATCGCAAGGTAGGCGAGCCGCGTGGCCGGCGTGTGACCGTCCGGTTAGCGCAAGCGCTGAAGGACGTCCTCGAGCGCGGCGCAGAACGCCTCGGGGCGTTCGAGCATCGGGGCGTGCGCGGTGTCGGGCACCACGCTGACCTCGACGTCGGGCCGCGCCGTGCGGATGATCTCGATGCGCCGCGGCGGGATCACCGGATCGTGCGCCCCCCAGACCAGGCCGAGCGGCCCCTCCAGGCGTGCCAGCACCAGCCGCAGATCGGCGGACGCTGCGCTGGCCAGCCCCGGACCGATCCGCGTCGCCCCGGAGGAGCTGGCGAGCACTGCGCGCGCGTGCTCGACGGGCACGCGGGCGCCGTCGCGAGCCACGCCGGCGAGCGCCAGCCGGCGAACGAGCGCGCTGCCGGCGAGCGGGGTGGCCAGCGTGCGCCGCGCGATCGCGAAGGGCGCCGCCACGGCCCCGAGCAGCCCGGCGGCGATGCGCGGCATGGCGGCCAGCCCCGCCGGGGCGACGAGGACCAGGCGCCGCACGCGCTCGGGATGGCGCGCGGCGAGCAGGATCGCGATGGCGCCGCCCATCGAATGGCCCACGAGGTCGTACGGATCGCGCACCCCGGCGTCCTCGAGCCCGGCCACCAGGTGATCGGTGACCTGCTGCAGGGCGAAACCGGGCCCCGCCGCCGGCGAGCCGCCGTAGCCGGGCAGGTCGGGCGCGATCACGCGCCGCCGAGCGGCGAGCGGCGGCATCGTGCGCCGCCAGATCGCACTGCTCGTCCCCGCGCCGTGCACGAGGACGAGCGGTTCGCCCCGGCCTTCCTCGCGGATGGCGAGCATCGCGGGGAGCGTACCCGCGGCACGTGCGCCCGTTGACGCGAAGCAGACAGGCGGCGTGCCACCCTGGCCCGATTCTCACCCCGATCGGTCCACAGAAAGAGCGAGCGATAGCTACCGAGTTGACCCCGCAGGCACTGGCGCAGTTACGGCGCTGGATGACGCTGCTCGCCACCGACCCCACGGCTCCCCCGTGGACGCCGATCGTGCGGCACAGCACGCCCGAGACGTTGCGCCGCGCGGCGCGGTGGCTCGTGGCGCACGGCCACGCGCCCGGGATGAATGCCGACATGGTCGGGATCCTCCTGGCGATGTTCATGATCGACGTCCCGCTGGAGGGTCTCGACGGCGCAGCGGTGTTCGTGCCGCAGGACGCGGCCTGAGCGCCGGCGCCCGCTCGGTGACGTTGTGAACGGCTGAGGGTTCGGGGGGCCGGAACTGCATCACCGAGGGGAACGGAGTCCGCGGTGCCCGCACCGCACTGGTGATGGCCGAACGTCGGTCGTCCCCCTCAGGAGGGGGCAGGACCGACGTTCGGCGCCGTGGCCGACGACCTGTCACTCCCGGGCCACCGCCAGCTCCGGCGGATCCGCGCGCGGCTCGCCCGGTAGCCGCCGGCGAAGTCCGGCGTGCGCCACACGCGGCGCGCCATGTAGTCCTTGACCTTGGCCACGTACGCCTCGCCGCCGGCGACGTGCCAGCGCCCTGAGAACCATGCCTCGATGGAGCCCCACAGATCGCCGGCCGCGTAGCGCGCGCCGTTGCCCGCGACGGTGTTCAGCCACGTCTGCCTGCCGTCGTAGTAGGAGCGGATGATCGAGCCGTAGTAGTCGGCGTTGAGGGCCGCGTCGTGGCGGAAGAGCCCGCAGACCAGCGTGCCGCGGCAGTGGAACGGGCGGCGGACCTGGAACAGGCCGAAGCTGTCGCCGTTGTCGCCGACATGGCTCATGCGCCACCAGGTCTCGGTGGCCGCGACGGCGCGCACCAGGTCGGGGGCCAACCCCCACTTGGCTGCGGCCCAATGGATGACCTCGTCCGTGGTGCCGCGGAAGCGCCCGCTGACCCAATGGGAATACGGCTGACCGCTCTGGTGGTGAAAGGCGCGCAGCTGCGCCTTGGTCGGCACGCGATGAGTGGCGCGCGCGTTGGCCGGCCGCGGCTCGAACGAGCCGCGCACGACCTTCGCCGCCGCGGCGCGGTCCGAGAGCGGCCGCTGGCCGATCTTCGCGCTGACCAGGACGCCGTCATCGGCCCGCGCGGCGGCCGGCGGCAGCGCGAGCAGCGCGGCGACGACGAGCGCGAGGCGGGCGGCGGACATGGCCGGCGGACCATGACGGACGCCGTGGCGGGCCGCCGGCCGTTGACAGGGAGTAAGGATTGTGGAACAAATACACCATGTCCGCACGGCTCCAGGTCCTTCTCGCCGCCGTCTGCTTCGGGACGACGGGCACCGCGCAGGCGGTCGGCCCCGGCGCCTCGCCGGTCGCGGTGGGCGCCGCGCGGATCGTGTTCGGCAGCGTTCTGCTCGTGCTGGTGGCGCGCATCCTGCGCGTGCGCCGGCCGCGCATCGGCCCGCCGCTGATCGGGATGGCCATGGCGGTCGCCGTCTACCAGCTGTCCTTCTTCGCCGCGATCAGGCTCACCGGCGTCGCGGTGGGCACCGTGGTGGCCATCGGCACGGGCCCCGCCGCCGCGGGAGCGCTCGGGCGCCTGGTCAACGGCGAGCGGCTGACCGCGCGCTGGGCCCAGGCCACGGCTCTCGCCGCGGCGGGCGTCGTGCTGCTGGCGGGCGACGGAGGCGCGTCGGTCGACCCCGCCGGCGTCGCCCTGGCCGTGACGTCCGGCGTCGGATATGCCGGCTACACGGTGCTCAGCAAGCGCATGCTCGACGCGGGCGAGGCGCCCGAAGGCGTCATGGCCGCCGGCTTCGGCGGCGCCGGCCTGCTCCTGCTGCCCGTGCTGATCGTCGCCGGCCCGGGCTTCCTCGCGACGCCCGGCGGGCTGGGCATGACGGTCTATCTGGCCGCGGTCCCGACAGCGCTGGCCTACGTGCTCTTCTCGCGCGGGCTGCGGCGGCTGTCCAGCGGCGAGACGGCGACGCTGGTGCTCGCCGAGCCGCTCACGGCGACCGCGCTGGGCGTCGTCGCCCTCGGCGAGCATCCCTCGGTCGTCGCCGGGGCCGGTGCGTTGCTCGTCCTGTCCGGGCTGCTCGTGCTGGCGGCGCCCGCTCGCCGCCGGGTGGCGGTCGCGGCGGTGCCCGCATGAGCGCCACCGCGCTGCGGCGCGCATCGACGGTCGACCAGCTCACCGCGGTCCTGCGCGAGCGGATCCTCGAAGGCGAGCTCGAGCCCGGACGGCGACTGATCGAGCGTGAGCTCGTCGAGGCCTACGAGGTCGCGCGGCACACGCTGCGCGCCGCCCTGCGTCAGCTCGAGGTCGAGGGCCTCGTGCGCGTCGAGCCCAACCGCGGCGCGCGCGTGGCCATGCTGTCCGGCGACGAGCTGACCGACCTGTTCGCGCTGCGCCTGGCCCTGGAGCGCGAGGCGGCCCACCTCGCCCTGGAGCGCGGCGACGGGCGGCTGCCCGCCGCGGTGCACGAGGCGGCCCAGCGCCTGCAGCGCCTCGCGCTACGCCGGCGCTCGACGTGGAGCGAGCTCTCCCGCGCGCACCACGCGGTCCACGCGGGCCTCGTGAGCGCCGGCGGCGCCCCGCGGATCGAGCGCGCCTACTCCGCGCTCAGCACCGAGATCGCGCTCTTCGTCAGCCAGCTCAAGCCCGTGTGGACCAAGGAGCAGGTCGGCGCCGATCACGTCGCGCTCGTGCGCGCCATCGAGCGCGACGGGCCCGACGTCCTGCGCGAGCACATGCAGCAGGCGCTGCGTGCCCTGCGGCCCGGCCCGTGAGGCCGGACGCGCCGGGCGGGCAGCACCGCTGCGTTGTTCGGGCGACTCCTCCTGCACCGGGGGGATGCCACTTGCCCTTGCTCGCGGACTTGGGGCAGCCGTGCGGGCGGCCGAGGTCGAACGGGCCGGCCATCGCCTGCACGACGGCGCCGCTGGCGTTCTTGCTCGCGTAGACGACGGTCAGCAGCGGCTCGGCGCAGAGCTTGGGGTCGATCGAGAACTGGCCGTTGACGACCTCGTAGCTGCCGGCGTAGACCCCGACGCAGTTGATCCCGTAGCTGGGGATCTCGCCCCGGCACAGGTCTCAAGACGATCTACGAAGGAGCGTTGACGTGCGACAGATGGTGCGAGCGATGGTGGTCATGCTGGCCGTGGCGGCGCTGGCCGGCGGCAGCACGGTCGCATTCGCCGACCGCGGACCGGACGGCGGGGGGAGTGGCAGCAGCGGCAACGGCGACGAGCACGGCGGCCATCACGAGGCCGGTGACGACAACGGCGCTCACCACGAGGCGGGCGAGGATCGCCACGACGACCAGCAGCCCGGCCGGCCCGGCGACGACGCGGCACAGCCCGCGGACGTCTACACGCTGGCCGAGCCCCAGCACGGCAACCCCGAGGGCGTTGCCTCCGACAAGCGCAGCGGGGACTTCTTCGTCTCGGCCACCGGCGACGGCAGCATCTACCGCGGCAAGCTCGGCGACACCGCGACTCCGGTTGCGGTCTTCATCCCGGGGCGGCCGGCCAGGCGGCCACGGGCTGAAGGTCCGGCGCGGCGAGCTCTCCGCCGCCGGCGCGAGCACGGGGACGATCAAGGTCTACGACGTCGACAGCGGCGCGCTGCTGGCGACGTTCGACACCAAGGGCGGCGACAACTCGCCCACCTTCGTCAACGACCTCGACGTCACCCAGCGCGGCGACGTCTACGCGACCGACTCGGCGCGCCCGGTGATCTACCACCTGAGCGCCGAGGAGATCGCGGCCGGCACGCCGGCACCCAAGCCGATCGCCGCCGGCGACGCGATCTCGACTTCGCCGGAGATCCGGTTCACGGCCGGCGCGTTCAACCTCAACGGCATCGTCTCGCGTGACAGCGGCCGGCGCGACGAGCTCATCGTCGTGAACTCGAACACGGGCCAGCTGTTCCGCGTCAAGGTCGGCAAGGACGGGCGCCGGATCCGGGAGCTGAAGGTCAAGGGCGGCCCGTTCCCGGGCGGCGACGGCCTGCTCATCGATCGCGGGCGCCTGATCGTCGTGCAGGGCGGCTTCCCGAACGGGGTGGTCAACTTCATCGGGCTGCGCCATGACGGCGGCAAGGGCAGCGTCGAGGAGCGCCGGACCGACGCCTCCTTCCAGGGTCCGTCGACCATTGCCCGGGCGCGTGCCCAGTACCTGGTGGTCAATCCGGACTTCGCGACCAGCACGCCGCCGTTCACGGTGACGGCGCTGGCGCGCTGACGCCCCCCACGGTCCAGCATTGGGCTCCGTCGCCGGGACTAGCCTCCCCGGCGATGGAGCCCACCTTCTTCGCCACCCCCGACGAGTTCCGCGCCTGGCTGCAGGAGCACCACGCGACCGAGAGCGAGCTGCTGGTCGGCTTCCACAAGAAGGGCTCGGGGCGGCCGAGCATCACCTGGCCGCAGTCGGTCGACCAGGCCCTGTGCTTCGGCTGGATCGACGGCGTGCGCCGGCGCATCGACGACGCCGGCTACTCGATCCGCTTCACGCCGCGCAAGGCGCGTAGCACGTGGAGCGCCATCAACGTCAGGCGCGTGGGCGAGCTCACGGCGGAGGGGCTCATGCACCCCGCCGGCATCGCGGCCTTCGAGCGCCGCAGCCACGACAAGACCGCGATCTGCTCCTACGAGCAACGCCAGGCCGCGGAGCTCGAGCCCGAGCAGGAGCGGCGCTTCAAGGACGACAAACGGGCATGGGCGTGGTTCCAGGCCCAGGCGCCGTCCTACCGGCGGACGGCGACCTACTGGGTCATCAGCGCGAAGCGCGCGCAGACCCGCGAGCGGCGCCTGCAACAGCTGATCGCCGACTCCGCGGCCGAGCGCCCGATCCCGTCGCTCACGCCGCTACGAGGGTCCGGCGCCGAACCAGGGTGAGGGCGGCGCCGGCGGCGGCCGCCGCGCCGGCCAGCAGGACGGCGGTCTCGTAGGACGCGGACTCGACGATCGATCCGCCGATGGCGTTGCCCACCGCTGTGCCCACGACGATCGCCATCACCATGACGGTGAACGCCTCGGTGACCGTGCCCGACGGGGCCACCGTGTCGAGCAGCGTCGAGCCGATCACGGTCGTCGGCGCCAGCAGCAGCCCGCTGAGCACCAGCAGCGCGGCGAGCGCGACCTGTGTGCCGGCGACGGCCAGCAGGGCGAACGCCGTGCCGAGGCCGAGCAGCAGGACGGCGAGCCGGCGCGGCATCGCGCCCGGCCACGAGCGCGCGCCGTAGACCAGCCCGCCGATCAGGCTGCCCGCCGACAACGCCGCCAGCAGCACCCCGCCGGCCGCGGCCGAGCCGCGCTGCGCCGCGAAGGCCGGCACGGCGACCTGCACGATCCCGACCGCCGTGCCGAACGCCGCCAGCACGCCGAACACGGTGCGCATCCCCGGCGCGCCGAGCGGGCCCAGCCAGCCGACCTCGTGGGGCACGCCGCGCCAGCGCCGCGAGGCCGACGTCACGGTGAACGCCACGGACGCGCCGGCCCCGAGCGCTGCGGCGGCGAGCACGGCGACCTGCGGCGAGCTGACCGCGACGATCGCCGCGACCAGTGCGGGCGCGGTGACCACCGCGACCTCGAAGACGATCGAGACCATCGCGTACGCGGTCTCGCGCTGGTCGGCGTCCTCCACCAGCGCACCCCACACCGAGCGCATCGCGGCGGGGACCTGCGGGAACGTCGCCCCGCCGCACAGCGCGCACAGCGCCAGCACCCAGGTCGGCGCGTGCTCGTTGGCGGCGATAACCAGTGCCGCGAGCGCCGGCACGTGCCCGAGGGCCGCGGCGCGCAGCACGCGCGTCTGCCCGAGCCGGTCCATGAGCCGGCCCTGCGCCACGGCCCCGAGCGCGTTTGCGAGGCTGAAGGCGCCGACCACGCGCCCGGCGACCGCGAACGAGCCGGTCGCGTCATGGGCGAGCAGCAGGATGCCCAGGCCGAACATGCCGATCGGCATCGACCCGGCGGCCGACAGGATCACCGGCGCGCGGGCGCCGGGGAGCGCGAGCAGCGATCGGTAGCGCCGCGCACCCTCCCGCGCGTGCGTGAGGACGCTCACGCGGTTGGCTCAGCCCACGAGCTCGTTGAGCGCGAGGAGGTTGCCTTCGGAGTCCTTGAGCCACGCGGACTTCACCGCTCCGAAGTCCATGACCGCGCCCTGGAGGGCGCCGGCCTGCCCGGCGAAGCTCGCCGAGCCCGGAAGCGGCTCGAAGGTCGCGCCGCGTGCGGCGAGCTCTTCGACCAGATCGTCGATGCCCTCGACCAGGAAGCTGACGACCGGGTACGGCGGCGGCGTGCGGTCGGCCAGCTCGGTCACCACGATGCTCGTTCCAGCGCCGGCGGTGAACATCATCGGGTCGTCGGCCGGACCGGAGACGAGCACCAGACCGAGGACGTCGCGGTAGAAGGCGCGCGCCCTGTCGCCGTCCTGCGCGGGCAGCACAGGGTTCACGGAGAAGCGGTCGAGCACGATGACCTCCAGCGTTGTCGTTGACGGTCGAAGCCGAGGCGCAGCCGCACGCGCGGCGTCTCGCCGACGATCTCGTCGCCACCTGCCACGAGGCGGCAGTCAAGCACCTGTGGGCGCCCACGTGCCGCGAACTGCGTCGGATTAAGCCCGGATACCGACGCCAATCCGACGCAGTGCGGCGGATCTGGCGCGCACAGCCCGACACCATCAGGAGGCGCCGGGCTCAGCGCCGCGTGATCCAGCGCCAGAGGCGTCCGCGCGAGAACTGACCGCTCGTCTTGCGCGAGCCGTACTGGATGTCGGCCGCCGCCTGCCCGGGCTCGTCCCGGGAGCGCCCCCGGAAGAGCAGCAGCGAGAGGACGACCAGCGCCACGACGGCGATCACGAAGACGATCACCAACGTCGTCAGACCAGGCCTCTGCGGCCGGCCACGACCGGGCGCACGTGGCTGTCGCGCACGCGTGCCGAGCACGCGCTGTGCGGCAGCGGGGCATAGCACGCGACCGTCTGCCCGGGGGCGTAGACGCGCAGTCCGAGCGCATGGACCGGACGGCAGCGCGTGCGGTCGTAGACGCCGGTGTCGACCTGCCCGTACAGCGCGCTCGCGGTGCCGCCATGCGCGCGCAGGCGCACGCGCGCAAAGGCGAACGCGTCGCGCGCCGCGGCCGCGCCGACCTGGCGACCGTGGGGACCGGTGACCGACGAGACGCCGGGATAGCCGCGCAGGGTGCAGGCCTGCCCGCCGGCGTTCGTGAAGATCAACGGGTGATAGATCGTTCCGGCCGTGCCGTCGGCGCGTCCGACGTGCATCCGCAGCTGGGCGTGGGTGCACGGCGCCGGTAGCGCGAGCGCAGAGACCATGAGCGCGATTGCGAGCATCCGCCGTCCCTTTCGTGCGCACCGTACCGCTCGTACGTCAGTCCATCAGCGGCTCAGGGCACTACGACGACGCCGGAGGGTGCGCGTCCTTGGGTGCGTAGCGGTGATGCAAGGTGAGCGGATTGCCGTCGGGGTCGGCGAAGAATGCCTGGTGGCACACCCCGGAGTCCAGGATGCCGCCGCGGAACTCGATTCCCTTGGCCTCGAGCTCCCGCCGCGTGGCATCGACGTCGTCGACCGCGAGCGCGATCATGGAGCTGCTCGGCGCGAACTCGAGCCCGAACGCATCGGACTGCATGACTGCCAGTGTCAGGTTGCCGGCCTGGAACTCCGACGCGGGCATCGAGCCCCACGACTTCACGAACGGCAGGCCGAGCGTCGTGCCGTAGAACTCGGCGGCGGCCGCGTGATCTCGGGTCTGGAGGGCGACGAAGTCGACGCCGGTGACTTGGATGTCGGACATACGGCGCACGATACGTGCGCCGGCCTTCGCACATGGCCGCGGCGGCCCCGGCTCAGGCGGGCGGCGCAGGCTGATGCCCTCGAGCACGTGGGCGACGTGCTCACAGGCGTCGACGCTGGCCTCCAGCGAGGCGCAGCAGCGCTACACGATCGTGATCGTCACCCACAACATGCAGCAGGCGGCGCGCGTGGCCGACACCACCGCCTTCTTCCTCACCGGCGAGATGATCGAGCACGCCACGACCGACACCGTGTTCTCCAACCCTCAGGACAAGCGCACTGAGGAGTACGTCACCGGGAAGTTCGGCTGATGAGCGGCGAGGGGCGCCAGCACTTCCACGAAGAGCTCAACCGCCTCAACCGCGAGATCTTCCAACTCGCGATCGTCATCGGCGAGGATCCCGACACGCGCGAGTGGGCGATGCACATGACGATGGTGGCGCGCGCGCTGGAGCGCGTCGGCGACAATGCCGTGGACATCGGCGAGGTCACCGCGTTCGTCGTCACCGGGCTGTTCAGGGAGTTCTCGGACTCCTCGGCGCCCACGCTGTACTCGCAATCGTTCGCAACCCACACGGGTACCCTCAAGACGCGTGGGGCGCCGCTGGCTGACCGTGGCCGTCGTCTGTCTCGCGTCGGCCGGCGCGGGGGTGACGGCCCTCGCCTCGCTGCGGTTGGATCGCGAGCTGTCGGTGGGCACCGTGCGGATCTTCAGTGAGCCCGGCCACCCGGGCGCGCTGGACCTCTACGTCCCGCTCGTCGACTGGGGCGTGCGCTTCCACGGCGTTCGCATGCCCGTCCGCCTGCGCGTGGACGTCCAGCGCATCGATCGCGACGCCGCGGTCCAGGTGGCCCGCGAGGGGGCGGGCACGCCGCGCGTGCTGGCGCGCGTCAAGCGCGATGCCACCGACGCCATCGCCTCCTACCTGCGCATCCTCGTGGCCGTCGTCGTCGGCAGCGCGCTGGGGTTCGGGCTCCTGGTCGCGCTCGCTCTCCGCGGGATCGGCCTTCCGCTGCGTGCGGGGGCGCTGTCCGCCGTGGCGAGCGCGCTGGCGCTCGGCGTCGCCATCATCGTGCTGCTGCCGCCGCGCGGCGATCTCGGCACGCCGGAGTACTACGCCCACGGCCCGGACATCCCGCGCGCGCTGCGCGCGGTCGAGTCGGCTCAGGCCAGCGCCGGCGCGCTGGGCGACGAGCTCGACGGCCAGCTCGTCGGCCTGGCGCGGCTGGTGGTGGCGCCCGGTGAGCGCGCGACGCTGGGCGGGCGCCCGCAGATCACCGTGGCCTCGGACCTGCACAACTACCTGCTGGCGGTCCCGGCGCTGCAACGGGTCGCGCGCGGCACACCGCTGTTCTTCGTCGGCGACCTCACCGACCGCGGCTCGCCGCTGGAGTCCCAGCTGACGAGCGGCGTCCTGCACGCGGGCACCCGCCTGGTGTTCGTGACCGGCAACCACGACTCGGACTCCGCCGCGCAGGAGCTGGCCGACGACGGCGCGGTGGTCCTGACCGAGCACGGCCGGCTGCTGGGCGGCGGGCGCTACGGGCCGATGGTCGCGCGCGTGGCGGGCCTGCGCGTGGCCGGCTATGGCGATCCCTTCCGCCGCCGGCGCGCACGCGGGTACGTCCAGCAAGGCGCCCTGCCGGCGCCCTCGGTCGCCGAGCAGAACCTGTTCGCCGAGTGGCTGGCCGGGTTGGAGGCCAAGGTCGACGTCGTCATGGTCCACGAGCCCGCGCTGGCCGCGAAGGGCATCGAGGCGCTGCGACGCGACCCGCCCTCGCATCCGATCGTGCTGCTCGTCGGCCACACGCACCACGCGGACATCAAGCTCGATCGTGACCTCACGGTGCTGAACGGCGGGACGGTGGGGGCCGGCGGGACGGGCAATCTCGGCGAGGGATCGAAGATCGGGGTCGCCCGGATGATCTACGCCACCGGCGGTGGCTTCGCCCCGCTGGCCGCCGACCTCGTCGAGATCGACCCCGGCAACGGATCGGCCACGGCGAAGCGCTTTCGGCTCGACGAGCCGCCCGGGGTCGAAGCTCGCAAATAGCGTAAATCGTCCTTCGGGGACCGCCGCCAAGCCTTGTGAAGAAGCTGTGACTGGGTGGCTTCGTTGCCCTGCGGCGTCGCTGCTTGCCACTAGACTGGCCGCGTCATGACCGAACGGTCCGCCGCCGCTGACGTCGCGCCGCTTCGGCTCGCCGTTATAGACACCGACTCAGGCTTTCTGCAGGTGCTGACCAAGCGCCTGGAGCGCCTGGCCTGGGAGCACCGCGTGCTCGCCAGCGCGGTGCCGGTCGACACCGTCGTGGCGATGCGCCTCAACGCCATCGTCATCGACCTCGCGGTGCTCGGTCCCCAGGCCTGGGAGTACCTCGAGAAGCTGTGCGCGGCGCTGCCCGGACTGGGCGTGCTCGTCTGCACCGGCCAGTCGACCGTGGCCCAGCGCGTGCGCGGCCTGCGGCTCGGGGCCGACGACTGGCTGACCAAGCCGTGCCATCCCGAGGAGCTGATCGCCCGGGTCGAGGCCGTCGTGCGCCGTCGCCGGCGCGCCGAGGCGCGCTCGTCCGGCGGGCCGATCACGGCCGGCGAGATCGAGATCCGCTCCGACCGCTTCCAGGCCTTCGTGCGCCAGGAGTCGATCGACCTCACGCGCCGCGAGTTCGAGCTCATCGAGCTCCTGGCCGGCGCCGAGGGCCGCGTGCTCGAGCGCGAGGAGATCTACCAGCGCGTGTGGGGCTACGCGATGGCCCGCGGCGATCGCTCCGTCGACGTCTTCGTGCGCAAGCTGCGCCAGAAGCTCGAGAAGGCATCGCCGGGCTGGCGCTACATCCATACCCACTTCGGGGTCGGCTATCGGTTCAATCCCGAGCCCGACGTCGGCGAGGGCACCGTGCCCGAGCCGGTCGTGCCGGGGCTGGACGCCGAACGGCGCGACGCCGCGCCCGCGTCGGCGCCGGAGCACGCCGCGCGATGAACGCCACGGTCCGCAACGTCGCGATCATCCTCGTGCTGGCGGCGGGCGTCGCCTTCCTTCCCGGCGGGGGCACGACGGCGGGCCTGGTCGGCGCCATCCTCTCGACGCTGATCCTCGTGTCGCTCGTGTTCTTCGCCGCTCGCTTCTACCGCGAGCACCGCGTCGAGCTCGACGCCCTCGGCGACCGCTGGCGCGGCCTGCTCTACGGCGCGATCGGCGTGGTGGTGCTGGCGCTCGGGGCGCTGCCGCGGCTGTCGAACGACTCGGGCGGCACGCTCATCGTCGTCGTCCTGCTGGGTGGCGCGGCGTATGCCTTCTACGCCGTCTGGCGCCATTACCGCGAATACGCCTGAGTCGCGTCACTTCGTGCGCTGATTCGTAACGGTCGTGCGGTAGAGCCGTGACGGCGTTCCGGCGACGCTGCCGGGATGCGCGCGCGCACCGCAGACGAGGGACAGGCCAGCGTCGAGCTGGTGGCGCTCCTACCCCTGGTCGTGGTAATCGGCGCGCTGCTGTGGCAGGCCGTGGTGGCGGGCCAGGCGCTCTGGCTCTCGGGTGCCGCGGCCCGGGCGGCGGCGCGGGCGGCGGCGGTCGGCGGCGATGCCGAGGCCGCGGCCAGGCGCGCGCTGCCACCGCGTCTGGAGGCCGGCCTGCGCGTGGGCGCGGTCGGCCATGGCGTCCGGGTCGCCGTCGCGGTGCCATCGGTCCTCAGTGGCGGCTCGATCTTCACCGTGCGCTCGCGCGCGGCCTTCCCGGACCAGCGGCCATGAGGTGCGCCCGCGCGCACTCTGCCTGCGGGCAGGCGAGCGTCGAGCTCGTCGCCCTGCTGCCGCTGGCGGCCCTCGTCGCCTTGGCGATCGGCCAGCTGCTGGCCGCCGGCGCCGCCCGCGAGCTGGCGGGCAACGCCGCCGAGGCCGGCGCCGCCGCGGTGCTGCAGGGAGGCGATCCCGCGGCCGCGGCGCGCGCCGCCCTGCCGGGGTGGTCGCGCGAGCGCGCCACGGTCCACGTGGCCGGCCGGCGCGTCGACGTCCACGTGCGCCCGCGCGTGGTCGTGCCCGTGGTCGCCGACCGATTGGAGGCGTCGGCCGCGGCCGACGCCGGGCCGCCGTGAGCCCGCTGCGCGACCTGCTCCTGGCCCCGCGGACGGGTGAGGCGACGCTCGACGACGCCCGGCGCGTGCGGCGGCGAGCGCCCGCGGCCGTGTCGGCCGACGCGGCGCCATCGGTCTCGCTCGGTGTGCTGGCGCCGGCGCGTGAGCTGCCGGAGGTGGCGGCCGGCGCAGGCCTGGCCCTCGCGCGGGCGGCGCCCGCGGCGCTCGTATGCGTGCTTGCACCCGGCGCCCGGGTTGCTGCGCCGGCGCTGCGCGCTCCCGCCCGCGTCGCGGCAGCGCGCCTGGCCGCGTCGCTGCGCGCCCGCGAGCTGGAGGTGTCGGCCCGCGGGCGGTTGGCGGTCGTGCGGCTGCCCGACGATCCGGCCGAGCTGGCCGGTGCCGCGACGCGTGCGCTGGCCGCGGCGGGCACGCTGCCCACCGTGCTGGCGGTCGCCGCACGCGACGGGGAGGTCGACGTGCTGCTGGGCGCGCGCGACGCGCTCCTCGTCGCCCTGCCCGCGACGGCCGCGCCGGCGCTGGCGCGCCTCGCGCTCGCCGGGGCCGCCGAGCTCGTCCCGCGCGCGGCCGCGCTCGCGCTGCGCCGCGATCCAGTCCAGCGGGCCTTGGCGCTGGCCGGGGTGCGCGCCCCGGGCGCCGTCCGCCAGGCCGTCGCGGGGCTGCTGCCGTGAGCCGGCGCCGCGAAGGGGAGTCCGGTCAGGCGGCGATGGTGCTGCTCGGCCTGCTGGTGGCGGTCGTCCTCGGCGCCGTCGTCCTGGGCGGGATCGCGCGCGGCATCGGCGTGCGCGGCGATCTGCAGAGCGCCGCCGACCTGTCGGCGCTGGCCGCCGCGCGCGCCATGCACGACGCCTACCCGCGCGTCTTCGAGCCGGCGGTGCTCGGCGGCGTCGCCAACCCGCGCCACCTCGAGCGCGCCGACTACCTGGCCCTGGGCGAGCACGCGGCGCGCGCGACGGCCGCGCGCAACGGCGCCCACGACGTGCACGTCGCCTTCCCCGGGACCGGGCTGGCCCCGATCCGCGTCCGCGTGACCGTGCGCGACGCGGTTGCCGTGGGCGACGGAGCCGAGGTGCCCAACGCCGCCACCGCGGAGGCCGAGCTCGCGCCGCCGGGTGCCCTGCCCGGTGACGGTCCGGCCAACGCCGGGCAGTACCGCGGTCCCTTCGCCTACCGCCAGGGCAAGCCCATGCGTCCCGACGTCGCGCTCGCCTTCGACCGCATGGCGAGCGCCGCGCGCGCCGACGGGGCGGCGCTGCTCATCACCTCGGCCTTTCGCACCGACGCCGAGCAGGCGCGGCTGTTCGCCGCCCACCCCGATCCGAAGTGGGTCGCGCCGCCGGGGCGATCGCTGCACCGCCTCGCCACCGAGCTCGACCTCGGGCCGCCGAGCGCGTACGGCTGGCTGGCGGCCAACGCCGAGCGCTTTCACTTTCTGCAGCGCTACGCCTGGGAAGCCTGGCATTTCGGCTACGCCTTGAACGCCGGCTCGTCGTCGGTGGGCTATCGCAACGAGGGTGATGGCGCGTCCTCGGGGACGCTGCCGGCCTTCGTGCCCGCGCGCTTCGCGCCGGCCATCGCCCGGGCGGCGCAGCGCTGGAGCGTGGCGGGCGCGCTGCTGGCGGCGCAGCTCTACGAGGAGTCGCACTTCAACCCGTTCGCGCAGTCGAAGGCCGGGGCGCTGGGGATCGCGCAGTTCATGCCCGCGACGGCGGCCGGCTACGGCCTGGCGGATCCGTTCGACGCCGACCGCGCGATCGACGCTCAGGCGCACCTGATGCGCGACCTGCTGCGCGCCTTCGGCGCGGTCCCACTGGCGCTCGCCGCGTACAACGCCGGCCCCGAGCCGGTGCGCGCCTGCGGCTGCGTCCCGCCGATCCCGGAGACGGAGTCGTACGTCGCCGACATCCTCGGTCTGCTGCATGGCGCCGGCGATCCGAACGGCGACGGCGCCGGGGCGCTGGAGGTGCGGCTGGTGCGCTGAGCGACATGTGGCGCCGGGCGCCGAAACGGCCCCAGCGGCTGCGTGGCGCGCCAGACGGAGGAAATCTCACCCTCATCGGTGCGACGGGATCCGTAGCTTCGCGGGGACCGCATGGTCCGCCGCCGATCGTTTCGCGTGAGAGCAGCCATCGTCCTTGCCACCGGCATGACGTTGGCGCCAGCGGGCGCCGCGAGCGCCTCGACGGCGCCGCAGCCGGCGATCGCGGTGGCCGGCGTCACGGCCGTCGGCCTCAGCGTCGTCGTGGCACCGGCGTCCCAGTACGCGGTCACCGTCACCAACGTCGGCGACGCCGCGGCAACCGCGTCCGGCGATGACCCGTCGTCGATCGCGATCGAGGGCGCGAGCGCCGGCGCGATCGTGTCGGGCGCCGGCCTTGAATGCACCCCCGGCGACGACGAGATCGACTGCGCGTTCGAGCCACCGCTCGCGGTCGCTCCGGGCGACGCGGTGATCGTGAACGTCGACGGCGTGACGCCGGATGATGCCGGCGGCGGCGCGATCTTCTCGGTCACCGCTGGCTTCAACGGCGCGGAGACCAGCGTGGACGTCAGCACCACCGCCGAGACGTACGACACCGCCACCACCGCCGACTCCGATTCCGCTCCCGCGCAGCCCGGCGGCAAGAAGAAGACCGCGGTGGTGGCGAAGATCTCGCCGGCGCTGAGGATCCAGCGGCGCGTCCGCGCGCGCACGGTGACCGTCACGGTCCTCCACGCGAAGGGCGCCGCCGGGAGGCTGACCGTCACCGCCGAGCGGGACCAGGTCCGCGGCCGGCACGGAACCCGGCGCGTCCTGACGGCGCTGAAGGTGACGCGCGCCAAGATCGCCGGGCGCTACCGATACCGGTTCAAGGTCCGCAAGGGCGCCTACACCGTCTCGGCCACCTGGGCGGGCACCGGCCGGTGGGCGGACCAGACACAAACCCGGACGTACCGCGCCAAGTAGCCGCCGACGTCCGCGCCGGTGAGCGTGCGTCTGGCCGGCTGACCGCGCTGCCGCCGGAGTCCTGGGCGTATCCGACCGCGCCCGCCTGCGCTCCTACCTGGTGCAAGGCGACAACGGACGGGAGCGCGAATGGCAATCCAGCAGGTTCATCCGATGCAGGTTCTCCACCGGGGTGCGAAGAGCGATGCGGCGCGGGCGCTGCAGGCCGCGACGAACCGCCGGCTGCAGCGCCGCGGTCTCGCGGAGGTGGCGATCGACGAGGATGGCGTCGTCGGCGCCAAGACCATGGCGGCGGTCACCGACGCGGCGTGGGCGCTCGGCGCCCGCCGCGAGACCATCGCCAAGATGGACGGCGGCGAGATCCCGATCGGCGTGCAGCGGATGATCCGCAACCCCGGCCGGCGCACCGACGAGCAGAAGGCGCTGGGCAAGAAGCGCGTCGCGCACATGCTCGCCGCGCGCAAGCAGCGCGCGGCCGTCGCGGCACAGGCGGGCTCGGCCCGCAAGCGCGTCCTCCAGGTCGCCCAGCAGGCGGCCGCGAACTACCGCGCGCGGCCCGGGGCCTACCACTACCTGGCCGGCGGCAGGGCCAACGCGGTCTGCCTGGAGCCGACCCCGAGCGACTGGCGCTCGGACTGCTCGCAGTTCGTCGCGGCGGTCTACAAGGAGGCCGGCCTGCCGTCCCCGGCGACCGTCTCGCACGAGCTCGCCGCCACGTCGAACATCGATCCCAAGGGCCGCGTCACCAACCGCCCGCGCCCGGGCGACCTCGCGATGTACGGCACGCACGGCGGCTTCACCCATCACGTCGAGCTGTACTGCGGCGCGCCGGGACAGGAGTTCATCGGCCACGGATCCGCGCCGATCGACTCGGCCACGCCGGGCCGGCCCGACTACTACCTGACCTACGACTTCCTCGGATAGGAGAGCTCCATGACCGACGACCAGCAGCCCGACCTGACGGGCGAGCAGGCGCGTGCACAGGACGCGGCGTCCAGCGGCATCGAGGTGCGCGCCGCCGTCCTCGAGATCGACGCCGACGACGACACCCTCGAGTCGGGCGAGCCGGGCGACGCCCAGGACGGCGACGACGACGCGATCGAGGACGGCGACGAGACGGCGGTCGACGCGGACGTCTGACGTCACGGAAACGGCGGGCGCCGGCACACGCGCTTTCGCAGCGCTCGCTCGCCCGGGCGCCGCGGGTTAGGCTCGCGCCGCGCCCCGTCTTTCCCAAACCGGGACGGTGGGTGGTCCACCGTCCCGCACCAGGAGGTATTGCTATGCCGGCACCCAAGCGACGGACGCAGCGTCGTCGAACCGCGACACCGAAGCGGGTCCTCAACTGCAAGCCGTCGCCGAAGACCGACGACGACTTCACCTTCGATCACGCCGCTGCCACCGCCGCCGTCGCCAGGGCGCCGGCAATCTCGCCGAGCAAGGACCTGCGCGCGGCGTGGTGGAAGATCAACGACCAGGGGTCGACCGGATCGTGCGTGGGGTGGGGGACCGCCGACGCGCTGCTGCGCTGGCATTTCGTGAAGGCCGGGCGGATCAAGAACAACGAGCTGCTGTCGCCGCGCTTCATCTGGATGGCGTCAAAGGAGACCGACCAGTTCATCACCCAGCCCACGGCGTTCATCGAGACCGAGGGCACGAGCCTCAAGTCGGCGCTCGACGTCGCCCGCAAGTTCGGCGCCGTACGCGACGCGGTGCTGCCCTTCGCCTCCGGGGCGCTGTACGAGGGCGACTCCAAGACCTTCTACGCGCTCGCCTCGCAGCTGAAGATCCTCACCTACTTCAACCTCGGCACGACGCTGGGCAACTGGAAGACGTGGCTGGCGACCAAGGGCCCGATCCTCACGCGCCTGGACGTCGACGCGACGTGGGACGCCGCGACCGACAACAAGGGCAACATGGACGACTACCAGCCCGACACGACCCGCGGCGGGCACTGCGTGGCCCTCGTCGGCTACCGCAAGGACCGCTTCATCGTGCGCAACAGCTGGGGCACCGGCTGGGGGGACAAGGGCTTCGCCTACGCGTCGCTCGCCTACGCGCAGGCCGCCTTCACCGAGGCCTACGGGATCCAGGTCTAGCGGGCCACCCGGCCCACTACTAGCCGAGGCGGCGCCGCAGGGAGAGCAGGCGCCCGCCCACGCCGACCGGTTCGAGCCGGCCGTCCGCGGTCACCCGCAGCGGCGGCTTGACCGGCCGGTGGCCGAGCGTCCAGCGCAACCGGTCAAGCGCCCGGGCCGGGCCGAAGATCGCGGGCTCCGACAGCTTCCAGACGTCGCAGCGCATCGCGCGCGAGTGGGTGGCGTCGAGGATGGCGTTGACCGCGCGCCGCGCGGCCTCGTTGGCGCCCTCCATCGTCGCGAGGTCGGTGTAGGTGCGCACGAAGTCCGACGCGAGGAAGAGGTTGGGCACGCGCGTGGTCGCGTCGGGGCGGTCGGCCCACGACCCGGCGGTGTTGATGAGCAGCGGCTCTGCGTTCGCGGTCGCGCTGGGGTTGGGGAAGGTGATGTCCTCGTCGAGGAAGGCGCTCGCGAGGTTGGCGTCGTCGAGGATGACGTCCGCGCCGTCGTTGAGGGCGTCCTTGAGCTGCGCCCACACCTCGGCCTTGATCTCGTCGGCGCTGGACTTCGAGGCGACCTTGCCCGTCCGCCGCGAGGGCCGCTCCCAGTCGGACACGTCGACCGAGAGGACCCCGCCGACGGTCCCGTCGCCCAGCTGCGCGAAGTCGGTGCGCGGCCAGAACTGGTGCTGGGAGATCGAGGTCAGGGCCCAGTCGGAGTCGCTGTAGATCGTGTGACCCGCGAGGATCGGGACGTCGTGGTGCAGGTAGAACATGATCCCGTTCATCCAGCGCGTCCGCAGCCGCCGCGTCGCCGCCAGATGCGGATCGGCTGCCACCAGCTCCTGGCTGAGCAGCGGGCGCAGTTGCTCGACCGGCATCGCGGCCACGTAGTGGTCGGCCGTGACGGTCTGCTGTGATCCGTGGTGGTCGACCGTGACGCCGGCGATCCGCCCACCGGTGCAGTGGATGCCGTCGACGGCGTGGTCGAGACGCAGGTCGACCCCCGCCGCGCGCAGGTGCGCGACCCATGGGTCGATCCACACCTCGCTGGTCGGCCCGTCGAGCAGGCGGTCCGCATGCCCGCCCGCGCGCGAGAGGTCGAAGACGAGCTGCAGCAGGATGTAGCCGCCGGTGCGCGCGCTGATCTCCTGCGCCTGCGCCGCCACGAGCATGCGCGTGAGGCCGTCGGCCAGGAAGCGGCGGAAGCCCGGCGAACGGTTCTCGGCGTCGACGAACTGCCACCACGACTGGTTCTCCCACTGCCCGAATCGGCGCTCGTCGCAGCTCGTGAGCAGCACCAGCAGCCGGTCGAGGAAGAAGGCCTGGTCCTCGGGCGAGATGCCCAGCTGCGTGCAGACCGTGAACATGAACTGCGCGACGGCGGCGAAGTCGTCCAGCGAGGCCGGCGCGTGGGCGGTGGTCACGAGCTCGCTGGCGCCGTCCTCGCGCGCGAGCATCATCCGGTCGGCGGCGACGAGCTCGTCGAACACGTGATGGCCGGCCCGGGGGCCGGGGATGCGCTTCATCGTGTCGGGCAAGTGGCGGTAGAAGCCCGGGAAGAAGCGAAAGCCGTGCTCGGCCGGCAGGTCGCGCCGCCCGTCGCTGCCCGATCCGCGCACGCCGTAGCTGCGCGCCTTGCCGCCGAAGCGCGCGGCGCTCTCGTAGACGGTGACCCCGAAGCCGCGCTCGATCAGCTCGTGCGCGGCCGAGAGGCCGGCGACGCCGCCACCGAGGACCGCGACCGTCCCTTGGGGCATGGCGCGACGCTACACCGGCTCGAGCTCGATGGGAATGCCGTTGAGGATCGCGGTGCCCGACAGCGGCTCGAGCACCAGCTCGTCGGTGAGCACGTTGGAGTTCGTCCCGGCGTGCTCGCCGGCCACGCTGAGGTCCGCTCCCGGCTGGTCATGCCCCCACCCGTGCGGGATCGAGACGACGCCGGGCATGACGTCATCGGTCACCTCGACGGGGACGACGACGGCGCCGGCGCGCGAGCGCACGACAGCGTCCTCGCCGTCCACCAGTCCGAGGCGCTCGGCGTCGTCGGGGTGGACGTGGGCGGTACAACGCTGCTTGCCGCTGACCAGCATCGGCAGGTTGTGCATCCACGAGTTGTTGGACCGCAGGTCGCGGCGCCCGACGAGCACCATGCCGCCGTTGACCGGCTCGGCCAGCGCCTCGTGAAGGCGCGCGACGTCGGCGACGAGCATCGAGGGCGCGAGCTCGATCTTGCCGCTCGCGGTGCGCAGCACCTCGGGCACGCGCGGTGCCAACGGGCCGAGGTCGATGCCATGCGGCGCCGCCTCGAGATCGGCCAGCGTCAGCCGGTAGGGCCCGCTGCGCAGCAGCAGGTCGAGGATCCGCTCCGGCCCGACGCGCGGCTCGACCTCGGCCAGCAGCTCCTCGGGATCGCGGCCGTGGACGGGCGAGTGCGCGTCGGCGGTCTGGCGCCGTGCCGTCTCCAGCGCGACGAAGCGATCGAGCGCCGCGACGTCGGCGTTCGGCCCCTGGCCGGTGACCACGCCGGTGAGGCGCAGCAGCGTCTCCCACTCGGCCGGCGTGTCGGCGTCGGGCGCGAGCACCGGCGGCGAGTAGTTGGCGACGTTGCGCACGGCGAAGCCGAGCAGGGCGACGTCGTAGTGCGAGCGCTGCAGCGGCGAGGGGCCGGGGAGGACGACGTCGGCGTGGCGGGTGGTCTCGTTGAGGTAGATGTCGACGCTGACCATGAAGTCCAGGCCCTCGAGCGCCGCGGCCAGGCGGTCGCTGTTGGGGGTGCTCACCGCCGGGTTTCCGGCCACGGTCACCAGCGCGCGCACCTGGCCCTCGCCCGGCGTCTCGATCTCCTCGGCCAGGCACGCCGCGGGCAGCTCGCCGAAGACCTCGCCCATTCCGCGCACGCGGCTGTGCCAGCGCCCGAAGCGCGCGCCGCGGCCGCGTCCGGGCTCGCCGGCGGTGTTGGACGAGCCGATCGCGGTGCGCGGGAACATCGCGCCGCCCGGGCGGTCGAGGTTGCCGGTGAGGACGTTGAGCACGTCGACGAGCCAGCTCGCCGTCGTCCCGAAGCGCTGCGTCGTGGTGCCGATCCGCCCGTAGACGGCGGCGCTGGGCGCGGCCGCCAGCTCGCGCGCCATGCGCCGGATCTCCGGCGCCGCGATCCCGCACGCCGCGGCCACGCCCTCGGGTGAGAGCTCGCCGGCCAGCGCGCGGACCGTGTCGAGCCCGGCCACGTGCTCCTCGAGCGCGCGCGGCTCCGTCAGAGACTCGTCGAACAGGGTGTGCACGAGCGCGACCAGCAGCAGCGCGTCGGTGCCGGGGCGGATGAAGTGGTGCTCGGCGGCCTCGCGCGCGGTCCGCGTGCGCCGCGGGTCGATGACGACCACCTTGCCGCCGCGCGCGCGGACGGCGCGCAGGCGCCCGCGCATGTCGGGCGCCGTGAGCAGGCTGCCGTTGGAGGCGAGCGGGTTGGCGCCGAGGACGAGCAGGTGATCGGTGCGGTCGACGTCGGGCACCGCGACCGTCGCTCCGCTGCCGAACATGAGCGCCGAGGCCATCTGCTTGGGGTACTGGTCGACGGTGCTGGCGCTGTACAGGTTGCGCGTCTGCAGCGCCTTGAGCAGGACGCGGCCGTAGAGCAGGCTGCTGAGGTTGTGGGCGCTGGGGTTGCCGATGTAGGCGGCGACCGCGTGGTGGCCGTGCTGGGCCTGGATGGCGGGCAGCCGGCGATCGATCTCGGCGAACGCCTCGTCCCATGACGCGGGACGCAGGTCGCCGCCGGGCTCGCGGATGAGCGGGGTGCGCAGGCGGTCGGGATCCTCGTGGAGCTCGCGCAGCGAGGCGCCCTTGGGGCACACGAAGCCGTGACTGAGGACGTCGTCCGCGTCACCGCGGATGCCGGTCACGGCGCCATCGTCAACCGTGAAGCGAAGCCCGCAGGTCGCCTCGCACAGTGGGCACGTGCCGAAGGCGATCGCCATCCCCGCAGGCTACCCCAGCGTTTGCGCCGCGACCTCCAGCGCCCGGTCGATGCCCGCCTCGTCGACGTCGAGGTGGGTCACCGCGCGCACGCGGGTGGGGCCGAAGTGACTCATGACGACGTCCTCGGCCGCGAGGGCCGCGCAGAAGGCGGCCGCGTCGGGCACCGCGAAGATGACGATGTTGGTCTGCACGGTGGCGGGATCGAGCTCGACGCCGGGCAGCGCGGCGAGGCCATCGGCCAGCCGCCGGGCGCGCGCGTGGTCGTCGGCCAGGCGCTCGACGTGGTGGTCGAGCGCGTAGAGGCCCGCGGCGGCCACGATGCCCGACTGGCGCATCGCGCCCCCCAGCATCTGCTTCCAGCGCCACGCCTCCTCGATGAACGCTGCGGAGCCCGCCAGGCACGCTCCCACGGGGGCCCCCAGGCCCTTCGTGAAGTCCAGCCACGCGCTGTCGAAGCCGCTCGCCCAGTCGGCGGCATCGACCCCGCTGGCCACCACCGCGTTCATCAGCCGCGCGCCGTCGAGGTGGGTCGCGAGGCCCGAGGCGCGGGCGACGTCGAGCACGCCGCGCACCTGCTCGAGCGGCCACACGCGCCCGCCGCCCATGTTCGTGGTCTGCTCGACGGACACCAGGCGCTCGCGCGGCCCGTAGCGCCCGCCGGGGCCGGAGCCGTGGATGGCGTGCTCGAGCGCCTGCGGCGTGAACATGCCACTGTCGCCGTCCACCTCGGTGATCACGGCGCCGGAGAGCTGAGCCGGACCGCCGGCCTCGGCGATCAGCGTGTGGGTGTCGCGCCCGATGAACATCCGCTCGCCGCCGGGGCGGATGTGCAGGCGGATGGCGATCTCGTTGCACATGGTCCCGCTGGGCAGGAAGACGGCCGCCTCGTGGCCCAGCAGCGCCGCGACGCGCTCTTCGAGGGCGCGCGTCGTCGGGTCCGCGCCGCGCTGCTCGTCGCCGACCTCGGCCTCGGCGATGGCGGTGCGCATCGCCGCCGTCGGCCGGGTCTGGGTGTCCGAGTAGAGGTTGACGAGCGCCATCGGCGCAGCCTACGGGAGCCCGTGGGCCCACTCGCGCCTGGGCCTTGCGGGCCCGGAGAAGATGGGTCCGGTGGCTCATGGAAGGTCACCCGTTGCGTGCGTAACGTCGAACGTCGGTGAGGCGGCTGCGTGAGACGACAGGGCAGGCGGCGGTCGAGTGGCTGGCCGCCATGGTGGGGGTGGGCGCACTGGCGGTCGTCCTCGCCGCCGTCCTGCCCGCCACGGCACCGGCGATCGTGGATCGGTTGGGCTGCCTGATCGGCACGGTGGCGGGCGGCGGCGACTGCGACGCGACAGCGGGCTCTGACGACGCGGCGCTGCCGCCGGACTTCGGCGACGGGCCGCCGATCCTGCACGTCGGCGACGGCTCGGACTGGGTGCCCCAGGGCCTGGGCTACGACCCGTCCACGGACCAGCTGCTGACCACGTACTACTCCTCGCCGGACGGCGAGCCCGACCGCGACGCCGGGATCCTGCTCTCCATCCAGGACCGCGCCACCGGCAACGAGGTCCTCAGCGCGCTGCTCGCCGGCCCCGACCACGGTGGCGGCGTGGCCATCGACGGCGACCACGTCTGGGTGACGTCGTCGGACGGCTACGTCTACCTCTACTCGATGGCCGACATCCGGGCGGCCGATGGCGCGACGGTGCAGCCGCGGACGCGCTTCGCCGTGCCGGCCTCCGCCTACGTGACCGTGCACGCCGGCCGGCTCTACGTGGGCTCCTTCGACGAGGAGGATCCCGGCTCGGTCTACAGCGTGCCGCTGGGCGCCGACGGCCGGCCCTCCGGGCCGCCGGTCTTCGAGGCCACCGCCCCGCCGCGCTCGCAGGGCCTCGCGGTGACCGACGACGGGTACGTGTTCAGCACGTCGTGGGGCCGCAAGAACCCCAGCGAGCTCGTCTCGATCTCGCATTCCGGCGAGGTCAAGCACCTGACCGCGCCCAACATGTCCGAGGGGCTCGTGATCGTCAACGGTCAGGTGTACGTGGTCTACGAGTCGGGGGCGAGCGCCTACCAGTACGACGGCAACCACCCGAGTCACCACATCACGATCACTCCGCTCGACGCCCTGAGGTGACCGGGCGCGCCGCGTGCGCTCGTATCCTCGAAGAGGAGATGGAATCGGCGGTCAGCAGCGACGGGCGCAAGGCTCGCCTGGCCGGGCAGCGCAAGGCGTTGCCCGACGGGCCGGGCGTCTACCTGTTCCGCGATGGCAAGGGCAAGGTCATCTACGTGGGCAAGGCCAAGTCGCTACGCAAGCGCGTGGCCAGCCACTTCTCCAATCCGGTCACGCGCGGCGCCTACGAGATGGTCGACGCGATCGAGGGCATGGAGTTCGTGCTCGTCGCGTCGGAGGCCGAGGCGCTGCTGGCCGAGCAGAACTTCATCAAGCAGTACCGCCCGCGCTTCAACATCCGCCTGCGCGACGACAAGTCCTATCCGTTCATCGCGATCTCGATGGACGAGGAGTACCCGCGCGTCTACTTCACGCGCGAGCGCCACCGCCGCGATCGCGTGTACTTCGGGCCCTACTCGAACGCCAAGCGCGTGCGCGGCACGCTGGACCTGCTGGGCAAGGTCTTCCTCTTCCGCTCCTGCCAGGGCGTCGAGCCGGGACGGCGCACGGGCTCGCCGTGCCTGGACTACTACATCAAGCGCTGCGGGGCGCCCTGCGTCGGCTACGTGACGCCGGCGGAGTACCGCGAGTCGATCGACGGCGTGGTGGCCTTCCTGTCGGGGCGCTACCGCGAGATCGAGCGCGACCTCGAGGCGCGCATGAAGCAGGCCTCCGCCGACGAGAACTACGAGCAGGCGGCGCTCGAGCGCAATCGCCTGCGCGCGGTGCGCTCGCTGCTCGAGCGCCAGCGCGTGGCCAACGAGTCGATCGGGACGGTCGATGTCGTCGCGGTGGCGGTCGACGGGACCGACGCCAACGCGCAGGTCTTCCAGATCCGCGACGGCGTGCTCTCCGACCGCCAGTCCTTCTACCTCGAGAACGCCGTCGAGCGCGACGTGGGCGAGGTGGCCGAGGAGTTCCTGCTGCAGTACTACGGCGACCAGATGGCGATCCCGCCGCAGGTCATCGTCCAGGAGGACGTGCCCGACCGCGACGCGCTCTCCGAGGCGCTCGAGCAGCGCCGCGGCGCCAAGGTCGAGGTCCGCGCGGCCGAGCGCGGCGACAAGCGCCGCATCCTCGAGCTGGCCGAGCGCAACGCGCTGCTGGCGCTCGACCAGGAGCGCCTGAAGGCCGAGCGCCGCCGCCAGCAGCGCGTCGAGGCGCTCGACGGGCTGCAGGAGGCGCTGGGGCTCGATGCGCTGCCGCTGCGCATCGAGTGCTTCGACATCTCCAACCTGATGGGCACCCACACCGTCGCCTCGATGGTCGTCTTCGAGGGCGGCGCCCCCAAGAAGTCCGATTACCGGCGCTTCAACATCCGTGGCCTGCAGGACGGCGTGCCCGACGACTTCGCCGCGATGGAGGAGGTCCTCGGGCGCCGGCTGGCGCAGTGGGAGACCCAGCAGGACCTGAGCCCGCACGACCCCGAGCGCAACGAGTCGTTCGCCACGCTGCCCAACCTCGTCGTCATCGACGGCGGGCAGGGCCAGCTGGCGGCGGGCGTGCGCGCCCTTGACGGCTTCCGTAAGCGTGGAGTGACCGTCATCTCGCTGGCCAAGCGCATCGAGGAGGTCTTCGTGCCCGGGCGCCGCGAGCCCATCGTCCTGCCGCACGACACCCCGGAGCTGCAGCTGCTGCAGCGCGTGCGCGACGAGGCCCACCGCTTCGCCATCACCCACCACCGCACGCGCCGCGACCGCGCGATGACGACCTCGATCCTCGACGACCTCCCGGGCATCGGCCCGGCGCGCAAGCGCACGTTGATGGGGCACTTCGGCTCGCCGGAGGCGGTCCTCGGGGCGACCCGCGAGCAGCTCGAGGCGGTGCCCGGCCTGCCCGGCAAGACGGCGCGTGACATCTGGACGCACCTGCACCGCACCGGCGACTGACGGCGCCTGACACCATTCACCGGCGGTTCACCGAGATGTCCGACGAGCCCGAGAGACTGCAGGACATGGCCGTCAAAGCGCCGACGCGCCGCGGGCGCCTGCGCCTGGGGCGCCGCGGCCGCGATGAGCAGACCGTCGTCGAGGCGGACCCGCCACGGCCCTACGCCGAGACGCGGCTGGAGGATCTCGTCATCATCACGGGCTACTCGGGCGCCGGGAAGTCGACGGCGATGAACGTGTTCGAGGACGCCGGGTACTTCTGCGTCGACAACCTGCCGCCCGAGATGATCCGCGCGCTGGTCGAGCTCTTCGTGCACGAGGGTTCGAAGGTCGAGCGCGCCGCCGTCGTCTCCGACGTTCGCGGCGGCGACTACTTCGAGGCGCTGCGCGCCGTGCTCGAGGACCTCGAGGCGCTGGGCCTGGGCCATCGCGTGCTCTTCCTCGACGCCGCCGACGACGCGCTGCTCACGCGCTTTCAGGAGACGCGCCGGCGCCACCCGCTGGCCCCGGCCTCGAGCGTCGAGCGCGGCATCGCCCTGGAACGCGCGGTGCTGGAGCCGATCAAGGGCCTGGCCGATGTGGTCATCGACTCGACGGGCCTCAAGGCGCACATGCTGCGCCGCCGGATCGCCGACGAGTTCCTCCCGCGCGCCCCGACCTCCAAGCTCGCCGTCTCGCTGGAGTCCTTCGGCTTCAAGCACGGGCCGGCGCGCGACGCCGACATGGTCCTCGACGTGCGGTTTCTGCCCAATCCCCACTACGAGCCCGAGCTGCGCCCGCTCACCGGTCACGACCAGCGGATCGTCGACTACGTCGGGCGCGACGGCCAGCTCGAAGCCTTCTATGAGCGCCTCGAGCCGCTGCTGGACTACCTGCTGCCGCGCTACGTCGCCGAGGGCAAGGCGCACCTCACCATCGCCATCGGCTGCACCGGCGGGCGCCACCGCTCGGTGGCGGTCACCGAGCACCTGGCGCGCCGCTGGCGCGAGCGCGACGACGTCTTCGTCGAGATCGCCCATCGCGACATCACGCTGGCCGACCGCCGCGACAGCGACCGCGGCTCGTCCTGAGCCGCGCGAGTTGACCTACAGCACGTAGGAAGCGCACCATCCCTCCGGGGGCGCCGGCCACCGGAAAGGGAGCGGGCATGCCACAGGTCCAGGTCGACGGGCTTTCGATCAACTACGACGTCCAGGGTGAGGGCGATCCGCTGCTGCTGATCCCCTACCTGTCGGCCGATCACGCGTGCTACGCGTTCCAGCTACCCGCCTACACCGAGCACTTCAGCTGCATCGCGATCGACCTCCCGGGCACCGGCGAGAGCGACAAGCCGCCCGGGCCGTACTCGACCGCGACCTACGCCGAGCAGGTCGCCGGCTTCCTGGGCGCCATCGGGATCGAGTCCGCGCACGTCGCGGGCGTCTCGCTCGGCGCCGCGGTGGCCATGCACCTGGCCGCCCACCATCCGGAGCGCGTGCGCTCGCTCTCGCTGCACAGCACCTGGGACCGCAGCGACGCCTATCTGAAGACCTGCGTCGAGATGTGGCGCACGCTCGCGAGGTCGCTGCCGACGGTCGCGGACATGGTGATTCAGGGCATCTTCCCGTTCTGCTTCACGCCCGAGATGTACGCCGAGCGCCCGGAGTACGTCGACGCGCTGGTGGACTTCGTGCGCAGTCGCCCGGCCCAGCCGCTTGACGCGTTCCTGGCCCAGAGCGAGGCGGCCCTCGCGCACGACGCGAGCACGGTGCTCGGAGCGATCGAGGCTCCCGCGCTGATCACCTTCGGCGGGCGCGACCTCGTCTGCTCCACGCGCTTCGCCGAGCCGCTCACGACCGGGATCGCGCAGAGCGAGGTGGTCGTCTTCGATCACCTGCTCCATGCCGGCCTGCACGAGGACCCCGAGACCTTCAACCGCACGACGCTGGACTTCCTGCGCCGCCAGCCGGCGCTGCACTGACCAAGCGGCGTCCGCCCGGTCCGCGAGAATCGCTGGCCGTGCTCGACCATGTCGGCTTCGAGGTCGCAGACCTCGCCCGCTCCGCCGCGTTCTACGACGCGCTCTTTCATCCGCTCGGCGGCCGGCGGATGTTCGATTCGCCGGAGGGCATCGGCTACGGCATCAACGACGCGCGCCTGTGGATCGTCGCCCGCGGGCGCCGGCCCGCGCCCGGCTTCGGCCATGTGGCCCTCACCGCCAGCGGCCGCCCGGCCGTGGACGCCGCCTACGAGGCGGCACTCGCGGCGGGAGGCACCGACGACGGCGCGCCCGGTCCCCGCCACCATTACGGCCCGCGCTACTACTCCGCCTACCTGCTCGACCCCGACGGCCTCCGGGTCGAGGTCGTCAGCGGCGCGCATTGACCATGCACGACGAAGGTGAACCGCCCACCGTCGCCCTGCGCCGCCTGACCAACGGTTACCAGGTGACGCAGGCGATCCACGTCGCCGCCACGCTGGGGATCGCCGATCTCCTGCGCGACGGCCCCCGCGACAGCGGCGCGCTGGCGCAGGAGACCGCGACCCACGCGCCCTCGCTGCACCGCGTGCTGCGCGCGCTGGCGAGCGTCGGCGTCCTGCACGAAGGCGACGATGGACGCTTCGCACTCACCGCGATCGGCGAGTGCCTGCGCTCGGATGCGGCCGAGCCGGTCGGCGCCTGGGCCGCGTTCGTCGGGCGCCCCTACCACTGGCAGGCGTGGGGCGCGCTCCTGCACGGCGTGCGGACGGGGGAGAACGCGTTCCGCTCGGTGCACGGCACGGACGCCTGGGACTACCGGGCAGCGCACCCCGAGGAGAGCGCGATCTTCGACGCCGCGATGACCGACATCATGCGCCGCGCCAACGCGCACCTGCTCGCGGCCTATGACTTCGGGCGCTTCGGCACCGTGGTCGACGTGGGCGGCGGCCGCGGCGCCTTCCTCGGCGCGGTGCTCGAGGCCAACCCGGGAATGCGCGGGATCCTGTTCGACCAGCGCCACGTGGTCGAGGGCGCGGTGGTCGGCGAGCGCTGCGAGGTGGTGGGCGGGAGCTTCTTCGAGGCGGTGCCCGAGGGCGCCGATGCCTACGTGCTCAAGGCGGTCCTCCACGACTGGGACGACGACGATGCGGTGCGCATCCTGCACCGCTGCCGCGAGGCGATCGCGCCCAGCGGCGCGGTGCTCGTCGTCGAGCGCGACCTGGGTGGACCCAACGAAAACGCCGACGCGAAGCTCTCAGACCTCAACATGATGGTCGGCGTCGGAGGCCGCGAGCGCACCGGTGGGGACTTCGCGTCGCTGTTCGCCGCGGGCGGTTTCGCCCTGGAGAGCACGACGCCCAGCGCCATCGGGCTCAGCGTGTTCGAGGGCCGCCCCGTCTGATTGGATAGCCTTCGCGGCCCCCGCCGGGCATTCGCCGTCCGTCTGCGCCCGGCCGTATCTCGCCACACCAAGGAGGAAGGACCGAGAGCATGCCCGTACGCGTCGGGATCAACGGCTTCGGCCGCATCGGCCGCAACGTCTTCCGCGCCGGCCAGGCCGCGAAGGCCGACATCGAGTGGGTCGCCGTCAACGACATCACCGACAACGCCACGCTGGCGCACCTGCTGCGCTACGACACGGCCTACGGCCGCTACCCGGGCACCGTCGAGAGCAACGACGAGGGCCTCGTGGTCGACGGCACGCCGGTCAAGGTCTTCGCCGAGCGCGATCCGGCCCAGCTGCCGTGGGCGGACCTCGGCGTCGACGTGGTCCTCGAGTCCACGGGCTTCTTCACCGCCCGCGACGACGCGGCCAAGCACCTGGAGGCAGGGGCGAAGAAGGTCGTCATCTCCGCACCGGGCAAGGGCGAGGACATCACGGTCGTCCTCGGCGTCAACTTCGACAAGTACGACTCCTCCGAGCACGACGTGATCTCCAACGCCTCGTGCACGACCAACTGCCTGGCGCCGTTCGCCAAGGTCGCGCATGAGAGCGTCGGCATCAAGCACGGCCTGATGACGACCATCCACGCCTACACCGGCGACCAGCGTCTGCAGGACGCGCCGCACTCCGACCTGCGCCGTGCCCGCGCTGCGGCCATGAACCTCGTGCCGACCTCGACCGGCGCGGCCAAGGCCGTCGGCCTCGTGCTGCCCGAGCTCAACGGCAAGCTCCACGGCTTCAGCATCCGCGCACCCGTCATCACGGGCTCGGTCGTCGACCTCACCTTCGAGGCGGCGCGCGAGACCAGCGTCGACGAGCTCAACGCCGCCTTCAAGGCGGCCGCCGAGGGCGACCTGAAGGGGATCCTGCGCTACAACGAGGACCCGATCGTGTCGACCGACATCATCGGCGACGAGCACTCCTCGATCGTCGATGCCCCACTGACGGCGGTCATCGACGGGACGCTCGTGAAGGTCGTCTCGTGGTACGACAACGAGTGGGGCTACTCCAACCGCTGCGTCGACGTCCTGCAGAAGGTCCTGTGAGAACGCTCGACGAGCTCGACGTCGACGGCCGGCGCGTCCTCGTCCGGGTGGACTTCAACGTCCCCCTGGAGGCGGGCCGGATCACCGACGACACCCGCATCCGCGCCGCGCTGCCGACGCTTGAACGCCTGCGCGAGCGCGGCGCGCGCCTGCTGCTGACCTCGCACCTGGGCCGGCCGAAGGGTCGCGACGAGTCGCTCTCGCTGGCTCCCGTGGCCGCGCGCCTGGGCGAGCTGCTGAAGACCGAGGTGCAGCTCGCTCCCGACCTCGACCACGTGCCCGACGGCGACGTCGTCATGCTCGAGAACATCCGCTTCGAGCCGGGGGAGACGAAGAACGACCCCGAGCTCGCGCAGCGCCTGGCGGGACTGGCCGACGCGTACGTCAACGACGCCTTCGGCTCGGCGCACCGCGCCCACGCGTCCACCGAGGGCGTCGCACACCTGCTGCCGAGCGCCGCGGGGCTGCTCCTCGAGCGCGAGGTGCGCACGCTCACCGGCATCCTCGAGGACCCGGCGCGCCCGCTCGTCGCGATCGTCGGCGGCGCGAAGGTGACCGACAAGATCGGCGTCCTCGAGGCTTTCCTGGAGCGCGCCGACGCGGTCCTCATCGGCGGCGCGATGGCCTTCCCGTTCCTCGCGGTCCAGGGGCACTCGATCGGCAGCTCACTGTGCGCCGACGAGGACCTCGAGCCCGCGCGCGAGCTGCTCGACCGCGGCAGCGCGAAGCTGCGCCTGCCCGTCGACCTCGTCCTCGGCGAGGCCTTCGACGCCGGCACCGAGCGCCGCGAGCTCGACGGCGTCGACGTCCCCGATGGCTGGATGGGGCTCGACGTCGGCCCGCGGACCACCGACGCGTACGGCCAGGAGATCGCCGGCGCGGGCACCGTGTTCTGGAACGGCCCGATGGGCGCCTTCGAGCTCGCGCCGTTCGCGGCGGGCACGCGCGCGGTGGCCGAGGCCGTGGCCGCGACGGACGCGACCACGGTCGTCGGCGGCGGCGACTCCGCCGCGGCGCTCAAGCGGTTCGGCCTGGCCGATCGCGTCACCCACCTGTCGACCGGGGGCGGTGCGTCACTCGAGCTCATCGAGGGCAAGACGCTTCCCGGAGTGGAGGTCCTCTCGTAGATGTCCCGCACCCCGTTCATCGCCGGCAACTGGAAGATGAACAAGACGATCGCCGAGGCGGAGGCCTTCATCCAGGGCCTGCTTCCGCGCGTCTCGACCGCAGACGGCGTCGACGTCGCCGTCTGCGTGCCGTTCACCGACCTGCAGCCTGTCGTCGACTCCACGCGCGGCTCGCGCGTCGAGGTCTACGCCCAGAACATGCACCAGGCGCCGGTGGGCGCCTTCACCGGCGAGATCTCCGCCCCGATGCTCACCGAGATCGACGTCCACGGCGTCGTGCTTGGCCACTCCGAGCGCCGCCAGTACTACAACGAGACCGACCGCGCGCTGTCGGAGAAGGTGCCTGCCGCGCTCAACGCGGGCCTCAAGCCGATCCTCTGCGTGGGCGAGACCGAGGACGAGCGCGAGGCGGGCGACACCGAGCGCAAGCTGCGCCACCAGGTGCAGGAAGGGCTCGAGAAGCTCGACACGCCGCGCCTCGGCGACGTCGTCATCGCCTACGAGCCGATCTGGGCCATCGGGACCGGGCTGGTGGCGACGCCCGAGCAGGCCCAGGACGCGATCGCCTTCGTGCGTGCGCTGGTGGCCGACCGCGATCGCGACCAGGCCGAGCGCACCCGGATCCTCTACGGGGGCTCGGTGAAGCCCGACAACGCGGCCGAGCTGCTCGGGCTGCCGGACGTCGACGGCGCGCTCGTCGGCGGCGCCTCCCTGGAGGTCGCCGACTTCGTCGCGATCGTCGAGGCGGCGCGGCTGTGACGGTCCCGTCGGCGTGCCTGATCGTCCTCGACGGGTGGGGGATCGCGCCCGACGGTCCCGGCAACGCCGTCTCGCTGGCCGAGACGCCCGTCTTCGACGAGCTGTGGCGGCGCTACCCGCACAGCCAGCTGACGACCTGGGGCACGGCGGTGGGACTTCCCGAGCGTCAGATGGGCAACTCCGAGGTGGGGCATCTCAACCTCGGGGCCGGCGCGGTGGTCAAGCAGGACCTGACGCGCATCGACGAGGCGGTGACCGACGGCACGCTGGCCGAGAACGACGTCCTGCGCGACGCCGTCTCCGGCGCGGAGCGCGTGCACCTCATCGGACTCGTGTCCGACGGCGGGGTGCACTCGGGCTGGAGTCATCTGCAGGCGCTCATCGCGATGGCCGGCGACGCTGCGCCCGACCTCGTCGTGCACGCCTTCACCGACGGGCGCGACACGCTGCCCGACTCGGGCGCCGGCTTCCTCGAGCAGGTGCAGCGCTGGTGCGGGGAGGCCGGCAGCGCTCGGGTGGGCTCGGTCGTCGGCCGCTACTGGGCGATGGACCGCGACAAGCGCTGGGAGCGCGCGCAGAAGGCTTACGACATGCTCGTGCACGGTCGCGCCGAGCACCACGCCGACAGCGGGGTCGAGGCGGTCCGTGCCGCGTACGAGCGCGGCGAGACCGACGAGTTCATCGAGCCCACCACGGTCGGCGACGAGGCGTGCATCCGCCCCGGCGACTCGGTCATCGCCTTCAACTTCCGCCCCGACCGCATGCGCGAGATCACCCGCGCGCTGGCCGAGCGCAGCTTCGACGAGCTCGATCGCGGTGGGGTCGCCCCGATCGAGCGCTATGCCACGCTGACCGAGTACGAGGAGGGCTGGCCCTACCCCGTCGCCTTCCCGCCTGCGCACCCCGATACGACGCTTCCGCACGTCATCGCGCGCGCGGGCGGGCGCCAGCTGCACGTCGCGGAGACCGAGAAGTACCCGCACGTGACCTACTTCTTCGGAGGCGGCGAGGAGGCCCCCGAGGAAGGCGAGCGCCGCGAGCTCGTGCCGAGCCCGCGCGACGTCCCCACCTACGACAAGAAGCCCGAGATGAGCGCGCGCGAGGCGACGCGGGCCTTCGTCCAGGCGTGGGAGGAGGACGACTTCCGCTTTGGCATCATCAACTTCGCCAACGCCGACATGGTCGGCCACACCGGGGTCATCCCGGCGGCAGTGAAGGCGATCGAGACGGTCGACGCGTGCCTGGGGGAGATCGTCCGGGTCGTCCAGCACTCCGGCGGTGCGTGCGTGGTCACCGCCGACCACGGCAACGCCGACAACATGCTCGAGCCCGACGGCTCGCCGAACACGGCCCACTCGCTGAACCAGGTGCCCGTCATCGTGACCGTCGATGGCCTGACCCTCGAGCACGGCGGCGTGCTGGCCGACGTGGCACCGACGGTGCTCGAGCTCCTTGGCGTCGAGCAGCCGGCCGCGATGACCGGCCGCTCGCTGATCCACGGCTAACGCGTGGCCGAGGCGCCCGCCGACGCCGTCGACCGTCTCTACGGCCTGCCGCGCGAGGACTTCGTCGGTGAGCGCGATGCGCTGGCCAAGGAGCTGCGCGGCGACGGCCGTCGCGACGAGGCGGCGGCGGTCAAGGCGCTGGGCAAGCCGACGGTCGCCGCGTGGGCGGCCAACCAGGCCGTCCGCTCGCAGAAGAAGGCTGCCCGCGACCTGTGGAAGGCCGGCGACCAGCTGTCGGCCGCACACGACGCGGTGCTGGCCGGCAAGGGCTCGGGCGCGAAGCTGCGCGACGCGACCGAGCGCGAGCGCGCGGCCGTGGAGCGCCTGGTCGAGGCCGCTCGGGGACTGCTGAGCGCCTCCGGCGGCGACCTCTCCGAGGCCACCATCGAACGCGTGCGCGAGACGCTGCACGCCGGCGCCATCGACCCCGACGCGCGCGACGAGGTCGCGGGCGGGCGCAGCGCGCGCGAGCGCACGCCACAGGGGCTGTTCGGCGGCGGGGCGGACGTCTTCGCCGTGCAGGCACCGGCGCGGCCGGCCAAGGCGGAGCCCAAGGCGAAGGCCACGCCGCGCAAGCCCAAGGGCGACGACGCCGCGGCGCGCGAGCGCGAGCGCGAGGAGGCGGCGGCGGCGCGCAAGCGCGAGCGCGAGGAGGCGGCGGCGCGCGAGCGCGAGCTCAAGGCCGCGGAGGTGCGGGTGGCCAAGGCGCAGCGCGCGCTCGCCCAGGCGCAGGAGCGCTCGGCCAAGGCGGCCGAACGCCTCGACCAGGAGCGCGCGAAGGAGCGCGAGGCAGACGAGGCGCTGGCCGCCGCCCGCGCCGATCTGCGGACGCTCGAGCGCGGCGCAGGCATCCGCTGAGGCCGCGATCGCGTGACCGCGCGGCCGTCAGCCTCCGGGCATCGCGCCCATCTGACGCATGAGGCCGAGGTCGTCGCGGATCGCGCGGTGACTTGTCGGCTAGAGGTCACGATCGTTGAACGCCTCCCAGAAGCGCTCCACGGTACTTCTGTCCACATCGCCCATCGGCCGACCCTGCCAGGTCCGATACGGGGGCGCAACCGCGCCTCAGAAGGCTCCGGGACCGAGTGCCTTCTCGTACACCACCCAGCCGAGCACGGGTGCCATCCCGGCGCGCTCGTAGAGGCGGAAGGCGCCGGTGTCGCTCGCGGCGTCGACGCCGAGCCCGACGCTGTGCTCGCCACGCGCCCAGAAGCCACCGAACGCGTCGCGCAGGAGGGCTGCGCCCACGCCCTGCTTGCGCCACGGGCGGCGCGTGAAGAGCGCGTGGACCCAGCCGCCGCCGAACGTGTCGCCCGTGCAGATCGTCCCCGCGGCGATCTCGTCCCCGGCGCGGACGACGCACCAGAGCGCCGGGTCGAAGCGCTCGATGTTCAGGTGGGCCGTCGACCATGGCTCGAAGTCGCGCGGCGAGAAGTCCCAGTGATCGGCGAACGCCTCCTGATGCGCGGCGTGGAACTCGAGCGCGTCACGTTGCGGGTCGAACGCGACGACCCGTAGCCCGTCGGGCCACTCGGGTGCCGGCGGCGGCGCCTTCAGCTCGATGCGCAGTTCGCGGAAGACGCGCACGGCGTCGTACGTCATCGCGACCGGCGTCGCCGCCATCTATATGCTCCGGGCATACATTCCGCGGCGCAACACACGGCGAACGTGCTGGGGGCGGTGGTCGACACGCTCGCGCGCGACGTGGAAGCAGCCACCGCGGCGTCCGCCTCGGGACCCGGTGGGCGGGCGGCGGCGGTCGCGGCGCTGGCTGCCTTCGCGTCGGGGAGTCCCATCGACCGGCTGGCGGGGAGCCTGGGGCTGAGCCACTCGCGCGTGGTCCGGCTCGTCGACCGGCTCGAGGCCGATGGGCATGTCACGCGTGCCCGCGGGACGGCCGACCGGCGCACCGTGCAGGTGACGCTCACCGACTCGGGGTGGGCGCTCGCGAGGGAGATCGCGACCGCGCGACTCTCGATCCTGCGCGCGGAGGTCGATGCGCTGGACGCCGACGACCGCGCCGCGCTCGATCGCATCTGCGCGACGCTGCTGGCGCGGCGGATCGACTCTCTCCGAGCGGCCGAGCGGACATGCCGCCTGTGCGAGCCGCACGCGTGCGGCCATCCTGATCGGTGCCCGGTGACGAGCGCCGCCAATGCGCATCGTGCCGGCCGGTGAGCCGGTCATCCGCGGCGCTGGTCGGCCTCGCCGCGCTCGCCCCACTCGCCGTGAGCGCGGACTCGGGCCTGCTCGACGACATGGTCCTGGCCGCCGCGTACGTGGTCATGGCGCTGGGCCTGAACATCGTCGTCGGGTTCGCCGGTCTGCTCGACCTCGGCTACGTGGCGTTCGTCGCCATCGGCGCCTATACCGCCGCCTACGCCGCCTCCGGCTTCTGGGCCGACGCCGGGCCCGACGGGCAGGGCGTGGCGATCCTCGGGAGCGGACCCACGACACAGCTCCCCGGCATCCACGTCAACTTCCTCCTCGTCTTCGGCCTGGCCGTGGGGGCCACGACGGTCGCGGGCGCGCTCATCGGCGTGCCGACGCTGCGCCTGCGCGGCGACTACGTCGCGATCGTGACGCTCGCGTTCGGCGAGATCATCGGCCAGGTGGCCGCCAATGGAGGCGACATCGCGCTGTTCGGCGGCACGCTGACCGCGGGCCCCAACAACATCGGGCCGATCGACAAGATCGACCTCCCGTTCCTGAAGCCCTTCGACGCCCTCGACCCACGACCGTGGTACTGGTTCGCGCTCGGCCTCGTGGTCCTCGCGCTCGTCGTCACCGTCCGGCTCCGCGATTCCCGCATGGGCCGGGCCTGGAGCGCGCTGCGCGAGGACGAGCGCGCCGCTGCGGCCGCCGGGATCCCGATCGCCCGCGCGAAGCTGGCCGCCTACGCCACCGGCGCGGCGTTCGGCGGCGTGGCGGGCGCGTTCCTGGCGTCCTACTTCTCGGCCGTCAACGCCGCCCAGTTCCAGTTCTCGTTCTCGCTCTTCGTCTTCTCGATGGTCGTGCTGGGCGGCCTGGGCTCGGTTCGCGGCGTCGTGGTCGGCGCCATCGTCCTCTCGGCGGTCAACAGCTATCTCCTCCCCGACGTGCTGTATTCGCTCCCGCGCAGGATCGGCCTCGAATTCGACTTCTCCGCGATCGCGTCCGGCGTCTACGGCGCCATCATCGTCGTCGTGATGCTGCTGCGACCCAACGGGCTCCTGCCGGCACGGGGGCGATCCTCTTATACCTAGGCTGTCTATGTATCATGGCGCCCATGGCATCCGACCTGCTTCGAGGACACCTGGACGGACTGCTGCTGGCCGTGCTGGCCGCTGCGCCCGGGCACGGCTACGAGCTCAGCCAGCGGCTGACGCAGCGCAGCGGGGGAGAGCTCGGTGTGCACGAGGGCTCGCTGTACCCCGCGCTGCACCGGCTGGAGCGAGGCGGACTCGTCGAGAGCTCATGGAGCACGGGCGACGGTCGGCGCCGGCGGATCTACCGGCTGACGCCGGCCGGCCGGCGCGCGGTCAAGGAGTCGCGCCAGGAGTGGCGGGCGTTCTCCACGGCCGTCGACCGGGTGCTGGGGGGCACGGCGTGATGACGATCGACCGGTACCTGCTCGATCTCGGCGGGGCGCTGCACGTGCGCGGTGCCGCGCGCCGGCGGTTCCTGCGCGAGTGCCGCGATCACCTCGCCGACGCCGCGGCGGAGCGCGGGCCCGATGAAGCCGTGCGCGCCTTCGGTCCGGCATCGGAGGTCGCCGCCGCGTTCGACGCCGAGGTCGCCGCCCGCCGTGGTGTGCGGTCGACGTTCGTCACGGTGGCCGGCGTGCTCGCGACGGGCGGCTCGACGCTCGCACTGATCCACGCCGCGTCGGCCGGCGCCACCGCTGCGGTGGTGTGGGCCGTCGCGTTCTTCGTCGCCGCGCAGGTGGCCGGCGTGGCGGCGGGACTGGCGCTGGTGCAGGCGCTCGTCCTGCGACGCTCGGCCATGGCGCCGGCGGACATCGTGCTGCTCGCCCGCCGCAACGGCTGCGCGCTCGTCGCGGCCGGCGTGACGATGTTCTCCGCGGGCGCCGCGCTACCGGGCCACGGGTCCGCGGTGCTGCTGCTCGCCGGCCCGGCGTTGGTCGGCATCGCGCTGGTCGCCGTGCTCCGCGCCCGCTCACTCGCGCGGCGGCTGGACCGCTCGGGCACGCCCGCCGTCCGCCCGCCGCTCACGGACCTCGGGCGGCTCGTCCGCCTGCCGGTCGCCCCGCTCGACAGCCGCCGCCTGCTGCTGTTCACCACGTGCGCGGCCGCCGCGGCGGCCTTCCTCCGCGACCGTATCGAGCGGGGAACCGTGAGCGAGGGGTTCGTCGCCGCCGCCATCGAGGCGATGGCGGTCGTCGCGTGCTTCCTCGTGCTCGGCCCGGCACTCGGCTTGTTCCGCCGCTGAAGCCCCTCGCACGCATCGGGCCTGTCCCCGATCTGAGAGTGTGGCGCGATGTCGCTGCTCGCCGCGCCGCCGCCCTCCGCCACGCTGGCGACCAACGAGCGCGTCCAGGCGCGGCTCGCCGCCGGGGTGCCCGTCCTGCATCTGGCCTTCGGCGAGGCCGGCCTCCCGGTGCTGCCGAGCGTCGCGGAGCGCCTGGGCGCGGCGGCGGGCGAGAACAGCTACGGGCCGGTCGCGGGCTCGTCCGCGGTGCGCGCGGCGGCGGCCGGCTATTTCGAGCGCCGGGGACTGCCCACCGGCCCGGAGCAGATCCTGCTGGCTCCCGGCAGCAAGGCGCTGCTCTACGCGCTGCTCTCCGTGCTGCCGGGTGACGTGGTGCTGCCGCGCCCGTCGTGGGTGAGCTACGCGGCGCAGGCGGCCCTCGCCGGCAAGCGCGTCATCGACGTCGCGATCGCCGCCGAGGCGGGTGGCGTGCCCGACCCCGCCGCCCTGCGCGGGGCGCTCGTCGCCGCGCGGGCCCAGGGCCACGAGCCGGCGATCCTCGTCCTCACGCTGCCCGACAACCCGACCGGCACCGTCGCGTCGGCGTCCCTGATGCAGGAGGTGTGCGCGGTCGCCGAGGAGCATGGGCTGCTGATCGTGTGCGACGAGATCTACCGCGACCTGGCCTACGAGCCCGACGCGCTGCGCAGCCCGGCGTCGATCCTCCCCGAACGCGTCTTCATCACCAACGGCCTGAGCAAGAGCATGGCGCTCGGCGGCTGGCGCATCGGGTTCTGCCGGCTGCCGCCGGGCGCGCTCGGCGCCGACGCGGCACGCGCCGTCACGGGCGTGGCGAGCGAGGTGTGGTCGAGCCTCGCCGCACCGATGCAGCACGCCGCGACCTACGTGCTCGACGAGCCCGCCGACGTGCTCGAGCACGTCGCCGCCAGCCGCCGCCTGCACCGCCTCGTCGCGACCGCGGCGCATGCGCGGGTCGTGGGGGCGGGTGCCGTCTGCCGCGCGCCCACCGGCGCCTTCTACCTGTACCCCGACCTCGAGCCGCTGCGCGCCGCGCTCGCGGCGCAGGGCGTGAGCACGGGCGCGCAGCTCGCGGCGCTGCTGTTGGAGCGTCACGACGTCGCGGTGCTCGAAGGTGCGGCGTTCGGCGACGACCCGGCAGCGCTGCGCTTCCGCATGGCGACGAGCCTGCTCTACGGCGGTAGCGCCGAGCAGCGCTGGGACGCGCTCGGGGCCGACGATCCGCTCGCGCTGCCGTGGATCGCCGGCGCGCTGGAGCGCCTCGGCGAGGCGCTCCGCGCGCTGCGGGAGTAGTGCTCAGGCCGCGTCGTCGAGCCACGCCTCGAACGTGGGGCCGGCCAGGATGGCGTCCGGGCCGGGGAGGAGCCCGCCGGACGCGAACACGTCCTGGTCGGGATCGCTCGGGTCGCTCGGCGCTTCGATCGGCGCCGCGTCGCCGCGGCGAGCCGCGAGCAGCGTCGCCATCTCGACGAGGCGCTCCTCGCGGGGCCCGGCGATCTCGAGGATCGGCGCCTGGGTCCCGTTGGCGGTGGTGGCGAGGTCGGCGAGCGCCTCGGCGACGCTCCGCGCGGCGATCAGCTGCGTGCGCATCTTCGGCACGTAGGTCGCGTCGTCGCGCGCGCCCCACTCCATGAGCTGCGCGACGAACTCGTGGAACTGCGCCGCGCGCAGCACGCGCGCCGGGATCGGGCCCGACAGGCTCGCCTGCTCGTGGGCGACCTTCGCCGCGCCGTAGCCGCCGGTGAAGCGGTCGCTGCCGATGATCGACACGACCACGATCTGCTCCACGCCCGCCTGCTCGCCGGCCTCCTGGAGGTTGCGTGCCGCGGTGGTGAAGAACTCCGTCGCCGCCCGCTCCTCGGGCGACGGGCCGGTGGCCGCGTCGACGATGGCGTACGAGCCGGCGACGGCCTCGGCGAGACCCTCCCCGGTGATGACGTCCACCCCGCGCGAGCGCGAGATCGCCGCGACCTCATGGCCCCGGGCCTCGAGGATGTCCACCAGATGACGGCCGACGCGCCCTGTCGCGCCCGCCACTGCGATCTTCTTGGGTGCGCTCATGATGAAGTGCTCTCCGTTTCAGTCAGGTGCCGGTGCTGGTCACATCGGCTCGATGTCGTGGGTCACCTCGTTGACACCTGGCGACGAAGGGATGTGACCGATGGACGAGCACGACTTCCTGGCGCAGCAGTTCGAAGAGCACCGGGCCCACCTGCGCGCGGTCGCCTACAAGATGCTCGGCTCGCTGAGCGAGGCCGACGACGCGGTTCAGGAGGGCTGGCTGCGGCTCAGCCGGTCGGACACGAGCGACGTCGAGAACCTGCGCGGGTGGCTGACGACGGTCGTCGCGCGGGTGTGCCTCAACGTGCTGCGCTCGCGCCGGACGCGGCGCGAGGAGCCGCTGGACGTCCGCGTGCCCGATCCCATCGTCAGCCGCGACGACGGCACCCAGCCCGAGCACGAGGCGCTGCTGGCCGACTCGGTCGGGCTGGCGCTGTTCGTGGTCCTCGAGACGCTCGCGCCCGCCGAGCGGCTCGCCTTCGTGCTGCACGACATGTTCGGTGTGCCGTTCGACGAGATCGCCGACCTCGTCGACCGCTCGCCGGCCGCGACGCGCCAGCTCGCCAGCCGCGCGCGGCGACGCGTCCAGGGCGCCGCTCCGGTGCCCGATGCCGACCTCGCCGCCCAGCGCCGGGTGGTCGACGCCTTCTTCGCCGCCGCGCGCGAGGGTGACTTCGATGCGCTCGTCGCCGTGCTCGATCCGGATGTCGTGTCGCGCGGTGACGGCGGTCCTGGTGCCACCGCCATCGTCCGCGGCGCACGGGAGGTGGCCGCACGGGCGCTCACCTTCGCGCGGCTCTCGCCGTTCGTCCGCCCGGCGCTCGTCAACGGCGCCGCGGGGGTCGTCGTGGCCCCGGACGGGGAGCCGTTCTCGGTCATGGGCTTCACCGTGGTGGGCGGGAAGATCGTCGAGATCGACGCCGTCACCGACCCCGAGCGCCTGCGCGAGCTGGACCTCGCGGTCCTCGACGAGTGACGGCTCAGGGCGTGGCGGGCGCCGCGTCCTGCACCGCGCGCTGCACCCACGCCGGCAGCTCGGCCAGGGCGCGCGGGTCGACGTGGTGGGCACCGTCGTGCTCGCGGTAGGTCACGTCGGCCGCCGTGAGCGCGTCGCGGGCCGCCTGCGCGAACTCGACGCCGATGACCGGGTCGCGGCGCCCGTGCGTGATCCACACGGGCAGGCCCGGCCGGTCGAGGTCCGCGCTCCAGCCCTCGACCGTCGGGATGAAGCCGCTCATCGCCACGATGCCGGCCGGCGTGGGGCGCCCGGCACCCAGTCCCAGCGCATAGGCCATGACCGTGCCCTGCGAGAAGCCGCCGAGGATCGTGCGCTCCCACGGGACCCCGGTGAGCTCGGGGATGTCGCGCTGCAGGAGCTCGTAGGAGGCCCGGAAGCTGTCCGGGTCGGGGTAGCCGACGCGCGGCACCACGTACCAGTGGCGCCCACCCGGCGGCAGGAAGAGCGGGCCGCCGGGCGTGACGCCGACGAGGCGTCGCTTGGGGTCGAGGAGGTCGAGGAAGGGAGCGAGGTCGTGCTCGTCGGCGCCGCGCCCGTGCATGAGCACCAGCGCGCCGTCGGGCTCGCCCGCGGCCGGGCGGATGTCGTGGACGAGCTCGGTCATGCCGTCGTCCTCGCCCGCGGGTTGGTCAGCGGGGTCAGCGCCTGCTCGAGCTGCTCGCGCCGGCTCTCGTACTGTGGCGGCAGCCTCAGCGACTCGCCGAGAGACTCCAGCGGCTCGTCGTACTCGAAGCCGATGTCGCGGCTGGCCAGCTCGAAGAGCACGCCGCTGGGCTCGCGGAAGTAGACGGAGTGGAAGTACTGGCGGTCGATGATCTCGGTCGCGCGGGCGCCGGCCTCGACGGCCTGCGCGCGGACCGTCTCGAGCTCGGCGTCGTCGGCTGCCGACCAGGCGACGTGGTGCACGGTGCCGGCGCTCGTGACCCCGCGCCGCGCGGGCGGGGCGTCGTAGCGCAGCGCCGCGTGGCGCTCGCTGCCGCGCAGGGTCCAGTCGGCGCCGCCCTCGTGACGGAAGCCGATCGCCTCCAGCAGCGCGGTGCTCGCGTCTGGCCGCGCGGCATAGGCGCGTACGCCGTGGAAGCCCAGCAGCGCGTGCTCGGCCGGGATGTCGGCCGCGTGCGCGGCCAGCGGGGCGTCGTCGACGGTGACGGCCAGCAGCTCGTGGCGCAGGCCCTCGAAGTCGGCGAAGGCCACGGCGCCGTCCTCGGTGCGCTCGGTGGCGACGTCGGCGTCCGCCAGGCGGGCCTCCCAGAAGGCGAGCGCGTCGTCGGACGCCACGCGCCA
This sequence comes from uncultured Actinomycetes bacterium, assembly GCA_963806015.1. GTDB lineage: Bacteria > Actinomycetota > Thermoleophilia > Solirubrobacterales > Solirubrobacteraceae > JAOPZW01. The sequence continues at coordinate 39,241 of CAWDWM010000006.1, read as the reverse complement.
CTGGATGGTGTGGACCATGCCGTCGCCGGCCTGGCCGGGGGTGGCACCCGGGAACTCGAAGAAGGTCAGGATCGATCCCGGCGCGCCGCGCTCGTCGCCGAAGTACAGGTGGTAGACGTCCGGCTGGTCGAAGTTGACCGTCTTCTTCACCAGACGCAGGCCCAGCACACGCGCGTAGAAGTCCACGTTGCGCGGTGCATCGGCGGTGATCGCGGTGATGTGGTGCAGACCCTCGAGTGCCATAGCGCTCATTCTCCCTCTTGCAAAGTCGTTGTGTGTGCAACAATATACATGATGGTTGCACAAACAACAACTCCTTCGCAGACCGCTTGACGCGCTGCTAAGGTCGTTGCACGCACAAAGGTTCCTAGCGCGATGGCCACTCCAACAACCAAGCTCCCGGATGCTCGTCAGCTCGACGAGCGCGAGTTGCGCGCCTGGCGCGGCATGCTCCGCGCGCATGCGGCGCTGACCAAGGCCCTCGACGCCGACCTCGACGCCGCCCATGGACTGCCGCTCAGCTCGTACGAGGTCCTGATGTACCTCAACGACGCTGACGATCACCGCATGCGCATGCGCGACCTTGCGGCCTCGGTGATCCTCAGCCGCTCGGGCCTCACCCGGCTGGCCGACCGCCTGGAGCGTGAGGGCCTCATCCGCCGCGAGTCGTGCTCGAGCGATGCCCGTGGGGCCTTTGCGGTCCTCACCCCCGCCGGCGCCGAGCTGCTGGCGACCGCGCGCACCACCCACCTGGCCGGCGTGCGCTCGCTGTTCCTGCAGCACTTCTCCGACGACGAGCTCGAGGTCCTCGGCGACGCCTGGGATCGCGTCGTTCCGGGCTCGGCCTCGGCGCCCGGCCCCGCATGCGGCTGAGCCGCGGCCGCCTCGCCATTGTTCCGTCTTCCGCCCGGCCCCGGGCAGTTCGGTCTGCGCAGAACTTGACATGGCTATACTAAGATTTCATACTGTTGCTAGTTCAGGAAACATCCCTTCAGGAGGACCCGATATGGCACTCGTACGCTGGGAGCCGGTTCGTGAGCTCAGTTCGCTGCAGAACGAGATGAACCGGCTGTTCACGACCTTCTTCGACACCCCGACCTCCGGCAACGGCGACGCTCCGCTGCGCCGCTGGATCCCGGCGATGGACCTCGTCGAGACCGACGAGCACTTCGTCCTCAAGGCCGACCTTCCGGGCCTCGGCGAGGGCGACGTGAGCATCGAGGTCGAGGACAACGTGCTCACCGTGTCCGGCGAGCGCAAGGCCGAGCACGAGGACAAGCGCGAGGGCTACGTGCGCGTCGAGCGCTCGTACGGCGCTTTCCGCCGCTCCCTGACGCTGCCCGAGGGCATCGACCCCGAGGCGGTGACCGCGAGCTTCGACAACGGCGTGCTCGAGGTCCGCATCCCCAAGCCCGAGGAGCGCAAGCCGCGCCGCGTGGCCATTCAGGTCGGCGAGCGCCCGGCCGCGATCGAGGGCGACGAGGTCGCGTAGGCGGCCCCACGACCCTCAAGCCTGCGGGCCCGCGCTCGGCGCGGGCCCGCGGTCGTTCTAACGCGCCTCCGCCTCGGCCTCGATCTCGGCCTGAACCAGCGCCTCGGCCTTGCGCCTGCGCAGGCGCAGCACGAACCAGAGCCCGACGCCGGCGAGGACGACGACGACGGCGCCCCCGATCCCGGCGAGGTGGATGAACCTCTCCGCGCTGTGGCCCACGAAGTAGGCGAGCAGCCCGATCGAGGTCGCCCACGCGATGCCGCCCAGCGCGTTCCAGAACAGGAAGGTCGGCCACGACATGCGTGTCGCGCCCGCCATCCACGCCGCGGTGATGCGCAGCCCGGTCACCCAGCGCCCGAGGAAGACCGCCTTCGGGCCGTGACGGTCGAAGAACGGCTCGCCGATGGCGATCACCCGGAGGCGGTGATGCAGCAACGGCCCCGGCGCGGTGAGCGCGCGGCGGCCCAGCTTGCGGCCGATCGCGAAGCCGACGTTGTCGCCCAGGATCGCCGCCACGGCGGCCACGGCGATGACGGCCTCGATCGACAGGTGCCCACGGCTGGCGACGATGGCGGCGGTGATCAGCGCGGTCTCGCCCGGGACCGGGATGCCCATCGTCTCGATCGCGATGAGCAGGAAGACGATCGGCAGGCCGACGTTCTGGGCGACGTCCAGGAAGGTCGCGAGGGGCACAATCACCACGTCGCTTCTAGCATGCTCGCGGTGCCCGCCCTGACCATCACCGCCCGCGACACCGGCTCGCGGGCCCGCGCGGGCATCCTGCGCACCGCCCACGGCGACGTGCGCACGCCGGCGTTCGTGCCGCTGGCCACCAAGGCGACCGTCAAGGGGATGCTGCCCGCCGAGGTCGCCGCCCTCGGCTACGACATCGTGCTCGGCAACACGTTCCACCTCTTCCTCGATCCCGGCCACGAGCGCATCGCGCGCTTCGGCGGACTGCACGACTTCATGGGCTGGAGCGGGCCGATCGTGACCGACTCGGGCGGCTTCCAGGTCTTCTCGATGGGCCACGGCACGGTCGCCGACGAAATCAAGGGCCGCACCCCGCACGGAGGCAAGCGCCAGGGTGGCATCGTCGCCATCGAGGAGCGCGGCGTGCGCTTTCGCTCCTACCTCGACGGCTCGGAGCGCTTCATGGCCCCCGAGACCTCGATGGAGATCCAGGCCGCGCTCGGGTCCGACCTCGCGCTCGTCTTCGACGAGTGCACGCCGCTGAACGTGCCGCGCGACTACACCGCGCGCTCGACCGAGCGCACGCACCGCTGGCTGCGCCGCTGCCTGGACTGGCACCACGAGCACGGCCCCGACGGCCAGTTGGTCTACGGCATCGTGCAGGGCGGCGTGTTCGAGGACCTGCGCATCGAGTCCGCCCAGGCCGTCGCGGCCAGCGAGTGCGACGGCATCGCGATCGGCGGCTCGCTGGGAGCCGACAAGGCCGAGATGCACACCGTCGTCGACTGGACGACGGCGGCGCTGGGTGGGCGGGCCGAATCTCGCCCGCGCCACCTGCTGGGCATCGGCGAGATCGACGACCTCGTGCGCGGCGTCGAACTGGGCATCGACACCTTCGACTGCGCGATGCCGACGCGCCTGGGCCGCCACGGCATGGTCCTCGTGCCCGACCCCGGGGGCCGCTGGCGCGTCGACCTCAGCCAGGCGCGCTGGAAGGACTCCGACGAGCCGCTGATGGAGGGCTGCCCATGCCCGGCGTGCGCACTCGGCCTCACGCGCGGCTACCTGCGCTACCTCGCCCACGCGCGCGAGCTCACCGGCATGCGCCTGTTCACCCTGCACAACCTCGCCTTCGTCGAGCGCGTCGTGCGCCGCCTGCGCGAGGCGATCGGCGCGGGCACGCTCGCCGCGGAGGCCGAGGCGCTCCGCGCAGGCGCGGCGCCGTAGCGCGTTCTTTGTTGCGTCGGGCGCTGCGCTGCGCCTAACAGCGATCATCGAGGGGAGGGTGTGTGCCCGGGCGCGGCCGCGTGGGATGGTCCTTTCGCGAACTGCCTGGGATTAGCCCCGGTTTCCGACGCCAATCCGAGGCAGTTCGGGAACATCGCCCTCGGACGGAGCCGCGGGCGCCCCGACCGCCGCTCATTGGTCATCCTTGGTGGTGCAGTAAACGTCGCGCACTCCCGCGAGCGTCGGCGGAAGCTACTGCGTGTTGTCGTTGACGAGCTGCTTGATGCTGTCCACGCCCTGCTGGACGTCGTCGTAGACGACCCGGCGCAGCCTCACGGCCTGGTCGGAGTTCGAGGTCGCGATGACGGCCGCGGCGCCGCCGGCCGCCAGCAGCAGGAGCACGAGCAGAATGCCGAAGAAGCGCCGTGTGCTGCCGCTGCGCTGCTGGCGGGCGGCGGGCGGAGCGATCGTGGCCGACGTCGGCGCGGGCCGCGCGGCGCGCGGGGCGCGCGGGGCGCGCGGGGCGCGCGGCTGGCGCTGCTGGACCGGGGCGCGCGCCACGCCGGTGGTGGCGCCGCGCTGCTGTCCGACGACGCTGGTGGCGCTCGTCGCCGGGCCGGCGACGCGGGTCGTCGACGGGTCGGGTCCCACGCCGCGCGCGCCGTCGGCCAGCAGGTGGCGCAGCTCGTCGGCGCTGGCCGGACGCTGGCGGGGGTCGAGCGCGAGCGCGCGATCGACGGCCAGCGCGAGCTGGGGCGAGACCTCCGGGTTGAGCTCGTCCAGGCGCGGGGGCAGCTCGCGCTGCTGCTTGAGCGCCAGCTCGGTCAGCGACTGCGCCTCGTAGGGCAGGCGCCCCGACAGGAACTGGTAGGCGACGACGCCGAGGGCGTAGAGATCGGCGGCCGGGCCGGCCTTCTCGCCAGCGGCCTGCTCGGGAGCCAGGTAGGCGGCCGTGCCGAGCACCGAGCCGACCTGGGTGATCGAGGACTCCTCGCTGAACGCCTTGGCGATGCCGAAGTCGGCGAGCTTCACGACGCCGTCCTCGCCGCGCAGGAGGTTGCCGGGCTTGACGTCGCGGTGCACGACGCCGTTGCGGTGCGCGTACTCGAGGCCGCGCAGGGCCTGCACGACGATCGACAGCGCGTCGCGGACGTCGAGCGAGCCCTCGTCGCGCAGGATCTCGGCACCCGACTGCCCGCGCACGAGCTCCATGACGATGTACTGGCGGTGGGTGGCCTCGTCGAGGCCGAAGTCGAAGACCTGGACGATGTTGGGGTGCACGAGCCGCGCGACGGACAGCGCCTCGCGCCGGAAGCGCGCGACGAACTGGCTGTCGTCGGCGAGGTGCTCGGCCAGCAGCTTGACCGCCACGTCGCGCTCCAGGCGCGCGTCGAAGGCGCGGACCACGGTCGACATGCCGCCCACGCCGAGGCGGTCGCCCAGCTCGTAGCGGCCCGCGAGCACCTGGCCGGCCATCATGGCGTCGTGCCCCCCACCGACGTGCCGCCGGTGCCGGTGTCGGTGCCCGTGGTCGTGGTGTTGGTCCCGGTCGTGCCCGTGCCCGTGGTCCCCGTATTGGTGCCAGTCGTGCCGGTGCCGGTCGTCCCCGTGTCGGTCCCGGTCGTGCCGGTGTCCGTGGTCGTCGTCTCTGTGGTCGTCGTGTCGGTCGTCGTGGTGTCGGGCGCGGTCGTCTGGGTCTGGGTCTGCGTCTGCGTCTGGTCGCAGGTCGCGGGAACCCGCTTGCGGAGGTTGCTGATGCCCGACTGCAGCCGGTTGCGCAGCTTGACATCGACCGAGTCGGGCAGGTTCAGCAGCTCGTTCTGGGCCTTGGCCACGGCCTGCGCCGCCGCGGTGCAGTGGCCGGCGCGGAAGTCGGCCGAGACCTGGTTCAGCGCGCTCTTCAGGCTCGATGCGTCGCCCGCCGGGATCCGCCCGTCGCCGCCGCAGGCCACGAGCACGGCCGTGGCCGGGCCCAGCACGACGGCGACGAGCGCCGGCAGCAGGCGCACTCTCATTGCCCGTACTCCAGGCGCTCGGCCAGCGAGTCGGGCAGGCGCGCGGCGCGGATCGCGGCGGCGGCGCCGGCGATGTCGTACTCGGTGCGCCGCCAGCGCGCGATCCAGGCGCTCGTGTCCAGCAGCAGCCAGGCCGCACGTGCGTCGCCGTCGCGTGGCTGGCCGACGCTGCCCGGATTGAGGATCCACTCGCCCTGGGAGACGTCGACCTCCTCGCCGCCCTTGCGCGCCGACCCGGTGGCCGGCTGGCCCTCTGGGCGCACGAAGGAGAGCGCCACGTGGGAGTGGCCGACCAGCGACAGGCGCTCGGGCTGGGCGTCGAGGCACAGCTCGGCCAGCAGGGCGGAGAGGACGTACTCCCACACGGGATCGCGCGGCGAGGCGTGGTAGAGCCCCACGCCGCGGACCGACCCTGCGGGCTGCAGCGACTTCAGCCAGTCGCGGTGGCCGGCGTCGATGACCTCCTGCGTCCAGCGCGCGGCAAGGGCCGCGCCGGTGGAGAACTCGCCGAGGTCGAGGTCGCCGGTGACGGCGAGGTCGTGGTTGCCGGCCAGGCAGACGTCGGCGTGCTTGCGCACCAGCCGGCAGCAGTCGTTGGGATCGGCGCCGTAGCCCACCACGTCGCCCAGGCACCAGATCTCCTGCGCCGGGCTGTTGCGGACGTCGGCGAGGACCGCCTCGAAGGCGTGACGGTTGCCGTGGATGTCGGAGACGATGGCGACCTGCATGAATCTCGCGGCCGGCTTGGGCCGTGGGGCATTCTTTACGAACGTGGAACGCCCCCGCCGGGTTGCCGTGGCCGTGGTTGCTGCCTTCGTTGTCGCGGAGGCCGCGGTCCTGCTGCTGCGGCCACGTGACGGCGTCATTTCGCCCGTGCCGGTCGACCCTGGATCGTACTTCACGCCCGCCCAGCTGGAGCGCGCACGCGACTACCGTCACGGGCAGCTCGTGCTGTTCGCCGCGGGGACGGCGATCGAGGCGGCGGTGCTCGTGTGGCTCGTGGGCCGCCCGCCGGCACGCCTGCGCGGGCCCTTCCGCCGGCCGGTGCTGGTGGGAGCGGGGGCCGGCGCGGCGCTCTCGGTGGGCCTGGCCGCCGTCCAGCTTCCGGTCGGCGCCATCAGCCACCACCGCTCGGTCGAGGTGGGCCTCTCGACGCAGGACTGGGGACCGTGGCTGGGCGACGCCGCCAAGTCGACGGCCATCGGGGCCGCCTTCGCCGGCCTCGGTGCCGCCGCTGCGCTCGGGCTCATGCGCCGCTTCCCGCGCGCCTGGTGGATTCCCGGGAGCGCCCTCGTCGTCGGCTTCGCGACGGTCTCGATCTACCTGGGCCCGGTCGTCTTGGACCCGGTCTTCAACCGCTTCACCGCGCTGCCCGAGGGCGCCACGCGCGGCGACGTGCTGGCGCTGGCCCGCGAGGCGGGCGTCGACGTCGGCCAGGTCTACGAGGTCGACGCCAGCCGGCGCACGACGGCCTCCAACGCCTACGTCACGGGGCTGGGGCGCACCAAGCGCGTCGTCCTCTACGACAACCTGCTGAAGGACTTCACCCGCGACGAGGTCCGCCTCGTCGTCGCCCACGAGCTCGGCCACGTGCACTATCGCGACGTGCCGCGCGGGCTGCTCTACATCGCGCTCGTGGCGCCCGCGGCGCTCTACGCGGCGGCCCTGCTCACCCGTCGCCTGGCGCCGTCCGAGCCGCGGCCGGGCCCGGCCGCGCTGCCCGCGCTGGCGCTCTCGATCGCGGTCGTGAGCATCGGCGTGACGGTGATCGCCAACCAGCTCTCACGGCGCATCGAGGCGCGCGCGGACAGCTACTCGCTGCGCCTGACCGACGCGCCGGAGCCCTTCATCGGCTTCGAGCGCGGGATCGCGCTGCGCAACGTCGCCGACCCCGATCCACCCGACTGGCTCGTCGCGCTGCTGGCCACGCACCCGCCCACCGTCGATCGCATCGGGATCGCGAAGGCGTTCGAGGCCGGCAGCCGCTAGCCGGGCGGCCGGCCGCCGGTGCGCAGGCGCGGGTCGATTCTCACCAGGGCGATGTCGGCCGCGGCGCTCATGGCCACGATGAGCACCGCGGCCCACAGCCCGAGGGCCTGCAGCGTGGGGATGTCGATCGTCGGCGGCGTAGTCTGGGCCAGCGCGCGCTTGGTGTGCCGGAAGAAGCCGGGCACGGAGAAGACCCATTCCACGAGCACGAGGTTCGTCACCACCGCCGGGATGGTCACGCTGAGCAGCGAGGCGATCGAGGCGTAGGCGGCGGGGGCGGCGTGGTGGCGGACGACCCGCTTGTGCGGCACGCCCTTGGCGATCCCGCGGTCTGGATGTGGTTCTCGCCGAGCGCCTCGCGCGTCAGGGCCACCGGGGCGAGACGTAGCTGTGGGGATCGAAGAAGAAGGCGAGCATCGCGGCCGCCTCCAGCGCGCGGGCGCCGGCCGTGCGCGGGCGCGTCGCGCACCACACCCCCGCGCCCACGCCGCCCACGATCCCGGTCAGCAGGCCGCCGCCCAGCAGCCACCGGCGAAGGGCGAACCCGAGCAGGCGCGCGACCCTAGGCGCGGCCGCCTAACGACCGCATAAGCGCCTGGTGCCGGGTTACTCGTCGTCGCTGGGCGGCGGTGGCGGCCCGTCGTACTCGGGCAGGCTCTTGATGCCCTCCCGGGTGCGCCACTTGGAGTAGTTGTCCTCCATGGCGTCGAGCAGCTCGCGCATGAAGCGCGGCGAGAGGTTGATGCGCGACACGACCACGCCGGGGATCTCGTCGTCCTCCACCTCGTGGTCCACGCGGGCGAAGGTCAGCGTGAACTCGTAGTCCGAATGGCTGACGTTCGCGAAGTTCGCGTACTTGCCCGCCATGTGCTTCGGCTCGAAGTGGATATTGATGTGGCGCTCGGGCCCCTGCTGTTCGTCGGCCATGGTCGGCCCTAGTATCGCAGCGGTGAGGATCACCGTCGTGGCGGTCGGCAAGCTGCGCCCGCCCTTCGCGGACGACGTCGCCCACTACGCCAAGATGCTGTCCGGGCACGCCAGGATGGAGCTCGTCGAGGTGCGCGAGGACGAGCGCGCGGAGCGGCGCGTGCCCGACGACGCCTACGTCTCGCTGCTGGCCGCCGACGGCGACCAGCTCGACTCCGTGGGCTTTGCGCGCTTCATCGAGCAGCGGCGCATGTCGCGCCGCGACCTGTGCTTCGTGATCGGCGGCCCGTTCGGCCTGGAGCTCGAGCGCGCCGACCACCGGCTCTCGCTGGGCGCGATGACCCTGCCCCACCAGCTGGCGCGCGTCGTGCTGCTCGAGCAGCTCTTCCGGGCGCACAAGATCATCGCGCGGGAGCCCTACCACCACTGATGGACGAGCGCACCGAGCTCCGGGCCTTCCTGCGCCGCCTGCGCCTGCTCGCGGTGATGATCGCGCTGGTCATCGCGGCAGGCACCGCCGGGCTCGCGCTGACCGAGGACCGCGGGGTGTGGGAGTCCTTCCAGTGGGCCCTGGACACCGTCGCCACCATCGGCTCGCACCCCAACCCCGAGACCGTTCCCGGCCAGGTGGTCAAGGTCCTGCTCATCGTGCTGGGCGTCGGTACGCTCTTCTACGGCTTGGTGACGGTGACGGAGGTCTTCGTCGCCGGCCACCTCGCCGACCTGCTCGCCGAGCGCCGGACCCTCAAGGCCATCGAAGCCACCAGCGACCACTACATCATCTGCGGCTTCGGGCGCGTGGGCCGCCAGGTCGCGCGCGACCTGCGCGCGGCCGGGGCCCGCTACGTGGTCATCGACGCGTTGCCCGAGAACCGCGACCTGGCCGCGGGGGTCGGCGTGCGCTTCATCGAGGGCGAGGCGGCCGAGGACGAGGTCCTGCGCGCGGCGGGGATCATGCGCGCGCGGGGAGTGATCGCCTGCGTGGACTCCGACGCGGACAACATCTTCATCACCCTGTCCGCGCGCGAGCTGCGCCCCGACATGGCGATCGTGGCCCGCGCCGCCTCCGAGGACTCGGAGTCCAAGCTCTTGCGCGCCGGGGCCACGCGCGTCATCTCGCCGTACCGGTCCAGCGGATCGGAGATGGCGCGCTTCGCGCTGAACCCGCAGGTGTCGGGCGTGGTCGACGTCGCGCCCGAGTACCGCTTGGAGGAGATCGTCGTCGCGGAGGGCAGCGAGGGCGTCGGCGCCCAGATCGCCGACATCCGGGGAGGTGCGATCATCGTGGGCGTGCGCTCCGCCGACGGCACGTTCCATCCCCAGCCGCCCTCGTCGACCGTCCTGAAGGCCGGCGACGTCGTGATGGCGATGGGGACGCTCCGCACCGTGCAGCGCCTCGAGTCCCTCTTCGTGCCCGCACGTACGGAGACTCGTTCGTGACCCCGGTCAGCGATCTGCGCGCCGCGGTCGAGGCGGCGGCCGCCGGGCTGGCCAACGGCGGCGCGACGAAGTCCCAGCCGACGCTCGAGCGCCCCAAGCAGGCCGACCACGGCGACTACGCGACCAACGCGGCGCTGGTGCTCGCGCCGCTGCTGAAGGCGCCGCCGCGCGACGTCGCCGAGCGGCTGGGCGGAGCCCTGCGCGACCGCCTCGGCGACGCGCTGGAGCGCGTCGAGGTCGCCGGGCCGGGCTTTCTCAACCTGTTCCTCGCGGACCCGTGGTACGTCGGCGCGCTCGACTGGGTGCTGGCGGCCGGCGACGGCTACGGCGGCGCCGGCGCCGATCCCGCCCTGCGCGTCAACGTCGAGTTCGTCTCGGCCAACCCGACCGGGCCGCTGACGGCGGCCAGCGCGCGCCACGCGGCCTACGGCGACGCCCTTGCGCGCGTGCTGCAGTTCGCCGGCCACGACGTGGTGCGCGAGTACTACTTCAACGACGCCGGGACCCAGATCGAGAAGCTGGGAGAGTCGATTCGCGCGCGGGCGCGCGGGGAGGAGATCCCCGAGGGCGGCTACGAGGGCGACTACGTCCGCGATCTGGCCGAGCAGATCCCCGGCGCGGCCGAGCGCGACGCCCGGGAGCTCGCGACCATCGGCGTCGAGCTGATGTTCGATCGCATCAAGGCGACGCTGCGCGCCTACCGCGTCGCCTTCGACGTCTTCTTCAGCGAGCGCGCGCTGCACGAGGGCACTCCCAGCGCGGTCGAGCGTGGCATCGAGCGCCTGTCCGAGCAGGGCCACCTCTACCACTCCGAGGGCGCGCTGTGGCTGCGCACGACGGACTTCGGCGACGAGAAGGACCGCGTCCTCGAGCGCTCGACCGGGCAGCCGACCTACTTCGCGGCCGACGTGGCCTACGCCGAGAACAAGCTCGAGCGCGGCTTCGAGCTGCTCGTCATCCCGCTCGGCAGCGATCACCACGGCTACGTCGCGCGGCTGAAGGCGAACATGGCGGCGCTGGGTGCCGGCGCCGAGCGCCTCGAGATCCCGCTGCTGCAGTTCGTGCACATCGTCGAAGGCGGCTCGCGAGCGTCGATGTCCAAGCGCCGCGGCGAGTTCATCACCCTCGACGACCTCCTGGCCGAGATCGGCGTCGACGCCGCGCGCTACTTCATGCTCTCGCGCTCCAACGACTCGACGATCGACCTCGACCTCGACCTCGCGCGCCAGCAGTCGGCCGAGAACCCCGTCTACTACATCCAGTACGCCCATGCGCGGATCGCCTCGGTGCGCCGCAAGGCGGGGGAGGAGCGGGTCGCGCGCGCGCTGGCCACCACCGGCCTGGCGGTCGCGCTGCATCCCTCCGAGCGCGCGCTGGTCAAGAAGCTGCTCGCCTTCCCCGACGAGGTCGCCGAGGCCGCCGCGCGCCGCGCGCCGCACCGCATCGCGTCCTACGCGCTCGACCTGGCCCAGGTCTTCACCGCCTTCTACCGTGACTGCCTGGTGGTGGGCGCGGAGCCCGCCGAGCTCGAGGACTGGCGACTGCGCCTGTCGGTCGTCACCCAGCGGACGATCGCCCGCGCCCTGGACCTGCTCGGGGTCGAGGCGCCGGAGGAGATGTGACGGTCGTCAGTCGCGTGTAATACGCGCGCTCTCGGGGAAACGTTGGGGCCCCATGGAAGAAACAGTTCTCACGCTGACCGACGACGAGGTGAAGGCGCGCCTCCGCCACGCGGTGACGGCCGGGATCATCTGGGGCTGGTACCGCCACCTCCCCCTGAGGGGCCGCGAGTGGGTCGTCAACCCGATGGCCGGTCCCTGCGTCTCCTACGACCGCGACGGCATCCGCTCCTTCTGCGCGATGCTCAGCGCCGTCTGAGCCGCGACACGCCGCGGGGCCTCGAGCGGCCGGTCCGTGCGCGGACTCGGACCTGTTCAACGCTGGAATGCCCTGCGTAAATGCAGTAGACCGCATTCCTGCAGCGGAACGGGGGGTCCGCTGCACCTACCTCTCGGGGGCCCTGAGCTCGCCGAGCAGATGCAGGAGCGAGGCGCGCAGCGTCTCCAGCTCCTCGGGGCTCGTCAGCTGGGCCCAGCGCTCCTCGACCCGCGCGGCCGTGGCGTGGGTGACCGGCTTCACGGCGGCGCCGCGCTCGGTGAGGAACACCAGCCGTGACCGCCGGTCGCCGGGGTTCGCGCGGCGCTCGACGTAGCCCATGCGCTCGAGCTGCTGGACCGCCTCGGCCATCGTCTGCTTGCGCACCCGGGCGAGCTGGGCGAGCTCCGTGACGGTGATGCCCTCCGGCGGCACGAAGGGGAACACGTTGGCGTGCGTCGGGCGGATGTCGCCGAAGCCCGCCTTCACCAACGCGGCGTGGATGTCCTCGGAGTAGTGCTGGGAGAGCAGTCGCAGCAGGAGCCCGATCAGCGGGCGGGCGGGAAAGTTGGCTTCCATAAGATAGACAGGTACCTGTCTACCTGATACGGTAGTCAGGCACCTGTCGATCCTACCCTCATGGAGCCTCTCATGCCCACACCACCCGCCATCTTCAGCCAGTTCGGCCAGACCCTCGCCTTCGCCGAACGGGCGCTGTCGGCCGTGCTGCGCCGGCACCTCGCCGAGCGCCAGACCGAGCCCGAGACCTGGTACGCCCTGCAGCTGATCGCCACGCGCGGGCCAGGGCTCGCCCGTGAGGCGCTGAGTGCCGACCTCGAAGGCTCGCGGACCCTGGACGCCGCCTCGACGCGCGAGCTACTCGCTCGCCTGCAGGCCGACGGGCTGATCCGCGGCGACGCGGAGCTCGACCTGACGCCCGCGGGCGAGGCCGTGCACCGCAGCCTGCGCGAGTCCATCGCCGGCCCGAGGAACCAGCTGCTCAGCCAGTTCGATGTCGCCGACGTCGAGACGACCATCCGCACGCTGCAGGCGATCACCGCGCGCGCCGAGGAAGAGCTCGCGGTCGCCGGCTGAAGCGCCGGCGGGCAATCCCAGGATCGCCCAGGATCCTGGGATTGCCCGCTCAGGGCGGCGCGGGGAGCCTGCTCGTAGGCCGGCGCGTTCAGGTGAGCAGGCTCGCCGTTCCCTTCACGACGAGGTAGATGCCGAGCGCGAGCGAGCCTGCCACGAGGAGCACGTGATCGTGGCGCAGGGCCCACGCGGTGGACGCTTGGAGATAGGCGAGGGCCGCGCCGGGGCGCAGCACCACCAGCACGAGCGATGCGATGGGGACCAGGAACCAGAGGACGTTGTAGATCGCGACCTGCAGGCCGGCGTCCGCCAGTGCGGGACGGTCGGAGGCGATCGCGTTCAGCGCGACCAGGTAGATGAGCCCGGGGAGATGCGTGCCGACCCCGGCGGCGGCGCTCACGCGCCCGGACGGGTTGCGTAGGTGCCGGCTCATCCGCGACGACGCGCCGGTGGCCGACGCACCCGAGTCGCGACGATGCGGCGGCTGCACCCAACCGCGATGCAGGCCGGCCGCGAACCCGAGCGCCGCCGCGCCGAAGGCGACGTCGAGGACGGCCGTGAACCGCGAGCCGCCGATGACCAGGTCGGCGCCGTGGAAGGCCGCGACCACGAGCACCCCGATCGTCCAGCTCGAGGCGAACCCGGCGGCGATGAAGAAGACCAGCGGCCGGCGCGGCTGGGGCGCCTTGAGCAACACCAGCAGCGCAGCGAGGCTCGTCGCGGGGCGAAGGCCGCTGAGCAACCCCAGGGCCAGCGCCTCGACGTTCATCGCGCGGTGCTCATCCGGGCACCTTCGCAGGATCGTCCGCGAGTGATCGGGCGGGCAGCTTGCGCGTGAACCACAGCGACAGCACGGCGGCGAGAGCGATGGCGCCGAGGGACAGCCGCAGCGCGTCGAGTTGCGCCTCGCCGTAGTCCGCGGCGGCCGCGCGGGCCTGATCCTCGGTCAGGCCGGCCTTCACCGCAGCCTGCTCGGCGTCCTCGACGGGCACGATGTCGATCCCCTGCTCGGCCTTTGCGACGATCTCCTGGCGCGCGGCCGCCGGGATGGCGGGGTTGTCGGCGATGCGCTCGCTGAAGCCCGTCGCGAGCGACGCGAGGAGCACCGCGCCGATGATCGCCGTCCCGAGCGAGGACCCCAGGTTCTGAGCGGTCCCCTGAAGGCCACCCCCCTCGCTGGTCTTCTCCGGCGCGACGGAGGACATGATCACGTTGCCCAGCTGCGAGGCGAGCAGGCCGGCACCCGCCCCGATGAGGGCGAGCGCGACCTTGAAGCCCCTGTCGTTGAGCTCCACGTCGAGCGTCGCGAGCATCACGAGCGCGCCAATGCTGACGGCGACCAGGCCTGCCTGCGCGACGGTGCGCGGCGAGCGGCGGCCCGCGATGCGCGGGCCCAGCAGCGCGAAGACGAGCATCGCCACGGACAGCGGGAGCAGGCGCTTGCCGGTCTCGAACGCGTCGAGGCCCAGCACGACCTGCAGATAGACGGGGATGACGAAGAACGCGCCCATGAGGACGAGCTGCTGGCCCAGCAGCGTCGAGAGCCCCGCGCGCAGCGGCGCGATCGCGAGCATCGTCGTGTCGAGCAGCTGGTCGCGGCCCGCGCGGGCGCGCCGCTGCTCCCACGCGGTGAACGCCCACAGCAGCGCGAGTCCGCCGAGCACCATGAACGGCACCGGCGAGAAGCCCAGCGGCGTGATCTCCGTGCCGCTGATCGTCGGCGGCGTCCGTGGCTGCACGAAGCCCCACACGCTGCTGCGCAGGATCGCGAACACGATCAACCCCAGGCCGCTGGACGACAGCGCCACGCCCACCACGTCCAGCCGCGGACGCCGCTCGGACGCCGGAGCACGCGCGATCCGGCCGCGTAGCAACAGGATGCCGATCACCACCACGGTCTCCGCGGCGAACACGTAGCGCCACGTGAACTCGGTCGTCACCCAGCCACCGATGAGCGGGCCGGCGGCGACCGCCACGGCGGCGATGCCGCCGAGCAGCGCGTAGGCGAGCGCGCGCTCGCGGCCCTCATAGCTGGCAGCGGTGAGCGCCGCGATCGCCGGGACCACCAGCACGGCCCCGAACCCCTCGACCCCCGACCAGCCGATCAGCAGCACCGTGAGGTTCGGGCTCAGCGCCGTCGTCAGCGACCCGACGCCGTAGATCGCCAGGCCGATCGCGAAGGCCCGGTTGCGGCCCAGGATGTCGCCCAGCTTCGCCCCGAGCAGCATGAACGCCGCCATCACGAGCGTGTACAGCGTGATCGCCGACTGCACGCCCTGGATCGTCGTGTGCAGGTCCTCGACGATCTGCGAGATCGCCACGTTCATGACGCTCGAGTCGAGCACCATGACGAACTGCGCCGACGCCAGGATGATCATGGGGAGCCACTTGCGCATTGCCACCAGGCCGCGTTGGACGACGAGCCGGACTCCTCGGCTCGCGAGGATCCTGGCGTGAAGCTATCCGGCCCGCCGGGCGGCACCGACGAGAGACACGTATGTAGCCTCGGGCGTGGTGTTCGACCACGTCGCCATCGCCGTCTCGGATCTCACCGCGTCCGAGCGGTTCTATCGCAGCGTCCTCTCCGTGCTGGGGATCGAGCCCAGCCACGCGGACGCCGAGCTGGTCGAGTGGGAGGACTGGGACATCGGGCTGACGGACCCCGAGCACCCGGTGACCCGCGGCCTGCACGTCGGGTTCCGTGCGCCGAGCCGCGCGGCGGTGGACGCGTTCTGGCAGGCGGGGGTCGACGCCGGGTACCGCGACGACGGCGCGCCCGGCCCGCGGCCCGAGTACGGCCCGGACTACTACGGCGGCTTCCTGCGCGACCCCGACGGCAACAGTGCCGAGGCGATCCACAGCGAGCGCGCGAACCCCGTGCCGCCGGGGCAGATCGACCACGCGTGGATCCGCGTCGCCGACCTCGCCGCCGCGAAGCGCTTCTACGCCACGATCGCGCCGCACGCCGGGTTCCGTCTGGGCGACGACACGCCCGAGCGGGTCGAGTTCATCGGCGCGGACGGCTCGTTCTCACTCAGCGACGACGGGCGGCCGGTCACCGAGCACCTGCACGTCGCGTTCCCGGCGGCCGACGACGCGACCGTCCGCGCGTTCCACGCCGCCGCCATCGCCGCGGGCTACGAGGACCACGGCGGGCCCGGCGAGCGCCCCGTCTACCACCCCGGCTACTACGGCGCGTTCGTCCTGGACCCCGACGGCCACAACGTCGAGGTCGTCAACCACAACCGCGGGTGACGAACCAGGCTCCGGCACGGCGAGCCAGCGTGCCCACCTACGCACAATGGGGATGCGCACCTCATTGCAGCGCCGACTGCAGCCGTGCACGATCGGGCCATGTGCCGCTGGAATGCGTACTTCGGTCAGCCCGTGATGCTCGACGAGCTGCTGTTCAAGACGGAGCACGGCCTGATCGACCAGAGCCTCCACGCCCGGATGGGGGTCGAGACCACCAACGGCGACGGGTTCGGGCTGGGCTGGTACGGAGCCAACGGCGGCCGCCCCGCCCGGTATCGCAGCGTCACCCCGGCCTGGAGCGACGTCAATCTGCGCGACCTGGCCGCCCACGTCGAGTCGCCGCTGTTCCTGGCCCATATCCGCGCGACCACCGGCACGCCGGTGCAGCAGAGCAACTGCCATCCGTTTCGCCACCGACAGTGGCTGTTCGTCCACAACGGCGTGCTCGCGGGCTTCCCGGAGATGCGCCGCGAGCTGCTCATGGCGGTCGAGCCCTCCCTGTTCGACGGCATCGCGGGGTCGACGGACTCCGAGGCGCTCTTCTACCTCGCGTTGACCTTCGGCCTCGAGGACGATCCCCTGGGCGGCCTGGAACGGGCGGTCGGCTTTGTGGAGGCGACCGCCCGCGAGCACGGCATCGAGCACCCCGTCCAGATGACGGTCGGGATGAGCGACGGCGAGCGGTTGTGGGCCGTGCGCTACTCGAGCCAGCACGAGTCGCGCACGCTCTTCGTCTCCGAGCAGGCCGAGACGCTGCGCAAGCTGCACCCACACAACCCGCGCCTGCAGCAGTTCACCGACGAGGACCGCGTCGTCGTCTCCGAGCCGCCCGGCGACCTCCCCGGCGCCTGGCTCGCGATCCCGGAGTCGACGGCGCTGATCATCCAGCCCGGCAGCGACGAACAACGGCCGTTCCAACCCGGCTCGCCGTAGACGAGAGAGAGGATCACGATGTCCACACCCGACCCAGCCCTTCAAGACGCGAGCGCGAGGTCCGACGGGGCGTTCGACGAGGCCGGAGGGGGCTGGATCCTGTTCGCCGGGATCATGCTGATGCTCGTCGGGCTGCTGAACGTGATCTGGGGCATCGCGGCGGTAGGCAACTCGAGCTTCTTCGTCCACGACACCAAGTACATCCTCAGCGACTTGAACACCTGGGGATGGGTGACGATCATCATCGGGGTCGTGCAGATGCTCGCGGCCTACTCGATCTGGGCCGGCAACCAGTTCGGCCGCTGGGTCGGCATCACGGTGGCCGGGCTCAGTGCCATCGGCGCGTTGATGTCGATCCCGGCCTACCCCTTCTGGTCGCTCGCGATCTTCGCGGTCGACATCCTCGTCATCTACGGGCTGTCCGCCTATGGTGGCCAGCACCGATCGCTCTGATCGTCCACGAAACCTGGGAGGTCCGTGATGTCAACACCTAGCGCGTATACACCAGCCGGCGGTAACCAACCCGGCCAGCTTGACTACTCGTACTACGAGGACGAGCGCGGCCAGGGGCTCGTCACGTTCGCCGGCGTCATGCTCATGATCGCCGCGGTCCTGAACATGCTCTACGGGATCGCCGCGATCGACAACGCGAACTTCTTCGTGCACAACGCGAGGTACGTCTTCGGTGACCTGAACACCTGGGGCTGGTTCGTCCTCGCGCTCGGGGTGGTCCAGCTCTTCGCGGCGCTTGCGATCTGGCGCGGCACCGGCTGGGGCCGCTGGTTCGGCGTCGGCTCCGCGAGTGTCAACGCGATCCTGCAGATGCTCTGGCTCCCCGCGTACCCGATCCTGGCATTGACGATCCTGCCACTGGACATCATCGCCATCTACGGGCTGCTGGCCTACGGCGGCCGGCGCCGCTCGGCCCGCGAGGTACGGGAGCGCGCCGCGAGCTGAGCACCGCGTTCCACACGCCGCCCTTGGGGCGGCACGCCTCCCGGCGGATAGGCAGGTGCGCACCGTTGATCGACGCCGGGCCGCGCGAGAGCGTGCGCTGGTATGGCCGCAACCGATCCCCCGCCCCCGCCCGAGCCCGCACCCGAGCCTCCGATCACCCAGAACGCGCCCGAGGGGACCTCGGCGGCGCGCAACCCGTGGCTGTGGGCCACGGCCGCTGTCGCGGTCGTGGCGATCGCGTTGGGCATCTGGGGCCTGCACGAACGCTCGAACGCCAACGACGCCAAGTCCGAGCAGCAAGCGCAGGAGAAGCAGGCCGCGCCGGCGGCGACCACGACGCAGACGCAGCAGCAGACCACGACGCAGGCGACCCAGCCGCCGGCCGAGACCTCGTCGGACGACAAGGGCGGTAACGCGGGCGTGCTGGCGGCTGCCGTGGCGGCGTTCGCCGCTGCCCGCAAGCAGCTGAACGAGAGCGACGCCCAGGTCCAGGAGCTCGAGGACGAAGTCGACAAGGCCAACGCCGAGGCCGACAAGGCTCAGCAGGAGGCCGACAAGGCCAAGCAGGAGGCGAGCAGCGCATCGCAGGCCGCGAAGCCGGAGGCCGAGGTGAAGGAGGCGGAGGCCGAGAAGCGCCAGCTCGGAGCCAAGGCCAAGGCGGCTGCCGCCTGCGCGAAGTCGATGCTCGAGATCGTCGGCCAGATCCCCAAGGCGCCAAGCGTCGACGAAGGCCTCAAGCAGGCCGCCGACGAGATCACGGCGCTCGCGCCGAAATGCAAGGACTCGGTCGCCTCGGCCGGAGGCTGACCGAGGGCCGGCAGCAGCCGCTGGATCATCAGGCGCTGCTCACGGAGGTGTTGGGGAGGAGTCGCCGGCGACACGACCGTGCGGGCACGTGTGCACACACCGCCATGTGCTTGCCGGCAACCCCCCTTTGCAGGATGCCTGCCCCCTGGATGTGCCGCGCGCCCTCATGCGAGGCTTCAACCAACATGCAGCCACGCCAAGCGCGCAGCATCGCCGAGCGCCTGCACCACGGGGACAGTGACCCCGACGGAGCGCCGATGCTGGCGCACATCCGGCGCGTGGCCCGCGCGACGCCGGACGAGGCGCGCACCGTGGCCTGGCTGCACGAGGCGCTCGAGTCGGGCGCCGTCAGCGAAGAGACGCTGCTCAAGGCAGGGCTCGACGACGACCAGCTTCGCGCGCTGCGACTGCTCAGCCGGCCGGCGTGGCCCCGCTCGGATCGCGGGTACATGGCTCACATCGAGCTCATCGCCTGCGCGACCGGCCGTTCCGGCCGTCTGGCGCGCACGGTCAAGATCGTCGACCTGCGCGATCGCGTCGCCCACCCGCGCGCGCAGCCCGACAACTGGTTGCCGCCGTACGCGCGAGCGCTGCGGCGGCTGCTAAGAGCTGCCGGCGCCGACGACGCCGTCTCCGTCGCCGCGGGATGAGTCCTCGCGCGCTCGGCCTCGCGCTCGACATCGGGGCGCGGGCTACGTGATCGCCCTGTGGACCGCCGGCATCGCCATCGTCGCGATCTTCCACTGACACGTGCAGGTCGGCCCGAGGGCCAACCCTCCTAGTCAGCACGTCAGCGCTTCGGCGAGCGCGGCCTCCAGGTCGAGCGCGGCGCCGGCGGTCGCGGCCGCTGCAAAGTGCTGGGGGCCTAGGGCGGCCCGCGAAACATCGAGGTGTCGGTCGATCACCGCGGTCTCGGCGATGGTGCGCGGCTCGCCGGCGGCGTCGCGCTGCGCGGTCGCCGCGCCCCACAGCCGGGCCGCGAACGCGTGGTCGTTCCGCACCGCTGCCGTGGCGCCCAGTAGCTCGAGCGCGCCAACCAGCGACAGCCGATCGCCGAGCGCACGTAGCGCCTGAATCGCCTCGGCGAGCAGTGCGGCCGCCTCGTCGGGCGCGCCGCGGGCGAGCGAGAGGAGAGCTTGTCCGCTGAGGTTCTGTGCGACGCCCCACTGGTTGTCGAAGGCGCGGTCGAGGGCGATGCTCTCGCCAAACAGCGCCGCGGCCTCGTCGAGTTGCTCCTCGTCGATCGCCACGAAGGCCAGGTTGGAGAGCGCGTCGGCGAGCCGGTGACGATCGTCGAGTGAGCGGTAGGCGTCGGCCGCCTCCTCGAAGGCGCCGCGCGCGCCGGCCGCGTCGCCCCGGTCGCGAGC
This sequence comes from uncultured Actinomycetes bacterium, assembly GCA_963806015.1. Classification (GTDB taxonomy): domain Bacteria; phylum Actinomycetota; class Thermoleophilia; order Solirubrobacterales; family Solirubrobacteraceae; genus JAOPZW01. The sequence goes on along the minus strand of CAWDWM010000006.1, from coordinate 19,172 downwards.
GATGATCCCGAGTGAGTTGAGCGCGACGGCGATCCGCCCCTGATCGCCTGCGGTGCGAAACATCGCGAGCCCCTCCCGGAACGTCGCCTCGGCCCGCTCGTCGCCGCGCTGGGAGCGCAGAATCCCGAGCGCGTGCAGGGCCCGCCCGCGCAGCAATCGCGGCGCATCGCCGGCCGCCGCCAGCGTGCGCTCGAGGTGGACGGCGCCTTCGGCGCTGTGTCCGTGCGTGTACCAAAAGAAGCCCAGCGCGGCCGCGATCCGCAGCGCCGCGAGGGGCTCGGCGTGCCGGAGCGCGGCGCGCAGGTTGTCGTGCTCGCGCTCCACCTGCTCGCCCCAGGCCGCCTGGTCTGGCCCCTTGAGCGCCTGCTCGGAGCGCTCGGCGAGCTCGAGGTAGTAGGCCGCGTGCCGGGCCCGCACCGGCGCGGCGACGTCGAGCAGTTCCAGCGCGCGCTCGCGCAGCGTCTCGAGCATCGCCCACCGCTCCGGCAGTCGCCGCAGCAGGCTCTGGCCGACGAGCCGGTCGAGGTCGGCGGGCGCGGCGTCGAGCACCGCCGTCGCGGCCGCGGCGTCGAGGCCACCGGCGAACACGCCGAGGGCGGCGAACCGCCGCCGATCCGGCTCGTCGAGCAGTCGCACGCTCCAGTCGACCGTGGTGCGCAGCGCGCGGTGGCGGTCCGGCGCGTCGCGTGGCCCGCCGGTGGCGAGCTCGAGGATCGGCAGCCCGGCGGCCATCTCCTCCGCATTCATCTCGTCGGCGCGCGAAGCGACGAGCTCGATCGCCAGCGGCAGCCGCTCGACGCGGGCCACCACGTCGGCCACAGCGGCCGTCGGTATGAACCGCCGGTTGCGCGCGCGGGCGCGGGCGCAGAACAACTCGACGCCCTCGTCGTGCTCGAGCGAGTCGACCAGGAACTCGTGCTCGCCATAGATGTCCAGACGCGTGCGGCTCGTCGCCAGGACCCGGACGTCGGGAGCGCCCTTGAGCAGCGCGCCGACCGCCGGCGCCGCGTCGAGCAGTTGCTCGAAGTTGTCGAGCACGAGCAGCAGGTGGCGACCGCGGAACTGCGCCACGAGCTCGTCTTCGGCATCGAGGCCGACGGCGTGTGCGATGGCCGGCGCCACCGTGGCCGGATCGCGCAGCGGCGACAGGTCGACGAAGTGCGCGCCGTCGGCGAATTCGCCGGCCAGCGCCTCGGCCGCGCCGAGCGCGAGTCGGGTCTTGCCTGTCCCACCGGGGCCGGTGAGGGTGACCAGCCGAGCGACGCCGCGCAGCAACGCGGCGAGTTCCTCGATCTCCCGCTCGCGCCCGATCAGCGGCGTCGGCGGGGCGGGCAGGGTGCGGCGCCGGCGCGTAGTCGGGTCGGAGATCGCCGGGTCGTGGCGCAGGATCGCCGCCTGTAGCTCGCGCAGCGGTGCGCCGGGCTCGAGCCCGAGCTCCTCGACGAGCAGCTCGCGCCCAGCGCGGTAGACGTCGAGCGCCTCGGCCTGACGGCCGGCTCGGTAGAGCGCGAGCATGAGCAAGCCGCGGGCGCGCTCGCGCAACGGCTCGCCGGCCACCAGCTCCTGCAGATCCGAGAGGGCCTCCGCGTGGCCGCCCCGCTGCAGCCGACGGTCGGCGAGCTGCTCGCGCGCCGCGAGCATCAACTCCTGCAGGCGGGCGATCTCCGTCCGCAAGGGCCCCTCGTAGCCGACGTCGGCCAGCACCGGTCCGCGCCAGAGGGCCAGCGCCTCGACCAGCTGGGCCTCCACAGGCCCGCCACTGGCGAGCGCCTCGAAGCGACGCGCATCCACCTCCCCCACAGCCGCATAGCTCGGGCCCGGCTCGCTGACAATCGCCGCCTGACCGAGCGCCCCACGCAGGCCACTGACGTAGACCTCGACCGCATGGCGCGCCGAGGCCGGCGGCGTCGCGCCCCAGATCTCGTCGATCAACTGCTCGCGGCGCAGCGGCCTCGGCGCCGCCAGCAGCAGCGCCGCGAGCAGCAGCCGCTGTCGCGGGGGCCCCAGAGCGACCTTGCGCCCCTCGATGCGTGCCTCGAGCGGCCCCAGCATCAGAAACTCCACATTCCCGGGCAGGCGCGCGAGCGTACCCGACGGCGTTGAGCGTTCGTTGAGCGGCGCGCTGCAACGTCCGCCGCATGACAAGCACACGACCTTTTCCACGTCCCGCTGCATCGCGCCGGCTCCTCGCGCTCGGGCTGCTGGTCCCCGCGGCGATCGCGTTCTCGGCCACGCAGGCCCAGGCCGCCGGCGAAACGCTCTCGCTGGTCCAGAACGACCCCACCGCGGTGGCCGGCCGCGCCACCAACTTCACGGCCGCCGGGACCCTGAATCCCGATGACACGATGTTCGGATTCGACATCTTCATCTTCCTCAAGAACGCCGACGCCGACCCCACGTGCGCGGCCGACTTCGACACCGAGAGCGCAGCAGCCCTGCACTCGGGCGGCAACGAGTCCTGGGTCACCCCGGCTTCCGGCTTCCAGGTCGGCACCGGCCCCGCGTTCAACCAGCCGTTCAAGATCACCTTCACCGGGCAGGGCAACTACCTGCTCTGCGGTTACGTCCAGGGCGACTTCTCCACGTTCGCGACCGGCGAGCTGCGCGGGCTCGTCGCGCCCGACCCGACCCTCGCCCCGCCGCCCGTGAAGACGCCCGCGCCGGGCTCGACGACGCCTACCACCACCGCCGCGGCCCCCGTCGCCGTGCGTGCGCCGTGGGTCACGCGCAGGGGCCACACGCTGACCTGCCACGCGGGCACCTGGTCAAACAAGCCGACCAGTGTGAGCTATGGCTGGTACGTCAAGGGGCGTACCAAGCTGCTCGCCTCGCGTAGCAAGCTGATCGTGCACCGCTCTCTGAGGGGCCGCATGATTGCCTGCCGCGTCACGGCGCGGAATGCCGCAGGCCACAAGACCGCCTCGAGCCGCTCGGTGCGCGCCCGCTGAGTCCACGCCGCCGCCCCCCGCGCGGGCCGTGCCGCGCGCGGGGGCTGCGGCACGCCGTACGGCTGCCGATCGCTCACGGGCGTCTGAGCGGCGGCTAGAGTCGCGGCCATGGGCGAGCCGCCGGTGGGGACCGTCACGTTCCTGTTCACCGACATCGAGGGCTCGACACGGCTGGCGCGCGCGACCGGGGCCGTGTGGCAGGACGTGCTTGCCGCCCACCACGACGCGGTCGCGCGGGCCATCGAGCGCCACGGCGGTTACGTGGACGCAGCCCAAGGCGACGCCTTCGTTGCCGCCTTCGCCGACGCTCGTGGGGCCGTCGACGCCGCGTTGGACGCCCAGCGCGCGCTCGCCGCCGCCGCATGGCCGCGCGGAATCGAGCCGCTGCGCGTGCGCATGGGCGTACACACCGGATACGTCGAGCGCACGGAGCTTGGCTACGTCGGTCTGGAGGTGCACCGCGCCGCGCGGGTGGGGGCGGCCGCCCACGGTGGCCAGATCTTGGTCACGGCCGCGACGTGCGCCCTGCTGCGCGAGGAGACCGAGGTCGAGGACCTCGGGGAGCACCGGCTCAAGGACTTCCCCCGCCCGCAGCAGCTCTTTCACGTGGTGCGCGACGGGTGCCACGCCACCGAGTTCGGCCCGCTGCACACGGCCGAGGCGCGGCCGACGAACCTGCCAGAGGACCTCACGGCGCTCGTGGGCCGCGACCGCGAACTCGACCACCTCCAGGCGTTGCTGGCGGGGGACGGGGTCCGGTTCGTGACGCTGGTCGGCGCGGGCGGGGCGGGGAAGACCCGCCTCGCGCTGGCCCTCGCACGCCGGCTGCTCGACGATCTGCCCGGTGGCGCGTTCGTGGTCGCGCTCGCGCCGGTCAGCGATCCCGCCGGGGTCCTGCCCGCCGTCGCCCGCGCGCTCGAGCTCGGAGACGATGCCGGCGAGCTGGCGCCCCGCCTCGCGGCGCGGCTGGGCCAGCGGCGGTCGCTGCTCGTGCTCGACAACTTCGAGCAGGTCCTGCCGGGCGGTTCCACCGTCGCTGAGCTGCTCGAATGCGCTCGCGACCTGCGCGTGCTCGTCACCTCCCAGGCGCCGCTGCACGTGCGCGGTGAGACCGTCGTGACGCTCGACGCGCTCGCGCCCGAGGCCGCGACGGCACTGTTCACCGAGCGCGCGCGCGCCGCCACGCCCGGCTGGAGCGCCACGGCAGATGAGGCCGCCGCGGTCGCGGACGTGTGCGAACGCGTCGGCCGGCTCCCGCTCGCAGTCGAGCTGGCGGCCGCCCGCGTCGCCGTGCTCGCGCCCTCGGAACTGCTGCGCCGTCTGGAAGCCTCCTCCGACGTGCTGCGCAATGTGGCCCGCGACGCGCCGGAACGCCACCGGAGCCTGCGAGCGACCTTCGAGTGGTCGCACGGCCTGCTCGCCCCGGAGCACCAGGCCTTGTTCGCCCGCTTCGGCGTGTTCGCGGGTCCGGTCCCGCTGGACGCGGTGGAGGTCGTGGGGGCGGCGGACGCACTCGTGGCGCTCGAGGCGTTGGTGGACTTCTCGCTGGTACGACGCGTCGAGTCGGCGGCCTACGGCTGGCGGTTCACCATGCCGCAGGCGCTGCGCGACTTCGCCCGCGACAAGCTGGCGGCTTCCGCCGAGCACGACGCAGTGCGGCGCCGCCACGCCGAGCACGTCCTCGCCGTCGCGCGCGAGTCGCGCGTCTGGTTCGCGGTCCCCGAGGCCATACGGCGCCGGCTGCTCGCGATCGACGCGGAGATCCGCCCAGCGCTGCGTTGGGCGGCCGTCCACGATGCGGAGCTCTATCGTCGGCTGGTCGCCGAGCTCGGCCTTGGCCTCATCCGCCGCGGCTACGTCGGCGAGCTGATCGAGCACGCCGAGCGCGCCGAGCGCCTGCTCGACGCGACGGGTGCCTGGATCACCAACTGCCACGCGTATGCGCTGCTCATAGCCGGCCGATTCAAAGAGGCGGAGACGATGATCGAGCCCGCGATCGCGTGGGCCCGTCAAGGGGGCGACCCGCGCGAGCTCGGCCTCGTCCTGCACAGCCTCTGCTGGATCGTCGATGCAGACGGCCAGGAGCGCTCGGTCGAGCTCGCACGCGAGAGCCTGGAACTGCTGCGCGCCTCCGGCGACCGCGGCCTGGAGCAGCGCGGAATCATCGCCCTCGTGCAGACGCTGCTCAGCCACGCGCGCCTGAAAGAAGCAAAGGCGGCCATGGACGCGTCGCCGGGCCTGTTCGACGAGCAGACCCGCGCGACCTGGCTGGGCGACATCGCGCTGAGGGAGGACAAGCCGGCCGACGCGGCAGCGCAGTATGCGCGCTCGCTCGAGCTCGAGCTCGCGTCGCGGGCGGACGACGCGCTCCAGGTCATCAACGACAGCGTCGGCGTCGCCGTCGGCCTGCTGCGGGCCGGCTTCGTCGAGGCCGGCATGGAGGCGGCCGGGGCGCTGGCCGCGGTCTCGGCCGAGACCGGGCACGGCGTCTTCGGCAGCTGGGGCGAGAGCTTCGGCTTCGCCGAGACCGTCGAGACGGCGCGCTCCGCACCAGGCGCCGACGCGGCGTTCGAGCGCGGGCGGCGGCTCGGTCCCGCCCAGCGCGTCCCGCGCATCGTCGCGCTCGCGCGCGAGGCGACCACACCGACAGCATCGCCGCCGCCCCGCGTTCCTTGACCCTGTGCTCAGCTGCTCTACCGCAGCGTCGCCTGTCTCGAGCGCACGGGCGTGCGCGTCGTGGCTGGTAAGCGCAGTAGGCGGATCACATCGAGGAGCAACTCAGGGCCGGAGCGCTTTGGTGCACGAGGCGTGCGCCCTTTACGATCACCGGTTGCCAATGGAGGCCCGTGTTCGCGGACCCGATGGGCATACCGGTCTGCGTGGCCGGGCGAAGGAGTGCGCGCTGCTGGACGAACTCGTCTCGGTGATCCGCCGCGGCGAGAGCCGGTCGCTGGTCTTGGCGGTGCCGACCAAGAAGTCCATGCGTCGGCGCAATCCCCCATGCCGGACGGCGACGGCGCGCTCGACACTGATGCCATGAGCATGATCGAGACGACAAAGCCGGCGATCGCGCCGGGACTGCCGAACACGCTGCGGCTTGGCGCGGTGCACCTCACGGTGGCCGACGTGGACCGCGCGGTCGCCTGGTATGAGCGCTCGCTCGGCCTGCGCGTGCACGCTCATGGCACCGCTGCCGCTGAGCTGGGCGACGGCGCCGAGACCGTCGTGGTGTTGCACGAGGACCCGCAAGCCATGCCCGCTGGCCGCCATGCCGGGCTGTACCACTACGCGCTGCTGTATCCGACGCGCGAGGAGTTGGCTCGCGCGGCAGTCCGGCTGACGAGGACCCGCACGCCGATCCAGGGTGCCTCCGATCACGGCACGCACGAGGCGATCTATCTGCCGGACGCCGACGGCAACGGCATCGAGCTGGCCTGGGACCGCGACCGCGAGCAGTGGCCGGTCGGGCTGGGCTACGACCGCGGGCCCGCCCCGCTGGACTTCGAGAGCCTCCTGAACACCGTCGCCGGCGAGCAGCCCACCGACATCGTCGCCGAGCGCCTGCGCATGGGCCACCTGCACCTCCACGTCGGCGACATCGACAGAGCGCTGGCCTTCTACCGCGCCAGCTTGGGCTTCGAGATACAGGCCCACCTCGGCTCGGCCGCGTTCGTCTCGGTCGGCGGCCACCACCACCACCTGGGACTGAACGTCTGGAACGGCCGAGGCGTCGACGGCCCACCGCCACACACCGCCGGCCTGCGCCGCTGGACAGTCCGACTGCCGACCGACGCCGACGTCACCAACCTGGCCGAGCGCATCGCCGCCACCGGAACGGTGGCCGAGCCGGTCGCCGAGGGCTTCGAGGTCCGCGACCCGTGGGGCACCACACTCGCCGTCGTCTGTGCGGCGGCGACCGGGCCGCGTGCCCGAGGCGTCGCGCCCATGGACAAGCCCTCCCCACACGCGGGCGCGGAGCACAGATGAGCCGCGTGTAGGGATCTCGGGTCCGGCGACTGGGTGATTCAACCTCCGCCGGCAGGCCTGATCTGCGAACACCATCGCCGGGTTCGCCCGCCACGCCGACGGCACTCTGACCGCGCTGCCCGGGTCCCCGTTCTCCGCCGGCGGAGCCGGCAGCGGCGCCCCGGTCGCATCGCAGGGATCGCTGCAACAAACCGCCGACGGCCGCTTCCTGCTCGCCACCGATCAGGCCAGCAACCAGATCTCGGTCCTGCGCATCCGCCCCGACGGATCACTCGTGGCGGTCGACCTGGTCGCCTCCGGCGGCGTGCAGCCCGTCAGCATCGCCGTCCACGGCCCGCTGGTCTACGTCGCCAACGCCGGCGCCGGGGGCAACAGCTTCAGCGGCTTCGTGCTCGGCCCGTTCGGCCATCTGCATCCGCTGCGCGGCTCGACGATCGCGCTGCCCGACGGCTCGCAGCCGGGCGACATCCTGTTCAACGCAACCGGGACGAAGCTCGCCGCCACACGCGTCGGCACGTCGCTGATCGACAGCTTCCGCGTCCGCCTGGACGGTCGGTTGGCGACCGCGCCCGGCTCGCCGATCGCCGCCCAGGGCCTCGGCCCCTTCGGCAGCGAGTTCCGTCCCACCAACCCGAGCCAGCTGTTCGTGTCCAACGCCCACGACGGCGCCGGCAAGGGCACGGTCTCGGCCTTCGCCGTCGGCCCGTTCGGATCGCTGACGTCGATCGGCGACTCGCCGTTCGCCGACCTGCAGACGGCGCCGTGCTGGGTCGAGATCAGCCATGACGGTCGCTACCTGTTCGCGGTCAACACCGCGGTAGCGACCATCTCGCGCTTCTCCATCGCGCCCGGCGGCGCGCTGACCCTGCTGGGCACCACGCCGCTCAGGAACCCCGCGGGCCTGGCTCCGGTCGATGCCCGCCTGGATCCCTCCGGGCGCACGCTCTCGGTCGTCGACGGCGGCGCCAACGCGGTCACCACGCTCGCCGTTCACGGCGGCGACCTGACCGAGCTGCCCTCCTCGCCGACCCCGCTGCCCGCCGGCGCCCATCCGGCCGGGATCGTGAGCAACTAGGCCTCCGAGACAGCGCCGGCCGCCGCAACATCGCAGGCGGCCGGCGCGTCGGTCACTCCGGGCGGCGATGCGGCGATCAGCTCGCGGCGAGCCCGGCGACGGTCTCCGGGACGCCCTCGAACGCACCGATGGCGACCAGCTCGCCGTCGCCGCCGACCGTCCAGCCGAAGACCTTCTGGGCGTCGGCGTCGATCGCGTAGAGGTAGCGCCCGTCGCGGGTGATCGCTTCGTCACGCACGCCCTTCTCGCCCAGGCGCGTCGAGCCTGCGACGGCGTCGCGCAGGTTCAGGGTGCCGCCGTCGCCGATCGCATAGCTGGAGATCGTCCCGTCGCCGAAGTTCGTGACATAGGCGAAGCGCCCGTCGTTGGTGACGGCCGCCCAGCACACCTCGCTGCGGGAGTCGCCGACCGAGCCGCTCACCGAGGCGAGCTTGCCGGGGTCGGTCAGCGAGTAGGAGGACGCCGCTGCCGCACCGATCGCCCCGCCGAACGCTTCGGTGACGATCATCGTCCCGTCCGCGGTGAAGTCGAAGCCGTAGGGCGTCTTGCCCGAGGAGCGGATCGTCGTCGGCCCGTCGGCGTATCCGTGCTCGTCGATGGCATATGCGCTGATGCTGTCCGTCCCGCGCTCGGTCACCGCCAGCGTGCGGCCGTCGCGGCTGAACGCGATCTGTGCGGGATCGGCGTCGTCGGCGCTCAGCGCGCGGGCCGAGGCCTCGAGCCCGACCAGCCGGCCGTCGTCGACCCTGAACCCCGCGAGGTTCGGGGTGGCGTTGTTGAGCACGTAGGCGAGGGTGCCGCTGATCGCGACGCTCGTCGGCCGGCTGCCGCCCGACGCGGCGCGATCGGTGAGCTCGAGCCCGTCCGGCTTCACCGCGAACAGCGACAGATCGTCGCTGCCCGCGTTGACCACGAGCAGCCAGCGACCGTCGGCGCTGAGGACGATCGAGTTCTGCGAGGGAAGATGCGGGGTACCGGTCCCGCGCCCGCCCGTGCTGTAGCGCCGCGAGGTGGACAGCGAACCGTCCTCCGAACGCTTGAAGGCGACGACCTCGTTGTTGGCGGCATCGTTCGTCTGGACGTAGACAGCGGGATTCATGGCGCATCTCCAGGGCTCGAAGGGTCCGGCACTGTCGCCCCCGGAGCCTGCGCGTTACACGCGCGCCGGCGCCGCGCTGCTCGCGGGCAGGCGGAAGCGCACGCGCGTGCCGACGGTCGCGTCCTCAAGCCATATCGACCCGCCGTGGGCCTCGACGATCGCGCGCGAGACCGCGAGGCCGAGCCCGGCGGGCTCGGCCTTCCATGAAGCCTCCCAATCGCGCGGACAGCGCGCGGACCACCAGGGCGAGGCAATCGGTCCGACCTCGGACCGATTGCCGCCCGGGCGCGCTGTCCATCGGTACTAGCTTCCCCCTCCTACGTGTCCTCACAGCCCATTTCGCCGGGAGTCCAGGAGTTCGTCGCCGAGCACATCCACTCGGTGACGCAGCTCGAGTTGCTGCTCCTCCTGCACCGCGATCCGGAGGTGGGATGGACGGCCCGCGCCGCGGCGGCGGAGATGCGCTACCCCGAGCAGTGGGCAGCGGACCAGCTCGAGCGCTTCGCCATCACCGGCCTGCTCGCTACTGATGGTGGTGTCGAGGCGAAGTACCGCTACTCCCCGAGTAGCACTCGCGCGGTGGTGGTGGACGAGCTCGCCGAGCTCTATCGGCGCCGCAGGACCGCCGTGACGAGCCTGATCTTCACGCCCGCCACGGACGAGGTGCGACTGCTCTCCGACGCCTTCCTCATCCGCCGCGACAAGGACGAGGACTAGATGGCGACGCTCGTCTACCTGCTGTGTGCCCTCACCAGCATCGCGTGCGCGGCGCTGCTGCTGAGCGCCTACCGGCGTACTCGCGCCAGGCTGCTGCTGTGGACGTTCCTGTGCTTCGCATGGCTGGCGGTCAACAACGTCCTGCTCGTCGTCGATCTCACCGTGATCAAGGACGTCGATCTGTCGATCCCACGGGTTGGCACGGCGCTGGCAGGGCTGCTGGTGCTGCTGTACGGACTGATCTACGACACCGACCGGGGCGGCCAACGGTGACGTTCGAGTTCCTGGCGGGGGCGAGCGCCCTGGCCTCGGCGGCCATAGCGCTCTTCTTCCTGCGCTTCTGGCGCGATACGGGCGACCGGCTGTTCATCATCTTCGCGATCGCCTTCGCGGTGTTCGCCCTCAACCACCTCTTGCTGAGCGCGCTCGGCGACGACAGCGACGCCCGCACGATCGTCTATCTGGCCCGCGCGGTCGCCTTTGCGCTGATCGCCGCGGCGATCGTCGACAAGAACTGGCCGCGCCGACGACGGGCGCGCGTATCGGCATCCGCAGAGGGCAAGCCGCGCGAGGCGCGTCGACCGGCCCAGCCCGGCGACGGGTGAGAATGCCACCTGCATCCGCTCGCCGGGACCGGCGCTCGGTCAGCGTCCGGACCGTGCTCGTTGCACGTGGCGCCCTTGGGGTATCGCGGGCTCATGCCGGTTTCCGAGACTCCTCGCACAGCGCCCAGTCACCTCGAGGCCGAGGTCCGGATCGTCGTCCGCGCCTTGCGCTCCTACGGCGCGCTTCCCGAAGCCACGTTGCGCAAGCTGCTTCATGGTGAGCACTGGCGCGAGGGCGGGGTCGGCCTGGCGCTTGGCGCCGCGGTGCAGCGGGGCCTGGTGCGTCGCCTCGGCGCGGGCTTCTACGCGCCGGCGGCTCCGTCGGACGCACCCAGTGCCCGCACCGGCGCGGGCACCCGAGGCTCGTAGAGCTCGCCAGGCGGCGCACCGTGGAGGACGATCATCCGATCGTGGCGGCTCAGCAGACCGTCGCGCTCGAGGAGACGCAGACCGGTCGTGACCGATGGTCGGCGCGCGGCCACGAGATCGGCCAGCACGGTATGGGTCAGCCGCACGGGGATACGGACTCCGACCGGCGTGACTCGGCCCCAGCGGTCGGCCAGGTGCCACAGCAGCAGCAGCAGTCGGCGGTCGATCCGCGGGTGGTGGGCGATGGCCATGCTGACCGCCAGCGTGCGTGAGCGCTCCATCGCCCGTCCCACCAGGGCGCCGACCACCTCCGGATAGGGCCCCACGCGGGCGGCGAAGCGCTGGTCCAGAAGCGCGACGCGCACACGCTCCAGCACACGGAAGCTCGTCTCGAAGGGCAGCGTGGCATCTTCGCCGTCGTGCTGCCACGGCCTCAGCAGGTCGCCCGGGCCGAGGAGCTCGAGGCCGTAGCGGCCGTCGCGCCCGACCCGTCGCAGCACGAGTCCCTCCAGCAGCAGCAGGCCGATCCCCCCGCGTACCGCAGCGCCCTCCGGGTGCTCGGGCTCCCAGACGCCGATGCCCACCACCGTTTCGGCCGCGATGCACGCCTGCCTGGCCTGGTCAAGACGGTGGCCATGGAGGCCCTCGGCCAGAGCCGGATCAGCCAGGAGAACGTGACAGGGAGCGGCTGGCACGACGAGGAGTTACCCGGTGTGATGGCGTAGCGCACGTCAGCCACGCTGGATCGACCGGAATTCTAGCTCGACCGCTCCGGTGTGCGCCGCAACCGCGCCCGACGGAACGTGCCGAGCGGGCCGCGTGGGAGACGCCCCCGATGGTCAATGCCGCGCGAGCGTCGGCGGCCGGGCCGGGGGCACCTCGGGCGTCGGTGAGATCTGCTCGCGACCGTGATGGTAGGCGCGCAGGACGTCGCGATGGGTGAGCCAGCCAACGACCTCGCCGGTGTTCGCGGCGACCACCGGCAGGCCGGGCTCGTCACTGCGGGCCAGCGCCCGCACCGCGTGCTCGAGGGGGTCGTCGGTTTGCAGCTGCGGCGTGGTATGGGCGAGCCCGGCGGCGCGGATCCGCTCGGACGACTGCGCGACCGCCTGCTCCTCCACGGCGAGCGCGCTGACGACCCCGGTGAGGCGCCCGCCGGCGTCCAGCACGGGCAGGACCTCGGCGCGCTCCCGGGCGAAACGCGCGACGACTTCGGCCAGCGACGCGTCGGGCGCCAGCGCCGCGGGCATCGCCGACATCGCGTCGCCGACGCGAACCGCCTGCATGACGCTGACCACCCGCGGGCGCATGGTGATCCCCCGGCGCCGCAGCTTCAGCGTGTAGATCGTCTCGGGGGACATGCGATGGCTCAGGCTGGTCGCCACCACGATCGCGAGCATCAGCGGCAGGATGATCGAGTAGTCGTTGGTGAGCTCGAAGATGATGAGCACCGCGGTGATCGGTGCGCGCGCGGCACCGGCGAAGACGGCGCCCATCCCGACGAGCGCGTAGGCGCCGGCCGGCGCGGTGAGGCCGGGCAGCAGCCCGTGAGCGGTTTGACCGAAGGCGGAGCCGAGCATCGCGCCCATGAACAGCCCGGGAGCGAACACGCCGCCCGAGCCGCCGATCGCGATCGTCAGGCTCGTGGCCAGGAGCTTTCCCACGAGCAGCACGAGTACGAACGCGATCACGTAGTGGCCCTCGACCGCGCGGGAGAGGACCGGATATCCCACTCCGTACATCTGCGGCAGCGCGAGCAGCAACAGGCCGAGCACGCCGCCGCCGACCGCGGGTCGCGCCCACGCCGGACCACGCCAGATGCGGTCGGCGAGGTCCTCGCTGCCGTAGAGCACGCGGATGAAGGCGACACCGACGACCGCCGCCAGCGCACCGAGCAGCGCGTAGAGCACGAGCTCGACCGGCGAGGCGACGCTGAACGCGGGCAGGTGCAGGAAGCTCGCCGATCCGAAGACGGCGCGGCTGATCGCGGCCGCGGTGACCGAGCTGATGACGACGACCCCGAAGGACCCGGTCTCGAAGTCGCGCAGGATGACCTCGAGAGCGAAGAACACGCCGGCGATCGGCGCATTGAAGGTCGCGGAGATGCCGCCGGCCGCGCCGCAGGCGACGAGCAGCCGCACCCTGCGCTCAGGCGCATGGGCGACCTGGCCCATCAGCGAGCCGAGGGCCGAGCCGATCTGCACGATCGGTCCCTCGCGCCCGACCGACCCCCCGGAGCCGATGCAGAGGGCCGAGGCGAGCGCCTTGACCGTCGGCACCTGCGGGCGGATGCGACCGCCGTGCTCGGCGACGGACAGCATCACCTCGGGCACGCCGTGGCCGCGAGCCTCCGGCGCGAAGCGGCTGACCAGCGGCCCGTAGATCAGTCCCCCGACCATCGGCGCCAGGACCACGAACCACATTCCCAGCCCGGCGACGTGCGGATTGGCCGCGTGGCCGGCGGTGCTGTAGTCACGGTGGCCGCTGAAGATCTCGGTGAAGCCGAGAATCAGGTAGCGGAACGCGATCGCACCGGCACCGGCACCGACGCCGACAGCGATCGCGAGCGCGACGAGCCCCTGGCTGCCCATGAGCCACCGGCGCGTGCGCTGGGCCACCCGCTCGGCCGCGATGGCTCGCGCGGCGGCTGTCGCGCCGTCGCTCACGGGGCGATGCACCGTGTGACTGCAGCGCGTGACGTCGCGGAGAGAGGGGTGGACGCGGGCATCGGCGTGATCGCTGCCCCGGACGGATCGCGGGCAAACCCGTGATCGCAGCTTTCAGGCCCAAGACGCGGTGGCGCCACCACAGCAGAATCCTGCCCGCGCTCCCGCGATCGGCGCCGATCGGTCCGAATTCAGACCGCGGGCGCCGCATCCGCTGGTCGTCGTGGCGCTGCTCTGAGCCACACGCCAACCCGGCGCTCGCGTCATCCGGCGAGCATGCCCGGCTCGGCCGCGGGTGCGGCACGAACGACCTCGGCGGAGGGCACGCCGCACAGCAGCAGCCCCCCGTCCTCGAGCCGTTCCAGGAGCCCGCGCTCCACCAGACCGCCGATCGCCGTCGTGACGCTTGGGCGGCGCGCTGCGATCAGCGAGCCGAGCACACGGTGACTGAGGCCGGGAAGCCGGAGCTCGACGCCCCCGCGTCCGACGGTGCCCCAGCGGTCGGCGATCTGCCACAGCGCCAGCCAGAGCCGCTCGTCGACGCGCTTTGAGCGCTGCGTCGCGAGGTTGTACGTGAGCCTGCGCGTGCGGTCGGTGATCCGCCCGAGGAGCGCGTCGGTCACCTCCGGCCAGCGCGCGACGCGCTGCGCGAACGCACGATCCAGGACGGCGACGCGCGCGTCGGCCAGGACCCAGAAGCTGGCGCGTACGGGAATCGAGGACAGCGCCTCGACCTCCGACGACCATGGGCGCAGCAGGTCGCCCGGCCCGAGGAGCTCCGCACACGGGGCGCCCCGGACGCGAACGCGGCGCAGGAGCAGCCCGTCGAGGAGGAGCAGCCCAAGGTGACCGCGGGCGCTGCCGCGATCCATCTGCGGGCGCCACGCGCCACGGGCGAGCCAGCAGATCCCTGCGCTGCTCGCCCGGGTGGCCGCCGGGATCTCGCGCGCGGCGATGCCGTAGGCCAGGCCCGGGTCGTGCTGCAGGACGATGACGGCGCGCTCCTCCGGCTGCCCCACGATGGGTTGTGCACTCATCCTTCGATCTCCGGCACCTCGACGCGCAGGCGGGCGATGATCTGGTCGATGCGCCGCTCGACCACCTTGTGGTCGAGATGCACGAGATCGGCGATGTCGCTCGTGGTGGTGTCGTGGAGCAACATCCCGAGGATCGGCATGTCCTCGGGATCGAGCCGCTTGCTGGCGTCGAGCATGAGCTCGGGCGCGATCGGCGGGAGCACGCGCTCACCCTGCGCCACCCGTCGGATGGCCTCGTAGAGCTCCCGCGCGGGGATGCCCTTGCCGATGACCCCGTCGGCGCCGGCGATGGTCGCCGGGATGGAGAGCGAGCTTCCGGCGTAGGCGGAGTAGAGCAGCACCTTGGGAGCGAGCAGCCGGCTCTTTATCCGCCGGCACACCTGCAACCCGTCCTCGCCGCCGGGGAGGTGATAGTCGAGCAGGATCACATCGGGCCTGCGGGCCGTGAGCATGGGCCACAGCTCGCCCGGGCTGCCCGCGGAGCCGACGGGCACGAGCCCGGGCTCGCTCCCGAGCACCGTGTCGAGTCCGGTGCGAAGGGCGGGGTGGTCGTCGACGATGACGATCCGGATCATGGCTTCTCCTGGGCGTCGCGCGCGACCGGGAACTGGACGGCGACCACGGTCCCTCGGTCTCCGGGTCCGGGCTCGATCACCAACTCGGCGCCGATGGTGCGCGCGCGGTTGCGCATCGCCAGCAGCCCGGTCGCTCCGGGCCTGATGCCCGCCGGGAAGCCGCGCCCGTCGTCGACGACCATCAGCGTGGCATGGTCTGCGCCGGCGGCGCCGAGGCGCACGTCGATGCGCGACGCCCCTGCGTGACGGACGGCGTTGGTCATGGCCTCCGCGCCGATGCGATACGCGTGTGCGGCGTGCAGCGGATCCAGGGGCGGCGTCGAGCCGGCGACGATGAGCGCCGGTCCGCCACCCACCTCCAGCTGCGCCGCGCGCTCGCGCAGCGCCTCGTCGAGCGGACGGCCCTCGAGCGGCGATTGCAGCTCGGCGAGGCTGGTGTCCATGTCGGCGGCGGCGGCGCTGATCTCTCTCATCGCCTGCCGTACGGCGCGCGACCGCGCGCTGTCCTCGCCGTACTCGACCGCGCTGAGCACGAGGTGCGCGGCGTGGATGCGCTGCTTGGCGGAGTCGTGCAGTTCCCAGGCGATGCGCCGGCGCTCGGCCTCGATCGCCAAGCGCTGTGAGCGCCGCTGTTCCTCGTGTAGGCGCCCCAGGGTCTCTGCCGCGTAGCCGATCCCGAACGTTCCCAGCACGGGCAGCACCAGGTGCGTGGCCAGGGTCTCGACGGTCGACTGGGAACCGCGGAGGAAGGGATCGGGACCGACCCGGTGGGCGATGATCGCGTAGGCGGCGGCGTAGGCGAGGCCCACGAGAACACCGCGCTCGACGCCCAGCGCGGCGGCAGGAGCCGCGAGGGTCGTCAGCGAGAGCAGGTAGAAGGGGCTGCGCCAGTCGCCTGACAGGGCGATCAGCGCGAGCGGCACTGCAATGTCCACCAGCCACGCGACAGGCTGCAGCGTGACGCGGGGGAAGCGCACCGCCAAGAGCGATGTCAGCGCCGCATAGGCGATGACAACGGCGGTCAGCGTCCCGTCCTCGTCGGTGACGCGGTGGACCGCCAGCAGCGCCACTGCGGTCGCGGTCGCCGCAGCGCGCGTGATGAGGACGAGCGCCAGCCAGCGGTGCGACAAGGGCTCGGCGCGGTCGGTGATGGAGCGCGGTGGCGAGCGAATGACGCGACCCTGGCGCGCGCGCCGCAGAGCGCGCAACGCGGATCGGTCCGCGATCGGCAGTCCGGCCATGTCGGCAGAATCGGTCAGCGGCCTGCGGCGGACAATGGGGACTGGACCCCATGCATGTCAGGGGTCGACGAGCCCCCGGCGGATGGCGTAGCGCGTGACCTCCACTCGGTCGCGCATGTCGAGCTTGGAGAGGATGTTCTCGCGATGACGCTCGACGGTCCTGGGGCTGATGCTCAGCACCTCGGCGATGTCGTCGGTGCTGTGGGCCTCGGCGATGAGCTTGACGATCTCGAGCTCGCGGGGGGTGAGGATCTCACGCGGGCCCCCGTCGCTGAGTGCGGCTCGTCCCAGGTAGTCGCGAACGAGACCCGCGATCGCCGCCGGGTAGAGGAAGGGCTCGCCGCGCATCGTCGCGCGACAGGCCTCGACGAGGTCGTGCGAGGCCGACGCCTTGAGCACGTAGCCCGAGGCCCCCGCCCGCAGCGCCTCGAAGAGGTAGTGCTCGTCGTCGTGGACCGAGAGCATCAGGACCCGCAGCTCCGGGCGGCGCCGGGTGAGCTCGGCAGCGGCCTCGAGACCGGTCATGCGCGGCATGGCCACATCGAGCACCGCGAGCTGAACCTGCTCGTCGAGGCCGCGCTGCAGGGCCTCCGCGCCGTCGGCGGCCTCCGCGATCACCTCGAGATCCGGCTGGGCGTCGAGGATCAGCCGCAGCCCGCGGCGGACGAGCTCGTGATCGTCCGCCAGCAGCACCCGGGTTCGCAACGGGATGCTCACGGGCTCCTCCGCCCGGGCAGGACGAGCCGGACTCGGGTTCCGCCCTCGCGCGGCGCGTCGACGTCGAGCTGCGCGCCGACGAGCAACGCGCGCTCGCGCATGCCGCGGATGCCGGTGCCGCTATTTCCGTCGCCGGCGGGAAGGCCGACGCCGTCGTCGGTGACCTCGAGCGTGGGCGCCCCATCGCGGGTCTCGAGCACCAGGCCGACGCGGCGGGCGCGGGCGTGGCGCACGGCGTTGGTCAGGCTCTCCTGGGCCACCCGGTAGATCACGAGCTCCTCCTCGGGCGACAGGGCTTGCATGGGGTCGCCGAAGGACCGTTCGATCTCGATGTCAGCGCCGCGCGTCAGAGACGTCGTCAGCGCGACGAGCGCACTGCGCAGCCCGAGGTCGTCGAGCGCGAGCGGTCGCAGGCGCCGCGCGATGTGGCGCGTCTCGTCGAGGGTCCGCTCGACGAGCTCGCGCCCCGGGGCGATCGCCGGGCGGGCCGCGGCGAACTGCTCGCCCGCGTGGTCGAGCTGCAGCAGCGCCGCGGTCAGCAGCTGGCCGATCTCGTCATGCAGCTCGCGTGAGAGCCGGCGGCGCTCGGCCTCCTGTGCCGCGAGCAGGCGCAGAGCGCTCTCACGGCGCTCGCGCTCCAGACGCTCGAGCATCTCGTTGAACGCGTGCGAGAGCTCACGGACGTCGCGGTCGCCGCCGGGAATCTCGACGCGACGACCCGGGCGCAACGGATCGACCGTGCGCATGAAGCCGAGGAGTTGCTCGAAGGGCGAGAACGTGCGGCGCAAGAGCACGAGATCGAAGGCGAGCATGATCGACAGCCCAGTGACGAGCACCAACGCCTGGACCGGCCCGATCGGGAAGCTCACCGTGGCGGGCGACAGGGCGAGCATGATCGTCGCCAGCGTCAGGACCGCGGCATTGGCGAGGAACACCCGCCAGAACAGGCGCATGCGCCAAGGCTAGGGCGTGGGGCGACCGTCCGCGTCCCGAGGTCGGCCGCCGCCCGGGTGGCCCCCGTCACCGCGAGCGGTGCGCTCGAACCGCGCGGTCACGGCCCGTCACCCGTGGGCGTAGGAGCGGGTGAGCGGACCCTCGTAGCGAGTGCCGTCCGGGGCGGTCCAGCGCACGCGGTAGGCCCGACCGCTGCGCAGGCTGGTGGTCGTCGTCCAGTATCCGCCGGCGCTGGTCGTGTCGCGCTTGAGGTAGTGCCATCTCGACGAGCCGCGGTTGCGGTAGTCGATCGAGACCTTCGTCCGGTCACGCGCCGGGCGCACCAGTCCCCAGAGCGTGGTGCGATGCGAGCCGCGCGCGGCCACCAGGGGGAGCCGGAACGCGGCGTACGCCAGCTTGGACTTGCCGTCACTGGTGCGCAGGCCCGACTCGAAGCCTCGGTAGCGCTCGAACACCGACGCGGCGCCCGCGCGCGGGACGTCGTCGCGCATGAGGTACTGCGAGAAGCCCCGCACGCGCGCGTTGCCGTAGGCGAGGTGCTCGGAGATCGAGCGGTACTCGCCCTGCCGTGTCTGGCTCACGCCGGCGATCACGTCGGGATAGCTCTGGATGCCGAACTCGGTCAGGTAGATCGGCATCCCCTTGCGGATGGCGCCCGCGCGCCCGGCGCGTGCGAGCGCCGAGTTGAGCCGCCCGAGCACGCCGATGGTGACGTCGTTGCGGCTCGGGGGAACAAAGAACGGGCCCGCCGCGGGGGTGTAGGCATGGTGGGCCCAGCCGTCGCCCGGCAGGCGGTGACACGCGGCGCGCCTGTGGTAGTGAGCGTCGAGGCACAGGGTTCCGCGCATGAAGGTCAGGGGCGCGACCACCTTGCCGGTGCCGCGGGGCGCCGTCTCGCCGATCCACATGCGGTCGTGGCGGTTGCCGGACGCCCGCAGTCCCGCGTCCGCCGCCTGTACGAGCCGTCGGTAGATGCCGGGCGACAGCGGGCGCTTGTGGCTGGAGTACTGGGGCTGCAGGAAGTCGGGATGGTTGGGCTCGTTCCACACCGTCCACCTTGACACCTGGTGGCGGTAGCGCCGGCCCACCGCGGTCATGAAGCGGGCGAATCGCGTCGGGCTGGGGCGCGTGACGTGGTCGCTACGATCGCGTGTCGCCCAGCGCGGTACCGGCCCCGACACG